>JASJPM010000008.1:0-131526 GCA_031426695.1 Caulobacter sp.
TCGCCCAAGAGCTCGCTCCTCACCCTGACGAGCTTTGTAGGGCCGCCCACCAACCTTCGTCATCCTGAGGAGCGGCCGCAGGCCGCGTCGCGAAGGACGCACGGCCTCATGGCGGGGACATGCACTGCATCTCCGCCGCCGACTCCCCTATATTCCCCGCCGTGACCGAAGCACCTCCCGCCCCAGCCCTCACCGGCGCCGCCCTGATCGCCGACCATGCCCGGCGTCTGCCGGACGCGCCGGGCGTGTACCGGATGATCGGCGAGGGCGGCGAGGTGCTCTATGTCGGCAAGGCTCGCAGCTTGAAGAAGCGGGTGATCCAGTACGCACAAGGCCGGTTCCACACCAACCGCATCGCCCACATGGTCGACCTGACCCGGGCGATGGAGTTCGTCTCGGTGCGGACCGAGACCGACGCCCTGCTGCTCGAGATCAACCTGATCAAGCAGATGAAGCCGCGCTTCAACGTGCTGCTGCGCGACGACAAGAGCTTCCCCGAGATCGTCATCCGCCGCGAGCACCCGGCCGCCCAGCTGCGCAAGCATCGCGGGGCGCACACCATCAAGGGCGACTACTTCGGGCCGTTCGCCAGCGCCGGGGCGGTGAACCGCACGCTGAATACCCTGCAGAAGGCCTTCCTGCTGCGGTCCTGTTCCGACAGCGTCTACGAGAGCCGCACCCGGCCCTGCATGCTGCACCAGATCCGCCGCTGCGCCGCGCCCTGCACCGGCCTGATCGCGCTGGAGGACTACGCGAAGCTGGTCGAGGAGGCCGAGGCCTTCCTGCGCGGCAAGAGCCGGGCGGTGATGGCGCGGATGTCGGCGGAGATGCAGGCGGCCAGCGACGAGCTGGAGTTCGAGCGCGCCGCCCGGCTGCGCGACCGCATCCGCGCCCTGTCGGCGGTCAGCCAGGAGACCCAGGTCAACCCCGAGACGGTCGACGAGGCTGACGTCTTCGCGCTGTTCGCCGAGGGCGGTCAGGCCTGCGTCCAGGTGTTCTTCTTTCGCGCCGGCCAGAACTGGGGCAACCGCGCCTACTTCCCGCGGGTCGACAAGAGCGACAGCGACGCGGAGGTGATGAGCGCCTTCCTCGGTCAGTTCTACGACGACCGGCCGCTGCCGCGGCAGATCCTGGTCAACGTCCAGCCGCACGAACATGAGCTGCTCGGCGAGGCCTTCAGCATGAAGGCCGGCCGCCGGGTCGAGATCGCCCGGCCGCAGCGCGGCGAGAAGAAGGGACTGGTCGAGCAGGCGACGCTGAACGCCCGCGAGGCGCTGGGTCGGCGCATGGCCGAGGGCTCGGCCCAGGGCAAGCTGCTGGCCGGGGTGGCCGAGGCCTTCGGGCTGGAGGCGCCGCCGGAGCGGATCGAGGTCTACGACAACAGCCACATCATGGGGACCAACGCCGTCGGCGGCATGATCGTGGCCGGGCCCGAGGGCTTCCAGAAGAACCAGTACCGAAAGTTCAACATCAAGGGGACCGAGCTCACCCCCGGCGACGACTACGGCATGATGAAGGAGGTGCTGCGCCGCCGCTTCGCCCGCCTGGTCAAGGAAGAGGAGGGCGGCGACGACAGCGCCCGGCCAGACCTGGTGCTGATCGACGGCGGCAAGGGCCAGCTGGACGCGGTGCTGGAGGTGATGGCCGACCTGGGCGTCGACGACATCGCCGTGGTCGGGGTGGCCAAGGGCCCGGACCGCGACGCCGGGCTGGAGCGGTTCTTCATGCCGGGAAAGACGCCCTTCATGCTCGAGCCCAAGAGCCCGGTGCTCTACTACCTGCAGCGGCTGCGCGACGAGGCGCACCGCTTCGCCATCGGCACCCACCGGGCCAAGCGCACGGCGGAGATGAAGCGCAATCCGCTCGACGAGATCGACGGCGTCGGCCCCGGCCGCAAGAAGGCGCTGCTGCACGCGTTCGGCTCGGCCCGCGAGGTCGGCAAGGCTTCGGTGGACGATCTGATGAAGGTCGACGGCGTCAGCGGACCGCTGGCGCAGCGCATCCATGACTTTTTCCGCAAGTGACGCGTTCAGACGCTATGGTGCGCTCATGAAATCGCTTCCCAACATCCTGACCGGCGCGCGACTGGTGCTGACGCTGTTCGTGTTCCTTGCCCTGATCGGGCTGATGCCGGTGTCGCCGGTCTACCGCTGGGCCATGGTCTCGGCGCAGGAGCCGGCGGCCATCCAGCAGGCGTTGTACTTCTTCGCCTTCTGGGGGTTCCTGATCGCGGCCGTGACCGACTTCCTCGACGGCTGGCTGGCCCGCCGCTTCGACGCGACCAGCACGCTGGGCGCCATCCTCGACCCGATCGCCGACAAGGTGCTGGTGGCCGGGATGGTCGTCGGCATCGCGGCGCTGGGCAACTGGATCGTCGCCCTGGCCGGCGGCCTGATCCTGTTCCGGGAGTTCTCGGTCAGCGCCCTGCGCGAGACCCTGGCGCCCAAGGGACTGAAGCTGCCGGTGACCACGCTCGCCAAGTGGAAGACCACGCTGCAGCTGGTGGCGCTGGCCGCGGAGCTGTTCGTGTTCGGCTGGCGGGCCTGGGGTCTGCCGGAGGACGCCGAGCTGATCGGCCGGGCCTTCCTGACCGCCCATGGCGTGCTGGCGCTGGCCACGGTGGTCACCGTCTGGACCGGCGTCGAGTACGCCCTGTCGGCCCGCAAGGCGCTGAAGGCTTGATCTCTGCTCGTTGAACGCGGGTCAGGGTTACGCCCGGGGGGTGATCGTGCCATGATCGAACTCCTGAAACCGTGGTGGAACCGGTGCTGACCTCACTCGCCATGACTCTGGCGCTGCTCGCCCAGGATAGTCCGGCCACGCTGCAGTCCTGCGTGTTCGAGAATACCGGCTGGGTGTGCCGCTACCGGGCCGAGGAAAGCGCGGTCGAGCTGGTCCCGCCGACGGTCGCGACACGGCTGCCTGACCCCCGGTCGAAGCCGGAGGCCGCGCTTACCAAGGAAGAGACCCGCCAGGCCAAGCTGATCCGCCGTTGCGCCGACGCGTCCTGGATGTCGCTGTGTACGCCGGGCGACCGCAAGGAGGCCAAGGAGCTCAAGGCGGCGGCCGAGACGCGGGCCACCCTGCGCCTGAAGGTCACCACCCTGGTCGCCGACGGCCGCTGTCCGGACGCGGTCGGCGCGGCCCTGCAGGGCGGCGATCTGGCGCTGGCCCGGGAGATCCGCGAATTCTGCGCGGCGGATAGCGCTGCCGACAAGCCGGCGGACAAAGCGCCAGAGAAGCCGACGGACAAACCGACGGAGAAACCGGCGGACAAGCCGGCGGAGAAGAAGTAGCGCCAGACTCGGGCCAGGCCTGCGGTGTCCGCGCCGTCGTCAATCACCCGAAACGACAAGGCCCGCGCCGGGTGAACCGGCGCGGGCCTGTTTCGTCTGGTCGCTAAACCGTAAGGTCTAGTCGGCCGGTCCGCAGCCGGTGGAGCCCTCGGGGCAGCCCTCGAAGTGGACTTGCGGCGGCTCGACCGTCACGCGCGACGGCTTCACGCGAACGTCCGGCGACCGGATGTAGATCTGGACCGGCTCGACGCGGATCGGCGGGGCTTCGACGTAGATCGGCGGACCCTTGACGTCGATGCGGCCGGACGGAACCGAGACCGGCGGAGAGGTGATGTAGATGCCGGGGCCGCCCGAGGCGCTCACGCTCCAGGCCGGGCCGGGGGTGTAGAACTGGCGATGAATCCGGCACGGGCATTCCCCGCCGTCGGCGTGAGGGGCCTCGGTGCAGCCGTGCCACGGCGCCGGCGGTCCGGGAAGCGGTCCCGGCGGCGGGCCGCCCGCCATCGCGCTACTTGCGCCGGCGCTGGCCAGCAAGGCGGTCGTCACCGCCACCATGATCTTGCGCATATTCCCGCCTCCGAATGGTCCACGACGGAACCTGAACAGTGCCCCCAGAGCACTCGTAGAACATGGTTAGTCGAGGGCCGGGAGACTGGCAAGCACTCGTTAACCATCAGAGTTTGCGGTTCGCCTGTGGGGCGAATTCTATCCCTGTTGCGTGTATCCGGCGGCCAGATTGATCATTTGGCAGGCTCTATTCCGCGGCTAGCAGCGCGATCCCGGGCAAGGCCGCATCGGCGGCCTGCACCACTTCGGAGTCCGATGGACCGTGCAACAGCCAGTCTGTCACGGGCTCCTCCGGCCGTTCGCCGCGCATCAGGATCGCGATGAGCACCGGGCCGACGCTGCGCAGAACCATCCCCACCTCCAAGCTTTATCGCTCAAGATGAGAATGGATCGCAATTATGGCCGGCGCAAGTCGGTTGATCGCGCAACGCCCCGGATGTGGCGTCCATTGATCCAGGCCAATGCATAACAGCGCGCGGCCTGATCTGCTTGCGTTCGCGCGGCGTCTGGTGTGACCGAGGCGTCATGGGGCCGTCCGCGCCATGCCCCGAACCGCAACCCGAAAGTTCTTCCATGAACGCCATGCACCGACTGAGGGCCTATCACGCCCTCCTGGCCCTTCTGGTCGTGCTCGCCTTCCTCAGTCCGGAGTGGGGGCATGTGCACAGCTGGCTGGGCTATGGCGTGGCCGCGATGATCCTCGTGCGACTGGTCCTGGCGCTCACCGGCGCGCCGCAGCTGGGCCTGATGCGCTTCTATCCGCACTTCCACGGCCTCAAGCTGGGCTCGGTCTTCACCCACCCGGCCATCAGTGGCGCGCTCCTGCTGGGCATCGCCATCTGCGTCATCGGGGTCACCGGGACCGGCATCGCGCTCGACAAGGGGCGGACGTTCGGCCTCGGCCGCACCGAGCTACGTCAGCAGGCGCAGACCGCGACCCCGGAGCTCCCGATCCTCCGCGGCGACGACGACGAGGAGGACGGCGAGCGTCGCGGCGGCAGGGGCGAGGGTCATGACGAGGGCGGCGAGGCGGTCGAAGAGGTTCACGAGCTCCTCGGCAACCTCCTGATGTTCCTCGTCGGCGGACATGTCGCCTACCTGCTGCTCTTCAAGCGGCCGCTGGCGCGCTTCATGCTCTTCCTGCAGCCGGCTCGGCGCCCCGGACCGCCAACCGGGTCTAAGGCAGCGGAATAAACTCGTCGTGGTCCAGGTCCGGCAGCTTCATGCGGCCGGCCCGCCAGTCGGCCTTGGCCTGCTCGATGCGGTCCTTGCTTGAGGAGACGAAGTTCCACTCGATGAAGCGCGGGCCGATCGGCTCGCCGCCCAGCAGCATGACCGTCGACGGCTCCAGCGCGGTGAAGGCGATCGTCTCGCCCGGCGCGAACACGGCCATCTGGCCTGTGTTCAGGGTCTGGCCGTCGATCTCGACGCTGCCCCGGGCGACATAGGCCGCCCGTTCGGGATACTCGGCGGGCAGGGCGGCCTTCGCCCCTGCGGCCAGCTCCCAATGCACATAGAAGCAGGGCGAGAAGACCGGCACCTTCGCCTCCGCGCCGAACGCCTTGCCGGCGATCAGCCGCGCGGCCATGCCGCCGCCTTCGTAGAAGGGAAGATCGTCGGGGCCCTCATGGTGCGAGAAGGCGGGCGCGGCCTCCTCATGCTCGACCGGCAGGGCCAGCCAGGTCTGGATGCCGTCCATGCGGCCGCCGTCGCGGCGCAGGTCCTCGAAGCGTTCGGAATGGGTGATGCCGCTGCCGGCGGTCATCCAGTTGACCTCGCCAGGACGGATGACGATCTCGGAACCGACGCTGTCGCGATGGGTCATCGCCCCCTCGAACAGATAGCTCAGCGTCGACAGGCCGATGTGCGGATGGGGTCGCACGTCCACCTCGCGGCCAAAGCCGGGCTGGAACTGCGCCGGGCCCATGTGGTCGAAGAAGATGAAGGGGCCGACGGTCCGCCGCGCGGGCCAGGGCAGCACCCGCCCCACCTCGAACCCGCCCAGATCCTTGCGCCGCTGGTCTATGACGAGGTCGATCATGGCGGGCTCCACGGGCTGGCGAGCGGCCAGAATGGCCTCTCGCCAACGGGAGCGAAAGGGGGCGAGGCTAGAAGCTCGTCCTCGGCAGCGTCGCCCTGAACACGCGGATCGGCGGCGGCGCTGGCAGGGCCAGCTTGCCGTCCGGGTCGCGGTCGGCCCAGCGGGCGTGGCCGACGAACACGACCTCGCTTCCGTCGACGGCGGCAAGAGTGATGTCGTCGAGGCCCGGGAGGTTGGCGGCCACCAGGTCGGCGCCTTCGACCTCGTCGCAATCGGCGCTGATCCGCAGCAGCAAGACCCGTTGGGGCAGGACGCCGTTCTGGGTGGCGATCACGGCCATCGGAAGGGGCGAGGCGTTGCGCAGGCCGTAGTCGACGCCGGGCGCGACGACGAGGCCGTCCGTCCCGGACATGCCGGTCCGCAGTCCCGTGAGTGGCGCGGTCTGGCCGGTCTTCAGATCGACCCGGTGCAGGCCGGTGGAATAGTCGGCGACCACCATCGCGCCCTCGCCGGGGCAGATCGCCATGCCCTGCGGCGAGGCGAAGGCGCCGGGCGCGACCACCTGTTCCAACCTCACGCCGCCGGCCTTCAGTCGCCAGAGGCCGCCGCCGGTCGAGTCCGTGGCGTAGACCGTTCCGTCGGAGGTCAGGACGACGTCCCCGAATTGATGCTTGCCGCCATCCTCCGGCAGGAGGAAGCGCGCCAGGATGCGGCCGTCGGACAGCGAGATTTTCAGAAGACCGGTCTTCGACGGGCCCGATCCGCCGGGGATATCCGCGCCCCAGGCCTCGGCTGCCCAGAGCACGCCCCTTTCGCGATCCGCGGCCATGCCGAAGATCGCGCCGGTTCCCGTGTCCGCCTTGAGGAAGGGCATCGCCTCCCGAGCGCCGAGCCGCACGATGGTGCGACCGGAGACGGTGCTCAGCAGCCAGCCCGCGCCATCATGGGCCAGGCCCTCGCCGATGAACTCGGGATCGCCGGTGACCGAGCCGACCTCGGTGAGTTCGCCGAAGGCCGTCCTGTTGCGGTCGAACAGCGCCGCGACGTCGGCCCAGCCGGGCACGGCGGTCAGGTCCTTGAGGGCCGGGTCGCCCGGCACGTCATAGAGCTGGCCCATGCGGGCGTAGGCCTCGACATTGGCGAGCGCTTCGCCGCGCTTCCCGGCCGCTGCCTGGACGCGCGCCAGCCGGATGTAGGAGCCGGAGACATCGGGATAGAGCGTCAGCGCCTGCTCCAGCGCGGCTTCAGCCCTGGCCAGATCGCCGGCCTGAACGGCGGCGCCGCCGTCGCGCCGCAGCCGCTGGTACTGCTCAAGCCGGGTTTCCGGCGCCTCGGCCGCGATCAAGAAGATCGCCGCCAGCGCCGTCAGCGCGGTCCTAGCCGTGCGGGCTGACATAGGGGCTGACCATGCCGAGGGGGACGGCGGTGGTGTTCTTGACGCCCCGGATGACGATCCGGCTCTCGATGTTGGAGACCAGGCCCAGCGACAGGATCTTGTCGCGCAGGAAGTCGTCGAAGGCGTGCATGTCGCGGGTGACGATGCGCAGCTCGTAGTCGGCGGCGCCGGTGACCGTGGCGCACTGGGTGACCTCCGCCCATTTCACGACGTTGGACTCGAACAGTTCGAGGTTCTCCTTGGTCGGCAGCGACAGCTTGACGGTGCAGTAGACCTCGAAGCGCAGACCCAGCTGCTCGCGGTCCAGGATCGTCACCCGGCGCTGGATGATGCCCGCGTCCTCAAGGCGTTTGATCCGGCGCCAGCAGGGGCTGGACGACAGGCCGACGCGCTCGGCGATTTCGGCGACGGACAGGCTGGCGTCATGCTGGATGAGATCGAGAATCTTTGCGTCAACCGCGTCTAGCTGCTCGGACAAACCTTTTTCCCCCAATTGGCCATTACGCGCCCCGATCGTGCCGAACGCCCCTGTGAAAGGGGCACGGCTTTGGCAAGCAATTTCGCCGTGCTTATATGATCTTGCAAGCCGAAGAACGACCGCCAAGGGAAAGATTTTTCAATGCGGCACCAGGAAGTGACGCTAGACGACAAATATCTTCTCGAAGACGGCCGCGCGTTCATAACCGGCGTGCAGGCTCTGATCCGGGTGATGCTTGACCGTCGACGCCTCGACGAGCGCGACGGGCTGAACACGGCCGGCTATATTTCGGGCTATCGCGGCTCGCCGCTGGGCGGGCTCGACCAGCAGGCGGCGCGGGCCGGCAAGCTGTTGAAGAAGCACGAGGTGGTCTTCCAGGAAGGCCTCAACGAGGATCTGGCCGCGACCGCCGTCTGGGGCAGCCAGCAGGCCAACCTGTTCCCGGGCGCGAAGTACGACGGCGTCAGCGCCATGTGGTACGGCAAGGCGCCTGGCGTCGACCGCACCGGCGATGTCTTCAAGCACGCCAACTTCGCCGGCGTCATGCCGAAGGGCGGCGTGCTGGCCGTGGCCGGCGACGACCACAACTGCAAGTCCTCGACCCTGCCCAGCCAGTCGGAGTTCGCCTTCCAGGACTTCGAGATGCCGGTGCTGTCGCCGGCCGACGTTCAGGAGGTGCTGGACTACGGCATCCTGGGTCTCTCCATGTCGCGCTTCAGCGGCCTGTGGGTCGGGCTGATCGCGCTGGCCGACACCATGGACAGCGGTGTGACCATCGACGTGTCGCTGGACCGCCACAAGGTGGTGATCCCCGACAACTTCCCGATGCCGCCCGGCGGCCTGCACATCCGCACCAAGGACCAGCCGCTGGAGAAGGAAACCCGTCTCCGCAACCACAAGCTCCCGGCCGCCCTCGCCTTCGCCCGGGCCAACAACATCGACCGGGTGGTGCTGGCCTCGCCGCGTCCGCGCCTGGGCATCGTCTGCCAGGGCCAGGCCTACAAGGACGTGCTGGAAGCCTTCCAGGCCATGGGCATCACCCTGGACGAGGCCGCCGCCCTCGGCGTCTCGATCTACAAGGTCGGCATGCCCTGGCCGCTGGAGCCGCAGGGTCTGCGGGCCTTCGCCGCCGGTCTCGAGACCCTGATGGTCATCGAGCACAAGCGCGCCCTGATCGAGCCCCAGGCCCGCGCCGCCCTCTATGACCTGCCGGCCCACGCCCGTCCCACCGTCATCGGCAAGAAGGACGAGCATGGCCTGCCGCTGATGGAGGATACCGGCTCACTTTCCGTCGCCGCCATCGCGCTGGACCTCTACGACCGTCTGCCGGCCGGGCCGCACAAGGAACGGGCCCAGAGCTACATCGACCGCGTGTCCGCCTCGGGCGTCGCCGCCGTCAGCCTGGCCGCCGACCAGCAGCGCAAGCCCTTCTTCTGCTCGGGCTGCCCGCACAACACCTCGACCCGCGTGCCGGAGGGGTCCCGCGCCCTGGCCGGCATCGGCTGCCACTACATGGCCAGCTTCAACGACCCGTCGACCGACCTGAACACCCACATGGGGGGCGAGGGGCTGACCTGGGTCGGCGCGGCGCCGTTCACCACCGAAAAGCACGTCTTCCAGAACCTGGGCGACGGCACCTACAACCACTCCGGTTCGCTGGCGATCCGCGGCGCGATCGCGGCGAAGGCCAACATCACCTACAAGCTGCTGTTCAACGACGCGGTGGCCATGACCGGCGGCCAGGCGGCCGAAAGCGGCTTCACCCCGGCGCAGATCACCCGCCAGCTGGCGGCCGAGGGCGTGAGGAAGACCGTCATCGTCGTCGACGACGTCGCCCGCTACGAGGGCGTCAGGGATCTGGCGCCCGGCGTGGAGGTCCACCCCCGCGGCGAGCTGATGAAGGTCCAGCGCGCGCTGCGTGAGACCGAGGGCGTCACTGTCCTGCTCTACGACCAGACCTGCGCCACCGAGAAGCGCCGCCGCCGCAAGCGCGGGACCATGGCCAAGGCGCCGCAGCGCGTGTTCATCAACCCGCTGGTCTGCGAAGGCTGCGGCGACTGCAGCAAGAAGAGCAACTGCGTCTCGGTCGAGCCGCTGAACACCGAGTTCGGCCGCAAGCGGAAGATCAACCAGTCGACCTGTAACCAGGACTACAGCTGCGTCGACGGCTTCTGCCCGTCGTTCATCACCCTGGAGGGGGCGGAGAACGCCACCACGACGAAGATGGCGGCCCTGACCGCCGACGCCACGCCGCTGCCCGAGTTCGAGCCGCTGGAGGGTGTGCGCCGCATCGTCTTCACCGGCATCGGCGGCACCGGCGTGACCACCGTCGCCTCGATCCTGGCCATGGCCGCCCACATCGACGGCCGCGCCGCCAGCGTCGTCGACATGACCGGTCTGGCCCAGAAGGGCGGCTCGGTGTTCAGCCACGTGAAGATCGGCGAGCGCGAGGACACGGTCGTGGGCGGCCGCGTGCCGGCGGCGACGACCGACGTGTTGATCGCCTGCGACCTGCTCGTCGCGGCCAGCCCCGACGGCCTGGCGCTGTTCTCCAAGAAGGTGACGCGGGCGTTCGGCAACGCCGACTTCTCGCCCACCGCCGATTTCGTCACCAACCGGGACGTCCGCTTCGACACCGCCCGCATGGCCCGCCGGATCACGGCGGCGACGAAGAGCTACGAGGCCTGCCCCTCCCAAGCCCTGGCCGAGCACAAGCTGGGCGACGGCATCTACGCCAACATGATCATGCTGGGCTTCACCTGGCAGAAGGGCGTGATCCCGGTCTCCAGCCGCGCGCTCTATCGGGCCATCAAACTGAACGGCGTCGACTATGAGTCCAACCTGCAGGCCTTCGAGGTCGGCCGGAAGGCGGCGATGGATCCGGAGTTCCGGGGCCTGCCCGAAGACTCGACGCCGACGCCGGAGACCATGCCGCTCGCCGACCTGATCGAGAAGCGCACGGCCGAGCTGACCGCCTACCAGGACGGCGCCTACGCCGCCCGCTACCGCAAGCGGGTCGACCAGGTGCGGGCCGCCGAGGCCGCCCTGAACGCCGGCGACGCCCTGACCCGCGCCGTGGCCATCAACCTCTACAAGCTGATGGCCTACAAGGACGAGTACGAGGTCGCCCGCCTCTACACCGACGGCCGGTTCGCGGCCGAACTGGCCGGGACCTTCAAGGGCGGCAAGGCCAAGGTCTGGATGTCCCCGCCGCTGATCGCGCCGAAGGGCCCGGACGGGAAGCCGAAGAAGATCGCGCTGGGCGGCTGGATGCTCGAGCTGGTCTTCCCCGTGCTGACCAGGATGAAGGGCCTGCGCGGCGGTCCGCTGGACGTCTTCGGCATGACCGAGGAGCGCAGGATGGAGCGCGGCCTGATTACTTCCTACGAGGCGCAGCTCGACCGCATCCTCGGCGGCCTGACCTCCGAGCGCCTGCCGCTGGCCGCCCGCATCGCGGCCGTCCCGCAGCAGATCCGCGGCTTTGGCCACATCAAGGACGCCTCGGTGAAGGTCGCCAGGGCCGACGAGGCGACGCTTTGGGCCGAGTGGGGCGCATAGGCGGAAGGGCCGGTCCCTCTCGCGAAGGACCGGCCCCCCTGTCTTCCGGCCGACAGACCGGTCAGGCGACCTTGTCGAGTGTCGCCGCCTTGGGTCCCAGCGGCCGGGCGGCGTCGCGCTCGGCGGTCAGGGCGCTGTAGAGGGCGGTGTCGCCGGCGCGGCGGGCCGCCTCGATCAGGGTCAGGTCGATGATGTCACGCTGCGCGTGGCTGCCCCCGAAGCGGCCGGCCCGGTTGCGCACCGGACGCAGCGCCTCGACCGCGCCCTTCCAGTCGCCGTCGGCGAAGGCGGCGATGCCGTTCACCACCGGCGCGCCGACCTCGCCCACGAAGAAGGCGTTGTCGCCGGGGCCGGCGATAGCGCGTCCCTGAGCCGCCTTCAGCGCGCTGAGCGCCGCCCGGTCGCCGACGCCGGCATAGGCCATCGCCGCGTGGGCGTCGTTGAAGGCGTAGGTGCTCTCGCCGCCCGAGGCCGCCTGCCAGCTCTGGGCCAGCGGCTGCCAGCGGTCGCCGACATCGACGCCCAGCAGATGCAGGCGCCACAGCAGCGCCGAGGCGTCGACCATGTCGAAGGCCAGGGTCGAGCGGGCGCCCCAGATCGGACCATCATAGAGGTCGAGGACTTCCGCGGTTTCGCCCAGGCCGAGGTGAAACAGGGCCAGGTGCCACCAGTTGTGGACGGCGAAGAAGCTCTCGTGCGTCCAGCGCTTGATGTCCTGGCGCATCCAGTCGACGCCGTCCTCGCGGCGGTCCTGCATTTCCAGCACGTGAGCGACGGCGTGCTGGGCCCAGCCGTTGCGCGGCTCCAGCTCGATGGCCAGGCGGCCGGCGGCCTCGGCGCGGTCATAGAGGCCGGTCTCTTCCAGCCCGAAGGCCAGCATGCCCTGGATGGCGTGGAAGCCCGGCATGGAGCGGTCCCAGACGGGCAGGGCGCGGCCGATGCGGTCGCGCAGCATGCGGGACTCGCCGAGCAGGAAGTCGGTCAGCTGACCGGCCTGCAGGGCCAGGGCGTCGCGCGGATAGGCGATGGCGACGTCCTCGAGGACGCGGGCCGCGCCGCGCAGATCGCCCTGCAGCATGGCGCCGACGGCGGCAACGTGCCCGGCCTCGCGCTCGTTCATCGGCGCCCCGACCACGGCGGCGTGCGCGGCGGCGGCGACCGGAACGGCCTCTGCGTCGGTGCCGCTGAGCATCAGGTAGGCGTTGAGCATATGGGCCATGACGAAGCGCGGGCTATCTTGCGTGGCCTGGGCGAGGGCGGTGACCGGGTCGCCGACGAAGCACTGGAAGCCGGCGAGGGCGTCGCTGTAGAGGGCGGCGGCGGCGGGACTGGCGCCGCTCAGCGGCGCGGTGGTGGCGATGTCGAAGGACATGGGGAGTGTCTCCTTTGGTGTGGCGACCTTTTACGGCCACGCCCGTCAGCCCTCTAGAAGACCCATGGTCGGGGAGTCCGGGCAAGCGGAAATGCGCAACGTTTCCGGCGCCTTGGCCCATAGATGGCGAGTGCGCGGGGTCTGCGACCCGCCGCCAGGTTTGCGAAAACAGTACCGACGGTGTGGTTCCGGACCTTGGCGTCGGCCGTCGGCATGCTAGGGCAGGGTCATGAGCGAGTTCGATTTCGACGCCGTCGTGGTCGGGGCCGGGGCGGTGGGCCTCGCCACCGGTTATGCGCTGTCGCGGCGCGGCCTGACCGTCGCCGTGCTGGAGAAGGTGCCGGCCTTTGGGCAGGGCGTCTCGTCGCGCAACTCCGAGGTCATCCACGCCGGGCTCTACTATGCGACCGGCTCGCTGAAGGCGCGGCTGTGCGTGCAGGGCCGGCGGATGCTCTACGCCTTCCTCGACAGCCACCACGTCGACTACCGCAAGTGCGGCAAGCTGGTGGTGGCCACGGCCCCCGAGGAGGTCGCCCGGCTCGACGTCATTCTCGAGCAGGCCCGCACCAACGACGTGGAGGGCATGGAGGTCCTGACCGCCGCCCAGGCCATGGCGCTGGAGCCGGGCCTGTCCTGCCACGGTGCCCTGCTGTCGCCGCAGAGCGGCGTCTTCGACAGCCACGGCTACATGCTGGCCCTGGTCGGTGAGATCGAGGCGGCCGGCGGCGCGGTGGTCACCGCCACCCCGTTCGAGGGCGCGACGCGGCTGCCCGGCGGCGGCTTCCGCGTCCGGGCCGGCGGCGAGGCCCCGACCGACCTGACCTGCCGGCTGCTGGTCACCGCGCCGGGCCTCTCGGCCCAGGCCGTGGCGGCCGACATCGAGGGCTATCCGGCGGGCCAGATCCCGGCCGGCCACTACGGCAAGGGTGTCTATTTCCGGCTGCAGGCGAAGGCGCCGTTCGAGCGGCTGGTCTATCCGCCGCCCATCCACGGCGCGCTCGGCACCCACTACCGCAAGGACCTCGGCGGCCAGGCGGTGTTCGGCCCGGACCTGCAGTTCGTGGAGACGGAGGACTATTCCGTCGACCCGGCCCGCCGCGCCGAGTTCGCCGCCTACATCCGCCGCTTCTGGCCGGCGCTGGACGAGACCCTGCTGTCGCCCGACTACGCCGGCATCCGCCCCAAGCTCCACGGCCCCGGCGAGCCGCAGCCGGACTTCCGCATCGACGGGGCGGACGTGCACGGCATCGAGGGCCTGGTCGCCCTGTTCGGCATCGAAAGCCCCGGGCTGACGTCGTCCCTAGCGGTGGGGGAGGCGGTGGCGGGGAAGCTTCTCTGAGCCGCCACATCACCTCACCCCGTCATGGTCGGACTTGTTCCGACCACCCATGAACACCGCCTTCGCCGTGCGTCCTTCGACACGCCTGCTGCGCAGGCTGCTCAGGATGACGTTCTCAAAGACTGCCCATCCACGTCATGCTGAGCAGCGCCGAAGGCGCGTGTCGAAACACGCAGGACGCCGGCTGACGCACCACGCATGGGTGGTCGGAACAAGTCCGACCATGACGGTTGAATGTGGACGGCGGAGAGTGAACGCTGCCAGCTACTTCTTCGGCACGATCTTCAGCACCCGACCCTTGGCGTTGTCGGTCACCACATAGACCGCGCCCTCGGGACCCACCCGCACATCGCGGATGCGTTCGTCCAGGTCCTGCAACAGCCATTCCTCGCCCACAACCTTGTCGCCGTCCAGGGTCAGGCGGACCAGCTTCTTGCTCGACAGGCCGCCGACGAACAGGCTGCCCTTCCAGGCCGGAAACAGCGTCGCGTCATAGAAGGCCAGGCCCGAGGGGGCGATGACCGGGTCCCAGTAGTAGACCGGTTGCTCCAGCCCCGCCTTGGCGGTCAGGCCCTCGCCGATCGGCTTGCCGTCGTACTCCATGCCGTAGGCGATGGTCGGCCAGCCATAGTCCTTGCCGGCCTGTGGGATGTTCAGCTCGTCGCCGCCGTCCGTGCCGTGCTCGATGGTCCACAGCTGGCCGGTCCAGGGATTGAAGGCGGCCGACTGGATGTTGCGATGTCCGGACGACCAGATGCCCTTGTTGGCCTCGCTGACGGCGGCGAAGGGGTTGTCCTTGGGAATGGCGCCGTCCGGATAGAGCCGGATCACCTTGCCGAAGCTGGACTTGAGATCCTGGGCCTGGGCGCGGCCGGCCAGGATCGAACGCTCGCCGGTAGTGATGAACAGGAAGCCGTCCGGCGAGAAGGCCAGGCGGCTGCCGTAGTGCGCGCCGGACTCCAGGGTCGGGGTCATGCGCCAGACAACCTTGACGTCCTCCATGCGCGGTGCGGCGCCGGGGACCAGCCGGCCGCGGGCCACGGCCGTGCCGTCGCCGCCCTCGCGCTTTTCGGCGTAGCTCCAGTAGATCAGGCCGTCCGGACCGACGACGACGTCCAGCAGGCCGCCCTGCCGCGCCGGATAGACCTCCGGCAGGCCCGTCACCGGCGCCGACAGCTTGCCGTCCTGGCCGACGATGCGCAGTCGGCCGGCCTTCTCGGTGACCAGCATCTCGCCGCCGGGCAGGAAGGCCAGGCCCCAGGGCTTCTCCAGCCCCTCGGCGACGGTGACGATCTCGAAGGCGACATTGGCCGTGGCCAGCGGCGCGCGGGTCTGGCCCGGGAAGGCCGGCGTCTGGCCGGCGCCGTTGGCGGCACGGGTCTCCAGCGGCTGGCCGGGAGTCTGGGCGGTCGTCGGCTGGCCGCCACAGGCGGCGAGCGCCAGGGCGGCGGTGATCAGAACGAGCGGACGCATGGAAAACTCCTCAGGCTTCGCCGAGCAAGGACGTCAGGGCGGCGGCCGGTTCCGCGCCCTCGATGTGGATGAGAGACCATAGGGCGAAGAACAGCAGCGGCCAGCGGTTGTGGGCCTGTTTCTCGTCGGTGAAGACGGCGCGGACGGCGTCGACGTCGCAGACCTCCGCCACCGCTTTGGTCGCTGCGATGCGGGGGCCCAGGTCGCCGGCCCGCGGCGCTATCCAGCTGGCCACCGGAACGGTGAAGCCCTTCTTCTTCGCCCAGGGCTCGGCCGCCGGGCAGTGCCGCTCCAGCCATTTGCGCAGGATGTACTTGCCGTACTTGCCCCGCACCTTCATGCGGTCGGGCAGGTTGAAGGCGAAGGCCGCGACCTTCCTGTCGAGGAACGGCGTCCGCCCCTCCAGCCCATGCGCCATCAGCATCCGGTCGAGCTTCAGCAGCAGGTCGCCCGGCAGCCAGGTGACGATGTCGGCGTACTGGGCCTGTTGGAGGGGGGTGTAGTCGTCCGGCGCCTCGGCAGCCTCGCGCCAGCGGGCCAGCGCGCCGGCGCCCTTGTCCTTCAGGAACGGCGCGTCGATCTGCGGCTCCGCCGGCCGCCCGCCGAGCCAGGACGGCCGCAGTGCGCGGCGATAGCGGCCGTAGCCGCCGAACAGCTCATCGCCGCCTTCGCCGCTGAGCACGACGGTCAACGTGCCCTTGGCGGCCTCGGCCAGCTTGTAGGTCGGCAGGCAGGCGTAGTCGGTGGTCGGGTCGTCCAGAAACCGCGCGACCTGCGGCGCGATCCGCCAGAAGTCCTCCTCGCCAAAGGTCGTCTCGCGCCAGTCGAGGTTCAGCGCCCGGGCCACGCGTTCCGCCGCCCCGCGCTCGTCGCGCGCCTCGGGCGCGTCGAAGCCACAGGTGAAGGCGGTGACCGGCCGCGCGTTCAGCCGGCTCATCAAGGTGGCGATGGCGCTGCTGTCAATGCCGCCGGACAGGAACAGGCCGTAGGGGACGTCCGACCGCTGGTGGACCTTCACACTGTCTTCGAGGACGGCGTCGAGCGCCGATAGCGCCTCTTCGTCTCTGTTCCGCTGAAATGGCTTGGCGGAGGTCAGCCAATCCACAACGGCGTCTTCTTCGATCTCGCAGTTCGGCGCGAGCCCGGTGGCAAGACGTGGCGGATGCCGATCAACCCGAGAATCCAGCGGTCCGTCGATGAGATAGCCCAGCGAAAGCAACTGTGCGGCCCATCCCGCCTCGGGCGGCTGGGGGAGGGGATCAGCAAAAGCGCCTACCTCCGAGGCAAATCGGAATCCGGTTGGATGGGTGTATTCCGTATAAAGCGGCTTGATCCCGAACCCGTCGCGCACCAGCCACGTCCGCCCGTCCCCGCCGATCAGGCAGAAGGCGTACATCCCCCGAAGCCTCTCGAAGGCCTTCTCGCCCTCCAGCGCATAGATGTGCAGCAGCGGTTCGAAGTCCGAGCCGGTGGCCAGCTTGGCCCCAAGCCCGAACTCCTCTGCCAGCTCGACGTAGTTGTAGATCTCGCCGTTGCCGATGATCGTCGAGCCGGCGGCGTGCAGCGGCTGCCAGCCGCCTTCCAGGTCGATGATCGACAGGCGGGCATGGGCGACGCACCAGCCGGGGCCGCTCTCGACGCGGATGCCGTTCGGACCGCGATGGGCGATGCGCTCGATCATGGCGCGGACCTCGCGCTCGGCGGCCTGCGGATCGGTGACGCCCAGGATGCCGGCGATGCCGCACATCAGAGGGCGCCCAGGCGGGAGAACAGGCTGCGCCACTCGGCGACCACGGCGGCCTGGCTGAACTCGCCCTCGACGCGGGCGTGGCCGTTCTGGACCAGGCGGATCTTCATCATCGGATCGGCGAGGATGGCCTTCACTGCGTCGGCCAGCGGCTCTGGCTCGTCCAGCGGCACCAGGATCCCGTCCTCGCCGTGCCGGATCAGGGCGCCCGGGCCCTGGCTGTCGGCGGCGACGACCGGCAGGCCGTGGGCCCAGCTCTGTATGACCACATTGCCCAGCGGTTCGAACCGCGAGGGGAAGACGCAGACGTCGGCGGTCCGGTACAGCGCCCCGGCGTCGTTGCGCCAGCCCAGGAACCGCACGCGGTCGGCGACGCCCAGGGCGGCGGCCATGGCCTTCAGCTTGTCCTCCAGCGGCCCGTCGCCGGCGATCCACAGGTACGCGTCCGGGATCAACGCCAGGGCCTTGAGGCTGACGTCGTGGGCCTTGGCGTCGTGCAACCGGCCCATGCCGAGCAGCAGGGGAACGCCTTCCGGGGTGTCCAGGCTGGCCCGGTCGACCGGTTGGCCGTCCTCGGCGGCGGCGGCGAAGTTGGGGATGTAGCTGACCTGCCCGGCCGGCCAGCCCTGGCCGACGATCCAGTCGGCGATGTCGCGGGTGTTGCCGACCAGATGGTCGAAGCCCTTGTAGTATTTCAGGCTGTAGTAGCCGCCGAGCCTTCCGATCCGCTTCCAGGGTCCGGCGGGCGTGTGGCGGGCGGCGCGGTTCATCCAGGCGACCAGGGCGGTGGCGCCGGTCTGGCGGGCGAAGGCGGCGATGCGCGGCCTGGTCAGAAGGTCCAGCGGGCCGCCGAATCCGAAGCTGCTGGTCGCGACGCCGGCCTCGGTCAGGGCTCGGCTTCGTTCGGCGTGTGGACGCAGCGCGCAGGCTTGCGCCATGCCCGCCTCGTGCAGGGCGCGCACGAGGTCGACGAAGTAGGTTTCGGCGCCGCCGTCGCCACGCGAACCGAGGAGGTGAAGCACGCTCATGCGGCCGCGACCCTAGCTGTCCCCGGCCGGTTTCCCAAGAGGGTGATCAGGTGCTTGAAGCGGAACGCGGCGACCCGTATAAGGCGCGCCTCGCGCGTGTCGCGATACCCGTGGCTGGGTAGCTCAGATGGTTAGAGCGGTGGATTCATAACCCACAGGTCGGCGGTTCGATCCCGCCCCCAGCTACCACTCACCTTGCCCGCTCAGGCCGCGGCCGAGGAGGCCGCCTCGACGCCTTCCAGCGCCGACTGAAGCGCCTCGAGCATCCGCTCGGCCTTGATCGGCTTTTCGACGACGTCGTTCATGCCCGCTTCGATGTAGGACCGGACGTCCTCCGGATCGGCGTTGGCGGTCAGGGCGATGATCGGCGTGCGCGCGACCGGGCCGGGCAGGGCGCGGATGGCGCGGGTGGCGGCGACGCCGTCCATGCGCGGCATCTTGATGTCCATCAGGATCAGGTCGAAGGCGCGGGCCTGGACAGCCTCCAGCGCCTCGACGCCGTCGACGGCCTGTTCGGAGGTGCAGTCGAACATCTCGCACAGCGCCTCGGCGACCATGCGGTTGGTGGCGTTGTCGTCGACGATCAGGACGTGGGCGCTCCGGCCCGCCGCCTCGCCGCCGGTCGGCGCGCTGACCGCGGTCTCCATCGAGACCGGAATGGCGATGAACTCGAAGGTCACGGTCACGCCGGCGCCCGGATTGGGCTCCGCGCGGATCATGCCGCCGGCGGCGCTGACGATCCGGCTGGCGAGCGCCATGCCGAGGCCCGCCGTCAGGCCCTCGGGATGATCATCGCTCGACTGGCCGAGGGGTGCGAAGATGTGCGCCAGGCCCTCGGTGGTCAGCTCGACGCCGGCGTCGCGCACCCGCCCTTCCAGCAGCAGACCCTCGGGGGTGGGCCGGGCCTTGAAGGATACTTCGACGGCGCCTCGGCGGGTTTCGCTCAGCGCCCTGAAGATCAGCGCGTCGAACACCTGCAGCAGCCGGACCTCGTCCAGCTCCGCCGCGTGATCGGGATCGCCGTCATAGGCGGTCAGCAACGTAAGGCCCGTCGAGGCGGCCCGGCTCTTCCAGCGCTGGTCGAGGGTGTCCATGACGTCCTGGAGACGGCAGGGATGGGGGTTGAAGACCAGCGTGCCGCGCTGGGCGTCGTGCAGATCGATCGCCCGGCGCATCAGGCCCGTCAGATCCTCGCCGGTGGAGGCGATGGCGCGAACGCAGGCTTCGGCGTCAGGGGCCAGCGGCTGTCGTAGCAGGCGGGTGGTGAAGTCGCTCACGCCATCCAGACGCTGGAGCACTTCGTGGCTCATCCGGCTGATCAGTTCGGCCTCGGAACCGCGGGGCTTGCGGGAACGCATCCGGCGAGCGCCGAGCAGCATCAGCGGGTGACCGACGCCGAGATAGAGGCCGTCCTCGACAGCGATAAAGCCGCGCGCCAGGGCTTCCGGACGGGTGGCCAGCGCTAGGTCGCGCAGAGCGCCCGCCGTCATGTCGGCGGACGCGACCAGCGGGAGAGTGTCCATGACCTCGCGGACGACCCGGGGGTCGGCGGCCAGCGCCAGGGCGACGTCGCGGGCGATCAGCCCGACCGGCGCGCAGCCCTCCGTCACCGCAAGCACGAGGGCGTCGGGTTCTGCCAGGAAGCGGGCGGCGACGTCCGCACAGGAGGTCTGCGGAGACACCGGGGCGCGACGTTCGATCAGACTGGAAAGCGTATCCATGAGCCGGCTGAGATGGTCGTTTGGCTGACCACCATGCATCAGGCGCGCTTGCGGATAGGTTAAGCGCGCACCGGACAAAGAAAAACGGCGGGGATTTGCATCCCCGCCGCCCAGTTCTTGTCTGGCTTTAAGACCTAGAAGGTCTTGGTGATCGCCACGCCGTAGGTGCGCGGCTCGCCGTAGAAGCCGTTCCGGAACAGACCCGAGGAGTCATCGGTGAGGTAGGTGTCGGTGAGGACTTCTTCATCCGACAGGTTCTTCACGTAGGCTTCCAGGGACAGGCCCATGCTGGAGTTGGCCACCGTGAACGTCATGTTGGCGTTGTCCCAGCCTTCCAGAGCATCGGTGTTGGCGTTGTAGATCCGCGAGAATGAGTCCGTCTGACGGTAGTAGTCAGCGCGAACGGTCGCATCCCAGTCGCCCATCGTCCAGGTGTACTGGGCGCCGAGCGAGATGGTCCATTCCGGCGAGTTCGGCAGGTTGTTGCCGCCGAGATCGACTTCATAGCCATCGCTGACCAGGCCGCCGAAGACGTTGCGGCCCAGAGCGGTCGGTCCGCCGGCGAACAGCAGGGTGCCGGCCGGAACCGGCGTCGCCAGCGAGCAGACCGCCAGCAGCGCGAACGGATTGGCGTTCGCGGGATTGCCGGCGCCGTTGGACACGAACAGGGCGGTTTGCGCCGCCGCCGTGGTGACCACGCAGTTGGAGGCGGCGCTGCTCTTGACGAGCGTCAGGTTCGGATCGCCCTGGGTGCGGTTGAACACGTCGATCGAGCTGGTGCCATCGGCGATCTCGGTCTTGAGGTAACCGATGTTGGCGTTCAGGCGCAGGCCGTCCATCGGCGACCAGACGGTTTCAAGTTCGAGACCGGCGATCTTGGCGTCGATGTTTTCGTTCACCGACGTGCGGTTCACGATCTTCGACACCTGGTAGCCGATGTAATCGTACTTGAAGCCGGTGATGTTCAGGACCATGGCCCCGCCCATCAGCGTGTTCTTCGAGCCGATTTCGAACGCGTCCACGAACTCCGGCGCGAAGGTCGGCGACGGGCAGGAGGCGAAGACCGACGCCGAGCAGGCCGGGTTCATGCCGCCGGCCTTGTAGCCGCGCGAGTAGGAGAAGTAGAGCAGGCTGTCGTCGGTGAACGACACGTCCGGCTTCCAGTCGATGTTCAGGCGACCGGTCGTTTCCTTGAACTCGGCGTACAGGTACGGCGTCGTCGGGTTCAGCGGAATGCCCGTGCCCGGCGCCGAGAGGACAACCGAGCGGTTCTCGGAGATCTTCTTGTCGTGGGTGTAGCGCAGGCCGCCGGTGATCCGGACCGTGTCGGTCAGCTGCCAGTAGACTTCACCGAAGGCCGCACGCGACTTCAGGTGATAGGTGCCGGTGTTGTCGTAGTAGTTGCGGCCCGAACGGTCAGGGTCCTCGTTGGGGTCGATGAAGCAGGGGTTCAGGCTCGTGCAGCCCGTCACGGTGACGAAGGGCAGCGCGTTCTGGACCTGCATGGCCGCCGTCAGGGTGTTGCCCATGACGTAGTAGTCACCCTCGGACTGGAAGTCGAGGTAGATGGCGCCGATGTTGAAGTTGAACGGACCATCGAAGTTCGACTGCAGACGGAGTTCCTGGCTCCACTGTTCGCTCGAGCCGCGCGAGATGTCGGCCGTCGAGAACTTGTTGAGCGGGCCGAGCTGCGGGTCGTTGACCACGCCGCCGGGGAACAGGGCCGCGTACAGGGCGCCGTAGCCCGGGAAGGCCGCGACCGCGTTGACCGGGTTCGGCGCGACGTTGAAGTTCGCGTTCGGGACGATCCGGTTGTAGTCCTGACGGGTGAACAGCTCGTTCTTGCTGAAGCCGGTCAGGGCCGTGAGCTGCAGCTCGTCGCTGAGATCCCACTGGATGTTGAACTGGTAGATGTCGGTGTCGGCCTGGTAGACCGGGTCGAAGCTCGACTGGATGTTCCGGATGTCCGGGTCCTGCATCTGGCCGGCGAAGGCGTCGCCAGTCGTGAAGCCGAACAACGTGCCGAACAGACCGCCGAGCGTGGCGGCGCTGTTGGGCGTGCCCAGGATGCCGGGGTCGCTGAGCGGCGTAGGCGCACAGCCCTGGCTGAAGAAGCCGCGCTGGATCTGGGCGACGGCCGGGCTGAACGCGAAGTAGGCCATGCCGCCGATGTTGGCCGGGCCGGAGTCCTTCGTGCAGAGCTGCTTGCCGATCCGCGAGCGGCTGTCGTCTTCCTCGAAGTGATCCCACATGAACGACGCCTCGAAGGTGTCGGTCGGGCGGAAGGACGCCGTGATGCGGGAGTTTCACAGGTCGCGGTCGTCGACGTCGCTGCCGGTGGTCAGGTTCTCGCCGTAGCCGTCACGCGTTAGCATCGCGCCGGCGGCGCGCACCGCGAACATGTCGCCCAGCGGGATGTTGATCATGCCGCGCACTTTGCGGGCGTTGTAGTTGCCGACTTCACCGCGGATCAGCGCTTCAAAGTCGTCGATGGGCTTGGCCGTGATCAGGTTGACCACGCCGCCGGTGGCGTTGCGGCCGTACAGAGTGCCCTGCGGGCCGCGCAGCACTTCGACGCGCTCGACGTCGAAGAATTCGGCTTCGAACAGGTTGTTGGCCGTCAGCGGGGCGTTGTTCAGGTGGATGCCGGTGCCGGCGTCGCCGGAGCCCGCGACCAGCTTGGCGCCGACGCCGCGGATCTGGAAGTTGTAGCCAGTGAAGTTCCCCTTGGAGAAGTTCACGTTCGGGATCGCGAGGACCAGGTTGGGGCCCCCGTCGATCTTGGCCTTTTCAAGCGAGTCCTGGCTGAACGCCGACACCGCGATCGGCACGTCCTGGATCGCTTCTTCCCGCTTCTGGGCGGTGACGACGATCTCGCCGACGGTCGTATCCTGGGCGAAAGCGGGCGCTGCAATGGCCGCAACAGCGGCCAGTGAAACGCTCGCGGCAAGCAGACTCCGCAGGCGCAGAGATCCTGTCATCTGTAACCCTCCCCGGACGGCGCCTCCCCGTCTCGGGGTTTGGCGGCGTCTCTGTGTTTCCTCAGTGTCACGCAATATTTGCCGCCGGGGTGCGTGACACATCCCCCCGCAGCTTCCGTGGATTGCATACGCGCCTTGGGTGACTGTCAACCGTTCGCCGCTAGGTGAACGCTGATAGGTTACGGCTTTTCACCTTGTGTTGCCGGTCTGCGTCGCTTGCTTACGCACGGGAAACGACTTCTTCGCGCGGCAGGAGAGCGGGCGCCGCAAATACAGGCGCCCCAAGGGATTGCGGCGAGTCGTCCGCGTTTCGCTACGTCACTCGCTCGTGTAGTAGAGAGCGGTTCCGCATCCTCCTTGAAGCGCCCCGGACCCCGCCCGCATGACCTCCGCCGAACCGTCCGCCGACGGCGCCCTTGTTCTCTTCTCCGGCGGCCAGGATTCGACGGCCTGTCTCGCCTGGGCGCTCGATCGGTATGCCAGGGTCGAGACGGTCGGCTTCGACTATGGACAGCGGCACATCATCGAGATGGAGGCCCGGCAGGCCGTTCGGTCGGCGATCGCGGCCAGCTTTCCGGTCTGGGCCGACCGGCTCGGCGAGGACCATGTGCTCGATATCCGCGGCTTTGGCGCGGTCGCCGAGTCCGCCCTCACCGCCGACCGCGAGATCGAGATGACCGAACGCGGACTGCCCTCGACCTTCGTGCCCGGGCGCAATCTGGTGTTCCTGACCTATGCTGCGGCGATGGCGGATCGACGCGGACTGAAAGCTCTGGTCGGCGGCATGTGCGAGACGGACTACTCCGGCTATCCGGACTGTCGGCGCGATACGCTGGACGCCCTGCAGGCGGCGCTCAATCTCGGCATGGACCGGGAATTCCGCATCGAGACGCCGTTGATGCGTCTGACTAAGGCGCAGACATGGGCCCTGGCCAGCCGTCTGGGAGGCGAGAGGCTGGTCGGAATCACGATCGAGGACAGCCACACCTGCTATCGCGGCGAGCGCGGCGAGCGACACCCCTGGGGCTACGGCTGCGGGGCCTGTCCGGCCTGCGAGCTCCGCGCCGCCGGGTACGAGGCCTGGAACGCCGCCGGCCGTCCGGAGCAGATGACATGACTTACAGCGTCAAGGAGATCTTCCTCACGCTCCAGGGCGAGGGCGGCCAGGCCGGCAAGGCGGCGGTGTTCTGCCGATTCGCCGGCTGCAACCTGTGGAGCGGGCGCGAGCAGGACCGGGCGACGGCCGTCTGTACCTTCTGCGACACCGACTTCGTCGGCGTCGACGGCGAGGGCGGCGGCAAGTTCACGACGCCCGATGCGCTCGCGGCGGCCGTTGACGCCGCCTGGACCGGGCCGCAGTCTGACAAGCTCGTCGTCTGCACCGGCGGTGAGCCGCTGCTGCAGCTGGACGCCCCGCTGATCGACGCGCTTCACGCTCGCGGGTTCATGATCGCCGTTGAAACAAACGGCACCCTGGCGGCGCCGGACGGCATCGACTGGATCTGCGTCAGCCCCAAGGCCCAGTCGACCATCGTCCAGACGCGGGGGCAGGAGCTGAAGCTCGTCTACCCGCAGCCGGGAGTCGATCCGGCGCGGTTCGAGGGGCTGGATTTCGAACGCTTCTTCCTCCAGCCGATGGACTCTCCCGACCAGCAGGCCAACACCCAAGCGGCGGTCGCCTATTGCCTTTCCCACCCGCGTTGGCGTTTAAGCGTCCAGACGCACAAGTATCTGGGCCTGCCCTGATGGATACGGACCGCTCCGGATCGCCGGAACGGTTCGAAAGCCTCCCAGGCCCCGCAAGTTCCAGAGACCATGACCGAGCCCATCTTCGAGATCACGAAGGCCGCGACCTTCGACGCCGCCCATTACATCGAACAGGGCCCGTCCGATCATCGCTACCGCCGCCTGCACGGCCACTCGTTCCGGGTGGAGGCCAGCGTGCGCGGGCCGGCCCAGCCGGCCGGCTGGGTGGTCGACCTCGACCGGCTGGACAAGGCGCTGAAGTCGGTCGCTGAGGAACTCGACCACGGCCTGCTCAACGACCGGTCCGGTCTGGAGACGCCGACGCTGGAGCGCCTCTGCCTCTACTTCGTCGAGAAGCTGCGCCCCGACTTCCCGGGCCTGTCGCGCATCGTGGTGTCGCGCCCGACGATCAACGAGAGCTGCTCGCTGAGCCTCTGATGGCGGTTGCTACCGGCGGCAGTCCCGCTTCTTGCGGTTCTTCTTCTTCGAACAGTCGACATCGCCGTCCGGGATGGCGGCCCCGATGACCGCGCCGCCGACCTTGGCCGTGGTTCCGACGACAGCGCCGGCCGCGCCGACAACCGCCCCTCCGGCGGCGACGGCCAGGCATCCCTGGAGTCCAAATGCTGCGGCCACCAGGACGGCCGTCGGGATGAGGCGGCGAAGGGGCATGAGGTTACTCCTGGAACTCCCTGCCTCGCTACCGCGCCGTCGGTGCGAAAGAAAGGCGGCGATCGGTCGCGTCAGCCTCGCGCGTCGCCGCTCCGACGCCAGGGGCCGTGATGATTGGGATCGGCGCGCCGTCGTCGGTCTGGTCCGAAGTAGCTGTCGGTGCGGATGTAGGGCCTGGGATGCTCGACGATCCGCGTGATGCGATCAATGACCCCGCGGGCGGTGACGGGCTTGGCGAGAAACTCGTTCACGCCGGCGTCCCGCGCCTCGGCCACCCGCTTCTGGGTGGTGTAGCCGGTGATCATAATGACCGGGCACATCTGGTCGGGACTATCGGCCGAATTGCGCAGCAGCTGCAGGAAGTCGATGCCGTCCAGCGGCTCCATCGCCAGGTCGGTCATGACGATATCCACGGGGTGAAGTCGCAGGGTCTGCAAGGCCTGCGCCCCGTCTGTCGCCTCAAGGACATCCTTCACGCCGATGGCGCGCAGAATCTCCGAGAGCAACATCCGCATGTGGGCGTTGTCATCGACCAGCAGGATCTTGAGCAGCTCGAACCGCAATACCCCTCCTTCCCCCGGGCGTGGTGATAGAAGGGCAAGTCCTTGTTCGTCAACGTGAAACTGGGGTCAAAAAATCTAGGTTCTTCGAGACGAGCCCGGCAGGAACGCCCCGCCGCCTGTCTGACCCCGGTGCCGCAGGAAGGCGTCTGCCAGCACGCAGGCCGTCATCGCCTCGACCACCGGCACGGCGCGAATGCCGACGCACGGATCGTGGCGGCCCTTGGTGCGCAGCTCGACCTCCGCTCCGTCCTCGGTGACGGTCTCGCGCGGCGTCAGGATGGAGGAGGTGGGCTTGAACGCCACTCGCGCCACGACGGGCTGTCCCGTGGACAGGCCGCCGAGGATGCCGCCGGCCTTGTTGGACAGGAAGAGCGGGCCGTCGTTGCCCATCCGCATCTGGTCGGCGTTCTCCTCGCCGGTCAGGGCCGCCGACTCGAAGCCGGCGCCGATCTCGACCCCCTTGGCGGCGTTGATCGACATCAGGGCGGCGGCCAGCTCAGCGTCGAGCTTGGCGTAGAGGGGCGCGCCCCAGCCGGCCGGCACGCCGGTCGCCTCGACCTCGACGACGGCGCCGGTCGAGGAGCCGGCCTTGCGGATCTTCTCCAGGTGCTCTTCCCAGACCGGAACCATGTCGGCGTCGGGGCACCAGAAGGCGTTCTGGCCGACCTGGTCCCAGTCCCAGCGGCTGCGGTCGATCACATGCGGGCCGATCTGGACCAGGGCGCCGCGGACAGTCACCCCGGCGATGATCTTGCGGGCAACCGCGCCGGCCGCGACCCGCGCGGCGGTTTCCCGCGCCGACGACCGGCCGCCGCCGCGATAGTCCCGAACGCCGTACTTGGCGAAATAGGGCCAGTCCGCGTGGCCGGGGCGGAAGGCTCGCGCGATCTCGGAATAGTCCTTCGACCGCTGGTCGACGTTTTCGATCATCAGCGAGATCGGCGTGCCGGTGGTCACTTGGCCCTCGGTGCGGTCGTCGGCGAAGACGCCCGAGAGGATGCGCACCGCGTCCGGCTCCTGGCGCTGGGTGACGAACTTGCCCTGGCCTGGCCGACGCTGGTCGAGCCAGACCTGGATGTCCTCGGCCGAAAGGGGCAGTCCCGGCGGGCAGCCGTCGATGACGCAGCCCAGGGCTGGCCCGTGGCTTTCGCCCCAGGTGGTGACGCGGAAAAGGTGGCCGAAGCTGTTGTGAGACATGACCCGGCGCTTCTAGCCGAAAGCGTCGCGGGTCACAAAGTCATGCCGCCCAGGCGGCGGCGAAGCGACGCAGAAGCACCTTGGCGGCGCTCTCGGCCCGGTCCGGTCCCGGCGCCAGACGGACGAAAAGATCGCCCCGCCGCCGGGTCGCCGTGGCGGGCAGACCCTCGCCGGGCAGGCGGACCAGCTTGCGATCCGCCGCCTTGCGGCTGATCCACAGCGTGCGGGGTCCAACCGGCGTGTCGACGGTGACGCGTCCACCGTCCGCCAGCACCTCGCTCGCGACGTCGACCGTGACCCAAAGGTCGTCGCCCCGGACCGTCGCGCCGGGGCCGCGCACCGCGACGGTGAACAGCTCGCCGCCGGCGCGGACCTGTTGGCCCGATCTCAGACCCGCCTCGAGCTTCAGCTTGAGGCGGCGGCCGTCGAGGGTGTCGACGTAGGCCTCGCCGCCGTTCATGGCGACGGCGGGCGAAATCTCGAGGTCGCGCATGCGAGGCGCGGCCGCCGGGGCGGGAATGAAGGCGATGGGTTCGGGCGGGGCCTCGCGCAGCAGGCGATAGGCTTCCAGCACCTCGCGAAAGGCCCTGGCGTCGCCCCCGTCGCGGTCCGGATGTGTGCGCAGCGCCGCTTCGCGAAAGGCGGACGTCAGGACGCCGGCGTCGACGCCCGGCTTCACCCCCAGCAGGCGGCGCGCCTGCTTCGCATCGATTGTCGCCCCGGCGGTCATGCCGCGAAGGTGACGAAACAGGGTCAACGGCCAGTTAAGCCTGATGCATCGATGTCTTCGCGCTATATGGAGCGTCATGAGCGACCATGACGATCTGATCCCGGCCTCTCCGAGCGCTGACGACTATGTCAGGCAGGTCACGGCGGCCGAGCCCTTGCCGCTGTTGCCGGAGGCCGACCCGTTCGAGCTGTTCGGAACCTGGCTGCAGGCCGCCAACGCCTCCGAAATCAACGACGGCAACGCCATGGCGCTGGCGACGGTCGACGACGACGGCATGCCCGACGTGCGCATGGTCCTGCTCAAGGGATTCGACGCCGACGGCTTCGTCTTCTTCACCAACCTGCAGAGCGCCAAGGGTCTGGAACTGGCGAGCAACCCCAAGGCGGCGTTGCTGTTTCACTGGAAGTCGCTGCGCCGGCAGGTGCGGATTCGCGGCGACGTCACACCGGTGAGCGACGCCGAGGCCGACGCCTATTTCGCCACCCGGGCCCGCCCCAGCCAGCTGGGCGCTTGGGCATCTGACCAATCGCGGACTCTGCCCGACCGATTCGCGCTGGAAAAGCGCGTGGCCGAGGTCGGTCTGCGCTTCGGTCTGGGCAAGGTCGCCCGGCCGCCGCACTGGTCGGGCTTCCGGATCGCGCCTGTCAGCTTCGAGTTCTGGCGTGACCGGCCGTTCCGCCTGCATGAGCGGCTGGTGTTCGAGCGTCAGGGCACCGGCTGGGGAACCCGGCGGCTGTTCCCCTAAGCGCCATAGCGGGCGAGGAAGGTCTCGACAGCGTCCGCGGCGATCTCGGCCGGAGACCGGGAGGGCTGGACCTCGTCCCCCTCGATGAGACCCAGAAGCAGCGTGGCGTGCTCGATCATGCCCTGCAGCTGACCGGCCGCTCGGGAGGCCTTGTCGACGCGCAGCGCGCCCTGATCGGCCAGCTCCCGGACCAGGGCGATGGCCGCCCCTCCCAGCTCGTTCCGGCCGCGGTCGCGAAAGTGGCGGGCGATGTCGGGGAATCGCCGGTGCTCGGCGGTCACCATGCGGAAGAGCGCCCGGGAGGTCGGGTTGCTGTAGAAAGTCGCATAGGCGGTGGCGAAGGCCTCGAGCCGGGCGCGGAGAGACCCGCCGGCGAGCGCCGACTGCCGAACCGCGGCGGCGTGATCGTCGATCGTCTCCTCGACCACCACGCGGAACAGCTCTGCCTTGCTCGGGAAATGCGCATACAGCGTCGCCGTCGATACGCCGGCGTTGCGGGCGACCTGTTCCATGCCGGCTTTGGAGAAGCCCTCCCGGGCGAAGACGTCCTTGGCGGCGACGAGGATGTGACTGCGCTTCCGCTCTGTTCGTGTGGTCCCCAATACCGCCGTCATGCACCCTCGGAAAAACAACGTTCTCCACTCAGCCTATAAGCGAGTTTTCGCCCGTCGCAACACTCCTGTCGCGCGAACTAGCTGTCTTTCAGGAAGGGTTGCAGCCGCGCATGAGCGAGCACGGGCGCCAGCAGCCGGTCCATCTCGGCGGGATCGTCCGGTACAACCGCGCCGCGTTCGTCGGCGATCACGATGTCGGCCAGTCTCCGGGAGGGCTCGATAAGGCGCTCATGCGCCGGCCGCACCGTGGCGAGATACTGGCTGATCACCGAAGCCGCCGTCCGGTCGCGTTCGCGCTGGTCGCGGATCAGCCGACGGATGAACCGAACGTCGGCGGGCGTGTCGACGAACACCCGCAGATCGAAGATGGCGGCCAGGTCCGGCGTGCAGAGCAGGTGGGCGCCTTCGACGACGATCACCGCGCCGGGGTCCAGCCGCTCGGTCTCGGGTTTCCGGCGGTGGGTCGAGAAGCAGTAGATTGGACCCTCGACGCCCTGACCGGCCTTCAGCGCCCGCAGGTGCTCGGTCAGCAGGTCATGGTCCTTGGCCGAGAGGTCGTCGAAGTCAAAGGTCGCCGCGTCGAAGCCCGGCCTGCCGCCCCAGTCGCCGTAGTAGGCATCCTCGATCACCATCCGCACGACGCCTTCCGGCAGGCGCGCCCGCAGCGCGGCGGCCAGCGTGCTCTTACCCGAGCCGGAGCCGCCGGCGAAAGCAATGAGCAGGGGCGGGGCGGATGGGGTCGTATCGGTCATCGGCGAGGGTTATGGCCGAGCCAGACCGGAAGATCGATACACGTTGACCGTGCAGGGCGAGTGGGTGAGGGTCCGGGGTCGGGGGGAACAGTCATGACAGTCACGCGTCGCGGTACGCTCGCGCTAGGAGCCGGTCTGGCCTTCGGGGGCTCGGCTTTGGCCGCCTCGCCTGTGGAGACGCCGTTCCGGGTCGTCCGCAACCAGCCCTGGGCGGCGGTCACCATCAATGGCAAGGATCCGCTGGCGTTCCTGATCGACACCGGCGCCGGTAACTTCGCGATCACCCCGCCGGCCGCGACGACGCTGGGCCTCGTTCCGGTCACGACCGGCCAGGTGCAGGCCGCCGTCGGGCGCCTGAACACCGACATCTACCATTGCAAATCGCTGGTGATTGGCGGCGGCGTCCGGGAGCGCGACGTCTACATGGTCGGCATGTCGGCTGGACGATATGATTTCATAAGCGGGATCATCCCGATCGCCCGGTTTGGAGTCATGGGTCTCGACTTCGACCGCCAGATCCTCAGCGTCTCCAGGACGCTCGATGGTTCGCCCGAAGGCTACGAGGCGATCGACACGTTTGCCCGCGGCGCCACATTCGGGACCACGAACCGGCTCGGCGCCTACGCCCGGGACGACCAGTCCGTGAACGAACTGGACCAGCGGCCTGTAATCCAGGCGAATCTGGACGGACGACCGCTGAGGCTGCTCGTCGACACCGGCGCATCGATGTCGCTGGCGTTGGAGCCGGACTTCGTGCGGCGCCACAACCTCTGGGACGCGTTCCCGGCCAGCGCGGAGTCGGCGGTCCGCACCTTCGCCCGCACCGCCCATGTCCGGGTCGTTCGGGGCGGCCGCCTGGAGTTCGGGCGCTTCGCCTTCGAAAGTCCTATCGTGACTCTCGGCAATCCAGCGGACAGCGACGAGGACGGCACCGACGACATAGACGGCGTGATCGGGTTCGAGCTCGTCCGGCGGTTCAACTTCCTGAACCACCCGGGCCGCAAGCGTCTCTACATCAAGCCCAGCCAGGCTTTGCACGACGTCTATCGCTACGACCGGGCAGGGATCGAGATCGACGCGGTCGACGGCGTGCTGCGGGTCATCTGGGTCCGGCAAGGCGGCCCGGCCGCAAGGGCGGGTCTGGTCCTCGGCGACAAGGTGACGGGATGGCGCGGCAAGGACGGCTACTATGGCCTGGTCTGGGCCCTGACCGGCGCGCCCGGGACCCGGGTCGAGATCCAGGTCGAGCGCGCCGGAACGCCGTCGATGATCGCCGTGGAATTGCAGGACAGCGTCTGAGGGCGGGCCTTTTCCCGCTTGGCGCGCGCCGCGTTGTGCATCGCGGCGGGAGGCTGCTAGGGTCGTTGCAGCAACGAAAACAAGGGGGAGACGACGTCCATGCAAGGCTTGATGCAGCAGTCGGCGCTCACGGTCGACACGATCCTGGATCACGCCAAGCGCTGGCACGGAGACCGTGAGGTCGTCACGCGTTCGGTCGAGGGACCGATCGTGCGGACCACCTACGGACAGATCCATGACCGCGCCAAGCGGCTGTCCAATGCGTTGATCGGCATGGGCGTGCGCGTCGGCGACCGGGTCGCGACCCTGGCCTGGAACAGCGGCCGGCACATGGAAGCCTGGTACGCGATCATGGGGATCGGCGCGGTCTGCCACACCCTCAATCCGCGCCTGCACCCCGAGCAGATCGCCTGGATCATCAACCACGCCGAAGACCGCGTCATCTTCGTCGACCTGACCTTCGTCCCGATCCTCGAGGCGATCCTGGCCAGCTGCCCGTCGGTCGAGCACGTCGTGATCATGACCGACAAGACCCACATGCCGCCCTTCCAGATCAAGGGGGTGCCGACCATGAAGTGGCAAGGCGCCCATACCTTCGAGACCCTGGTCGACGGCAACTCGGCCGACTGCGCCTGGGGCGGCTTCGACGAGAACACCGCCGCCGGCCTCTGCTACACGTCCGGCACGACGGGCGACCCCAAGGGCGTGCTCTACTCGCACCGCTCCAACTACCTCCACACCCTGGTCGGCCTGCAGGCGGACGTGCTGGGCATCTCGGCCATGGACACGGTCCTGCCGGTGGTGCCGATGTTCCACGCCAACGCCTGGGGGATCGCGTTCGCGGGCCCCGGCACCGGCGCCAAGCTGGTCATGCCGGGCGCGAAGATGGACGGCGCCTCGATCCATGAGCTCCTCGAGACCGAGAGCGTCACCTTCTCCGCCGCCGTGCCGACCGTCTGGCAGATGCTGCTGCAGCACCTGGACGCCACCAACGGCAAGCTGAGCACCCTCAAGCGTGTCGTCATCGGCGGCTCGGCCTGCCCGGAAAGCATCATCCGGGGCTTCCACGACCGCTACGGCGTCGACGTGCTGCACGCCTGGGGCATGACGGAAACCTCGCCGCTGGGCACGCTGGGTTCGCCCAACGCCCGCGTCGCCGGTCTCTCCTACGACGAGCGCATGGCCTACAAGCTCAAGCAGGGCCGTCCGCCGCTCGGCATCGACCTGAAGCTGACCGACGACGCCGGGACCGAGTTGCCGCACGACGGCAGCACCTTCGGCCACCTGCTGGTGAAAGGTCCCTTCGTCGTCCGCGAGTACTTCAAGGGCGCCGGCGGCAAGATCCTCGACGATGAGGGCTACTTCGACACGGGCGACGTCGCCACGATCGATCCCGAAGGCTTCATGCAGATCACCGACCGCGCCAAGGACGTCATCAAGTCCGGCGGCGAATGGATCAGCACCATCGACATCGAAAACATCGCCATGGGCCATCCCAAGGTCGAGCTCGCGGCGGTGATCGGGGTGCTGCACCCCAAATGGGACGAGCGTCCGCTGCTGCTGATCAAGCTGAAGCCGGGCGAGACCGCGACCAAGGAAGAGATGCTGCGCTTCCTGGAAGGCAAGATCGCCAAGTGGTGGATGCCTGATGACGTCGCCTTCGTGGATGACATTCCGCTGGGGGCGACCGGCAAGATCGACAAGAAGCTGATCCGCGAGCGGATGAAGGATTACGTCCTGCCGGCCACGCCGGTCCTCGCGGCGGCCGCCGCGGCGACCTCGACGATCGCCGAACGCGCGGCCCCGAGCCCGGTGCTGCATGCGCCCGAGCCGGTCGAGGTCGAGGATCCTTCGGGAAAATCTGAGGCCCCGACGAGCACGGCAGCCGTCGGGGCCGAAGAGCTCCATCAAGCCGATACCCTGTCTGACACCACGCCGCACGAACCGGTCGCCGCGCCGACGTCGCATGCGCCGGTCGACGGCATGATCGACGCCGAGTTCGAGCCCATCGAACCTGCGCAGGACGACGCCGACGGCGAGGTGCCGCCGCCGCTGCCCAGCATGCCGGACATGACGCCGGTGGGAGCGGCCCTGGCCGCCGCCGCCGCCGCCGAGGCGGCGTCCCTGACCTTTCCGCAGACGCTGAAGGGCAAGCCCGACGCGGCGTCGAAGGACGCCGACGCGCCTGCTTCCTACGAGGAGTCGCCCCTGTGGCTGGCCTCGGCGACGCCTGACGGCCGGGCCAAAGGCAAAGGCAAGAGCAAGGGCGGTAAGGACGGCAAGAAGAAGCCGGCCGGCTGGGCCAACGGCTACCTCAACCTGGCGCTACTGGCGGCTCTGGCCCCCGCGGCCATGGTGCTCGCCGGCGCCGCCGGCATGCAGCTGAACCTCTGGGACCAGCAGATCGGCATCGTCGCCATGCTGCAGAACGGCGCCACGCCGTCGCTGGGCTGGGCGCCGGCCGCGGCGCTGGTCAGCGCGTTGACCAGCGTGCTGGGCCTGCTCGTGGCCACGTTCGGCGGCTTCTCCAGGCTGTGGGGCAAGGCGTTACTGGCGCTGGCCATCACCGCCGCGACCTGGGCCGGCCTGATCACCCTGCAGTCCTACGCGGCGCGGATGCCGCCGCTGGCCGACGTGGCCACGGACTGGTCCGAGCCGCTGATGTTCTCCCCGGCGATGCTGGCGGCGCGGGGTCCGACCGCCAACTATGTCGACGCCCAGCCCGTCCTGCCGATCGGCTCGCGCTTCTACGCCGGCCGGCCGGTTGGCGAGGTCAACGCCGAGACCTGTCCCGACGCCCGGCCGGCTGTGCTGGGCGTCGCGCCGCAGCAGGCCTATGCCGCGGCCAAGGCCGCAGTGCAGGCGGCCGGTCTGGCGCTGGTCCACGAAGATCCGGCCGCCGGTCAGCTTGAGGCGACAGCCACCGGCCTGCTTTACGGCCTGAAGCGCGACATCGTTGTCCGGGTGAAGCCGGAAGGCGCGGGCGCCCGCATCGACGTCCGCTCTGTCAGCCGCTCGGAAAGCCGCGACCTGGGGGCCAACTGCCGCCAGATCGGCAAGCTGCTGTCGGGCCTTTCCGGCTAGCCCTTCAGCGCGTACTCGCTGTCCAGTCCGGGCGGGCCGTCGGCCGTGATCCGGCCCTCGCGGACCAGCTGGAGCGTGTGCGCCAGAACCGAATGCGCCGCCGCCGGGTGCAGGCGCGGATCGACGTCCTTGTAGAGCACGGGCACCATCGTCTTGATGCGCGTCAGGCCCTGGCCGATCGCCGCGAGGATCTGCGCCTCGCGATTGCGTCGATGGTCGATATAGGCCTGCACGAACGGACCCGGTTCGGTGATGGGCGGGCCGTGGGTCGGCCAGAGCGTCGTGAAGTCCCGGGCCTTGATGCGGTCGAGGCTGGCGAAATACGCGCCCATGTCGCCGTCCGGCGGGCTGATGACCGTCGTCGACCATCCCATGATGTGGTCGCCGGAAAACAGGGCGTTCTCCTCGTGCAAGGCGTAGCAGATGTGGTTGCTGGTATGGCCCGGCGTGGCGATGGCCTCGATGGTCCAGCCGTCGCCCTGGAAGGTCCCGCCGTCGCAGACCCCGACGTCCGCGACGAAGCCACGGTCGTCGCCGGCCTCCATCCGCACGTCGCTATCCTCGCCCAGTGGCCCGATCAACGGGCAGCCGTAGGTCGTCGCGCCGGTCAGGGCCTGCAGCGGTTTGGCCAAAGGCGAGTGGTCGAGGTGATTGTGCGTGATGAAGATGTGGGTGATCCGCTCGCCCTCGGTGGCTTTCAGGATCGCCTGCAGATGCTCGTCCAGGTCCGGGCCGGGATCGATCACGGCAACCGACTCGCCATTGCCGATGATGTAGGTGCCGGTGCCCAGGAGGGTGAACGGTCCGGGGTTCCTGGCGACGACACGCCGGATCAGCGGGGTCAGCCGGTCACAGGCCCCGTAGTCGAAGGTGATGTCCCTTACGAACGGAATCATGCGCGCCCTCCCGCGTCATTCCCGGTGATGAGAGTGCGGAATGCGTCCGCGAGCAAGCGGGTGGCCGTCAGCTTGGCGGCGAGGGGCAGGGCGATTGGCGGTCCCATGTCGGTCTTGTTCACGTCCACGATGTAGAGGCGGCCGCTCTCACGGTCGCGAAGGATGTCCAGCCCGCCCCAGTCCAGGCCCATGCCGGCGCAGAAGCGGCCGATGGCGTCGATCTCGTCGGCGGAGAACACCGACTCGGCCGTGACCAGGGACACGAAGCTGTTGTGATTGGCGAAGCGGTCAGTCTTGTGACGGCGCTTGATGAAGACCAGCACCGGCTTGCCCCCGACACAGGGGGTGCGCAGGTCGTCGACGTGGTCGTCCCCCGACGCCGCCGAGCTGTTGTCGATCAGTCGCTGGTAGGTCTTGCCCGGCAGGGCGCGGCAGGGCGCCTGGACGATCCGCCCGTCATGAACGCCGTTGTCCTCGCCCTTTTCGACGACAGGCCCGGCGGCGGTCGTGGGATCCACCGCCAGCGGATAGCCGAAGGCGTCCTCGAACATCCGGGCGACATGGGTCTTGGTGACGTCGGTGCAGTGGTAGTTGAAACGCTTCGCCGGTCCTGTGTTGGGCGCCAGGCCCCGGGCGGAGTCATCGAAGTACATGGCCGCGTCGGCGGCCTCCGGCGAGGTCGCGATCCGGGCGCCGGACCAGGCGGCGGCGGCCCAGACCAGATACCAGGGCCTGGGCTTGTCGGGCGCGAACCAGATGCTGGGACCGGGTCGGGTCAGCCGGGTCCAGGCCGCCTTGGCGCGGACAGGAACATAGTAGGCGAACCAGACCAGCGCCTCCTCGACGAGGACTCGGTCGAACGCCAGGTCGGCGCCCGTCTTGCGGACCTTCACGCGGCCGCCCTCGAAGTAGAAATCGGACGTCCAGAACGCGCCGGCCATCGATGGTTCCTGGTGCCGCCCCCGCGGCCGATACCGGAGCTAACTATCCCGATTTGGATCACGGACAAACGACTTGCCCGTGAGTGGTGTGTGATCGCCGCGCCGGCTTCGCCCGGCGCGGTTCTTGCGCTCTGGACCCTCAAACAGGCTTGAGGGGCTCAGAATGGCCGAAGACGTCGCGATCTTTGTCTCAAAACGGTTCCAGAGGCTCGCCTTCGCCCTCCTCTGTCTCATGACCGCGCAACTGGTCCTGGCCAGCTGCGAGCCTGAACCCGTCGCCATGGGCGCCGCGCGGGTCCAGGCGCAGACGACGCTGGGCGAGGGGTAGGCGTTCCTACCCTCCCAGAACGCCCGACAGGTCATAGCCCGCCTCGCGGCCCAGCGCCGTCAACTCGCCGCGGCCGCGCTCGCCGCTCATCGCCTGGCCGATGGACCAGGTGACGATGGAGCGGGTGCCGGAGCGGCAGAAGGCCAGCACCGGGCCGTCCGCGCCGGCGATGGCGACGCGGTTCGCCTCGACCTGGTCGGGGGTGGGCGAGCCGACCACCGGGATATGCACGTAGTCGAGGCCCGCGGCCTTCGCGGCCGCCTCGACCTCCGCCGAGGCCGGCTGGCCGGGCTGTTCGTCGTCGGGCCGGTTGTTGATCACCAGGGTGAAGCCCTGGGCCGCCGCGGCGGCGATATCCTCGAGGGCGATCTGGGGGCTGACCGAAAAATCGTCGGTCACGCGTCGGAAGTCGGTCATCGCACGTTCATCCAGCCTGGGGTTCGTTGACATCATCGGGACCCGATGAAAGGTTCGCAACCGACTTTGCGGCCCCGTCCGCGCGAGTGAGCCGCCCATGCTGCGTTTCCTGTTCCGCCGACTGCTGGTGGCGATCCCGACCCTGTTCCTGGTGATCACGGTCGCCTTCTTCATGATGCGCGCCGCGCCGGGGAGCCCGTTCGTCAACGAGCGCCAGCTCAGTCCGCAGATCGAAGCGGTGGTGATGGCCAAGTTCGGCATGGATAAGCCCCTGCACGAACAGTACGTCGACTACCTGGCCGGGGTCGTGAAGGGCGACTTCGGCCCCTCGCTGAAGTACCGCGACAAGAGCGTTCTCGACATCCTGAGCGAGAACTACATGGTCAGCCTGATCCTGGGCGGGGTGTCGATCCTGCTGGCGGCCGTGGTCGGAATGAGTCTCGGCGTCATCGCCGCCCTGCGTCAGAACAAGATCGCCGACTACTTCACCATGGGCGTCGCCATCCTCGGGGTCTGCATTCCGACCTTCGTGACCGCGCCGCTGCTGGTGCTGGTCTTCGCCTCAAAGCTGGGATGGCTGCCGACGGCGGGCTGGAACGGCGGGGCGGTCGCCAACCTGATCTTGCCGATCACCGTCCTGGCCCTGCCGCAGATCGCCATCATCTCGCGCCTGACCCGGGCCGGGATGATCGAGGTGCTGCGCTCCAACTACATCCGCACGGCCAGGTCCAAGGGTCTTCCCGAGAGCCTGATCGTGCGCAAGCACGCGCTGCGCGCCGCCATCCTGCCGCTGGTCAGCTACCTCGGCCCGGCCGCCGCCGGCCTTCTGACCGGCTCGCTGGTGGTCGAGAAAATCTTCAACCTGCCGGGCCTTGGAAAGTTCTTCGTCATCAGCGCCCTGCAGCGGGACTACACCGTCGTGATGGGCATGGTCATCGTCTACGCCCTGCTGATCCTCGTCCTCAACCTGATCGCCGACATGATCTATGCGGCGCTCGATCCCCGCGTGAGGCTGTCGTGAGCATCGCCGAGATGATCCCCGGCTCGCCGCAGCGCGCCGAGTTGCTGCAGCAGGCCGTGAAGGGCCGCTCCCTGTGGGACGACGCCCGCCGCCGTCTGCTGTCGAACAAGGCCGCCGTGGCCGGCATGATTGTGCTGGCGATCATGGTGCTGGTCGCCGTCATCGGGCCGTTCGTGGTGCCCTTCCACTACGACACGGTCACCAAGCCTGACGTCTGGGCCGCCCCGGGCGTGGGCGGACACCTGCTGGGCGCCGACTCGCTGGGCCGCGACCTGCTGGCGCGGCTGGTGGCCGGGCTGGGCGTCTCCCTGGCCATCGGGGTGGTCGCCACCAGCGTCTCGCTGCTGATCGGGGTCCTTTGGGGCGCGATCGCCGGCTACGTCGGCGGCCGGGTGGATGAGGTGATGATGCGTATCGTCGACACCCTGTACTCGCTGCCGTTCATTTTCTTCGTGATCCTGCTGATGGTCACCTTCGGCCGGAACATCTTCCTGATCTTTCTGGCCATCGGGGCGGTCGAGTGGCTGACCATGTCGCGGATCGTGCGCGGCCAGACCCTGTCGCTGAAGCAGAAGGAATTTGTCGAGGCCGCCCGCGCCGCCGGCCTGTCGGGCAGCCAGATCATCCTCAAGCACATCGTCCCCAACCTGCTGGGGCCGGTTGTGGTCTATGTGACCCTGACCATCCCGGCGATCATCATCGCCGAAAGCTTCCTGTCGTTCCTGGGTCTGGGCGTCCAGCCGCCGATGGCGTCGTTGGGCACCCTGATTTCCGCGGGCGCGCAGGACATGGAGATCGCGCCCTGGCTGCTGATCTTCCCGTCGCTGACGATGATCATCACCCTGATGGCGTTCAACTTCATCGGCGACGGCCTTCGGGACGCGCTCGACCCGAAGGACCGCTGACCGATGGCCGTCTCGCGGTCAGTTGTCGCGCTTGGCCCGGATCGACCGTTGCCCGTCGACGCTCAGGAAGTAACTGCCGAGCGACGCGCGCTTGATGGTGACCTTCGAGCCGGGCTTCGGGGCACGGTTGACGGGTTCGTTGTCGGTCTGGCGCCAGATCGCGCCGTCGGCCAGCACGATGTACCACTTGCCGTTGACCTGACGCGCCTCGGTGGCCGTCGTCTCCAGGGTGTCCAGCACGGTCCCGCGTTTGGCGGAGTCGCTGTCGCCGCCGCCGCCGGTCAGGAAGGCCGGCATGCGGAAGTTGAAGCCGAAGGCGGCGCGCTGGGCCTCCTGCACCTGGGCGCGGTCAACCACGACCACGTCGCCGGCGGCCTCGGCCGCCTCCAGTCCGCCGGCCGCGGCGTCGTAGCAGGTCAGCCGCTGGGCGGGATCGGCGACCTTCCGGCATTCCACCAGCGCCTGCAGCGCCGCGGCGCGGGGCTTGGGCGCATCAGCGGCGAGCGCCGCTCCGGCGCAGACCAGCGCCAGGCCGGCGGCGGCCGCCAGAAGCCGACGCGACTTGTAGCCATGGACGGGCGTTGACATGGGCGACTCCTTGAAACGACAGATCGCCATTCAAAAGGGGCCCCGGCTCATGCGCAACGTCTTCCTTTCGGGGCTCGCCGTTCTGGCGCTCGCAGGCTGCGGGCAGTCGGGTCCTTCGAGGGCGCCCTGTCCCGAGGGCAAGGTCTGCCTGATGTTCGGCAACACCACCGAGCCGGCGACCCTGGACCCGCACACCTCGACCGGCACCTGGGAAGACCGCATCCAGAGCGACATGTTCATGGGTCTGACCCAGTCGGCCGCCGACGGCTCGACGATTCCGGGCGTGGCGGAGCGCTGGGACATCAGCGCTGACGGCCTGACCTGGACCTTCCACCTGCGCGAATCGTTCTGGTCTGACGGCATACCGGTCACCGCCGACGACTTCGTCTTCTCGCTGCGGCGGGTGCTGGACCCGAAAACGGCGTCCGAGTACGCCTCGCTGCTCTACCTGATCAAGGGCGCCCAGGCGATCAACGACGGTAGCGCGCCGCTCGAATCGCTCGGCGTCCGGGCCGTCGATCCCCGCACCCTGGAGATCCAGCTCAACCACCCCGCCGCCTACCTCGCCGAACTGGCCAAGCACCACGTCCTCTACCCGGTGCCCAGGCATGTGGTGGAGCGGGAAGGGCCGACCTGGGTCCGTCCGGGCAAGATGGTCAGCAACGGCCCCTACGTTCTCGCCGACTGGAAGCTGGGCGACTACGTCAAGGTGACGCGCAACCCGCGCTTCTGGGAGGCTGACAAGCTCTGCGTCGACGAGATCCGGTACTACCCGACCACCGACGCTATCTCCGCCGAGCGCCGCGTCGCCAGCGGCGAACTCGACCTCAACACCGACATGCAGTCCAACCGCATCGCCTTCCTGCGTCAGAAGATGCCGGGCTATGTGCGGACCAACACCTACCTGGGCACCACCTACATCGCCTTCAACAATGGCCCCAAGACCGGCTATCCGCCCTTCCGCGACCGTCGCGTGCGCCAGGCGCTGGCCATGTCGATCGACCGTGACTTCATCACCGACAAGCTGTTCCGCGGCGGCCAGACACCGGCCCTGACCATGGTTCCGCCCGGAGTCGCCAACTATCGCCCGGTCAAGCCGCCCTACTGGTTCGACTGGCCGCTGGAGCGCCGCCAGGCCGAGGCGCGCAAGCTGCTGGCCGCCGCCGGCTACGGCCCGGGCAAGCCGCTGGAGGTCGAGATCAAGCACCGCAACTCACCCGATCCGATGCTCTACATGCCGGCCGTCCAGGCCGACTGGAAGCTGATCGGGGTGAAGGTGACGCTGGCGCAGCAGGAAACCCAGATCGCCTACGCCGACTACCGCGCCCGCGCCTTCCAGGTGGCCGACGCCGCCTGGGTCGCCGACTACAACGACGCCACCAGCTTCCTGGATCTGCAACGGTCCTGGTACGGCCCGCAGAACTATGGCGACTACAACAATCCGGTCTACGATGACCTGATGGCCAAGGCCGACCGCGAGCCCGATCCGGTCAAGCGGGCCGACTACATGGCCGAGGCCGAGCACCTGATGCTCGAGGACGCGCCGATCGCGCCGGTCTACTTCTACATCAACAAGAATCTGGTCAGTCCGCGCATCACCGGATGGGTCGACAACCTGGTCGACCATCACCGCACGCGCTGGCTCTGCGTCAAATAAGGCGCAGGGAGGCGGTGATCTTCCCCTTCAGCGCGAATCGGCGAGCCGAAATGCCTCGTCAACCCGTTTCCCGGGGCCGATCCGCGCCGCAATTGCCCTCGGTTGAACACGCTGTTGCCAAAGTGCGACAATCTTACGTCGTTCGCGTTACGGATCGGCAATGGTCGTTGACCGGTGTTCGGGGCGGGGGCAAGGATCAGCTTTAGGCGAGCGCCCCGTGCGCTCGAAGCAATTCGTCCAGACTTGAGGGGGCGCGTCCGGTACCCGGGCGGCGCTGATCCGGAGGGAAATATCTTGAGGCTCCAAACCACGCGCGGCCGCCTGCTGGCGTCCACCATGATCTGCGGGACGGCTCTCGCCGCTTTCGCCACGGCGTCTCCCGCGCTTGCGCAGGAAGACACGACGGAAGTTGAAGCCGTCGTCGTCACCGGTTCGCGCATCGCGCGCCAGGACTACGTCGCTAACAGCCCGATCGCCACGGTGACCGGCGAGCAGATCGTCGCCAACGCCGACGTCACGCTCGACACCTACCTCAACACCCTGCCGCAGGTTAACCCGGCGGGCTCGACGACCTCGAACAACCCCGGCAACGGCGGCCAGTCGAACGTCGACCTTCGCGGCTTCGGCGCCAACCGGAACATCGTCCTCGTCGACGGTCGTCGTCCGATGGTGTCGGCCAACAACCTGACCGTCGACCTGAACACCATTCCGCAGGCCCTGATCGACTCGATCGAAGTCATCACCGGCGGCGCGGGCGCGACCTACGGCGCCGACGCCATCGCCGGCGCGGTGAACCTGAAGCTCAAGAAGGACTTCGAAGGCATCGACGTCCGCGCCAGCTACTCGAACAGCACCGAGTACTGGGACGCTGAAGAGTACCAGTTCTCCGCCGTCCTCGGCGGCAACTTCGCCGACGGCAAGGGCAACGCGGTCATCGCGTTCGACCGGTCCTACCGCGAAGGCATGATCAAGTCGCAGCGTCCGTTCTCGCAGAACGCCACGTCGACGACATCCTTCCTGCCGGAAGGCGCGCTGTTCTGGGCTGGCACCAACGCTCCGACGCTCGCGGCGCTGCAGGGCGCCGTCGGCAGCGCCAACGTGACCCAGACTTCGGGTGCGTACGGCTTCAACCTCGACGGCACGATGTTCTACAAGGGCATCTTCAACAGCCCGTTCGACGTCGTGAACTACAAGGGCCCGATCGACGGCACCGTCAATCAGACCCTGTACCCCGATCTGTACAGCTACAACTTCGACTTCGTGAACATCCTGGTCCTTCCGATGGACCGCTACTCGTTCCTGTCGAAGATCAACTACGAGCTGGACAGCGGCGTGCAGTTCTTCAGCCAAGTCGGCTGGACCGAGTACAACTCGGTCACCGCCCTGGCCCCGACGCCGTTCCCGACCGTCAACACCCGCAACATCAGCACCGCCCGTCCGCAGGACGTGGTCTCGAGCCTGGTGAACCCGGGTCAACAGGTCGCCCAGCTGCTGGTCGTTCCGGTCACCAACCCCTTCATCCCGGTCGATCTGCTGACCGTGCTGAACTCGCGCGTCGGCGATGACGCCCGCCTCGCGGGCGCCGGCGCCGCCGAGCCGTTCCTGATGCGCCAGCGCTCGCTGGACCTCGGCCTGCGTCAGTCGAACTACGAGAACACGGTCGTCCAGTTCATGGCCGGTCTCCGGGCTCCGCTCGGCGACAGCGGCTGGGAACTCGAAGCCTACGTCTCGGAAGGTCGCACTGAGATCGACCAGACCCAGACCGGCAACCTCAACACCCAACGCCTGCAGGCGATGATCGAAGCGGCCGACGGCGGCGCCAGCCTCTGCGCCGGCGGCTTCAACATCTTCGGTCGTCAGCCGATCTCGGCCGCCTGCCGTGAGTACCTCGAAGTGTCGACGACCCTGTCGACCGAGATGGTGCAGCAGATCGCCCAGGCCTATGTCACCGGCCCGGTGTACGAACTGCCGGCCGGCACGGCCCAGGTGGTGTTCGGCGCCGAGTTCCGCGGCTTCGACTACACCTTCGATCCCGGCGCGGCTTCCGGCCCGATCTCGGGCTTCAACACCCAGAACCCCGACTCGGGCACCAACTCCTTCACCGACATCTTCGCTGAAGCGTTGATCCCGCTGGTGGCCGATGCGCCGTTCGTTCAGAGCCTCGATCTGTCGCTCGGCTACCGCTACAGCTGGTCGGAGTTCCAGGACCGCATCTCGGGTGACTCGCGCGCCTCGCGCGGTTCGCCCTCGTACAAGATCGAGCTGAACTGGTCGGTCGTCGACGAGCTGCGTGTCCGCGCGTCCTACCAGCGCTCGGTTCGTGAGCCGAACTTCGGCGAACTCTTCGCCGGCGGCGGTTCCGCGCCCCAGTACTTCGATCCCTGCTCGCGCAGCTCCAATGTGCGTGACCCGGCCAACCCGAACCTGGCGGCGATCAACAACCTCTGCCTGAACTCAGGCTTTAACGGCGGCGTCGGCGCTGGCGCCTATGCCACCTTCCAGCAAACCCCAGGCTCGCAGATCGGCGTTGACCTTGCCGGCAACACCGCCCTGAAGCCGGAACAAGGCAGCACCTTCACGGTGGGCGTGGCCTGGCAGTCGCCCTGGGAAAGCCAGTGGCTGTCGCGCCTGCGCGGTACGGTCGACTACTGGAACATCAAGATCGAAGACGCGATCCTGACTCCGACGCCGAACCAGATCGTGGCCCAGTGCTTCAACTACTACGGCACGAACCCGACCTACGACGTGAACAACGTCAACTGTGACGGCATCCTGCGCGTCGGCGGCGACATCCTGTGGATCTACAACCCCTCCACGGGCTACGACGTCTTCGTCGCCGACAACGACGGCAGCCAGGAAGCCAGCGGTATCGACTTCCAGGTCGACTACGGCTTCGACCTTGAGTGGCTGGGTCTCGACAACTGGGGCAGCGTCCGTATCAACGCCCTGGTCAGCCACCTGATCGAGTTCAAGCAAAAGGACCCGATCGCTGGCGGTGTTGAGCTCGACTTCGCGGGCACGGCCTCCTACTTCGGCGCCGGCCTCGGCACCAGCTACCCGGAATGGAAGGCCACCGTGTCGACCAGCTGGCTGGTTGGCGACTTCGGCTTCACCGCTCGCGGCCGCTTCATCGGCGAGATGGACAACCGTCTGTCGGTGGAATTCCCGGGTGAAACCTTCACCGGTCCGGACTCGATGTGGTACTGGGACGTCGCGGGTGACTGGGCGATCACGGACAATGTTTCGCTCCGCGTGGGCGTGAACAACCTGTTCGACGAAGACCCCCAAGTCTACTCGCCGAACGTTCAGTCGGGCACCGATCCGTCCACCTACGACGTGGTTGGCCGTCGCGTGTTCAGCCAGATCAAGCTGCGCTTCTAGGCGTCAGCCGATCAAAGAATTGGGCGGCGGAGCGAAAGCTCCGCCGCCTTTTTCTTTGCGCGCTGTTCAGCTCCCGCCGCCGTCACCCTGGCGCTCGCCGCAAGGCCCGCCCGGGGCCGGGCCCATGGCCGAGCCGTGGCGCCCAAACAAAAGGAGGCGCGGATCGCTCCGCGCCTCTTCTCTGAAACGGGTTGTCATCGCGCCTCGCGACGAGCGCGAAGGCGACGGACCTCGGATGCTGGTCGGGCGGCCTGCGCCGGCTCAGCTGTAGCCCAGAAGCGCCCGCAGGCCCGGCGCCGCATAGTCGACGAGCGCCTTCTGTCCCTCTGACAGGACTTTTGGGAAGTCAGGCACGCCCGACAGCTGGCCGCTATCGGTGGCGCTGTGCTCGCGCGCGGACCCGATCCGCACCCGCTCGCGCCAGTCCTGGGGCAGGGCGATGCCGAACTTGCCCAGAAGATCCGTGAAGAAGGCCTCTGCCGCCGGCGTATCCAGCGTCTTCAAGGCCGCCACGATATCCTCGTAGCGAACGATCTCCGCGCCGGTGTGCATCCAGGCGACGGCGTTGAACGTGAAGGTCTCGCGAAGAGCCGGGCCCTTGCCGGGCACGCCGAAGATCATGAAATTGATCACCTGGTCCACGCTGGCCGCCGCCTTGAGCGACTCCAGCATCGGGTGGCGAAACTCTTCGGAGAAGATGAAACGCGCCCGCGACAGCGCATAATCATAGGGGTCGCGCACCAGGATAACGTGCCGGGCGTGCCGCGTGGCCAGCGCGGCCATGTCGGCATAGATCAGGTGGCCGACGCTGAAGGCCGGGCGCCGGGGATCCAGCCCCGCCTGATGCTGCTCCAGGTTCTGCAGCTGGATGAACTCGCGATCGTAGTGCTGCTCGACCGGCACGAACATGCGCACGATGTTACGGAGCAGATGGGTCCCGCATTTGGGCACGCTGTTGAGGAACGCCGTCTGCGTCAGCGGCGTCTGGGCAAAGCGGCTCACCTGGGGGTTCAGGGTGTCCGGCCGGCCCTGTATGACGGCGAAGGTCAAGAAGCGTCTCCCTCGAGAATGCGAGCCTATCGCTACGTAGGTGCGGGCCGGGATGCAACCCGATTGGCGCCTGCGCGCCCCGGCCTCTTGCGCCGGGCCGCGCGACGCGTACCTCTAGGCGCGCGGATTGATGCGGCGAGGGGGACGCCATGAACGAACAACTCAGCCGAAGGGGTGTGCTCGGAGGCCTTATCGCCTCGCCGGTCGCGGCCTGCGCAACGGCGCCGGAGCGGACGATGGTGCAGGTCAACCTGCAGACCGCCGCCCTCGCTTCGCCGGCGGGGGAAGAGCCGGCTGACCAGGACGGGGCGGTACGCGCGAGTTTCGACGCCGTTCGACGCATGCTCGTCGATGTCATGATCGACGCGGCCGGACCCTATCGCTTCGTGGTCGATACCGGGGCCAACCGGTCGGTCCTGTCCACGGAAGTGGCCACGGCGCTCAACCTGCCGGTTGCGGGGCGGGCGCTGGTTCACGGGATTGCCGGCGTCATGCCCTCATCGACCGTTCTGGTCAGGGCCCTCGCCGTCGGCGGGCTTCTGTCTCGCCGGGTCAGGATGCCGGTGCTCGACGGTCGCTATCTGGGCGCCGACGGGCTGCTGGGCGTCGATGTCCTGGCCCATCGCAGGGCGCTGCTCAATTTCCGGGAACAGTCGTTCTCCCTGTTTTCCGGCGCCGAACCGGTCGTCGTGGCGCGGTCAGCCCAGGAGAGGCGCGCGCAGGAAGACGCCGCGGACGTCATCGTCGTTCCGGCGCGCCATCGCTTCGGCCAGCTGACCATCGTCGATGCCGAGATCGGCGGGGTGAAGCTGACGGCGTTCCTGGATTCCGGCGCCGAGAACACAGTCGGCAACATGGCGCTTCGCAATGCGCTGCAGGGGCCGGGCCTGCTCAACGAGCGGCTGCCGCGGGTTGAGCTGGTCAGCGCCACGGGACAGGTCGCCGTCGGCGAACTGTCGACTGTCCCCCCGCTAAGGCTCGGGGGCGTGCGGCTGGGCAACCTGACCTGCGCCTTCGCCGACCTTCACACCTTCCGCATCTGGGATCTCGACGACCGGCCGGCGCTGCTCATCGGGGTGGATGTGATGCGCCATTTCGACTCGATCGAGCTGAACTTCCGCGAGCGCCTTGTGAAATTCCGGTCCAGTCAGTTCGGCCGGACCATCAACACCGCCGGCTGAACGGAAAAGGGGCGCGGACCCTTGCGGTTCCGCGCCCCCCGTTTCCGTCCGGGTTAGAAGCCTAGAGGCCGCCCGGCCCGCACTCGGTGGTCAGGAAGGACTCGACGGCCGTCAGGACTTCGGCCACCTGGCCGGCTTCCCAGAGAACGGACTGGTGGCCCATGTCCTTGATCTCCAGGTAGCGGTAAGGCTTGCCGCTCGATTTCAGGACCGAGACGAAACGCTCCGACTCGCTGATCGGCACGGTGGTGTCCCGGTCTCCGTGGTAGAGGAAGATGGGGATCGAGACCTCGGACGCCTTCTCGAACGGCGACAGGCCGTTGATCGTCGGCCGCTGCAGTTCGCGCAGGATGCGGCTCTGGTTGACGATCTCGCGGAACTTCTCGATCGAGGCCACGCCGGCGCCGGCGACCGAGCACTGGTAGATGCCGTTGGGCCGCACCGCCGCCGCCATCGCCGAGTAGCCGCCGTAGGAGTAGCCGTGCATGGCGATGCGGTCGGGCGCGGCGATGCCCTGGGCGACGAGCCATTTGGCGCCGTCGTCCTTGTCGTCCTGCATCTTCTGGCCCCACTCGGCGTCGCCTGCGCGCCACAGCTTCTGGCCCCAGCCCTGCGAGCCGCGGAACTGCGGCTGCAGCACCACATAGCCGCGGGCGGCGAAGTACTGAACCCAGCCCGAGCCGTCCCAGCCCAGGTCATCCCGTCCCCACGGACCGCCGTGCGGCAGGATGATGGTGGGGTAGGGGCCGGCGCCGTAGATTTCCTTCTTCGGCGTGGTCAGGAAGGCCGGGATCAGGAGGCCATCCCGCGCCGCGTACTGGACCAGGCGGGTGTCGCCCAGGGCCGCGGTGTTCATCCAGGGGCGCGCCTTGCCCAGCAGGGTCACCTTGCCGTCCGCCAGAAGATAGTACTCGGGCGGCTGCGAGGCGCCGACCTTCACCACGATGGCGCGGCTGAGATCGTCGGACCAGCTGGTCATCAGCACATCGGCGCCGTCGGCGGTGCTGTACCGCACCTTTTCGCCACTCGCGATGTCGGTCCAGGCGACCGGCACGGTCTTGATGCCGAAAGCCTTGCGAAGGCCCTTGGAGAGCGCGTCGATCTTGCCGTCGACCCAGTACTCGCGACCGTTCTCGGCGGCATAGCTGAAGCCGAGCAGGCGGCCGTAGTCCGCCGGCGAGTCGGACTGGATCACACCGGTGGCGTCAAACAGCTTGGTCTCGAAGATCGGCTCGCCGGTCTGGCGGGTCGTGATGTCGTACTCGTAGATCGCGGCCTTGTCGCGACCGGCGCTGCTGCTGACGTAGACGACGTTCGGGTCTCGGGTGAAGCCGATGATCTCGCGCGGTTCGCGGTCAGCGGCGAACCAGCGGAAATGCTCTTCCCAAGCGTTGGTCTTTGGGTTGCGGATCCATTGGGCGATGTAGACCTTGCCGTTCTCATAATCGACCGACTGGCGGGCCCGCACTTCGCCGGTGAGATCGATCTGCTCGCCGCCGAACTTGTCCGAGCTGACGAACACCCGGCCGGAGCGACCGGTGAAGACATCAAGCTTGTAGATGCCGTCGCGGGACGCCACGAGGATGTTGTTCGGATCGGTCGGCAGGTTGTCGATCACCTGGGCGGAGACGAACTCGCCCGGGTTGTCGCCACCCAGCGCCGTCATCCACTTCTTGCCGTCCAGGTCGACGATGAAGAGGCGGATCAGGTGCATCTTGGTGACGCCCGAGGTGTAGGTCTGGCGCACCCGGACCGCGAGGCGCTCGTTCTTGATGAACTGCACGCCCTGGATGCTGTTGCGGCCGGACAGGCCCAGAACGCGGGGCGTCTCGCCCGGCGCGTCGGTCCGCCAGATGGACACGTAGGTCGCGACCCCGTCTGGCGAGGTGATCGCCGCGATATGCTTGCCGTCAGGAGAGATGCTGACATTGCGAATCGACGACTCGCGGCCGAAATCCTCGGCTGAGGGAATGGCCGGCGGCGCCTGCCGCGCCAGCACCGGAACGACCGCGACGAACGCGGTTGTGAACAGGATCGCGGCCGCGATCCAGAATCGCCGATCAGGTAATGTCACTTCTGGTCCTCACCCGCCCCGACGACGCGCGCCGCCCATGACCGGGCGCGATGCGACGAGACTCATTTCAATGCCGCAGATCGCGACTGTATGGTCCATCCTAGCGTGAATTGGAGCCTCGCCAAGCGCGCACAAGCGGCAGGCGGGCGTTCAATCGGCGTCGCCCGTTGAACAGGCGATCCGGCCGCCGATTCGACCTGGGGGCAGGGCGATGCGCGGCCCCCGGGACGGGAAAGGCCCCGGCGATCGCTCGCCGGGGCCTATGGTCTTGAGGATGCGGTTGCCCGGCTACCGCACCGGGGTGGGCGCCAGCACGGTCGCTCCCCGCTCGCGCAGACGGGCGGTGGCCATCTCGTCCAGAATGGCTTCGGCCCGGGGATCGCCCAGCACCCAGCCGGCGGCGGCGACGGTGCGCAGGGAGGTCGAGCTGATGCCGAACATCTTCTCGAAGGCCTCGAACGGCGAGCTTCCGCCGCCGATGTGCTTGATGCGCACCTCGCCCTTCAGGTTGGCCAGGGCCTTGGCCCGATCGATGGCGTCGTAGTAGCCGCCGATCTGGTCGACCAGCTTGAGCTGCCGCGCCTGCACGCCGGTCCAGACACGGCCCTTTGCGATCTCGCGGACGCGTTCGGCGGGGATCTTGCGACCCTCCGACACCCGAGTCACGAAGCCTTCGTAGATCCGGTCCATCCAGCCGGCGAACGCCGCCCGTTGGGCCGGGTTGAAGGTCTCGCCGGTTCCGAAGGCGCTGGCGTACTCGCCGCCGACCGCCGTCTGGCGAACGTCGACGCCAAAGCGGCCCAGCGCGTCGCCCAGCACGAACTTGCCGCCATAGACGCCGATGGAGCCGGTCAGGGTCGTGGGCTGGGCGACGATGGCGCTGGCGTCCGAGGAGATCCAGTAGCCGCCGGAGGCCGCGTAGGTGCCCATGCTGACAACGACCGGCTTGCCGGCCTTCTTGGCCGCGCGGACGGCGGCCAGGATCTGTTCGGACGCGGTGTCCGAACCGCCGGGCGAGGAGACGCGGAAGACGATGGCCTTCACGTCCTTGTCCTCGATAGCCTTGTAGAAGGACTCGGCCACGTCGTCGGACCACACCGTCTCGTCGCCGCCGAACGGATTTCCGCCGCCGCTGGTCCCGGTCATGATCGGCCCCTCGGCGCCGATCACCGCGATCGCCGGCTTGCTGCCCAGCGCCGATGCGGCCTTTGCCTCACGCCGCACGTTGCTCATGTAGTCGTAGAAGTCGACCAGCTTGGCCTTCTTGCCCGCTTTGGCCAGCAGAGCTTCGGAGGTGTCGCGCACCTGGCCGACACCGTCGATCAGACCCTTGGCCTTCGCCTCCTGCGCCGAATAGGGACCGGCCTCGAAGACGCGGGCGAAGGCGATCGGCTCCTTCTTGCGGTCGATGGCCGCGGTCAGGACGGCTGTCCGGTAGATGGACGTCATCCACGACAGTTCCGATTCCTTGTGGGCCGCCGTGTAGTTGTCGAACAGGTACGGATTGACCGCGTTCTTGTACTCGCGGCGCTGCTCGAACTCGGCCTTCACGCCGTACTTGTCGAACAGGCGCTTGAAGAACATGTCCTCGACCGCGAAGCCTGTGGCCTGGAAGGCGCTGTCGGGCTGCATCCACAGTTGATCGGCGGCCGCGCCCAGCATGTAGGTCGAGGACACCACGCCGGACGGATACAGGCCCTGGCTGTGAGCCCAGATCGGCTTGCCGGCCTGACGGAAACGCAGGAAGGCCTGGCGCAGCTCGTCGGCGGCGGCGGGGGCCATGCCGCCCTCCGGCAGGCGCACGAAGACGCCCTTCACCTTGTCGTCTGTCTGCGCGTGCTTGAGGGCCTCGATCACCGAGATCACCGACATGCCCGAACCGCCGAACATGGCGAACGGGTTCTGCGGGTCCTGGTCGGTGAGGCCGTCCCGCAGGTCCAGTTGCAGGACGGCGACCGACGGGGTGGTGTCCTTGGGTTGCGCGCTCGCCACGATCGACATGATCAGCAGGAACGGAACGACTACGAAGAACACCAACAGACCGGCGAACACGCCGGCCATGGTCAGGAAGAACTGCTTCATCGGGCACCCGGGTTGAAAGTCGCGCTCACGCTACAGGGTGGCGCGTTGCGGTCAAATGAACACGCGGCAACACTGGCCATTGTTTCTTTGTCGGTATTGGGCTTTTCACCCGGCCGGGCCGGGGAAGGTCCCTCAGGAGCGCGTGTTTCGCACGCGCTCCGAAGGATCTGGTCGGGGACCAGAAGAATTGGTCGGAGTGAGAGGATTCGAACCTCCGACCCCCGCCTCCCGAAGACGGTGCTCTACCAGGCTGAGCTACACTCCGACTAGAGGAGGGGGCTTATAGAGACGAGTCGCCAGGCCTGCAAGCGACCATTCGGGGCTCTGAAAATGGCTTTCACAGCGGCGTTGCATCCTGCCTTCGCCTGCGCTATCTCACCCGCCTCTCGCGACCCGGTTCGTCCGGGCTCCGCCGTTCCTGCTGGGGAATGGTGTAATGGTAACACTGCGGTTTTTGGTACCGTCATTCTAGGTTCGAGTCCTAGTTCCCCAGCCAGTCTTCCCTTGATGCTCCCGGCGCGCTCTTCGCGCATCGCCGCGCCCGGCTCATGCAATTGCCGCGCGCCCCTCAATATGGGTAGGGTTCTCTGTTCGCGTCGGCGGACGGCCGGGGGTGCAGTGTGTCGGGCTCGAAGCGTTTTCTTCTCGTTCCGATCCTTCTGATCGCCGCGATCGCGGGCCTGACCGCCTATACGGCTTTCAATCACGTTGTGGACCTGCGCCGGGGCCAGCGGGAGGTCGAGCATACCCACCAGGTGCTCGAGACCGCCCGGGGGCTGTTCTCCAGCCTCCAGGACGCCGAGACCGGCCAGCGCGGATACCTGATCACCCGCGAGGACAGCTACCTCGATCCCTGGCGGGCGGGGCAGCAGCAGATCCCGGTCCGGATTTCGCTGCTTCGCAAGATGGTCGCCGACAACCCCGAACAGATTGAACGGGTCGGCCAGCTCCAGGAGGCGGCCCGCCGGCGGCTGGATACCCTGAGAGAGAACCTCGAGCTCGGACAGCGCGGCGACCTTGAGGGCGCCCGCCGGCGCATGGCGACCGGCGTGGGCAAGGCGCAGATGGACCGGGTCCGTGTGCTGACCGCCGAGATCATCGACCAGGAACAGCGCCTGCTCGCCGAGCGGCAGGCGAGGGCTGAACGCAACGAGCGGCGCAGCCTCTATCTGTCGATGGGCCTGGGCGGCGCCGGCCTCTTCGTCCTCGCCTTCACCGTGCTGGCCATGGGACGGGCGAACCGCGAGCTTCGCGAGGCCCTGGCCAGGCGTGACGCCGCCGAGGAAGCGCGACGCGACGCGGGCAAGCTTGTCCGGGCGGTCTTCGAGAACGTGCCGGATTACCTCTACACCTTCAATGTCACCCCGGACGGCCGCTACCTGATCGGCGATTTCAATCCGGCGCTGGCGCGGTTGCTGGGCGGCGACATGACGCCCTACCGCGGTCGGGACATCATGGAGGCCTTCCCGGTCATGGGCGGCCGGTTCAAGGCCCTCTACGATCAGGCGGTCGCCGCCGGGAAGGCGATTACCGTGCGCGACACCGCCGACGTCCCCGGCGTCGGGACGATCACCTGGGAGTCCACCCTGGCCCCGGTGTTCGACGCGGCGGGCCGGCCGGTGCGCATCGTCGGCTCGTCGCGGGATATCACCGAGCGCGAGCGGGCGGAGGAGGCGGCGCGGCGCTCGCAGCGCATGGAAGCCGTCGGCCAGCTGACCGGCGGCGTCGCCCACGACTTCAACAACCTGCTGCAGGTGATCCGGGCCAACCTCGAGATGATCGAGCGGGGGATCAAGGACGCTCGCAACAAGACCCGTCTGCAGAACGCCATCCACGCCGCGGACCGCGCGGCCGACCTCACCCGGCAGCTGCTCGCCTTCGCCCGCCGCCAGCCGCTGGAGCCTGTGGTGGTCAACCCCGGCCGGCTGGTCAGCAACATGGCCGAGCTCCTGCGCCGCACGCTGGGCGAGGGGGTCGAGGTCGAGACCGTGTTGGCCGGCGGCCTGTGGAACACCATCGCCGACCCGGCCCAGATCGAAAGCGCGCTGCTCAACCTTGCGATCAACGCTCGCGACGCGATGCCCGAGGGCGGGCGCCTGACCGTCGAGCTCGCCAACGCCGCCCTGGACGACCGCTACGCCGCCCGCGACGCCGACATCACGCCCGGCCAGTACGTCCTGCTGGCGGTGTCGGACACCGGACAGGGCATGTCGCGCGAGACTGTCGCCCGTGTGTTCGAACCCTTCTTCACCACCAAGGCCGAGGGCAAGGGCACCGGGCTGGGCCTCTCCATGGTCTACGGCTTCGTGAAGCAGTCGAAGGGCCACATCCAGATCTACAGCGAGCCCGGCCAGGGCACGACGGTGAAGATCTATCTGCCGCGCACCCGCAAGGCCGAGCCCGGCCCGGTCCAGACCGAGGTGCATGCCGGCGGCCGCGGCGAGTCCATCTTGGTGGTGGAGGATGAGGAGGCCGTTCGGGAAGCGGCCTGCGCGATGCTGGCCGAGCTGGGCTATCACTGCCGCCAGGCCGACGGGCCGGAGGCGGCGCTGAAGATCCTCGAGGCCGGCGAGCCGGTCGACCTGCTGTTCACAGACGTCATCATGCCGGGCGCGATCAAGACCCCGGCCTTCGTCAAGCGGGCGCTTGAGATCCGGCCGAACATCGTGGTGCTCTACACCTCTGGCTACACCGAGAACGCCATCGTTCACCACGGCCGCCTGGACGAGGGCGTGTCGCTGTTGTCCAAGCCCTACACCAAGGCCGATCTGGCGCGGAAGGTGGCGTCCAGCCTGCTGGCCGGCCGCGAGACGGTGCTGCTGGTCGAGGACGACGCCCTGGTGCGCGCCGCCGCGGCGGAGATGCTGGGCGAGCTGGGCTTCGCGGTGCTGGAGGCCGGCGACGGTCCGGCGGCGATGGCGATACTCGAGTCCGGCGCGCGGATCGACGTGCTGTTCACCGACATCGGCCTGCCCGGCCTGCGCGGCGACGAGCTGGCGCGCAAGGCCCGGGCCCTGCGGCCGGACCTGCGCATCGTCCTGGCCAGCGGCTACAGTGACCATGAGGCCGTCGAGGGCGCGGAGGACGCCCAGACCCTCGACAAGCCCTACGACGCCGGAGCGCTGGCGCGGGTGTTGGGTCGGTAGTCTTGAGGTCGCCCGACGCCTACACCCCCGAGAGCGACAGACCCGGCGCATCCGGCGCCGTCTCCACGCCGCCGTTCAGGGCGCGCTGCATCATCACGATGTCCCGCCACTGGCCGAACTTGTGACCGACGCCCCGCATCGTCCCCTGAAGCTCGAAGCCGAGCGACCGATGCAGGTTGATCGATCCCAGATTGTCCGAGCCGCCGATCACCGCGATCACCTGGCGAAGACCCAAGGCCTCGCAGTCGGCCAGCACGCGCGACAGCAGCGCGCGGCCGACGCCTCGACCCTTGAAGTCCGGGTGGATGTAGACGCTGTCCTCGACCGTGAAGCGGTAGGCCGCGCGCAGGCGGAAGGGCGCGGCGTAGGCGAAGCCCGCCGCCTCGTCACCGATCACCGCCAGCACATAGGGCAATCCTCGACCCAGCACCGTCGCCAGCCGCGCCGCCATCTCGTCCGCGCCCGGCGGAACCTCTTCGAAGGTCCCCACGCCATGCAGGCAGGCGTCGCCGTAGATGGCCGCCAACGCCGGGGCGTCGGCGGCCGTCGCCGGCCTCAGGGTCAGGCCTTCTCCCATCCGCGCTCCACCGCCCAGACCGCGAAGGCGTAGTCGAGCGCGATCTCCTTGAGGAAGTCGAACCGGCCCGAGGCGCCGCCGTGGCCGGCCTCCATGTTGATCTTCAAGAGGATCGGATCGCCGCTGGTGGTGTGGTCCCGCAGCTTGGCGGCCCACTTCTCCGGCTCCCAGTAGGTGACGCGCGGGTCCGACAGGCCGCCGGTGGCCAGCACCGCCGGATAGGGAAGCTTCGCCACCTGGTCATAGGGGCTGTAGCTCATCATGTAGTCGTAGGCTTCCGGGTCCTCGATGGGATTGCCCCACTCCGGCCACTCCGGCGGCGTCAGCGGCAGGGTGGTGTCGCTCATGGTGTTGATCACGTCGACGAACGGCACCGCCGCGATGATCCCGGCCCACAGCTCGGGCCGCATGTTGGTGATCGCCCCCATCAGCAGCCCCCCGGCCGAGCCGCCATAGGCGACGGTCCGCTCGGGCTTGCCGTAGCCGTTGGCGTGCAGGTGCTCGGCGCAGGCGATGAAGTCGGTGAAGGTGTTCTTCTTCTTGAACTTCTTGCCGTCCAGGAACCAGCCCCAGCCCTTTTCCGCCCCGCCCCGCGGGCAGGCGGTCGCCCAGATCCAGCCGCGGTCGACAAGGCTGAGATTGCGGATCGAGAAGTTCGGCTCCTGCGAGATGCCATAGCTGCCGTAGCCGTAGAGGAGCAGCGGCGCCGAGCCGTCCAGCTTGGTCCCCTTCTTCATCAGCACGAAGATCGGCACCTCGGCGCCATCGCTCGCTTTCGCGTTCAGGCGGCGGGTCTCGTAGTCGGCCGGGTTGTGGCCGGAGGGGATCTCCTGCGTCTTGCGCAGGGTCCGTTTGCGGGTCGCCATGTCGTAGTCGAACCACTGCCGGGGCGTGGTCATCGAGGTGTAGGTGAAGCGCAGCGAGGCGGTGTCGTACTCGTAGCCGCCGTCGAGGCCGAGGGCGTAGATCTCCTCGTCGAAGTCGACGACGTGCTCATCGCCGCCCGCGCTGGTGATGACGATGCGATTGACCGCGTCCACCTTCTCCAGTCGCACGAACCAGTCCTTGAACGCCGTGGTGCCGAGGATCAGGTTGCCGCTCTTGTGGGCGATCCAGTCCTTCCACTCAGCCTTGCCCGGCTTGTCCTCAGGCGCGGTGACCAGCTTGAAGTCCACGGCCCCGTCGGCGTTCGTGCGGATCACGAAGTGGTCGTTCCAGTGGTCGAGGTCGTAGCGCACGCCTTCCTGGCGCTTCTCGACCAGCATGGGCGCGGCCGTCGGGTTGGAGGCCGGGATCAGCCAGGCTTCGCTGCTGTCCTGGTTGCCGCAACCGATGACGATCCACTTGCGGGACTGGGTCACGCCGGCGCCGATGAAGAAGCCCTCGTCCGGCTCGTCATAGACCAGCACGTCGTCCTTCGCGGCCCCGCCGACGGGCCGGCGGTAGATCTTCGCGGGGCGGCCGTTGTCGTCACGCAGGGTCCAGAAAATCCACTTCGAGTCCGGGGAGAAGACGAAGTCATTCACGCTCTCGACGGGCTCGCCGACCGTCTTGCCGGTGGCGATCTCCCTGACATGGATGCGAAGGACTTCCGAACCCTGCTCGTCCACGGCCCAGCCGTAGTAGCGGTGATCGGCGGTATGGCTGGCGGCGTCGACCTTGTAGAAGGCCTTGCCCTTGGACTCGGCCTCTTCGTCCAGCAGGATCACTTCGCCGTCGGCCTTGCCGACCGGGCGCCGGGCGTGGATCGGGTGCTGCGCGCCCTTCTCGTAGCGGCTGTAGTACTCCCACGGGCCGTCGGCGTCGGGGACCGAGGCGTCGTCTTCCTTGATGCGCCCCTTCATCTCCTCGAACATGGCCGTCTGCAGGGCCTCGGTCGGCGCGAGCATGGCCTTGGTGTAGGCGTTCTCGGCCGTCAGGTGTTCCTTGACGTCCGCCTTGATCAGGGTCGGATCGCGCAGGACCTTCTGCCAGTTGTCGTCTTTCATCCAGGCGTAGTCGTCGACCCGCACCCGGCCCAGCTGCTCAATGCGCTTGGGGATTTTACGGGCGACGGGCGGGACAGGCTTGGGCGTGGCGGACATAACGCTTCCTGGAACGGCGAGGCTGGACGAAAGGGCGGTCGCGGCGGTCGCGGCCATCATCTGGCGCCGGTTCATGAATCAACTCTCCTGTGCGGCAGACGGTCAGCTTGTGCGTCGGCTGCGTTGCGGTCAAATGGGGCCCGCGACATCGAGACGGGCCCGTTCTGGTCCATGAGTACCGATTGCATCTGGGGGCGTCGATGGCCTGGGATCTTTCCGTCGATCTGATCAAGGCGACGGTGCAGCTCGAACAGCCGCTCGGCGATGGCACGCGGACGGTCGGGACCGGGTTCCTGATCGAGGCCCCGACTCCCGACGGCCGCTCCCGCACCGTGTTGGTCACCGCCGCCCATGTTCTGGATCGCATGCCCGCGCTGCAGGCCAGGATCGGGTATCGCGTCCAGGGCGGCGACGGCGCCTGGCGTTACGATCCCCAACCCTTGTCGATCCGGGACGAGGACCGGGCGCCGAAGTGGACACGCCACCCCAGCCGCGACATCGCGGCGATCGTGATCCAGGCTCCTGAGGAGTTCGCGCGCGCCGCCATCCCCCTGTCCTGGCTGGCGCAGGACGAAACCTTCACGCGTTACGGCCTGGGTCCTGGCGACGAGATGATGGCGCTGGGGTTCCCGCGAGGGCTGTCGGCGAACCAGGCCGGCTTTCCGATCCTGCGCTCGGGGCGCGTCGCCTCCTACCCTCTGGCGCCATCCAGCGTCTTCCCCACCTTTCTGCTCGATTTCAGCGTCTTTCCGGGCAACTCCGGCGGCCCGGTGTTCATGGCCGAGGGCGCGCGGCGTCGCCCCGGCGCGGCGGAGACCCAGGAAGTCCAGTTCGTCGCCGGCATCCTGACCCAGCAGGTCGAGCTTTCCGGCGAGCGGCTCGAGATCGGCATCGTCACCCACGCGCGGTTCGTGCGCGAGGCCGTCGGCCTGATCGATGGCGTCTCGCCGCCGCCCGCCCTCCCGGCCGAACCGCCTCTGACAGGGTCGACGGCGGCGTCCGTGGGTATCCACGCGGAACCCTGACAGGGCGTTCGGGGTTCTCTCTTCGATACCTGAACAACGAAGGGAGACCCATCATGTGGGATCGTGTCGAAGGCGAATGGAAGCAGTTCTCGGGCAAGGTGAAGGAGCAGTGGGGCAAGCTCACTGACGACGACCTGACCGTGATCGCCGGCAAGCGTGACCAGCTGGCGGGCAAGATTCAGGAGCGCTACGGCTACGCCAAGGACAAGGCCGAGGCCGAGATCCACGACTTCGAGCGGCGCATGGACGAGCCGCGCTCCTTCAAGAGCTGATGGACGGCGGCGGTCGCCCTCCGGTGCGGCCGCCGCTCCCCAAAACGGGTATAACTCCTTGTCGCATAAGGGCTTGATGGCCCCGGCGTTGCACTCCCCGGCATATCCGTGTCGTGGAGTGACCCGAAATGAACCGTGGCGTCCGCCCGTTTGTGCTGGATGACAGCGAGGCCGTGCAGAGGCTCTGCGACTGGGCGTGGTGGTATCCGCGCTCGCGCGAGGGCTGGCAGTGGCTGATCTCCGGCGCGCCCGGCGTCGGTTTCAGCGACGCCAGTCCGGCTGGCTGGGTCTACGAGACCCAGGACGACGGCGTCCTGGCCTTCCTGGGAAACTTCCTGCAGCGGTTCGACTACAAGGGTGACACCCTGGTGGGCGCGACGCTCCATACGCTGCTGGTCGATCCGCGCGTGAAGGGGGCCAGCCGCGATCTGCTGCGCCGGTTCGCGGGCCAGGACACCACCCTGGTCCGCTACACCTTCAACGCCAACGATCGCTCGGCGCCGATCTACAAGCACTTCGACATGCAGCCCTGGCCCGAGAGCCTCAGCCGGGTGAAGTACGCCTGGAAGGCGGACTGGTCCGCCGTGGCCAGCGAGCGGGCGCTGCGCTGGTTTCATGGCCTGGCGGGCGGACGCGGGTCCGGCGAGCGCTTCACCGACGCCCGGGTCTGGACAGGCGCGATCACGCGTTGCGAGCCGGGCGTCTTCGCGCTGCCGGTCACCGAGATCGACGAGCGCTTCGACGCGCTATGGACGCGGCTTCGTCAGGACGGTCGCCTGCTGGCCTGGCGCGACGCGGAGACCCTGCGCTGGCGCTGCTCCGATCCGGATCTGACCCGTTTGCCGGTGATGCTCGGCTTCGAACAGGACGGCGTGCTGGCCGGCTATCTGCTGGCCTTCTTCTCCAAGGGATCGGAAGTCGAGCGGCCCGCGCTGGAGATCATTGATTTGATCGCCACGGCGGAATGCGAGGCGGTCGCCATTCCGGCCATGGTGCGCACGCTGCTCGGCTCGGCCCGTGATCTGGGCGCCGCCCGCGTGCGGTTGCCGTTCGTCAGCCCTCGTCTGGATGCTCTGCTGGGCGGCTTCGCGACGGCGCGCCGAGGCTATGGCCACGACCACTGTCACGTGCGCTGGAACGAGGACGCGCCGCCGGAGGTGCGCGACGCCTGGTTCGCGACGCCCTTCGACGGCGACTACAGCTTCTGCCTGCGCCCCCCGCCGCTGCTGGCGGCGGAGCGGGCGGCCTGACGGCGCCTGTCCCACCCCGGCCGCGCGTACGACCGGGGCGGATCAGGATCTGGAGCGGGTTGACGAAAAGTGGATACCGGTTTTCCGCCCGCAACCCGCTCCAACTCTTTGAATCGACGAGCACGATTCAGAGATCAGGCAATTTCGCCTGATCTCATCGTGCTCTAGGCGCCGTAGATCACCGAGATGGTCTCGGCCACGCACGCCGGGCGGTCTTCACCCTCGATCTCGATGGTGCATTCGTTCTTCATCTGCAGGCCGCCGGACTTGGCTTCGACGCTGAGCAGCTTCTGGCGCATGCGCACCCGCTTGCCGACGCGGACCATGTTGGTGAAGCGGACCTTGTCGCTGCCGTAGTTGATGCCGCGGGTCACGCCGTTGACCTTCAGCAGCTTGGCGCCGAGGAACGGGATCAGCGACAGCGTCAGGTAGCCGTGGGCGATCGGGCCGCCCATTTCGCGGTTGGCCCGCTCCACGTCGACGTGGATCCACTGGTGGTCGCCGGTGGCTTCGGCGAACTGGTTCACCCGCTCCTGGCTGACTTCCAGCCAGTCGGAGACGCCGATCTCCTGACCGACGAGGCTCGACAGGTCCTTGTAATCAACTTCCTTCATGGCGCGCGGCTCCCTCAAACAGTTGTTCGGCGTCTTCAATGCCCCGAGCGCGCAAGGCATTCAACCTGCGACGCAACGTAAGGCCTGCCTCCCGGCGCCCGGGACATCCCGGCCCCCGCGCGAGCGCGTCCGGCAAGGGCGTTGATTTCCCTCGCGGCAGAGCGCCAACAGGAGGCGAGGGCAGCCTGAGGGGAGCGGCGGGGTGAGCGACGAGTACGTGTTCGAGATCGACGGGAGCCGCGTGACCGCGACGCCCTTCTCGGCCGGTCCCTGGGACCCGACGATGCAGCATGGCGGCGCGCCGACGGCGCTGGTGGCGCGGGCGGCCGAGGCCTTCCCCTCGGCGCGGCCGATGCGGGTGGCGCGGCTGACCGTGGACCTGCTTCGGCCCGTCCCGGTCGCCGCGCTCGATATAGAGACCGAAGTCGTGCGCGAAGGCCGCAAGATCCAGCTGCTGCAGGTTCGCCTGCTGCACGAGGGCAAGGAGTGCGTCCGGGCCAGCGTGCTGAAGCTGCGGACCGAGGCGCTCGACCTGCCGGAGCACCGGGGCTTCCGGGCCCTCGAACAGGCCGCGCCGCCCCTGGATGAACCGCGCAGCGCCGGCTTCGGCGCCACCCACGGCTTCGGCTCGGGCATGTCGGCCAGGATCATGCGCGGCGAATGGGGCAAGCCGGGACCCGCCGCCGTCTGGTTCCGCGCCGAGCGGCCGATGGTGCGCGGCGAGGCGACCTCGCCGCTGATGCGCGCCGCCCTGACGGCCGACTTCTGCAACGGCGTCTCGTCGGTGCTCGACTTCCAGCAATGGACCTACATCAACGGCGACCTGTCGGTGAACTTCGCCCGCGACCCGGTTGGCGACTGGATCCTGCTCGACGCCGAGACCTGGGTCGGCGACAGCGGCGGGGCGATGGCCTTCGCCAGGCTGGCCGACCGCGACGGCTACTTCGGCCGCGCGGTGCAGAGCGTGCTGATCGAGAAGCGGGGCTAGAGCCCGAACCGCTTGGGATCCGAGGCGATCAGGGCCTGGAGCTTGGGCATCCCGGCGCGCAGGCCGCCGGCCAGCTGGCGGGAGATGAGCCAGCCGAGCGGGAAGGGCGCGCTGGCCTTGCCCAGCCAGATCAGTTCACAGCCCCCGGCGGTCGGAACGACGCGGTAGTCCTCGACGGCCGCCGACAGCGGCAGCGACGACCGCTCGAAACGGAAGGCCATGCGGCTGCCCTCGTCCCAGGCGAAGAAGGTCTCCTCGATGACCTGCGGCCCGACCTCGACCGTCCGCGTCGTGCCGACGGCGAAGGGCCTGGGGCTGGTCCAGGTGACCTTGGTGATCGGCAGCCATTGCGTCCAGGCTTCGCCGTCCAGCAGCGCCGCCCAGACCGCCGACGGCGGGAACGGGAAGGCGTGCCGGACCTCGACCGTCCCCTTCGCCAGATAGTCTTCTCCGACGGCGGTATGGGCGCGAAGCGGCTTCGACATTTGATATGGTCCTGGATCGGTCGTGATTGATCGTCGGGCGGCAGTTGAACGCGGCGCCCCGACGGCAGGCAAGCGGTCGCTCAGAGTCCCGGCGCGAGCGACCTCGGAACGTCGATGCTGATGTCCAGCAGCTGCTGCGCCTTGCCCTTGGCAAGCGGGTCGAGACGCAGGCTGGAGAACTGGCCGCCGCCCAGGGCCTGAATGCAGTGCAGGTTGATGGCGTTCATGCCGGGCAGTTCGTAGCGCACGACCTTCGGGGCGCTCGCCCCTTCGAACTCATGCGCGAACCAGACCTTCACCCGCTCTTCGGTCAGGCCCGCGCGGATCCAGGGCAGCAGCTCGGGCCGCCTGGCGATGACGCCGACGTTGAACGCGTCGCCCTTGTCGCCGGACCGGGCCCAGGCGACCTCGATCAGCGGAACGGCGACCATGTCGTCTTCAGGCGCGGGGGCGGCGGGGACGGCCGGCGCCACCACCTCGGCGATGTCGAAGGCGCGAGCCGGCGAGGCTGGCGTGATGGTCAGCGTCTGGTCGCCCAGCGAGACGGTCGCCGCCACCTCCTGCCTCGGCAACAGGATGGAGAACACCCGCGACACCGGCGTGATGGTCGGCGCGCCCCCGAACCAGCCGGTGGTGCCGACGCTCATCGAGGTGGTGGGGGAGGCGAACTCGCGCATCATCAGGCCCAGGGCCTCGGCGCTCTCATGCTCGGCGCCGATGCGGCAGACGACCTCGCGCACCGATCGCGCGGCGTCGCTGGCGTTGGCGCCGTAGCTGGCCTCGGCGCCCAGGATCTCGATGCGGCTGTCGCGCAGCGGCGGCAGGTTGCGGTCGCGCAGCATCTCGCCGATCCGCTCCAGCATCGCCTCGGACTGCCTGCGCCCCTTGGCGGCGGCGTCGCGACCGACCACGGGGCTGGCCCCGATGAAGCGGAAACCATCGCCCCAGGTCACGCAGACCTTGTAGCGATCACTCGGCGGATAGCCCTTGGCGCCGGCCACCCGCACGCGGTGCTCGCCCACCTGTTCGACCGTCACCTGGGTGAAGTCGCAGACGACGTCCGGTAGCGCGTAGCCCTGCGGATCGCCGACCTCGTAGAGGATCTGCTCCGCCACGGCGGCGGGGGAGACCAGGCCGCCCGTGCCTTCCGGCTTGGTGACGATGAAGCTGCCGTCGGCGTGACACTCGATCACCGGATAGCCGATGTGGGCCCAGTCCGGGACGTCCTCCCAGTCGGTGAACAGCCCACCGGTCGCCTGGGCCCCGCATTCGATGACGTGCCCGGCCAGCGAGCCCGCCGACAGCAGGTCGTGATCTTCCGCGGTCCAGCCGAACTCATGCATCAACGGGCCAAGCGCCAGGGCGCTGTCGACCACCCGGCCGGTGATGACCATGTCGGCGCCGGCCGCCAGGGCGGCCGCGATCGGCGTCGCCCCGAAATAGGCGTTGGCGCTGAACACCTTGCCCGGATCAGGGAAGGGCGCGCCGGTGAACATCTCGGTCAGGCCGCGGGCCTTCAGGTCCTCCAGCCGCCCGGCGAGGTCGTCGCCCTCGACCACCGCGATCTTGAAGGTGAGGCCGGCCTCGGCGGCGATCTTCTCCATCCTGTCGCGACAGGCGCGCGGGTTCAGGCCGCCGGCGTTGGTGACGATCTTCACCCCCTGCGCCTTGAGTTCGCGCAGGTTGTCCTTCCAGACCCAGTCGGTGAAGTCGCGGGCATAGCCCTGGTCCGGCCGCGCCGCGCGCAGCTGGCCCAGCGAGCTCATCGTCGCCTCGGCCAGGTAGTCGAGGATCATGTAGTCGAGGTTGCCGCCGCGCAGCAGCTGCGGCGCGGCGACCGACGAGTCCCCCAGGAACCCGCCGGCCCCGCCGATGCGTACGATCTTCGTCATCAGACGATCTTGGCGTCGGCCTTGCCCCAGTAGGCGTCGCGGATCAGGCGCTTGTAGAGCTTGCCCGTGGCGTGGCGGGGCAGTTCCTCCATGAAGTCCAGCTGGCGCGGCGACTTCACGTGGCTGAGGTTGGCCTTGGCGTAGGCCAGCAGCTCGGCGCGCAGGTCATCGCCCGCGTCGGCCCAGTTGGCGGGCTGGATCACCGCGATGACCTTCTCGCCCATCTCCTCGTCCGGTCCGCCGACCACGGCGACGTCAGCGACCTTGGGGTGGCCGATCAGCAGGTTCTCGATCTCCTGCGGATAGATGTTCACCCCGCCGGAGATGATCATGAAGCTCTTGCGGTCGGTCAGGTAGAGGAAGCCGTCCTCGTCCACCCACCCCACGTCGCCCAGGCTGGTCCAGCCGTGCTTGTTGTAGCTCTCGGCGGTCTTGGCCGGGTCGTTGTGGTAGTTGATGGGCGGGCCGTTCTCGAAATAGACCTGACCCTCCTGGCGAGGCGGCAACGGGTCGCCCTCCTCGTTGCAGATGCGCAGCTCGCCCAGCACGGCCTTGCCGACCGAGCCCTTGTGCGCCAGCCAGTCGGCCGAGCCGATGTAGCAGAAGCCGTTGCCCTCGGTGCCGGCGTAGTACTCATGGATGATCGGACCCCACCAGGCGATCATCTGTTCCTTGACCGGGACGGGGCAGGGGGCGGCGGCGTGCACCGCCGAGCGCAGCGAGGAGACGTCGTACTTGGCCCGCACATCCTCCGGCAGCTTCAGCAGCCGCACGAAGTGGGTCGGGACGAACTGGCCGCAGTCGACCTTGTACTTCTCGATCAGGGCCAGCATCGTCTCCGGATCGAAGCGCTCCATGACGATGACGGTGCCGCCCAGCTTGTGGATGCTCATGCACCAGCGCAGCGGCGCGGCGTGATAGAGCGGGGCCGGCGAGATGTAGACGCTGTCCGGGGTGAAGCCGAACAGGCCCTGGGTCATCATGAACAGCGCGTTGGGTTCATCGATCGCGGCGCCGGTCAGCAGCGGCTTGACGCCCTTGGGCCGGCCGGTGGTGCCCGAGGAGTAGAGCATGTCGGAGCCGGCGGTCTCGTCGGCGATCGGAGTCGTCGGCATGGCGTCGCGCGCCGCCTCGAAGCTCTCGTAGGGGCCGCGGGCGCCGCCGCACATGTAGAGCTTCAGGCCCGGGATCAGGGCCGGCATCTCGTCGGCGATGGCCCCCATCGAGGCCGAGGTGATGAACACCTTCGCCTCGCAATCCTTGACGATGTACTCGACCTCGCTCGCCGTCAGCTTGGACGAAATACAGGTGTAGTAGAGGCCCGAGCGCTGTGCGGCCCAGGTGATCTCGAAGTATCGGGGGTTGTTGTCCATGAAGATGGCGATGACGTCGCCGGGCTTCAGGCCGAGCGAACGGAACAGATGCGCGCCCTGGTTCGACCGCTCGTCGAGCTGCTTGTAGGTCACCGTCTCGCCGGAGCCGGCCATGATGTAGGCGGCGCGGTCGGGGTGGTTCTGGGCGTGGTGGAACGGATGCATGGCGGTCGCTTCGACTGGAGTGGTTTGACGGGGTTCAGGCGGCGAGGGCGGAGGCGGCCGCCTTGCCGAGGATCATGTCCGAGGCCTTCTCGGCGATCATGATCGTGGGGGCGTTGGTGTTGCCGCTGACCAGGCGCGGCATGACCGAGGCGTCGACGACGCGCAGCCCCTCGACGCCGTGGACGCGCAGCTGCGGGTCGACGACGGCCTGCGGGCCATGGCCCATCTGGCAGGTGCCGACCGGGTGATAGATCGTCGTCCCGGCGGCGCGGGCGTACTCCAGAAGCATCTCGTCGCTCTGGAAGTCGGGTCCCGGGTTCATCTCGTGATCGATGTACGGCGCCAGGGCCGGCTGCTGCGCGATCTGGCGACCGATCTTCAGCGAGGCGACGGCGACTTCCTGGTCCAGGCTGTCGGCCAGGTAGTTGGCGAAGATGGCCGGATAGGCGGTCGGATCAGCCGACTTGATGCGGATATGGCCGCGGCTCTCCGGACGCAGCTGGCAGGGCGCGATGGTCAGGCCGGGCGCACCCTCCAGCTCCATCTTCTGCTCGTTGGCCAGCTTCTCGGCGTCCATCGTGGCGGGCAGGATGTGGTACTGGATGTCGGGGTGCGCCAGGTCGGGCCGCGACTTGCAGAACACCGCGATGTGCGCCGCCGACAGGGTGAGCAGGCCCTTGCGCTGGAACAGGAACTTCATCGCCTCGCCGATGAAGCGCGGGCCGCGGGTCAGCTCGTTGACGGAGACCACGCCCGGCTTCAGCCGGTAGCGGACGCTCATCACATAGTGGTCCTGCAGGTTCTCGCCGACGCCCGGAAGGTCAGCCACGACCTCGATGCCGTGCTCGCGCAGCAGGGCGCCCGGCCCGACGCCGGACAGCTGCAGCAGCTGGGGCGAGTTCACCGCGCCGCCGGCGAGGATGACCTCCGCCTTGGCCTTGGCGATCCGCTTGACGCCATTCTGGGTGAATTCGACGCCGACGGCGCGCTTGCCCTCGAACAGCACGCGGGAGGCCAGGGCGTTGGTCTCGACCCGCAGGTTGGCGCGGTTCATGGCCGGATGCAGGTAGGCGACGGCGGCGGAGCACCGCTGCCCGTTCTTCACCGTCAGTTGGTAGTAGCTTACGCCCTCCTGGTCGCCGCCGTTGAGGTCGGCACGGCGCGGGATGCCGGCCTGTTCGCAGGCGTCGACCACGGCGTCGGACACCGGGTGGGTGGTGGTGACGTCCGAGACGTTCAGCGGGCCCCCCTTGCCATGCAGGTCGCTGGCGTCCCGCTCCTGGTGCTGCGAGCGCAGGAAGTAGGGCAGGACGTCGTCCCAGGCCCATCCTTCGCAGCCCATCTGGCGCCAGTTGTCATAGTCGGCGTCCTGGCCGCGGATGTAGAGCAGGCCGTTGATCGAGGACGACCCGCCCAACACCTTGCCGCGCGGCCAGACATGGGTGCGGCCGCCGGTGCCGGGGTCCGGCTCGGTCGAGTACAGCCAGTTGACCTTGGGATCCTTCAGGGTCTGCGAGTAGCCGACCGGCACATGGATCATGACATTGGACATGAACTGGCCGGGATTCTTCATCGGCCGGTCGTCGCCGCCGGCTTCCAGCAGCAACACCTTGCTCTTGCCGTCGGCGCTCAGCCGGTTGGCCAGGACGCAACCGGCGCTCCCCGCGCCGACGATGATGTAGTCCGCCTCGATGGTGTCGGTCATGCCGCTTCCCTGTTCCTCGCCGACCGGCAGCATCTGTCGCGCGCCTGATCGGCGATCACCTTACGGGCGCGGAAGGGGCGAAGGGAAGGGCGACGTTGCGGAAGCTGCCGCCACGTCATTGTTGCCGCCGCGCCCGGACGCACTAGGCTTGTCCCAACAACGATAATCCTTGGAGGAAACGGCGATGGAACTGATCAGCCAGACAGCGGTCGAGGGCCGCGCGGGGCCGACGTTCGGGACCCGCTATCCGACCCTGGAGGGGGTGGACCTTACCGACATCGCCGCCTTCACCAACGGTCAGCCCTACGCCGGCTACGCCCGCCTGCGGGCCGAGGCGCCGGTAATGTGGCACCCCGAGACCCGGATGGACGGCCCGGGCTTCTGGGCGGTGACCCGCCACGAGGACGTCATGGCCGTCAACGGCGATCCGACGACCTACTCCAGCCAGCGCGGCGGCATCCTGATGGCGGCCGGCCGGCCCGAGGCGCGCCACGCGCTGCTCTACCGCGCTTCGATGGACGCGATGATCAACCTCGATGCGCCGCATCACCTGCAGCTGCGTCGCGAGCACATGCCCTATTTCACGCCCAGCTACCTGCGCGGCGTCGGCGAACGGGTGAAGGGCGAGGTGACCCGTCTCCTCGACGCCATGGCCCACAAGGGCCAGACCGATCTGGTCGAGGACTTCTCCTCGGTCCTGCCGCTGTTCACCCTGTGCGAGATCCTCGGCGTGCCCGAGCCGGATCGGCCCAAGTTCCTGACCTGGATGCATTATCTGGAGGAAGCGCAGAACATGGCCGCGCGCTCGGCGACCGAGGGCATGACCCCGACGCTTGAGCTCATGCAGTTCATCGCCGACTTCAATTCGAACGTCGAAGAGATGTTCGAATACGGCCGCCATATGCTCCACAAACGCCGGGCCGATCCGCAGCAGGATCTGCTGACCGCCATCGCCCGCGCCCAGGTCGACGGCGACCTGCTCAGCGACGAGTACCTGGACGGCTCCTGGCTGCTGATCGTGTTCGCCGGCAACGACACCACCCGCAACACCCTGTCCGGCTCGATGAAGCTGCTGACCGAATTCCCCGACGAGCGGGCGAAGCTGATCGCCAACCCGGCGCTGATGCCCGGCGCGGTCAACGAGTTCATCCGCATGGTCAGCCCGGTGATCTACATGCGCCGCACGGCGACCTGTGACACCGAGCTCAACGGCCAAAAGATCGCCGAGGGCGAGAAGGTCATCATGTACTACGGCGCCGCCAACCGGGACGGGGCGGTGTTCGCCGACCCCGACCGGCTCGACGTCACCCGCGTCAACGCCGACAAGCACATCGCCTTCGGCTACGGCCCCCACACCTGCATCGGCAAGCGCGTGGCGCAGATCCAGCTAGAAGAGGCCTATCGCCAGATCCTGGCCCGCTTCCCGGACATGCGCTGGACCGGCGAGATCGACATCGCCCCGAACAACTTCGTCCACGCCATCCGCAAGCTGGACGTCAGCTTCACGCCGGAGCGGAAGGCGGCTTAGGCGTCTGCCCAGAGCGAGGAGACCGGGGCTGCCCACAAGCAGTCCCCGAATGGCAGGACTTCGTCGCCGTCGTACAGCAGGATGCCGGCGCGAAAATCGTCGCCCGCGGCCGAGGCCAGTTTGCGTAGGCCGCGGAAGTCCGCGGCCGTCACGGTCGCGCTGGCCTTCACCTCGACGCCAACGACATCGCCGGCTGGGTTCTCCAGCACGAAGTCGACCTCGACCTGATCCTTGTCGCGGTAATGAAAGAAACTGATCTGCTCGTCCGAGAGAGCTGCCAGCTTCTGGAGCTCGGCGAAGACGAAGCCTTCGAGGAGGGCGCCGAACAGGGTGCGGTCGGCCTTAATCTTGTCCAGCGTCAGGCGACGGCTGGCGGCCACAAGCCCGCTATCGAGGAAGTGCAGCTTGGGCGTCTTCACCAGGCGCTTGAGCTCATTGCGATGCCAGGCCTCGACCCGACGGACAATGAACAGCTGCTCCAGCAAGCCGACGTAGCTGCCCGCCGTGTGATTGCTCAGGCCTAGTTTGCCACCGAGGTCCACGAAGTTGGTGAGTTGGCCAACCTGGATGGCGAGCGCATCGATCAGGCGCCGGGCCTGCGCCGGCTTCTGCACAGGTGCGATATCAGTCAGATCGCGCTGGATGATCGCGTTCAGATATTCCCGACACCAAGCGAGCCGCCGATTTTCGTCCAGGCGAGACAGCGCTTCCGGATAGCCGCCTGCCAGGACCCTGCGGACCAGCATGTCGCCCGTGGCGCCAAGCTTCGGTTGTCGTGGCGGTCTGCTGTTGAAGACGGCTTCGAGCAGGTCGGGCATGGCGCCTTCCAACTCCGCTTGGGAAAGCGGCAGGAGGGTGGCGATCTCAATGCGGCCGGCCAGCGACTCCTGCGCCGTCGGCATCGTCAGCACATTCGCCGAACCGGTAATCAGAAAGCGTCCCGGTCGTCGGTCCTCGTCGATCGATTTCTTCAGGGCGAGCATGAGGGAGGGCGCTCGCTGGATCTCGTCAATGACCGCTCTGTCGAGTTCGCGGACGAAGGCGACTGGGTTGCTAGCGGCGGCGGCCTGCACCGTCTGGTCATCGAGCGTCAGGTATCGCCAATCCGGCGCGATGGCCTTGGCCAAGGTGGTCTTGCCCGACTGGCGCGGTCCATTAATTGCCACCACCGGCGTGTCGGCCATGGCAGCTCGAACTCGACTCTCGATCTCCGTCCATATGGAAATATTATCTCGTCCATTTGGAAATGCCGTATCGTCTATCTGGAGCTTGAACGGCTTCCGACCTCAGGCCCAGCTTGCTGACGCGCTCGTGGTCAACCGCCATGCTCGGCCTGAAGCGAGGTCTCCCCCTTGCCTTCCCCCGCGTCGGGCGGTCTTCATACGCCCGTTTGAACACCCCAGCCTCCCGAGGAGCCTCCGCATGGCCAGCCCGACCTTCGAGACCATCATCCTGGACATCAAGGACGGCATCGCGACGCTGACCCTGAACCGTCCGGACCGGATGAACGCCTTCACCGCCCAGATGATGAGCGAGATGATCAAGGCGTTCGACTACACCGACGCCAATGACGACGTGAAGGTGGTGGTGGTGACCGGCGCCGGCCGCGCTTTCTGCGCCGGGGCGGATCTGGGCGGCGGCGAGAAGACCTTCGACTACGCCAAGCAGGAGAGCGATCCGCGCGAGGCCAACAAGGTCAACGGCGTCTATCGCGACGGCGGCGGCCTGCTGACCCTGCGTATCTACGAAAGCCTCAAGCCGGTGATCGCCGCCGTGAACGGCGCGGCGGTCGGCATCGGCGTCACCATGCAGCTGGCCATGGACATCCGCCTGGCCTCGACCGACGCCAAGTTCGGCTTCGTGTTTGCCCGTCGCGGCATCACGCCGGAAGCGGCCTCGTCCTGGTTCCTGCCGCGCCTTGTCGGCCTGCAGCAGGCGCTGGAATGGTGCTACACCGGCCGCGTGTTCCCGGCGCAGGAGGCCAAGGACGGCGGCCTCGTCCGGTCGCTGCACGCGCCGGAAGACCTGCTGCCCGCCGCCTACGCCCTGGCCCGCGAGATCGCCGACAACGCCGCGCCGGTCTCCGTCGCCCTGACCCGCCAACTGCTCTACCGCAACGCCGGCGCGCCGCACCCGATGGACGCCCACATGTCCGACAGCCGCGCCATCATGGCCCGCGGCGCACAGGGCGACGCCAAGGAGGGCGTCATGTCCTTCCTCGAAAAGCGCGCGCCCGCGTATCCGGACAAGGTCTCGGCCGACCTTCCCGACATCTGGCCCTACTGGGACAAGCGCGAGTTCAAGTAGTCGCGGCTTCGCCCACAGACTTCGCTTCGACCGACAACTGGTCGCTGTCTCGGCGCGCGAAAGCGTGAATCGCCGCCGGCTCTGATCGGCGCCATGCTGACCTCCACGGGACCATCAGTGTCCCGATGGAGGATTCGCCATGATGGAGCGAGTACTGAGTTGGACCTTCGGCCTGATGCTGGCGGCGCTCTTGTTTGCCGTCGGCATCCAGAAGTTCGTCGGCCTTGATCCCAATCCCGTCTTCGGCCTGATCGAGGCGCAATCCGGGCTCGGCTTCTTCGAGCCCGGCCTGCGCTACGCCACCGGGGCTCTGGAGATGATCGCCGTGCTGCTGGCGCTCTGGCCGGCGACGCGGATGCGCGGGGCGCAGCTGGGTCTTGTGGTGGCCATCGGCGCCATCGGCTTCCACCTGTCGCCCTGGCTGGGCGTGCAGCTTCCGCGCCTGCCGGAGCTGTCGGCCGCGCTGGCCCAGGGCCGGACCTCGGCCGAGATCGCCGCGATGAATCTGCCGACCGACAAGGGGGCCATGTTCATCCTGGCGATCGCCATCGCCGTGGTTGCGGTGGTCAGCATCCTTGTCGAACGGGCCAGGGCCCGGGCCGAGAGCGCGCCCAAGGTGCGGCGTCCGCTGGGCGCCTTCGCCTGAGCAAACCTGTGGATGACCGCGACGCGACGCCGTCGCGGTCATGAGCGGTTAACGAGGCTCTGATCTGATTGAAGATCGGCGACGCCTCCGTGCGCGCCTTTGGCATGCCTGATCGCGACCGGTGATGAGCGAACCCGCGCAGAGACCCGTGCTCGACGACGCCGCCGACAGTGCGGTCGGGGAAGCCGTGCGCGCCGCGCCGGTCTTCCGGTCGCGCGCCACGCTGCTGAAGCGCCTCGCCGATGTCGTCTGTCTGCCTGGCAGCCGGGTCAATGCGTTCGAACGCTCGATGACCGCCGACCTGATCATCGAACTGTTGCGGGAGGCCGCGGTCGACGAGCGGGCGCGCATCGCCCGCCGGCTGGCGAACGTCTCCGAGATTCCGACCGGCCTCGCCAGGATGCTGCTGCGCGATGATCTGGAGGTCGCGCGCGCCTTGCTCGAGAACAGCGCCGGCCTCGGCGACGCCGACCTGATGGACTGCGCGCGCGCCGCCACGCCGGAGCATCGCCGCCTGATCGCCGCCCGACGCGGCCTCAACGAGGTGGTGGCGGACGCGCTGGTCGAGTTTGGCGAGCCGGCGGTGCTGGAGACCCTGCTGCGCAACGACCTCGCCCGGCTCGGCCACGCCACGGTCGAGACCGTGGTCGCCGTCACCCGCGACAACCCACGCCTCATTCCGTTGCTGCTGCGGCGCTCGGAGCTGCGGCCCAGCCACGCCTACGTGATGTTCTGGTGGTCCGACGAGGAGTGTCGTCGGGTGATTCTGCAGCGGTTCGCGGTGTCGCGGGAGGTGCTTCAGGAGGCGGTCAGCGACGTCTTCGCCGTGGCCGCCGAGGAGAAGTGGCAGGATCCGCTGACCCGCAAGGCCCTGCAGTTCATCGAGCGCCGCCAGCGCAACCGCGCCGCGCTCGACCGCAGCCCCTTCGAAAGCCTCGACGAGGCGGTCGAGGTCGCCGCCGAAAGCATGACCCGCGAGGTGGCCGAGGAGATCGCCTACCTCTCAGGCCTGAAGCCGATGACGGGCGCCAAGATCTTCACCGATCCCGGCGGGGAGCCGCTGGCGATCCTGTGCAAGGCCACCGGCCTCCCCCGGACCGCCGTGCGGTCGCTCTGGCGCGGACTGCGACGGCCCGAGACGGATGCGGCGGGCAATCTCGTGCCGGCGCTGGAGCGGATACTGACGCTGTTCGACACCATCGCCGTGGATCGGGCCCAGACCGTCCTGCGCTACTGGAACTGGTCGCTGTCGTCTGCGCTCACCCCGGCGCTGATCAAGGCGATCCGGGCCGGGGACGAGGAAGCCCTCGACGAGTTCTCGCAGCCGCAAAGGGCCGCGATGCTGGCGCTATCGGGCGATTTCGGACGACGTTGAAATCTGACGCTTGCCAGATCAGGCCAATGCAATCTTCGCGCTGCATTGATCCGGCGACGCGGTGATTAATCCTAGTCTTTATTGGAAATGTCCGGGATAAGCATCGAAGTGCTTGTGTCGGGCAGACGTCGCCTATATGCACACGATCACTGAATCGAGGCCACTGATTCCGGCCTCTCTCAATCATTCATGTGGTGGAACAAGGCCAGATGGAAGACAAGTCGGCAATCATTGAAATGACGACGGACATCGTGTCCGCCTATGTCGGAAACAACTCCGTCGCGGCGAACGATATTCCGAGCCTGATCCAGAACGTCCACCGCGCCCTGACCGAAGTCGCCTCGGGTTCCGTGACCGTCGAGGTCGCGCCGAAGGAGCCCGCGGTTCCGGTTCGCCGCTCGATCACCCCGGACCACCTCGTCTGTCTGGAAGACGGTCGCAAGTTCAAGTCGCTGAAGCGGCACCTGCGCACCAAGTACAACATGAGCCCCGAAGAGTACCGGGCGAAGTGGGGCCTGCCGAAGGACTATCCGATGGTCGCCCCGAACTACGCCAAGGCGCGCTCGGATCTGGCCAAGCAGATGGGCCTCGGCCAGGGCGGTCGCCAGGCCGCCAAGAAGAAGCGCTAGTCCGGTTCCACCGGCTGGATGAATAGGGGCGATCGCGATCCGCGGCCGCCCCTTTTTCATGCGCGCCCGCGGATTTCGCCTGCTGCTTGACTCTCGATGCGAAAGTTTGTCGCGAGACGCGATTTTTCGCTTCCACCGATTCGGCGGTTAAGCGATAGTGAATCGTGGGTGATTCCAAGGGGTTGTTAAGGATTCTGTAGATGGCCGCGCAACTGGGCGCTTCGGCGACGGCCGCCCGTGCCCATGAAGAGCTGTTTGCTTACTGGGCCTCGTTGCGCCAGTCCGGCCGGTTGCCCGGGCGGGCGGACATCAACCCCGAGGGCTTCAAGCGGCTTCTCCCCACCGTCAGCCTTATCGACGTGGTTCCCGGCGAGGGGCGGCGCGACTACCGCCTGCGTCTGGCCGGCACCGGCCTCTACGCGGTCTATGGGCGCGAGATCACCGGCCGCAGCCTGGGTGACGTCTACGGCCCCCGCGCCGCCGACTATTGGCGCGATGAGCTGGACCGGATCGTCGATGATCGCCGCCCCGGCGTAGGCTGCCACAGCCTGTCCTGGCGCGGCGCCGGCCATCTTTCCCTTCTCTGGCTTCGTCTGCCGCTGGCCACCAACGGCACGGACGTGGACATGATCCTGGGCTACGACGCGGTGGTCGGCATCCAGAGCGACCAGAGCGGCATTCGCGCCGCCTGAGACAGGGCCTGCCTGCCCATATCTCGGATCTATCCCCCCATCCGGGTCGCGCCGCGCGTTTAGGCTCCTTGGTGGATAAGACAATTTTCCTATTGATCATTTCCATATAGGAATTTTATCCTCCCTCCGGCCGGGGGCGACACACTCATCGGCATGGCGCTGTCCCAACGGCGGCGCTGACGAGGACAGGATGAGCCAGCAATTCGAGGATGCCTCCCGGGAGGAGGCCAACACCTTTCGCCGCGACTGCCTGACGGTCGCCTTCGTGACCAGCCTGGTGGCGATGGTCATGGACGTGTCCGAGCGGGAGCTGCTGTCGCGGCGCCGCACCAACGCGATCGCCTCGCGAGCGCGTCAGACCGCCATCTATCTGGTGCACATCGTCCTTGGCTGGCCGTTGCGGCGGGCGGCGGCTGCCTTCGGCCGCGACCGGACGACCGGCAGCCACGCGGTCCAGCTGATCGAGGATCTTCGCGATGACGCGTCTTTCGACGCCCGCCTGACGAGCATGGAGGCCTGCCTTCGCCAGGTCATCGAGCCGGGCGGGGCGGTATGAGCGACCTGGATCGCATCGCCGCGCGGGCGGTCGACCTGCTGACCCGGGAGGGCGCCACGCTTCGGGAGCAGGCCTCGGGCCTCTACGCGCTCCGCACCACGGGCGACCTGCGGCGTCGACCGGCCATGATGCTTGGCGAAGCCGCCTTCGCCCGGCTTGTCGCCCAGCCGGGCCTCCGACCGCTTCCGGGCGGCGGTTGGCGGCTGGCGCGGGCACTTCCGCGCGCGCCGTCGACAGCGGCGGCCGGGCGGCCGAGCCTCATCGAAGGGCGACGGGAGGTCGTTGGACCTGACGGTCGTCGCGCCGCCCAGGCCGCCAACCTGGGAGAATCGCCGATCGCCTGGCTGGCGCGGCGGCGCGACGGCGCCGGTCGGGCCTGGCTGACCCTCCCCGAAATCGCCGCCGCCGAGACGCTGCGCGAGGATTTCGTGCTCGCCGGGACCGTGGGCCGGTTGACCATGGCCTGGGACGCCGGCCCAAGGGCGCGCGGCGGGCGAGGTCCTGGGCAGGAACCGGCGGAACGGGCGCGCGCCGCCAAGGACCGCATCGCCCGGGCGCTGGGCGCGGTCGGCCCCGGCCTGCGGGAGATTCTGGAGCATGTCTGCTTCGCGGGCAGCGCCCTGGACGCCGCCGAACGGGGCCTGGGCCTGCCCCGGCGGTCGGGCAAGACGGTGCTGAAGCTGGCGCTGCAGCGCCTCGCCGCCCACTACGGCATCGGCTGACGGATCAGGCGGCCAAAGCCCGGGCGTCCCGCTCGATCCGGGCCGCCATCGAGGCCAGGCCGTTGGAGCGTTGCGTCGAAAGGGCCTCCGCCAGGCCGAGGCGATCAAAGGCCGCCTTGATATCATAGGTGGCGATGTCCGAGGCTTTCCGGCCCGAAAACAGGCGCAGCAGCACCGCCACCAGGCCGCGGACGATGTGGGCGTCGGAGTCGCCGCGGAAGCGGATCGTGCCGTCAGGCTGGGGCTCGGTGACCAGCCAGACCTGGCTGGCGCACCCCCGCACCTTGTTGGCTTCGGACCGCTCGGCGTCGCTCAACGGCGTCAGCTCACGACCCAGGTCGATGACATAGCGATAGCGTTCCTCCCAGTCGCCGAGCAGCTCGAACTCGGCGGACAGGTCGTCCAGGGCGGCGGTGATGGCGTCGGGCATGGCCGGGACTTAGGCGGCGCCTAGGCCGCGGGCAAGGTCACGGTGGCGATGAGGGCTCCACCCGGGGCGGCCGAGAGTGTCAGCGAACCGCCCATGGCCTCGGCCGTCAGCCGGGCGATCGGAAGGCCCAGGCCGGCCCCCTGGGTCGTTCGGGTCAGCGCGTTGTCACCCTGCTCGAAGGGATTCATCAGGCGCGGTATGTCGTCCGGATCGATGCCGTCGCCCTCGTCCTCGATCTCGATCGTCACCCGAAGGCCGTGCTTGCGGGCCCGGACCGTGACCGTTCCGCCCTCCGGTCCGTAGAAGACGGCGTTCTCGACCAGATTGCGAAGCAGGCTCCGCAGGCCCCGGGGGTCGGCGAGAACGGCGGGCAGGTCGCCGTCGTTCTCGATGTGCAGGTCGACCTTCTGCCCGTCGAGATCCTCCCGGACCAGGTCGCGAACATCGTCCATGGCGTGGTCCAGCGGCTCCGGCCGCGTTTCCATGTCGACGACCCGGTCCTGCAGGCGCGCGATCTCGAGGATCTGGTTGACCAGCCTGAGCAGGCGATGGCCGCTCTGCCGAATGTGCCGCGCGTATTCCCGATACTGCGGCGCGCCCAGCGGTCCGTACAACTCCGCTGAGATGATCTCGGAAAAGCCGATGATCGCGTTCAGGGGCGTGCGCAGCTCATGACTGACCATGCGCAGGAACTGGCGCTTGGCGTCGTCCAGGCTCGCCGCGCGGCGAGCCAGGCGGCGCTCCAGGCGCGCGTGCTCCATTGCGGCATCGGGCTGTGGCGGGGTTTGGCGGGCCGTCTTCGACATGGACGGCATGGCCTCATGCTAACGACTTGGAGGCGAAGCGTAGGGCAACGCGCTTACGATTCTGTTTCCTGTAAGAATTTTTCCGTCCACAGGCCGGACGGCGAACTCCACGGCCGCGCGTCGCCCGGAGCGCGAGCGGTCTGGAGCCCGTCCCGTGTCCCGTCTAAGGTCCCTGCGAGCTCCAGGATGTGGGCGAGGGGACGGTAGAACCAGTGGGCGATAGCGCGACCGACGCAGCCGCTGCAGGCGACGTCGCCCCGGCGACGCACCCGGAAGCCGTGCGCGCCGTCCGTCTGTGGTCGGGCGGCTGGCTGGCGGCGACCGTCGCCACCGCCGCGGGACTGGGCGTCGCCTATCCAGATCAGCTTTGGCCCGTAATTCCGGCCCTGCTGGCCGCCGCCGTTCCGGCCGCCGCCAGCCTGATGCCCGGCGTTGTCGACACAGAACGCCGACGCGGCCTGATGCTCGTGCTGTGGGGAGTCATGGGCGGCGTGGCCTGCGGCCTGACCGGCGGCGTCGCCGGTCCGCTGGCGGTCTGGTGTCTCGCGCCGGTCGCCGCCGCTTCGGCCCTTGGCGGCGGCCGGCGCCTGGCGGAGGGGGCCGCCCTTTCGTTCATCGCCGCCACGGTCACGGCCCTGGCCGGACTGTCCGGAGTCTCCGCCGCGCCGCTGGCCGGACCAACGGCGCTCTGGGCCGGACTGCTGGCGCTGGCGACCACGGGGCTGGGCCTGGGCTCCGGTCTGGTCATGGCCGAGCGTCGCAGGGTTCGTCGGGAAGCGCGCAGGGATGACGATGTCGAGCGCCTGCGCGCGGTGCTCGACGAGCAGCCCTGGCTGATCCTCTCGCTGTATCCGCATGGCCGTGTCCGCGCCCTTCATGGGACGGCGCCGGAAGGTGTTTCGGCCGAAGCGGTGGCGTTCGGCGGTGTGATGGCGGCGGCTCAGAGCGGGCGCGACCGCGCCGCGGTCGCCGACGCCCTCCGCGCGGCGTCTTCGGAGGGCTGGGCGGAGGTCGGGTTCGCGCCCGCCGGCGCCATGGACCGCTGGGCCTCGGTGGCCATCCGTCGCGTCGAGGAAAACCTGCTGCTGGCGGTGATGCGCGACGCGACGGCCGAGCGGGCCCGCGAAACGGCGCTCGATCAGGCCCGCCAGGATGCCGAGGCGCTGGCCGCCGGCAAATCGCGGTTCCTCGCCAACATGAGCCACGAGCTGCGGACGCCGCTCAACGCCATCATGGGCTTTTCGGACATCATGCGGGCCCGGATGTTCGGTCCGCTGCCGGAGAAGTACGGCGAGTACGGCGAAATGATCCATGAGTCCGGGCAGCACCTGCTCGACCTGATCAACGACGTGCTCGACATGTCCAAGATCGAGGCCGAGCGATTCCAGCTGTCGATCGAGCGGTTCGACGCCCGCGAGGCGGTCTCGGCGTCCCTGCGGCTGATGCGGCTGCAGGCCGACGGCGCAGGCGTAAAGCTGCGCGGGGTGCTGCCGGCCGAGGGCCTGGAAGTCGACGCCGACCGCCGGGCGATCAAGCAGATCGTCCTGAACCTGGTGTCCAACGCCCTGAAGTTCACGCCCAAGGGTGGATCGATCACGGTGACGGCCCAGGGGTTCGACCGCGACTTTGAACTGGTGGTGGCCGACACCGGCGTGGGGATCTCGCGCGAGGACCTGGACCGCCTGGGACGACCCTATGAACAGGCCGGCGACAATACGCGGCGCCAGATGGGGACCGGCCTTGGCCTGTCGCTGGTGCGCTCGTTCGCCGAGCTGCACGGCGGGGAAATGATCATCGAAAGCACGCTGGGCGAGGGCACCACGGTGACCGTGCGGCTGCCCGTGGTCGCCACGACCGGCCGGGACGCCGCCTCGCCGGTCGGCGACAACGTCATCGCGTTCAACCCGCTGCGCTGATTAGCGCGGGCCTGCCTGCAGGAAGGCCCGGCCGGCCGCGAAGTCGCCGACCTCGATGTAGGCGCGCCGCACCTGATCGCCCGTCGCGCCGGCGAACAGGAACTCGACCGCCACGGCCTCGCGCGGGTCGAGCCCGGCCAGCGCGTCCGCCGCCCGCATCGGGAAGCGGAATAGCATCGCCGACTTGGCGCCAACGGGCATGAGACGCTCGGAGGCGGTGCTTCGCGCCTCGGCCGCGAACGCTCGTGTGGCCTGGGGTGGTGGCGTGCGGCCCGACAGCGGGATGCGCCCCTTGGCGCCCGACTTGCGCCGGTCGAGATACGGCTGGGCGGCCCTCGCCGGGTCCCGCATGACCAGCCGCGCGGCGTACGGCGTCTTGCCATCGGCGAAGCTGGCCGCCGCCAGGAGCGCGCCGGGCGTGCCCTCGCCGCCGAACCCGAAGACCATGCGGTCGTACCCGAAAGCGGACGTCTGCGAGAGCCGCCACATCGGCCCCAGTCGGGTGACGGTGCGATCCCCGCGCCAGTCGGCGAAATCGCCCGGCCAGGTCATGCGGGCCATTTGCGCGTAGCCCTTGAACGCCGTTCGGACCCGATTGGCGGCGGTGACGATATCGGCGGAGTCGCAGTCGGCGGCGGCGGCGCGGCCGCGGGCCCGGCGCTCGACCGACGCCAGGCTGTCCTGAGCCACGCCGGACCGCAGCGCCGCGCCTCGCGCCTGGGCCGCCGCCGAGTTCAGGGCCGCGCCGATCGCCGGCTCGAACAGCCGGCAGCGGGCGTCGACCGCCGACATCAGGGTGCGTTCGTAGTAGAGGTCCGCCGCGCTGGCGGCGAGGGCCGGGCCGGCGATCACGAACGCCGCCACGGCGGCCGCGCAGCCCGTCCACCGGCCCGCCCGGTCGGTCGCTCGCACGCGCGGGCTTGTCATGAAGGGTGTTCTCGCTGGCCAGGACCGGAGGCTCGATCCTAGGCCGGCCGGGTTGCGGTTCGGTTAGCGCTGGCGCGTGATGCGTATCCGTCGCCGCCGGGCAGGGGTAGAAGGGCGCATGCTTCTTTCGAGCGACATCTGGGTCGGAGCTCTGATCCGCCGGGCTGAACTGGGCGGCGCCTTCGCGGCGGTGGCGCGGAAGGGCGATCCGCGGGCCGGAGCCGTGCTGGTCAAAGCCGTCAACCGACGCGCGGGGACGGCGACCCTCTACAGCGAGGCCACCCGCGGCGACGGCGAGCGCGTCTGGATGCAGCCGGTGAAATCGGACGCCGAGCCCGAGCTGGACGCCTACATCGCCCGGGCGGTGCGCATCGACCCCGATCTGTGGGTCGTCGAGATCGAGGACGCCGAGGGCCGGCACTTCCTCGTCGAGGCGGTCGAGGCGTCCTGAGCCACGCGTCTGGCGCGTTAACCGCGTTCCTACACCGAACCGAAAGCGCTCGGCGCCACAGTAGCGATCGAAGTCTCCCCCGGTCGCAGTACGCCCATGCTCTTTCTGATGAACGAGGTCGTTCTAAACCTCGACGCGCTCGATCTGGCGCCGCCGGTGACGGCGCGCCGGTTCGCCAAACTGACCATGCCGTTCGTCAATCAGCTCGGCGCGGAGATGTTCTCCGAGGAGCCGTTGCTGCATCGCGTGGCGCAGGATCGGGCCAAACGCCTGGCCGCCCTGATCGTCGCCAAGCAGCCGGACATCAACGCCGCTCTGTTCATCGCGCCGGCCCGGGGCTGCCCGATTGACCAGGTCCAGTCCCGCTACTGCTCGATCGGCTTCGAGGTCATGGGCCTGCTCTATGAGCGTCAGCAGCACGGCGCGCTGACCACGCTCGAGGCCGACCGCCAGGTCTGGCGTCGCCTGGCGGCCTGACCGCGACAGGCGCCTTTACCTCAGGCTGAATTTCCCCCTAAGCTTGCCCTCGGTTGAGGCGCGTACGCCGTGGGGGGCTCTGGGCGATGCCGGGATTTGGACGCTTGCTGGCGGCTGTGGCCGCCCTGTTCCTGCTGACCGCGCCGGGGCTCGCCCAGGCCAAGTGGCTGAAGGCCGAAAGCGCCCGCTTCATCGTCTACAGCGACGGCGACGAGCAGACGCTCCGGCACTATGTCACCCGGCTGGAGGACTTCGACACCATCCTGCGCGCCAGCCACGGGCTGGATCCGGACGAGGTCCCGCTCCGCAAGCTGGAAATCTACATGGTGCGGGACATCGTCGAGATGCGCCGCGTGATGCCGCAGGCGCCGGACACGCTCGGCGGGTTCTATGCCAGCGGCATGGGTGACCTGTTCGCGGTGTCGCTGCGGACCCGCGTGCGCGACGACTACGGCGACGACATCCTGCTGCACGAATACACCCACCACTTCATGCGGCAGTACATGACCCCCCGCTATCCCGGCTGGCTGGTGGAGGGCTACGCCGAGTATTTCGCGACGGCGAAGCTGACGACGACCAGGTTCGAGCTTGGCCTCCCCAACCTGGGCCGCCTCTATCAACTGCGCAACGAGCGCTGGATCTCGTCGGAACTGCTGCTGACCGAGCAGCCCTATGGCCTGGACGCCGAGCAGCGCAGCGCCTTCTACGCCCAAGCCTGGCTGCTGACCCACTACATGAAGGCCGACAAGGCCCGGTTCGCGCAGCTCAAGGCCTACGAAGCGGCGCTGGTGGCTGGCAAGGACTCCAAGTCGGCCTGGCTCGCGGCCACCGGGGAGGACCTTGCCACGCTGGACACGAAGCTCCGGGCCTATGCCAAGGGGCAGATCATCTCGCTGATCTATACGAGGGCCAGGACGCTGGAGCCGGCCCCGGTGATGGTCACGGTCCTGCCGCCCTCGGCCGACGACTTCCTGTTGGCGCGGCAACAGCTGCGCCACTACGTGCCCGAGGACGACCGACCCGCATTCCTGGCCACGCTGCGCGGTCGCGCCGCGAAGCATCCCGGCGACCGCCTCGCGCGCCTGACGCTGGCCCAGGCCGAGATCGACTTCGGCGACAGGGGTGTCGGCGACAGGCTCCTGGACGAGGTGATTGCTGCCAATCCCGCCGACGCCGAAGCTCTTCGCACCAAGGCGCTGGCCATGATGGACGACGACGACAGTGCGCAGTCTCTGGACGACCGCTACGCCGCCGCCGGCAAGCTGCTGATCCGCGCCAACAAGGCGGAGCCGGACGACTATCGCACGCTCGTCGCCTACGCCCGTACGCGGCAGGTGGTCGATGACGACTATCCATCGGACAACACGCTCAATGTGCTGCTGCTGGCCTCCCAGCTGGCGCCGCAGGTCGCTGAGACCCGCCTGGGCGCCGCGCGGGGACTGATGCTGCAGAAGCAGTTCGACGAGGCCATTCTGCAGCTCAATCCGGTCGCCAACGATCCCCACGGCGGCGGTGCGGCCGAAGCCGCGCGGTCGCTGCTCCGCCAGATCGTGGCCAATCGCTAGGACGGCAGGCGGCTCCGCGTTGTTGTGGCGGCCCCCGTCGGCTGTTCATCGAGGTCCGGATCAAGCCTGAGAGGACCTCCGGCAAGCCTGCCGCGTGACAAACGGCGGCCGGACCGGTAACCCGCCGCCATGTCCTCCAACACCGCCCTTGAAGCCGCCCGTCGGCGCACCTTCGCCATCATCAGCCACCCTGACGCCGGCAAGACGACCCTGACCGAGAACCTGCTGCTGGCCGGCGGGGCGATCCGGGCGGCCGGGGCGGTGCGGGCGCGGGGCGAGAACCGTCGCACCCGCTCGGACTGGATGAAGATCGAGCGCGAGCGCGGCATCTCCGTCAGCGCCAGCGTCATGACGTTCGATCACGACGGCCTGATGTTCAACCTGCTCGACACCCCGGGCCACGAGGACTTTTCGGAAGACACCTACCGCACCCTGACCGCCGCCGACGCCGCCGTCATGGTGCTGGACGCCGCCAAGGGCATCGAGCCGCAGACCCTGAAGCTGTTCGAGGTCTGCCGCCTGCGCGACATCCCGATCATCACCTTCATCAACAAGATGGACCGCGAGGCGCTGGATCCGTTCGCGCTGCTGGACGAGATCTCCAGCAAGCTGCAGCTGGACGTGGCGCCGCTCTACTGGCCCGCCGGCTCGGGCGGGCGGTTCAAGGGCATGCTCGACCTGCGGACCCAGAAGTTCATCCCGTTCAGCAAGAACCGGGACGAGGGCCACCCCGGGCCGATCGCCTTCAACTCCAACGCCATCTCGACCTTCCTCGACCCGGACGAACAGGGCGAGCTGGAGGAGGCCTCGATGCTGGTCCAGGAGGCGTCCAAGCCCTTCGACCCGCAGGCCTTCCTCGAAGGCCATATGACGCCGGTCGTCTACGGCTCGGCGCTGCGCCACTTCGGCGTCGACCAGCTGCTGGCCGGCCTGGCGGCCTACGCGCCGCCGCCGCGCGCGCGGGCCGCCCAGCGGGCCGGTCAGGACACGCATGTCGCCCCGGGCGATCCGGAGGTCACCGGCTTCGTGTTCAAGGTCCAGGCGAACATGGACCCCAACCACCGCGACCGGATCGCCTTCTTCAAGCTGACCAGCGGCAAGTTCACGCGCGGCATGAAGCTGAAGACCTTCTCGACCGGCGTGCGCGGCGAGGCGCCCGGCAAGCAGATGAGCGTCAACGCGCCGATCATGTTCTTCGCCTCCGACCGCGAGCTGGCGGAAGAGGCTTACGCCGGCGATGTCATCGGCATTCCCAACCACGGCGTGCTGCGCGTCGGCGAGAGCCTGTCGGAGACCGGCGTGGTGCGCTTCGCCGGCCTGCCCAACTTCGCGCCGGAAATCCTGCAGCGCGTGCGGGTCAAGGACCCGCTCAAGGCCAAGCACCTGAAGAAGGCGCTGGAAGGTCTGGCGGAGGAGGGGGTCACCCAGCTGTTCCGGCCGACCATCGGCTCGGACTTCGTGGTCGGCGCCGTCGGCCAGCTGCAGTTCGAGGTCATGGCCGACCGTCTGGCCGGCGAATACCAGCTGGACGTGATCTTCGAGGCCTCGCCCTACGCCGAGGCTCGCTGGCTGGTCGGCAAGCCCGCCGACATCGAGGACTTCACCTCCAAGCACCGCACCGCCATCGCCGAGGACATCGACGCCGCCCCGGTGTTCATGGCCAAGTCGTCCTGGGAAGTCGGCTACGTCAGCGAACGCTACCCCAACGTCCAGTTCCAGCGGACGAAGGAGCGGGGGTAGGAGGTCTGGTCCCCGATCCGTTTCCCCGGCGAACGCCGGGGTCCAGATCGGGGAACAGGGTGTCGGTGTGGTTTGCTCCCGACGCCGCAGTTGAACCCTGGATCCCGGCCTTCGCCGGGAAGACGGTGTCTAGACCCTACCGGCTGGCGACCTGCGCGTAGCCGAGGTCGGTCATCTTGCGCAGCTTCACGAACTCGGCGGGGGTGATGCAGCGGGGGGCGGCCCAGGCCTGGCCGTCGCCGCGGCTGTCGATCACTTCCTGGGCGGTCACGTAGGACACGCTGCCGTACTGGCGCTTGAAGGCCCGGCGCGAGGCCTCGTCGCGATTGCAGACCACCAGCGGCTTGGCGGCGGTCGCCTGGGTATCGCTGGCGTCGACCAGATCACCGATGGCGGCGGGTTCGCTGGCAAACAGGCTGAGGGCGACGATGGCTCCGGCGAGAACGATGGACATGGCTTTGCTTTTAACCTCCCTGGCCCGATGACTCCCGGGCTCTGGAGACACGGTAGGCGCCGTTCGGCGGCTGTGTGAAGGTTTTTTGACAAGCTGTGGATAACCGTCCGCCACTTTTCTGTAGATGATCCGTATACGAACAGAAAATTCGGCGCCTCAGAGGCTGCGATCCGTGCGCGAACAGCGATTTTCGGGCGCCTTGCCGGCGGAATCCGCCGTCGGAATGCGGCAGGCGCGCCCTCGCGACCGGCCGGCAACATCCCGTGTCGCGTGGATTCCCCCCTTTTTGACGTCGGCCGGAGGTCCTGTTCGGGGCCATTTTGCCGCGGTCAGCCGGAGACACCGTCATGCCCGTACTTCTGACCCTGTGGCTCGCCGCCGCGACCGCCGCCGCCTCCGGACCGCCGCCCTGGCCGGAGAGTCTGAAGTGCGCCGCCCATGTGCAGGCCTGGGCCGAGATCGCCAAGGAAGCCAACGGCGGCATGCCGGAGGACCAGTCCTTCGACGCGGCCATCTTCTGGTCGATGGCGGCCATGGAAGCGGCCCGGAGAGACAAGGTGGAATCGCCCGCTGTGGCGGAGGCCGCCCAGAAGACCGAGCGGGCGCGGGTCAAGCCGCTGCTGGCGGCGAAGGACCCGGCGGCCGGGGCGGTGCTCGCGGACTGCGTGAAACAGGTCCCGCCGATCAAGTGAGGGGCCGGTTCGCGCCGCCTCGTCAATCGCGCGCCTAAGGCCCGGAAATTATGGGTCTATTAACCATGTTGCTCGCGTTAACCACTTGTTAAGCTCCTCGGACCGGGCTTTGCTCTGTTCCCGATGACCGAAGGCCGGGTGTTCCGGCTTGGGACGGTCGTGTTGGGAGCAGTCGTCGCATGTTCGAGTTTGGCCGTGAGTTGCGACGCCTGTTGTCCGGGGAGCCGCTGGCCGGCGCCCAGGACGGACTGACCGGCGGGGACGCCGCCCTCCTCGAGTTGCTCGATCTCCATCTGCTGACCAACGAGGCGCGCGGGGCGGACATCGCCGCAGGGCGCATCGGGTCGAAGGATCGTCCGGCCCGCCTGCTGCACGCCGCCGCCTGCTGGCGCGAGGTGACCCGCCGCACCGGCGACGCCACCGCCCTGCGCAAAGCCGCCGCCGCCGCCGAAGGCGCCGCCAATGCCTACCGCGCGCTCCATCGCCCGTCCGGCGTCGCCCGGGCCCAGGCCGAACAGGGGCTGAACGCACTGCTCGGCGCCGACCTGTTCGGCGACGACGGCCTGTCCGCCGCCGCGCAACATGTGTTGACCGAGGCCGCCAAGGCCTCCGGCATGGGCGCAGCCGTCGCCGGCGTCGCCCTGGCCGGCATGCGCGGCCGGGTCGCCCTGGCCGCCGGCGACGCCACCGAGCTTTCCGTCGCGGTCGTTGATCATGAAGCGCCGCTCGCCGCCCTGGCCGCCTCCGGCCGGGTCAGCGTCTGCGCCCGGCTGGCCGTCGCCGAGTTTCGCGCTGAACGCGCCGACCTGCTGGCCCTGGCCGGTCTACGGCTGCGCGACATCGACATGATCGAGCACGGCCTGCGCGAGGCCGGCGCCGCCCTGGTCGGGCTCGACCCCGACTATGAACCCCTGACCTTCGCCCGCGTCACCGCCGCCCGGGGCGCCGTCCTGTCGCTGAAGGCCGAGCTGACCGCCGAGGTCGACCCCGCCGCCGACGCGGTGGACGCCCTGACCGCCGCTCTGGAGCTGGTCACCCGCGAGCACAGCCCGATGGACTGGGCGCGCATCCAGGCTGGCCTGGGACAGGCGCTGATCGTGCTGGGCGAGGTCACCGACAGCCCTCGCGCCTTCGAGCAGGCCACCACCTGTTTCGACCGCGCCGCCCTGGTGCTGAAGGACCAGACGGCCCTGTCGCTGCGCGCCCGCGTCGCGGCCGGCAAGGCCCAGTCGCTGGGCCGTCAGGCCGAGCTGACCGGCGATCTGGCGGTGCTCGACGCCGCCGTCGCGGCCCAGAAGACCGAGCTCTGCGCGCTGCGTCCGTCGGCCGACCCGGTCGGCTGGGCGGTGGCGCAGCTGAACCTGGCCCGGCTCTACGAGATCCGCGCCGAGATCACCGGTCGGGATGACGCGTCTCTCGCCGCCGCCGCCGTGGCGCTGGCCACCGCCTTCGATGTCTTCGCCGAGCACGGCCACCGTTCGCTCACCGACCTTGCCTCCCAGGCGCTGGAGCGGCTGCGCGCACGCCAGCCCTCGGCCCACTGATCCGTCCGGAGTTCTGAAGCTTGTTTCTGTCCCTGATCGCCGTCGCCCTTGTCGCCACGCCGGAGGTTGCGCCGGCCGAACCGGTCCTGCTGGCCTCGGCCGCCGCGCCATCGGTGATCGTTGACCCCGACTGGGTCCGCACCCCGACGATCGAGGAACTGATCGCGACCTTCCCGGTCGCCGCCATCGAGAAGGGCGCCTCGGGCGAGGCGCTGATCGAGTGCCAGGTCCGGGCCGGCGGCGCGCTGGACGGCTGCTACGTCATCACCGAGCGCGGCGGCGACTACGGCTTCGGCGCGGCGACGGTCCAGCTGGCGCAGTATTTCCGCATGGCGCCGGTCAGCCAGAGCGGTGAGCCGGTCGAGGGCGCCATGGTGCGCCTGCCAATGGTGTGGAAGCTGAACTAGCGCACACTATTAAGTTGAGTCAGGTCTGATTGCGCACTAGCTTCATGGCGATATGGAGGTGTGTGCATGGTTCCAATGCTTGTTGCCATGGCGCTGGGCGCCTCTGACCCGGCGCCTCTGACCCGGCGCCCCAGTCCGCGCCCGACGTAGACCTGATCACTGATCCTCGTTGGGTCGCGCGTCCATCGGGCGAGAGCCTGGCGCGCGCCTACCCAGCAAAGGCCCTGCGAGACGGCTTCGGCGGCCGAGGGACGATCACCTGCAGGGTCACCGCCAAGGGAAACCTCAAGGCCTGCGTGGTGGAAGACGAATCCAGTCCGGGCTTTGGTCAGGCGGTCCTTGAGGTGGCCTATTACTTCCGCATGGCGCCCGTGACCCTCGGCGGTAAGCCGGTGGAAGGCCGCACTGTCCGCATTCCCTTGGTCTGGCGACATCCGAACGATGCGCCGGCGCGCTAGGGGCGGCTACAGCCCGGCCAGCGCCGCGAGCTTCGCCCGAGCCTCTTCCAGCACCGCCGGCGGCGCGAAGCCAGCCGACTTCGCGAAGCGCGCGCGCCAGTCCACGCACCGCACCTGGTCGGCCAGAACCGCGCCGGCGACGTCCGAACCGTCCGGGAGGGCGACCTCGAACGGCCAGTCCCTCACGCGGCTGGTGATCGGCATGACCAGCGCCCGGCCAGTGGCGGCGTTATAGCCGGCGTCGGACACGGTCAGCGCCGGGCGGCGGCCCGCCTGCTCCGTGCCGGACGTGGGCGAGAACTCCAGCCACAGCATCTCGCCGGGCGAGGGCGACCAAGTCTCGCTCACCACGCTTCGCTTCCGCGCGCTTCGTCCTCAAGTTCTAGCGGCGGCGGCGGCCCTTCGATGGCGGCGACCAGATCCCGGATGTCCACGGTCCGGCGGCGCAGGACGATTGTGTCGCCTTCCACGGTCAGGTCGAGGATCGCGCCTTCACGCAAGCCGGCGGCGGCGGCGGCCTCCCGGGGGACCCGGACGGCAAGGCTGTTGCCCCATTTCGCGATCGATGTGCGCATGGCGAGCTCCTTCGGCGATACAATGTATCTCCGCGCAGGGCGCCTGGCCAGTCCGAGAAGCCTCGGCTCCGCGCTTTACGCTGCCGCGTCCGCCGCCCGGCCGGACGGCGTCTCGGCCGCCGACGGCACTTCCTGGACGTAGCGTTCGATCACCGCCGCGCGGCGGGCCATGTCCAGCACGGCCGGCGGGGCGTCGTCGGGGGACTCGGCGACCAGCGCGATCAGCTCGCGGGCGATGGCCTGCAGGCGCGGGGCGCTGGCGATCAGCCGGGCCTGGCGCTCGATCTTGACCGGGTCGCGGTCGTACTCGGCCCCCGGCGTGCGCCAGCCGCCCCAGTCGGCGGGATCGGTGACGACGATCGGATAGGTGCCGGGGAAGGGGTGGTGGACGCAGTCTGCTTCCTGCTGCCACTTGTTCTTGGCCCGCATCAACCGCCAGCTGTCGCCGCCGGTCCGGCCGTCGGCGTCCTCGACCCTGTCCTCGGGCTTCAGCTCATGGGCGTGGAACTCGCGGCCCAGCCCCACGTCGTAGGTGACGCGCACCGGTTCATCGAAGCCCTTGGCCCAGATCGGCACGATCCGGTCGATGGTCGCCCAGGCGCCGACACTGTCGACCCAGACCTTCTGGTTCTTCTGGAAAACGGCCTTCGCCATGCGCCCGCGCCATCAATCAATCCAACGGTGCATAAGAACCTGAATTCATTGACGCGAGGTCAATCTTTCCCCCGGCGCAAACCCGTCTACATTGCCCTCCGACAAGACGCGCGCGATCACAGCGCGGCGGGAGGATGCCGTGAACTTCGACTATTCCGACGACCAGAAATTCCTGAAGAACGAGGCGCGAAAGTTCCTCGACGCCCATAGCACCAGCGCGGCTGTCCGCGTCGTGCTCAACGACGACGCCGTGTCCTACGACAAGGCCCTGTGGAAGGGTGTCGCAGAACAGGGCTGGCTCGGCGCCGCGATCCCCGAGGAGTTCGGCGGTCTGGGCCTTGGCCACGTCGAGCTGTGCGCCATCGCCGAGGAGCTGGGCCGTTCCGTGGCCCCGATCCCCTTCGCCTCGACGGTCTACTTCGTGGCCGAGGCGATCATGCTGGCCGGCAACGACGAGCAGAAGGCCCACCTGCTGCCCAAGATCGCCGCCGGCGAGATCATCGGCTGCTACGCCACCTCCGAAGGTCCGGGCGTGGTCGACGCCAAGTCGCTGACCTGCAAGGTCGAGGGCGACAAGCTGACCGGCGTGAAGATCCCGGTGACCGACGGCGACATCGCCGACGTCGCCCTGGTCCTGGCCAGCGAGGGCGGCAAGCCGTCGCTGTTCCTCGTTGACCTGAACGGCGAGGGCGTGGCTCGCGAGACCCTCAAGAGCCTCGACCCGACCCGCGGCGTGGCCAAGCTGACCTTCAGCGGCGCGCCGGCCAAGCGTATCGGCGCGGCGGGCGACGGCCTGAGCATCAGCGAGCAGGTCTTCGACCGCGCCGCCGTGCTGCTGGCCTTCGAACAGACCGGCGGGGCCGACAAGTGCCTGGAGATGGCCAAGCAGTACTCGCTCGAGCGCTATGCCTTCGGGCGGGTGATCGGCGGCTACCAGGCCATCAAGCACAAGCTGGCCGACATGTACGTCAAGAACGAGGTCGCCCGCTCCAACGCCTACTACGGCGCCTGGGCCCTCAACACGAACGCCGCGGAGCTGCCGGTGGCGGCCGCCGCGGCCCGGATCGCGGCCAGCGAAGCCTACTGGTTCGCCTCCAAGGAAAACATCCAGACCCACGGCGGCATGGGCTTCACCTGGGAGGTGGACTGCCACCTCTACTACCGCCGCTCGCGCCAGCTGGCCCTCGTCGCCCACGCGCCGAAGGTCTGGAAGGAACGGCTGGTCAGCCAGCTCGAACGCAGGAACGCCGCGTAAGCGGACGGGAGAAAAGATCATGGATTTCAACGACTCCCCCGAAGAAGCCGCCTACCGCGAAGCCGCTCGCGTCTGGCTGGAAAAGAACGCCGCCGAGCACAAGGGCGGCGCCAGCGCCAACGGCCGGCGGCCCAACAGCCCCGAGCACATGGCCATGGCCAAGTCCTGGCAGGCCAAGAAGGCCGACGCCGGCTACGCCTGCATCACCTGGCCCAAGGAGTGGGGCGGGGCCGGCGGCACGCCGATCCAGTCCGTCATCTTCGGCCAGGAAGAGTCCAAGGTCGGCGTCAACTACGGCTACTTCACCATCGGCCTGGGCATGTGCGTCCCGACCGTGATGGCCTTCGCCGACGCCGAGACCAAGACCCGCTTCGTCAAGCCGGCGATGCGCGGCGAGGAAATCTGGTGCCAGCTGTTCTCCGAACCGGCCGGCGGCTCCGACGTCGCCGCCTCGCGCACCCGCGCCATCCAGCAGGATAACGGCGACTGGGTGATCAACGGCCAGAAGGTCTGGACCACCGGCGCCCAGTACTGCGACTACGGCATCCTGCTGGTCCGCACCGACCCCGACGTGCCCAAGCACAAGGGCATGACCATGTTCTGGATCGACATGCACGATCCGGCCGTGGAGGTCCGCCCGATCCACCAGGCCAGCGGCGGCAGCGAGTTCAACGAGGTCTACTTCACCGACCTGCGCGTGAAGGACAGCCAGCGCCTTGGCAATGTCGGCGACGGCTGGAAGGTGGCCCTGGTCACCCTGATGAACGAGCGTCTCGCTGTCGGCGGCTCCTCGGGCCCGGACTACAAGACCATCATGGAGCTGGCCCGCCAGACCGACACCGTCGGCGGTTCGGCCATCAAGGACGGCGCCTTCCGCGAGAAGCTGGCCGACTGGTACGTCGCGGCCGAGGGTCTGAAGATGACCCGCTTCCGCACCATGACGGCCCTGTCGCGCGGCCAGACGCCGGGCGCGGAAAGCTCGATCGGCAAGATCATCGCCGCCAACCAGATGCAGGAGATGAGCAACTACGGCGTCGAGCTGGAAGACCAGTACGGCATCCTCGTCGATCCCGCCGAGGCTCCGATGCAGGCCGCCTTCCAGCAAAGCCTGCTGTGGGCCCCCGGCCTGCGCATCGCCGGCGGCACCGACGAGATCCTGAAGAACATCATCGCCGAACGCGTGCTGGGCCTGCCCGGCGACGTACGCGTCGACAAGGATGTCGCCTTCAAGGACGTCCCGTCGGGTCGCTAGACCCGGACGCAAAACCTGGCGCGGAGGCGGCCTTCACGGTCGCCTCCGTTCGCATTTCCGGGAGGCAACTTGCCCGTCACCCTCATCGGCCTCGTCGCGGCGGCCTGCACGACGATCGCCTTCCTGCCCCAGGCCATCAAGACCTGGCGCACCCGGTCGACCGGGGACCTGTCGCTGCCGATGTTCCTGCTGACGACCTTCGGCGTCGCGTTGTGGATGATCTACGGCCTCATCCTCGGAGACTGGCCGCTGATCATCGGCAACGCCTTCACGCTGCTGCTCTCCGGCTCGATCCTGTACTGCAAGCTGCGCTACCGCTGAGGGCCTACTCCGCCGCCGTCCGCTCCGCCCGCTGCTCGCTGGGCTTGTCGGCCCGGGCCAGACGGCATCCTCGTGGATCCCGCCGAGGCTCCGATGCAGGCCGCCTTCCAGCAAAGCCTGCTGCGGGCCCCCGGCCTGCGCATCGCCGGCGGCGCCGACGAGATCCTGAAGAACATCATCGCCGAACGCGTGCTGGGCCTGCCCGGCGACGTGCGCGTCGACAAGGACCTGGCGTTCAAAGACGTGCCGACGGGGCGGTAGATCCTGGGGGGACACATCGCGGCCCGGGTCCGGGCCCGGGTGTGTCCCACCGTTCCGTCAGGCGGCGGCTCTTTGCCCGGACTTCGCTTGCTGGGCGTAGAGTTCCTCAAGGCGGGCGACGATCGGGTTGCGAACGATGTGGCGGCGCTCGAACCTGTGGATCAGCGCCAGGTCGGTTCCTTCAAGCAACTCCAGCAGGTGGGCGAGCCCCGAGGGCTCGTCGCGGGGCAGATCGACCTGGTCAGGATCGCCGATGATGACCAGGCGGGTGTCCCGGCCAATTCGCGTGGCCGCCATGCGCATCTTGGGCACGCTCATGTTCTGGGCCTCGTCGATGATGATGAAGGACTTGTTGAAGGTCCTGCCGCGCATCCGGCCCAGTGGCGTGATCTCGATCAGGCCTTCATCGGTCAGCCGCTTGATCTCTTCCAGCCCGATCAGGTCGCGCAATGCGTGTTCCGTCGCCGTCAACTGGCCATCCGGTTCGATCTCCGCGCGCAGGGCCGGGGTCATCACCTCGCCCTCCAGCAGGACGTGCGGGCGCGTGATCACAATGTGCCTGAACCGGCCCTGCGCCAGCAGGGTCAGCGCCGCCGCCACGGTCAGGTGGGTCTTGCCCGTGCCCGTGGGGCCAACACCAAGGATCAGCGACCGGTCGGAATAGAGCAGGGCGTTCATGAACGCGACCTGGCTCAGCGACATGGGCCGCAGCGGGTGGCGGAGGCCCGTGAGCCGAAAGGCCAGGTCATGCCTTAGGGCGTTCTCGACCACCGACGCCGCCGTCTCCACGACCAGGGCCTCGTCAAACAGGCCGGACACCGGCGCCTCGGCGAGGGCCTCGAACAGTTTGGCGGCCAGGGACACGGCTACGTCATCTCCTTCCGCGCGCGCGCCGCCGGCCAGGGGGGAGAGGCGCAGGCGGTAGGGCCGGAAGACCTGCTCAAGCTGGCGTCCCGCGGCAACCACGACCGGGACGGCGCGCTCGACGAGCTGGGGCGGGAGTTCAAGGTCCTGGGCGCGGAGAATCCGGGTCGGGTCAGTCACGGTCGTGTCTCCCTCGACGGCAGGGTCGTTCGGCGCCGCGGCGCGGCGGAGCCCCCCGGGGCCCAGCCGATCCTTCCTGACCCAACATTGTGAACGCCCAAGCCTCAACGCCGGCTTAAGGACGGGCCACCGCGACGGTCCAGCGCGACGTCTTCTGCCGCCGCCGCGCTACTCCGCCGCCGTCCGCTCCGCCCGCTGCTCGCTCGGCTTGTCGGCCCGGGCCAGGTTGAAGGCGGCGTTGATCAGGCCGATGTGGCTGAAGGCCTGCGGGAAGTTGCCGACTTGGCGGCCCAGGTGCGGGTCGTACTCCTCGGCCAGCAGCCCGACGTCGTTGCGGATCGACAGCAGACGTTCGAACAACGCCTCGGCGTCCTTGCGGCGGCCCAGCAGCACATAGGCGTTCACCAGCCAGAAGCTGCAGGCCAGGAAAGCCCCTTCGCCCGGCGGCAGGCCGTCGTCGACCCGCTGGGTGTCGTAGCGCAGCACGAAGCCGTCGCGCAGCAGGTCCTGCTCGACCGCCTGCACCGTGCCGATGAAGCGCGGATCCTCCGGCGCCACGAAGCCCAGCTCGGCCAGCAGCAGCAGGCTGGCGTCCAGGGTCTTGCCGCCATAGGCGCGCACGAAGGTCCCGCGCTGCGCGTCGAAGCCCTTTTCCAGGATGTCGGCGCGGATCTCCTCGCGCAGCGCTCGCCAGCGGTCGCCGTCGCCGGGCAGGCCGTAGTGCTCCACCGCCTTCACCGCCCGGTCGATGGCCACCCAGGCCATGACCTTGGAGAAGGTGTAGTGCTTGCGCTCGGACCGGTCCTCCCAGATGCCGTCGTCGGGCTGGGTCCAGACCTTGGCGACGTGGTCGGTCAGGGCCCTTTCCACCAGCCAGGCCGCCTCGTTGCCGGTCAGGCCGCCGCGCCGCGCCTGGTGCAGGCTGTCGGCGAGCTCGCCATAGACGTCGAGCTGGAACTGGGTCGAGGCGGCGTTGCCGATGCGCACGGGCTTGGAGCCCTCATAGCCGGACAGCCAGTCGACCTCCCACTCGGTCAACCGGCGCTCGCCGCCGACGCCGTACATGATCCGCATGTCGGCCGGCGAACCCGCAACGGCGCGCAGCAGCCAGTCCCGCCAGGCCTGGGCCTCGTCGTAGTAGCCGGCGTTCATCAGGGCCAGCAGGGTCAGGGTGGCGTCGCGGATCCAGCAGTAGCGGTAGTCCCAGTTGCGCGGGCCGCCGATCTGTTCGGGCAGGGAGGTGGTCGCCGCCGCCACCACGCCGCCGGTCGGGGCGTGGGTCAGGGCCTTCAGCGTGATCAGCGAGCGCCGGATCGGCTCGGCCCAGCGGCCGGACACATCGCCCCGGGCGCACCAGTCGGCCCAAAAGGTCTCGGTGTCGGCCAGCGCCTGTCGGGGGCTGGTGGCGCTGGGCGGGGGGCCGTGCGACGGCGCCCAGGTCAGGGTGAAGGGCGTGGTTTCGCCCTCCGACACCGTGAACTCGGCCAGCAGCCGGCCGTGCTCCTCGCGGATGCCGACCGGCGTGCGCAGCAGGACCATGTCCGGTCCGGCGATGGAGCGGTGGGCGCCGCCCTCGGTGCGCTGGATCCACGGCCGCACGGCACCGTAGCCGAAGCGCAGGATCAGCTCGGACCGGAAGCGGACCGTGCCCCACTCGCCCCGCACCAGTCGCACCAGCTCCGGCGCCTTGCCGCGCGGCGGCATGAAGTCGATCAGGGTCGCCGCGCCGTCCTCGGTCTCGATCCGGGTCTCCAGGATCAGGGTGTCGGGCCGGTAGCGCCGGGAGACGGTCGCCCCCTCGCCGAGCGCCTCGATCAGCCAGCGCCCGTTGCCCTCCTCGCCCAGCAGGGCGGCGAAGCAGGCGTCGGAGTCGAACCTTGGCCAGCACAGCCAGTCGATGGAGCCGTCGCGCCCGACCAGGGCGCAGGATTCACAGTCGCCGATCAGGGCGTAGTCTTCGATCTTTTGTCGCATGCCCGACACTAACCCATTTGGCCGGGGCATGTTCCGGAGAAGGGGACATGTTCCGGCGCGGCCGGTGCGTGTCCGCCGATTCTCGGCGGGCGCAGGGGTGGGTGCAAAACTGAGATGTTTCCCCAGCTCCGTTTCCCCGGCGAAGGCCGGGGTCCACACGGGGCAAGGGCTCGGAGCTGGTTCATGGATCCCGGCCTTCGCCGGGAAGACGGGCAAGAGGGACGCACCTAGCTCAGTCTCCCGCGATGAAGACTCCCGAGACATATACTCCCGAGACAAATGGAGACATTGCGGGACAATTGGCCCCTGCATTCCGCTCGTTAGGCCGACAATCGATCCCACGGCCCTGGCGCGGGCGCACAATGGGGGATGAGCCGGCCGACGTCCTGTCCGAAACCTTGCCCCGCAAGGGGTTTGCCGATCCGCCGGGTGGGCGGGCGGTTGCCGGTGCGTGCTCGTGCGGGGCGCGGGGGCGGTGTTTGTCCCCCTCCCTCTGATGCTGAAGCGCGTGCTTCAGCGTCGGTGATTGGCGATGGAAGACTTCGGGGACATTTCGCGAGCGGTGAGGCCGTGCGTCCTTCGACACGCCGCTGCGCGGCTGCTCAGGATGACTTGGAAAGAAGCCTAACCCCCATAGTCATGCTGAGCAGCGACCGCAGGTCGCGCGTCGAAGCACGCAGGGCGTTTCTGCAGCCAGGAGGGGACACGTACCGACTGCGCCGGAACATGTCCCCCTATCGCCTACTCGTTCACCCGCTTGCCCTCGCCGGCGCCGCGCGCCAGCTTCACGAACTCGGCGCGCAGGCCGAACTCGTCCGCGCCCCGGGCGCCCTGGGCCAGGTCGATGACCTCCTGCCAGCCGAAGTCGGCGGAGATCCAGGGATCGCCGCGCAGCTTCTGGCCGAAGGCCGCGACGGCCAGGGCCCAGCGGGTGGACTCCGGCGCGGCGGCCAGGCTGTCGCTGACATCTGCGCGGGTGATCGGCCGCTGCATCAGCACCGACTCCGTCTGGCCGGGCAGCTTGTAGCGCACCTTCAGGAAGGCCAGCTCGGCCGAGGGGCCGGCCGCCGGCCTGGCCGAGCCGTAGCGAAGCGGATCGGAGGACGGCGTCGCCCCGACGCGGGTGATTTCGTAGAGGGCGGTCACCGAGGCGCCCGATCCCACCTCGCCGGCGTCGACCTGATCGTTGTTGAAGTCCTCGCGGTTCAGCATTCGGGTCTCGTAGCCGATCAGTCGGTACTCGCTGACCTGGGCCGGGTTGAACTCGACCTGGATCTTCACGTCGTCGGCGATGGGAAACAGCGAGCCGGAGAAGTCGTCGCGGAACAGCTTTCGGGCCTCGTCGAAGCTGTCGATGTAGGCCGCAGTGCCGTTGCCGTTCTGGGCCAGGGCCTGCATCATCGTGTCGTTGTAGTTGCCGCGCCCGAAGCCGTAGACCGACAGGTAGACGCCGGTCTTGCGCTTGTCGGCGACGAAGTCCTTGAGCTTGCTGGGGTCGGAGACGCCGACGTTGAAGTCGCCGTCGGTCAGCAGGATGACGCGGTTGACGGCCTTGGGGTCGAAGTTCTGCTGGGCCAGGGCGTAGGCGAGCGCCAGCCCCTGGCCGCCGGCGGTCGAGCCGCCCGACCGCAGCGCGCCCAGGGCGCAGCGCATCTTCAGCTTCTCCTTGCCGCTGGTCGGCGCCAGCACCGCCCCGGCCGAGCCGGCGTAAGCGACCATGGAGACGCGGTCGCGCGCGTCCAGCTGGTCGATCAGCGTGCCCATAGCCTTCTTGGCCAGCGGCAGGCGGTCCTCGCTCCACATCGAGCCGGAGGTGTCGACCAGGAAGACCAGGTTCAGCGGCGGCTGCTCGCCCGCCGGGATGTCATAGCCCTGCAGCCCGATGTGGATGACCTCGCGATCCTTCGACCAGGGCGAGGGCGCCACGGCGACGAACGGCCTGAACGGTTCGGTCCGGCTGGTCGGCAGCGGGTAGGCGTAGTCGAAGTAGTTGATCAGCTCCTCGACCCGCACCGCGTCGCGCGGCGGTACGCGGCCGTCGGCCAGGAAGCGGCGGGTGTTGGCGTAGGCGGCGGTGTCGACGTCGATCGAGAAGGTCGAGACCGGCTCCTGGGCGACCTGCTTGATCGGGTTGGAGACGCCGCCGGGATACTGCTCCGTGTCCTGCTCGGCGATGGGCGGACGCGGCATGATCGCGCCGGGCGCGACGACGGCGGGCGCCGGCGCGTAGATCGCGACGGGCGGCGGCGGGGCGGGTGGAGGCGGCGGTGGCGGCGGCGCGCCGACCATCGGCTTGCCGAGGTAGCTTCTCTTGCTTCCGGTCACCACGACGCTGCTTCCGCGGCTGTCCTCCTGATCATCGACGGCGCGGAAGCCCAGCTTCTCGCAATCGGCCGCCGAGGGTTCGCTTGCGACGGGGGACGTGGCCCGTGCGAAAGTGGTCGGTGGAGCGGACGCAGCGATCAGCGCGGCCACGGCCGTCAGGCTGACGATGGATCGGAAACGCCTCGATTCACGCATATGATTCCCCTGGACTGGCTCGTCCCCGAACATGGTTCGCTCGCGGCCTGCGGCGAAAGCAGGGCGCAACCCGGGCGAGGGCGCGGCGAGGTGTCCGCTTTTGGCGACGTTTTCGCCTCAGGAGCGAACCGTGTTCACTCCGGACCATCCGACCCCGAAATATGGTTAACCTGTGCCCTTCGCGCGCTTGACTCGTTGCGGGGGCCTGCGAAGAGTCACGTTCGCCGAATTGGTTATCGGCGACGTGGCGTAGGGGGCAATGAGTATGCACGAGAGCAGCGACACCCCGTGCGGCCCCGACGGGACCGCCAAAGGGCCGCTGATCCGTGGCGCGTCGATCGCCGTCCTCGTGGCGGCCGTCATCCTGCCTCTGGTCGGCTGCGACACCGGGCCCAACAGCTGGTTCGGCGGCAAGGGCGAGGTCGCCTGTCCGCGGCCCCAGATGCCGTCCGGCTCGCAGCCGCAGTTCAACGGCCAGCAGATCGAGATCCGCACCCTTCGGCGCCGCGGTTTCACCGGCGACTTCTTCGCCCAGCTCGAACTGGCGCGCCGCTACCAAGGCGAACGCGCCGCCGACAAGAACCTCGAGGACGATGTCGAGGCCGCCGTCTGGTACGCGTTGGCGCTGACCAACTCCGAGGGCTACGCCCCGATCGCCGCCAACAGCCGCCGCTCGCCGCAGGGCGAGAGCAAGGTCTCGCGCTTCGACGACTGCCGCGCCGTGGAGCGCAGGATGGCCTACCGCGCCCTGGACCGGGTGCTGTCGCGCATGACCTCCGAGGAGCAGGAAAAGGTCCGCAACCGGGTCATCTACATCCTCTCGACCCAGGGGGCCGAGGGCTACCGCACCCTGGCCCGGATGCATGACGGCTTCTTCGGCCCCTACGGCGAGCCGACCGACAACCGCCAGGCGACGGAGGCGCGGGGGCGCCCCAACAAGCCCGGCACGCCGGCGGCGCTGAACCTGTTCCCGCGCAACGACATCGACGCCTATCTTTACAACTACCTCGCGGTGCAGACGGGCGATGTCGGCGCCTATGTGATGCTGAAGGATTTCGAGCGGTCATCGCCCAGGCGGGCCGCCGACGGCGCCTATGTCGAGCAGAAGGCCCGCCGCTGGACGCCGACCTATGAGTTCTATCCGCCGGAAGCTCCGGAATCGGGCGTTCCGCACTCCGACGAGAGTGACCAGTACAACGACGGTCAGCAGGCCGCGCTGCAGCGGCTGCGCGAACTGCCCTTCGTCCATATCGCCGAGGCGCTGACCTATCTGCGCGTCACGCCCAAGCCGGTGTTCAAAGAGGAGGCCCTCTACCCCGGCGATATCCAGAGCTTCCAGGCCATGGTCGGCCGTCCGCAGACCGGCGTCTTCCAGCCGATCGAAAAGGTCCGCGCCATTCAGTACGCGGCCGTCAACGGCTCGCCGAAGGCCCAGCTGGTGCTGGCGGTGATGTACTCCGAAGGGGTTGGGGTGCCCCGTGACTACGCCCGCGCCTTCTACTGGTACGCCGAGGCCGACAAGCAGGGGTCGGCCGAGGCCAAGTACGCGATGTCGACCTTCTTCTCGCTGGGGGTTTCCGGCGTCGCCGACCAGGACAAGGCCGGCGCCGTCGTCTACCAGATCGACGCCGCGCTTTCGGGCTTCAAGCCGTCGGCCAACCGTCTCCAGCAAGTGCTGGCCCAGGTGTCGCGTCCGCGGCCCACGCCTCGCGACAGGGATTATCTGCCATGAAGACGCTGAAGCGCTTCCTTCCCGCCGTCGCGACGGCCATCGCCGTCGCCCTGACCGCCACGGCCGTCCAGGCTTTCCCCGACGCGGCGGCTCGCGTCGACCAGCAGGTCCGCCCCAACTTCGGCGGGCTGATCACGCCGCCGCTCAAGCCGCGCTGGCGTCCCGACCGCTGGAAGCCGGATCGCTACCGCTGGGGCCGCCGTCAGCCGGGCTGGGACGACTACTACCCGCCCAACGGCGATTGGCCCCGCGACCGCAACTCGGTGACCGTCGACTGCGGCGATCCCTACGCCGGCCCGACGCCGATCTCGGACGCCCTGCGCAGCCTGGCCGACAACGGCATCCTCTACATCCGCTCGCGCGGCGGCGTCTGCCGCGAGACGGTGATCGTCGAGTATCCGGTGATCATCGCCGCCGAGGGCGCCTCGATCTTCGATCCGGCCCCGGCCACGGCGCCGGCGACCATCTCCGCTCCGGAAGGCGCGCCCTGCATCCGCATCGCCGAAGGCGTGAAGGGTGTCGAGCTGCGCGACCTGGTCCTGACCAGCGAGAAGGGCGGCCGCACCGCCTGCATCGAGTCCTGGGGCGGCGACGTGGCGCTGGTCCGCACCACTGTGAACTATTGGGGCGACGCCGCGGCGGTCTACGCCTCGGGCGGCAAGCTGATCCTGCGCGAGAGCACCATCGACGCCTACACCTGGAACGCGGCCGTGATCGCCGAGTCAGCGGTCGTCGACATCGCCCGCACGCGGATCACCGGCGAGGAAACGGGCCTGGACATCACCCCGGCCACCGGCGAGAGCCGCATCGACCAGGCCGGCATCATGGCCCGTTCGACCTCCGGATCGGCCGGCAACGGCATCCTGGTGCGCGGCCTGCGCAGCGGGTCCGGCACCCTGTCCATCCGCAACGCCGTGGTCTGCGGCTGGCGCAACGGCCTGCATCTGGACCGGGGCGCGCAGGTGGACGTCAGCCGCAGCCGCTTCTGCCGCACGACGGTTGGCGTGGTTTCGGACGGCCAGCTGCGCTTCACCGAGTCGGCCATCGGCTCGCGTGACGTCGGCATCTATGTCGCCGGCGGCAACGCCTTCATCCATCGCAACCGGATCCACGACTGGAGCCGCCGCGCGATCTGGGTGGAGCAGGGCGCCACGGCCGATGTCGAGCACAACTGGGTCTACTACGGCGGCGACTGCTGGCGTCAGCAGTGGGAGCGCGGCACCTACTGCGTCCGCGCCTCCAATCTGCCCTCGACCCTGCGGGACGAGAGCGTGTTCGGCAGCTCCAGCCGGCCCTGGTGGGAAGCCGACGGCTACGACCGTGGCTACAGCCGCGATGGCGCGCCCGGCGCCCTGGCGCCGGCGGTCCCGCCGCCGCCGCCGCCGAAGGGCTGGCGTTCGCGGCCGCGCCGGTAGCGGGCGGGGAGCCTCAGTTCACGCTGGCCGGAAAGGTCGGGGTCTTGCGGGCCCTGGCTGCCTGTTCGAACGCGTAGCCGTAGCCGAGCAGCAGGCCGTCGCTCCAGGCTGGTCCCACGAACGACAGCCCGACCGGCAGCCCCATGACCTGGCCCATCGGCACGGTCAGATGCGGATAGCCGGCCACGGCCGCCGCGCCGCCGGCCCCGCCGCCGACGAAACGGTCCTTCAGCACCGGATCGATCGGCCAGGCCGGCCCCAGCGTCGGGCCGACCAGCGCGGTGACGTCGTACTTCGCCAGCACCGCGTCGATGCCCTCCGGTCCGGCCAGCCGCGCGGCGTCGGCCTTGGCCTTGAGGTAGGCCGGATCGTCCAGCCCCTTCGCCGCTTCCGACTGCTCAAAGAAGTCCTGGCCGAACAGCGCCATCTCCTTGTCGGCGTTGGCGGTGTTGAAGGCGATGATGTCGGCCAGCGTGCGGGTCTTCACCCTGGCCGGATCGGTCGTGGCCAGATAGGCGTTCAGACCGGCCTTCAGCTCGACCAGCAGCACGACCAGCTCGTTCTTGCCGATCTCGCCCCGGCCCGGGAAGTCCGGCACGTCGACCAGCACCGCGCCCTGCGCCTTCAGGGTGGCCAGTGCGGCCTCGAACACCGCGTCGGTCTCCGGGTGGAAGCCGGCGGCGTAGCGCATGACGCCGATGCGGGCGCCCTTCAGCGCGTCGGGCTTGAGGCGGGCGGCATAGGCCTCGCGGCGGCGGTCGGCCTGCGCCGTCGCCGGGTCCTTTGGGTCGGTCCCGGCCATGGCGGTCAGCAGCAGGGCGGCGTCCTCGACGGTGCGGGTCATCGGCCCGGCGGTGTCCTGCGTGGCGCTGATCGGCACGATGCCGGTGCGCGACACCAGCCCGACCGTCGGCTTGAGGCCCACCAGCCCCGTGACCGCCGCCGGGCAGGTGATCGATCCGTCGGTCTCGGTGCCGATCCCCGCCGCCGCCAGCCCCGCGGCGATCGCCGCGCCGGTCCCGGACGATGAGCCGCAGGGGCTGCGGTCCAGCGCGTAGGGATTGCGCGTCTGGCCGCCCACGGCGCTCCAGCCGCTGATCGAGTTGTCCGAGCGGATGTTGGCCCACTCCGACAGATTGGTCTTGCCCAGCACCACCATCCCGGCGGCCCGCAGCCGCGCGATGACCGGCGCGTCGCGGCCGGACACGTTGTCGGCCAGCGCCAGCGATCCGGCCGTCGTCGCCAGCCCGGCGTCGGCCGTCTCGATGTTGTCCTTGACCAGGATCGCCGCGCCCAGCAGCGGCCGCCTGTCCCCGGCCCGCCGCGCCTGGTCGGCGGCGAAGGCGTCGGACAGCGCGGCGGGGTTCATGGCGATGACCGCGTTGACCTTCGGCTCCACCGTCTTGCCGCGCACGATATAGGCGCTGACGATCGCCTCCGACGACGCCCGGCCGGCGGCCACGTCCGCCTGCAGCGACGCCATCGAGGCGTCCGCCACCTCCGGCAGCGGCGGCGGCATGGCCGCGGCGGGGAAGGCCAGCGCAAGCCCGGCGGCCAGACCAAGAAGTCGGTACATCGGCAATGTCCTCACCCGTCCCTGTGTTCAGCCATCAAGGACCGTTCCCCGGTCGGGGAGCAAGGGGGGCAAGCCCAGATCCGGGTGTTGATCCTGATCATTGTGCATCGGGGATTCGTGGTCTAGGGGACCGCCCTGATGGCAGGCAGGTGCGGAAACGGTTCCCAGTGGGGCGCGGGCGTGTGGGCGATGGTCGCCCTGGCGGTCGCGCTGCGCCTGACTGTTCTCCCCGGCTACATGATCCAGGCCGCCCCCGGCGCCCTCACCGTGGTGGTTTGCACCGCCAACGGCGCAGTGAGCCAAACGGTCGACCTGTTCGGGACGCCGTCCGCTCCGCACGAGCAACAGGGCGAAGGTGACGGCAAGGCTCCCGCCTGCGCCTTCGCCATGGCCGGCGCCACGCTCGCCGCGCCAGAGGTCCGGATCCTGGCCGCCGCGCCGCCGTCATCCGCCGCCGCGCCGCTGCTGCCCGTAAGGGTCATCACTCCCGGTCGTGGCCTTGCCGCGCCGCCGCCGCCCGCCACCGGGCCTCCCTTCACCGTCTGAACGCCACCCGGCCATTCCCGCCCGCGGATCTGATTTCCGCGGACGCGGCCTATCGCATTTCAGATTCCGAAGGACTTCACCCATGTCTTCCTGCACTTCCCGGCGCGCGGCCCTGGCCGCCGGCGCCGCCCTCGTCGCGCTGTCCGCCGCGAGCTCCGCCTTTGCCCAATCCCCGACGGACCTTCCGCCGGTCCAGGCCGATCCGGCCGGCGCCGTCGAGTCCCTGCCCGAACCCGGCGCCCCGGCGCGCCTCGTCAGCGGCGAAGCGCTGGCCCGCCGTCAGGCCGCCGGCGACGACGCGGTGTCCATGCTTGCCGGAGAGCCGGGCGTCGCCTTTCAGGCCGGTGGCGCGACCACGGCGCTGCCGTCCATTCGCGGCATGACCGATGACCGGATGCTGGTCACCGTCGACGGCGCCGAGACGACCGCGTTCTGCCCCAACCACATGAACCCGCCGGGCTCCTACGTGCTGGCCTCGTCGGTCGAGACGATCTCGTTGTCGCCGACCCTGTCGCCGGTCAGCGCCGGGGGCGACAACATCGGCGGCGTCATCGCTATCACCACGCGTGGTCCGGTGTTCGCCGCCGCCGGCGAAGGCCTCCGGACGGAGGGCCAGGCCAGCCTCAACTACCGGAGCGGCATCGAAGGCGGATCGGCCTCCTTGCGCGCCGCGGTGGCCGGCGAGCGCTACAGCCTGGGTCTGGAGACCTCCTGGGCGCGGGGCGAGAACTATCGCTCCGGCTATGGCCGCGACGTCCTGTCGACCGAATACGAGACCTACGACGCCGCCGCGATCCTGGCCGCGCGGACGGACCAGGGCGTGCTGAGCCTGCGGGTGGGGCGGCAATTCACGCCATACCAGGGGTTCGCCAACCAGCGCATGGACATGACGGCGAACGCCAGCAGCTTCGCCGACCTCCGCTACGACGGCAGCTACGCCTGGGGCGATGTCACCGCCCGGGCTTCGTGGCGCGACGTCGAGCACGAGATGAACTTCCTGTCCGACAAGGGCGGCGACATGCCGATGCTGAGCCACGGCGTTGACCTGGGACTTGCCCTTGCCGTGACCATCCCGACCGGTGAGGCGGGAACGCTGGGTCTGGGGCTGGACGTCCGGCGGACCGATCTGGACGATTGGTGGCCCCCGGTGGCGGGCAGCATGATGATGGGTCCCGACCGCTACCTCAACATCAACGGTGGTCAGCGGGACCGCACGGGCCTCTGGGCCGAGTGGACCGGTCCGGTCGCGGCGGACTGGACGGTCGTCGCCGGCCTGCGCCTCGAACAGGTCGAGACCAATGCCGGCGATGTCCAGCCCTACAGCTGGACCGGGATGATGAACGCCGCCGACGCCGCGGCCGCGACCGCGTTCAACGCGCGCGACCGTCAGAAGACGGACGACGTGGCGGATGTGACCCTGCTGGCGCGCTGGTCGCCGTCCGAAGCCCTGTCCATGGAAGTCGGCTATGCCCGCAAGACCCGCGTGCCCAACCTCTATGAGCGCTACGCCTGGGGGCTGGGGCAGATGTCCGCCGCCATGACCTCGCTGGCCGGCGACGCGAACGCCTACGTCGGCGACATCGATCTGCGGCCCGAGACGGCCAACAACCTGGGCGCCACGCTCCGGCTGGCCTCGCCCGTGGCGAACCGGCAGCTGACGCTCAGCGTCTTCCACAGCGAAATCGAGGACTATGTCGACGGCGATCGCTTCGGGGTCTTCGGGCCGGGCGGCAGCTTCTCGCGCCTGCGCTTCACCAACCACGACGCCTGGATGCAGGGGCTGGAGGTCAGCGGCCGCTCGGAGGTGTGGACAATCGGCGATTTCGCGCCGGCTGTCGTGACCGGGTCGCTCTCCTGGGTGCGCGGTGAGAACCGCGACACGGGCGACCGCCTTTACCACATGGCGCCGCTGACGGGCCGCTTCACGCTGGAACAGCCGCTTGGCGTCTGGACGGCGATCGCCGAACTGGAGCTCGTCGACGAAAAGGACCAGGTCAGCGTCACCCGGAATGAACCCATTACGGAGCGCTACGCGCTTCTGAACCTCAAGGCGGTGTGGAAGCCGACAGGGACGCTTCGGGTCGATGTCGGGGTCGAGAACGCCTTTGACGAGGGTTACGACCTGCCGCTCGGCGGCGTCTCCTTCGGGGACTTCAAGGCGGGCGGCATGGTTCCGCCGATCGCCGCCCTGCCCGGGCCGGGACGGTCGGTCAATCTCGGCCTGACCCTGGAGTTCTGACCATGGCGGCGGCGCGCGGCGGGTGGCTGGCGGCGGCGGCGATCTCGATCGCCCTGCATCTGGCCGCCGCCGCGGCCTTCCTGCGGCCGCCGGAGGCCGGACCGGCGCCCGCCGCCCCGATCGAGGTATGGCTGGCTCCGGCGCCGCAAGCCGCTCCTCGCCCGGCGGTGCGGAAACAGGCGGTCCCTCCGCGGATCGAGGGGGGCGCCGGGCCAGCGCCGCGCCGCGCCTCGCCGACGCCCGGCTCGCCGGACGAGTCGACGGCTGAGTCGAAGCGTGCACCGGTCCCGCTCCTGGCGGAGGCGGCGACAACGACGCCGAACGTCGCACCGTCGTCGCCCGTCGCCGGGCCCTCCCGGCCTGAGGACCCGTTCGACGCCTACGCCAGGCTGGTCTGGTCGAGGATTGATCGCCACCGGCCACGATCGGAAGCCGCTTCGGGCGTCGCCCAGGTGGCGTTCAGTCTGGCCCCCGACGGCCGCCTGATCTCTCTCCGGCTCGCGGCCTCAAGCGGAACGCCTGCCTTCGACCGGGCGGCGATGCGCGCGGTCCGGGCGGCGGCTCCGTTTCCGCGTCCGCCCCGGGACATTGATCCCGAGCGGCTGGATTTCCGGATCGCGATCCGGTCGCCGTCGGTCTGACGTCCGACGCTTCGGGGCCGCTTGCCGCGATCCCCCGGACGGCGGCCGGCTCAGACCCTCAGCGTCGCCGTGTCGATGCTCACCCCGAGTCGAGCCACGCCGGTCTCGTCGCGCACCTCCACGCGCAGCCTGGGGGCGGACGGCGACCAGTCGATTTCAATGAGACCGAAGTTGCGGTCGCGCCAGACTTCGCCCTGGCGCAGGGCGTTGGGCGGGGTCACCGGCCAGACCTCCGTAAGGCCTGACGAGGTGATGTCCCAGATTGGATAGGGCGTGTTGACGTCGAGGCGGGAAATCTCGCCGTAGTGAGTATCGCCGCTGATGCAGACCAGGCGGTCGGCCCGGGCGTCGCGGATTGTCTCCAGCAGCCGCTGGTGATCGCGGGCGTAGTTGATCCAGCCCTCCCAGCCGGCGAAATCGGCCAGCACCTGCAGGCTGCTGCCGAGGATGCGCAGGTCGGCCGGCTGGCGCAGCTGTGTTTCCAGCCAGGTCCATTGCGCCTCGCCCAGGATGGTCGCGCCGAGGTCCGGATTGCGAGCGTAGGGGCCGGGAACCAGGGCGCCGGCGGCGGCCCTGGCGTCGGACCAGGCCTTGTAGTCGACCCCGTCCAGCTTCTGGAGCGGCGTGCGGTTCCAGCGCAGGTCGGGCAGGATCACCTGCACCCGGCGGCCGGCGGGCCCGAAGACGTAGGCGGCGTGAATGCCCTCGCGCGTCCGGCGCGGGCTGGTCGCCGCCTCGCCCCAGAAGTCGCAGAACTGGCGACGCGACTCGGCCTTCATCGGATAGTCGGCGCCCGCGTCGTTCTCGCCGAAGTCATGATCGTCCCAGATGGCGATGACCGGTGTCGTCTCGCGCAGCCTGCGGAACCCCGGCTTGGCGGCCAGCATCGCGTATTTGGCGGCCATCACCGAAGGATCGCGGGTGTCGGCGTAGATGTTGTCGCCCAGGAAGATGAACAGGTCGGGCTTGGCGGCCAGGACGGCCTCCCAGATCGGCTGGTCCTTGTCCTGCTTGGCGCAGGACCCGAACGCGATGCGGGTGAGCGGCCGGTCGAGGGCTGGGTGGGCGATGTCCACGGCGGGCTCGGCCCGCGCGGTCGGCGCGACGGCCATCGCGGCGGCGAGGCCCAGGGCGGTACGGCGGCTGAGGTCGGTCATGGCTCTGCTTCGATCGGAAAAAATGGCCGGGAGTTTCCCCCCGGCCAAGGTTTCAACAGGGGAGGTTGAGGATCAGAACGCCTTCTTCAGGCTGACGAAGAACTGCCGCGGCGGGGCGGGCAGGATGGTCTGTGCCGTGCCCGCCGGGTCGGCCTTCACCAAGCCGCCCGAACCGATCGTCGAGATGTAGTCCTCGTCGAACAGGTTGGTGATGTTGGCCTGGACTTCCAGCCCTTCCAGCAGGGGCGTGCCGCTGAAGCGGTAGCCCACGGTGAGATCGACCACCGTGTAGGCGTCGACGCCGCCGACGTTCTCGTAGCTGTAGAAGCGCTCGCCGGTGTAGGCGAGGCCGAGGCGCGAGTAGAAGTCGTCCCGGTCGTAGGCGAGTTCGAGTTTGAACAGGTTTTCCGGGGAGCCGACGACCGTCTTGCCGGCCGTGGCCATTTCCACCGCGCCCAGGGCCGAGAGCACGTCGTCCTGATATTCGGACTGGTTGAAGGCATAGGAGGCGTAGAGCGAGAACGCGTCGCTCAGCTCGAGTTCGCCGGCCATTTCGACGCCAACGGTTTCCACCGAGCCGACGTTGGACAGCACCGCCGGCAGACCCAGGATCGGGGCCGCCGTGCTGGCGCTGAGCAGGCGATCATCGAACGTCACGTGATAGGCGGCGATGACGCCCTGGAAGCGGTCGTTGCGGTAGCGAACGCCGCCTTCGAAGGTCCTGGACGTCTCGGGGGCCAGGTTGTCGGCCACGTAGTCCACCACCGACTGGCGCTGCGAGGCGAACGGACCGGAGGTGCCGGCGGAAACGAAGGCCGCCATGTTCTCGGTGTAGCCGCCGAACAGTTCGACCTGGTCGTTGATCGTGTAGACCGCGCCGATCTGCGGAAGGAAGCTGTCCTCGGACTCGATCTGGCCGGCCAGCGCGCGCGTCGGGTCGGCCACGAAGATCGTGCTAACTTCGTTCTCGACCGACAGGGCCTTGAAGCCGAAGTTGACCTTCAGCGCCTCGGTCACCGCCCAGACGTCCTGCAGGTAGAACTGCGTGGTGCGGGTTTCGAAGGCGTAGGCCCACTGGGTGAAGAACGGGTTGGTCTGGAAGCCCAGCGAATCACGCGACGGACGGGCCGCGGTCTCGGCGTAGAAGCGACGCGCCTGTTCGAAGTCGTTGCTCTCGACCCACAGACCCGCCGACAGCGTATGCGCCCCCAGTTCCAGGGAGGCGCCGCCGATCAGGCCCTTGCGGTCGATGGCGTACTCGGTGGTGCGGATCGACAACGGCGCCGCGGTCGAACCGGGCGTGCCCCAGCCGGGGCTCGGCAGGTAGGGCGTATACCACAGGCCCTGGCCTTCGTTCTTGTGCCCGTAGCCGGTGATGAAGAAGCTGAAGGTCTCGCCGATCGGCATTTCAAGCGTGGCGCCGAACAGGTCGTCGTCGCGAACGCCGGCGCCCGCGTAGTAGGCGTCGTCAACTGTCGCGAACGGCGCGGGCAGGGCGGCGCCGGTGTTGTAGGCCTGGGCGACCGCGACCGAAAGCGCCCAGTCCGGCTGGCTGTTGTCCCAGTCGCGACCGAGACGGGCGATCATCTCGTGCGACATGTCCTGGTAGTCCTGCTCGCGGCGTTCCGAGCGGTTGAAGAAGGCGGTCAGGGACCCCTCGCCGATCGGCAGCACGGCCTTCAGGTCGTACTGGCGCTGGCGCTGTTCGCTGCCGCCCTTCCACTTGTCGGTGGACTGGTCGGCGACGGAGAAATAGCCGCGCAGGCCGCCGAGAGCATCGACTTCGCCGCTTTCGAGACGCAGGAAGGCGCGGTGCATGTTGTCGCTGCCGACCGTCAGGTTGGCCTGGCCGCCGAACACGGGGGCCGGATCGCGCGAGAAGAACTGCAGCGTGCCGCCGAGATTGGAGCTGGAGGCGTTGGACACCGCGCCGGCGCCTTGCGACAGCTCGATCTTGCCGATGTCTTCGCTGGCCAGCGCCCGGCTGATGTGCAGGCCGTTGTGGTTGCCGTAGCTCATGTCGCCCAGCGGCACGCCGTCGAGGGTGAAGCCCAGCTGGTTCTGGTTGAAGCCTCGGATCGAGATCCGCGCCGACCACTCGTAGGCGCCGAAGGCGTCGGCGGACTGGAAGGTGACGCCGGGCAGACGGTCGACGACCTTCAGCGGGCTGACGCCCGCGACGGCGTCGGCGATCTGGGTGTCGTTCACCGTCTGGACCTGACGGCTTTGTCCCTGTCCGTAGACGACAAGGGCCTCGACGTCGGTGGCGCCGGCTTCGGCGGCGAAGGCGCCGGGCGCGGAGACAAGCAGAAGAGCCGCCAGGCCCGAGCCGGCGACAAGATGACGTTTCATGATGGTATTCCCCTCGACCTGCCGCCTCGTGGCGGCTTGTTCGGCGGAGCGGGTAGCGGGTCGACGTGAACCTCCGGAGACAGGACCTTGGCGGATCGGCGATGAATTGGTGATGCTTGGAAGACGGTGCCCGCCGCCTGACGCATTGCGCGATGGCCGCCCGGTCGCTACATCCCGCGCCGACCCCCATTCCACGATCAGACGAGAGCGAGCGACCCCTCATGGCCGCCCAGTACATTTTCCAGATGCAGGGCCTGACCAAGGCCTATCCCGGCGGCAAGAAGGTGTTCGAGAACATCTGGCTGTCCTTCTACCAGGACGCCAAGATCGGCGTGGTCGGGGTCAACGGCTCGGGCAAGTCGACGCTGCTGAAGATCATGGCCGGCATCGACGGCGAGTTCAGCGGCGAGGCCAAGGCGGCCGACGGCGTCAAGCGCGGCTACCTGGAGCAGGAGCCGCATCTGGACGAGTCCAAGACCGTCTGGGAAAACGTCATCGCCTGGTGCGAGGAAAAGCAGATCTTCGACCGCTACAACGCCATCGCGGCGGAGATGGCCGAGGAATACACCGACGAACTCATGGAGGAGATGACCGCCCTTCAGGAGAAGATCGACGCTGGCGATCTGTGGGACATCGACAGCCGCGTCGAGATGGCCATGGACGCGCTGCGCTGCCCGCCCAACGACAGCGGCGTAACCAAGCTGTCGGGCGGTGAGAAGCGCCGCGTGGCGCTGGCCCGCCTGCTGCTCAGCAAGCCGGACATGCTGCTGCTCGACGAACCGACCAACCACCTGGACGCCGAGTCGGTGGCCTGGCTGCAGCACCACCTGGAAGCCTTTCCCGGCTGCGTCATCCTGGTCACCCACGACCGCTACTTCCTCGACCAGGTCACCAAGTGGACGCTGGAACTGGACCGCGGCAAGGGCCACCCGCACGAGGGCAACTACTCCAGCTGGCTGGAGGCCAAGACCAAGCGCGTGATCCAGGAGCAGTCGGAGTCCGAGGCCCGTCAGCGCGCCCTGACCCGCGAACTGGACTGGGTCCGCTCCGGGGCCAAGGCCCGCCAGGCCAAGTCCAAGGCTCGTCTGGCCGCCTACGAGGACATGGTCCGCGAGCAGGAGAACAGCCGTCAGGCCCAGACCCACGCCGTGATCCAGATCCCGCCGGGCCCGCGCCTGGGCAGCCTGGTGCTGGAAGTGACCGGTCTCGAGAAGGAATACGGCGACAAGGTCCTGTTCAAGGACCTGACCTTCCGCCTTCCGCCCAACGGCATTGTCGGCGTCATCGGCCCCAACGGCGCCGGCAAGTCGACGCTGTTCCGCCTGATCACCGGCCAGGAGACGCCTGACGCGGGCACGCTCAAGCTCGGCGAAACGGTCAAGCTGGCCTACGTCGACCAGAGCCGCGACGACCTCAATCCCAACGACACTGTCTGGCAGGCGATCAGCGGCGGCACCGACGTGATGATGGTCGGCAAGCGCGAGATCAATAGCCGCGCCTATGTCGGCAGCTTCAACTTCAAGGGCGGCGACCAGCAGAAGAAGGTCGGTCTGCTGTCGGGCGGCGAGCGCAACCGCGTCCACCTGGCCAAGACCCTGGCCACCGGCGGCAACGTCATCCTGCTCGACGAACCGACCAACGACCTGGACATCGAGACGCTGCAGAACCTTGAAGAGGCGCTGGAGGATTTCGCCGGCTGCGCCGTGGTCATCAGCCACGATCGCTGGTTCCTCGATCGCCTCTGCACCCACATCCTCGCCTTCGAGGGCGACAGCCACGTCGAATGGTTCGAAGGCAACTTCGAGATGTACGAGGAAGACAAGAAGCGCCGCCTGGGCACCGACAGCCTGATCCCGCACCGGATCAAGTTCCAGAAGTTCACGCGTTAGGATCAGCCACGCCCCCGGTCAGATGGAGTCATCTGACCGGGTCAGCTTGCTTCAGGACAAGCCGGGATCGGATCTTGCACCGGCGGTGCGACCAGGCCGCAGCAATGTCGTCGGTTGACGCGCGGAGCTCTGGGCGCAAAGTCCCCGGCATGACCGAGACCGCCCCTGCGCCCGTCCTGCTCCTGTCACACGAGATGCTGCTGCCCCTGCAGGCGGCGCTGGAGCCGACCTATCGCGTGCTTCGGCTCTGGGAGTACGCCGACCGCCTGACGTTCCTGGAGGGGCCGGGCCGCGAGGTCCAGGCCATTGTCCATGCCGGCGAGATCAAGCTTGGCGTCGACTTTCTCTCGGAGATGCCCCGCCTCGGGCTGATCGCCTGCGTCAGCGTCGGCTACGACGGCGTCGACGTGCCCTGGTGCCGGTCGCGCGGGATCGCCGTGACCCATTCGCAGGGTCTCAACGCCGACGACGTCGCCGATCATGCGGTCGGCGCCTTCCTGGCCGTCTGGCGGAGCATCGTGGTCGGCGACCGCATGGTTCGCGAGGGGCGCTGGACCCATTCCGACCGCATGCGCCCCCGGCCTGGACTGAATGGCCGAAAGGCCGGCATCGTCGGCCTTGGCCATATCGGCCAGGCCATCGCCCGCCGGGTCGAGCCGTTCGGCCTGTCGGTGTCCTGGTGGGGCCCCAACGACAAGGAGAGCCACTGGCCCCGGGCCGCCAGCCTGCTGGCGTTGGCGCGCGATAGCGATGTGCTGTTCGTGGCCTGCCGGGGCGACGCGGCCAACAAGCACCTGATCAGCAAGGCGGTGATCGAGGCCGTCGGCGCGCGCGGTTGTATCGTCAATGTGGCGCGCGGCTCGGTGCTCGACGAAGACGCGCTCATCGCCGCCCTGAAGGCCGGAGACCTGGGCATGGCGGCGCTCGATGTGTTCGAGCAGGAGCCGACGCCGGCCTCGCGCTGGGCGGACGCGCCCAACACGGTGCTCACCCCCCACACGGCGGGCGGAACGCTGGAGAGCATTCCGAAGATGGTCGGCCAGACGCTGGAGAACCTGCGGCGTTACTTCCATGAAGAGCCGCTGCTGTCGCCTGTTCAGGCCTGAGCGGAAACCAGCATGAGCAGCCCGCCGGCCAGCAGCGCGCCGAACAGGACCGCGGCGACCAGGCGCTTGCGCGGGGTGGAGAGAAAGGCGCCGAGCATGAAATCCTCCCATCGCGGCGAGAGGCCGCCGCCGGTGGAAGCTATATCAAAATGATATCACTTTTGCCAGCGCTTGCCGGCGACCGGGCCGGGGTCAGATGTAGGCGAGGCTGTCTTCGTCGGTTTCATCTGGCGCCGGCGCGGGACCAGTCGCCGGTCCTGGCGCGTCGATGAAGTGCACGCCGCGCGGCGACAGGGCGTTCTCCAGCCTTGTCAGGACCGCGGCCGCGGAAAAGGGCTTGGCGACGAATCCGGTCACGCCGACGGCCCGGCCGCCCTCGACGATCGCCCGACTGGCCTGGGCCGAGGCCATGACCACCGGCAGATTGCGAATGGCGGCGTCGGCCATGGCCCGGATCTCCCGGGTCAGCGCGATGCCATCCATCGGCTGCATGTACATGTCGGCGATGACCGCGTCGAAGCGGTGCTCTGTCAGCATTTTCAGGGCCTCGGGGCCGCTGGCCGCCTGCTGTACCTCGATGTCGGCGGCGTTCAGGATCTGGGCGAGGAACAGCCGCGCGTGGCGGTTGTCGTCAACCAGCAGAACCTGTCGTCGTGCTCGCCGTCGCATGATCATCCGCCGTGTGGCGGTCCCCGTACTCGATAGGTGACCATGCGCGCGAGCCTGTTGCCCGACTGTGAATCGGCATGGTGAATGTCGTGATCACCAACAGGGCCGTGGTCCTGTTTCCTCGCCCGGGACGCCAACGGGGTCCTAGGCAGGAGGCGCAGGATGACGGAGAATGATCCGGCCGGAGAAATTCCGTGCCGCCGCCCCGGCGCTTCGCGCGGGCGAGAGGCATTTTCGTCCTTTACATAATCACATAAAGATATCTTTATGTCCCCCATGACACTGAGTTCCGGCCAGACGGTGGAAATCCTGCGCGCCGCGGGCGAGCCGACCCGGCTGCGCATGTTGTCGCTGCTGGCCCGCGAAGAGCTTTCGGTGCTGGAACTGTGCCGTATCCTCGACCAGAGCCAGCCGCGCGTGTCGCGCCATCTCAAGCTGCTGGCCGATGCCGGGCTGGTCGAACGGTTCCCCGATGGCGCCTGGGTCTTCTATCGACTGGCCGCCTCCGGGCCGGGCCAGGCGCTGGCCGACCATGCCCTGGCGCTGATCGACGCCGCCGACCCGATCCTGCGCCGCGACGCCGAGCGGCTGTCGCAGGTCGAGACGGAGCGCTCTTCGGAGGCGGCCTCCTATTTCGCCCGCAACGCCGCGCGCTGGGACGAGATCCGCTCGCTCTACGTGGCCGAGGCGCAGGTTGAGGCCGCCATCGAACAGGCGGCGGGCGAGGGGCCGCTGGGGCGGCTCGTCGACCTGGGCGCCGGCACCGGTCGCATGCTGACCCTCCTGGGCGCCCGGACGACGCGAGCGCTGGGCCTGGACCTGTCGCAGCAGATGCTCAACATCGCCCGCCTGAACGTGGGCGAGGCGGGCCTGTCGGTCTGCGAACTGCGTCACGGCGACATCTTCGCCACCGGCCTGCCGGCCGGCAGCGCCGACCTGGTGACCGTCCATCAGGTGCTGCACTACCTGGGCGATCCGGCCGCCGCCGTGGCCGAAGCCTGCCGCCTGGTGGCGCCCGGCGGCCGTCTGCTGATCGTCGATTTCGCGCCGCATACGCTGGAATTCCTGCGCGAGCAGCACCAGCATCGGCGGCTCGGCTTCTCCGACGAGGAGATGGGCCGCTGGCTCGCCACCGGCGGCCTTGTTCCCGACCCAACCCTGACCCTGCCCTCGACCGTCGAGCGGGGCCTGACCGTGAAGATCTGGACGGCGCGCCGTCCCGCCGCCGCAGAGAGGAACGCCGCATGAGTCCGCCGACCGCCCTTGGACCCGTGGCCCGCGCCGGCGGCCGTTCCGACGGCGTCCGCGTCTCCTTCGAATTCTCGCCGCCCAAGACGCCGGAGGCGGAGGAGAGCCTGTGGACCTGCATCCGCCGGCTTGAACCGCTCAATCCGTCGTTCGTGTCCGTGACCTACGGCGCTGGCGGCTCGACGCGGGAGCGCACCCACCGGACCGTCAAGCGCATGCTGGACGAAACGACGCTGAAGCCCGCCGCGCACCTGACCTGCGTCGGCGCCTCCCGCGAGGAGGTGGACGAGGTGGTGCGCGACTACTGGGAAAGCGGCATCCGCCACATCGTGGCGCTGCGCGGCGACCCGCCCGGCTCGATCGGTGGAGCTTATGTTCCGCATGCGGACGGTTACGCCAACGCCACCGAACTGACCCGCGGCATCCGCGCCGTTGCGCCGTTCGAGGTCTCCGTTGGCCTCTATCCTCAAGTCCATCCGGAAAGCCCCGGCATCGACCACGACATCGACGTGCTGAAGGCCAAGATCGACGCCGGCGCGACCCGGGCCATCACCCAGTTCTTCTTCGACATCGACACCTTCCTGCGCTTCATGGAGCGGGTCCGGAAGGCGGGCGTGACGATCCCGATCTCGCCGGGGATCATGCCGGTGTCCAACTTCAAGGGCCTGCAGCGCATGGCTGATCCGTGCGGCATTCCGCTGCCGGCCTGGCTGGGCAACCTGTTCGAGGGGCTGGACAACGATCCGGAGACCCGGCGCCTCATCGCCTGTTCAATCGCCGCCGAGGCCTGCGCCAAGCTGGCGGAGGAGGGCTTCAGCGACTTCCACTTCTACACCCTGAACCGCGCCGACCTCGTCTACGCCATCTGCCGTGTGCTGGGCGTGCGGGAGGTTCCGCTCGCCCCGAAGGAGGTGGCGGCATGAAGATTCGTGTCTCGCTGCTGGGCGCCGCCCTGGCCGTCACCGCCGTCACCGCCGTCGCCCAGGGGCTGCCGCCGTCGTGGCTGAAGCCGACCGAGCCGTTCCGGGTGGCCGACAACCTCTACTACGTCGGCAGCGACGGCCTGTCGGCCTGGCTGATCACCACGCCCAAGGGCCACATCCTGATCGACGCGCCGATGGCGCAGAATGTCGACCTGATCGAGGCCAACATCCGCAAGCTCGGCTTCAAGGTCACCGATGTCGAGGTGCTGCTCAACAGCCACGCCCACTTCGATCACGCGGCGGGCTTCGCGCGGCTGAAGAAGGATACCGGCGCCATCCTGGCCGCCAGCGCGGGCGACCGCGAGGCGCTGGAGAAGGGGATCTACCCCGGCTCCGAGGACGTCGCCGATCTGAAGTTCCCGCCGGTGAAGGTCGATCACGTGCTGAAGGACGGCGAGACCGTACGACACGGCGGCATGGTCCTGACGGCCCACATCACGCCGGGCCACAGCCCCGGCTGCACGACCTGGACCTTCCCGCTGAAGGTCGACGGCAAGGTGCGCAAGGTCGTCTACTACTGCTCGACCACGGTCGCCGCGAACCGGCTGGCGCCAAAGGAGCAGTACAAGGGCATCGTCGCCGACTACCGCAAAAGCTTTGCGGCGCTCGGCAAGCTGAAGGCCGACATCTTCCTGGCCCCGCACAACGAGCAGTTCGACCTCGACGCCAAGCGCGCGCGGCTCAAGCCCGGCGCGCCCAACCCGTTCGTCGACCCCGCCGAGCTGGGCAGAACCGTCGTCGCCCAGAAGGCCGCGTTCGAGAAGGCCTGCGCGCAACAGGGATGCAAGTGATGACCCGCCAGCAACGCATCGAACGCCTCAAGCAAATCGCCCGCGAGCGCATCCTGATCCTCGACGGCTCCTGGGGCGTGATGATCCAGCGGCGTGGCCTGACGGAAGAAGACTTCTGCGGTGAACGCTTCGCCGATCACCCGGTGCAGATGAAGGGCAACAACGACATCCTGTGCCTGACCCGGCCGGATATCGTCACCGATCTGCATGACGCCTACTACGGTGCCGGCGCCGACATCAGCGAGACCAACACCTTCAGCGCCACGACCATCGCCCAGCGCGACTACCACGCCGAAAACGCTGCCTACGACATCAACCTGGCGGGCGCGAAGCTGGCCCGCGCGGCGGCTGACCGCTGGACGGCGAAGGAGCCGCACAAGCCGCGCTTCGCCGCCGGGGCGCTGGGCCCACTGAACGTCATGCTGTCGATGTCATCGGACGTGAACGATCCGGGCGCCCGCACCGTGACCTTCGATCAGGTCTACGACGCCTACCGCGAGCAGGTGAGGGGGCTCTACGACGGCGGGGTCGACCTGTTCCTGATCGAGACCATCACCGACACCCTGAACTGCAAGGCCGCGCTGAAGGCCATTCTCGACCTGCGCGACGAGGAGGGCCACGAAGCGCTGCCGATCTGGATCAGCGGCACCATCACCGACCGCTCCGGCCGCACCCTGTCGGGCCAGACGGTCGAGGCCTTCTGGAACAGCGTCAAGCATGTGAAGCCCTTCGCCATCGGTCTGAACTGCGCGCTCGGCGCCGACCTGATGCGGCCGCACATCGCCGAACTGTCGCGCATCGCCGACACTCTGGTCGCGGCCTATCCCAACGCCGGCCTGCCCAACGCCATGGGCCAGTACGACGAGGAGCCGCACCAGACCGCCCATGAACTGCACGAGTGGGCGAAGGACGGCATCGTCAACATCCTCGGCGGCTGTTGCGGCACCACGCCGGACCACATCCGCCACGTCGCCGACGAGGTTGCGGGCGTGACCCCGCGCCAGATCCCGGAGCGGCCCAAGGCCATGCGACTGGCCGGGCTGGAACCGTTCGAGCTGGTCTGACATGGCGCTCGCACTCTCCCCCATCGAGGCTGAACAGATCCGGGATCTGCGCGCGCGGCTGAACCGCGTTCCTGCCGGATCGCTGGGCGACAAATCCGTGGGCCCGCTGAGCAAGGGCTTTTTCGTCGTCTGCGGCCGGGTCGGGCTTGCGCCACAGACCGGCGGCGAGGGCTTCGCCTCGGTGGCCGAACTGAAGACAGCCATCGCCGAGGCCGACCTGATCCGGCTCAAGCAGATCGTCGGCAGGCTGCAAGGCCTGCAGGCTCAGGACTTCAAGATCTGGCGCACCTTGTTCAATCACGGGGTTCTGCAGGCCGTCCTGACCCGCCGCATGGTCCTCGGCGGGCGCGAACCTCCGGTGGAGGCTTGAATGGCCAAGACCTATGACGCGCTCGACGATCGCCTGATCGCCTTCATCAAGGCCCAGAAGCTGTTCTTCGTCGCCACCGCGCCGCTGTCGGCTGATGGGTCGGTGAACGTCTCGCCCAAGGGCTACGACAGCCTGGCGGTGATCGACGAGCGCACGGTGGCCTATGCCGACCTCGGCGGCTCGGGGATCGAGACCCTGGCCCATGTCCGCGAGAACGGCCGCATCACCCTGATGTTCTGCGCTTTCGAGGGGCCGGCCAGCATCCTGCGGCTGTACGGTCGCGGCGAGGCGGTGAACTTCGACGAGCCGGAGTTCGCCGAGAAAATGGCCCTGTTCCCGGCCATCGAGCGCGCCCGTTCGGTGATAACCGTCCATATCGACCGTATCGCCGACAGTTGCGGCTGGGGCGTGCCGTTCATGGACTTCCAGGGCGAGCGTGATCAGCTTCGGCGTCACGTCGACCACCGCCCCGAGGCCGAATGGCGCGAACGGCGCTACGAGAGCAACGCAACCTCTATCGACGGCCTGCCCGGCCTTGTCCGAAAGTCACAGGCCAGCTGATGCGTCCCATCTTCGTCAACATCGGTGAGCGCACCAACGTCACGGGCTCGGCGAAATTCCGCAAGCTCGTCGCGGAGGGCGACTACGCCGCCGCCCTGTCCGTCGCCCGCCAGCAGGTCGAGGCCGGGGCGCAGATCATCGACGTCAACATGGACGAGGGCCTGCTCGACTCCGTCGCGGCGATGAAGACCTTCCTCAACCTGATCGCCGCCGAGCCCGACATCGCCCGCGTGCCGATCATGATCGACAGCTCCAAGTGGGAGGTGATCGAGGCCGGCCTCAAGTGCGTGCAGGGCAAGGCCATCGTCAACTCGATCTCGATGAAGGCCGGCGAGGCGGAGTTCATCGCCCAGGCGAAGCTCTGTCTGCGCTACGGCGCCGCCGTTGTGGTCATGGCCTTCGACGAGGTCGGCCAGGCCGATACGGCCGACCGCAAGGTCGAGATCTGCGAGCGGGCCTACCGCATCCTGGTTGATCAGGTGGGCTTCCCGCCCGAGGACATCATCTTCGACCCCAACATCTTCGCGGTGGCGACGGGGATCGAGGAGCACGACAACTACGCCGTCGACTTCATCGAGGCGACGCGCCGGATCAAGCAGCTGCTGCCCTATGCGCGGGTGTCGGGCGGGGTCTCGAACGTGTCGTTCAGCTTCCGCGGCAACGAACCGGTGCGGCGGGCGATCCACTCGGTGTTCCTCTACCATGCCATCAACGCCGGCATGGACATGGGCATCGTCAACGCCGGCGACCTGCCGGTCTATGACGACATCCCGGCCGAGCTGCGCGAGGCGGTCGAGGACGTGATCCTGAACCGGCGGCCGAAGGACGGCGGGTCGCAGACCGAGCGGCTGGTCGACCTGGCGCCCAGGTACAAGGGCGACGGCAGCAAGGTGGCGGTCGCCGACCAGGCCTGGCGGTCTCTGCCGGTCGCGGCGCGGCTGAGCCACGCGCTGGTCAACGGCATCACCGAGTTCATCGACGTCGACACTGAGGAGGCGCGGCTGGCCGCCGAGCGACCGCTGCACGTCATCGAAGGCCCGCTGATGGACGGCATGAACGTCGTCGGCGACCTGTTCGGGGCCGGGAAGATGTTCCTGCCGCAGGTGGTGAAGTCGGCGCGCGTCATGAAGCAGGCCGTGGCCTGGCTGATGCCGTTCATGGAGGCCGAGAAGGAAGGCAAGCCGCGCGAGCAGGCCGGCCGCATCCTGATGGCCACCGTGAAGGGCGACGTCCACGACATCGGCAAGAACATCGTCGGCGTGGTCCTGCAGTGTAACAACTACGAGGTCATCGACCTGGGCGTCATGGTTCCCGCCGACCGCATCCTGGCCGAGGCCAGGGCGCACAACGTCGACATCATCGGTCTGTCGGGCCTGATCACCCCGTCGCTGGACGAGATGGTCTTCCTGGCCTCGGAGATGGAGCGCCAGGGCTTCAAGGTCCCGCTGCTGATCGGCGGCGCCACGACCAGCAAGACCCATACGGCGGTGAAGATCGCCCCGGCCTACCGCGGCGGCTCGACCACCTATGTGCTGGACGCCAGCCGGGCGGTCGGCGTCGTCTCCCAGCTGCTGTCGAAGGACGACAAGGATCGCTTCGAGGCCGCCACCCGCGACGACTATGTCCGGGTCCGCGAGCAGTTCGCCCGCGGCCAGGCGCAGAAGACCCGCACGCCGGTCGAGATCGCCCGGGCCAACCGGTTCAGGATCGACTGGGACGCCGCCCCGGCGCCGCCCCGACCGACCTTCACCGGCACGCGGGCTTTCGGGCCCTACGACCTGGAGAACCTCGCGACCTTCATCGACTGGACGCCCTTCTTCTCGACCTGGGAGCTGGCCGGCCGCTACCCGGACATCCTCGAGGATGACGTCGTGGGCGAGGCGGCGCGAGACCTGTGGCGCGACGCCCAGGCCATGCTGAGGCAGATCCTCGACGAGAAGTGGTTCGAGGCGCGCGGCGTGGTCGGCTTCTGGCCGGCTCAGTCCGACGGCGACGACATCGTGGTCTATGCCAACGAGGATCGCCGCGAGGAGATCGCGCGGCTGCACACGCTGCGCCAGCAGATGGCCAAGAGCACCGACAAGGCCAACCTGGCCCTCGCCGACTTCGTGGCTCCGGTCGGCGGCCCGGCCGACTGGATCGGCGGCTTCGCGGTGACCGCCGGCCATGGCGAGCTGGAGATCGCCCGGCGCTTCAAAGAGGCGGGCGACGACTATTCGGCCATTCTTGCCACCGCGCTGGCCGACCGGTTGGCCGAAGCCTTCGCCGAGGCGTTACACCATCGGGTGCGCACCGAACTGTGGGGGTACGCCCCGCAGGAGGACCGCGACATCGACCGGCTGATTGGCGAGAAGTACCAGGGCATCCGCCCCGCGCCCGGCTATCCGGCCCAGCCTGATCACACCGAAAAGGCGACGCTGTTCAGGCTGCTCGACGCCACGGCGCAGACCGGCATCGTGCTGACGGAAAGCTTCGCCATGACGCCGCCGGCGGCGGTGAGCGGACTCTACTTCAGCCACCCCGACAGCCACTATTTCGGCGTTGGCCGCATCGATCGCGACCAGGTGGCCGACTACGCCCGGCGTAAAGGTTGGGACCTGGCGGTTGCGGAACGCTGGCTGGCCCCCATTCTCAGCTATGATCCCCATGGTGAATCGCGAGGAGCGGCGGCGTAGTGCAGATGAGTTCATCCAGAGACCGGATCATCGGCGCGGCGGCCGTGGTCGCCGCCGGCCTGGTGGTGGGCGCCATCGTGATGGACGCGCGGCGCGCGAAGCCGGGCCGGTTCGACGGCCGGCTGTGGAAGCTGGTTGGTCCGCAGGACGATGACCGCCTGGCGATGGCCGACGACCTGATCGAGCGCAACAAGCTCGATGGCCTGACCCGCGCCAGGGTCCGCAAGATGCTGGGCGAGCCGACGGAAACGGGTCAGTTCCAGCCGGGCGCCTTCGCCTATCGCCTGGGTCTGGAGCGCGCCTACATGCCGGTCGACTTCGAATGGCTGGTCGTGTGTTTCGACGATCAGGACAAGGTCTCACGGTACTGGATCGCGACGGCCTGAAGATCCGCTCCTCCGCCTGTCGGAAAGCGCCGCCCTCGCGCGTCCTCGGGGAAGACTGTCGCGCTTGAGGATCAGACCATGCGCAGGATGACGCCCGCCCTGTCCGTCGACGCCTATCTCGCCGCCCTGCCTTCCGAACAGCGCGCGGCGCTGGAGCATCTGAGGCGCGTGATCCTGTCGGCGGCGCCTGGGGCCGTTGAGTCGATCAGCTACGGCATCCCGACCTTCAAGGTTAAGGGCAAGGCGGTCGCCCATCTCGGCGCCGCGGCGAAGCACTGCGCCTTCTACCCCGGCGCCGTGGCCGAGGCTTTCGCCGAAGCGTTGGCCGGATTCTCGACCAGCAAGGGCACGATCCGCTTCCAGCCTGACGCCGCGCTGCCGGACGACCTGGTCCGCCGGATCGTGATGTTCAACATGGAGCGGCAGGGGGGCGGCTAGCCGCCCGGGAGGCGATGTCGTCGGCGGACCGCAAGGGTGACGGCCGTCCTGAACCGCGATACGCCTAGGGAATGATCACGCTCCGAAACACGCTCGCCGCCGTCCTGCTGCTCGGCCTCGCCGCCTGCAGCCCGCCGGCCTCCGACACGCCCGCCGCCCCGGTCGAGCCCGCCGCGCCGCCATCTTCCGGACCGGCGCCCGCCGTGACCGGCAAGGCCGCTGTCGCGCTGGATCCCGGCGGCCTGATGATCGTGATCACCGACACCGGCTCGACGCGGATGCTCGATTTCGGACTGCCCCAGGCGCAGGTGATCGAGATTGTCACAAACGTGGCTGGAGCTCCGGAGCCGGTGACCACCAATTCCGAGTGCGGCGCCGGACCGATGCAGTTCGCCGAGTTTCCCGGCGGCCTGACCCTGCTGTTCCAGGACGACAAGCTGGCTGGCTGGAGCGTGGGTAAAGGCGGCGCCGGCAGACAGTCGACCATGAGCGGCGTCGGCGTCGGCTCAACCCGTTCGGATCTGGTCGCGGCCTACAGCGGGGTGACGGTCTCGGAGACCAGCCTGGGTCAGGAGTTCAGCGCCGGCGGCCTGTACGGGGTGCTGGACGGCCCGGGCGCGACCGCGAAGATCGAGGTCATGTGGGCCGGGACGTCATGCGTCTTCCGCTGATCATCGCCCGCGATCTGAGCGAACGATCCAGAGCGCCGGAGCCGGGCCGGGCCTGATGGAGCGAACCGGTGGACGGCGGCCTTTTCTCAACCCCGCGCGCTCGGCTAGCATGGCGCCAACTGGGAGAGAGCGCAGATGACCCGCGACGTGATGACCCTCTGGCACGAGGTGGTCGAGGCCAAGGACGAGGCGCTGTTGCGCGACCTGCTCGACGCAGACGCGGTGTTCGAGTCGCCCGTGGTGCACTCGCCGCAGGTCGGCCGCGATATCACCGCCAAGTACCTGATGGCGGCCTTTTCGGTGCTCAACAATGACAGCTTCCACTACCTGGGCCGCTGGGACGCGGAGGGCTCGGCGGTGCTGGAGTTCGCCACCGAGATCGACGGGATCAGGATCAACGGCGTCGACATGATCTGGTGGAACGCCGCCGGCAAGATCACCCGCTTCAAGGTCATGGTCCGGCCGTTGAAGGCCATCAACCTGCTGCATCAGAAGATGGGCGCCATGCTGATGGCGATGAGCGCGGGCGCGTGATGCCGGCGGACGCGGTCGTTCGCCTCCTTCAGAAGCACGAAGGGCTGCTCTTCCGCGCCCTGCGGCTGGAGGCGCTGACCGTGGACGCCGCGACGTTCGCCTCCGACGCGGGAGTCGAGGCGGCCAAGCCGACAAGCTGGTTCGAAGAGCGGATCGCCGAGGGCGTGATCGGCGCCTTCGTCGGCGGCGAGCTGGTGGGCATGGCGGGATACGCCCGGCAATCCAATCCCAAGCAGGCGCACAAGGCGACGCTGTTTGGCATGTACCTTCGGGCGTCGCACCGCGGATCAGGGCTGGCCGGACGACTGGTGGCCGCGGTCGTCGACCATGCCCGGGCGGAGGGCTGCGAGCGGCTTCTGCTGGCCTGCAACGCCGGGAACCACGGCGCCATACGCCTCTATGAGGCGTCCGGCTTTCGTCAGTACGGGACCGAGCCCCGCGCCCTGAAGCAGCCTGACGGCTCGTATGCTGACGACGCGCTCTATGCGCTGGACCTCGGTTGAGTCTCTTCAGCCTCCCTTAAGCCCGCGGTCGGCATCCTTGCCGTAACGAGAGCGCCTTAAGGGAGGCCGCCATGTCCGTTACCCGCACCGGAAGCTTCCGCCGGCAGCACGATCACTTCGAGCCGCAGGACGACAGCGACCCGAACGCCGCCCGGCGTATCCGCGGCCAGCTCGAACAGATCGACTACACCGCCTTCGCCTCCAACAAGGAGGTGATCAGCCAGGTTCTGGGGTCGACCGACGCCCTGCAGTTCCAGAAGCTGGCGGTCGCGGCCGCCCATGCCCGCGCCGTCTGGGTCGCCCAGGCCCTGAAGGTCGCCGAGACGGGTGGCCGAGTGACGCCGGAGGACCTCGCCCGGCTGGCGCACCTGCGCGCCACGTTCGGGGAACTGACCGAAGCCTATGAGGGCCTGCGCCGGATCGTCGAGCGCGGCTACATACCCTATCGCGTCGCGACCTGATCCAGAATTGCCCGGGTAATATTGACATCCTGAATTGCCCGGGTAGAAAGGGCTCCCGCTTCCGGAGCCCGCCGTGCACGACGCCTCAACCCCTGTAACCGCCTTCGACGGCGACCGACGGCTCGCCCACGGCCCGCTAGGCGAGGTCGCGCGGACTGTCGCCGCCGCCGCCGAGCCGTCACGGGTGCTGATTTTTCGCGACGACAACGGCCGCTCGCTGGACCTCGACCTGCGGGGAACGCCGGAGGAGGTCGCCGCTCGTCTCGCGCCGGCTCCTGCAGCCGCGCCGCGCGGACCGGGCCGGCCCAAGCTGGGCGTCACAGCCCGTGAAGTGACCCTTCTGCCCCGGCACTGGGAGTGGCTCTCACGCCAGCCCGGCGGCGCTTCGGTCGCCTTGCGCAAGCTTGTCGAGGTCGCGCAGCGTGACCCCGCCGAAGAGGCGCGGGCGGCGCGTGAGGCGGCCTATCGCTTCCTGACCACCCTGGCCGGCGACCGACCGGGATACGAGGAAGCCACCCGCGCGCTGTTCGCCGGCGACGCAGGAAGCTTCAGGGCGCGCATCGCTGACTGGCCGGCCGACGTTCGCGATCATGCCCTGACTTTGGCGAGGCTGCCATGAACCGGGATCGCAAGCGGGAACTGACCGCCGCCTACAAGGAGCGCAAGGCCAGGCCGGGCGTCTTCGCCGTAAGCTGCGCGGCTGGCGGACAGGTCTGGGTCGGTTCCAGCCGGGAGCTGCTCAACCGGCAGAACGGTATCTGGTTCTCCCTGCGCCTGGGCAGCAGCCTGAACAGGTCGATGCAGCAGGCCTGGCGCGACCATGGCGAGGCGGCGTTCACCTATGAGGAGCTGCAGGTGATCGATGGCGAGGGGTTGTCCGCCTGGTCTCTGGATCAGGCCCTCAAGGATGCGACGGCTGCCTGGCGCGAGCAGCTGGGTGCGGCGGTCGCCTGATTTCGCGAGCGCGGAGCCGCGCCGGCGGTTATGGGACAAGGCATGAGCACGCCGCCCTCCGCCGCTTCCGTCCTGCTGATCGCCCTCTGCGCCTGCGTTGTCGGCGGTATGTTCACCGCCCTGCAGGCCCCGACCAACGCCATGCTGGCGCGGCCGTTCAACTCGCCGGTCAACGCGGCGTTCGTGTCGTTCGCCGTGGGAACGCTGGTGCTGCTGGTCGCCGTGCTGGCGCTGCGGGTCCGGCCTGACTGGAGCGGCGTGCAGGCGCTGCCCTGGTACGCCTGGCTGGGCGGCGCGTACGGAGCCGTTTTCGTGGTCGCCGCCGCCTTCGCCGCGCCCCGTCTGGGGGTAGCCTCGACCATCACCCTGATGATCGCCGGGCAGCTGGTGGCGGGCATGGTGGTCGACCACTTCGGCGGGTTCGGCATCGCCGCCCGGCCGGTGACTCTGGTCAGGCTGCTGGGCGTGAGCCTGGTCTTCGTGGGCGTGGTCCTGGTGCGCCGCTTCTGACACGACAAAGGCGGGCCCCGTCGCGGGAGCCCGCCTTCGCCTTGCGTCACTTCAGAGCGGCTCAGAGCTGCGGCTCGGGCGCCGGTTCGATGATCGGCGGCGGAGCGGCCGGCATTGACGGCGTCAGGTCGACGGCGGCCGGCGCGCCCAGGGTCGGCGGGGGCGGCGCGGACGGGGCGACGTCGCTGACGTTGACGCCGGACTCGGCGGCGCTCGGCGCGGCGGCGACGGCGCGGGCCGGGCCCCGGCGAGTCGCGGCCGGCTCAGGGGTCGCCACAGCCGGCGGTGTGACGGCGGCGGTCTCCATTGGCGCGGGCGTCGGGGCGAGCGGCGGCGCGACCACCTCGGCGGCGGCGACGGTCTTGCCCTCGATGGCCTGATCGCCGCGCGGGATCGCGAACAGCACGATCGCGCCGATGCAGACCACGGCCACGCCGACCGGCGCGACGAGGCGCCAGTCGACGCCCTTGCGATCAGTGCGGCCGTTCATGCGTTCAAAGGCGCTGTTCGTCGCGAACGGCGAGGCCTGGGGGGCGGCGGCGCGCGGGGCGGCCGCGGCATAGGCCGCTCCGGGGGCGGCGGCGGCCGGAGTGGGGGCGACGCCAAACAGGGCGCGGGCGGCTTCACGATCCAAGGTCATTGCTTGACCCTTCCATGTTGTTTGATCGCCAGTTCAACGAACACCGTCGACTGGGGTTCCCGTGAAGATGCATTCGCCATCGGTCTGGCTTGGAACTGAGCGCGGTCGTTGCATGACAATGTTTGCGACAATGTCTGACTTCGATGGCAAAGACTGGCCAATACATGATCCGAAGTGGCTATCATCAGCAGATGGTCCGACGAAGTATTGACACCTGGCAGCCATATTGTCGCCATGCGCCGCCGCGTCGCAGGTGCGGTGTTTGAGCAACATTCACCGCGTCGCAACGCCTGGACCCTAGCCTCGCCTTGACCGGGATTCGCCTTGCGGGCGAACGTCGGTCCGGCGGCGTTGAAAGGTGACAGATGAAACTCAGGACGCGGATCGCGCGGGAGGTCCGGTTCTTCAAGGGGCTTCAACGGACGTTGAAGTGGGTCAAGTCGATCGCCCCCGACAGTCGCAACCTGATCTGCGACGATCTGGAGGCCTCGGTCGACAAGCACCGCGAGCGGCCGGCCATCACCTTCGAGGGCAAGACCCTCACCTATGGCGAGATGGATGCGCTGGCCAACCGCTACGCCCACTGGGCCAAGGAGCAGGGCATCACGCGGGGCCAGACCGTCGCGCTGTTCATGCCCAACCGCATGGACTACCTGCCGATCTGGTACGGCCTGACCAAGGTGGGGGTGGCCACCGCCCTGATCAACAACAACCTGACCGGCGCGGCGCTGGCCCACTGCCTGAACATTTCCGGCGCGCTGCACTGCCTGGTCGACGCCGAGACCAGCCCCGCGTTCGAGGCCGTGCGCGGCCAGCTGAGCAAGCATGTCGCCCAGTGGACGCTGGGGCCCGTCAGCGGCGACCGCCGCGACCTGACCGCCGCGCTGAAGAGCTGCAGCAACCTGCGCCCCGACCGCCTGACCGCCCGCGACGAGCTGCGGGCCAGCGACACGGCGCTGTGGATCTACACCAGCGGCACCACCGGCCTGCCCAAGGCCGCCCGCATCACCCACATGCGCGCCCAGCTCTACATGCGGGGCTTCGCCGGCTCGACCGGCGCGCTGGAGAGCGACCGCATCTACCAGGTCCTGCCGCTCTACCACGCCACCGGCGGCCTCTGCGCCATGGGCGCCGGCCTCTTGACCGGCGGGTCGATCGTGCTGCGCAAGAAGTTCTCCACCACCCATTTCTGGCAGGACATCCACACCGAGAACTGCACCATGTTCGTCTACATCGGCGAGCTGTGCCGCTACCTGGTCAACGCCCCGCCCGATCCGCTGGAGCGGTCCCACAAGCTGCGCCAGGCCTTCGGCAACGGCCTGCGGGGCGACGTCTGGGAGCAGATGACCGAGCGCTTCGCCATCCCCAATGTCCTCGAGTTCTACGGCGCGACCGAAGGCAACGTGTCGATGTTCAACTTCGACGGCCGGGCCGGGGCCATCGGCCGGGTGCCCAAGTGGCTGAAGAAGCGCTTCAACGCCCGCCTCGTCCAGTTCGACATCGAGACCGAGACCCCGATCCGCGGCCCCGGCGGCCTGTGCATCGAGTGCGGCCCCGACCAGATCGGCGAGTGCCTGGGCCGCATCGACGCCAGCGACTCCCGCACCAGCTTCACCGGCTACGCCGACAAGTCGGCCACCGAGAAGAAGATCCTCCACGACGTCTTCGAGAAGGGCGACGCCTGGTTCCGCACCGGCGACCTGATGCGCCAGGACGCCGAGGGCTACTTCTACTTCGTCGACCGCATCGGCGACACCTTCCGCTGGAAGGGCGAGAACGTCTCCACCGGCGAGGTCGCCGACCGGCTGGCCGAGGCCCCCGGCGTGCTGGAGGTCAACGTCTACGGCGTCGCCGTGCCCGGCCACGACGGCCGCGCCGGCATGGCCTCCCTGACCGTCGACGACGATTTCGACCTGGCCGCCTTCCACGCCCATGTCGAGGCCTGCCTGCCCAGCTACGCCCAACCGCTGTTCATCCGCCTGCAGCGCCAGATCGAGACCACCGGCACCTTCAAGTACCGCAAGGTCGACCTGGTCACCGACGGCTACGACCCCTCGCGGGTCAAGGACCCGGTCTACTTCCGCAATCCGCAGAAGAAGGCCTTCACCAAGGTCACCAAGGCCAGCTTCGGCAAGATCAACGACGGCGCGTTCAGGATCTAGGCGGGCCCGGGGACGGCTTGCGTCGATAGACGGTCGCTGTCCCCGATGATCGCCCTCCGACGATCGCCGAAGGGCTGAGAGTCCTCCTTCCCGTTCAAAGGCCGCCCCGGGCGCCCGCCGGCCGGCCCGTGACCCGGGCCGACCCCGTCAGTATGGGCCCGTGGCGGGGGAGGGGGATAACCGGCGAAAACCGGTGAAAAACCAGCGAGAAAGCCGCGAAGCTCGGCCAGTTCCGGCAAATCCGTCAGATCACGCCGGTCGGCCCGGACGCCGCGAACCCCGCCCAGGCCCGCCGCCGGCGGTAGCGAAAAGGGGCGAAATGTCCCGCTTTGTCTCCAGACTATATGTCTCCAGAGTCTCTCCGGCGCGGGACGGGCGACGACATCCTCGGCGCGTTGCAGCACCGTCTCTCTCATCGACGAAACGCAGCCGCCCGTCGAGTTATAGGCTGTCTCATCTTAACCAAGACGATCGTGGGAAAATGAGTTCGCAGAACCGCACTCAATTTTCTGCGTTATTCCGGGAACAAAACTCCGTGCTCCGCCATTATGTATTGCACGGGTCTGTGTGAACACAGCGTTCATATCCTATTAATCCGCGACTATGCTAAGATCTAAACTGTCGAAATCTAAAGACAAACTCTCGAATGCGAGGAGTTTTCTTGGAGTGATGTCGACCGTAACGATCATCCAACCTGCCTACGTGCGTGCTCTCAGCTGCGTGAGAGCCGTCATGCCCTGATCCCGCGGCGACACTTCGAGGCGCCTATGCTGCGTTCAGGTCTTATCGTGGCGGCGCTGTTGGCGAGCAGCCAGAACGCGCAGGCTCAGCAACCCCCGACCGCCGGGCAATTGCAGCAGATTCCCCCGGCCGCCGTCCCCCCCACACCCGCGCCCGGAATCCGGATTGAACGCCCCGAACCCACGGTCGACGCCGTGGCCGAAGGGGCCAGGATCCGCGTAGATGCGCTGCGGGTGACGGGCGCGACCCTGTTCACGGAAGCGGAGCTGGTGGCGGCTGCCGGCTTCACGCCGGGCCGCGACCTCACCCTGCCGGAGCTTCGCAACGCTGCGGCGCGGATCACGCGCTTCTACAATCGCCGCGGCTATGTGCTGGCCCAGGCCTATCTGCCCGCCCAGGACGTCATCAGCGGAACGGTGACCATCGCCGTGATCGAGGGCCGCTACGGCGCGATCAACCTGCGGAATCGGGGCGGTGTGTCCGACGCCCTGGCCGAACGTATGTTGAGCGGCCTGAACCCGGGTGACCCGGTCGCCATCGCCCCCCTCGAACGCCGCCTACTGCTGCTGTCCGACGTCTCCGGCGTCGCCGTGCAGTCGACCCTGTCCCCCGGCGCGGAGGTCGGTTCCTCGGATCTGACCGTGGACCTGACGCGGGCGCCGCGGATCTCCGGCAGCCTCGAGGCCGACAACGCCGGCAACCGGTACACCGGCGCCTACCGGCTCGGCGGCTCGGTCAATTTCCACAACCCGACCGGCCTTGGCGACCTGCTCAGCCTGCGCCTGCTCGCCTCGACCGAAGGCCTGGCCTACGGACGCGCCGCCTGGCAGGCGCCGCTCGGCGACGCCACGGTGGGTCTGGCCTACACCCACCTGCGGTATGATCTGGGGCGCGAGTTCTCGGCGCTCGACGCCGGCGGAACGGCCAATATCTTCAGCGCCTTCGCCAGCTATCCGCTGATCCGCTCGCGAACCGCGAATCTCTACGCCCTGGCCAGCCTCGACGCCAAGGACCTGACCGACGAGATCGGTCTGGTCTCGCAGGTCTCCGACAAGGCGATACGGTCCGCGACCGTCGGCTTGCGGGGCGATTCCCGCGACATGATCGCCGGCGGCGGCTGGACTGTCGGGTCGCTGTCCTGGACGACGGGCGACCTCGACATCGAAAGTCCCGCCGACCGGGCCGCCGACGCGATCAGCGCGCGGGCCCACGGCGGATTCAGCAAGGTCCAGTACTCCATCTCCAGGCTCCAGACGATCCGGGGTCCGTTCTCCGTTTTCGGCGCGCTTCGTGGACAGATCGCCACCGGCAATCTCGACAGCTCCGAGAAGATGGAGCTCGGCGGCGCCTATGCCGTCCGCGCCTATCCCGAAGGCGAGGCCTACGGCGACCAGGGCTATGTCGCCACGCTCGAGGCGCGCCTGGACCTGGACCCGTGGACCGGCGCCCTGCCGGGCCGCTTCCAGCTGATCGGCTTTGTCGACGCGGGCGAAGTCGACTTCGCGCACGACCCCTGGTTCACCGGACCCAATCAGGCCCGCCGCAGCGGCGGAGGCATCGGGGTCAATTGGTTCGGCGGCGACGACCTTGTCGTTCGCGCCTCCTATACGCGCCGGTTCGATGACCAGGTTTCGACCTCGGGGCCCGACGAACGCGGACGCGTCTGGGTCCAGATCGTCAAGCTTTTCTGATGCCCGTTCCGGCCCGCTCCTCCTTCCTGTTCCTCCCCACAAGGCCGCTCTGATGACCAGACTCCATCACGTGCTCGCCGGCGACCGTACGGCAGCCGACCGCCCGCATAGGCGGCCCGGCCGCAAGGTGTCTCTGACCGCCTCGACCGGCCTGGCCGGACCCGCGGCCTACGCCCTCATTGGCCTGGCGGCCTCGGCGTTCCTGGGGAGCGGGGCCCAGGCCCAGACCCTGCCTTCCGGCGGTTCCGTCGCCGCGGGCGATGCGACCATCGTCTCCGGTCCCGGGACAATGACGATCAACCAGACGTCCCAGAACACCGCGATCAACTGGCAGAGCTTCTCGATTGGCGAGGGCGGCAGCGTCGTCTTCGTCCAGCCCAACGCCAGCTCGGTGGCCCTGAACCGTGTGCTGGGTCCGGATGCGTCGGCGATCTTCGGCAGCCTGACCGCCAACGGACAGGTATTCCTGATCAATCCCAATGGCGTGCTGTTCGGCCAGGGCTCCCAGGTCAGTGTCGGCGGACTGGTCGCATCCACCCTGGGCATGACCGATGCCGACTTCATGGCAGGCGACTACCGGTTCGACGGCTCGGCCGGCGGCGCCGTGCTCAACCAGGGCGCCATCCTTGCGGACGGCGGCTACGTCGCGCTGCTGGGCGGTCGAGTCAGCAATGAGGGCGTGATCCAGGCCCGGCTCGGGACGATCGTGCTCGCCGCGGGTGAAGCGGTGACGCTCGACGTCGCCGGCGACGGACTGCTCAATGTCGTCGTCGATCGCGGCGCGGCCAGCGCCCTGGTCCAGAACGGCGGCATGCTGCAGGCCGATGGCGGACGGGTTCTGATGACCGCCCAGGGCGCGGGCGAACTGCTGCGCACGGTGGTGAACAACACCGGCGTGATCCAGGCCCGCACGATCGGCGAACGCGAGGGCGCGATCATGCTGCTGGGCGACATGCCGAGCGGTGTGCTGACCGTGGGCGGAGCTCTCGACGCCAGTGCGCCGGACGGCGGCGACGGCGGCTTCATCGAGACGTCCGCCGGAACCGTGAACATCGCCTCGGGAGCTCGCGTGTCGACCGAGGCCCCGTCGGGCGACACCGGAACCTGGCTGATCGATCCGGCGGATTTCACCATCGGGGCCGGCGGCAACACTTCAGGCGCTACGCTGTCTGCCCAGCTGGTGACCACCAATGTCGTCATCAGCACGATGACCGGCGCGGGCGCAGCGCTGCCGGGGAACGGCGATATCCACGTCAATGACGCGATTTCCTGGACCGCCTCGTCCACCCCGACGACCCTGACCCTGAATGCCAATCGGGACGTCAACATCAACGCCGCGATTACCGCCACCAAGGGCAATTTCGTGGCCTGTTGCGGGCGGGACGTGAACGTCAACGCGCCCATCACCACCACGAACGGCAGCGTGCTGCTGGCCGCCGGGCGTAACGTGAATGTCAATCGCGCCATGACCACTACGGACGGCAACATCGCCCTGTGCGCCGGGCATGACGTCCGCATCCAGGCCGCCATCACCCTGACCCGGGGCAGCGCCATCACGACGCAAAACCTGGGCCTGCCCGTCGGCCTGACCCTGATCGCCGGCGCCGATGGCACGGGCCCGGGCGTTGGCGGCGGCACCATCGTATTCAGTCCGCTGGCCCCGCGGGTCACGGTCACCAAGGCGCCGGCGACGATCCACTACAATCCGGTTTCCTACAGCGCCCCGACGGACTTCTCCATCCGGTTTACCCTGACCGAAGGTGCGGCGCTGACCCAACGCATGCTGCTGTATCCCGACGGGAGCCGCGTGTTCGACGGGACGACGGAGACCACCCTGAGCGGGTTCAGGACCACGGCGGTCTCTGGAACGCCGGCGGGTGTGACCCTGGTGGCCGGCCCCGCCGCCCAGGCGGACTTCGACTCGGCCGCGGCGGGCGAGGACGTCGGAATCACCTACAGCGGCTATAGCCTCGCGGGACCCAACGCCAATCGGTATGCCCTGGCCGGAGCCTGCTGCGTACCGACCTTCCGGACTCGCGGTTCCATCGCCGCCGCGCCGCCGCCGCCTCCGCCGCCTCCTCCTCCTCCGCCGCCGCCCCCGCCGCCGCCGCCGCCGCCGCCTCCGCCGCCCCCGCCGCCGCCCCCGC
>JASJPM010000009.1:0-244574 GCA_031426695.1 Caulobacter sp.
GAAGGTCTGGGTGACGCTCGAGTTCAAGCTGTGACCGGCGCCCGGGGGGGCGACAGGCGCGGAAGCGACGCCGGCGCCGAGCCGACCGAGCCCGACCTGGTCGTCGTCGTTCTGGCGGGCGGCCAGGGCCGAAGGATGGGCGGCGAGAAACCCCTGCGCCTTGTGGGCGGACGCACCCTCATATCCCTCGTGCTCGATAGGGCGCGCGGTTGGTCGCCATTTGTCGCCGTGTCGGTGCGCTCGCCTGATCAGGTAGGACCGGTCGACGCGCCACTGATCCTCGACAATCCGGATATCGGCGGGCCTCTGGCCGGGCTGGCGGCGGCCCTGGCCTTCGCGGCCCGGGCCTCGGCTCCGCGCCTGCTGACCCTGCCCTGCGACATGCCCTACCTCCCCAATGACCTAGCTAGTCGCCTGTGCGAAGCTCTCGTGCCGGGCGTGGGAGCAGCCACGGCGACGTGCGCGGGCCAGCTGTATCCGATCTGTTCGGCCTGGGATGTTCGAGTCCAGTTCGAACTACCCGCCTACTTCGCTAGCGGGCGCTCGTCTGTACGAGGCTTTGCCGAGGCAGTGGGCGCCCGGCCCATTGAGTGGGTCTCTCGAGCGGCCACAGCCTTCCACAACTTCAACACTCCAACCGATCTTAATCTTGGCGCGGCGGGGAGCTGACATTAACGAGCCGTCAGCCTCACCATGGGAGCCGGATGTCTGAAGTTGGCCCAAGAGAACAGGTCTGCTCATGGCGCCAGGCCGACACCGCCAAAATCAAACCGACCCTTCGCCGGTTGCCCCGACCAACTTGTCGGTCAGCTTCGAAGCCCTTCGCGCTGCTCTGTCCAGAAGCGTGTGAAGTTCTCCAGCCGGTCAGGCCTAACGTGGGCCGGGCGGCCTCGAGAGTGGTCCGCATTGAAGCGTGTTGACGATAGTTACCGGAGCGCCGCCGGGTGTCGTTTGCTGGCCGCCGGGATAGGTGGTCAGCCAGGCGCAACCGACGGCCGGACTGGGCATGGAAACCTCCTGGACCGTGCACCAGGTGCTACCCGGCGGCACATGAACCTTTTGGGTGAAGGAGCCTGTGCTGGGCGCCTGGATACTGCCAAATGTCTGCGACCCCGGTTCGCATTGGACTCTCACCCGGAAAGCGGAGCCGAGAACGCGCCGACCGGTGGTGTTAACCACCTGTTTGATGACCGTGACCGGACAGGCAAACGTAAAGGGCGGGCCGTAGCCCTGGTCGGGATAGGAGGTCCCGTTCGCGATGGGAACCTGCCGCAACACCCTCATTCGAAAGACTTCCTGCGGATTGCAGACCGCGTTCGCCGGGAAGGAGACCAGGGCTTGGCCCGTGTTCGGGACGCCGTTCGCCAAATAGTAGTCGTGGGAGCTCGAGGTGAGATCAATACGCATCGTGCCAGGGCCCGGCGTGCTGACCCACTGGACGTAGAAGGGGGCGCCGCTCGCCACGACCCCGCCCGCAGGCGCCGAAATCGTCATCGTCGCGGCCGGCAGCGCGAACGCGAAGAATAGCAGGCTCAGTACCGTTCCGGCGGCCCGAAGAGTGAAGCGTCGGTGCGTTGACTTCGACAAAAGACCAGCACTCCCGGAAAAATGTAAAGGCAGCGATGTTTTCCAGCGCCACGGACTTCATCAACACTATGGCGCCGACAAGGGCCGTTGGCTCTGAGAATTATGACACCCCTTTGGACTCAGGGAAATTTGCAGACAATTTCCAGATCCCATGCCGGATATTCTGCGGCAGGACCTGGCCGCGCGGGTAGAAAATCGTTCCCAACGCCCCCCCCCCCTTCGCAGCCACGATCCGCGTCGGGAGACAGCCTTACCTATGCCCCGCGGCATCCTGACCCGGTCGTCACAGCGAGCGGCGTACCCAAGATCACTTGTGGATGGGGGGGCGGCACCCTAGGGTCAGTTCTTGATAGTTTCTGGGAGGGAACTATGGGCTTCGGCGTCTTGCAATTTCGTGCCTTCGCCATGGCGTTGGCAATGGTCGCGGCGACCGCAGCCCCGGTGGCGGCCCGACAGGATCAACCGGTCTCGCCGGCGACTTCAAGATCAATCACCGTTGAGAGTTTCGAAGGCGCCGAACTGACCAGCGGCTCTGTCTCCGCGGATGGACTCTCGGCGCTACTGATTGAGGTGCTGGTCGATGGCGGCCAGTTTTCGGTCGTCGAAAAGGGCTCAAGCGCTCCCCCCCGTTATCTGATCAAGGGTTCTGTCACTCGGTATAACCCGTCTGCCAGCGGTGCGGGGGTGCAACTCGGCGGCTTCTCCGGGATGGGCCGCGCGCTCGGCGGAGGGGCCCGAACGCGCACCACGACCGTAGGAATTTCACTTCGGCTGATCGAGTTATCGACCGGGCAGATCGTTGCGATCGGTCGGGCTGACGGTTCGGCAACTGAAAAGGGCGCTGACGCCGGAGTGGTCAACCCTTGGAGCGGGTCGAACATGGGGGTGAATGCGATGCGATCGACCTCCATGGGTCAGGCGCTGGAAGACGCAATGAAAAAGGCGGTCGCTGAACTTGTCGGCAAGATCGGAACCTAGCGGTCGATCTTGCGTCCGGCGCGGTGGTTTGGACTCCCCTGGCGCTCCGGGGCGACCGATGAAATTGCATCCACCACTGTCACATCAACGGCCGACGACGGAATCCGGCAATGAAGGTTGCGCATCGGCCCATCCCGTCTCATGGCGGCAACGCCAACATCACCCCGGAACCGCTTGTTTCCGCTCCGTCTCCGGCTGAGTTCAGTGAGCGGTACGTGCAGCCCAATCGGCCCGTCGCACTCTCCGGCCTTGTCAGCGACTGGCCGGCCGTTAGCCGCTGGAGTCCCCAGTTCCTTGCTGATGTCACCTCCCGGCTGGGGGACATTCAGGTCCCCTATCGATCGACACCCAAGCATCTTGAACGCATGGATCTGGCGCAAATCCAGCAGGGACGCATGTCTCTCGGCGCGTTGCTCACTGAGTGCGCCAGAGCCCCGGATGGTGATGAGCTCTACGTTCCGGGCCTGGACCTCCCAGAGGGTGTCGGCCCATCCCGCGACATCGAAACGCCGGCGATGCTGGCGCCGTACCGGACGTTTGGGACAACAATTTTTCTCGGTCGTAACACCAAATGCATCGGCCACTTCCATCCGAGGTCCCACGCTCTGCTTTGTCAGGTTCAGGGGATTAAACGGGTATGGATGTTTCCGCCTTCGGAACTGCGCCGCCTCCACCTCTTCCCGGCTTGGTCGCAATCGTTCTTCCAGAGCGAAGTAAACTTCTACGGCGACCTCGCTCCCTTCCCACAAATGGCCCGAGCAAAGGGCCAGATGTTCGAACTCCATCCCGGCGACGCCCTGTTCATTCCGCTGCACTGGCTGCATGCCCCTGAGGGCGATGGATGGACGGCGGCGGTTACCTTCTGGTGGCGACCCGGTCCGGGAGAGTGGCTGCGCAGCGCCGGGACCCCGCGCGCGCTTGTTGGCGTTGGAGGCGAACTGATGCGCCGGGCCAAGTCTCGACTGGCTCCTTGATTTCGACAGCTGTTATGTCGGCGCCATGAAGGCGTTGAGCAGGCCAGCGGGGTCGCAGGCGGCCTTCATACGACGAAAGGCGCCGGCGCAATCAGCGCCAACGTAGTGGTCCAGCGGGCGGCGGTCGCGGATCAACTCGGACTGGTAGTAGCGCCTCCAACCTCGCTCCTCGACGATGGCCTGGAACTCGGCCTCCATGGCGATGTAACCCTGCAGATTGTGGTCTTCCTCCGAACGGTCGCCCCAGACGCCGAGCGCGATGAAGTTCACCGCAGGCTCAAAGATGAGGGGCGGGTTGAACCGGCGATGCTGTAGAAAATACTCATACGCCGAGCGACGTCGCCACACGTTCGGATTGTTGTCGGCGAGTCCGGCCAGGCAAGCGATGGCTTCCTTGCGCTGATCCGGCCTAACAAACAGGGTCAGCCAGAGGTGGGGGGGCCATACGGCGCGCGACCCCTCCGGGAGGCTGGCGATGTCGGGGACAGGTCGAGGCCGGGCGTTCGACACCGGCACCAGTTTGATCACCGCTTCATAAACCACGCCCAGAGCGCCGAGGCTGCCGAATATCCACGGAAACAGGGGGTTCCTGCGGTCGATCCGCCTGGCGTCGCCCGCGGGCGTCACAACCACCATGCTGCTGACCGTCTCCCAGAACCCGCCATAGAACATGCAGCCTTCCCCAATGCCGCCCGCGGCGATGAAGCCACCGACAGACGACGCCGAGCCTCCACCGTCGTTGGCGACAGGCAGTTTCCAACCGAACTGGCGGAGGTACTGGTCGAGTTCCCACACCGCCAGGCCGGCGCCGACGGTTATCGAGCCCCTTCCGTTCCACGTCACGTGCCGAACCCCGGCAAGGTCGAGCAGCACCTCATCGCGGCGGGGCACCGCCATGCCGTTCATCGAATGGCCGAAGCAACGACTTCGCATAGGTTGGCCGCGAGCGACGCAATCTCTGACCGTGTCCCGCAACCCCTCAAGATCTGCGACGCGATAAACCGCCTGCGGTCGGCTCGCGGGGAACCCGCCAAAATCAGACAGCATAGGCAGTATTCCCGTCCCCGGACTGTGACCGGGAGAAGGTCACGCCGAACTCGTCGGCCAGGGCCCGGTTGTCCGCTTCGTAAAGTGCGCCGATGGCGGCGGCGCTGACCGCTGTCCAGGGCGGGTGACCATTCGGCGACGTATTGAGCCGTGCGTTGGGGAGTTCGGCGCAGGCTGGCTCGTCGACAACCATCCACCTCGCGATACTGGAATAGGCGCCAGGCGCATCGTCGCGCAGGCGATCATAGGGCAGGGTCAGGATATCAGATCGCGACCGTCCTTCACCATAGGCCCGCAAGGTGGCGGCGTGGGAGTAGAGGTAGGCGAAGCCCTGGCCCTCCTCAGGATAGATGAAATGGCGGTTTAGCCAGTCTGGGAAGGGCGTGGAGTCGCCAAACACGCTTCGTTGAGACAACCCATAGAAGCTGCCGATGGCATCGTGCTGCTCGCGCACGACAGCCAGAATGCGGGCTTCGGGAAAGAGGATGGCGCAGCGCCGCGCGAGCGCCGCCGGTCCAATACGGCCGGGCAACCCGATCGAGAGTTCCTCGTCGGTCAGGCAGACCAGCCCGTCAGTCCGATCAAGATAGTCCGACCAGATTGATGTCAGACCGGGGATAGCGTCGCGAAACTGCGCTTCATCCAGTGTCTTGATCGCCCGCAGGATTACCGCCGCCGGCCCCTCCTGCTCAGCCTGGCTGCGGCCAGCCGCAACGAGGGCCGGGTGGCGACCCAGGAAGTTTTGGCGAAGCGCGGTCGACGCAGCGCGCGCCCAGCCGATGTTGATGATCATGGGAGCCTTTATCGCCGCGCGCCTTTGCCCGGCCGTTCGGCAAGATCCAGGAGAAGGTAGGCTTTAACCCTCGGGCGGGGCTGGCCATAGAGACGAAACTTGAGGTGATGCAGCATGATCCGAAGCGTGGAATGGACTCCGTCCAGGTTGACAGTCCGCACGACGTTCTCCCGGATCCAGGTGGCTGTCTGCTCCGAAATCAGCCCGACGGCAGTGAGTTCATCAGTGTACGCACTTGTCGGACCCGCCCGGGCGTCAGGCTGAGCGATACGAAACAGATAGGGACATTCGACATCGACGGCGGTGATGTGATCATCCTGCACATCGATCGAAAGGGCGAAACAGGCGCCCGGAGAATCCATTGCGCTATCGTACAGCCGCGCCACGGGCCCCAACAGGTCATCGAACTTGTCCGGAGTCAGTCCCGCCAGGGCCGCTTCAATCTGCCTGAGGCTGAGATCGGTCAGGATCGGTCGCCACCAGCCGGGGCCGCGACTTCGGGAGACGCCTATGCGGTAGGGGCGAGCCGGGCCGAGCGCGACGATCCGGGCAAGCAGCTTGGAAAAATCACTCTCCATCGCCTGGCCAGGCAGTATGGCGCAGAGTTCATGAACATCGGCCAGACTGGCGATGACACCGAACCGGGACGGGATTCGGAAGAATACGAACGGGCTCGTGTCGATGCAGCCATCAGCCACGTCAAATTCGACCCAGTCCGGATCGCCGTCGATCTGCAGGTTGAGATGTTGGCGGTGGTCTTCGGCAAACGGGTCGTCGATCAGCGCGGCCTGCAGCGAACGGCCCTGCGCGCTGTCAAGGAACGGGTCAAGGACGATCTTGAAGTAGTCCAGCTGGCCCGCCTCGAAGCCCAGGCCAAATCCCCCGGGGATGGCTTCTGTCGCCAGTTCGAACTCCAGAAAAATGTTGCCCTGAACAGATGCGGGAAATCGCCCGCCAAGCGCGCCTGCCTGGGTTGCGAGCCCCCGGTCGAAGAGACCGGAAGCCTCGATGAGCCGGGAGAGGACCGAACCATCCATGTACCGACGACCAGGGGAAGCGGGCACGGTCATCCAGCGCCCATGCTCGGTATATTCCGAACAGACCTTGCGACCAGACCAGATCGAAGTCCGGTGGCAAGGGCCGGAAACATCCCTGATGTCGAAAGAATATCTAGCGGGCCGACCCCTCCCAGGTCCGGCCATCCCATTTTGTGTGCAGGCGCGTGGCGGCATAGGCGCTGCCTTCCCAGGTCCGGCCATCCCAGACCGTACCGCCAGCGGCGTTTCCGCCGGAATAGCGACTGAGAAGCGCGCGCTCGCGATCGTCCAACATCACGCCGTCGACCTCGCGGCCGTCGACCAGCATCTCGAAGTTCGCCGCCGAACGGCTTTTACGAGCGATACTGATCGTAAGAGCGGTAATCTGCGCGGCTTCCCCCTTGTTGTGCCCGAGCTTCATCAGCGCTTTTCCACCTACGGCAGAGGCCTTGCCGGACATGGCCACACGGTAGATTGCTTGAATGAGCGCGCCACGGTTGACGTGCAGCAGTTCGCCCTTGTCGCTCGCGAGGCGAACCTGTTCGGCGAAGACGGGGGAGCCGGCCGCAGCGGCCAGAATGCCCAAAGCCATGAAGACGCGTCTATCCATCGTCGTTTCCTCGCTGATGACAGTTCTTGTGTGGGCAAACAATCAGTGTGTATTCGCCGAAATCGCATCCCCGGCGGCGGGATCGTCAAAAAAGACGTTTAGTTGGCTGGCAAGTCGATGGGCAAAGGCTTCTGGCCTCCGCCGATTGGCCGCCAGCGCAAACAATGAGCGATAATGGGTTACACATTATCGCTCCGCTGGCAGTAGATTTCTAGCTGACAGTATCCGCCCGACAAATTCGAATAGCAACGGTCGATCTGTCGAGACTGGCCAGGCGGTTCACTCAAGGGCAACGAGGTATTCCAAGCGTGTCCCCGCGCGCGGTCCTAGTGTATTCTGTCTCGGAAAGATGTCGTCGGGAACCTTGTCCCGTACCGCAAACGGCGACCGAGCGACAAATCGGTAGAGCCGATCAAGCCGAGAAGTCGACTTTTCAGCTGCGAGGCAGATTGATCGGATTGACGCATTTCGGACGGCATACCAATGCCCGCTGCTGATGCCGTGGACGGCTCCCCATCACCCGCCGCAGCATAGGGCTCGGCAGAGATGGAGGAGCGCCATGGAAGGAGTGGACACGGTGGGATTGGACATCGCCAAGTCGGTGTTTCAGGTCCACGGAGTCGATGCGGCTGGACAAGTGGTCGTGCAACGCAAGCTTACCCGGGCGAAGCTGATCCCGTTCTTCGAGACGCTGCCGCCCTGCCTGGTCGGGATCGAAGCCTGCGCCACGGCGCACCACTGGGGGCGTCGGCTGACCGAGCTGGGCCACGAGGTGAAGCTGATGCCGCCCTCGTACGTGAAGCCTTACCTGAAGCGGCAGAAGAACGATGCGGCCGATGCGGAGGCGATCTGTGAGGCCGTGACCCGGCCAACGATGCTTTTCGTCGAGGTGAGGGGCCCCGCGCAGCAGAGCGTGCTGGTGATCCATCGGACCCGGATGACCCTGATGCGTCACAGGGTCGAGCTGTCCAATACGATCAGGGCTCATATGGCTTAGTTTGGGCTAGTGGCGCCGATCGGCCGGATCGGCCTGCAAGACCTGGTCGGGATCATCCGCGATGAGACCGATGAGCGCGTGCCTGAGCACGCCAGGATCTGCCTGAAGCTGCTGGCCGACCAACTGGATCTGGTCAACCGCCAGGCGCTGGAGACCGACCGGCTAATCTTGGCGAGCGCTCGCGCGACTGAAGTCGGCCGCCGGCTGATGGCCGTGCTCGGCGTCGGACCGGTGCTGACCAGCGCGATGGTCGCCAGCGTGCCCGATCCCCATTTCTTCAAGTCCGGTCGCAACCTCTCGGCCTGGATCGGCCTGGTGCCGAAACAGAACTCGAGCGGCGGCAAGGAGCGGCTCGGCGGCATCACCAAACAGGGCAACAGATACGCTACTGGTCGTCGGCGCGCTCGCCGTCATCCGCCACGCCGAACGACACGGGTCAAGGCACCCCGGGCTCGTGCAGCTGATGGCGCGGCGGACCGCCAAGGTCGCGGCGGTGGCGCTGGCCAACAAACCGCCCGGATGATGTGGGCGATCATGACCAGCGGCGAAGCCTATCGAGAGCCGCAGCTGCGGGCCGCGTAGAGAGATCCGGCGCCGCTGCGCCGGCCAAGTTTGGGAAGGGCGACGAAGGCGTGATGTGATCCGGTCGAACCGGGAAGCGGGAAAACCCGGCGCGCCAGAGGGCCTTGAGCCCGTGCTTTTGGTCGGGACCCAGCTTCGCGGAGGGCATCATGGCCAGCGGCCCACACGCCGCACCAACAGGTCGAAGTCATGGCCGCACCGACCAGCCGTCACAGAACTCTCAACCTTGCCAACGGGGAGCCGTCCAGACATGGCGCTTTGCGGTCGTAAGGAACGCTTCGGTCGATCTCTTGGCGTGGCCTAGGAGCGACCGCGCTGACGCCCGGCGGTGAAGCATTCTCAGCCCGGATGATTTTGTGAAGTCGCGGCATATCCTGGCCGGTCTTGCCGCCCAGGCGCGCGTTCTCCAACGAAGAGGACAGCAGCCCGTCATCATCGCTGATGACGACGATGCGCCGGCTCCGCCGGGCGCTGGTCGGGAAGCGCCGCCCATCAGCTACCACCTCACCTATGTGGACCAGAAGGGATACGAAAGTCAGCGCGTCGTCATGCTTCGCCGTATCGACCCGGCAAGGGGAGGGCTTCGGCTGGTGTGCTGGTGTCACGCGGCGCAAGATGTCCGAACCTTTTGGGCGCACCAGATTCGGGAGGTGTTTTGCGTCGTCACGGGCGAAGTCCATGAAGACGCTGTGGCCTTCTTCAGTCAGCACCCGATGCTTGTCGAGCCTCGAGATCCTGAGGGCTACGCGCTCAAGGTTTGCCAGCACGAGGTGAACCTTTTGACGATCGTGGGCGCCGCGGACGGCGCTTTTGATCCGGACGAGCAGGACCGAGTGTTGATGCATGTCTTCGACCGGATGCCCGACCTTCGCCTGGATGAGGACGTGCTGCGGCACCGTTTGGCGCTGCTGCGGGCCCTCGCGGCCTCGCTCGCAGGACATATCGGCACCGAAGAGGCACGCGACTTGCACAACAGGAGTTGCTGCAATGGCCGTTGTTCGCCTTGGCCCAAATGCTGAAGTCGAGATCATCGACCCGGGCACGCCCGAAGAGCGGGGCCAAGCGGAAGCGGCTGTGCTGAGGATCGCCAGCCTACTCGGACGAATAATGGCCGAAGAAGAAATTCGCCGGCGCCGCGCTTCATTGAGATCAGGGGCGGCGCCGGGTTCCCCGGTCGAGCCGCCAACCGGATAGCCCCTCCGCCTTGGGGATGACTGATTGACGCTGAGGCCCTGTTCCCGTGTTGGCAGCGGCCTAATTTATTGGGTCACGAGCATCGCTGCTACGTCCCGCCATTTCCAGCCAGACGCGTCGCAGCAGTCGGACTGAGACGTCCGTGGGCGCGGTGATGTCGATGGGTGATAGGAGGCGAACGCCGAGCTCCACACCCCGGCGCCAAATGAGGTCTGCCTCGAAGCACTCGCCATCCTTAGCGAAGACCACTTGGAAATGCCGTGGCAACGGCAAGGGCGAGCTTAGTCGAAGCCTGGCGCCCAATTCACTTCGATCCCGCAGCACCGCGTTGGCTGTCAAGCCGTCGCTCCCAAACACGATGCGGCAAGCCAGAAGGCAACGATGCCGTGCGTCAGCGCGGCGGCTCCGATAGTCCGCAATCCCCGGGGCAAGCTTCATGGCCGCAAACTAGGAGGCCAGTGTTTCCTGGATATGAACCCAGCGAGCGAAACGACATAGAATCTCGACTTGTCTGCGTCGGCTTGGCTATCCGACGGGTTCCAGTTCGCTCGTCTCTTCCACGTCGGCGGGCATCGCCGCGATGAGGTCGGCCAATGCTTTGCGCACATTGGGTGTCAGGCGCTTGAAGGCGTGCATGATCTTGTCGCCGCCCGGCATGATCGCGAACTGGACAAGGTCGGGCGAGATCGAGGAACCGGTCGCTTCGACGCGATCCAGCCCCTCGAAGAAGGTGGAAATTGAAAGGCCGAGCGTCTGGGCGATGTCGAAGAGCTTCGACGCTGACACGCGGTTGCTACCGCGCTCGTATTTTTGAACCTGTTGGAAGGTGAGGCCGAGCGCGTCCGCAAGCTGAGACTGGCTCATGCCTAGTCGCTTCCGGTGGGCGCGGATCATGCCGCCCACATGGACATCAACGGGGTGCGGCGAGGGCTGACTCAATCCAGTGCTCCTTCCGAAGAGTCGCGACGATGCCGTCGCGGCGGGTACATTCGTTCTAGCGCAACCGTCGTTCTCGGTCAGGAATTGTTCGCGTGGCTCAATTCAGGGGGGGGTGAATGAAGGGGCGCGCCGCTATCGAGGGGCTCCCGTTCTTCAGCAAGGTCAGCCTGCGCGATGTGGCAAGCCGCATTCAGCTGATGGGCTACGCCGTTGAAGTGAACCTGATGGAGAAGAAGAAGCCAGGATCGAGGTCTACACCACCTGACAGTCGAAAGGTCTTCGACTCCCATGGCTGTCGAGTGGGCATCGTGATGGCGATCTGGTCGAGCCGGCACATTCCGGGTAGGGCGGTAGAAGTCCGGAATGCAACGATGCCCGCTCATGGAGCCAAGCTAAGGGTCCTCTCAGGGCGCCAATCGCTTTGACGCGCGACACTTTCGCCCACCCCAATTCGGGTTAGGACTGGGTGAACCATAGGTGTCCAACCTGCGGGAATGAGCGAGACCTCTGCCGACCACCAAATTGACGCGCCGCGCGTTGCTGCTTTGCGCAGCTAGGATTGCGTGTCGCCTAGCAATTCTTCGGTCCTCTAGTCTGACAGCCAGGACTTCGAAGCGGCCTCGTCCGCGGCTCAGACTGGAGCGATCTGTTGAAGGACCATACCGAGGCGGAAGGCTTCCTGCGTACGCCTGAGGCCGGCAAGTTCCTGGGCCTCTCAGGGAGGACGCTGGAGAAGCACCGCACCTATGGCACCGGGCCGGTCTACCGCAAGCTCGGTGGGCGCGTGGTCTATGCCTTGGAGGACTTGCGCGCCTGGGCCGAGCGCGGCGCCCGATCGTCGACCTCCGATGCGCGGCCCGATTCCGTACACCCGGCCCATGTCCGCTGGGCCCGCCGTCAGCGCGTCTAGGGCGCTTGGGGCGGGGTCGACTTTGGCGAATTTGGTCGCGCCGCCGGTGGAATATTTCGAGATTCGCGTCCCGCCACGGCCGGCCCAAGGGCGTCCCGCTCCGTCAGGCGGTCGGCTAAAGGCCAGGCCAGGCGCCTATTCTGGCGCTTACCATGCGCTTACCAGCACGATTTCGCGAGATTTCTGGCGGAAGGGTGTTTCCCCAAGTGCTTGAAACACTTGGGGAAACATGGTGCCGCCGGGCAGGATTGAACTGCCGACCTCAGCCTTACCAAGGATGCGCTCTACCACTGAGCTACGGCGGCGAAAGGCGAGGCGCGCCTGATAGCGAAAGTCGGGGGGTGGGGGAAGCCCTAATCCTCTTGACGCGCCACTTGTCGCCATCGCACCACTGCCGCCATGGTCAGCCAGCCGCCTAAACCCCTGTCCGACAAGGCCCTGCGAGAGCAGAAGCTGGCGCAGGCGCTGCGCCTCAATCTGCGCCGGCGCAAGGCCGCGCCGCGCGAGACGCCGCCGGCCGAGGACAAGACCTGAACCGGCTGCGCGGATTCTCCTCCGAAAATCCCTTTGCCCGCAGCCCCGGCCACGGCCATCAACGACAACGTGACTCTTGCGCCGGGGCTTGCGCCGGATAGAAGGCGCGCCTCACATACCGTTCTGCCGCCGGGGAGCATTCCGCCGGCGTATCGAGGGGCCTGAATGGACCGCATCGCCATCGTCGGCGGCGCGCGGCTGAATGGAGAGATCCAGATCAGCGGCGCCAAGAACTCCGCCATCAAGCTGATGGTCGCCTCGCTCCTCACGGACGAGCCCCTGCGCCTGACCAACATGCCGCGGCTGGCCGACACCCGGTTCCTGGGCCATCTGCTGACCCGGCTGGGCACGCTGGTCGACGAACGCGAGGGCGAGGGCGGGTCCGAGACCGTCCTGCACACGCCCGAGATCGTCAGCTCCTTCGCGCCCTACGACCTAGTCCGCCAGATGCGGGCCAGCTTCAATGTGCTCGGCCCGCTGATCGCCCGCACCGGCCACGCCAAGGTCTCGCTGCCCGGCGGCTGCGCCATCGGCGGCCGGCCCGTCGACCTGCATCTGCAGGCGCTGGAGGCCCTGGGCGCCAAGATCGAGCTGCACGAAGGCTATGTCTACGCCACCGCCCCCGGCGGTCTGAAGGGCGCGACGATCGAGTTTCCGTTCGTCTCGGTCGGCGCCACCGAGCACGCCATGCTGGCCGCCGTGCTGGCCAAGGGCGTGACGGTGCTGAAGACCGCCGCCTGCGAGCCGGAGATCGTCGATCTGGCCGAATGCCTGAACAAGATGGGCGCGAAGGTCGAGGGGGCCGGTACGCCGACCATCACCATCACCGGCGTCGACAAGCTGCACGGAACCACCCACGCGGTGATCACCGACCGCATCGAGGCCGGCACCTACGCCGTGGCCGCGGCCATGGCCGGCGGCGAGGTCCGCCTGACCAACACCCGCGCCGACCTGATCGAGGCGCTGCTGGAGAAGATCGAGGAAGCCGGCGCCGGCGTCGAACGCACCAACGACGGCGTCATCATCCGCCGCAACGGCGCGCGGCTGAAGGCGGTGGATGTTGAGACCGGCGTTTATCCGGGCTTCCCCACCGACCTGCAGGCCCAGTTCATGGCCCTTATGACCCTGGCCGACGGCGAGAGCGTCATCCGCGAGACCATCTTCGAGAACCGCTTCATGCACGCGCCGGAGCTGGCGCGGCTGGGGGCAGACATCACCGTCTCGGGCACGGAGGCCCGCGTTCGGGGCGTCGAAAAGCTGGAGGGGGCCCAGGTCATGGCCACCGACCTGCGCGCCTCGGTCGGCCTGGTCATCGCCGGCCTGGTCGCCAGCGGTGAGACCGTCGTGGGGCGCGTCTATCATCTGGATCGCGGCTTCGAGCGGCTGGAGGAGAAGCTCGGCGCCTGCGGGGCCAACGTGCGCCGCATCAAGAGTGATGAGTCCGTGCCGGAGATGGACGGCTGACCATGGCTGACTCCGCGCCGCTGCGCCTGCTGGCCGAGGACGCCGACGATCTGGCCGTGATCTCGGCCGCCCTCCAGGATTCGATCTGCAAGATCGGCGACATCAGCTTTGACGCCCCCGCCCGCCGCCTGACGCTGGCCCTCAACCGCTACCGCTGGGAGGCGGGCGGCAAGAACGGCGAGCGCGTGCGCGCCGGCCTGCAGGTTGGCGGCGTGCTGGGCGTGAAGAGCCGCAAGCTGCGCCGGGACGCGAAGGGCGCGGTGGTCGAGCTGCTGTCCATCACCTTCGAGCCCGGCGAGGCGCCGGGCGGGGCGGTGGTCTTCACCTTTTCCGGCGGCGGCGACTTGCGGGCCGAGGTCGAGTGCCTGGATGTGATCCTCGCCGACGTCTCGCCCGCCTGGCCGACGCCCAGGACGCCGAAGCACGACTGAGCCGTCCTCCCCGAAGCGTAGCGAGGGGGAGGGAGACCGCGCGGATCGCGGTGAAGGCGCGGGCGCGGGCGACTGCCCTCGCGCCTCCGAAGAGCTCTCTAATTCTGACATTCCGGCGCTACCTCACTGACCCCGCTCCGCCGGACCGTCGGAGGGCCGGGGCGAACGCGACAATCACCGGGTCGAACAGAAAAACCTGCGCTTCGGGCTGGCGCTATCCAATTACATTACATATGTAATTCAAAGGCGCTTTGCGGCGTCCCCATCAACCCATGAGCAGTGGAGAGCTCCGTGCCCCTCTGGACGATCTACCATTCACCGGACGCTTTTTCGGACGACGACAAGGCCAGGCTCGCGGCCGAGATCACCGACGTCTACGCCCCCTTCATGCCCCGGTTCTTCGTCGGCATCGTCTTCAAGGCGGTGGACGAGAAGAACATGTTCGTCGGCGGATTGCCGGCAAAACGCTTCGTCCGCTTCGTGCTCGAGCACATCGCGCGCGAATTCCCCGACCGGAAGGCCAGCCAGCGCTTCATCGACCGCATCAACCAGGTGATCGCCCCCTACATCCGCGACCGCGGGCTGGATTGGGAGATTCACATCGACGAAACGCCCTTCGATCTCTGGTCCATCAACGGCTTCTACCCGCCGCGTCAGGGCACCGCCGACGAGGCGCGCTGGATGGCCGAGAACCGCCCTTCTCCCCGGACCCACGAGTAGATCCCCGCCGGCGCCTGGATCACGCCGGAGCAGATGGCCGAGGCGGCATTGGCCGGGCTCGACGCCGGCGAGGCGATCACCATTCCAACGCTTGTTGCGCCGTCGATCTGGGACGACATGGAAGCCGTTCGCGGGCGGTTTCTGGGCGACGTCATTGGCGGAAAGGTCGCCGCGCGCTACCTCGGGCAGCCGGGTTGAGGTCCGGCCGTCCCGCGGCGACCGGGGCGGCCCGTCCCACCGGATGCATCGAGGTGACGCATGGCGCGATATGACGAAGCCCACAAGGCGGAGGCCCAGCGCCTCATCGTCCGGCACGCCGCCGAGCGGTTCCGTCGCGACGGGATCGCCGCCGTCGGCGTCCGCCAGCTGATGGCGGACGTCGGCATGACGCACGGTGGGTTCTATACGCACTTCGCGTCGCGCGACGACCTGGTCGCCGCGGCGATCGAGCGGGCCGCCCAGAGCACCCTGGGATACCTCGAGGAGGCCGTTGCGGCCGCCGCGCCGTCAGGAGCGCTCGACGCCTTCATCGCCACCTATCTGGGTGAGCGCCACCTCACCGAGATGGCGCGCGGCTGTGCGGCGTCGGCCCTCGCGCCCGAGGTCGCGCGGCAGGACGAGGCCGCCCGGTCGCGCTTCAAGCAACAGAACGACCGGATCATCGCGCTGCTTGAAACAACCCTGCCCGAAGGGGGCGACAAGGACGCCCGCTCGGCCCGCGCAACCGCGATCTTCGCCTGTCTGATGGGCACGCTTCAGCTGGCGCGGATCGCGTCCGCGCCACAGGACATCGAGCAGATCCTCGCCGGCGGACGGGCGGCGGCAACGTCCTTGGCCCACCAGGCCTGGCGCTAGGTGTTGAAACGGGGGCACACACTCCTTGTCGCCGAGCAACAAATCGACTTTCGATAGAGAGCTTGCGTCCCTGCTTGAGCGCGCCCCTTCGCCTCGGCATCGCCATGCCCTATATGCCCCGCCATGCGCCGCCTCGACTTTTCCAGCCCCGACTTCCCCCAGACCTTCCGCGCGTTCCTGAACGAGCGCCGGGGTTCGCCCGCTGATGTCGACGCCGCGGCGGCCGAGGTGCTGGAGGCGGTGCGCACGCGCGGACTCGACGCCGTCCTCGACTACACGCGCAAGTTCGACCGCGCCGACCTGACCGCTGAGACCATCCGCGTCACCGCCGACGAGATCGAGGCCGGGGCCGCCGCCTGCGAGCCCGCCGTGCGCGAGGCCATCGCCTTCGCCGCCGCCCGCATCCGCGCCTATCACACCCGCCAGCGTCCGGCCGACCAGGCCTGGACTGATGAGGCCGGCGTCGCGCTGGGCTGGCGCTGGACGCCGATCGAGGCGGTCGGGGTCTATGTGCCCGGCGGCCGGGCGGCCTATCCCTCGACCGTGCTGATGAACTGCGTCCCGGCCCGGGTCGCCGGCGTCGACCGCATCGCCATGGTCACGCCGCCGGGCAAGCTGCAGCCCGCCGTGCTGGCGGCGGCCAAGGAGGCCGGCGTCAGCGAGATCTGGCGTATCGGCGGGGCCCAGGCCGTAGCGGCGCTGGCCTACGGCGCCGGGCCCATCCTGCCCGTCGACAAGATCGTCGGGCCGGGCAACGCCTATGTCACCGCCGCCAAGCGTCGCCTGTACGGCGTGGTCGGCATCGACGCCCTGGCCGGACCGTCGGAGATCGTCGTGGTCGCCGACAAGGACAACAATCCCGACTGGATCGCCGCCGACCTGCTGTCCCAGGCCGAGCACGACCCGGCCGCCCAGTCGATCCTGATCACCGACGACGAAGCCTTCGCCGCCGCCGTCGAGGCCGCCGTCGAGCGGCTGCTGGGCGAGATCGCCACCGGCGCAGACGCCGCCGCCTCCTGGCGCGACCACGGGGCGGTGATCATCGCCCCGCTGGCCGAAAGCCCGGGCCTGGTCGACCTGATCGCGCCCGAGCACGTCGAGTTCTGCACCGCCGATCCCGAAGCCCTGTCCGATCGGGTGCGGCACGCCGGGGCCATCTTCCTGGGCCGCTACACGCCCGAGGCCATCGGCGACTATGTGGCCGGCTCCAACCACGTGCTGCCGACCAGCCGGGCGGCGCGCTTCCAGTCGGGCCTGTCGATCTATGACTTCCTCAAGCGCACCTCGATCGTGAAGTGCGACGCCGCGTCCTTCGGCATCCTCGGACCGCACACCGCCGCCCTGGCCACGGCCGAGGGGCTGCCCGCGCACGCGTTGAGCGCGGCGATCCGGTTGCCGGAATGACACGCCGTTTTTCCTGAGCGCGGCTTTCCGCCGCCCTCAGGATGACGAACGGGGTCGGCTTGCTCTAAAGCACAGGGAGCATGACCGACGACCGCGCCGCCCACCGCCTGCAGAGCATCGAGATCGACGAGGCGTCCCTCGCCGCCGTCTCGCGCGACCAGGAGCAGGAGCGGCAGATCGCCATCTTCGATCTGGTCGAGGACAACTACTTCCAGCCCGTGGGCGCGACCGCCGGTCCCTACGATCTGAAGATCGCGCTGGCCGAGAACCGGCTGGCGCTGCACATCACCGGGCCCGACACCGGCTTTGACCAGACGCACCTTCTGTCGCTGTCGCCGTTCCGGGGCGTGATCCGCGACTACTTCATGGTCTGCGAGAGCTACTACCAGGCGATCCGCAACGCGACGCCGGCCCAGATCGAGGCGCTGGATATGGGCCGGCGCGGCCTGCACAACGAGGGCTCCTCGCTGCTGCAAGCCCGGCTAGAGGGCAAGGTGAAGACCGATCTCGACACGGCCCGCCGGCTCTTCACCCTGGTCTGCGCCCTGCACTGGCGGGGCTGACGACCGGTGGAGGGGCTACCCGGCGCGGTTCTGTTCGCCTGCAACTTCAACCGGGTCCGGTCGCCGATGGCCGAGGCGCTGATGAAGATGGCGTTCGGCTCGCGGGTGTTCGTCGACAGCGTCGGCCTCAAGCGCGAGCCGGGCGAGACGGAGGTCGATCCCTTCGCCCTGGCGGTCATCGACGAGCTCGGCGGCGACCTGCACGGGTTCAGGCCCAAGACCTTCGACGACCTGGAGGACGACTCATTCGACCTGGTCATCTCCCTGACGCCCGAGGCGCAGCACCGGGCTGTCGAGCTGTCGCGGGGCAGGGCGGTCGACATCGAGTACTGGCCCACCCACGACCCCACCCTGGCCGAAGGCAGCCGCGAGCAGCGGCTGGACGCCTACCGCGAGGTCCGCGACCAGCTGGCCCGGCGGATTCGCGAGCGTTTCGGCAAGGCATCGACGTTCGGGGGCTAGACGCGCTATAGAGAGATTTCTGGAGCCGCGGCTCGCGACCCGAATCGACTTCGGCGCGGGCCGTTTTGCTTATTTTCGCGCTCCGCGACCCTAACGAGAGGCCGTATGGCTAAAGAAGAACTTCTGGAGTTTCCGGGTACGGTCAGCGAGCTGCTGCCCAACGCCACGTTCCGCGTGAAACTCGAAAACGACCACGAGATCATCGCCCACACCGCCGGCAAGATGCGCAAGAACCGCATCCGCGTGCTGGCCGGCGACAAGGTGCTGGTCGAGATGACGCCCTACGATCTGACCAAGGGCCGCATCACATACCGCTTCAAGTGAGCAGTCCGGCCGGCGCGCTGGTCCTGGCCAGCGCCAGCCCCAGGCGCCTGGAACTGCTCCGCCAGGTCGGCATCGAGCCCGACCTCGTAGATCCCGCCGACATCGACGAGACCCCGTTGCGCGACGAGACGCCGCGCCGCCTGGTCGCGCGCCTGGCCGTCGGCAAGGCCCAGGCGGTCGCCGCGCGGCATCCGCAGGCCCATGTGCTGGCCGCCGACACCATCGTCGCGGTCGGCCGGCGCATCCTCGGCAAGCCCGAGGATGAGGCCGACGCCCGGCGCATGCTCACCCTGCTGTCGGGACGCCCCCACAAGGTGCTGACCGGCGTGGCGGTGATCGCCCCCGAAGGCCGCGCGGCGTCGCGGGTGGTGGAGAGCCGCATCACCTTCAAGCGGATCACCGACCGGGAGCTGGATGCCTTCATCGCCGGCGGCGACTGGACCGACGCCTCGGGCGGTTACAAGGTTCACAAGCTGGCCGGGGCCTTCGTCACCGACATCAGCGGCTCCTACACCTCGGTGGTCGGGCTGCCGCTCTACGAGACCCTGAACCTGCTGGGCGGGCTGGGCTGGCGCGGGGGGCCAGGCGCATGAGCGGACGGGCCTTCTTTATTGACCGGTGCGTCGGCGAGACGCGCGGCGTGGTGACACTGGACGGCCGTCCCGAACGGCTGCTGATCGCGCGGGACGGCGAGGCGGCCACCACCCTGCTGGGCGCGCGCTGCGTGGCCCGGGTGCGCACCGTCGACAAGGCCATCGGCGCCGCATTCCTGGACCTGCCGGGCGGGGAGGAGGCGCTGCTGTCCCTGCGTCCCGACGAACTCCCGCCGGTGCGCGGCGCGGCCGTCGAGGTCGAGATCCGCACCGAATCGCGCCGCGACAAGCTGGCTACTGTCCGCCTGATCGGCGAGGCGAAGGGCGAGCCCCGGATGCTGGAAGCGGCGCCGGACATCGAATCCGAGCTCCGCGCCCTGGCCAAGGACGGCAAGCTGGTCGAGGGCTACGGCGCCCGCGAGGCGGCCGACGCGGCCCAGGCCGAGGCGCTGGAGACCATCCACGCCCTGCCCGGCGGCGGGAATATCGCCATCGAGCCGACCCGGGCGCTGATTTCCATCGACGTCGACCTCGGCGGGCGAGGGGGCTCGGACACCAAGCGCGCGGCGCGGCAGGCCAACCTGACGGCGCTGGGCATGGCCGCCCGGCTTCTGCGACTCAAGGGCCTGGGCGGATTGGTGATCTTCGACCTGGTCGGGCGCGGCCACGACGGCAAGGCCATCGACGGCGCCGCGCGGGCGGCCTTCGGGCCCGACAACCCCGGCGTCGCCATCGACAAGATCAGCCGGTTCGGCACCCTGACCCTGACCGTTCCCCGCCGTCGCCGGCCGGTGCTTGACACCCTGCTCGGCCCCGACGGCGCGCTGTCGCCCTTGACCGGCGCGCTGGATCTGGCGCGCGCCTTCGAGCGTCAGGGCCGCGCTTCGCCGGGCGGCCGCCTGGTCGGCTTGGCGTCGCCGGCGGTGCTGGCGGCGTTCGAGCCTCTGAAAGCCGGCCTGACCGACCGCCTCGGCGGCCGATTCTCTGTCGAAGCCCGCGAGGGCTGGCCGACGGACCGGCTCGAGGTGGCGGCGCGATGAGCGCGGGGTGCGCGATCTGTGGCAGGCCGATCGTGGCCGAGTACCGGCCGTTCTGCTCGAAGCGCTGCGCCAATGTCGACCTGCAGCGGTGGCTGAGCGGCGTCTACGCCATTCCGGCCGTCGAGGATGACGAGACCGACAGCGCCCCGGTCACGGAAAACGACGAACCGTAGCGGTCCCCGCTGGACTTGCCCAAACGGCTCTTCTATAGACGCCACCTCCCGCGATTGGCGGGCCCCGCGTTGGCCTTGGCCTGGGTAGCTCAGTTGGTAGAGCAGCGGATTGAAAATCCGCGTGTCGCTGGTTCGATTCCGGCCCCAGGCACCACCGCCTATCCCTCTCTTCGCGTTCTGATTGCGCGATCCGGGAAGTCCAGAAAAAAGACCCGTGTTTGATGAGCGATGCTGCGGCGCAGCATCGGAATTCCCTTGGAAAGGGAAAAACTCCCGATCCTCCTCGATAATCAGATTGTGCACCGCAACAATTCACCGCCGGCGCCGGAATCAGCCAAATAAAAACCCTCTGGCAAGACACTTGACGATACAGAAAGGGGTTGCCAAAGGGCGGGTACGCCAAGTCTAACTTGGCCAAACGACCTGACGGTCACAAGCCGTCGGGCCGTCTTGCGCCTTCGGAACGCCATCTTCGACAACGAAAGATCGAGGAACGCGTTACGGGTCGGTGCAGCGACAGCGGTTTACCGAAGCGCGGCTCTCGCCGCGATTCACAAAAGATTTCAAAGTAGGGTGGAATACGCTCTCGCGTGACGACCCTCGGTCCAAACTAGCTAGACCAACCAGGAACTGGCGAAAGATGCTCGACAAACAACGACTGAACCCTCTCATCGCTATCATGGGCGCCGCGGCGCTTATGATGAGCGCTCCGGCGTTTGCGCAGGATGCGGCCGCTCCGGCCGCCGATCCGGCCGCCGCCGCCGCTCCGGCCGCTGACGCGGCTGCTGCTCCCGCGGCTGACGCCGCTGCTCCGGCCGCTGATGCGGCTCCGGAAGGCAAGGCCCCGCCTGTCATCGAAAGCCATGGCGGCAAGCTCACGCCCATCACCATGTTCATGGACGCCGAGCTGATCGTTAAGGTCGTCATGATCGGCCTGGTGCTCGCTTCGATCTTCTCGTGGGTGCTGCTGATCACCAAGCTCGTCGAGTTCGGCGCCCTGAACCGCAAGTCGGACCGCTTCGTCGAAGCGTTCCGTTCGGCCAAGAACATCCAGGACATGGGCCGTATCTCCATGTCGGACGAATTCGAAGGCAACCCGCTGGCCGATATGGCCGCCGCGGCCGCCGCCGAAGTCGAACTGTCCCGGCAAGCGGGTCTCGCCATCACCGGCGCGCACCGCGAAACCACCATCAACCGCGCCCAGATCGCTGTTTCCGCCGTTCAGTCGTCGCTCTCCAAGCGTCTGTCGAGCGGGATGCAGTTCCTGGCTTCGGTCGGTTCGTCGGGTCCGTTCATCGGTCTGTTCGGCACCGTCTACGGGATCATGAACTCGTTCATCGGTATCGCGAACACCAACACGACCAACCTCGCCGTCGTGGCCCCCGGCATCGCCGAGGCCCTGCTGGCCACGGGTATCGGTCTGTTCGCCGCCATCCCGGCCGTTATCTTCTACAACTACTTCCAGACCCGCGTTTCGGCCTACGGCACCCGCTCGGACGGCTTCAGCGCTGAACTCCTGAACGCCATCTCGCGGCAGCTCGACAAGGGGGCCTAAGCACCATGGGAGCCAAACTCGGAGGCTCCGGCGGCAGCGACAGGTACCAGGTTGAACAGAACAGTGAAATCAATGTGACGCCCTTCGTGGACGTCATGCTGGTCCTCCTGATCATCTTCATGGTGGCGGCGCCGCTAGCAAGCGTTTCGGTCGAGTTGAAGCTGCCAGACGCGGTAGCCAAGCCCCGACCGAACCCGCCGAAGCCGGTTTACATTTCGATCCAGAAAGGTGGGGCCCTGTATATCGGGGACTTCCCCACCGACCTGGCCTCCATGGGTGACGACCTGCGCAAGCAGGTCGGCAAGCGGGACCCTTCCAAGGAACGCCTGTTCATTCGGGCTGACAAGGAAGTTCGGTACGGTGATTTCATGCAGGTTATGAACACGTTGCAGGACAATGGCTTCTACAGCGTGGCTCTGATCGGGCAGGACAACACCAACGCGGCGGGGGGGTGACGCATGGCAGAGCAGAACAACGACGCTCCGCTCAAGGTGCATAACCCGTTCGACCCGCCGAAGGCGAAGATGAACCCGACGGCTGTGCTGATTGCAGCCATCATCGTTCTCGGCGTCCACGCGATCATCGGCTGGTACCTCTACACGATGCGCTTCACCATCAAGGAGCGTCTCTTCGAGGACGAGAAGCTGGACACCCAGCTGATCAAGCCGCCACCGCCGCCGCCGCCGCCGCCTCCGCCGCCGCCGCCGACCGACAAGCCGCCGCCGCCGCCCAGGCTGCAGCCGCGTCCCCCGGTCGCTCCGCCGCCGGATGTGACGCCGCCGCCGCCGCTGGACGTGCCGCCGGTCAAGAAGGATGAACGGGTCGAAACGCCCGCGCCTCCCGTGATCGCGCCGCCTCGTCCGCCGGAGCCGCCGCGTCCGTCGATCATCACGAACCCGGACTGGTCACGCCGTCCGAGCTCCGAGGATCTGGCGCGGTACTATCCGGAACGGGCCCAGCGCCTGGAACGGGAAGGTCGGGCGACCATCACCTGCAAGGTGAAGGCGAACGGCACCTTGGAAGGCTGCTCCGTCGTGTCGGAAGACCCGCCGGACATGGGCTTCGGCGACGCCACCCTCCGCGCCTCGCGTCTGTTCAAGATGCGGCCGCAGACCAAGGATGGCCAACCGGTGGACGGCGGCACGGTCCGCATTCCGCTGGTCTGGAAGTTGCCCCAGTAGCCACGGCTGACAAATGCGAGCGCCCCGGAGGGAGACCTCCGGGGCGTTTTGCTGTCGGGGATGCTGGTCTCCGCCGGGATGACCGGTTGTGGGGACGGGCCGGGCCCAGGCTCAGCCCGTGAGGCCCTTCTCGCCCAACCAGGCTTCCAGTCGGGCGTTGACCGCTTCTGGAGCCTCCTGCTGCACCCAGTGCGAGACTCCCGGCAGCCGGTGCAGCGTGAAGTCCTTCACATAGGGGCCATAGCCTTCGGTCAGCTCGATGCCGAGCGCGGTGTCCTCCTCGCCCCAGACCATCAGCGTCGGGGTCTCGATCGGCGGCTGGTTGGCGTCGCTCCAGGGCTTGAGGCCGCCGGCGAAATTGGCGCGGTACCAGTTGATCATCGCGGTCATGGCGCCCGGCTTGAGGGCGTTGGCTCGGTAGACCTCCAGCACCTCGTCAGGGAACCGGCTCTTGTCGATTGCCATGCCGCTGAAGGCTCGGGCGACGCCCTCGGCCCGTCGGGCCGTCAGCATCTTCTCCGGCAGCCACGGGATCTGGAAGAAGATCACGTACCAGGACTTCTTCAGCTGCCCGCCGCCCTTGCGCATGGCCTGACTGAAGACCGCGGGGTGGGGCACGTTCATGATCACCAGCCCGTCCAGCGGACGCAGCTTCCGCATCGCGAACACCCAGGCGACGATGGCCCCCCAGTCGTGGGCGATCAGCAGGCGCCGTTTGGCGCCCAGGGCGTCATAGATCGCGGCGACATCGTCGGTCAGGTTCTCGACCTTGTAGGCCGATGTCGCCTTGGGCCGGCTCGAATCGCCGTAGCCGCGGAGGTCCGGCGCCACGGCCCGCCAGCCCAGCGCCGCCAGCAGCGGCAGCTGGAACCGCCACGAAAATCGGCTCTCCGGAAAACCGTGCAGAAACAAGGCGACCTTGTCGCCCTTGCCGGCCTCGTCGATGGTGAAGGTCAGGCCGTTGGCCTCGATCGTGCGGGTGGTGATTTTCGTCATGCGCCGAGGGTGTAGCCCGTCGGCGCGCCTTGCAAGGTCGAGGCTTGATCCAGAGCGCGGCTGCGACTAAACCAGCCGCTCGCGAAAGCGCGCCGCCTTAGCTCAGTTGGTTAGAGCGCCGGTTTGTGGAACCGGAGGTCCTCAGTTCAAGCCTGAGAGGCGGTACCATCGCGGAGCCGGAGTTCGCCCGGCATCCCCCGTCATCGTTGTCGCAAGTCCTTGCGCGTCGCACGCAAGGCCATTCGCGCTCTTGTCGGCGCACGGCCGAAAGCGGCATAGTCCATGTCGAAAGATAACATGGGGGGAAAGACAGATGATCCGGACGGGGCTTCGTTTGATTGTCGGGGTGATCGGCGTCCTGGCGCTGCTCGTCGCGGCGCGCCTTTGGGTCGGGCCAGAGGCGCCGGCCGCGGCGCTGGGTCTGAAGGCCGATGGCCTGCTCGGCCTGGCGACGCTGCGGGCTGACGTCGGCGGGTTTTTCGCCGCCGGCGGCCTATTCGCGCTGGCCGGGGCCATCCGGGGCGAGGGAAGGCTGCTGACGCCGCCTGCGCTGCTGCTGGGCCTGGCCCTTGCGGGCCGCGTGGTGACCGTGGCCGTCGACGGTTACGCCGCGCCGATGGCGCCGCCGATGGTCATCGAGGCCGTACTGGTGGCGATCCTGCTGATCGCGCGCCGCCGCCTCGGCTAGCGAGTCATGACCGCTCCCTACCGCCTGCACGGCACGCCCGGGTCGCTCTACACGGCCAAGGCCCGGTCCTTCCTCATCAAGCAGGGCATTCCGTTCGAGAACGTCCCGGCCGGCGCGCCGGGCTTTCGCGAGAGGGTGGTGCCGGCTGTCGGCCGCTGGATCATCCCGGTTCTGGAGACGCCTGACGGGGCGTTGATTCAGGACGGATCGGAGATCATCGACCGGTTCGAGCGCCAGGGCGGTTTGCGCTGGCCGACGCTGCCGGAGACGCCGGTCCTTAGGGTCGTGGCCCGACTGTTCGAGCTGTTCGGCGGCGAGGGCCTGCTGCGCCCGGCCATGCACTATCGCTGGAACTTCGACGCGGTGAACCAGCCCTTCATCGGCCGCGACTTCGCGGCGGGTCTGGCGCCTCCCGGCGCGCCGGCGGCCGAAGGCGAGGCGACCTTCGCCTTCGCGGCCGAGCGTATGCGGCGGGCGATGGCGGGTTTCGGGGTCTCTCCGGAGTCGATCCCGCTGATCGAGGCGGCCTACGAGGAGTTCCTGGATCTTTTCGACTCGCATCTGGCCGCCTTCCCCTACCTGCTGGGCGGCCGGCCGACGGTCGGGGACTATGGTCTGATCGGCCCGCTCTACGCCCACCTCGGGCGCGATCCCTATCCGGCGGACCTGATGAAGCGGCGGGCCTATCGGGTCTGGCGCTGGGTCGAGCGGATGAACGCCGGCGGCCTCGACGCCGCGGAGTATCCTGACCATGGGCCGGACCTGGTCGACGCCGAGGTTCCGCCGCCCACCCTGGAGGCGCTGATGGCCTTCATCGCCCGCGACTACCTGCCCGAACTACGGGCCATGGTCGCCTTCGCCGACGGCTGGCTGGCGGAGCGGCCGGAAATCGAACCGGGGACCAGCGGGCTCAAGCGGCCGGGCGACCGGGTGATCGGACAGGCGACGTTCGATTGGCGCGGCGCGCCCATCACGGTCAACGTCATGCCCTACCGCCTCTACCTGCTTCAGAAGGTGCAGGACGCGATCCCCGCTGCGGGGGGACCGGGACATGACGCGGTCATGGCGATGCTGGCGCGCCGGCCTTGCCGAGATCGCGACGCTCACGGCGCGCCGCCCTGTGGAACGGCGCGACCAAGTCGAGGTCTGGGGTCCCGTTCGCGAGACCTGAGACTTGGACCTCGTCTGGCCTATGATGACGGCCGACGCCCTGGGAGACCCGTCATGATCGAACGCCAGCTGGACATCGCCACGCCGCACGGCGCCTGCACGACCTTCATCGTGCATCCCGAGCGGGAAGGGCCCCATCCGGTGGTGCTGTTCCTGATGGACGCCCCGGCTATCCGCGAAGAACTGCGGGACATGGCCCGGCGACTGGCCAGCGTCGGCTACTATGTGATGCTGCCCAACCTCTACTACCGCTCAGGCGTGATGGAGCTGTGGCCGTTCCCGACGGAAGCCGCGGCGCTCGAGGCGGCGCGGGAGCGGATGTTCGAGCTCATGGGCTCGCTGTCGCCCGCCCTGGTGATGAGCGACTGCGCCGCGATGCTGGCCTTCGCCGATGCTGATGATGCGGCTGACGCCACGCGGGTCGGGACGGTCGGCTACTGCATGAGCGGCCCCTACGCGATCCAGACGGCCGGCGCCTTCCCCGGCCGTGTCCGCGCGGCGGCCTCGATCCATGGCGTGTCCCTGATGACCGAGGCGGCCGACAGCCCGCACCTGATCGCGCGGGGCAGCGGCGCCGGCTTCTATTTCGGCTGCGCCCAGATCGACCGCTGGTTCCCGGAGGAGATGATCCCGCGCCTGGCCGCGGACCTGGCCGCCCACGGCGTCGACGCCGAGGTCGAGACCTATCCCGGCGCCGAGCACGGCTTCGTCTTCCCGCAGCGACCAGCCTACGATCGCGCCTCGGCCGAACGGCACTGGGAGCGGGTGCTCAGCCTGTTCCGGCGGAAGCTGTCGGCCTGAGCGGTCAGTCGCGGTCGAACTTGTCGCGCTTGCGCCTGCCCAGCAGCATCCGCGTCTCCAGCCGCCCGCGCATGGCGGTGTAGTAGGCCTGCAGGAACGAGCGATCCATTTCGTACTCGGTGGCGGTCCAGCCGATCTTGCCCCGGATGCGGTCGGCCACCGCAGCCATGACCTTGCGATCAGCCTTGCGCAGGACGTCCTCCAGCACATGCAGCTCCTTGACGCCGTAGGCGTCGAGCTGGGCCTGAGTGAAGGCGAAGTCTGCGTGCAGCACCGGCTGGTCGTCGACCATGTCGCGCAGCAGCGTCACCTTCGGCGCGTGGACAACCCAGGTGCCGGCCACCAGGTCGCCGACCCGAAGATGGTCGCGGTTGAACAGGGGAAACAGCGCGAACACGCCGGCCCAGATCACGCCGAACAGGTACATCCAGCCGTCGACGCCCTCGCCGCCGCCGCCGAACACCATGGTCAGCGGCAGGAACAGTTCCAGCTCGCGCATGCCGTTGCGAGCCAGGATCGCGCCGGCGGTCAGGCGTCCGCCGTTGCGGGCCGCGACCCGCAGGCCCGTGGCCCGCTTTCCCGGCGTCGCGGCGTAGGGCGTCAGCTCGAAGGCGATGAACCAGGCGTTGCGCAGCAGGAAGCCGCCGACCATCACGATGACCAGCAGGAACTCGGCGTTCTTGAAGCCCATGACCCAGCCTGCGCCCAGGCATAGCAGCAGGCCGACGATCATGATCGCGATGATCAACGCCGCGTCGATCATCAGCGCCGACAACCGCTCGGCGGGCCCGGCGACGCGGACGCGCAGGTCAACGCCCTCGGGCGTGATCAGCGCGCGCTCGTCGGCGCGGCGGGTGGCGTCGGCGACGCTCATGCCGACCGCCTGCGGGGGAGATAGAAGTACAGGCCCCAGATCAGCGCCGTCGCCCCGGCGATGGCGAAGCGGGCGGCGTCCAGGGTGATCAGCTGGCGGCCGAACCCTTCGAGCAGTCCGGCGCACATCAGCATGACGACCACGCCGGCCATGGCCAGGGCGGCGGTGCGTCCGGCCTCGGCGGCCGCCTCGACCCTCGGTCGGTCCCCGGGGGCCATGATCGCCCTGCCGATGTGGAAGCCCGCGCCGCCGGCAAGCGTGACTGCGAAGATCTCGGTGACGCCGTGGATCATCAGCCAGCCGGCCAGTTCCAGGCCCAGGCCCCGGCTCACGAACAGGGCTATCAGAGCGCCCAGCGAGAAGCCGTTGTAGATCATCAGCAGCGCGGTCGGCAGGCCGAAGGCGAAACCCAGGGCGAAGGCGAAGATCGCCACCTGGGCGTTGTGGGTGAACAGGAAGGCCGCGAAGCCGGTCAGGCCCGAGGTTCCCTCATCATGGTAGAGGGTCGCGCGCAGGGCCTCGGTGCTGGTCGCCGGGTCGCGGCCCTGCGACATGCCGCCGGGTATGAAGGAGTAGAACCAGTCCGGATCCTGGCTGGTCAGCACGAAGGCCGCCACCGCGCCGATCGCGAACAGCAGGGCGGCCAGCAGGGTCTCGCGCCAGATCGACTGGACCGCCCGGGGCCAGTCCTCCCGGAAAAAGCGGGCCAGTCGCTCCAGCGGCGTCGAGCGGACGCCGTAGACGAACAGATAGGCCCGCAGGCAAAGGTTCTCGAGATAGGTCGCCGCGCCCTGGTCCAGCGAGATCGATCGCGCCACCGACAGCGACGACATCGCCGACCGGTACAGCACCGGAATCTCCAGCAGCTGCTCGTCGGTGAGGCTGTCGACCGACTGGCGCTCGACCTTGGTCATCAGCGCGTCGAGCCGCCGCCACGAGGCCTCGCGCTCGTTGCGGAACCGGTGACTCTTGAGCTGCAGTTCGGCCATCGGGATTTCCTACAGCAGGTCGCGGCGCTTGAGGTCGAGGTAGGCGTTGAGCAGCCTGGGCCCCACGCTGCCGACCGGCGCGTCGACGATATGGGCGCCGGTCCGGCGCAGCCGCGAGATCACAAGGTCCCGCTCCCGCAGCAGGGTCGCGGCCGCCACCGCCTTGGAAACATCGTCGGCGCTGACGGGCTCGGCCTGGGCGAAGGCTTCCAGCTCCTCGTCGCGGAAAACCACGAACATCACCAGATGGCGCTTGCCCAGCCGCGCGGCGTTCTCGATCAGCAGTTCGGCGCTGGTCGGGTCGGCGAACTCGGTGAACACGACGATCAGCGAGCGCCGCTCCAGGTCCGAGGCCAGTTGCGTCAGGCCCAGCGTGTAGTTGGTCTCCTCGTCGCTGTAGTCGAGCGACGCGGCCAGATGCTCGAGCAGCGGGAAGGAGCCGACGCCCGAGGCGATGCCCGTGGACAGGCGGGGCCTGGCGTCGAAGCCGAAAAGGCCGACGCGGTCGCCGATCTTCAGGCTGACATAGGCCAGGGTCAGGGCGGCGTTGATGGCGCGGTCGATGCGCGGCAGGCCGGCCAGCGGCTCGCACATGGTTCGCCCAGTGTCGAGCGCCAGCAGGATGTGGTGGTTGCGCTCGGTCCGGTACTCCTTGGAGATCAGCTTGCCGTGACGGGCGGACTGCTTCCAGTCGACCGAGCGCGGATCCATGCCGTCGGTGTAGTCGCGCAGGGCGTGGTATTCGGCGCCCTCGCCGGTGTCGATCTGGGCCTTGACCCCGAACATGGCGTCGCGGGCGAACAGGCGCATGGCCTCCGCCTTCACCCCGGCGATGTCGGGGGTCAGGATGATCTTCCGCCGCAGGGCGCGACTGTGCTGGCTCCAGACAAGGCCCAGCGGCCCCGTCCAGCGAACCCAGGCGCGCTCGATGCTCGCCTCGCCCCGCCGCCGGGGACTGAGGACGACGTCCAGGGCCCCCGATCGCCCCTCGGTCGGGACCATGAGCCTGTCGGGCGAGACCTTGATCCGCGCGTCGCTCTCGACAGCCAGCTCGGCCCGCCGCGGGGCCGTCTGCCGGAAGGCGACGGCCAGTTCGCCCCGGGCGTCGACGCCGACGCCCATCCGCACCGGGGCTGTGAACTCGACCGAGAGGCCGCGGCCGGTCCGCCAGGCGAGCGCGGCGTCGACCAGGATCACCATGGCCAGCAGCATCAGCCAGGCCGGCGCCGCCAGCCACAGCTGCGGCGAGACAATGCCGATCACGATGGCGACCGGCGCGCCCAGCGCGGCGATCGCCACCGCCCTGAGCGTGGGATAGATCACCGGGGCGCCTCGACCTGCTCGATCAGGCCGCGCAGGATCTGGTCGACCTTGCGGCCTTCGATCTCTGCGGCGGGCGACAGGATCACGCGGTGGCGCAGCGCCGGCAGGGCCAGCGCCTTGACGTCGTCGGGGATCACATAATCGCGGCCGTCGAGCACCGCCTTCGCCCGCGCGGCGATGGCCAGCATGGCGGCGCAGCGGGGCGAGCCGCCGGTCTCCAGGTCACCGGTCTCCCGGGTGGCGCGGACCAGTCGCACGACATAGTCGGCGATCTCGCGGGTCAGGTGGACGGCCGACACTGTCCGCGCCGCTTCGGAAAGCTCGGCGGCCTTGATGATCTGCCCCACGCCCAGGTCGCCGATGTCCGGCAGGCCGGTCTTGGCGCCATGCAGCAGCACGATCTCCATCTCCTCCTCGGCGGAGGGGTAGGAGAGGGTCTGCTTGAACAGGAAGCGGTCCAGCTGAGCCTCGGGCAGGGGATAGGTGCCCTGCTGCTCGATGGGGTTCTGGGTGGCCACCACCATGAACCGGTCGCCGAGCGGATGGCGCTTGCCGTCCAGGGTCACGAACCGCTCCTGCATGGCCTCCAGCAGGGCGGCCTGGGTCTTGGGCGGCGTTCGGTTGATCTCGTCGGCCAGCAGCAGGTCGCAGAAGATCGGCCCCTTGGTCAGGGTGAAGCTGCTGGTCTGGAAGTTGAACAGGTTGGCCCCGATGATGTCGCCCGGCATCAGGTCGGGGGTGAACTGCACCCGGCCGAACTTGATGCCCAACGTCCCGGCGAAGGCCTGGGCCAGGAAGGTCTTGGCGGTGCCTGGCGGTCCCTCGAGCAGGACGTGCCCGCCCGCGAAGAGGGCGATCAGCATCAGATCGACCGTGTCGGCCTGGCCGACGACGGCCTTGCCGATTTCCGCGCGGACGCGGTCCGCAAGGGCTTTGACTTCAGTGACTTGCACGCGTCATCTCCAGTCTCCAGTCATACAGTTTGCGGGTCACGGCGATCAGGTCGGCGAGTCCCCTGGCCTCCCGCGCGGTCGTCATGAGGTCGGTGAACAACGGCCCGCCGCGCTGGGCGCTGAGCCGGTCGAGGAAGGCGTCGAGCTGTTCCGGCTCCAGCTGGCGCGGGGCGCCGACGGCGCGGGCGGCGAGGTCACGACAGAGCCGGGCGTAGCCCTCGGCCATGCGGTGCTCTCGCCGGGCCATGCGGATCAGGCCGGCGGTGTTCTCGACCAGCGCCCCTTTGCCCATGGCGTAGGGCGGAGCGGCGCGGCGGACCGGCCCGAAGCGGATCGCCGCCGCTATGCCGGCCAGCAACGCCGCGGCGACGGCGCACAGCGTGCCGCCCAGGAACGGCGGCTCAAGCGCGAGGGCCAGCAGGTTTCGCGAGCGTTTGAAGCCATGCAGGCTGACGTCGAAGATCAGCGGCCCGGCCGGCCGGACCAGGTCGACCATCGCGTCAGCCGCCCGCGCCGTCTCCAGGCTCTTCAGGCCCATGGTGTTGAGCAGGTCAGGGTCGGACAGGATGTAGACCTTCCGGTCCCGCGTCCGGGCCAGGATGACCGCTCCCCGGTCGTCGGAGACCAGCGCTTCCAGGCCGGGGGCTTTTGCCAGAGTTTGAAACTGGTCAACCGGACCAGTCGCCATCGTCCGGCCGTCGGCGAACCGCAGGGTGGCGCGGGCGATCCCGTCGCGGCGCTGCACCGCGGCGGTCCTGGCGTAGGCCTCCAGGACGCCCTTCTTCTCAAGCTGCCCGACGCCCAGCGGCTCGCCCTTCAGCACCCAGCCGGAGCGAGTCGGGTGGGGCGCGACCAGCCATTTGGGCATGACCACCAGCCGCCGGCCGTCGAACGCCACCGAGCGGATCGCCCTGGCGTCCTGGACGGGGGAGGGAGTGACGATCATCAACCCGGCGCGGGCGATCCCGGGGGTGTCGCCCCGGCTGACGATCACAGGATCGCCAAGAGCCCGGAACAGCTTCACCGCCCCGGCGAAGCCGACGGCCGACTTCGACAGCGAATGGCCGCCGCCGTCATTGCCGGTGCGCAGGGTGGGGGCATAGACGCTCAGCACCGCCAGGCCCGCGAAGGCCAGCACGCCGACGGCGATCATGATCAGCACCGTGCGCCCCTTGAAGAGCTGGCCGTCGGCGGCGGCCGTCATGCGCCGCCGCCCAGCGCGAAGCTTTCGTAAGCGCTGCGGCACTGGCGCCAGTCCTCGGCCGCCAGATCGCGCCCGCCGAAGAAGCTGCGCTCCACCACCCGGGCTATGGCTCCGAAGGCCGCGCGCGCCTGCGCCGGCAGGGCCTCCAGGCCGGCGATGTCGCGGCTGGTCAGGGCCGGCCGGACCAGGCCGGGACGCTGGTCGCGGATGTCCTGCACCCCGCGCAGCAGCAGCAGATGGGCGGCTTCGGCGAAGCGACCCTCAGCGGCGAGGGTGTCGGCGTCGGCCAGCAGCACGCGCGCCTGTTCGGCCGTCGGCCGCCAGGCGGCGTCCGGCCCCAGGTTGGGGCCCGCGCCGGGTAGATCGCCGTGCCGCGCCTTTACCAGGCTTCGCGCGATGACATAGAGCAGGCCGAGCACCATCGCCGCGACCACGATCCAGAACAGGACGTTGAGCACCGGCCCCATCGCCTCGAGGGCGTCAGCGAAGGCCATTAGCCACTTGGGCGGCGGGGTCGGCTTGAACTGGGTGAAGTCGAACTGCAGGGACCGGTCCTGCAGCAGCTCGCGGTGGGCGCCGGAGATGTCCCGCACGCCCGTCCCGTCAACGCCGCCAGAAGACTGATCAGGCTCCATCTCCCACCTGCATACACGGGCGAGCGAGCCGGACACAATCGAGGCTTGCGCCCGTCAGCGGACAAATCGACCGCCGCGCCTTCCAAACAGTTGTTCGTCTGCTAGCCTCCCGGTCAAAGCACGGGGAGAGAGACGATGATCGACAACCGCCTGACGCGGATGCTGGGGGTCCAGTACCCCATCGTCCAGGCCCCGATGGGCTGGATCGCCCGCGCGCAGCTGGCCTCGGCCGTGTCGAACGCCGGGGGGCTGGGGATCATCGAGACCTCCTCGGGCCGGCTGGACGAGGTGCGGGCCGAGGTCGTGAAGATGCGCGACCTGACCGACAAGCCGTTCGGCGTGAACATCGCCCAGGCCTTCGTGCGCGACCCGGACATCGTCCAGTTCGTCATCGACCAGGGCGTCAAGTTCGTCACCACCTCGGCTGGCGACCCGCGCAAGTATTGCGAGGCGCTGAAAGGCGCGGGGCTGACGGTGTTCCACGTCGTGCCGTCGCTGTCGGCGGCGCTGAAGGCCATCGACGCCGGCGTCGACGGCCTGGTGGTCGAGGGCGGCGAGGGGGGCGGCTTCAAGAACCCGCGCGAGGTGGCGCTGATGGTCCTGCTGCCGCTGATCGCCAGCAAGACCGACCTGCCGCTGATCGCCGCCGGCGGCATGCTGGACGGCCGCACCATGGCCGCCGCCTTCGCCCTGGGCGCCGAGGGCATCCAGATGGGCACCCGCATGGTCAGCTCGGCGGAGTCTCCGGTGCACCAGAACTGGAAGGACGCTATCGTGAACGCGGCGGAGACCGACACGGTGTTCCTCAACCGCTTCGGGCCTGGTCCGGCCCTGCGGGCGCTGCGCACCAACAAGACCACCGAGATGGAGATCAACCCGCCCGAAGCTGGCGCCATGCCGGAAATGGCCCGGGCCCTGGACCTCTACTTCGGCGGCGACATGGAGGCCTCAATCGCCCTCTCCGGCCAGGTCGCCGGCCGCATCGACAGCGTTCGCCCGGTGGCCGACATCATCCGCGACACCGTCGAGGAGTTCCACGCCTGCTGCGCGGAGCTGGGCAAGCGGTACGGCGTGAGATCGGGGACAGTTTAAGGTGTCCCTGAAGGGACATCTTAAACTGTCCCCTGCCGTTGCCGACGCCCGCGCCGCATGCCACCGTCCCCTGCGACCGGGGCCGACAGAGTCCCGGCCTTGAGGGAACGGGAGGACGCCCATGGGGCAGGGCATGCGCCGCATTTTCAGCGGCCTGACAATCGCGGCCGCGCTGACGCTGGCCGGCTGCGGCGGCGGCGGCACGGCGTCCAAGCCTGACACGGCCTACCAGGAAACGCTGATCCAGCAGCTGATCGACGCCAAGCCGGGCGATGTGATCAGCATCCCGGCCGGAGTCTATGCGATCGATCGCGGGCTGAGCCTGGAGGTCGACGGCGTCACCATCCGCGGCGCGGGCATGGACAAGACCATCCTGACCTTCAAGGGCCAGACGGCCGGCGCCGAGGGGCTGCTGGTCAACGCCTCCAACTTCACCATCGAGGATCTGGCGCTCGAGGACGCCAAGGGCGACGCCCTGAAGGTCAACGAGGGCGAAAACATCATCATCCGCCGGGTTCGCGCCGAATGGACCGGCGGGCCCAAGACCAGCAACGGCGCCTACGGCCTCTATCCGGTGCAGGTGAAGAACCTGCTGATCGAGGACAGCGTCGCCATCGGCGCGTCTGACGCCGGCATCTATGTCGGCCAATCGCAGAACGTGGTGGTCCGCCGCAACCGCGCCGAGTTCAACGTCGCCGGCATCGAGATCGAGAACACCCAGAACGCCGACGTCTATGACAACCTGGCGACCAACAACACCGGCGGCATCCTGGTGTTCAACATGCCCAACCTGAAGGTCCCGGGCTTCGGCACGCGCATCTTCCGCAACCGCGCCGTGGGCAACAACACCGCCAACTTCGGCCGCAAGGGCACGGCGGTGGCCTCGGTGCCGGCCGGCACGGGCGTCATCATCAACTCCAACGACAAGGTCGAGATCTTCGACAACGAGATCGGCGCCAACAACACGGCCAACGTCATCGTCTCCAGCTTCTTCTCGGCCGGATACAAGGCGGGCGAGGGGACGTCGGAGACCTTCGATCCCTGGCCGGAGAGCATTTTCGTGCACGGAAACCGGTTCTCGCCAGGCGGCGGCAAGCCGGACGGCGTGGAACTGCAGGCGCTGCGCGTCGCCCTGTTCGGCCTGAACGGCGCCCTGCCGGACGTGCTGTGGGACGGCTATGTCGACAAGGCCAAGTTCGTGGCCGGAAAGCTCGACCCGGCGCTGGCCGTCTGCGTCGACAACGGCGCGGCGAAGGTCCTGAACGCCGACCTCCCCAACAAGGCCAAGAACCCCAAGGTGGTCGAGCTGCGCTGCACGCTGCCGCCGCTGCCGGCGGCCAATGTCGTGTTCGCCGGGCCGGTTCCGGCCGAGTCGAAGATCCCGGCCCCCGGCAAGTCGTGATCCGCCTCGCCGCCGTTCTGCTGGCCCTGGCGCTCGCGGCCTGCGCGCCGCCGCCGCTGGAGCCGCGCTTCATCGCCGACGGCCTGCCCGAGGACCTCGCCGACTGGGGCATGGTCGGGGTGCGTGACGGCCGGCTGGCGCCGGCCGAAGGCGTCCAGCCGTACGAGCTGAACACGCCGCTGTTCACCGATTACGCCGGCAAGCTGCGCACCGTCTGGATGCCCAGCGGGCAGGCGGCGACATGGTCCGATGACGAGACGTTCGACTTCCCGGTCGGGACGGTGCTCACCAAGACCTTCTTTTACCCGAAGGCCGCGAATGGCGCGGTGGCGCCGGGGGACGGGCTGACGCTGTCGCAGACCGGCCAGGGGCTTGATCTCACGAAGGTCCGGCTGGTCGAGACCCGCATCCTGGTCCGCCGCGCCGACGGCTGGGTGGCGCTGCCCTATGTCTGGGACGAGGACCAGAAGACGGCGAGGCTCAAACGCACCGGCCAGCCGATCGCCATGACCCTGGTGCGGGCCGGTCGCAGCGACCGCTTCACCTACCAGGTCCCGAACGTGAACCAGTGCGTCGGCTGTCACGGGACAAACCATGCGACCAAGGCGCTGCAGCCCATCGGCCTGAAGGCGCGGCACCTGGACCGCGACGTGTCAGTGGCCGGAATCGGCTTCAACCAGCTCGCCCGGCTGGAAGCCATCGGCTACCTGCGCGGCCTGCCGGCGCAGCGTCCCGGCGGCGTCGACTGGCTTGACGAACGGCTTCCGCTGGACGCCCGGGCGCGGGCCTGGCTGGACATCAATTGCGCGCACTGTCACAGCCCGACCGGGCCTGCGGACACCTCGGGTCTGTACCTGACCCTGGCGGCGGCCGGGCCGCAGCTGGGCCTGTGCAAGCCGCCGATCGCGGCGGGACAGGGCACGGGCGGCTTTCGGTACGGGATCCATCCGGGCAAGGCCGATGAGTCGATCCTGGTCTTCCGCACCGCCTCGCTCGATCCCGGGGCCATGATGCCCGAACTTGGCCGCGCGCTGGCGCATGACGAGGCGATCGATCTGCTCCGGCGATGGGTCGCCGCCATGCCGGGAGGATGCGGCTGACCATGGCCACGGATCGGACCTGGGTCTCGATCCAGCACCTGAGGGCCCTGGCGGCCCTGTCGGTGGCGCTGTTCCACGCCTGCCAGTGGTCACAGATCAACTTCAGCATCGGCGCGGCGGGCGTCGACCTGTTCTTTGTGATCAGCGGCTTTGTCATGTGGACCGTGACCGCCGGTCGCGACGTCACGCCGGCGGCTTTCCTTCGGCGGCGCGTGATCAGGGTGGCGCCGCTCTACTGGCTGGTCACCCTGGCGCTCGTCGCCGGCGCCCTGGCCGTCCCGCAGCGCTTTCCGGAGGTCGAGCCCCGACCTGACCATGTGCTGCTGTCGCTGGCCTTCATCCAGCACATGAACCCGGGCGGCCAGCCGTTCCCGGTCCTGGCGCCGGGCTGGACCCTGAACTACGAGGCGGTCTTCTACCTGGTCTTCGCGAGCACCCTGATCCTGCCGGTCCGACGCCGGATCACCGCCCTGACCATGGCGCTGGCCGTACTGTCCCTCGCCGGTTTCGCCTGGCCGCCGGGCTACGTCATGCTGCTCAATCCCATGTTTCTGCAGTTCCTCGCCGGCGTCTGGCTGGCGCGGCTGGCGCAGGAGGGCCTGCTGCCCGAGCGCGCCATCGGATGGCTGCTCATGGGGATGGGTCTGGCCCTGTTCCTGCTGCTGTGCCTGTCGGCGATCGATCCGGACCTCTGGCGGCCGATGATCTGGGGCGTACCGGCCGCCCTCGTTGTCGCCGGCGCCGTCAGCGTCGAGGCGGACGGCGGCTGGCCGCACTGGCGTTGGCTGGACCTGCTGGGGAACGCCTCCTACTCGCTCTACCTGACCCACACCCTCACCATCGGCGCCTTGGCTATGACCATCGGCGCCTGGAACCCGCCGCTGTTCGTGCCTCTGGCGATGGCCGTCGCGACAGTCGGCGGCCTGGCCGGCTACCTGTGGATCGAGAAGCCTTTGCTCTCGCTGCTGCGGCGGCGCCTTGCATGACCTAGCGGAGCGTTCGCATAGTGCGCGCGACTCCGCGCGAAAGACGCGGTGCGATGAGGAGACGACGGATGAGGCGCATCGCCCTGGCGGCTGCATTTGCGGTCGCGACCCTGCTTGCCGGCTGTGGCAGCGGCACGGCTGACGTGGACGGCAAGCGGATCGCCGCGGCCGACGATACGCCGGGCGAATGGCTGACCCACGGCCGCACCTACGGCGAGCAGCGCTTCAGCCCGCTCACGCAGATCAGCACCACGACCGTCAAGGATCTGGGCCTGGCCTGGAGCTACGACCTGCCCGAGAACCGCGGCATCGAGGCCACGCCGCTGGTCGCCGACGGGGTCATGTACACGACCTCGTCCTGGTCGATCGTCCGGGCCTTCGACGCCAAGACCGGCAAGCTACTCTGGGAACACGACCCGCAGGTGCCCCGCAAGACGGGCGTGAAGGCCTGCTGCGACAGCGTCAACCGCGGCGTCGCCCTCTGGCAGGGCCGGGTCTACTTCGGCGCGCTGGACGGCCGGCTGATCTCGCTCGATGCCAAGACCGGCAAGAAGGTCTGGGAAGTCGTCACCGTCGACCAGAGCAAGCCCTACACCATCACCGGCGCCCCCCGGATCGTGAAGGGCAAGGTGCTGATCGGCAACGGCGGCGCCGAACTGGGCGTTCGCGGCTACCTGTCGGCCTATGACGCGAAGACCGGCAAGATGCTGTGGCGCTTCTACACCGTGCCCGGCGAGAAGGAGACCGACGACGCGGCCTCCGACGAGGCGATGAAGATCGCCCGCCCGACCTGGAACGGTGAGTTCTGGAAGCAGGGCGCCGGCGGCACGGTCTGGGATTCGATGGCCTATGACCCGGATCTCGATCTGCTCTACATCGGCGTCGGCAACGGCTCGCCCTGGAACCGCGACATCCGCTCGCCCGGCGGCGGCGACAACCTGTTCCTGTCCTCGATCGTGGCGCTGAAGCCCGACACCGGCCAGTACGTCTGGCACTACCAGACCACGCCCGGCGAGAGCTGGGACTACACCGCCACCCAGCACATCATCCTGGCCGACCTGACCATCGGCGGAAAGCCCGTGAAGGCGCTGATGCAGGCGCCCAAGAACGGCTTCTTCTATGTGCTCGACCGGACGACCGGAAAGCTGATCTCGGCGAAAAACTACGTGCCCCAGACCTGGGCGACCGGCGTCGACATGGCCACCGGCCGACCGATCGAGACGCCCAACGCCCGCTATGGCAAGGGCATGAACCTGGGCATGCCCGGCCCGCTGGGCGGCCACAACTGGCAGCCGATGGCGTTCAACCCGGGCACGGGTCTGGTCTACATCCCGGCCCAGGAGATCCCGTTCCCCTACATGCAGCCGGGCGGGGCCAACGCCAACTTCCGCTACCAGCCCGGCGTCTGGAATGTCGGCGTCGATGTGTTGATCGCCGGCCTGCCGGACGACGAGGCGGGCCTCAAGGCCATCCGCTCCAGCCTGAAGGGCCGGCTGATCGCCTGGGACCCGGTCACCCAGACCGAGAAGTGGTCCGTGCCGCACGGCGGCCCGTGGAACGGCGGCGTGCTGACCACGGCCGGCGGCCTGGTCTTCCAGGGTTCGGCCACCGGCGAGTTCGCCGCCTATGACGCGGCCTCCGGCGGCAAGCTCTGGTCCTTCGACACCCAGACCGGCGTCGTGGCGCCATCGATGACCTATGAGATCGACGGCGAGCAGTATGTGGCCCTGATGGCCGGCTGGGGCGGCGGCTTCGCCCTGACCGCCGGGGCCGGCGTTGATCCGCGCTCCGAAGGGCCGCGCCGTCTGCTGGTCTTCAAGCTGGGCGGCAAGAAGACCCTGCCGCCGCGGCCGGTCTCGACGCGCGAGTTCCCGGACCTGCCGCCTGTCACCGCCACGCCGCAGCAGATCGCGGCCGGCAATCTGACCTTCGCCAACTACTGCTCTGTCTGTCACGGGGCGAGCGCGGTGTCGGACTTCTCGATCCCCGACCTGCGCTTCTCGCCAGTGACGACGGACGCGGCGGTCTGGAAGGGCGTGGTCATCGACGGCGACCGGATCGACAACGGCATGGTCTCGTTCAAGCAATACCTGAACGCGTCCCAGGCCGAGGAGGTGCGCCAGTACGTGCTCTCGCTGGCCACGGCCCAGAAGGCGAGGATGGCGGCGGCGAAGCCGGCGAAGTAGACGGGGGCATGCTCCTGTTCGCCGACGTTCCGCCGCCATCGCCCACCGTCGAAGCCGTCATGGTCGAGGCGGCGCGACTGCCGCCCGCCCCGACCGACGCCGCCTTCGCGGTGGTGACGGTCGATGGCGGGTCGGTGGCCGCGTCCTCGCGCGTGGACGAGGCCCTGACCCTGGTCCCCGGGGTGCAGCTGTTCCGGCGCACGTCGAGCGTCGCCTCCAACCCGACGACCCAGGGGATGACCGTCCGCGCCATCGCCGGCTCCGGGGCCGGCCGGGCGCTGGTGACCCTCGACAGCGTTCCGCAGAACGACCCGTTCGGCGGCTGGGTGCTGTGGTCGGGCCTGCCGCCGGCCGGGATCGAAGGCGCGCTGGTCGTGCGCGGCGCGGGGGCGGGGCCCTATGGCGCCGGGGCCCTCACCGGAACTATCCAGCTTTCGGAGCGCACCCGCGTCTCGCCTGGTGGCGAGTACGAGCTGTTCGGCGGCGAGCGTGGACTTGCCGGCGGCAGCCTCGCATTCGCGGCGGGCGACCTGATGATTGTCGGCGCCAGCCAGACCAGCGACGGTTGGATCCCGGTCGGCGCCGGGCGTGGCGCGGCCGATGCGCCCCTGGCCTTCGAGGCTTCATCCCTGGCGATCCGCTGGTCTCCGGAATGGACCGGCGGCGACCTGTCCCTGCGGCTGGCGGGCTACCGCGAGGCCCGCGAGAGCGGTCTGGTCGGGGCCAGCTCCCGCGCCACCGGCGTTTCGGCCTCCGCCACCCTGACCGGCGCCTCGCCCGGCATCGGCAATGACTGGCGGCTGCAGGCCTGGGCCAAGGTCAGTGACTTCGAGAACAGCTCCGCCGCCGTCGGCGCCGGCCGCGCCTTCACCACTCCGGCCAGCGAGCAGTTCGGCACGCCGGCTCTGGGCCTGGGCTTCAACGCCGCCCTGCGCCACAGCACCGGCGACGGCGGCTGGGAGCTTGGCGCCGACGTCCGCTACGCCGACGGCGAGACGCGCGAGCACTTTCGCTACATGGCCGGCGCCTTCACCCGGGGCCGGGTGGCGGGCGGGTCTCAGTATGTCGCCGGCGTCTATGGCGAGGCCTGGCGCGTCAGCGGCGACTGGCTGCTGACCGGTGGCATCCGGCTGGACCGCTGGGCCAGCTTCGACGGCGCGCGTGCCGAGCGCGACCTTGCGACCTCGGCCACCACCCTGGACCTCAAGCCGGGCGACGCCGACGGCTGGCAGCCGACGGCGCGAGCCGGCGTTCGCCGCGACCTGGGCGATGGCTTCCTGCGCGCCGCCGCCTACGCCGGCTTCCGGCCGCCCACCCTGAACGAACTCCACCGCCCGTTCCGGGTCGGCAACGACATCACCGAGGCCAACGCCGGCCTTGAGCCGGAGGTTCTCTACGGCCTGGAGGTCGGCGTCGGCGGGGAGGGGACGGTCGACTGGTCCGCAACCCTGTTCGCCAACCGGCTCGAGGGCGCGGTGACCAATGTCACCATCGGGTTCGGGCCGGGCGTCTTCCCGGTGGCGGGATTTGTCCCGGCCGGCGGCGTGTTGCGACAGCGCCAGAACGCCGGCGACGTTGAGGCCTGGGGCCTGGAGGCCGACATCGGCTGGACGGTCAGCGACCGATTGCGGCTGAAGCTCTCCGGCGCCTGGACCCGGGCCGAGGTCGACGGCGGCTCCGCCGCGCCGCAGCTCACGGGCCTGCGCCCGGCCCAGACGCCGGAACTGGCCCTCAGCGCCGAGGCCGTCTGGACTCCCGTCGCGCCCCTGACCCTGCGCCTGGCGATCCGCCACGAGGGCGACCGCTTCGATGACGATCTCAACAGCCGCGCCCTGTCGGCGGCGACGTCGGCCGATCTGCGTGCCGACTGGCGGCTGACGCCGGCCGTCGATCTCTACCTGGCTGCCGAGAACGTGACCGACGCCGCCATCGAGACCGCCCAGACCTTCAATGGCATCGAAAGCTACGACCAGCCGCGCACCGTGCGGATCGGGGTCGTCTGGCGGCCGTAGCCGACGGGGGACACGCACTGAAGTGCATGTCCCCGGATGGCGTCAGCCCACCGCCTCCTGCAGGAGCTCCAGCGCGATCTCCAGGCAGGCGAGGCGGACCGCGGCCCTGCCGATGTCTCCGAGCCGTTCGCGACGCACCGCTGGCGGCGCTCCGTGCCGCACACAGGCGAGGTAAACCAGTCCTGGCTCGCCCTCACACCCGAGAGGGCTTTCTGCGTAGCCGGTCACGGAGATCGCGATCTGCGCCTGAGAGCGGGCGAGGGCGCCTTCGGCCATGGCCTTCGCCGCAGCGGCCGAAACCGCCCCGTGCTGTTCAAGCAGCCGCGGCGCAACGCCAAGAAGCGCCTGCTTGGCCTCGTCGGTATAGACAACGAAACCCCGGTCGAAGGCGTGCGAACAGCCCGGCACGTCGGTCAGAAGTGACGCAAGAAGCCCGCCTGTGCAGCTTTCGGCCGTCACGATGGTCAGGTCGCGGTCGCAGGCGGCCTGAAGCACGGTGCGGGTCAGCTGATCCAGCCGGGCCGGCAGGGCCGGCGCGAGGGCTTCGGTCGCGGCCATCGAAGTCTCCTGTCGTCGAAGAAATCGCCCTGCCCGGCGGAAGTTCCGCGCGCCGGTGCTTGACGCGCCCGCCTCCCGTCGCCGATTGCGGGGCATGGCGAGACTGACGGGCGCGAAGGTGATGGTGGCGGGCGCGGGCGCGTTCGGCCTTTGCATCGCGCTAGAGCTGGCGCGGGGCGGGGCGCAGGTCACCGTGCGCGACCCGGCGGCGCCGGGCGACAATGCCTCGGGTGTGGCCGCCGGCATGCTCGCGCCGGCCTTCGAGACGGTTCTGGACGCTGCCTCCGCCGATCACTTCGACCTGCTGCTGGCCGGGCGCGATCTCTGGCCCGAGCTGGCCGAACAGGTTGGGATCCAGATCGACCGGTCCGGCGCGGCCTATCATGGCGAGCACATCGGCGCGGTCGCCGCCCGCCTGAAGGCGCTGGGCGCGGCCGCCGGGGTCTACGGCGACCGGGTCTATACGCGCGAGGATTGGCGACTGTCGCCGCGGATCGCGCTGGCGGCGCTGAGGTCGGCGGCCGAGGCGGCCGGCGCCCGGTTCGAGCAGACCGTCGCCGAGACGCCCGTCGATCGGGAACTTCTCGTTCTGGCCACCGGAGCGGAACGACGCGGCCTTGCGCCTGAGCTTGCTCTGCTGGAGCCCATCAAGGGTCACATCCTGCGCCTGGAAGGCGGCCCGGACATCGGGCCGGTGATCCGGGGCGACGGCGTCTACATCGTACCCGACGCCGCCGGGGCTATCGTCGGGGCGACCATGGAGCGCGGCCTCGACGACCGGGACATTGACGCCGACAGGGTCGCCGCCCTGCGTCAGGCCGCGGAGGCGCTTCTGCCCGAACTGGCCGGACTAGACGCCCGCGCCGAGACCGGCGTCCGCGCCGCCACGCCCGACGGCCTGCCCATGGTGGGGCGAAGCGTGACGCCTGGCGTGCTGCTGGCCGTCGGCGCCCGACGCAACGGCTGGCTGCTGGCGCCGCTTGTCGCCCAGGCGGTCGCGGCCTATGTCGCGGGCGACGATCCGGGACCCTTCGCCGCGCGGCTCGACCCGCGACGGTTCGACAAGCGATAGGAAGAGCGCGCATGTCCAGCTTCTGGCCGACCGAAGAACAGGAAGCCATCCGCGAGGCCGTGGGCCGCATCTGCGCAGACTTCGACGACGAGTACTGGCGCAAGACCGACGAGACCGGCGACTTTCCTGAAGCCTTCGCCGCCGCCATGGCGGCCGGCGGCTGGCTGGGCGTGGCCATGCCGGAGGAATTCGGCGGCGCGGGCCTGGGCCTGACCGAGGCCTGCCACGTGATGCAGGTGGTGGCCGAGTCGGGCGCGGGCTTCTCCGGCGCCAGCGCGATCCATCTCAACATCTTCGGTCTGATGCCGGTGGTGAAGTTCGGCACGAACGAACAGAAGCAGCGCCACCTGCCGCGCATCATCGCCGGCGAGGACAAGGCCTGTTTCGCGGTCACCGAGCCCAACAGCGGGCTGGACACCTCCAGCCTCGAGACCCGGGCCGAGAAGCACGGCAACGGCTACCGGATCACCGGCCGCAAGATCTGGACGACCATGGCCCAGCGGGCCAACAAGATCCTGATCATCGCCCGCACGACGCCCAAGGATCAGGTCGCCAAGCCGATGCAGGGCCTGAGCCTGTTCTACACCGACTTCGACCGCGCCCGGATCGACGCCAGGCCGATCCCGAAGATGGGCCGCAAGGCCGTTGAATGTAATATGCTTTTCATTGAGGACCTGCAGGTCCCGGCCGAGGATCTGGTCGGTGAGGAAGGCAAGGGCTTCCAGTACCTGCTGGCCGGCCTGAACCCCGAGCGGACCCTGTTCGGCGTCGAGGCCGTGGGCCTGGGTCGGGCCGCGTTGCGCAAGGCGGCCGCCTACGCCAACGAGCGCGTGGTCTTCGGCCGTCCCATCGGCCAGAACCAGGGCGTGCAGCACCCCCTCGCCAAAGCCTGGGCCGAGCTGGAGGCCGCCAACCTGCTGGGCTTCAAGGCCGCCGCCCTGTTCGACGCCGGTCGCGAGTGCGGGGCCGAGGCCAACGCCGCCAAGTACCTGGGCGGCGAGGCGGGCTTCCGCGCCTGCGAGTCCGCGGTCCTGGCCCACGGCGGCATGGGCTACGCCAAGGAATACGACGTCGAGCGCTACCTGCGCGAAGCCATGATCGCCCGCATCGCCCCGGTCAGCCGGGAGATGATCCTCAACTTCATCGGCGAGAAGGTGCTCGGGCTGCCGAAGAGCTACTGAGGCGAAGGGGGACACGCACTGAAGTGCATGTCCCCGCGCTGCCTAGCCGCGGCTGTCGGCGGCCTCGAAGCGGATGGGGATCTTCACCACCGCGCCGTCCACCGGCTTGCCGTCGACCAGTTGCGGCTTCATGCGGAAGAAGGGCGCCAGCTTGAGCGCCGCCTTGCCAAAGCCCATGCCGCCCGGGTCTTCCTTCACCACCTGGCAGCTGCCGACCGTGCCGTTGGCGGCGACGAGGCAGGCGAGCGTGGCCGATCCACTGACGCCCAGGCGCGCTGCGCGCTCAGGGAAGTAGCGCTCGAACTCCCGGGCTCCCGGCATCCTGATCCAGTCGGGGCGGGTGACGACGGGAGCCAGTTGCGGCTCCAGGCCGCCGCCGATGTCGCCGACCACAGGGTCTAGGGTGGCGATCGGGCCGATGGGCGGCCCCTTCACCGGATCGTCGAGAACGACAACCGGAAGCGTGTCGACGGTGGTCTGCGGCGTCGTGGCCGGGACATGGATCTGCGGACTCGACCGGGGCTTCCCCGCATCGGGGTTGACGACCGGCGGGATCTTCTTGTCGACGACCACCGGTTCCACGATCAGCGGATCATCGTAGATCTCTACCGGCGGCACAGCAAACTGCTTGTAGGCAAGGTATCCGCCGATGGCGACGTGAACGGCGACCGAGATGCCCAGCGCGATGGCCGTGGCCGGGGAGAGCGGTCGACGACGACGCCCTCCATCGAATGGTGACGAGGCGACGTGAGCAACCATGGCGACCCTCCCTTGGGTCTTGTTGTGACTGGCTTGAGCGTCCTCCCGATCCCGAAATCCGGCAACGGGATTTGTGTAGTTGCGAGGCAATTACATCGAACGTTCGTTTGCGCCCGTCGGCATGGTTAATCACGCCTTAACCATAAGGGGCGACCTACAGGCATGGCGGTTGAAGGAATCCGTGGGGTCGTCGAAGCGGCCATCCAGCGCGCGTCGCAGGCGACGGGTGTGGATTTCTCGTTTCTGATGCGCACCGCCAACCGCGAGAGCGGTTACAACCCCCGCGCCAAGGCCCAGACGTCGTCGGCAGCGGGGCTCTTCCAGTTCGTCGAACAGACCTGGCTGGCCACGCTCAAGAAGCACGGCGCCAAATATGGCTACGCGCGCTACTCCGACCTCATCGTGCAGGGACGCGACGGGCGCTACCGCGTCAACGGCGCCGAGGCCCGAGACGCAGTGATGAACCTGCGGTTCGATCCGCACGCCGCCTCGCTGATGGTCGGGGAGATGACCTCCGACAACGCCGCCTATCTGTCCGGCCGCATAGGTCGCCAGCCGACGGCCGGAGAGCTCTACGCCGCCCACTTCCTCGGGCCGCAGGGCGCCGCGCGTCTGATTCAGGCGGTGCAGACCAACCCGGGCGCCTCGGCCGCGGCCGTCTTCCCGGATGCGGCGGGCGCCAATCGCTCGATATTCTATCGCGACGGCCGCAGTCTGACGGTCGCCGAGGTCTACAACAACCTGACCCGCACCACCGGCGGCGGCGGGGCGGTGACGCCTCGCGCGCCGGCCCCGGACCTTGGCTTCGTAGAGTACGCCTCGGCCCGCCGCGCTGACCAGACGGCCCGCCAGCAGCAGGACGCGCTGGTCGAGTTCATCCTGCGCGGGCCGCAAGGGCTGGACACCGGTTCCGGATCCGGCTCGACCGGGTCACGAGGCTTGGGTTCGTCGCTGCTGACCTCGGAGATGCTCCGCATGCTGTCGGACGCCCGCAAGGACGGCCGCTAGAACCCCGAGATCACCGGACGGCGCCCGACGCGGTGAGCGCGGCGATGGCGGCCGCGTCATAGCCGAGTTCCGCCAGAACTTGCGCCGTATGCTGGCCAAGGTCCGGCGCGGGACCCCTGGGCGTGTCGTCATAGCCTTCGAACCGGGCCGGCGAGGCCGGCGCGCGACGCGTGCCGCCGGCGCCGTCCGGGGTGTCGACGAAACAGCCCGCCGCCTCGGCCTGGGGATCATCCACCAGGTCGCGTGGCAGCTGGTAGGGGGCCCAGGTCACGTCTTCCGCGTCCAGCCGGGCGGCCGCTTCTTCATAGGTCATGGCGGCGAAGGCCTCGTCCATGATGGTGACCAGGGCTTCGGTGTTCTGGCGGCGGGCGCGGCCGGTGGCGAAGCGCGGATCCTCGACCATTTCGGGATGGCCGACGGCTGCGGCGATCTGCGGCCAGTCGGTGTCGCCGGTGCGGACCAGCAGGCAGATCCAGCGCTCGTCGGCGGTCTTGAAGAAGTTGGCCAGCGGCTGCACCGCCTGGTGGCGCGGTCGGGTCGAGGCCAGCTTCCCGAAGCGCAGCTGGATCGCCATGTCCGAACTGATCGAATAGACGCCGGTGCGCAGCAGCGAGGTCTCGACAAGCCGGCCGACGCCGGTGCTGTTGCGCTCGTAGACCGCCGCCAGGATCGCCGAGACGGTCGCCAGCGAGGTGATGTGGTCGCCCATGGCGGTGCGGATCGGGAACGGCTCCACGCCCTTGGGCGCGGTCAGGGCGCCGACCCCGGCCCGCGACCAGAAGGCGGCTACGTCCATGCCGGCCCGGTCGGCGTCCGGGCCCTGCAGGCCGTAGCCGGTCAGGCTGCAATAGACGAGGCGGGGGTTGGCGGCGTGCAGGGTTTCCCAGTCCAGTCCGGCCCGCTTCAGGGCGCCGGGGCGGACGTTGGTCAGGAACACGTCGGCGCCGGCGATCAGCTTCAGCGCCGCTTCACGGCCCTCGGGATTGCCGACGTCGAAGACCACGCCGCGCTTGCCGCGGTTGTCCAGGTCGAATACCGGATTGCCGTGCTCGCCCACCGTGACGCCGTCGAAGAACTTGCGCATCGGGTCGCCGCGCGGCGGCTCGATCTTGACCACGTCCGCGCCCCAGTCGGCCATGATCCCGCCGGCCCCGGGGGCGGCGATGTAGGTGGCCAGCTCGACGACTTTCAGGCCTTGCAGCACGCCTTGATCCCTCCCGCGGTCTTGATTGGCGGGCATCATGGCCGGGCGACCGGAAGGGCGAAAGGGTCTTACGCGGCGGAACGCGCCCCGATGGCCTCGGGACGGACCTTCGCGGCCGCGTCGGCGACCGCGCGGGCGACTCCGGCCACGGTGACCGGCTTGCGCAGCACGGTGTCGGCGCCGGCGTCCAGGCACTCGCGGGCCTCGTCTGCGTCGCCGCCGATCACCGCTATGATCGGCGCCCCGGCGATCGGTCCGTCCAGCGCGCGGATGGCGGCCATGGTCTGCGGCCCGTCCATGTGCGGCATCCGGCCATCCAGCATCAGCAGGTCGAAGTCGGCCAGCCGGGCCAGCTCCAGCGCCCGCTTGCCGTTGTGGGCGTGGACGACCTGATGGCCGAGTTGCTCGAGAATGGCCCGCAACATGGCGGCGTTGAGGGCGTCGTCCTCGGCCACCAGAACCCGCATCGGGCGGGGAGCGATCGTGGCGGGAGCGACCATGGCCGACCCAGCCGCGTCGGGGGCATTGACCTCCGCATCGGGAGTCCAGGGCAGGTCGAGCGTGAAGCAGCTGCCCACGCCCAGCGCGCTCTGCCCGACCAGCGAGCCGTCCATCAGCACCGCCAGGCGACGGGCCAGGGACAGACCCAGGCCCGCGCCGGGAATGCCGGCGCCGGTGCGCTCGATACGGCGGAAGGGCTCGAAGGCCTGCTCCAGTTCGTCCGCCGAAAGTCCCGGGCCGGTGTCGGCCACGGCGATGGCGATACGGTCGCCGTCGCGCAGCTCGATCCGCGCCTCGATCCGGCCGCGCAGCGTATACTTCACGGCGTTGCCGATCAGGTTGGCCAGCACCTGGCGGGCCCGGGTGGCGTCGGCGACGACGGCGCCCTGGCGGGAGCTCTCCAGCGCCGGATCGACATGGAAGACCAGCTCCACGCCTTTCACCGCCGCGTGCGGCCGGTTCAGCAGGACCAGGTCGCGGGTCAGGCGGACCGGGTCGAAGGGCTCGCGCTCCAGGTTCAGTCGCCCGGCCTCGGCGGTTTCCGAATCGAGCGTGGCGTTGAGCACCGAGACCAGATCGGTGGCGGCGTCGAGGGCGGCGGCCAGCTGTTCGCGTGACGGGGCGGCCCGGCCGCCCTGGCCGACGGCGGCGGCCAGCACATGGGTGACGCCGGTCAGGCCGTTGCGGATCTCGTGGCTCAGGGTCGAGACGATGTCGGACTTGGAACGCGCGAGCTTCTCGGCCTTCTCAAGCGACGCGGCGCGCTCGGTGATCAGCGCCTCCCGTTCGGCGGCCATGGAGAACTGGCCGCGCAGCAGCTGATTGAGGATCAGGCAAAGGGCCATGGTCAGCGCCACGGCGCCCCAGGCGAGGGCGGCCTCGGGTCGGCTGTCGACGCGGGCGAACAGGGCTAGCAGCGGTCCGGCCGCCGCCGCCGGTCCGACGATCAGCAGCGCCGGCAGCACCGGCGCTGTGAAAAAGAAACTGGCGACCGCGCCCGCCACAGCGATCATCAGCAGCGCCTCGCGCACCGGCCCCGCGCCATCGGCGAAGGCCGCAATCTGGGCGCAGGTTCCCGACCAGAGCAGACCGCACAAGACCTGCACACGCAGACGGCGGTTCACATCCGCCGCCGCGTCGCTCCGCAGCCAGTCCACCACGAAGTAGAAGGCGCCCCAGTTGATCGCGAACACCGCGAAGGTCGCCGTCATCCAGACGCTGTTGGTCGCGAAGGAGCCGGCCCAGACATAGATCGGCAGGCTGACCGCGAAGAAGGCCAGGGCGTAGGGCAGCAGGGCGCGCTGGGCGTCCAGGGACTGGAGGATGACGGACTCTCCGCCGCGGGTCGTACGCGCGGCGGGCGCGAGGGATGCGAACACTGTGAGGAACCCTTCGTTGGCGCGCGAAGGGTAGGGCGCCCGGGTTTGCAGGCCGTTACGCGAAAGCGTTAACCGGCGCTCAGTCTTCGTTAAGCCTAACGACTCATGATCGAAGCTGCGTCGCTGTAGGTAGGGGCTGTTTCGGCATGAGCGTTACGCGGGCCGCATTGACGGACGTTGATCTTCGCACCCTGCTCAAGGGGGCGACGGCGGACGAGCGCGCCGTGGCCGCGCACAAACTCTGCCGGATCATCGACAAGGGCGTGCTCGACGACGACGAGCGGGTCCAGGCCCAGGAAATCCTGCGGGTCATGGCCGCCGACGCGGCCGAACTGGTGCGCCGCGCCCTGGCCGTGACGCTGAAGAATTCCGATGTGCTTCCTCACGATGTCGCGCTGCGGCTGGCGCGGGACGTCGAGTCCATTTCGCTGCCGGTGCTCAACTTCTCGCCGGTGTTCACCGACGACGACCTGACCGAGATCGTGCGACTCGGCGGCCCGGTGCGGCAGGTCGCGATCGCGAAACGTCCCAAGCTGTCGGAAAAGGTCACGACCGCGCTGGTCGAGCTGGGCAGCGAGGCCGCCGTCGAGACTGTTTGCGCCAACGACAACGCCACCTTCTCCGAACGCAGCCTGCAGACGGCCATCGAGCGGTTCGAGAAGTCCGAGCGCGTGCTGGCCGCGGTCGCCTATCGCAATGTCCTGCCGCTTTCGGTGACCGAGCGTCTGATCGACCTGGTCAGCGAACAGGTCCGCGAGCACCTGCTCAGCCACCATGCCCTGTCGCCGGAAGTGGCCCTGCAGATCGCGGTCGGGACCCGGGAGCGCGCCACGATCGACCTGGTCGACCAGGCCGGCCGCGCCGCTGATCCGAAAGCCTTCGCCAGCCACCTGAGCAAGGCCGGCCGACTGACGCCGTCGCTGCTGCTGCGTGTGCTGGCGAACGGGCACATGACCTTCTTCGAATGCGGCCTGGCCGAGCTGGCCGGGGTGCCGCACCACCGCACCTGGTTGATGATCCACGACGCCGGCCCGCTGGGTCTGCGGGCTATCTACGAGCGGGCCGGCCTGCCGACGCGACTGTTCGCCGCGTTCCGGGCCGGGGTCGACACCTGGCACTCGATGGAGTTCGACGGCGGCCTGCGCGACAAGGAACGCTTCCAGGAACGGATGCTGCAACGATTTCTGACCCAGCCGCAGAACGCCGCCCGCGACGACGTCGACTATCTGCTCGACCGTATGGACCGCATTTCGCGCCAGAACCGGAGCGCCGCTGACGTAGCGTGAGCCTTGCCGAACGCTCGTTTGAGGCCGATCCTGCGGTCATGAGCTCCGACGCCGTCCAGATCCGCCCCGCCGCCACCATTCTGCTCGTCCGCGACGACCCGACCTTCGAGGTCCTGATGGTCAAGCGGCACCATCAGGTCGACTTCGCTTCCGGCGCCCTGGTGTTCCCGGGCGGCAAGACCCACGCCGGCGACCACGACGCGGCCTGGGCCGACCATGTGACCGGCTGGGACGGCGTTCATCCCGACGAGCGCCCGCTGCGCATCGCCGCCATCCGCGAGGCCTACGAGGAGGCGGCGATCATCATCGCCGCCGACCACCAGGGCAATCCGTTCTGCGGCGACGACCGCGCCGCCGCCGCCCGTGAAGCTGTCGCCAAGGACGAGCATTCGTTCCTCGATCTGGTCCGGGAGCTGGAGGTCAAGCTCGATCTCGGCGCGCTGGAGACCTTCGCGCGCTGGATCACGCCGGACATGATGCCCAAGCGGTTCGACACCTGGTTCTACGTCGTGCGGGCCACCGGCGAGCAGCTGGCCGTCTGCGACGGCTGGGAAACGGTCGAGGCTGAATGGATCGCCCCCGCCGAGGCGCTGCGCCTGGAGCAGGCCGGCGAGCGGACCATCATCTTCCCGACCCGCATGAACCTGAAGCTGCTGGCCGAGGCGCAAAGCGCCAGCGACGCCATCGCCCAGGCCGCCGCGCGGACCCTTGTTCCGGTGCTGCCGGTGGTGGAACGCCGCGAGGGCGGGGCCGTGCTGGTGATCCCGCCGGACGCCGGTTATGGCGAGATCGTCGAGCCGATGAGCAACATCAGGGCTTAGGTCGCGCACTCATAGACGGAACGATGCGGGCAACCTCACGGCGAGACATCGGTCGAGTCCCGGGAGAAGACGAAACGAAGGTCCGACAAGGGTGGGAAGCTGTCATTGGTTTCACCACTCGCCCCAGATAGGCTGGCCCAATGTTGGCGGCTTTGGGGAGCGCTGAAATGCCAAGTCTTGATCGTAGCTTGGCCGCCGAGTTCGATGACGACGACGTTGTGGCGGCATATGTCCGCGGCATATGTCCACCGTCCGGACTATCCCGAAGCCCTGATCGCGCATCTTCTGGAGTTGATGCCAGTGCGAGGACGCGTCCTGGATTTGGGCTGCGGGCCAGGGAAGCTGAGCCGGGCGCTAGCGCCTCATACAGATGAGGTGATCGGTGTCGATCCCTCCGCCGCCATGCTCGACCTCGCGGGAAGGTTGGATGCGGGGAAACATCAGAACGTCCGCTGGATCCATGGGCGGGCTGAAGACTTGCAGCTTGAAGCGCCGATCCACCTCGTCGTCGCCGGCGCTTCCATCCACTGGATCGATCCCGCCGCGCTGTTTCCGAAGCTTGCCCGGTGGCTCGCACCCAAAGCGTCCGTCGCGATTGTCGGTGGCGACGAACCCGCATCCGCTCCATGGATCGAACCCTATCGCGCGATTATTCGCGGCTGGGTCGAGCGAATGGGTGGCCGTTGGGGTGATGATGGATACCGTGCACGCATGAGCGCTCACGAACCCTGGCTTGATATTCAGGGGCGCGATGTCCTCCTCCATGAGGTCCGCCAGCGGATCGACGATCTAATTGAAACCGAACACTCGCGTGCGACCTGGGCGCGTCGGCGAATGGGCGCACTTGCCGAGCCGTTTGATGCTGATCTCCGTGCCGCGTTGGCGCCATGGGCGGAGGACGGCATGGTCACCTACAGTGTGGAGACGCGGCTGATGTGGGGTAGCCCAAGAGCGGAAGTTCGGGCCGTCGCCTAAGGGTGGAAAGCAGACACTGGCGCTTCGCTGACTGACTCCACCACTCCTCTCCGCCCGGTCCTTCCGAGGGTCGAAGCTGTGGGGCATGTGCAATGGATCGAGACCGACAGGCAGGCCTATTCGCCGAAGAGGGCGGACCTGCCGTGCAGCGGCTGAACCGTGCGGTTGGATGGGCCCAGCGCCGCCGACAGGGCCGCGATCTGTTCCGCGGAGGCCGTTATCGGCGTCGACAGCACATTCCAGCGCACGCCCTCGCTGCAGGGCGGTGTCGTCAGCGAACCGGAGTAGGCGAAATAGCGTCGGTCCGTTGGCAGCAGCAGGACGGGATCGACGACCGGACGGGTCACGCCCGCCTCGCCGACCCGCGACGGCAGGGCCGCCAGCAGGGCCGCCAGCGCCGGATTGGCGGCGCCCTCGGCGACGAACACCCCGACCACGGCCAGGGACCCGTCGGCGTTGCGGTTCACGAAGTGGATCTCCGCGGGATAGGCCTTTCCGTTCAGCGTGTGCTCGCTGGGCGAATGGAAATGGAACTGCGCCAGGTCGTAGATGTCCGTCCCGATCGTGGTCCGGCCGGCCGCCCCAGGCGTGAATTGCAGGGTGTGGCCGTTGCTGAGGAATGCCCCCGGCCCGGCCGCGTAGGCGGTGACGATATCCGGCAGGTCCATCGCCGCCGCCGCGGTCAGCGCCACCGGCGACTGGGCCGTTCCGATCGGACACTCGCCATCCCAATGCGTCTGTTCGGAATAGGTCCAGTGCGCCCCTCCCTCGGCCGAAGCGTTGACCTGGGCGGCTTCACCCGAGAGCGCGGACGCCGCCAGCGCCAGAACCGCGACCGTCGCAAACATCAGTCTCATCTGTCCTCTCCTCGGAAGACTCGCAACAGGGCAGGCCCCTCGGCCCGGCCCCTCCCGAACGACCAGGTCCGGGAGGGTGGAACAGTCCTGTTTCGTTTCGACGCGGCGCCGATCTGCGTGTGACCGCCGCCGGTTGCCCAGGCTTCGATTTCCCGGACTTTGGCCAGATACGCAGCCAGGAAACCAGGTGGTGTAGACAAATCACACCCAAGACCAGGAGCGCGCTGGCCCGTCAACCAGACGCGCTCCCTTTATAAGTCAGTCGAGCAAAGGGCTACGTCTTGGTGTAGGTTGTGCTGTTGGTCGAAGTTGTTTTCACAACCTGGTAGCCCTTCTTCGCTTCCATTTTGTCACACATATCCTTCGGAGAGTTCGAAGACATGAACTTTTCGCCAACCGACTCGCAGGTAGCCTTGTAGTGCTTTGTCCAGGTCAGCGACTTCAGATTCGGATTGCTTTTAATCTCCGAGTTTATTTCATCAACCGCTTCGTCGCACTGCTGGGAGTACGAGGCGTCATCCTGACGCGCTTCGTACAGAAGTCCGATATAGCCGGTCGGCGTCGGCGCGGACCAGCCACACAGGCGCGAACCCGACTGCGCCATCGCAGGCGTCGCCGGAACAACCGAGACCATTGCGCCGAGCACCGCGCTCGCCACGGCGCCAGACGTCAAGAAAAGCGAAGATACCTTCATGATTATTTCTCCCATTTGATTGTCAGAGGTTTAGAGACAGACCGGACGAAGGCCTCATTCCTTGGACCGTTCGTCCTCTACACTGGGCGCCCCCTCCCGCCCTCCTGGGCAACCAGGTCCCGGAGGGTGGAACAGTGCTATTTCTTTTCGACGCAGGCGCCGATCTGCGTGAGACCGCCGCCGTCCTTCCGGGTGAAGAAGGCCAGAAACTGGCTGACCTTGTTGGTCGTTGACGTTCCGCCGCCGGTTGCCCAGATCTCATCGTCAAGGGTCGGATGCGAGGCCATGAAGCTGGCAGGAATGTCCTTCGAGAGCGCAATCTTAAAGTGCGTTCCGCTGTTGTAGTAGTAGTCCGTGTTGCAGCCCGGGCCGGTCCACCACTTCTTGTCATTGCCGTCCTGGATGACCTGGAGGCATTCCCCCTGGTCGCGAGGTCTCACCAGCACATTGGTCTCGTCCTTGGTGGGCTTCGTCACGTTGAACTTGACGCTGACATACTTGTTCACCGCGGTGATCTTGTCCGGCACGCCGGTAAAATCGTCGCCCGTGTCCAGCAGGGTGTAGGTCGTTCCCTTGTATTCGAGCGGGCCGGCGCGCAGTATCGGGGCGTAGTCCTTGTTCAAGGTACAGTTCATGTCCTTGGCGAACACCGGAGTGGCGGCGACCAACGCAACCGCGACTCCGCACAGAATGACCTTTTTCATAGAGGCGATTTCCATCTGGGCCGGGACAGGGGCGTCCTGACGGTTCGCAGTCCAGACCAAGGAGACGGTCGCCGCCATCCCATGCCTATGGTCCCCGATTTATGGTAAGGACTCGCGTCGACGGGGTGGTGATAGTGACCGGATGACGGACCAGCTGCCCGGGGATTGTCCGCAAGATCAGCCACGCCTCGTTCTGTTGATCGAGGACGACGCGCCGACGCGGCGGCGATTGGCGGACGCTCTGGGCGGACAAGGCGATTTGACCGTCGTCCAGGCCGGCACCCTTCGCGCCGCCCGCAGGGCCCTGGAGGGGATGACTCCTGACTTGATCGTTTCGGATATCCGGCTGCCGGATGGTCTGGCGATCGATCTCCTGGCCACGGTCCGCGAGCAGTTTCCACGGGTCGAGATCCTGGTCATTTCCGTGCTGGGCGACGAGGGAACCATCGTCGCGGCGATCGCGGCCGGCGCCTCCGGCTATCTGCTCAAGGACGCCTTGCCGGAGGACATTCACGCGACGGCGCTGGAGGTGCTCGCGGGCGGTTCGCCGATTTCATCGTCGATCGCCCGTTTCATAGTCCGGCGTGTCCAGGGAGGGGGGCAGGCGTCGCCCAAGGATGCGTCGGCGAATGCCGACGCCCCCAAGCTGACGCCGCGCGAACTCGATATCCTCTGGGGGATCGCCAAGGGCTTCACCTACAACGAGATCGCCGAACGTCTGGGCATTTCACACCAGACCGTGCCCACACACATCAAATCGATCTACCGGAAGCTCCAGGTCGGGACGCGGGGCGCCGCGGTATTTGAAGCGATCCATTTCGGCTTGATCAAGCTGTGACCCAGACCCCCGGAGACTCGCGGCGATGGACCTGGGTCGAGGGCCTGATCCTGATGGTCGTGCCGCTGGCCTCGATCAGTATGCTGTTGTGGTCGGCTTCGTTCAGCGATCCAGCGGCCAATATCACCGTCAACAACCTGACCTGCGTGGAACGATCCGCAACGGGACAGGCGATCGGCGAGGCCCGTCGGATCTACCTGCCTCATCTTTCAAACGAACCTTCCATGGGCCGCTCGCTGGATTGCCGGTTCGCCGTCGATTTCTCGGCGGCCGAGGCGCGCGCGGCGGCCGTGCTCATTCCGGAGTTTGCCGAAAGCCTGCAGCTCAGTGTCAACGGGCGGCAATTGGCGCCGACAGAGCTGCTTAACATGCGCCGGCTCCACTACTCGGCCGTCCCGGCCTACGTGATCCTGCCGGCGGATTCGGTGCATGCCGGCGTCAATCAGTTCAAGATCACGATCTCCGCGTCGCCCCATATGTCCATCGCGGTGGGGCGGATCTTCCTGGGATCGCGCGCGCAGCTGGAACCCGACTTTCGGCTGCGGTGGTTTGCGGTGGCCGTGCTGCCGACCCTGCAGGTGGGCGGCGAGATCGCCATGGGTCTCACGTTTCTGTTGATCTGGACCGTTCGTCGGCGCGACGCGGTGTACGGATGGCTCGCGGTCCTGTTGTTGCTCGGCGCGTCTCGCGGCTCCGCCATTATTCCGGACTTCGGCGTCGGGGCAGGAGGCATCCCGCTGTGGAACCTCCTGGTGGTCTGGGAGTTCGCCGCGCTGCTCATGTTCATGCGGGCGACCGCCGGGCTTCCCAGTCGGCGACGGGACTGGATCTTCGCCGTGCCGCCGCTGGCAGTCTGGGGCTTCGCGGGACTGGCTCAGGTGTCTGACGGCCTCAGCGACTGGCTGGCCCGCGTGGTCGTCATGGTTGGCCTCATCTACAGCGTTTTGGGCATCTGGTTCCTGACCAGAGCCGCCCTTCGCGGCAACCGTGAGGCCCTGGTGGTGCTGATCGGCATGATCGTGCTGTGCGGCTTCATTGGTCACACCTTCCTGGTGACCATCGGCGTGATCCCCGACAGGGTGTTTCTGGGCCGCGGGGCGATCGGCACGCTGCTGATCACCACCTCGACCCTCATGACCCTGCGGTTCGCCGGGGAGATGCGGGAGTACGGTCGCACCGCCGAGGAGCTCCGGATCCGGGTCGCCACCGCCGAGGCCGACCTGCGCGACACCTATGAGGAACTCCGCGCCCGGCGGGAGGCCGAGGTGGTTTCGAATGAACGTCGCCGGTTGATGCGCGATCTCCATGACGGGCTCGGCGGGCAACTGGTCACCATGTTGGCCCTGGCCGAGGGGCGCGCCGCCGACGGCGCGGAAATCGCCGATCACGCCCGAGCGGCCCTTGCGGACATGCGGCTGATCATCGACTCTCTCGAGGATTTCGGCGGAGACCTTGGCCTGGCGCTCGGCGCCTGGCGCGAAAGAGCCGCTCCGCAAATTCGGGCGGCGGGCCTCGATCTGTCCTGGCAGGTGGATGATCTGCCGGCGCACGGCGCCCTGGCGGCCGGTCAGGTGCTGGACGTATTGCGGATCATCCAGGAAGCGGTGACCAACATCATCAAGCACGCCGGGGCCAGCCGCATAATCCTTGCGGTGTATGACACGCCCGTCGGCGCGACCATTTCGATCCGCGACGACGGCGTCGGCTTCGACGAAGCGGCCGCCAGGTCCGGTCACGGCCTCAACAACATGCGCCTGCGCGCCAATCGGCTCGGCGCCCAACTGGAAATCCTCAGGCAGGACGCGGGGACCGTTGTCCAGCTGACCTTGCCCAGGGGCTTCCGCACCCCCGACTGAGGTCGCCTACCCTGATCATGGTATGGCCGCGTCCCCCGTTCGGCCCAAGAGTGGCGGCTCATCGGGGAGGCAGAACACCAATGACCTTCAGCTTCACGAACCGGCGGCGCCGTGGCGTGGCCGTCGCCGCGCTGGCGGTGTCCGTCTTGCTGGCCGGCTGCGCCTCGGCCCGGCTTGAACGGGCCCAGGAACTGGTCGGCAACCCGTCTGGCCCCAAGGAGTTTGATGTGGCGCGCCGTGAGCCGCTCAGCGCTCGCGCCCACATGTGGACGGCGCTGGCCCTGCTCAATCGCAACGGAGCCACGACCGGCGACATTCAGCTGGCCGCCAGCGGCTTCCAGACCGCCGCACGGCTGGCTCCGGATCTCTGGGAGCCCTTGGTGGGCCTGGCGGAATGTCGCTACCGCCTCGGTCAGTATGATGAAGCCCTGGCCGCACTTGCGACGGCGATCGACCGCCGGGGAGAGATCGGCGACCTTGCGATGCCATTGGCGCTGGTCGCCTATCGGGCCCATCGTCCTGAGCTCGCTCGTCTGGCCTATGCCCGCGCCGGATCGGCGACCGGCGCGAGCGGTGATTTTCTGGCCCGCGCCTTTGCGGGAACCCAGCGCTGGAAGCCCGCTCCGATCGCGGTCGCCGCGCCCGCCAAGCCCACCCCCGATGACGAGCGCAATCTCTTGATCGAGGCCTATATGATCCGCGACGCGCGTGCGGCGTCGCTGAACAGCGGCATCAGCCTGCTCGACAGCCTGGCGATCAACTTCGGCGGCTCCCTGGTCAACTACAGCTACGGCGATACGGGCGACGCCAGTCAGGGCAACGTCGAGGTCACGCTGACCGGCGTGTCCTATTCGATGAACCTCGCCACCCGCGACGTCGGCCGGATTTCCTTGGAAACCAGCCCCCTGGTTCTGGCCCGCCTTGGAAAGCCGTCAAAGTTCATCGAAGGCGGGTCGGTGCTGATCGTGCCGCACGGCGACGACAGCGACCCGATCGAGCGGGATGTCGGCGTCAGCATAGTTGTGACGCCCACCCGCATCGGCCCGGACGATGTTGATCTCACCGTGGAACTCGAATTCTCCAAGATCAGCGCTCAGAGCCAGAGTGAGGCGGGGCGCGGGGCCAGCCTTCTGAATACGGAGAAGACACGCGTGGAGGTCGCCGTGCGGGTTCCCTATGACCGGGCGGTCCTGGTGGGGTCGATGGGCGAACTGGTCCGCACCACGGGAGGCAAGCGCAGCATTGTCGCCATTCCGCTGCCGGGAAACTCGAGCAAGCTGGCCTCCTCATCGGTGAAGAATGTGCTGGCGCTGATTTCCGTCCGGCGCCCCGATGGCGACACGCGGCCGCCCACTGACGAGGCCGATCTGGCCATGCGTATGTTCGGCGTGAGGCTTGACGGCCCGGGCGGCGCCTACGGCGAACGGCCATCGGATACGCCCGATCCGGATCTAGGCGCGATCCTCGCCAGACTTGGCGGCTGATCAGGCGAGGTCAAAAGGGAGGCAGGCTTCCGCGGGTCCCGGGCTCCGAACAGGGCCTGAAGGCGTGGAACAGACTCGCTCGTCCCTCAACGGCCGTCCGACGCCGATCGATTTCACGAGTTGGCGTCGCGCCGGATAGCGGACTCCTTGAACGTCCGGAACGGGTCGAACCCGGCCATTGCGGCTGAGCCGGAATGCCGGCGTCGCCTCGGATGAGTCCCGAACCTAGCCCGGTCGATCAGGCCGCGAACGCCCTGACCCGCTCTTCCAGTTCCTCGGCCAGCTTTCGGCCGACCGGGTGGCTGTCGTCGCGGATGTCGGCGCGGACGGCGGCCTTGATGGCGTCGATATGGGCGTCGACCAGGAACATCGGGGCGCTGTGGCGCTTGTCGTCGTCATCGATCAGCTTGCACAGCGAGCCGGCGATGCGGGTGACGATCGGGAACTCGTAGGTGGCGCCCAGGCCCTTCAGGTCGTGGGCGCGCAGGTAGAGCAGCTCCGCCGTCTCGGTCGTCAGACCGTCGGTGTGAACCCGGGCGCGGGCCTCGTCGAGCTTGGACAGCTCTTCGTTCAGCCATTGCGTGAAGTTGCCCGACAGGCTCTTGAGCGCCGCTTCCGCCTTGGCGATCGCCGCGGCGTCAATGCCGCCGAACCGACCCCCGACCTTGAGTCGCAGGACGTTCGGGGTCTGGATGACCTGAACGGACGGGTTGTCACTCACGCGCGCCTCCTGTGGCGTTTACGTCCACAGAATACCGGGCCTGTTGTTAACAACGAATGAGACGGCGGTTTCCCGTATTGCGACCGTAGGTCGCAGTCTGGCCGGATTTCAGCGTTCTCTCATCCGGCGCGTGTGTCGGTTCAGCCGCTGAACTGCTCTGTCAGCACCCGCTCGTCCAGGCTGCGTCCGGCGTCGAACATCATCGCCAGGCTGATCGAGCGGTCTTCCGAGACATGGACCTCGACCACGTCGCGCACCTCGACATTGTCGGCCACGGCGCTGACCGGGCGCTTGTCGGCCTCCAGCACCTCGAAGGTCACCCGCGCGGTGTGGGACAGCAGGGCGCCGCGCCAGCGCCGGGGGCGGAAGGCGCTGATCGGGGTCAGGGCCAGCACCTTGGCGTCGATCGGGATGATCGGACCATGGGCCGACAGGTTGTAGGCCGTCGAGCCGGCAGGCGTGGCGACCATGGCGCCGTCGCAGACCAGTTCGGTCATCCGCACCTTGCCGTCGATGGAGATGCGTAGCTTGGCGGTCTGGCGGGTCTGGCGCAGCAGCGACACTTCGTTGATGGCCAGGGCGCGGTGGTTGCGGCGCTTGCTGTCCACCGCGACCATGGCCAGCGGATGGATCACCGCCCGCTCGGCGGCGGCGATCCGTTCCAGCAGGCCGTCCTCGCTGTACTCGTTCATCAGGAAGCCGAGCGAGCCGCGGTTCATGCCGTAGATCGGCTTCTGGTCGCCCAGGGTGGCGTGCAGCGTCTCCAGCATGAAGCCGTCGCCGCCCAGGGCGACGATGATCTGGGCGCTGTCGCCCGCGTCGCCGTAGCGCTCGACCAGGCGCTCGCGGGCCTGCTGCGCCTCAGGCCGGTCGCTGGCGGTGAAGGTCAGGCGGCGTGTGAAGGGTTCGGCGTTGAACATCAGACCGCTTTGACGGCCTGACGGAACGCCATGCCAGCGATATCGGCCTTGAAGTGACCGAAAGCGCCGCCGGCGCGACGTTCGCCCTCGTCGCCGCCGCCCGGCCGGCCGTTGTTGAGGTCGCGGACGGCCTCCAGAATGGTCGGGAAGGCCCCCCTGTCGACGCCAATGGCGGCGCAGGCCAGGGCCAGCAGCTCGGGGTGTTCGCTGTTGATGGCCCGGCGGATGTGGTCCACCTCGAAGCAGCCGAGGCGGGCGATGGCGGCCACGAACAGGCTGAGGCGCCGTTCCCGCAGCGCGCGCAACAGGTAGCTGGGCTTCAGTTGGCCGCCTTCGGCCAGCTTCTCGACCAGCTTGGCTTCCATGGACTCGCGCTCGGCGTCCTGGCGGGCCTGCATGGGCGGCATGCCGTCGACCGCGGCGTGGGCCTCGCGCACCGCCAGGGCCAGCTCGGCGTCCAGGGCGGCGGCGTCGAGCCGGAAGCGGCCGACAAGAGCGGTGCGTAGGGACTGACCGACCCACAGGTAGAGCCGCTGTGCGAGGTCGGAGGACAGGCGCGGATGGCGGGCCAGCGGCGAGCGCATGGCGGCCACCCGGCGGGAATGGTCGACCAGCTTCTCCATCGCCGAGCGGGAGATGTCGGCGGTGTCGTTGCCGGCCAGGGCGGTCAGCACCGCAGGCTCTTCCTGTTTGAGGATGGCCTCGATCACCGGCGAACTCAGCCGCCCCCGGCGGGCGATGGCGATCTGGTGGTCCAGGGTCGACTCGACCAGCAGCCGGATCAGGTCGTGGTCCTGCAGCACCGGACTGGCGGAGATCACCGGCCCGGCGATCTCGATGTCATCCAGCGCCAGCACATTGATCAGCGCTTGCGGCGCCCAGGGCGCCGGGGCGATCTTCTCGGCGAGGCGCCGGCGGATGTCGCGCTCGGCCTCCGCCACCAGCATCATGAAGACCGAACCGATCATCTCCCGCATGGCCGGCGCGTTCAGGTCGTTCAGTTCGGCCTGGGCGCAGTAGTCGACCATATCCTCGAGCAGACGCTCCCGATCCGCCGGGTGGCGGCTCTGGGCGAGCATCAGCAGGCTGTGAGGATCGATGGCGGTGGTCAAGGAACGTCCCCGGCTTCCCCGGATCGGGCGCAGCATGAGCCTGCGCCATCCCCGTGAAAACATGCTTAAACCAGACCAAAGCACAGTGGGGAGTCGAAACGCATGGGCGATCCGGTGATCGTGGCGCTTGACCAGGGGACGACCAGCACCCGGGCCATCGTGTTCGATGCGAAGGGCCAGGCCCTGGCCGAGGCCGGGCGACCGTTGCGGCAGGGCTATCCGGCCGACGGCTGGGTCGAGCACGACGCCGAGGAAATCTGGAACGCCTGTGTCGCGGTGCTGCGCGAGGCGGTGGAAAAAAGCGGTCGCGCGGCCGACGTCGTCGCTATCGGCGTGACCAACCAGCGCGAGACGGTTGCGATCTGGGACAAGGCCACCGGTCGGCCCATCGCCCCGGCCATCGTCTGGCAGGACCGCCGGACCGCCGACGCCTGCGAGCGGATGAAGAAGGCCGGGCGCGAGGAGCGGGTGACCGAGGTCACCGGCCTGCTGCTGGATCCCTACTTCTCCGCCACCAAGATTGCTTGGCTGCTGCGGGAGACGCCGGGCGCGCGGGAGAAGGCCGAGCGCGGCGAGCTGCTGGCCGGCACCATGGACAGTTGGGTGATCTGGAAGCTGACCGGCGGCAAGGTCCACGCCACCGACGCGACCAACGCCTCGCGCACGCTGCTGTTCGACATCGGCCGCCAGGAATGGTCCGACGAGATGCTGGACCTGTTCGAGGTTCCCGCCGCCATGTTGCCGATCGTGCTCGACTGCGCCGACGACTATGGCCAGGCCGACGCCTCGATCCTCGGACGGCCGGTGGCGATCCGGGGCGTGGCTGGCGACCAGCAGGCGGCGCTGATGGGGCAGGGCTGCGTGCGCCCCGGCGAGATGAAGGCCACCTACGGCACCGGCTGTTTCATGCTGCTCAACACCGGGACCAAGAAGTCGCTCAGCCGCTCGCGCCTGCTGACCACTGTGGCGGCCCGCATCGGCGGCAAGACGACCTACGCGCTGGAAGGCTCGATCTTCGTGGCCGGCGCGGCGATCCAGTGGCTGGGCGAGGAGCTTGGCCTGGCCGGCGGGCCGCAGGGCGCCGAAGCCCTGGCCCGGACCGCCAAGCCGGACCACGGCGTAGTTCTCGTGCCGGCTTTCACCGGTCTCGGCGCGCCCTGGTGGGATCCTGACGCCCGGGGCGGCATTTTCGGCCTGACCCGCGACAGCGGCCGGGCGGAGATCGCGGCGGCGGCGTTCGACGCCTGCGCGCTGCAGACCCGGGACCTGATCGAGGCCATGCGGGCGGATGCGCCGCACGCCTTCCATGACGGGGCCGAGCTGCGCATCGACGGCGGGATGGCGAAGAGCGCCTGGTTCAGCCAGCGGCTGGCCGACCTGACCGGCCTGCCGGTCCAGCGGGCCAGCTACCACGAGACCACCGCCCTCGGGGCTGCGTTGTTCGCGGGGCTGGGCGCGGGCCTGTTCGCGACCCCGGAAGAGGCGGTGTCGGCCCGTCCGGACGCCGAGTCCCTGACCCCGGTCGCGGCGACCCATGAGCGCGAAACCGCCTACGCCCGATGGTTGGATGCCGTGCCGCGGGTGCGGGGGTAGGGCGCGCGGACCGCAAGGCGTCAGGCGCGCCTGCACGCCCTTCTCACAAGGGTTTCACTTGAGTTGCCCCCTGTCGTGCGTATCTGTGCCCTGAAGTCGGGGTTTCGTTAGGTGAACTTGTCCAGACGATCGCTGTTTGGCCTGTCGGCCGCGCTGTTCACCGGCGTCGCCGCACCTCTGCGCGCCTTCGCGGCGGACCGCCCGGGTGCGACCGGATCGGCGGCTCCGCCGTCCCCCGGCGTTGTGGGCGGGCGTCAGGTCACGCGCGAAATCATGGAGGCGGCGCGCATGCCGTCGCTGTCCGCCGCCGTGGTGCGCGATGGGCAGCTGGTCTGGGCCGAGGCTTTCGGCTGGGCCGACATGGAGGCCGGCACGCTCGCGACCACCGCCGGGCGCTACCGCCTGGCCAGCGTGTCCAAGGTCATCGCGGCTGCGGTGGCGGCGCGGCTGGCAGAGCGCGGCATTGTCGATCTCGACGCCCCGATCGGACAGTACCGGCCCAGCCTCCCGGCCGCGCACCAGCAGACGACGCTGCGCCAGCTGCTCGCCCACACCGGCGGCGTGCGGCACTACGTCGGCAGCGACTACGATCCACGCCGGCCCGGCGGCGCCATAGACCAGCGGACCTACCGCAACACCGACGAGGCGCTGTCGATCTTCATCCACGACCCGCTGGTCTCGGTCCCGGGCGAGGTCTTCAACTACAGCACCTTCGGCTACACCCTGATGAGCGCGGTGCTGGAGTCGGCCACGCGGCTTAGTTTCCCCTACCTGGTCGAGACCGAGGTCACCCGGCCCCTCGACCTGCACACCGTCGGGCCCGACGTCATCGGCGCCCGGGTGCCCGACCGCGTTCGCTGCTATCAGCAGGTCCGGGACACGGGCGAGGTGCGGCCCGCGCCGATGGTCAATCCGGCCTACAAATGGGCGGGCGGCGGTCTGCTCGGCGCGGCTGGCGACATCGCCCGCTTCGGCGATGCGCTGCTCAATCCGGGATACCTGTCGATGGCCTCGCTGGAGCAGACGTTCACGCCGGTCACCCCCACTCGCGAACCGGCCCCGGTGCAGGTCGGCCTGGGCTGGCGCATCGACCGCGACCCGGCCGGCCGCCTGCGCTACCACCACGCCGGCAGCATCACCGGCGGGCGCTCCATCGTCATGGTCATTCCCGAGGCCGCGTTGTCGATCGCCATCCTGTCGAACATGGGCGACCTGCCCGTCGACCCGCTGACGCCGGCCCAGCGCATGGCCGAGGGCTTCATCACGGCGTGACCGGTCAGGCCTCCGTGTCGAGCAGGCCCAGAAGGTTGCGAAGCGTCGGGGCGTCGTCGTCGCGGCGCCAGACCAGGCCGGTCTCCAGGATCGGCGGCTCGACCAGATCCAGATAGGCGACGCCGGCGCGCGCCAGGTTGCGCAGCGAGGCCGGCGCCAGGGCGACGCCGAGACCGGCGGAGACCAGACTGATGATGGTCTGCATCTGGATGGCCTCTTGAACGACCCGCGCCGGCCGGCCGTGGGCGGCGAAGTAGCCGGTGACCAGGTCGTGGAACGCCGGCGCGACCTCGCGCGGGAACAGGACCACCGGCGCGGCGATGATCGCTTCGGGGGACAGGACGCCATCGCGCACGCTGAGCCGCCCGTCCTCGATCCAGGCGCCGGGGACCACGGCGACCAGCGGCTCGGAGACCAGTCTCCGGTAGGCCAGGCCGGCGGGCAGGGCGCGGTCATGCGGCGGGATGATGATCCCGGCATGGCGCTCTCCGGCGGCGACGGCCGGGATCTGCAGGTCGCTGGTGGCCTCGGCCAGCCGGACCTCAACCTCCGGATAGGCGGCCGCGTAGCGCCGCACCAGGTCGGGCAGGACATTGTAGTCGGCGGTGCTGACGAAGGAGAGCGAGAGATAGCCGCTCTGACCGTCCCGCAGACGGCGGACGATCGCCGGCAGGTCCTCGATCCCCTTCAGTCCGGCCCGGACGTGCGGCAGCCACTGCTCGCCCAGGGCGCTGAGGCGCACGCTGCGCTTGGTCCGGATAAGCAGCGGGGCGCCGATGTCCCTTTCCAGCGCCATGATCGACTGGCTGAGCGGCGGCTGGGTCATGCCGAGCCGTTCGGCGGCGCGGCCGAAGTGCAGGGTCTCGGCCACGGCCACGAAATGGCGCAGCTGGCGGACGTCCATTTCATATCTCCGGCGACCTAATATGGGCTGAGTAATATATTTCGACGCGGATCGTAAGCGGGGTAGGATCGGGGACCCTGACGAAGAGACTCCCCGCCATGCCCGCCCTCCGCTCGCGAACCTCCACCCACGGCCGCAACATGGCCGGCGCCCGCGGCCTGTGGCGCGCCACCGGCATGAAGGACTCCGACTTCGGCAAGCCGATCATCGCGGTGGCCAACAGCTTCACCCAGTTCGTGCCGGGTCACGTCCACCTGAAAGACCTCGGTCAGCTGGTCGCCCGCGAGATCGAGGCGGCCGGCGGCGTGGCCAAGGAGTTCAACACCATCGCCGTCGACGACGGCATCGCGATGGGCCACGGCGGCATGCTCTACTCGCTGCCCAGCCGCGAGCTGATCGCCGACAGCGTCGAGTACATGGTCAACGCCCACTGCGCCGACGCCATGGTCTGCATCTCCAACTGCGACAAGATCACGCCCGGCATGCTGATGGCGGCCATGCGGCTGAACATCCCGGTGGTCTTCGTGTCCGGCGGCCCGATGGAGGCCGGCAAGGTGGTCGTGAAGGGCCAGATCCGCTCGCTTGACCTGGTCGACGCCATGGTCGTCGCCGCGGACGAGAGCTACAGCGACGAGGAAGTCTCGGCGATCGAGAAGGCCGCCTGTCCCACCTGCGGCTCCTGCTCGGGCATGTTCACCGCCAACTCGATGAACTGCCTGACCGAGGCGCTCGGCTTGTCTCTGCCGGGCAACGGCTCGGTGCTGGCCACCCACGCCGACCGCGAGGCGCTGTTCAGGGAGGCCGGCCGGCTGGTCGTCGACCTGTGTCAGCGCTGGTACGAGCAGGACGATCCCACCGCCCTGCCGCGCGGTATCGCCACCCGGGCGGCGTTCGAGAACGCCATGAGCCTGGACATCGCCATGGGCGGCTCGACCAACACCGTGCTGCACCTGTTGGCCGCCGCCCATGAGGGTGGGGTCGACTTCGGCATGGCCGACATCGACCGCCTGTCGCGCCGCGTGCCCTGCCTGTGCAAGGTCGCCCCGGCCAAGGCCGACGTGCACATGGAGGACGTCCACCGCGCCGGCGGGGTCATGTCGATCCTCGGCGAGCTGGAGCGCGGCGGCCTGATCGACGCGACCCAGCCGACGGTTCACGCCGCCACAATGGCCGAGAGCCTGGCCCGCTGGGACATCGGCCGCACCAACAGCCAGGTGGCCCGCGACCTGTTCAGCGCCGCGCCGGGCGGCAAGCCGACCCAGATCGCCTTCAGCCAGGCCGCGCGCTGGGAAGAGCTGGATACCGACCGCGAGGCCGGCGTGATCCGCTCGGTCGAGCATCCGTTCTCGGAGGACGGCGGCCTGGCCGTGCTGTTCGGCAACCTCGCGCCCGAGGGCTGTATCGTGAAGACGGCCGGCGTCGATGACTCGATCCTGACCTTCCGGGGGCAAGCCCGCGTCTACGAGAGCCAGGAGGATGCCGTCAGCGGCATCCTGACCGGCAAGGTCAAGGCCGGCGACGTGGTGGTCATCCGCTACGAAGGCCCCAAGGGCGGGCCGGGCATGCAGGAGATGCTCTATCCGACCACCTACCTGAAATCGAAGGGCCTGGGCGCCGCCTGCGCCCTCATCACCGACGGGCGGTTCTCCGGCGGCACCTCGGGCCTCTCCATCGGCCATGTGTCGCCGGAAGCCGGGGAGGGCGGTCTGATCGCCCTGGTCGAGACCGGCGATCCGATCCTGATTGATATCCCGAACCGGGGCATCACGCTTGAGCTCACCGACGCGGTGATCGCGCAGCGGCAGGCCGCGATGATCGCCCGCGGCAAGGACGCCTGGAAGCCGGTCGGCCGCGAGCGCGCGGTCAGCCCGGCCCTGCGCGCCTACGCCGCCATGACCACCAACGCCGCCAAGGGCGCGGTCCGCGATGTGAGCCAGGTCGAGCGCTGACGCCGAAGGCCTCGGCGGCAGGGTTTCAGCGGTCGGACGCCGGTGTAGGCTGGCGTCCGGGATGTCAGGGAGCCCGCGCATTGACCGAGGAAACGTCCTCCATCTCGTCGCCGCCGGCGCTCGAGAACTTCGATGCGCTGTTCGACGGCGTGATCGCACCCGCGCTCGCGCCGTATGAGGCCGAGCGAAAGGTTGTGCTGAAGCGGTTCTGGCGGTTCGTCATCGGCGGAGCGGCGCTCGGCGTGGTCTTGGCGGTCGCCTTTCCGCTGCTGAAGGGCAAGGTCGACTTTGACGGCCTCTTCGGCCTGGTGATCATGGCCACGATCGGGGCAGCCGCCTTCGGCTACATGCCCGTCCACCGCTTCCAGCAACGGTGCAAGACCCGGGCGCTGACCGATCTGGCCACTACGCTGGACATGACCTACGACGCGGCCGGGTTCGAGCCCGTGGCGCTGGACCGCCTGACGGCGCTGAAGCTGGTCCCCAAGGATTTCGACAGCTCGGCGTTCGAGGATCTGTTCGGCGGCGAGCGAGCCGGCGCGCGGTTCCAACTCTACGAGGCCAACCTCACGCGCGGCAGCGGCAAGAACAGGACGACCTTGTTCCACGGCCAGGTCCTGAAGATCGCCTTTCCCAAGCGCTTTCTTGGGGTGACCATCGTCAACCGTGACTTCCAGCGCTGGTTCAAGCCGGAGGGCTTCCAGCGCGTGGGCCTGGGGGCGAGCCAGTTCGAGCGAATCTTCGAAGTGTTCGGCACCGACCAGGTCGAGGCGCGATTCCTCGTCCACCCGGCCTTCATGGAGCGCCTGATAGCCGTTGAGGCGGCCATGGCCGGCAAGAGCCTGCGCTGCGCCTTCGAGGGCGGCGACCTGCTGGTGGCGGTGGAGGGCGGCGACCTGTTCGAGATCGTCGACGTCTTCAAGCCGCTGCCCGACCGCAAGGCGACCGAGAAGGGCGTTGGTGAACTACGGGCGGTGCTGAACCTGATCGACACCATCCTGGCCCCGCCGCCCAACGTCTGGGCGGAGGCGGGGAAAGCCTAGTCGTCCCGGTCCCTTCTGATGCGGGTCTCGACCGATTTCTCGAAGTCGCTGGCGGCGGCCGGCGGTTCACCCGCCGCGCCCGGGTCGTCTCTCACGGGGAGGCCGGTCGTGCCCATGACGACGGTGGCGTTACCGCTTGCCTTGGGCGCGGCGACCGGCAGGCCGGGCTCGTCCTGGGCCCCGGCGGCCTTCTTCGCCAGGTAGTCCGCCTGCTCGTCGTCGGTGACCACGCCATCGCGGTCGGCGTCGGCGGGATTGAGCAGTCGCAATGGTTGACCCTGCGCCAGAGCGCCGGTCGGCGCGCACAGCAGCAGGGCGGACAGGACGAAGGCGGCTTTCATGACGGCGACTCCCGGGGCGTCGTCAGCATCGCCCCGCGGGCCCCGCGTATCAAGCCAGAGGCGATACGCCAAACAGCATCGGATGGGCCCAGACCAGGCCCGCCCAGATCGCAACGGCTAGCGCCAGCCGCCACCAGCCGATCTCGCCCACCGACAGCTTTTGGCGGCCGGTCAGGACAGCGCCGAACGGGATGTTGGAGGTCTGGGCCGCGAAGGCGTCCCACTTGGCGCCCAGGGCCTTCTTTCGCTTGGCGTCGATGCTGACGGTGCCGAACACGCCCAGCGCCAGCATGGACCCGAACAGGATGATGCTGGGCAGATCGCCGTTGGCCAGCAGGTGCCCAAGGGCCCAGATCGAGACGCCCCACAGGAACGGATGGCGGGTGATGCGCAGCATGCCCTTCACCGCGTCCGGCTTGTCGAGCGCGCCCTCCTGCTTGACGCTGGTGGGGTTGGGGGTGAGCAGGCCGGGCACCAGCAGCAGCAACGCCAGCAGCATGATGAGCAGCCCGGCGTGGCGCGCGCCGGGGCCGAGGTCCCAGTAGACCGGTCCCAGAGCCCTGGCGTCGCCATAGGCCATCGACAGCCAGACGATGCCGCCGACCGAGGCCAGCGAGAACAGGCCCATGTACGGCCCTTCCTTGATGATCCCAACCAGCGCGCCACGCAAAGCGGTGCCGGAGACCAGAAGGTGCAGCAGGACAAAGAAGGCGGCGGCGGCGATCAGCGCGGTCATGACGATCCTCCCCAGGATGACGCCCAGAGAGCGTGCGCTGATCGGTTTACGCTGTCAATTATTGCTCAGTACCAGCCGCCGTAGTCGTCTCCGTCTTCGGGCAGGTCGTGACCCACGGCCTTGAACACCTGGTCGAGATCAAGCCGGTGGCGGGCGGGATCGCCTTTGCAATCGAGGCGTGCGACGTCGGTCCGGCCCTCCAGGACCTGGACGCCCGACCACGGCTGGGTGGTGTCATGCAGACTGCCCGGTGAGCCGCTGAAGACGACGTACTCATAACGCTCGCGCGAGAAGCGCAGATTGTTGAACTGTCCGCCGCCGCCGCCCACGCCGCTGCTCCAGTGGAGCAGGCCGTCGCCCCCGTTGCTGGCGATCTCGATCTCGGGGGCGCGGGGTGGACCGAAGCGGTAGCTCACCGAGCCCGGGCGGGCGCACACGGAAACGACCTTGCCCCGGATGGGGCAATTGTAGACGACCTGCTCGTCGGCGCGGCAGTGGGTCGGGACAGCCGGAGACGCCGGGGCCCGCGCCGACACAGGCGTTGTGGCTGTCGCCATCAGAATGGCCGTGACGGCCATGGAGCGGGCGAACCTCTCAATCACGGCGGTTATCGTCGTCCTGCTCCGCATCGAAGTCGAACTCTGGTTCGCCGTCCCATGGCGGTCCGTCGTCGGCTTCCGGCGGCGCGGCCGGCCGACGCGGCTCCGGCCGGGGCGGCGCTTCGGCGATGCGGGCGGCGGGAGCCGGCGACGCGACGACGGCGGGCGCCTGCGGACGCGCGGGACGCCGCACGATGGCCTCGACCCTGGCCAGCCAGCGGTTGGCCTCGCTGATCGCCGCCCGGGGCGACCAGTCGTCCCGTCGGGCCTCGTCGCCGCGCAGCCACAGGTCCAGTTCGAAGTCCGGGCTTTTCGGGTCGTCGAACAGCAGCCGCAGGGTGACCTGGTCCGCCGAGGATACAACCTGCTCCAGCGCCCGGCGCGGTTCGCCCCGGAACGCCCGGGCCACGACCTGGCCATCGATGATCAACTCGGCGCCGACGACCTCGTCGATGCGGTAGATCAGGCACCATTCGCCTCGGTCCCAGGCCACGGCGATCAGGCCTGAGGCGAAGGAGAACCCGGCGCCCCGTCCGCGGCCCTGGGCGATGATCATCGCCTCCGGCTCGCTGCGCAGGACATTGCCCAGCGCCCGCCGGATTCGGCGCTCGTCGTTGTGCCACCACAGCGCCAGGCTACCCAGGAACGTCACCGCCGTTCCGGCCAGGCCAAGCATCATCAGCAGGCGCCACATGTCCGTCATCGGAACAGGCTTAGCGGGAGTCCCGGCGCGCGTCAGCGCCCCGCGTCGTCAGGCGCCGATGATGACCTTCTCCTCGCCCCACCATAGTGGCGAGCGGGAAAGGTCGATGAAGCGCTTTTCGTCCTCGAGCAGCATCCGGCCGGCCTCGCGGGCGGCCGGGTCCTGGGCGGTCAGGGCCATGTCGTCGAAACTGTCCCACCACAGCTGGGCCACGCCGTCGAACTGCTCGGGCCCGCCGCGGCTGGCGCGGGAGTCGACGCTGACCGCCGGATCGAAGCTGTGCAGCTGGACATAGCGGCGGATGCGCAGCGGCGCCTTCACGCTGGCGACCAACGGGCCGTGGGTGTTCAGCCAGTAGTCCTGGAACGCCTCTCGCGTCAGGTGTGGCAGGCGGACGAGGCAGAAGGTCAGCTTGATCAAAGGTCCAGCTCCACGACGACCGGAACGTGGTCGGAAGGCTTCTCGCCGCCGCGAACGTCGCGGTGGATGTCCACGCGGACCAGCCGGTCGGCGGCCTGGGGCGAGAGCAGGGCATGGTCGATCCGGATGCCGTTGTTCCGCTGCCAGGCGCCGGCCTGGTAGTCCCAGAAGGTGTAGCCGCCCGGCGCGCCGTCGGCGGCCATATAGGCGTCGGTCAGGCCGAGGTTCTGCAACGCGCGGTACGCGGCGCGGCTCTCCGGCTGGAACAGGGCGTCGCCCAGCCAGTCCTGCGGCTTCTCGACGTCCTGCTCGAAGGGGATGACGTTGTAGTCGCCGGCGATGACCATCGGCTCCTCGAGCGGCAGCAGTTCGCGGACGTGGCGGTTCAGGCGATCCATCCAGGCCAGCTTGTAGGCGAACTTTTCCGTGCCGATGGGGTTGCCGTTGGGCAGGTAGATGCCGATCACCCGCACGGGGCGGGGGCCGGATACGACCGCCTCGATATAGCGGGCCTGCTCATCGGTCTCGTCGCCCGGAAGCCCGCGCCGAATGTCCTCCATCGGGGTCTTCGAGAGCATCGCCACGCCATTGTAGGTCTTCTGGCCGTGGACGGCGACGTTGTAGCCCAGGCGCTCAAACGCCTCGGTCGGGAACTTCTCGTCGATGCATTTGATTTCCTGCAGCACCGCCACATCGGGCGAGGCGGCCTCGAACCACGCCAGCACAGTCTCGAGGCGAGCGTTGACCGAGTTCACGTTCCAGGTGGCGAGTCGCATTGACGGCTCCGTGGGGAGGAGAGAAGGCTAGGGACCATGGCAGGGCGGCTCAAGACAGTAGCGGAGCGTGATCAACGCGCGAGGGGCATTCTGATGATCCTCGCGACGGCGATTTGCGTCGGCATAGCCCCGCTGGGCGCCGTCGGCACGCTGTTTTCGCCGCTCGTCTTCGATGATCGCGGAAACCTGCTCAACCCGCTGGCCTGGGTAGGCTTTTTCCTGATGATCACCTTCTGGATCGTCTGCCTGGTCGGACCGCTGGTCGCCTGGATCTTCTGGCGTCGCAAACGCGAGCCCCTGGCGTGGTCGGCCATGAGCGCGCCCCTGATCTGGGGTCTGATGATGGCGATTGTGCTTCAGTTCATCCCCGGCTGACGGGGCCGGCCGTCAGATCGAGAAGCTGACGCCGCAGCCGCAGCTGGACTTGGCGTTGGGATTGCGGACGCGGAACTCCGCGCCGGCCAGTTCGTCCACGAAGTCGATCTCGGACCCCGTCAGGAGCGCAAGCGAGATCGGGTCCACCAGGGCCGCGGCGCCGTCGCGCTCGATCCGCAGGTCGTCATCCTCCGCGCCTTCGACCAGGTCGAACCGGTACTGGAAGCCGGAGCATCCGCCGCCATCGACCGCCACGCGCAGCATCACCGAGCGGCCCTCGGCGGCGCCGATGGCGTGCAGGCGGCGGGCGGCCTGTTCGGAGAGGGTGACTTGCGCGGTGGCCAATGGGGGGACTCAAGGCTGTGGAAAACTCTGTGACTTCATATATGTGCAACCCCGCGCCTCCAGGGAAGGGGGCGCAACGCAGGACCGACGCATGTCCAGTCTATTCCAGCCGCCGCCCAGAGCGCCCTACGCCGAGAATCCGGCGTTTTCGCGGGGCCGGCAACACCCGGGACCCGAGAGCCGGACACGGACTCCGTTCGCCCGCGACCGCGACCGGATCATCCACTGCACCGCCTTCCGGCGGCTGAAGGAAAAGACCCAGGTCTTCGTGGCCCACGAGGGCGATCACTACCGCACGCGCCTTACCCACTCACTGGAGGTGGCGCAGATCGCGCGATCGCTGTCCACGGCGCTCGGGCTGGACAACGACCTCGCCGAGACCATCGCCCTGGCCCACGACCTGGGCCATCCGCCGTTCGGCCACGCGGGAGAGGACCAGATCGACGAGAGCATGAAGGCGTACGGCGGCTTCGATCACAACGTCCAGACCTTCCGGGTCGTGGCCAAGCTCGAGCACCGCTATCCGGACTTCGAGGGACTGAACCTGACCTGGGAGACGCTTGAGGGCGTCATCAAGCACAACGGCCCGGTGACCGAGAAGTTGTCCCGGCCCAGCTGGAGCATGGTCCGGCAGTTCGACGCCAGCTACGATCTCAAGCTCGGAACCTGGGCGTCGGCCGAGGCCCAGGTCGCGGCGGTCGCCGACGACATCGCCTACAACAACCACGACGTCGACGATGGCCTGCAGGCCGGACTGTTCCTGCTGAACGAACTGCTCGACGTGCCGCTGATCGGTCCGATCCTGCACGGGGTGCGGGCTGAACGCCCGGATCTGGACGATCGCCTGACCCGGCTGGAGGCCGTGCGCCGAATGATCGGGGCGATGATCGACGACGTCATGGGCGAAACCCTGCGACGGGCCCGCGAGAGCGGCGTCGCCTCGCCGGACGAGGTGCGCGGCCTTGGTCACGCCCTTGTCGCCTTTTCGCCGGACATGAACGAGGACCTTGCCCGGCTGCGCGCCTTCCTGATGGAGCGCATGTACCGTCACTGGAAGGTCAACCGCACGCGCAGCCAGGCGCGCCGCATTATCGCCGAGATGTTCTCGTTGTTCATGAGCGAGCCGGAGGTGATGCCCACCGAGTGGTTCGCCAGGTCGCAGAACCGCGACGAGGCCGGCCGCGCCCGTGTCGTTTGCGACTACATCGCGGGCATGACCGACCGATACGCCATCGAAGAGCACCGGAAGCTGTTCCAGCTCGAAACCTGGTCGTAGCCTTCGCGGCGGCGTCAGGTCGCTGGCGATCCGGGGCCGCCGTTCGATAGACTGGACGCCGTCGGCGCGCGATTCGCCGCTGCGCCCGCAATGATGCTCCCTGGAGCCTGTCTGAAAATGTCCGACCACGATCGCGGCGCCTACACGCCGCCCACCGATTCCCCGCTTTCCTTCGACGCCCGCCGACCGGTGCGCGGCGGCGGCAGCGGCTCGTCCATCCTGCTGATCAGCGCCGTCATCCTGCTGGTGCTGATCGTCGGGGCCGGCGTGTGGCTCTACCGGGACGGCCTGAGGGGCGACGACGATGCGCCGCAGCCGGTCGGCGCCGCCGTCGAGACCGCCAAGGTCGAGCCCAAGGCGTCCGACCAGCCCGAAGCCGATCCGGCCGCCGGGCTGACCATCCATACCGACGACGGCGGCATTCCGGGCGATCCGACCTTCGCGCCCGGGCCCGAGCCGGTCCTGCCGCGTCCGGCGCCGACGACCGTTCCGACCACGGCCGAACTGCGCCCCGCCGTGCCGGCCACGCCGCCTGCCGTCGCGCCCAAGCCGGTCGCGCCGGTCGCCGCGGCCCCCAAGCCCGCCGCGCCGACGCCCGCGCCGGCCGCGACCGGCGCCGCCATGGTCCAGATCGGCGCCTTCTCGTCCCAGGCCCTGGCCGACCGGGGCTGGAACGACGCCGCGGCGGTCTCGCCGGGCATGGCCGCCGGCAAGGGCAAGCGGGTCGAGGCCATCGACAAGGATGGCAAGACCCTGTTCCGCACCTCGGTCACCGGTTTCGCCAGCCGCGCCGACGCAACGGCCTTCTGCGATCGCCTTAAGGCGGCGGGCAAGAGCTGCTTCGTCAAGTGAGCCGGCTCGCCGCCATCCTGGGCTGCCAGGGCCTGACCCTGACCAAGGCGGAGATCGCCTTCTTCCGGGAGGTCCGGCCCTGGGGCTTCATCCTGTTCCGGCGCAACATCGACACGCCCGAACAGGTCCGGGCCCTGACGGCGGCGCTGCGCGAGACCGTCGATGATCCGCGCGCGCCGATCCTGATCGACCAGGAGGGCGGCCGTGTGCAGCGGCTGGGCCCTCCGCACTGGCCGAAGTACCCGCCCGGCCGCGCCTACGGCGATCTGCCGGCCAACGACCCGCTGGTCCGGCGGGAGATCACCCGGCTAGGCGCGCGGCTGATGGCTCATGACCTGCTGGAGTTGGGCATCAACGTCGACTGCCTGCCGGTGCTCGACGTGCCGTCGCCCGACGGACACGAAATCATCGGCGACCGCGCCTATGGCCAGGATGTCGAGACGGTCGCTGCGCTGGGCCGCGCCGCCGCCGAGGGCCTGATCGCCGGCGGCGTGCTGCCGGTCATCAAGCACATCCCCGGACACGGCCGGGCCATGGCGGACAGCCACATGGAACTGCCGGTCGTAGGCGCCTCGTACGAGGACCTGGACGCCCGCGATTTCGCGCCGTTCCGGGTGCTGTCGGACATGCCGATGGCGATGACGGCGCACGTCGTCTACACGGCCATCGACGCCAAACGCCCCTCGACGACCTCCAAGACGGTCATCCGGGACGTCACCCGCGGCGCCATCGGCTTCGACGGCCTGCTGATGACAGACGACCTGTCGATGAAGGCGCTCAAGGGCGGTTTCAAGGCCCGAGCCAGGGCGGCGCTGGCCGCCGGCTGCGACGTGGTCCTGCACTGCAACGGCGACATGGACGAGATGAAGGCCGTCGCCGAGGGCGCCCGCAAGCTCAAGGGCCATGCCCGCCGCCGCGCGGACGCCGCCTTGGCCCGCCTGGCGCGTGTGCCCGAACCGTTCGATGTCGAGCAGGGCCGGGCCCGGCTGTCGGCCGCCTTCGAGGGGCGCTTCGACGGATGACCGACACGACCTTTCAGCCGGACCTCGACTTCCAGGCCGCTTCCAACGCGGCCGAGGACGGGGACGCGCTGATCGTCGACATCGACGGCTACGAGGGGCCGCTGCATGTCCTTCTGGCCCTCGCCCGGACGCAGAAGGTCGATCTGCTGCAGCTGTCGGTGACCCGGCTCGCCGACCAGTACCTGAAATTCGTCAAACAGGCCCGGCGCCTGCGGTTCTCGCTCGCCGCCGACTACCTGGTGATGGCCGCCTGGCTGGCCTACCTGAAGTCGCGCCTGCTGCTGCCGCGCAGCGAGCGTCCGAAGGCCGAGGAGCCGCCCGCCGAGGAGATCGCCGCCCAGCTGGCGTTCCGCCTCGCCAAGCTCGACGCCATGCGCCGCGCCGTCGAGGCGCTGCGCGAGCGGCCGCAGCTGAAGCGTGACGTCTTCACCCGCGGCGATCCGGAGGCGGTGAAGATCCTGTCGTCCAACCGCATCGAGGGCGATCTCTACCAGCTGATGAGCGCCTACATCGGTCAGCGTCGCAAGGAGGCGGATCGCAGCTATCGGCCCTACATCCCGGTCGCCTACGGCCTGGAAGACGCCCGCGACCGGCTGCGCGGCATGGTCCACGAGTTCACTGTCTGGACGCCGATGGGCGGCGTGGCGCCGGAAGCGCGCGACCCGGACGGGCCCAGCCGCGCCAGCTACGTCGCCTCGACCCTGTCGGCCAGTCTGGAGCTGGTGAAGGAAGGGGTGATCGAGGCCCGGCAGCTGGAAGCCTTCACCGAGATTTACCTGCGCAAGCGCAAGGATCCACCGCCGGGCGAGGGGGCTCTGGCATGACCGAGATCACCCAGATCGAGCGGGCGCTGGAAGCGCTGCTGTTCGCCGCGGCCGAGCCGCTGTCGGTCGAGGACTTGGCCCGTCGCCTGCCGGAAGGCGCGGACGTGGCCTGGGGCCTTGAAGTGCTGCGTCAGCGTTGCGAGGGCCGGGGCGTGGAACTGGTCCAGGTGGCCGGCCGCTGGCGGTTCCAGACGGCGACGGACCTGGCCTTCCTGATGACCGAGGAGCGAGACGAGCCGCGCCGGCTGTCCAAGGCCGCGCAGGAGACGCTGGCTATCATCGCCTATCACCAGCCGGTGACCCGGGCCGAGATCGAGGCCGTGCGCGGGGTCCAGGCCAGCAAGGGCACGCTCGACGTGTTGCTGGAGCTGGGCATGGTCCGCATGCGCGGTCGCCGTCGTACGCCCGGCCGGCCGGTGACCTACGGCACCACTGACCTGTTCCTCGAGCACTATGGCCTGGCCAATCTCGCCGACCTGCCGGGGATGGCGGAGATGAAGGCGTCGGGCCTGCTGGGCCTCGACCTGCCGCCCGGCTTCGAGGTCCCCGATCCGTCGCGCCCGCCGCTCGACGAGGAAGACGCGCTGGACTTTGAAGGGGCGGGCGAGGACACGCCCGAGTTCGTGCAGGACTATGTGGGCGGCGAGGAGTAGGGGCCTTGCGTGGTTCGCGACGCTCGCCCGAGAGCTCGCTCCTCACCATGACGAACGTTTGTGGAGCCCTCCACATTCGTCATCCTGAGGAGCGGACCTTCAGGTCCGCGTCGCGAAGGACGCACCACCTCCCGCGCTGGCGAAGTCTCACACGCCTTTAATTTGGCCAGCGGCCACGCGAACGCCTATATAGGCCGACATAGTCGAACCACGCCGCGTCGCAGGGACGCCCGCGGCCTGAAGGAGCACCCGGACGATGGGTTCATTTAGCATCTGGCATTGGCTGATCGTGCTGGCGGTTGTCGCCCTGCTGTTCGGCGGCCGGGGCAAGCTGTCCGGCCTGATGGGCGACGCGGCCAAGGGCATCAAGGCCTTCCGCGATGGCCTCAAGACCGAGGACAAGGTTGACGAGACGCCGGCCCAGCCGCTGCCCCGCGCCGAGTCCGAGAAGGACAAGATCGTCAGCTGAGGCTGCGATCAACTGAAGCCCTTGATCGCGCCATCGGCGCGGGCGTAAGGCCGCGTGATGCTTCCTGAAATCGGCGCCACAGAACTGCTCGTCATCGCCGCGGTCGCCCTGATCGTGGTCGGGCCCAAGGACCTGCCGCTGCTGCTGCGCAAGCTGGGCCAGTGGATGGCCAAGGCGCGCGGCATGGCCAACGAGTTCCGCGCCAGCTTCGACGAGATGGCGCGCCAGTCGGAGCTCGACGAACTGCGCCGCGAGGTCCAGGCCCTGCGCACCGGCCAGTTCATGGATCCGCTGCAGACCGCCGACGGCGCCCGCGACGCCAGCGTCGACCAGGTGTTCGCCGACATCGACGCCGGCCTGAGGGGCGGCGATGTGCAGGTCAGTCCCGCCATGGCCTGGCAGCCTGATGCCTATAGCGAGCCGGGAGCCACGCCCGCCGTCGTCGACAAGCCCAAACGCAAGCGCGCGCCCGCAAAACCGAAGCCGGCGCCGATCATCGAGGAGGCCGCTCCCGTCGCCCGCAAGCCGCGCGCTCCGCGCAAGGCGAAGACCGGAACCGTCTCGTGACCGACGACTATCAACCCGACGAAGCCGAGATCGAGGCCTCGCGCGCGCCGCTGCTCGATCACCTGGTCGAGCTGCGCAAACGGCTGATCATCTGCGTCGGCGCGCTGATTGTCGGCTTTGGCGTCTGCTTCGGCTTCGCCGACGACATCTACACCATCCTGCTGCAGCCCTTCGTGAAGGCCGGGGCCCTGATCGCCGCCCAGAAGGCGGGCGTCAGCCACGGGCCGTTCGACCTGCTGCTGGTCATGGTGGGCCTCAAGGACGTCCCGGCCATGGACTCCAAGACGGTCGAGATGATCTTCACCGCGCCGTTGGAGTTCTTCTTCACCAAGCTGAAGATGGCCGGCTTCGGGGCGGTGATCCTCACGTTCCCTGTGCTGGCCTGGCAGATCTACCAGTTCGTCGCCCCGGGGCTCTACAAGCGCGAGCGGCGAGCCTTCCTGCCGTTCCTGCTGGCGTCCCCGATGCTGTTCAGCCTCGGCGCGGCGATGGTCTATTACGTCATGCTGCCGTTCGTGATGTGGTTCTCGCTCAGCCAGCAGGTGACCACCGAGACGGTCAATGTCGCGCTGCTGCCCAAGGTGTCGGATTACCTGACCCTGGTGACGACGCTGCTGCTGGCCTTCGGCCTCTGCTTCCAGCTGCCGGTGGTGCTGTCGCTGCTCGGGCTGGCGGGGATCGTGACCAGCAAGCTGCTGCGCGAAATCCGGCGCTACGCCATCGTCGGCGTGTTTGTCGTGGCGGCCATCTTCACCCCGCCTGATCCGATCAGCCAGATGATGCTCGCGATCCCGATCATCCTGCTCTACGAAATCTCGATCTGGCTGGTCTGGCTAATGGAACGCCGCCGTAGCCGCGAGGACGCGGCGGCGGGCACGGATGTGGTGACGACGTAACCTTCTCCCTTCCTCCTCGATGGAGGAAGGGCCGGGGATGGTGGTGTGGCTCTGGCGGCGCGGGGTGGCCGCTGTGTGGCTCCGGCGCCCTGCCGAGCTCTCTCGCTAGCTCAGCGGCCGCACCACCACCCAACCCTCCTCCATCGAGGAGGAGGGCTTTTCGCGGGAGCCGACGCGCTCTAGAGAAAGCGCCTCAATCTTCCCGGCGCTCTTCCCATGCATGACATCAAGGCCATCCGCGAAAACCCCGCCCTCTACGTCCAGGGCTGGAGCTCTCGTGGCCGCGAGGACGCGCAGGCGCTGGTCGACCAGCTGCTGACGCTGGACCGCGACCTGCGCGCCGCCCAGACGGCCGTGCAGGCGGCACAGTCGCGGCGCAACGACGCCAGCAAGCAGATCGGCCAAGCCAAGGCCCAGAAGGACGAGGCGAAGGCCGCCGCCCTGATGGCCGAGGTCGAGGCGCTGAAGGGCGAGATGACGGCCCAGGCCGAAGCTGAAGCGAAGGCTGGCGGCGAGTTGCGCGGCCTGCTCGAGGCCCTGCCCAACATCCCGGACCCGATTGTTCCGGCGGGCGCCGACGAGCACGGCAACGTCGAGACCGGCCGCCACGGCGACCCGCGCCGCATGAACAACGCCCGCGATCACGTCGACCTCGGCGCGGGCCTGGGCGGCATGGACTTCGAGGCGGCCGCCAAGATGAGCGGCTCGCGCTTCGTGGTGCTCAAGAAGGGCGTCGCCCGGCTGGAGCGCGCGCTCGGCCAGTTCATGCTCGACCTGCAGACGACGACGAACGGTTACACGGAGGTGTCGCCGCCGGTGCTGGTCAAGGCGGATGCATTGTACGGCACCGGCCAGCTGCCCAAGTTTGAGGAAGACCTCTTCCGCACCACGTACGACCACTACCTGATCCCCACCGCAGAGGTCTCCCTGACCAACCTGGTCCGGGAGGCGATCACCTCGGAAGAGGACCTGCCGCTGCGCCTGACCGCCCTGACCCACTGCTTCCGCTCGGAAGCCGGGTCGGCTGGGCGCGACACGCGGGGGATGATCCGCCAGCACCAGTTCCAGAAGGTCGAGCTGGTCTCGATCGCGACGCCCGAGCAGTCGGCGGCCGAGCACGACCACATGGTCGCCAGCGCCCAGATGGTGCTGGAGAAGCTGGGCCTGGCCTACCGCACCATGCTGCTCTGCACCGGCGACATGGGCTTCTCGGCGAAGAAGACCTTTGACCTGGAGGTCTGGCTCCCGTCGCAGAACACCTTCCGGGAGATCAGCTCGATCTCCAACTGCGGCGACTTCCAGGCCCGGCGCATGGACGCCCGCTGCCAGAAGAAGGGCGAGAAGGGTACGCGCTTCATGCACACCCTGAACGGCTCGGGCCTGGCCGTGGGCCGGACCCTGGTCGCGGTGCTGGAGAACTACCAGGACGAGGGCGGCAGGATCGCCATCCCCGACGTGCTGGTTCCCTACATGGGCGGCGTGACGCACCTGGAACCGCAAGCCTGATGCGCATCCTCCTGACCAACGACGACGGCATCCATGCCGAGGGCCTCGTCACCCTCGAGAAGATCGCCCGCGCCCTGACCGACGACGTCTGGATCGTGGCGCCGGAATACGAGCAGTCGGGGGCCAGCCGGGCCCTTACGCTGGCCGATCCGATCCGTGTACGGAAGGTCGCCGACCGCAAGTGGTCCGTCGAGGGCACCCCGACCGACTGCGTGCTGCTGGGCGTGCGCGAGCTGATCGACGGCGCAAAGCCGGACCTGGTGCTTTCCGGGGTCAATCGCGGCCAGAACATCGCCGAGGACGTCACCCTGTCGGGCACCGTGGCGGGCGCCATCGAGGGCATGGCGCTGGGCATTCCGTCCATCGCGCTCAGCCAGTCGATGCTGGCCTTCCACGACGAGGTGGTTCCCTACTGGGAGACGGCCGCGCATTTCGGGCCGGGGATCGTCGAGCGCCTGATCCAGGTGGGCTGGCCGGCCGACGTGGTCATGAACGTCAACTTCCCCTCCCGGCCGCCGGAAGAGGTGACCGAGGTCGAGGTCACCCGCCAGGGCGCCCGCGACACCCATATCCGGACGCTGGACAAACGCACCGACTTGCGCGGCCGGGACTATTACTGGATGGGCTTCTCGGGCCAGCTGTCGAAGCCGGCCGAGGGCACGGATCTGAAGGCCGTCTACAGCGGCAAGATCTCGATTACGCCGCTGCACATCGACCTGACCCATATGGAGACGGTCAACAAGCTGAAAGGGTTGCTGGGCGGCGCGCCGCCCAAGATCGGATGAGCGAGCCGCAGGACACGCCCCGGGAGCGCATGGCGCGTCTCATTCTCGCCCTCCGGTCGCAGGGGGTGACCGATCCGCGCGTGCTCGAGGCGATTGAGAAGACTCCGCGCGAGCTGTTCACGCCGGACCTGTTCAAGGAGCGGGCCTTCGAGGACTCGGCCCTGCCGATCGCCTGCGGCCAGACGATCAGCCAGCCCTTCATCGTCGGGCTGATGACCCAGGCCCTGACCATCGAGCCCCGGTCCAGGGTGCTGGAGATCGGCACCGGCAGCGGCTACCAGACCGCCGTGCTCAGCCGGCTGTCGCGGCTGGTCTATACCGTCGAGCGCTATCGGACCCTGATGAAGGAAGCCGAAGAGCGGTTCCGGACCCTGGGTCTCACCAATGTGATCACCCGCTTTGGCGACGGCGGCGAGGGTTGGGCCGAGCAGGCTCCGTTCGACCGGATCATGGTCACCGCCGCAGCACCGGAGGAGCCCAAGACCCTGCTGGCCCAGCTCAAGCCCAATGGCGTGCTGGTCGCGCCGATCGGCAAGGGGCCTGTGCAGAGCCTGCGTCGCTACGCCGGCGACGGCCAGGGCGGGTTCAAGGTGGAGCTGCTTGGGGACGTCCGCTTCGTGCCGCTGCTGGACGGCGTGGCCCGGGAACTCTGACAATCCACAGCCTTTGGACCGTAAAGCGGGCCTTGCGCCTCGAATCCGCCCAGAAGGTCGGCTGACAAGAACATAACTGGAAGCCTTCCCGTGCTTAACGCGGGCTTAAGGCTGTCCGCACGATTCATTCGCGCTTAATCGAACGGAGCGGCGATGACCAATATGATGATCCGTGCGGCCCTGGTCGCCGCCGCCGCGACCCTCGCGACCGCCTGCGCCTCGACGCCGCAGTACCCGACGGTGGCGGGCCGCGAGCCCGGGGCAGGCCCGCAGGCGCCGCGTCCGGCCTATCCGGTCGATGCGGAGTCAGATCCCATGCCTGAGGGCATGCCCTCGACGCCGGTGGACTCCGCGCCGCTGCCGGTCGCCGCGCCGTCGGCGGCTTCGGCCGCGGTCGAGACTTCGGCGCTGCCGCCCGTCTCGGCGCCCGATCCCTATCCCGAACCGCAGCCGCAGTACGAGGCTCCGCCCGAGCCGGTGATGATTCCGGTGACCAAGACCGTCACCCTGGCGCCGGGCAAGGTCGTCGATGTCGATGGCCGGCCGAAGACCTACACCGTCAAGGAAGGGCAGGGGCTCGACGCTGTCGCCCGCGCCATGGGCTCCAGCCGCGCCGAACTGGCCAAGATCAACGATCTCAAGGAGCCCTACCGGTTGAAGCCCGGCCAGGTGCTCAAGGGGCCGGCCAGCCGGGCCAAGGCCTATGTCGTGGCCAGCGGCGACACCCTGATCGCCATCGGCCGACGCTTCGGCGTAACGGTCGCCGCCCTGGCGGAAGAGAACGACATCACCTCGACCTCGTCGATCCGCGTGGGGCAGAAGATCAAGCTGCCGCAGGGCTTCAAGGACGGCGGCCCGGTGACCCGGACGATCACGGTCATGGAGCCCGCGCCTGTCCAGCCCGCGCCCCGTCCCCGGCCGGTCGCGCCGCCGCCCGCTCCGCGTCCGCAGCCTGTCGCCCCGCCGCCGGCCGCGACGCCGCAGCCGGTCGCTCCGGCCCCGGCGACGCCCAGGCCCGCGCCGCCGGCCGTGGCGACCCCGCCGGCTCCTAGGCCCGCCCCGGCCCGCCCCACGCCGGCGCCCGCGCCAACGCCGTCGCGGCCCGTCGTGACGCCGCCGCCGGTGGTTCGTCCGCCCGCCGCCCGTCCGCCCGTCGCGACGCCCGCGCCGGCGCGCCCGTCCGCGACCGCGCCGCTGCTACCCGACGACCGGCCCCCGACCCTGACGGACGCCGACATCACGGCGCTGGGGCGCGGTCGCTTCGACTGGCCGGTGCGGGGCGACGTGATCTCCGACTTCGGGCCCAAGGGCGGCGGTCGCCGCAATGACGGCCTCGATATCGCCGCGCCGGCCGGTACGCCCGTCCGCGCCGCGGCGGCGGGCAAGGTCGTCTACTCGGGCGGCGATGTCCCCGGCTTCGGCGTCACCGTGCTGATCCAGCATGAGGACGGCTGGGTCACCGTCTACGGCAACCTGCAGACCGCCAGCGTGCGCATGCAGCAGGTGGTCCGCGCCGGCGAGCAGATCGGCGCCGTTGGGGCCAGCGGCGGCGCGCCGCGCCCGCAGCTGCACTTCGAGGTGCGCTATTCGCCCTCGCCGAAGTTCAAGGCAAAGGCCATCGACCCGGCGCTGGTCCTGCCGCGCTGATTGCTGCGGGCCGGGATCAGTCCCGGCCCCACCGCCAGCGCCAGCCGCCCCTGGTCTTCGCGGCGACGATGGCGACCAGCACGATGACGGCGCCGACTACGACGAGGGCGTAGGCGCCGTCCGTCGCGACGACGAACCGGCCGCCCAGGACGATGGCCAGGAACGCCGCCAGCACGGCCCAGCCCTGCCATGCACAGGGCAGGCCCGCGCCGTAGCCGTAGACCTTCGGATTGAACCAGGGCTTGCCCATCGGGACCTCCGCCGTCAGCCGGGCAAGCTTACACCCAGCTCGCCCGCCAGGTCGCGGATGAACTGCCAGGCGACGCGGCCGGAGCGCGAGCCCCGCAGCTGCGCCCATTGCAGGGCGCGGCGTTCGAGGTCGGGCGCGCTCAGTTCGAAGCTGTCGGCATAGGAGCGCACGGCGGTCAGGTAGGCGGCCTGGTCCATCGGCGGGAAGCCGATCCACAGGCCGAAGCGGTCCGATACGCTCACCTCCTCCTCGGCGTCCTCGGCGGCGGCGATCATGCCCCGCCCCTCGGCGTGGTCGCGGGGCATCAGGTGGCGGCGGTTGGAGGTGGCCACGAACAGCACGTTCTCCGGCGGGCCGGCGACGCCGCCCTCCAGCGCCGACTTCAGCGCCTTGGCCGCGGCGGCGCCGTCCTCGAACGACAGGTCGTCGCAGAGCACGACGAACCGCTCGGCGCGGCCGCGCAGCACGTCGAACAGCGGCGGCAGGGCGGCGACCTCGTCGCGATCGACCTCGACCAGCTTGAGCGCCGGATGATCGGCGACCACGCTCATGAAGGCCGCCTTGGACAGCGAGCTCTTGCCGGTGCCGCGCACGCCCCACAGCAGCACATGGTTGTTCGGCAGGCCGCGGGCGAAGCGGGTCAGGTTCTCGACGAACCGCGCCTTCTGGCTGTCGATGCCGACCAGCAGGTCCAGCGCCAGCGGATAGTCCGGCGCCGCCGGAAAGCCGCCGTCGAGCGGATCATGGCGGAACAGCCGCGCCGCCGAGAAATCGGGCGTCGTCCTCGAGGGCGGGGCCAGCCGCTCCAGCGCGTCGGCGATGCGGATGAGAATGGCCTGTGTCTTATCGTCCATGACGGCGGATTACCGGGCCCGGGGCTCATTGCAAAGCGAAGGGTCAACGCATAGTTTCCGCCGACCCGCGGCGCGGCATGTCCGTCGCCGCCACAGCCCTTCCCTCGGAGACGAGATGTCCGACCCCAATCAGTTGATGAGCCTGGCCTTTCCGCTTGTTCTCATCGCCGTCCTCTACTTCTTCATGTTCCGCCCGCAGCAAAAGCGTTTCAAGGAACACCAGACGATGGTGGCCAACCTGAAGCGCGGCGACCAGGTGGTCCTGTCCAACGGCATGATCGGCAAGGTCGTGCGCGTCGAGGACAAGGAAGCCGGCGTCGAGATCGCTCAGGGCGTGACCGTCAAGGTGGTCAAGTCCATGATCTCCGAAGTCCGCGGCAAGGGTGAGCCCGTCGTCGCCAACGACGCCAAGAGCTGACGCCGAAAAGGCCGCTGGACCCATGCTGATCCTTTCCCGCTGGAAGGTGACCGTCGTAATCGCGGCGATCATCTTCGGCATCCTGTTCACGCTTCCGAACCTGCTGCCGCAGTCGATGCGGGATGCATTGCCGCCGTTTCTGCCCAGCAAGACCCTGAACCTGGGTCTCGACCTGCAGGGCGGCTCCTACCTGATGCTCGAGGTCGACACCCCGGCGCTGGTCAAGGAGCGCTCGGAAAACCTTATGGAGGACGTCGTCAAGACGCTCACCGACGAGGGCATCCGGGTGGCCAATCCGGCGGCGCGGCAGGGTGGGGCCTCGGTCCAGATCGCCGATCCGGGCAAGTACGATCAGGCCTTCCGGCTGCTGTCGCGCATGCCCCAACCGGTCCGCAGCGGCCAGGGCAACGACCTTGCGGTCACGCGCGGCGAAGGCGGCCGGATCAACCTCGCCTATACCGACCGCGGGATTCAGGAACTGACCATGGCCGCCGTCGAGCAGTCGGTCGAGATCATCCGCAAACGCGTCGACGAACTGGGCACCAAGGAGCCGTCGATCACCCGCCAGGGCGCCGACCGCATTGTGGTCCAGGTCCCGGGCGAGAGCGATCCCGAGCGCCTCAAGGCCGTCATCGGCAAGACCGCCAAGCTGTCGTTCCAGATGGTCGACCAGAGCCGCACCTACGGCGAGGCGCTCTCGGGCGTCCTGCCGCCGGGCGCGGAAATCCTGCCCTACGAGGCCGGCGCCAACGCCGCCGAGCCCGGCGTCGTCGTTCGTCGCCGCGTCGAGATCTCCGGTGAGAACCTGGCCGACGCGCGGATGTCCAACGACCCGCAGACCGGCGAGCCGGTGGTGTCGATCCGCTTCGACAGCCAGGGCGCCCGCCGTTTCGGCGAGATCACGACCCGCAACGTCAACAAGCCCTTCGCCATCGTCCTCGATGACAAGGTGCTGTCGGCGCCCAACATCAACGAGCCGATCCTCGGCGGCAGCGCCCAGATCTCGGGCGGGTTCACGGCCGAGAGCGCCAACAACCTGGCCATCATGCTGCGCAACGGCGCCTTGCCGGCGCCGCTGAAGATCGAGGAGCAACGCACGGTCGGCGCCGAACTGGGCGCCGACGCGGTCGAGGCCGGCAGGATCTCCACGATCGTCGCCTTCGTCACCATCCTGGTGTTCATGGTGCTCGCCTACGGCCTGCTGTTCGGCGGTATCTCGGTGATCGCCCTGGTCATCAACGGCCTGATGATCATCGCCGCGATGAGCGCCACCCAGGCGACGCTGACCCTGCCCGGCATCGCCGGCCTGATCCTGACCCTCGCCGTTGCGGTCGACGCCAACGTGCTGATCTACGAGCGGATGCGCGACGAGGTGCGGGCCGGGCGGCAGTTGCTGTCGGCGATGGAGGCCGGCTTCTCCCGCGCCATGGAGACGATCATCGACGCCAATCTGACGACGCTGATCGCCGCCGCCATAATGTTCTTCTTTGGCGCGGGACCCGTGCGCGGCTTCGCCTGGACGCTGTCGATCGGGGTGTTCACCTCGGTCCTGACCGCCGTCCTGGTGACCCAGGTCCTGCTCGCCGTCTGGTATCGCTCGGCGCGTCCCAAGACGCTGCCGATCGCGTGAGGTTCGAACCATGACCTTCTGGCCTCTCATCAAGACCTTGCCGGTGAAGACGAACTTCCGGTTCGTCGACTTCTCGAAGCTCGCCGGCGCCGTCTCGATCCTGCTGACCATCGCCTCGCTGGCTGTCGTGCTGTTCCCGTTCCAGCCGCCCTGCGGCGGCCTGAACTGCGGCATCGACTTCCGCGGCGGCACGATCCTTGAGTTCACGACCTCTCCGCCGGCGGCGCCGGGCAGCACCGCCTTGCCGGCAGGCGGCAAGCAGATTCCGCTCGACGTGGTGCGCAAGTCCCTGGCGGGCAAGAATCTCGGCGACGTCCAGGTCCAGGCCTATGGCGACGGCTCCGCCGCCATGGTTCGCTTCGAAACCAAGGAAGGCGAGAACGCCAACGCCGTGAAGAGCGACGTGCGCGTCACGCTTCAGAAGGCGCTGCCGGACATTCGCTTCACCAATGACGCCACGGTCGGCGCCAAGGTGTCCGGAGAGCTGCTCACCAACGGCATTACCGCGCTGCTCGTCGCGATCGGCCTCATGCTGGTCTACATCTGGTTCCGGTTCGAGCTGCAGTTCGGCCTGGGCGCGGTGATTGCGCTGTTCCACGACGTCATCCTGACCTTCGGCCTGATCGCGGTGACCAAGATGGAGTTCAGCCTGACCACCATCGCGGCCATCCTGACGATCATCGGCTACTCGATGAACGACACCGTCGTCGTGTTCGACCGCCTTCGCGAAAACCTGCGCAAGTACAAGAAGATGCCGCTGCGCGAGGTCATCGACCTGTCGATCAATGAAACCCTGTCGCGCACGATCATCACCGGTCTGACCGCCATCATGGCGCTGGCCGGGCTGGCGATCTTTGGCGGTGACGCCCTGTTCGGCTTCGCGGTCATCATGATCTTCGGCATCACGCTGGGCACCTATTCGTCGGTCTATGTCGCCGCGCCGGTGATCCTGCTGTGGGGCGTCAAGCGGGGCGAGGAAGAGGCCACGCCGATCAAGTTCGGCGCCGCCTCGCGTCCCTGATGGCCGGGCTGCGTCAGCCGCCGTCGGTCGACGCCTGGGGCGGTGGCGGGTTCCGGGTGTCAGGCGACTGGCGACCCGGCTCGCTGCTGATTCTCGATGACGTGGCTCGCCCCTGGACGGCCGCGGCCCTCGCGACGCTTACCATGGACGACTTCGCCGACGTGCTCGCCAACCGCGGCGCGGTGGAGTTCGTACTGCTCGGCACGGGACTGACCCAGGGCCTTCCGCCACGTGCTGTCCGGGACGGACTCAAGGCGGCCGGCATCGGCCTTGAGTTCATGTCCACAGAGGCCGCCGCCCGCACCTACAACGTTGTGGCGTCCGAGGGGCGTCGCGTCGCGGCGGCGTTGATCGCGGTTTGATCCAGATCAATGACAGGGCGGCCGAAGCCTTTACCGGCCCGCGCGAACCGGCCTATAGCTGACCGCCAAGGTAGGAATCTCCAAGGGGTTGGACGATGGGTGCTCTTCTCTCGAATTTCCGCAACACCATTATCGTCAGCGTGCTGCTCGCGCTGGTCATGGTGTTCGCTTACTCCACCAGCCCGCATGGGCTGGAGGGCACGTTCTGGCAGGCGGTGTTCCGCTGGATGCACACCTTCTTCGGCATCCTCTGGATCGGCCTGCTGTACTACTTCAACTTCGTGCAGATTCGGGTCATGCCGGCCATCCCGGCCGAACTGAAGCCGGCCGTCTCCAAGTACATCGCGCCTGAAGCGCTGTTCTGGTTCCGCTGGGCGGCGCTGGCCACCTGGATCATGGGCATGGTCATCGCCTTCAGCCGCGGCCATGGCTACGCGGTCGAGGCCATCACGCTGGGCCTGGCCGGCGGCTACGATCCGGCCGCCGACAAGGGCTTCACCATGATTGGCATCGGCATGTGGCTGGCCACGATCATGTTCATCAACGTCTGGGGCGTGATCTGGCCCAACCAGAAGCGCGCGCTGGGCATCGTCGAGGCTGACGCCGACACCAAGGCCAAGGCGGCCCGCACCGCGATGCTGTTCTCGCGGATCAACACCCTGCTCAGCATCCCGATGCTGACGGCCATGACCATGAACCAGACGCTGTTCGGCTAGTCCGCGCACATCGGTTAGAGAGGGCCCGCCGGCTGGTTCCGGCGGGCCCTTTTCATTGAGCATGGCTGACGACCTCGACATCACCGTTCGTGACCACGCGCCCGACCGCTGGCTGTCCAGCCGCTTCGTGGCCGACGAGGCCGCACGCGCCGACCTGATCGCGCTCTATGCGCTCGATCATGAGCTGACCCGGATCCCGCATCTGGTGACCGATCCGCTGATGGGCGAGATCCGGATGACCTGGTGGCGCGAGGGCCTGGAGGAGATCGCGGAAGGACGGCCTGTCCGGCCGCATCCGGTCCTCAAGGCCATAGCCGCCGGCGCGCTGCCGCCGGTGGCGCTGGCCGCACTGGCGGAAGCGCGGCTGGGCGATCTGGATGAACCCAGGTCCGGCGAGGCGCTGTTGGCGCACATCGACGCCACCGAGGGCCTGGTCACGGCGCTGGCGGCGCGGCGGCTGTCGGAGACGGCGACGGCCGATCATGTGGCCCAGGCGGCGCGGGCCCTCGGGCTCGCCCGTCACGATCCGCCGGCCGCGCTGAAGGCCCTGGACGCCGCGCGGGCGCCTTTGAAGGCGCTGCCGGTGGCAGCCTTCCCGGCGGTCGCGCACGCCGTACTGACCCGCCGCTATGCCCGTGGCGCTTCGCCCGGGCCGCTGGAGAAGCGCCTGCGGGTCTTCCTGGCGGTGATGACCGGCCGGATCTGAGGTCTACTCCGCCGCGGCCAGCGCCTCGCCGGCCAGCCAGCCCTCCAGGTCAGCAATGGCCCGCTCGCTCTGCATCCGCTTCTTGGCCCGTCCCCGGTCGCCGGGATGGAGCTTCTTGCCCTCGGCGTCCTTGCGCGGCGCCTCCATGGGCGGCAGCAGGCCGTAGTTGATGTTCATCGGTTGGAAGCTGTACTTGCCGCCGTCCAGATGACCGCCGGTGATGTGGGCGACCAGCGCTCCCAGCGCGGTGGTGGGGGGCGGCGTCGGGATCGAGCGCCCCAGACGCTCGGCGGCGGCGAGGCGGCCTGTCAGCAGGCCCAGCGCCGCGCTTTCAACGTACCCCTCGACGCCCGTCACCTGGCCGGCGAAGCGCAGGCGGGTGTCGGCCTTGAGGCGCAGCTTCTCGTCCAGCAGGCGCGGGCTGTTGATGAAGGTGTTGCGGTGCAGGCCGCCGAGCCGCGCGAACTGGGCGTTCTCGAGCCCCGGGATCATCCGGAAGATCTCGGTCTGGGCCCCGTGCTTCAGCTTGGTCTGGAAGCCGACCATGTTCCAAAGGGTGCCGAGCGCGTTGTCCTGGCGCAGCTGGACGATGGCGTGAGCCTTGACCGTCGGGTTGTGGGCGTTGGTCAGACCGACGGGCTTCATCGGGCCGTGGCGCAGAGTCTCACGGCCCCGTTCGGTCATCACCTCGATCGGCAGACAGCCGTCGAAGTAGGGGACGTTCTCCCAGTCCTTGAACTCCGACTTCGGGCCGGCCAGCAACGCATCGATGAAGGCGTCGTACTGGTCCTTGTCCATCGGACAGTTGATGTAGGCGGCCGCATCGCCGCCGGGGCCTTCCTTGTCGTAGCGCGACTGCCGCCAGGCCTTGGTCATGTCGATCGAGTCGAAGTGGATGATCGGCGCGATGGCGTCGAAGAAACTGAGCGCGTCCTCGCCGGTCAGGTCGAGGATCGCCTGGGCCAGGGCCGGAGAGGTGAGGGGGCCGGTGGCGACGATGACGCTGTCCCAGTCGGCCGGCGGCAGTCCGGCGATCTCCTCGCGCACGATGGTGACCAGCGGGTGCGCCTCCAGACGCGCCGTCACCTCGGCCGAAAAACCGTCCCGGTCCACCGCCAGCGCGCCGCCGGCGGGGACCTGGTGGAGGTCGCCGCAGGCCATGATGATGGAGTCGCAACGCCGCATCTCGGCGTGCAGCAGGCCGACGGCGTTGTACTGCCAGTCGTCGGACCGGAAGGAGTTGGAGCAGACCAGCTCGGCAAGGCCGTCGGTCTGGTGGGCGTCGGTGCGGACGCCGTCGCGGCGCATCTCGTGGAGGACGACTGGCACGCCGGCGCGGGCGATCTGCCAGGCCGCTTCGGAACCGGCGAGGCCGCCGCCGACGACATGAACGGGTTTGGGGGTCATGCGCGGAGAAATAGGCCGCCCCCGCCGCGAGGGAAAGCGCCGATCGTTTCGTCGCAGTGGCGCCGGGGACCCAGTTGTGTTCCTCTCGTCGTGGTCGTTGTTTCGGGGAGGGGTCGATGGCCGTCATCGACGTTGCAAGGACGGCGAGCGCCGGTGTCGGCGTGATCGCCCGTCATCCGGCCTCCGTGCTGGCCTGGGCCGGCGTTCTGCTGCTGCTCGGCGTGTTGCCGGCGGCAGGTCTGATGAGCGCCTTCCTGGGCGCCGTCGCCGAGATCGCCCGCATGGACGCGAGCGGCATAGAGCCCTCGCCCGACGCTCTGGTCCCGGCGATGTCGGCCGCTTTCGCGATGCAACCCGTGCTGCTGCTGACCAGCCTGGCCGTTCGGGCGATCCTGACCGCCGCCGTCTTTCGGGCGGTGCTGGAGCCGGACGACAGCCGGTGGTTCTATCTGCGCCTCGGCGCGCGCGAACTGTGGCTGGCGCTGATCATCGTGGTCTTCGGCATCCTGTCGTTCGTCGTGATGATCCCCCTGAGCGCCCTGCTGGTTCCGCTCCTCATGGTCCTGGCCATGGGGGCGGACGGGAATCTCCTGACAGTGATTCCCATCATGCTGGCGGCCGTGCTGATCGCGCTGGCGGTCCTGGGCTGGCTGTTCGTCCGGTTCTCCATGGCGCTGCCGATGACCTTCGCCGAGCAACGGTTCCGGCTGTTCGAATCCTGGGCCATGACCCGGGGGCAGACTTGGCGTCTGATCGCGGTTGGACTGCTGCTCATCGGCATCGTGCTGGCCCTTGAACTGGCCCTGCTGGCGTTGCTGGTGGTCGCCAGTCTGGCGTTCCTGGGCCAGGGCGGGCTGGACGAGGCGGCGGCCAGCGCCTTCTTCGCCCAGGACGCCTCGATCTGGATGGCCGAGCTGGCGCCGTGGGCTGTCGGCATGGCGCTGGTCGGCGCGCTGCTGGGCGCGGTGGTCACCACGATCCTCGCCGCGCCGTGGGCCGAGGCCTATCGGCAACTGTCGGGATCCAGGCCGGGCGCCTGACGTTCAAATCCTGTCGCCAGCGAGGGCGAAGCAGGGTTTAAGTCGCCAGGAAGAGCAGGCGCGCAGGGACGCGTGAGAGGACCGATGGCGCAGGCGCGTTTCTCGATCAGGGAGGCCGTGGCGGAGGGTTTCGCTTTCTGGCGGGCCCACTGGCGCAAGGCTGTCGGGGCGCTGGCCGTCGCGGCTGTGGCCTCGTCGTTCGCGGCGACCGGACAGCCGGCCCTGGTCATCGTCGGCGCGGCGGGAGAGTTTCTGGCGCTCATCCTCGCCCACGCCGTCTATTACCGGATCGCCCTGGCCGACATGGGGGCCGAGAGCACATCGGTCAATCGCCCGCTCGGCTTTCAATGGGGCGCGCTGGAAGGTCGCCTCTTTCTGGTCAACCTGCTGATCGGCGTCGTGTTCCTGGTCATGATGATCGTGGCGATGTTCATGCTGTTCGTCCTCATTGCCGCAGTCTCGGACGGCGCGCCTCCGCCACAGGTGGAGACGCTGCCCGAACTCTACGCCGCACTGAGCGGGCAGGGCCGGCTGGTGCTGACCGTCGGCATGGTGGTCATGCTGGCGTCGATGCTGCTGATCTGGGCGCGCTTCTCGATGGCCGCGCCCATGACGGCGGCGCGCAATAGCGTGAACGTGTTCTCGAGCCTGCCGCTGACGCGGGGATCGGCGCTGCGCCTGGCCGCGGTCTGGCTGGTCGTCCGCGCGCCGGTCTTCCTGCTGCTTATGCTCGCCCAGCAGTTCGGCGCGCTGGTGGGGGATCCGGCGACGGGTCTCCTCGCCACGCTCGCGGTGGGTTTGATCGGGGTGTTCTTCATCCAGCCGATCCTGGTTGGCTCCATGGCCTATATCTATCGCCGCCTGAGCGCGGGAGCCGTCGCCTGATGGGTCTCGTGAAGCCGCTCGACGCCGCGTTTGAAGGGTTCCGGATCGTCCGCGACAAGCCGATGCTCATCCTGGCCTGGACCGGGATCTACTTCCTGTGCCTGATCGTGATGGTGCTCATCCTGCTGTTGCCGAACCTCGGCACGCTTCAGGCGGCGACCCACGGCGGCGGCGAACGGGACATCGACCAGTTGCTGGCGCGCTTCGGTCCCTGGATCATCGTCGTGCTGGCCATGGCGCTGGTTCTTGTCACCGTCCTTCCCGGCGCGGTTTTCCGGGCGGTCCTGCGGCCACACGACCGCAGCTTCGCCTACATCAAGTTCGGCGCCGACGAATGGCGCATGCTGGGCCTCTATCTGATCATCGTGCTGATTTTCTCGTTGGCCAGCGGCCTGTACAGCGTCGTGACCATGTTCGCGCTGTCGCTGTCGGGGCCGGTGGAGTGGCTGGTCGGGGTGGTCGCCACGCTCGGCGGACTGGCGCTGGTGGGCTGGCTGTTCGTTCGCCTGACGCTGGCGGGGCCCGTCGCCGTCGCCGACGAGCGGCTCGACATCCGCGGCGCCTGGATGCTGACCCGCGGAGAGTTCTGGCGCCTGGTCGCCACCTTGCTGCTCAGCATCCTGTTCTATGGCGGCGTCCTGCTGGTCGCGCTGGTCTTCAGCCTGGTTTCGACCCGCCTGCTGGGCGGCTTCTCGCTGCTGGGCGAACTCAGCCAACCCAGCGCGACGCAGATCACGCAGGGCGAAGCCCTGGCGGGGATCGGCCTGATCGTCCTGCAACAGGCGATCCTGACCCTGTTGATCGTCCTGTGGGTCGTGATGTTCTGCGCCGCGCCGGCCCGCGTGCTGCAGCAGATGCGCGGCGCGGCGTAGATACGCTCAGGCGGCGGCGCTGGGCCGAGCCGACACGCGGGCGTGCCAGGCGCGCAGGTTGGCCGCGTCCTCCGGCATCTCCAGTCCGGTGAAGGTCGCGAAGTCGATCGTTGTCAGGGCGGCGATGTCGGCCATGCTCAACGCCTCGCCGGCCAGGTGCGACCGGCCATCGCCGAGGTCGCGATCCAGCCACTTGCAGGCGCGGGCGTAGAGGTCGCGGTTCGACTCGCCGAAGTCCTTGAACTGGGTCAGCAGGGCGGCGGTCAGCGGGTGGGCGTGGCGCCAGAACATCCCGACCGGCGTCATCAGCTGGAACTCGACCCGGCGGATCCACATGTCGATCTGCGCCTGCTCCAGCGGAGTGGTCCCAAAAAGCGGGTTGGCGGGGTGCAGGGCCTCGAGGTAGCGGCAGATCGAGACGGTCTCCGAGATCGCCTCGCCGTCATCGAGCACCAGGGTGGGAACCTGGCCCAGCGAGTTGCGCGCCAGGTGTTCCGGCGCTTTGTGCTCACGCTGGCGGAGATTGACCCGCGTCTCCGGCAGATCGATGCCCTTCTCGGCGATGAAGATGCGCACCCGGCGCGGATTCGGAGCCGGATTGGCTTCGCCGTAAAGGATCATGGTCGCTCTTCCCCGGGCGGTCTGCGCCGCCATTGCCGCCACAACGGCGTTCTGCGCAAACTGCTACCGGGGGTGGACGACTGCGTCCATCGGAAAGCCATCAAGGGAAGATTGTCATGGCCACGTTCTCGGCGTCTGACGCGGGGTTTTCGGGTTTCGCGCTCGCCCGCTCCAGGCCGCGCGTCTTCCTGACCTGGGGGCTGCTCCTCCTCGTCCTATCGCTCGCCACCGGCGCCGCGACCATCCTGACCATCGGCCAGGCGATGGTGGACATGCAGGCCGCCAGCGAGTCCGGCGACCAGGAGGCGACCCTGCGCGCGATGACGGCCCTGGCGCCGTTCTATGTCGTCGTTCTGCCGCTTACGCTGCTCTACTACGGCGTCGCCACTGCGGCTGTGAACCGTATGGTCCTGCGACCCGATGACAGCCGCAACGCCTACGTCCGGCTGGGTGGGGACGAGTGGCGGATGATCATCGTGATGATTGTCCAGTGGCTGCTGGCGGTCGCTGCCTCCATCGGCGCGGTGCTGCTGGTGGTGTTGCTGGCGACGCTCGGCGGCGCCGTCGCCGGTGGTGTCGGGGGCGTCATCGCGGGGATCGTCGGCGGTGTCGCCGGCATCGCCCTGATCCTCCTGGTTTCGATCCGCCTCTCGCTGGCGCTGTCGCAGACCTTCGCCACCGGCCGGGTGAACATCTTCGGAAGCTGGGCGCTGACCAAGGGGCATTTCTGGTCGATCCTCGGCGCCTATCTGCTGGCCATTGTCGTGCTGATCGTCGTCTACCTGCTGGCCTTCGCGGTGCAGGCTGTGGTCGCCCTCGCGCTCGGCGGGGGGCTCGCCGGCCTGACCAGTGTGTTTCAGCCGGACATGAGCACCCTGGCCTCGTTCTACACACCCGCCATGATCGTCTACGCCGTGATCGGCGGCTTCCTGTCGGCCCTGTCGCTGATGGTGTTCTACGCGCCGGCGGCGACGATCTATCGCGCCATCGCCGAACCCGGGACGGCAGAGGTTTTCAGCTAGACGGACGCAAAGTCGGCGGGGCTGTCTTGAGCAAGGCGTTGCTCGGCCGGCGATCCTCTGGTCATCTGCGGGCAGGGCCACCGGGGCGTGGCGCGGTATTGGGGCGGCTTCATGAATGCGTTCTCGGCGACCGACGCCGCCTTCGCCGGATTTCGGCTCATTCGTCAGCGGCCGATGCTGGTTGTCGTCTGGACCCTCGTCAGCCTCGGGCTCATCGGCGCGTTCATCCTGGTCGCGGCGCTGCTGGTCGGCGGGAACCTCATGAGCCTTGCCCAGATGGGCGAAGGCGCCGAGCCGTCGGTCGAGGAGGTCACCCGCATCTTCCTAACCCTGGTCCCGTTGCTGCTGATCGGCCTACCTGTCTGGCTGATCTATGCGGGGGTCATGATCGCCGGTGTGAACCGGGCGATTCTGCGTCCCCAGGAGAAGGCGTTCTTCTACCTGAGGCTCGGCGCCGACGAGATGCGCCAGGCCGTGGTGCTGCTGGTCCAGGGTTTGGGCTGGATCGGTGTCTACCTGCTGTGCGTGCTCATCGTCGGGCTGACCGCGGGCTTCGGCGTGCTGACGTCCAGCGTCGGCGGCGAAACGCCCGATGCCGCGGACATCGGCGCCCTGATCGGGTCGATCATTCTGGCAGGTTTCGCCGGGTTCGCGCTGTCGCTGTTTCTGATGGTCAAGTTTTCGCTGGCCAGCGCCCAGACCTTCGACACGGGCCGGATCAACATCTTCGGGTCCTGGACCCTGACCAAGGGCCGGTTCTGGCCGATCCTCGGGGCCTTCCTGCTGGCCTTCGTCTTCATCTTCATGATCTCGATCGCCCAGTCGTTGATCCAGTCGATCGCGCAGATCAGCGCGCTCAGCGGCGACATGACCGCCATGATTATCGGCGTCGGGGTCACCCTGGTGATCAGCAGCGTGATCAGCACGGTGATCCACCTGGTCGCCTATTCGCCGGCGCCCACCATCTACAAGGCGATCACGGGTGACGCTTCGGCGGCCGACGTCTTCACCTGACCCGGTGCGCGAGCGTCAGGCGCGCTTGCGCTTTTCGCCCGCGCGATCGCGGTGCCGCTTGAGGACGTCGGCCAGGTAGCGGCCGGTCCAGCTGGTCTCGCTCAGAGCCACCTTCTCGGGCGTTCCGACGGCCACGATCTCGCCGCCGCCATCGCCGCCTTCGGGACCGAAGTCGACGATCCAGTCGGCTGTCTTCACCACGTCGAGGTTGTGCTCGATGACGACCACGGTGTTGCCCTGGTCGACCAGTTCGTGGAGCACTTCCAGCAGCTTGCGGGTGTCCTCGAAGTGCAGGCCCGTCGTGGGCTCATCGAGGATGTAGAGGGTGCGGCCCGTGGCCTTGCGGCTCAGCTCCTTGCTCAGCTTCACCCGCTGCGCCTCGCCGCCGGACAGGGTGGTCGCCTGCTGACCGACGTGGATGTAGCCCAGGCCGACGCGCTTGAGCGTTTCCATCTTGTCCCGCACCGGCGGCACGACCTTGAAGAACTCGGCGGCCTCCTCGACGGTCATGTCCAGGATGTCGGCGATCGACTTGCCCTTGAACAGGATCTCGAGGGTCTCGCGGTTGTAGCGCTTGCCCTTGCAGACGTCGCAGGTGACGTAGACGTCCGGCAGGAAGTGCATCTCGATCTTGATCAGGCCGTCGCCCTGGCAGGCCTCGCAGCGGCCGCCCTTGACGTTGAAGCTGAAGCGGCCCGGGCCATAGCCGCGCGCCTTGCTCTCCGGCAACTGGCTGAACCAGTCGCGGATCGGCTGGAAGGCGCCGGTGTAGGTGGCGGGGTTCGACCGGGGCGTCCGCCCGATCGGGCTCTGGTCGATGTCGATGACCTTGTCGAAGTTCTCCAGCCCCTCGATCTTCTCGTGCGGGGCGGGGGCGTCGCTGGCGTTGTTCAGGCGTCGCGCAGCGGCCTTGTAGAGCGTCTCGATGGTGAAGGTCGACTTGCCGCCGCCGCTGACGCCGGTGATGCAGGTGAAGGTGCCGACCGGGATCTCGGCCGTGACGCCCTTCAGGTTGTTGCCCGTCGCGCCGACGACGCGCAGCACGTGCTTGGTCGAGATCGGCCGACGCTGCTGGGGCACCGCGATCTCCCGCGCGCCGGTCAGGTACTGGCCGGTGATGCTGGCCGGGTTGGCCATGATGTCGGCCGGCTTGCCCTCGGCGATGATGTTCCCGCCATGGACGCCCGCGGCCGGGCCCATGTCGATCACATAGTCGGCGGTGAGGATGGCCTCCTCGTCGTGTTCGACCACCAGCACCGAGTTGCCCAGGTCCCGCAGGCCCTGCAGCGACTGCAGCAGCCGGGTGTTGTCGCGCTGGTGCAGGCCGATGGACGGCTCGTCCAGCACATAGAGCACGCCGGTCAGGCCGCTGCCGATCTGGCTGGCCAGCCGGATGCGCTGGCTCTCGCCGCCGGAGAGCGTTCCAGAACCACGCGAAAGGTTCAGGTAGTCCAGCCCGACGTCGACCAGGAACTTCAGCCGGTCGTTGATCTCCTTCAGGATCCGGCGGGCGATCTCCATCTGCTTGTCCGACAGGCTGTCGTTGAGCGCCGTGAACCAGTCGCGCGCCGGCCGGATGGCCAGGCCCGAGACCTCGGCGATGTTCTTGCCGCCGATCTTGACCGCCAGGGCCTCGGGCTTGAGACGGGCGCCGTGGCAGGCGTCGCACGGGGTGTCCGACTGGTATCGGCCCAGTTCCTCGCGCACCCAGCTGGAGTCGGTCTCGCGCCAGCGCCGCTCGAGGTTGGGCAGCACGCCCTCGAAGGGCTTGTTGACCTCATACTTGCGGGCGTTGTCGTCGTAGATGAACTTGATCTTCTCGGCCCCGGTGCCGTGGAGGATCACCTCATGGGCCTTGGCCGGCAGCGCGTGCCAGGGCTTGTCCATCGAGAAGTCGTAGTGCCGCGCCAGCGCCTGCAGCGTCTGGGTGTAGAGCGGCGAGGGGCCCTTGGCCCAGGGCGCGACGGCGCCCTTGTGCAGGGTCTTCTCCTTGTCCGGGATGACCATGTCGGCGTCGAAGGCCAGCTTGGCGCCCAGGCCGTCGCAGACCGGGCAGGCCCCGAACGGATTGTTGAACGAGAACAGGCGAGGCTCGATCTCGGTGATCGAAAAGCCGCTTACCGGGCAGGCGAACTTCTCTGAGAACAGGATCCGGCGCGGCTCGGTCTCGCCATCCTGCACATCGGCCCATTCGGCGACGGCGATGCCATCTGCCAGCCGCAGGGCCTGCTCGATGCTGTCGGCGTAGCGCTGCTCGAGGCCGTTCCTGGTGACAAGCCGGTCCACGACGACGTCGATGTCGTGCTTGAACTTCTTGTCGAGGTCGGGCGCGTCCTCGATCGGGTAGAGTTCGCCGTCGATCTTCAGCCGCTGGAAGCCGGCCCGGCGCCACTCGGCGATCTCCTTCTTGTACTCGCCCTTGCGGCCGCGAACGACGGGCGCCAGCAGGTACAGGCGCTCGCCCTCGGGCAGCACCGTCAGCTTGTCGACCATCTGGCTGACGGTCTGGCTCTCGATCGGCAGGCCGGTGGCTGGCGAGTAGGGGACCCCGACCCGCGCCCACAACAGGCGCATGTAGTCGTGGATCTCCGTCACCGTGCCGACGGTGGAGCGCGGATTGCGGCTGGTGGTCTTCTGCTCGATCGAGATGGCCGGCGACAGGCCCTCGATCAGATCCACGTCCGGCTTGCTCATCAGCTCCAGGAACTGGCGCGCGTAGGCCGACAGGCTCTCGACATAGCGCCGCTGGCCCTCCGCATAGATGGTGTCGAACGCGAGCGACGACTTGCCCGACCCCGACAGGCCGGTGATCACCACCAGCTCGCCGCGCGGAATGTCGACGCTGACGTCCTTGAGATTGTGCTCGCGGGCGCCGCGCACGCGGATGAAGTTCAGTTGTTCAGCCATGGCCTGTCGGGAACGCATCAACCGGCCAAAGGGCGCGGCGGCAACGCCGATATGTAGTGCCCAGACTCGAAATTAACACAAGAACAATGTGCGAACTCCGGTCCGGCGCTTCCCTGTCAGGGTCGGTCTGGTGACACGGGGTGTCAGCAGGCTTTCCTCAGGAACGGTCGATGCGCGCTGCAAAACAGCCGCGGCGGGCGTTGTGGGCGTGCAGGTAGGCGGCCTTCGGGTCGGCCAAGAAGCGTTCGATCAGCGGAGCGGCGTCCACGCCCTCGACAATCTCGGCGTCGATCATCATGCCCGTCGCGTCATAGGCGCGGATGGCCAGCAGACGCGCGGCGAGGGCCGGCGGCATCTTGTTCTCGTAGCGGGCAGGGGCGTCGGCGCTCTCGCGGACGAAGATGGCATGACGGGCGCGGTAGGGCGTGTCGGCGGCATGGTGTTCGTGGTTGAGCAGCAGAACGGTCTCGCCTGGCTCGGCGTCTTCCAGGGAAATGCGGCACGGAAAGCCGGGCTTGGCGTCGACGGTGAAGCGGATCGCGCCTGCGGCGGCGAGGGTGGCGTCATCGGCGCCAAAGAGCTTGGTGAAGGGTTCGGCCGCGAGGCCGGTGACGACGAAAGACATGGCTGACTCCAGCGAAAGTGTTCGCCGGCAATCTCGTGGAGCCGGGCTTTCGCCGCGACCCGGAACTTGCTGTTCTCGCTACTCTTGCCGCCGATACCGCTCGCCGACGCCCAGCATGACCCCGTTGTGGTTGGCGACGCCCAGTTCGAGGCTTTCGGCTATGTTGCGGGCGCGGGTCACGAAGTGCCGGGCGGCGAGCGGCGTGCACAACTCTTGCGCGGTCTCCTCGAACAGCGCCAGCCAGCGGTCGAAGTGTTGCGCGTCCACCGGCAGCCGCATGTGCTTGGGCATTGGTCTGCCGTCATAGACGCCTGTCGCCAGCGCCACCGACGACCAGAACCGCTTCATCTGCGCCAGATGGGGTCCCCAGTCCTCGATCCGCTCGGCGAAGATGGGCCCGAGCAGCGGGTCTGCGCGAACCTTGCCGTAGAAGCCTTCGACCAGGTCCGAGATGAGCGCCTCATCGATGCCGGTGGCGGCGCGGATGCGGGCCGAAGCCTCGGCGCGGCGCGCCTCGGCGTCCTCGCGCGACAGGCGCGGCTCGGCATGGGGGAAGGGAAGGCTGGTCACGGGCGATCCTTGGTCACGGCCTGTAGATAGGGCCTGGGGCGCCGGGCCGCCATTGCGCTCGATCAAGTCCGCGCGCTTCCGTCGCGGCGTCTGAGGCGCTACATCGGCCGTCCCGGGACCGGCCGGGTCACCGATGGAGGCTCCCATGATCGACAGGACGCAGAACCGCTTCGCCGTTTCCGCCGACCTGCTCGTGAGCCTTCATGTCGATCCTGCCGTACTTCACCCTGGACGCCGTCTCCGCCGCCACGCCTGACGGCCGCGTCCTCTTCGACAATCTGACGCTCGCCTTCGGGCGCGAGCGCACCGGGCTGGTCGGCCGCAATGGCGCGGGCAAGACCACCCTGCTGCGTCTGCTGACGGGCGAGCAGACGCCGGCCGCCGGCTGGATCGGACGGTCGGGCCGCGTCGGTCTGCTGCGACAGGCCCTCCGGCCGCCGGCGGGTGCGACCGTGGCCGATCTGCTCGACATCGCGGCGCCGTTGGCCTGCCTGGCGCGTATCGAGGCGGGTGAAGGGGACGACACCGATCTCGCCGAGGCTGACTGGAGCCTGCCGACCTGTCTGGAGGCGGCGCTGGATGATGCGGGGCTTGCCGGGCTGGCGCCTGATCGCGCTGCGGACACGCTCAGCGGCGGCCAGCTGACGCGGTTGTCGCTGGCGGCGCTGACGATCGCCGAACCTGATGTGATCCTGCTGGACGAGCCGACCAACAACCTCGACGTCGATGCCCGCGCCCTGGTCGCCGGCTTCCTGCGCCGGTGGAAGGGCGGGGCCGTCGTGGTCAGCCACGATCGGGGATTGCTGCGCGAGATGGACCGCATCGTGGAGATCTCCGGCCTGGGCGTCGGCGTCTACGGCGGCGGGTACGACCTCTACGCCGAGCGCAAGGCGCAGGAGCGGGAAGCGGCCGAGCGGGACCTGTCCGTCGCCGAGCGCGACGCCGCCCGCGTTGAACGGGAGGCTCAGCACGCTCGAGAGAAGAAGGCGCGGCGCGACGCGGCCGGCAAGCGCTACGCCGCCAGCGGCAGCGCGCCCAAGATCCTGCTTGGCGCCCAGAAGCGGCGGGCCGAGGAAAGCGCCGGACGCGAGGATCGTCTGGCCGACCGCCAGCGGGACGCCTCCGCCGAGCAACTCGCGGAGGCGAGGCGGCGCGTTGAGCGGACCCGGGCGCTGGCCTTCGCCTTGCCGTCCGCGGGGCTGCCGCCGGGCAAGACCGTACTGGCCCTGGAGGAGGTCGTCTTCGCCTATGGGGCAGAGCCTGTCTTGTCGGGTCAGTCCCTGCGGATCGCCGGCCCCGAGCGGGTTGCTGTCGTGGGCCCGAACGGCTCGGGAAAGTCGACCCTTCTCCATCTGGCTTCGGGCGCAATGCAGCCGACATCCGGCCGCGTTGTGCGTGGCGTGCGGTCGGTTCTCCTGGACCAGAGAGCGGCTGTCCTGCGCGACGACGAGACGATCCTGGAGGGCTTCCGCAGGCTCAATCCTTTGGCGACGGCGAACGACGCCCAGGCGGCTCTGGCCCGGTTCCTGTTTCGCAACACCGCCGCCCACCAGCTCGCCGGCTCCCTGAGCGGCGGGGAGCGGCTGCGGGCGGCGCTGGCCTGCGTGCTGTCCGGCGCCGAGCCGCCACAGCTGCTGATCCTGGACGAGCCGACCAACCACCTTGACCTGCCGTCGATCGAGGCGGTCGAGCAGGCGCTGGCCGGCTACGACGGCGCGCTGCTGGTCGTCAGCCACGACGCCGACTTCCTGGAGGCCATCGGGATCGAGCGGGCGATCGAACTCAGCTGACGACCTGAAACGTCGCGCTGGCGCGGGCGCAGGGTTTACCGTCGGCGGTGATGAGGGCCGAGGCGAAGCACAGGCTGCGGCCGCGCTTCACCACCGAGGGCTCGACCTGAAGCCACTGGCCGATCCTCGCCACTGCCAGGAAGTCCAGCGCCAGGTTCACCGTGAGCAGGCCGTTCGCACCCTCCAGCCCCAGGCCGCAGCTCAGCCCCATCGCGTTGTCGGCCAGCGCCGACACCAGCCCGCCGTGCGCGAAGCCGCGACTGTTGGTGTGCGCCTCGGCGATCCGCAGGCCGATCTGCAGGCTGTCATCGAGGCGGCGGCTGTAGAGCGGTTCCCAGGGATCGGTGAGGGGGCTCTTGCGGTAGTGGCGCTCGAAGCCGTCCGGCGGCGGGGTCATGACATCAACCCTCTATTGATGTAGACCAGTCTATATAGATTCTCATGTCCGCCCAGCCCCGACACCGCAACGCCATCGTCCAGTCCGCCGCCGCCCTGTTCCGGCGCTACGGATATTCCGCGACAGGCCTTGCCGATATCGTCGAGCGCAGCGGGGCGCCGAAGGGGTCGCTCTACCACTACTTTCCACGCGGCAAGGGCCAGATCGGGGAGGCCGCGGTGACAAGCGCCGGCGAGCTGGTGCGACGAACCCTGGCGACGCTGGCGGCCGAGACGCCCGATGCGCCGGCCCTGGTCGCTGAATACGTTCGCTGGCTGGTCATCTGGATGGAGCAGTCCGCGTGGCGCGACGGCTGTCCGATCACCACCGTCCTGCTGGAGACCGCCGCGCAGGACGAAGCGATCCGCGCCGCCGGTCGCGCCGCCTTCGCCGGCTGGACCGCCGTTATCGCCGCCAAGCTGGAAGCCGACGGGTTTTCATCCGATGGCGCCGCCGAGCGAGCGGGTGTGGTCATCGCCGCTCTGGAAGGCAGCCTAATCCAGGCCCGGGTCGAACAGAGCCCGGCGCCCATTCTGGCGGCGGGACGCCTGATCGGGCTGCTGCTTCAGCGGGCGTAACGCCTCGCCGGCCCCAGTCCACGCCGCCTGACACACAATCGCAGCGGCCGCGGGGCATGGTCGTCGGACAGGCATGAAAGCTGCTCCGGAAACCAGCGTTCGTACCGAATTGGGACAGGCGATGAAAACGCTCGCCGTACTTTCCCGCAAAGGCGGGACCGGGAAGACCACTCTGGCGCTGCACCTTGCGGTGGCGGCGCGGAGCGCAGGGCTCTCGACCCTGGTCGTCGACCTCGACCGTCAGCAGTCCGCCGTCGAGTGGCGTCGTCAGCGGGGCCGCTGCGACGTCCTCGTCGAAGCCGTGAAGCCCGGCGCCCTGTTCACGCGGCAGCAGGACGCCTGCCGCGAGGGGATAGACCTGCTGATCGTCGACACCGGGCCCTCGCTGGAGGCCGATGTCGAGCAGGCCATCCGGTGCGCCGACTTGTGCGCCATCGTGGCGCGGCCCAACTTCTTCGACATCAAGGCGGTCGCCGACACCGCCGCGCTGGCCCACAGTTTCCATCGCGACGTGGTCTTCGTTCTCAACCAGGCTCCGTCGCGGCGGGGCGGGTTCGAAAGTCCTTCCGTCGGCGAGGCGGTGCTGGCGCTGCGGGGGCTGGGCGGCGTGGTCGCGCCGATCGGCCTGCGTGGCCGGGTGGCCTATCAACAGAGCGTGGCTCGGGGCCTGACGGCACAGGAGCATGAGCCGGGCAGCGCGGCGGCGACCGAGATCACGGCCCTGTGGCGCTGGATGGAAGACCGTCTTCAGGCCGAGCGGGCTCCGGCGCCGCGGATGCCGACCTTTATCGCCCTGGGCGCCGAACGGGCCGCCAGCCCCTTCTGATCAGCCCCGCAGGATCGCGCCCGCCATCACGTTGCGCTGGGTCTCACTGGTCCCGGAATAGATGCTCGCCGCGCGCGTGGCGAAATGCTTGGCCGTCGCCCGGGCGCCGTCGGCGAGTTCGCCGTCTTCGTCGTGGAATAGGGCAAGGGCGGGCAGACGGGCGACGCCGGCGATCTCCATGGCCAGCTCCGCGACCCGTTGATGCAGTTCGCTGCCTAGCAACTTCAGCATCGAGGGCGTCGTCTGGTCGCCGGCGCGAGGAACGCCGTCAGGCATGGCGGCAAGCTCGGTCTGCTCGAAGGCCTGCAGGTCGAGCTCGGCCTCGGCCAGGCGGCGCAGCAACGCGGGTTCAAGGCCCTCAATCGAGAGCGCGGCGGCGCGGGCGCGCTGGAAGACCCTGCGCACGAGCGCCGAGGGCGTGTTGTTCGACCGCGCCATCTGCATCAACCGTTTGGCCACGGCCCAGCCCTCGCCTTCCTCGCCGACCCGGTTGGCCACGGGAACGCGCACGCTGTCGAAGAACAGGGCGTTGAGCTCATGCTCCCCGTCGATCGTGATGATCGGCGAGATGGTCAGGCCCGGCGCGGGCAGATCGATGAGCAGGAACGTGAGACCCTGCTGCGGCTTGGCGTCGTCGGCGGTGCGGACAATGGCGAACAGACGGTTGGCCAGATGGGCTCCGGTGGTCCAGATCTTCGACCCGTCGATGACGTAGTCGTCGCCGTCACGGACCGCCCGGGTGGAAATCCGGGCGAGGTCGGACCCGGCGCCGGGCTCGGAGAAGGCCTGGGCCCAGAGGTCGTCTCCGGACAGGATGGGCGTCAGGTACTTCGCCCGCTGCGCCGGCGTGCCCAGTTCGATGAGCAGCGGACCCAGGCTGCGCAAGCCTCCTGCGAACAGCACCGGGGCGTCATTCAGCGCACATTCGCGGTCGAACAGGAACTTGCGCCGCGACGACCAGCCGGCGCCGCCCCATGCCGCCGGCCAGGCCGGGGCGATCCAACCCTTGTTGAACAGGCGGCGGTGCCAGGTCCGGCAGGCGGAGATGTCGCTGTGGACGCCCAGGGTGCGGCGTCCGGCCTCGCGCAGATCGGGCGTCAGCGCCGTGGCCAGGAAGGCCCGTACCTCCGCCAGGAAGGCGGCTTCGTCACAGCGGGCGATGTCGTGGTCATAGGCCATCCACGGCAGTTGAGACCGGCGTGCGACCGCCGGCCCTGATCTGGATCAATCAGGCGCGCTTGTTCAGTGTGATCGCCCGGGCGTCGCCGGACTGCGCCACGGCGCCGGGGCCATAGCCGCTGCCGCTGCTGCGCTGGGAGGCGACTTCGTCGGCGATGGCGCGAACCAGGCCTTCTGTGATCGTCCTGGCGGCCTCAAGCGCTCGCCCCTGGCGGGCCAGCACCGCATCGAAGGCTTCGGTGGCGCGCATCAGCTGGGTGCGGAGCGCCAGCGAGGCTTCCTCGATGAGCGCCGGAGCCGTGCGAACCCGCATCGACTCATGGCGGTAGAGATTGGCCAGCCGGGTCATTTCCTCCATCGAGGCGGCGGCGTCCTGCGGACGGCGTTCCTCGAAGGCCTTGCATTGATCGGCCATCATCGCGGTGAGGCGGTCGGTCAGGACGATCAGCTGTTCGACGCGGTCGGTGGCGTCGCGGGCGTCAAGCGCCATGGGAAAGATCCTTTACTCGGTGAGGCCCTGAAGCTTGAGCATTTCGCGCTGGACGGTGTCGGCCACGCCCACGCCGCCGCCCTTGGCGACCTGCCTGGCGATGGCCTCGGTCAGGAAGGAGCGGAACATCTCCTCGCCCTTGCCGCCGCCGAACGGCGCCTCGGTGTTCAGCGAGGCGAACATCGGCTGCAGCATGGCCGACAGGAACGACGCCTCGAAGGCCTGGGCGGTCTCGGCGACCTTCTGCTTGCGGGAGGCCAGCTCGGCGGTCGAGCCGGCCGTGCGGCCCTGCTGGGCCAGCAGGACGTCTGAAGGGATGGCGAAGGCTCCGCTCATCACATCACCTCGATATCGGCCTGGAGGGCCCCGGCGGCCTTGATGGCCTGCAGGATGGAAATCATGTCGCGCGGCGTAACACCCAGGGCGTTTAGCCCCGAGACCAGGCTGGAGAGCGACGCGCCGCTCTTCAGCGTGATCAGCTGACGCCCGCGCTCCTCGTCGACGCTGACCTGCGACTGGCTGGTGGTGGTGGTCTCGCCGCGGCTGAAGGGCGCCGGCTGGCTGACCAGCGGCGTTTCCTGGACCGAGATGGTCAGGTTGCCCTGGGCGATGGCCACTGTGGAGATCCGAACCTGGTCGCCCATGACGATGACGCCGGCGGTCTCATCGATGATGACCTTGGCGGGGGAGTCCGGGGTGATCTCCAGGTTCTCCACCGCGCCCATGAAGCCGACGAGGTTCTGGCCGACGGGCGGGCGCAGGGTGATGATCGTCGGGTTCTCGGCGTTGGCGGTCCCCGGGAACCGGGTGTTGATCGCCGTTGCGATGCGCTGGGCGGTGGTGAAGTCGGGATTGCGCAGGGTCAGCCGCATCTGCGGCATCGACGCCAGCTGGAAGCCGGTCTCGCGCTCGATGATCGCGCCGCCGGCGATCCGGCCGGAGGTCGGCACGCCCTTGGAGACCGAACTTCCCGAAGCCCCGCCGGCCGAGACCGAGCCGGTCTGCACCGAGCCCTGGGCCACGGCGTAGACCTGACCGTCGGCGCCCAGCAGCGAGGTGACCAGCAGGGTCCCGCCCTGCAGGCTCTTTGCGTCGCCGGCGGCCGAGACCGTGACGTCGACGGGCGAGCCGGCGGCCGCGAACGGGGGCAGCTTGGCGGTGACCATCACCACGGCGACGTTCTTGGTGTTGAGGTTGGTCTCGCGGACGTTGACGCCGAGGCGCTCGAACATCGCCTCCAGGCTCTGGCGGGTCATCGGCGCGTTGCGCAGGTTGTCGCCGGTGCCGTTCAGCCCGACCACGATGCCGTAGCCGGTGAGCATGTTCTCGCGCACGCCCTCGAACTCGACCACGTCCTTGATCCGCGACTTGGCGAAGCAAGGCCCGGCGAAAGCCAGGGTGAGGGCGAGGATGACGCTGCCGATGACGCTGTTACGCATGACGCTCCCGTGGCGCAGGACTGCACTGCGCGCGGCCTTGCGAGAACCGCGCCATGAATAAGTTGAGGGAAAACAAAGGCAAGGATGGCGTCGGCGCCCGGAATTCGGGCCTGACGGCAGAATTTGCCCGGCATTAACCATACGGGCCGACAGTGGGGCCTCGTCAGGACAGGGAGCGGCGTCCAGCCTCCATGAAAGTCACCGGACCCAGCAGTACGGGAAGCGTCGGCGGTGCGAAGGCGGCGAGGCCGTCGGCCGGGCAGGGCGCGTTCAGCGTCCCGACAGCCGGCGCGGCCGGCGGAGCGGGCAGCGTGTCCCGCGCCGGCGCCCTGGGCGGGGTCGGAGGCATCGAAGCGCTGCTTGCGCTGCAGGATGTCGGCGGGCCGCTGGAGCGCCGCAAGCGTGCCGTCGGCAGGGCCGGACGGATCCTCGACGTACTTGACGACATCAAGCTGGCGTTGATCGACGGAGATCTGTCGCCGGCGTCGCTGGACCGACTGGTCCGGGCCGTTCGCGAAGAGCGCCAGAACACCGACGATGGGCGGCTGGAAGGCCTGCTCGACGATATCGAGACCCGCGCGGCGGTCGAAATCGCCAAACTCGAACAGGCGAAACTCGCGGCATGAACGCACGCCGAACACGAGGTTCATTGTATGGCGTGTGGCGTTTGTTATAAGGCCGCGCTCGCATGAGCGAGTGCGTGGATGGGGGCGTGGAGCGTCAATGCAGACGGCTACCGTTCTAGTTAAAGTCGATGGCTATCGTCCTTCAGAGGACGAAGAGTTCATGAACGAGCGTCAGCTCGCCTACTTCAAGCAAAAGCTGCTGGACTGGAAAGAGGACATCCTTCGCGAATCTCGCGAGACGGTGACGCATCTCCAGAAAGAAACCGAGAATCATCCTGACCTGGCTGATCGCGCCTCGTCGGAGACTGATCGGGCTCTTGAACTTCGCACCCGCGACCGGCAGCGGAAACTGATCTCGAAGATCGACGAGGCCCTGCGCCGGATCGAGGACGGGTCCTACGGCTACTGCGAGGAGACGGGCGAGCCCATCGGTCTCGCACGGCTTGCGGCCCGCCCGATCGCGACGCTGAGCCTCGAGGCCCAGGAGCGGCACGAACGCCGCGAACGGGTTCATCGGGACGACTGACCTTTCGGGCGCCCCGCCGGCATTACCGGCGGGGTTGTTTTTCGGCGGCAGGCTCTGGTCCCAGGGCGCTGTCGTCTTGACTTTAAGACGTCCAGAGCCGACCTAGCCCGGCTCTTACAAGGACGTCTCCCATGACCGCCAAGGTCCGTTTCGCGCCCTCTCCGACGGGGCGTCTGCATGTCGGCAACATCCGCACCGGGCTGATCAACTGGCTGTTCGCCAGCGGGCAGGGCGGGGTGTTCGTGCTGCGTATCGACGATACCGATCTGGAGCGGTCCACCAAGGACTACGAGGACGGCATCGAGGCCGACCTGACTTGGCTCGGCATGACCTGGGGCGAGCGCTACAACCAGTCGGCCCGCTTCGCCATCTACGATGCCGCCGTCGAGCGCCTGAAGGCCTCCGGCCGCCTGTACCCCTGCTACGAACAGCCCGAGGAGCTGGACCTGCGTCGCAAGGTCCAGCTGTCGCGCGGCCTGCCGCCGATCTACGACCGCGCGGGTCTGAAGCTGACGGCCGAGGATCGCGCCAAACTGGAGGCCGAGGGCCGCAAGCCCCACTGGCGCTTCAAGCTGGAAGGCAAGCGGGTCACCTGGGAAGACCTCGCCCGCGGCCACAGCGAGGTCGACACCGCCTCGATGTCCGACCCGGTCCTGATCCGCGAGGACGGGGGCTATCTCTACACCCTGCCCTCGGTCGTCGACGACATCGAGATCGGAATCACCCACGTCATCCGCGGCGAGGATCACGTCACCAACACCGGGGCGCAGATCGAGATTTTCGAGGCCCTGGGCGCGGTCCCGCCCAGCTTCGCCCACACCACGCTGCTGGTGGGCGCCGACGGCCTGGGCCTGAGCAAGCGGATCGGGTCGCTGTCGATGCTGGAGTTGCGCCAGCAGGGCTACGAGCCGCTGGCCGTGATCTCGCACCTGGCCCGCATCGGCACCTCCGATCCGCTGGAGCCGGCCGCTTCGATCGAGGCCCTGGCCGGCGATTTCGCGTTCGACAAGATGGCCCACCGCGCCGCGCGCTGGGATCCGGAGGACCTTTCCAAGGTCAACGCCGCCATCCTGCACGCCATGCCCTATGCCGAGGCAAAACAACGGCTTGCGGCGATCAATGCAGACCTGGGCGAGGCCTTCTGGCTGGCCATCCGGCAGAACCTGACTCTGTTCGGCGACGTCGCCGGCTGGGCAGCCGTGGTGTCCGGTCCAGTGACGCCGTCGGTGTCTGACGAGGACCGTCCGGTGGTCGAGGCGGCGCTGGACCTCCTCCCGGCGACGGTCGACGCGACCACCTGGAGCGCCTGGACCGGCGCGGTCAAGGAACGGACCGGAGCCAAGGGCAGAGGCCTGTTCATGCCGCTGCGCCGGGCCCTCACCGGCATGGACCACGGACCGGACATGGCAGCGATCCTGCCGCTGATCGGTCGTGACAAGGCGGCTCGCCGACTGGCCGGCGAGACCGCGTGATGTCGGGGACATGTTCGCGAAGCGTACGTGTCCCCGTAGTCTGGCGCCTTCAAGGGGACACGTACCGGCTGCCGCCGGAACATGTCCCCGCGCATATCCGATGACCCGCAAGCGCATCGACCTGCTGCTCGTCGAGCGCGGCCTGTTCGACAGTCGCGCCCGGGCCCGCGCGGCGATCGAGGCGGGGCTGGTCAACGCCGACGGCAAGGTCGTCGTCAGACCCTCCGACATGGTCGAGGACGCGGCGGATATCACCGCAGCGCCGGCCCACCCCTGGGTCGGTCGCGGCGGGCTCAAGCTGGACCACGCGCTGACCCTCTGGTCGGTGGCTGTCGAGGGGCGGATCGTGCTCGACGTCGGCGCTTCGACGGGCGGCTTCACCCAGGTCTGCCTGTCGCGGGGCGCGGCCCGGGTTTACGCGGTCGACGTCGGGCGGGGACAGCTGCATCCGAGCCTGGCGGCCGACCCGCGTGTGGTCGAGCTGTCGGGGACCGACGCCCGGTCGCTCAACGCGAGCCTGATCCCCACGCCGCCGGACCTGATCGTCACCGACGTCAGCTTCATCGGGCTGGCCAAGGCCCTGCCGGCCGCCCTGGCGCTGGCCGGCGAGGGCGCGGATCTGGTCGCCCTGGTCAAGCCGCAGTTCGAGGTTGGCCGCGAGCGGGTCGGCAAGGGCGGGCTGGTCAAGGACGAGGCGGCGCGGGTGGATGCGCTGGCTGACGTCGTGGCCTGGCTGGAGGGAGTCGGCTGGCGGGTGCTGGCGACGGCCGACAGTCCGGTCACCGGCGGTGACGGCAACCGGGAGTTCCTGCTGCGGGCTGTGAGAACCTAGAAGCTCCGGGCGCAGCCCATTTCCGTAGGTATTCGGGCTTCTTTTCCGTGACTGGCCACCCCTGTGGGGCGCGGAAGCGATCACTCGAGATCGGGCGGAAGGTGACCTTGGACAGCTCATAGATGCGGCGGCCCGAAGCGTCGTTGATCATGACAGGCACGCCTTCCACGGTCAGGCATATGTCGTTGCGATGACGGGTTGTCCGCCCCTCGCTGTCGAATGTGTCGCCCGGATAGACGCACTCAAAGCCGTTGATGTTGTAGACTCGACTGTATCGGCCCCACATCAGTCCGTTCAGATGGTCGAGCAACGTGGAGGTGACCACGACCTCCGCCAGCCCTTCGCTCAGAGACGTCTTCCAGACTACGCGGGCCTCAGGGGGAACCTTGCCGCCGCGCGCGACGGGAAAAACCAGGCCGTCGCCGTCGAAGCTGCCTGTTGTCGCGAGCCAACCCCAAGGTGTGCGAGGGTCTGAATACTCGACGCGAACGCGATAGCCCCCCGCCTCGATCGAGATCGCGCGCCATTCCCCATCAGCCTGGCGCGCGCGGCCCATTGCGTGAAACGGCTTCTGAAAACCGAAGCCGGCGCAGGCTTCGGCCTGCCCTGCGATGAGCAAGGAGGCCGCAACCACCGTCGCGAAGAGAGATCTCATCCAAGGTCCTCCTTCGGTGACGGTGCACGCATCGCGCGCAAAAGAAAAGGCCGCCCACCTTGCGGTGGACGGCCTTTCCTCACAGGGCAGGTCGCGGAGGGTTAGTCGACGACCTGATATTCGCCGCGGGCGTCGCGGCAGACGCGCACGAAGCGCTTCTGGACGCGGCCGTCGGGCAGGTAGATCGGGCTCTCAGCCAGCGAGCAGTTGTCCGCCGTCGGGCCATCGGCCACCGGCAGGGTGCGGTAGTCGTCGCGAGCGTCGCGGTACGACTCATCATAGGCGCGCTGCTCGTAGCCGTAGTAGCCATCGGTGGAGCCGCCAGCATAGCCTTGGTCGGCGCCGTAGCCGCCATAGCTGCCGTAACTGTCATAGGCGCCAGGCTGGCCATAGTAGGCTTGGCCGCCGGCCGGGCGGGCCGGATCATAGGGCGTCTGGCAGGCCGCGCCGGACTTGCCGACGTTGGCCCCGATCACCGCGCCCAGGATGCCGCCCAGAACCGCGCCTTCGGTCTTTGCGCCCCGTCCGGCGATGCTCGAGCCGGCCAGCGCGCCGAGGCCGCCGCCGACAAGCGCGCCGCCCGTGCCGCGCTGCACCTGGTCCCGACGGCAGGGATCGTAGTAGCCGCCCTGGCTGTAGGCCCCGCCCTGGTAGGCGGGCGCCGGCTGGGCGGAGGCGACGGTGGGCGCCGCCAAGGCGCCGGCGACGAGCGAGGCCAAGGCCAGGCCGGCCGCGCCGCGGGACAGAATCTTACGGGTCATGAGCTTGCTCTCCTTGAGCTCGACGAAGCGCGGGCGGGTATCAATGGCGACCGGGATCAACCCCGGCCGCTGGGACGCCACTCGCCGTTGCGGTTACGACAGACTTCAAAGCCGTGCCAGCCGCCGCGGTAGTACTCCTGCACCCAGCGACAGTTGTCGCGACGGTGGGAGATACGCTTGGGGTAGCTGGAACAGCGGAAATTCTTCTTGGCGATCTGGTTGCCGGCCACGGCGCCGACGATGCCGCCGAGAACCGCGCCCTCGGTCTTGGCCCCGTCGCCGGCCACGGCCGCGCCCAGGGTGCCGCCGACCAGGCCGCCGGCGATGGTGCCGCGGTTGCCGGCCTGCTTGCGTTCATATTTGCAGACGTCGCCACGGCCATAGGAACGCGAGGTCTGCGCCTGCGCCAGGGTCGGAACAACGAAGCTCGGAACAGCGATCGCGATCGCTGCGGTCAGGGAGAGGATTTTACGCATAGGCGACTCCTTAGCTTCGGTCGGGCAGAAAACTGCCCGGCGTCTGTGGTGTGAAGATGGCCGGTGTTACCTGAACGTCCGTTGAGCGCGCCGTTCATCTTCGTTCATGAGGCGTAAAACGACGCCGGGTTTGCCGCGGGATAATGTTAGGGAGCGCGGTCAGTTCCGTTCGGAGAGTCTGTTGTCGGACACAGTCGACATTGAAGTCACACAGGTCGGCGGGCAGGGCGACGGCCTGGCGGAGGCGCCGGGTGGCGGGCTGCTCTACGTGCCGCTGACCCTGGGGGGCGAGCGGGCGCGGGTGCGCATCGAGGGGCAGCGCGCCGAGGTGATCGAGCGGCTGACGTCGAGCCCCGAACGGGTTGCGCCGCCCTGTCCGCACTTCGGCGTCTGCGGCGGCTGCGCGCTGCAGCATTGGGCCGCCGCCCCCTATCTCGCCTGGAAGGCCGAGCAGGTTCGGCTGGCCCTGTCGCGCGAGCGGATCGAGACCGACATCCTGCCCATCTTCGCCTCGCCGCCGGGCACGCGCCGCAGGTTGGCCCTGCACGCCCGCCGGGGCGGCAAGGGCGTCATCCGGCTGGGGTTCAAGGAACGGCGCAGCTGGTCGCTGGTCGACATCGACGTCTGCACCATCGCCGATCCCCGTCTGGTCGCCGCCCTGCCGGCCCTGCGCCGCCTGGCCGATCCGTTCCTGGAGCATCCCAAGTCCGCTCCGACTCTGCACGTCACCTGGACCGGCGCGGGCCTGGACGTCGATGTCACCGGCGTGGAACGCAAGAGCGGCGGCCTGTCGGCCGACGCCCGCATGCGCGCCGCCGAGGCGGCCTCGGCCGGCGACATGGCCCGGGTCAGCCTGGCCGGCGAGACCGTCTATGGCGCGCGTCTGCCGGTGGTGAAGCTGGGCGAGGCCATCGTCACCCTGCCGGCCGGCGCCTTCCTGCAGGCCGTGCCGGTCGCCGAGGCGGCCATGGCACAGCTGGCCTGCGAGGCGGTCGCCGGCGCGAGCCGCATCGCCGACCTTTACTGCGGGGTGGGCACCTTCACCTTCCATCTGGCCCGACTGGCGCCAGTGCTGGCCGCCGACTCCTCGGCCCCCGCCATCACCGCGCTCAAGGCCGGCATCGCCACCGCCCCGGGCCTGAAGCCCATCACCGCCGAGGCGCGCGACCTGGCCCGCCGGCCGATGCTGGCCCCGGAGCTGGCCAAGGTCGACGCCGTGGTCTTCGACCCACCCCGGGCCGGGGCACTGGAACAATCGCGTGAGATCGCCATCAGCAAGGTCTCGCGGGTGGTCGGCATCTCCTGCAACCCGCAGAGCTTCGCCCGCGACGCCCGGGTGCTGATCGACGCGGGCTTTACGCTGAAGTCCGTGCGGCCGATCGACCAGTTCCTGTGGTCGCCGCACGTCGAGCTGGTCGGGGTGTTCGAGCGCTAGCTCTGACGGCGGGATACGCGCCGAATCCAGGGCAACGCCAAGCGTCCCGGAAGGCGCTTTCGTCAGGGCTTCGCCGCCACCCGGGCCAGAACCGCCCGGCCATCCCGGATGGCGTCGCCCAGGTTGGGGGCTGTCCAGCCGCCGGTCGTGTTGACCTGGCGGTTGAAACAGGCCCGCTCCACCATCGAGGCGCCGAGAGATCCGGGCGACACGCCGGCGGGCGCGCTCGCTATCGGCCTGATTGGCGACAGAGTCAGGTCCGCGGCGACGCCGCGCTGGCTCCTCTGCTGCCAGGTGCGGGCGGTGCAGTTGAACCGCATGCCCCCGATCTGCGCCGCGCCGGTCGCCGGTACGACCAGGAAATCGGCGTCCACGGTCGTCCCGGTGCGGACCACCGATGCCTGGTCCATCATCGTCACGAAGTTGGGCGAGGCGTCGACCGCCACGAAGGGCGCGGCGCTCGCCGCTCCCGCAAGGCCGACCGCCAGCAGCAGGCCAGTACCCGTTCCACGCATCGTCCGTCCTCCCGAGCCCCGCATTCGGCTCATGAAAGGCGTGGGCGCGGGCGGGCGCGACACCCAAATGGGGGGATCACGCCAGCAGAAGTTCCATCTGGTCGCCAGGTTTGGGCGGTGCGCGGAACTGCCCGGCGTCAAGGACCCGTCGCGGCTGGTCCAGGCCGTAGCGGGCCCGGGCGGCGGCGAACCGGCGGGCGATGAGATCGGCGACCGGGCCGGCGCCACGTTGGCGTTCGCCCCACTGCGAGACATAGTCCTTGCCGCCGCGCGTCTGGCGGATAAGCGACATGACGCGCGAGGCGCGGTCGGGGTGGTCGCTGGCCAGCCACTGCTGGAACAGGTCGGCGATTTCCAGCGGCAGCCTCACCAGCACATAGCCCGCGCCCGTCGCCCCGGCGGCGGCCGACGCCTCCAGCACGCCTTCCAGCTCATGGTCGTTCAGGCCCGGGATCACCGGCGCGAACATCACAGTCACCGGGCAGCCGGCGTCGGTCAGCCGGCGCACCGCGTCCAGCCGGCGTTGCGGCGTGGCGGCGCGCGGCTCCATGCTGCGGGCCAGCTTGCGGTCCAGGGTGGTGATCGAGATCGCCGCGCTCGCCAGGCCCGCCTTGCCCATCTCGCCCAGGATGTCGGCGTCGCGGGTGATCAGGTTGGACTTGGTGATGATGCTCAGCGGATGGCGGAAGGCCTGCAGCACCTCCAGCACCTGGCGGGTGACCCGCAGCTTGCGCTCGATGGGCTGGTAGGGGTCGGTGTCGGCGCCGACCTGGATATGACGCGGCTTGTAGCCCTTCCTCGACAGCTCGGCGGTCAGCAGGCTCGCCGCCTCCGGCTTGAAGAACAGCCGGCTCTCGAAGTCGAGGCCGGGCGACAGGCCCAGGAAGGCGTGGGCCGGGCGGGCGAAGCAGTAGATGCAGCCGTGCTCGCAGCCCCGGTAGGGGTTGATCGAGCGGTCGAAGTGGATGTCGGGGCTGCTGTTGCGGGCGACGATGCTCTTGGCCATGTCCGGCAGGACGGTGGTGGTGAGCTGCGCGGGCTCGGCGTCCTCCAGGGTCCAGCCGTCGTCGAAGGCCTCGCGCTCGGCGGCGATGAAGCGGCTGGTCGCGTTGCTGCGCGCGCCGCGGCCTTTGGCGAGGGGCGGGGAGGGGGCCATGGGCGCAGTGTACGTGGCGATGGGAACATAACAAGAACATTTCCACTTCTGCTCACGGCCCGAGGCGCGGGACAGGACGCTTCGGGTGTGGGATGCTGGTCGGCAGGACGCGCGCATTCAGTTGTCGGTACGGCGGCGATCCGGGAGAGTGGCTTTGAACAGGCTTGGACTTGGTATCGTCGCCCTGGCCGTGATCGGCTTCGCGACGGCGGTCCAGGCCGCGCCTCTGACTCCCAACAGCGGGGCTCTGCAAGCGACTGGATCGGGTACCGACGGGAGTGGGAAGCAGGGCGAGTTCACAGTCCGGGCGACGCTGAAGGCGGGCAATTTCACCGGCTCCGGGCGGCTGACGGTCGGCGGCCAGACCGTCGAAGGCGCGTTGATCCCGGGACGAAGCTATCTGGAGAACGGCCAGTGTCACTTCTATTTCGAGAGTGGTCGGGCGCGGGCGGAGGTGGGCGGACGGTGTGACAGCACGACGCTGACGGGCAAGTACGAGGCCTTCATCCCGGGCGAAGGTCTGCAGCTGGGGGCCATGACCGGCCGGATCGTGCTCGGAACCCCGTCGGCCGCGGGGCCCTCCGCCGGATCCCTGCCCACGGGCAAGTTGACCTGCGCCTACAATGACCGGCGGCTGGCGGCCGGCTTTGGCGAGACGACGCAGTACAGCGTGGCGTTCAGCAACATGGCCAGCCTGACGCTCAACCCGGCGGGAACCTATGTGGCCGGCAGCGGCGGCGGTGGGCGGTTCGTGCGGTCGGGCGACCGGATAAGGCTCACCACCGGAACCTGGGCGGGGGCGGTCGGTATGCTGGAGCCTGATCGGTCCGGTCTCCCGGCGGTCGTCTTCAGGCTCGATGAGAACCGGCGCGCCAACGGTGTTCACATCATCGACCCCCAGACGACCCGGTGCACCCGGGCGCGCTGACATCGGGGATCGCCGCCCGGCAGGATCAAGTTGACCCCGCGCGGCGGCATGGCGCCTAAGGGCGGCATGATCAGCGTCATCATCCCCACCCGTGATTCAGCCGCCGTGCTGGGCCCTTGCCTGTCGGCGCTGGTGCCGGCGGCGGTCAGCGGGCTGGTGCGCGAGGTGATCCTGGCGGACGGCGGCTCGGCCGACGGCACGCTGGCCATCGCCGAGGACGCCGGGGCGCGGCTCGTGGCCGGCGACATCGCGGCGGCCGTGGCGACGGCGAAGGGCGACTGGCTGCTGATCCTGCCGCCCACGAGCCGGCTGGAGCCCGGCTGGGAGGCGGAAGCGGCCGGACATGTCGAGCGCCACGCTGGCAAGGCGGCCTGCTTCCGGCTGGCCTTCGACAGCGCTTCGCCCATGGCCCGGCTGCGCGAGTGGCTGGCCAGCGTCAGCCGGCCGGTGGCGGCGCAGGGCAGGCTGATCGAGGCGAGGCTTCACGTTGACGCCGGCGTGCCGGTCCGTCGACTCGGCGCCCGCGCCTTCGTGTCCGGCTGAGCTACCGGTCCAGGCGGATGTCGAAGGTCGACTCGCCGCGGGCGGCGGCGTCGAGCGTGGCGCTGTCCCCGCCGAACTTGCGACGATAGCTCCAGTAGGCGGTCATCACCTTTTCGACGTAGTCGCGGGTTTCCAGGGCCGGCAGACTCTCGACGAGCAGCAGGGTGTCGGCTCCGGGGCCCAGCTTCTTGAGGGTGTTCAGCACCGTTCCGGCGCCGGCGTTGTAGGCGGCCACGCCGCGCATGACGTCATAGCCCTCCGGTCCGCCGCCAAGGCCCCGCTCCATCAGCCAGGTGAAATAGTCCTGGCCGACGCGCAGGTTGGTCGGGCCGTCCAGCAGCGGCATAGGATTGAGGATCAGGTGGTCGTCGCCGGCGGCGCGTGCAGCGGCCACGGGGCGCACCTGCATCAGCCCCATCGCCCCGGCGCCGGACACAGCGTAGGGGTTGAAGCTGCTTTCCTTCCACACCAGCGCGTAGACCAGCGCTCGGTCCAGCGTCCAGCCGCCGGCCGGGAACAGCTCGGGAGTCGGGTAGTCGGCAGGCGGTCGTCGGCGCGGCGGCGCGGCGGGGCGGCGCACCGACAGGGCCGGGGTCGCATCGGCCGCTGTGGTGATCGGCGCGTTGAGGGCGAGGGTCAGGCTCTCCCAACGCCGACGGTCGGCCGGGGTCTTCGCCGTGGCCAGGCCGGCCCGCAGCTCCAGCCCCGCCTCGGCCTGGCGACCGACCTGCATCAGGGCGGCGGCGCGGCGGGCCCGGGCGTTGTTCTTCAGGAAGGGGCCGATCTCGGCCAGGGCGGGGGCGGCGAGCATCGGCGCCGTCGAGGCGCGGATCAGCAGGGGCGAGGCGCCCGGCGCCGTCCAGCCGTCCAGCGCGCCGAGCCGGGGCCCGTCCAGCTCCAGCGCCCGCTGGGCGATCATGCCGTAGAAGCTGTGCGGGGCCTTCGCCGCCATGCGCAGAAAGGCTATGGCCTGCCCGGCGTCGCCAAGGGCGCGCGAGGCGCGGGCGGCCCAGAAGGCCCCGCCGGCCCGCAGCCACTCGTCCTCGGTCTCGTCGACGGCCACGGCGCGGAAAAAGCCGCGGGCCTCCTCGTAGCGGCCCAGGCGCCAGGCCGCCAGGCCGGCGATCCAGGGGTTGCCGGCCGCCGGAGCCAGCGCCAGCGCCCTGGCGGCGTCGCCGGAATAATAGGCCTCGCGGGCGGCGCGGTCACGGTCCGGCCCGGCGGGGCCGCCGGCCAGCGAGGCGGCGCTTTCAATCCGGGTCCAGGCGCGGCTGACCTCCAGGAAGGCCGGCGCCTTCAGGTCCGGCGCTCCGGCCGGCTTGCGTTTCAGGGCCAGGGCGTAGATGCGCTCGGCGCCGGGGTGATCGCCGTATTCGTTCAGCCAGTCGACCAGCTCGACGTATTCGGCCCGGTGGGCGGTGGGATGCATGAGTCGCAGGAAGGCGACATGGCCGGCCAGCGAGCGGTCCTTCGCCCGGGCCAGGCTTTCGTCGGCGGCGGTGAAGTCGCCGCGGGCCGTAGCGGCGAAGGCTTCCCGGTAGGCGCGGACGTCCATCGGCGACAGGACGTCGGTCGCGGCCGCGTGGGCCGGACCGGCCTGGACGCCCAGCGCGACCGCCAGGCCCAGGATCATCAACAGCGTTCGTACGCCCGCCAAAACGGCCTCCCAACGTCCGCCCGCCGCCCTTCGCGGGCGTCGCAACGGTCCCTGACCCTTCGGAGGCGAATACATTAGATCCCGGCCCTCCGGCGGCAAAGCGGTTTCGCCTGACAGGAGGCAGGCGCCCGTATTGGGGCGCCAATGCGGCGAAGTGCGGCTTCTATGACACATTTACGTAGAAGTTTCGCCGCTGCCGATGACAACGCGGGCCCCCGCGCGGTAAGCGTTGGTAATGCGCGACAGTGTCGCTGAATCGCGGGTCTGTGGGGCGCGCGGCTAGTTCGGGGAAGACTTTCTATGTTGAATCGCAAGTTCCTTCTGGGAACGACCGTCATCGCTGGCCTCGCGGCCGCGGTCGCCGTCTCGGCTCCCTCCTTCGCCTTTGCCCAGACTCCGGCGCCGGCCTCGCAGCCCGCGGAAGAAGAGGAAGAAGCCGAAGTTGAAGCGCTGATCGTCACCGGCTCGCGCATCAAGCGCTCCGAATTCACCAGCTCTTCGCCGATCCAGGTGATCACCACCGAGAACGCCGACCTGCAGGGCATCGCCGACACGGCCGAGATGCTGCAGTCCTCGACGCTGGCCGCCGGCTCACCGCAGATCAACTCGACGATCTCCTCGGCCTTCGTCACCAACGGCGGCCCGGGCGCGGCGACGATCTCGCTGCGTGGCCTTGGCGCCAACCGCACCCTGGTCCTGCTGAACGGCCGTCGCGCCGGTCCGGCCGGCACCCGCGGCGGCGTGTCCTCGTTCGACCTGAACGTGCTGCCGCAGTCCTCGATCGAGCGCATCGAAATCCTGAAGGACGGCGCCTCGTCGATCTACGGTTCGGACGCGATCGCCGGCGTCGTCAACATCATCACCCGCTCCAACCGTGACGGCTGGGACTTCGAAGCCTTCGCCACGCAGCCGGAAGAGCAAGGCGGCGAGCAGTACCGCTTCAACGCCGGCTGGGGCAAAACCTTCGACCGCGGCTACATCAGCATCTCGGCCGACTACTACCTCCAGGCCGAGCAGACGGTTGGGGATCGCGACTATACCAACTGTACGCGCGACTACACGACCAACACCACCACCCGGTCGCGCAACGATGTGATCGATCCGCGCACCGGCCAGCCGTCCTGCCGCGAGGTCCTCTGGGGCCACCTGTGGCTGTATGACTATTCGGGCAGCCCGCTGCCAGTCGGCGGCAAGCTGCAATACGACTACGACGGCGACCTGGCGCAATACATCCCGCGGATGCCGGCCGGGTATCCGACCGTGCCCAACGGCGACGCCCTGGTCGCCCCTGCCGAGTGGTTCCTTGTCGACTACGGCACGGCCGGTTCGGTCACCCGTGGCGTGACCAACACCAACCACCCGTTCGTGCAGTCGTCGTCGCTGATCCCGGAAGTCGAGCGCACGACGCTGTTCATCAACGGCGGCTTCGACATCACGCCGAGCATCGAGGCCTACGGCGAGTTCCTGTTGAACCGCCGCACGTCCAAGACCAACGGCTACCGCCAGTTCTGGACTTACATGTACACGAGCGACTGGTTCGGCGCGGGCGACCCGCTGAACGTCGGCTTCCACGGCAACTTCTGGCTCAGCCCCACGGCCATCAGCGACCACTTCGACGCCGAGCAGACCGTCGACTACGCGCGCGCCGTCGTCGGTCTGCGCGGCGACTTCGGCAGCTTCCTGTCGGGCTGGGACTGGGACATCTTCACCCAGCTGAGCCGTTCGGATGGCGACTACACCACCGACGTCATCCTCGACGACGCGATGAACGCCGCCGAGTTCCGCACCGGCTCCTGCGTCGGCACCACCACGCCGATCAGCGGCAAGGCTTGCCTGGACATGCCTTGGCTGACCGGCGACTTCATGGCCGGCAACCTGACGAAGGCGGAAAAGGACTTCCTGTACGATACCGACACCGGCAACACCGTCTACACGCAGCAGACGGTCGAAGGCTCGATCGCCGGCAACCTGTTCAGCCTGCCCGCCGGCCCGGTCGGCGCCGCGTTCGGCTTCCACTTCCGGACCGACGAGATCGAAGACACGCCCGGCCCGATTACCCTTGCCAACAACAGCTGGGGCCTCAGCGGCGCTGGCATCACCAAGGGTGACGACACCACCAAGGAACTCTTCGGCGAACTGCAGATTCCGATCGCCAAGGGCCTGCCCGGTATCGAGGACCTGTCGGTCTCTCTGTCGGGCCGCTGGACCGATGTCGACAGCTATGGCGATGACACCACCTACAAGCTGGGCGTCAACTGGCAGATCACCCCGTCCTGGCGTATTCGCGCCTCGAAGGGCACCTCGTTCCGCGCCCCGGCGCTGTTCGAACTCTACCTGGCCAACCAGACCAGCTTCCCGTCGCAACGCACCGTCGACCCCTGCATCCGCTGGGCGGCCGGCCTGATCGCCGGCACGACCACGCAACGGGTCGCCGACAACTGCGCCAACCCGGCCGGTCCGGGCGGCGGCGTTCCGGGGGCCCACACCGGGGCCGGCGGCAGCGCCACCCTGATCCAGGGCGGCGGCGCAGGACAGCTGGAGGCCGAAACCTCCGACGCCCTCAGCCTCGGCGTGATCTGGTCGCCTGACTTCATCGACCTGAACGTGGCTATCGACTACTTCGAAATCGAAGTGAACGATCAGGTCACCGCCCTGACCGGCGGGCAGATCCTGAGCGCCTGCTATCGTTCGGCCACCTTCCCGACTGACCCGATCTGCTCGCTCTTCGACCGTAACCCCGGTCACAAGCGGATCACCCAGATCCGGGCCAACTTCATCAACATCGCCAGCCAGTCGAACCGCGGTATCGACCTGACCCTGCGCTACCAGCACGAGTTCGACTTCGGTCGCTTCGTGATGGACTCGCAGTTCACCTGGCAGCTGGAAGACGACATCGCCCTGTTCGCCGGTTCTACCGTCGACAATAACGGCGACGTGGGTGACCCCGACTTCGTGGGCAACATGAACTTCCGCTTCGAGCGGGGCGACTGGACGGTCAACTGGTTCGTGGAAATGATCGGCAAGGCTTCTGACGCCGAAGACTTCGGCGACACCAACCTGGCCGGCACCATCGGCTACAAGATGGCCACCGAGTTCACTGCCTACCACTCGGCTTCGCTGCGTCGTCGCATGGATACCTGGACCTTCACCGGCGGCATCGCGAACCTGTTCGACGAAGCCCCGCCGTCGGTCACGCCGTCGCAGGTCACTGCTCAAGGCACCTCGGTGCTCGCCTCGCAGTACGACTACTACGGTCGCCGCCTGTTCCTGAACGTCAAGAAGACGTTCTAGTCTCAGGCCTGACCCTAACCAGAAGAAGCGGCGGCGGGATCTTCCCGCCGCCGTAACTTTTTGTGGCGCCGCCTGTCCCCCTCGCCATCCGTCGGCGACCGGGGCAGGGTGGCGCCTTCCGAACCAAGACGGAGTTCGCCGTGTCTGTTGTGATCCTGGGCAAGAAGGACACCCTCGACGAGGAGGCCCTGAAGTTCGAGCAGAGCCCGTTGAAGGCTCCGCTCTTTCTCAACAGCGTGCCCAAGAGCGGCACCCACCTGATCCGCAACATCGTCCGCATGTTCGTGCCGGCCGAGCAGCAGTGGCATCAGTCCTACATCCAGTTCCCGAACCTGAGGGCCAATCTGGCGGCCTTCTCCACCGAGAAGCCGTTCGTCAGCTGGGGCCACCTGCTGTTCACCGACGACTCGGCCCTGCCGCTGCGCAAGGTCCGGCACATCGTGCTGGTGCGCGATCCCTACGACTGGGTTCTGGCGCGGGCGCGCTTCTTCCTGTCGGACGAGTTCCAAGGGCCGATGAACCACATCAAGAACGGCGCGGCGAGCGCCGAGGATGTGATGAACATGGCCATATTCGGCGTCCACGAGCGGGCGCCCAGCCTGATGGACATCTACAGCTTCAACGCCGCCGCCTGGATGGGCACCCACGCGGTCATCGTCCGCTACGAAGACATCCTGGAGAACGTGAAGCGGCTGGACAGTCCGCAGGCCGAGTCCTTCTTCCGCCAGCTTCTGGGTGACTGCGGCATCGCGTTTCCCGACGACTGGCGCGAGCGGGTGCGGGTCGGCTCCGACCCGGCGCAGAGCCGCACGGCGCGCGAGAACCTGAACGTGAACGTGGTGGAGTTCCCCGCCCAGCTGCCGCTGACCCAGAAGCGCCTGGTGGACTTCGCCGCGCCTGGACTGCGCCAGCTGCTCGGCTACGCCTGATCCGATGACCCGCGCCGCGGCGGCCTGCCTGGCGATCGCCCTGATGACGGCCGCGCCCGCCGCCGCCCAGGCGCCGGAGGCTGTGCAGCGCTGGGCGGCGATTAACGCCGCCGCGCCGGCGCCGTCGGCCGATCTGGCCCGAGCGGCCATCACCGCGGCGCAGGCCGACTGCCCGGCGGCCGGCGCGACGCTGGGCGTCATAGAGCCGGTCACCGCCTGGCCCCGCGTCGACGCCGCCATCACCGCTGGCCAGCTGGTCAACGCCTGGGCCGTGACCATCCAGCGCGTCGGTTGCCCGCCGCAGAATGCCTGGGCCCGCTACATTCTGCTGCAGGACGCGTCGGGCGGCCTGACCGCCCAGCTGGTCCATATCGGCCGCTCCTTCGTCGACCTCGACAGCATGGCCGGGGGCGTAATGACCAAGGCGATGCGCACGGCCGGCGCGGCGGCGGCGCGGGACATTCCGGGCTGCTCCGCGGAGTTGGTGGCGCGCACCGGGGCGCTGGCCCGCATCGACATGATCGACGACACGTCGATTGGCCCGGACCGCTACGGCCTGCGGTACAGCGGGACCTGGCGGGAGGCGTGGGTGTTCGGCATCTGCGGCCGCACCCTGACCGTGATGATGGACTTCGAGGCAACGCCCGACGGCCTCAAGGCCACGCCCGCGCCCTGGGCCAGCCTGGCGCGCTGATCGTCAGCTTTGCTGGGGCGGGCTTTCAGGAAGCATCGCTAGGCGCCGGGCGCTTACGTCCTCTATGACAACGCTCTGCACTTCCGGAGCCTACTCATGACCGACGCCTCGCTGTTCACGCCGCTGACCTTCGCCCACGGCCCGGCGATGAAGAACCGGCTGATGCTGGCGCCGCTGACCAACACCCAGAGCCACGCCGACGGCAAGCTGTCGGACGAGGAGTTCCGCTGGCTGACCATGCGGGCGGAGGGCGGCTTTGGCCTGACCATGACCTGCGCCGCGCACGTCCAGCGCATCGGCCAGGGCTTCCCCGGACAGCTCGGCGCCTGGTCGGATGACCACATCGAGGGCCTGACCCGCCTGGCCGCCGCCATCAAGGCGCAGGGCAGCGTGGCGGTGGTCCAGCTGCACCACGCCGGCATGCGCTCGCCGGCCGAGCTGATCGGCGAGGCGCCGGTCTGTCCGTCCGACAACGAGGAATTCAAGGCCCGCGCGCTCTCCGGGGCCGAGGTCGAGCAGCTGGTGGCGGACTTCATCGCCGGCGCGGTGCGCAGCCAGAAGGCCGGTTTCGACGGCGTCGAGATTCACGGGGCCCACGGCTACATCCTGGCCCAGTTCCTCAGCCCCGAAGTGAACCTGCGCACCGACCAGTGGGGCGGCTCAGCCGCCAACCGCAACCGCATCGTTATCGACATCCTCAAGGGCGTGCGCGCCGCCTGCGGCGAGGATTTCCAGATCGGCCTGCGCCTGTCGCCGGAGCGATTCGGCATCGTGCTAGCCGAGTGTCGCGATCTGGCTCAGCAGCTGATGACCGAAGGCCTGATCGACTACCTCGACATGTCGCTGTGGGACGTGCGCAAGGCGCCGATGGACAAGGCCTTCGCCGGCCAGAGCCTGATCAGCGTCTTTACCAGCCTCGACCGCGGCGCCGTGCGGCTGGGCGTCGCCGGCAAGGTTATGGCGCGGACCGACGCCGAGTGGTGCCTGGAGCAGGGCTGCGACTTCGTGCTGATTGGCCGCGGCGCGATCCTGCACCACGACTGGCCGAAGCTGGCGGCCGCCGACCCGGACTTCCGCCCCATCGCCCTGCCGGTCACCCGCGAGCATCTGCAGCGCGAAGGCCTCAGCGACCGGTTCGTGACCTACATGCAGGCCTGGAAGGGCTTCGTGGCCGAGGAAGAGGCCGTTCCGGCCTAGACCGACACCCCGATCCGTGTCCCCGGCGGAGGCCGGGGTCCAGATCCGGAACCAGCCCTTGCTGTTCTCAAGGCTGTGGCTGAACAATGGGTCCCGGCCTTCGCCGGGAAGACGGCATTGTGGGCCCGCGGACAATCCTGCTGTTCACTCCGGCCGCACCGGCCGGTCCAGCCGTTCGGTCAGCATCAAGAGGTCCTGCCAGGCCTTCTTCTTGGCGGCGGGCTGGCGCAGCAAGAAGGCCGGATGCAGCGTCGGCAGGGCGGGCAGGGTCAGGCCGCTGGCCTCGCCGTGCCATTCGAACCAGCGTCCGCGCATCGACAGGATGCCTTCCTCGCGGCCCAGCACCGACTTGGCCGAGGCGCCGCCGACCAGCAGCAGCATCTTCGGGTTCACCAGCTGGATCGCCCGCTCCAGGAATGGCTGGCAGACGGCCTGTTCGGCCGGCGTGGGCGTGCGGTTGCCGGGCGGGCGCCAGAAGACGGTGTTGGTGATGAACACCCGGCCGGTCAGACCGGCGGCGGCGATCATCCGGTCCAGCAGCTGGCCGGCGCGGCCGACGAAGGGCGCGCCTTGCGCATCCTCGTCCCCGCCGGGCCCTTCGCCGATGATGACCAGCGGCGCATCGGCCTCGCCGCGCGAGAAAACGGCCTGTTTCGCGCCCTCGAACTTCAAGGGGCAGCCGTCGAAGGCGGCGATGGCGGCGGCCAGCGCCTCCAGATCCTGGGCCCCGGCCGCGCGGGCCTTCGCCTCGGTCAGGGCGGCGGCGTAGTTCGGGACTCCCGGCGCGGCGCTCGGCGCGGACTTCAGCGGCCGCGGGGCCGGCTGGACCTTTGCCTTCAGCCGCTCGGCGCCCTCGGCCAGGCGGTCGATGGGCGCGTCGGCATAGGCCGTGTCGACGCCGGCCTCGGCCCAGAAGGCGAGGGCGGCCTCGGCGGCGCGAATGTCGGGAGCGGTCTGCACGCTCCAGACTTACCCGTCGGGCGACCGTTCGCATAGCGTCGCGCGCGTCGAGCTTTCGCCCTGGTTGTGGAAACCATATCTGTTTGCAATGGGTTGATCCTGTCGTGCGAGACTGGCCTTTGTCGGGGGGCAGGAAGAGGAGACCCGCCGGCCATGGAACTGCACCGCTTTCGGGCGCCCGCGCCGCCCGCCAGACTCTCCCGGGGCGGTGATCCGCCGATGCACTGTATCGCCGGAGACTGTGTCTGGGTGCGCTGGGCCCGGCACGCCGACGAGTCGTCCGATACGCCCCGCGCCCGGGTGCTGCGCGCCTACCTCGCCGACCTGACCGGCCTGTGCCGCTGCCCGCGCCGGCGCTTCAGCCGGTGGGCCTGACCATGACCGACTCCCTGGACTTTTCTTACGCCGTCATCCGGGTCGGCGAGGAGTGGAAGGTGGTCTGCGCCCGCAAGGCCATCGGCCATTTTGCGCAACGGGACGAGGCCCTCGTCGCCGCCAGCGCCCTGGCTGCCCAGGCCGCCGCCGCCGGCCATGCCGCGCGGGTGCTGGTCCAGACCGACAGCGGGGAACTGCTGCAGGCCTGGCGAGGCTAGTTGCGAGCGGTTCACAACACCGCTTTCCGACTTGACCGCCCTTGCGTCGCCTCGGAATAAGACCCTGAAACGCTAGGGGATCGAGCCATGTCCGAAGACGCCGTCGAACGCGAATCCATGGAATACGACGTCGTCATCGTCGGCGGCGGACCCTCGGGCCTGGCCGCGGCGATCCGGCTCAAGCAGCTCGAAGCCGAGCAGGGTCGCGAGGTCTCCGTCGCGCTCGTCGAGAAGGGTTCGGAAGTCGGCGCCCATATCCTGTCGGGCGCGGTCATCGATCCCAAGGCGCTGAACGAACTGATCCCCGATTGGAAAGCGCTGGGCGCGCCGCTCGACACGCCGGTGACCAAGGACAAGTTCCTGGTCCTGGGCCCGCAAGGCGAGCTGGACCTGCCGATGTTCGCCATGCCGCCGTTCATGCACAACGACGGCTGCTACATCGCCTCGCTGGCCAACGTCACCCGCTGGCTGGCCGGTCAGGCCGAGGCGCTGGGCGTGGAAATCTACCCGGGCTTCGCGGCCTCCGACCTGGTCTACCGCGAGGACGGTTCTGTGAAGGGCGTCGTCGTTGGCGTGGTCGGCATCGGCAAGGACGGCGAGCAGAAGCCCGACTACCAGCCGGGCATGGAGCTGCACGGCAAGTACGTGTTCATCGCCGAGGGCGTGCGCGGCTCGCTGGCCAAGCAGCTGGAAGCGAAGTTCGACCTGCGCGCCGGCAAGAGCCCGCAGAAGTACGGCATCGGCATCAAGGAGCTGTGGCAGGTTCCCGACGCCAACTTCCGCCCGGGCCTGGCCCAGCACACCACCGGCTGGCCGCTGGACAACAACACCGGCGGCGGCAGCTTCATGTACCACTTCGGGGAGAACTACGTGGCCATCGGCTACGTCGTGCACCTGAACTACAAGAACCCGTTCCTGTCGCCGTTCGACGAGTTCCAGCGCTTCAAGCACCACCCGTCGGTCAAGCCCTACCTGGAGGGCGGCAAGCGCATCGCCTACGGCGCCCGGGCCATCACCGAGGGCGGCTGGCAGTCGATCCCCAAGCTCAGCTTCCCGGGCGGCGTGCTGATCGGCTGCTCGGCCGGCTTCGTGAACGTGCCGCGCATCAAGGGCAGCCACAACGCCATGAAGTCCGGCATGCTGGCCGCCGAGGCCGCCTATGCGGCGCTGGGCGAAGGCCGTCAGGCCGACGAGTTGACCGGCTACCAGACCGCCTTCGAGGGCAGCTGGATCGCCAAGGAGCTGAAGGTCGTCCGCAACGCCAAGCCGCTGCTCAGCAAACTGGGCACCTTCATGGGCGGCGCGGTCGGCATGTTCGACATGTGGTGCACCCACCTGCTGGGCGGCTTCTCGTTCCTGGGCACGCTGAAGCACGAGAAGACCGACGCCGCCTCCACCGGGCTGGCGGCCGACCATGAGCAGCTGGTCTATCCCAAACCGGACGGCGTGATCAGCTTCGACAAGCTGAGCTCGGTGTTCCTGTCGGCCACCAACCACGAGGAAGACCAGCCGGCGCACCTGCGCCTCAAGGATCCCTCTGTGCCGATCACCGTCAACCTGCCGCGCTACGGCGAGCCCGCGCGCCTCTACTGCCCGGCGGGCGTCTACGAGGTGCTCTACGACGAGGCCGGGAACAATCCGAAGTTCCAGATCAACGCCCAGAACTGCGTCCACTGCAAAACCTGCGACATCAAGGATCCGTCGCAGAACATCGTCTGGACGACTCCCGAAGGCGGCGGCGGCCCGAACTACCCGAACATGTAGGGCGGGCGTCTCACCCGACACACGATCCGCCTTGCCGCCGCCAAAGTTTGCGGCAAGGTGGGCGGCATGAAGCTGCGTCACGCCTTGCCCGCCCTTGCCCCGCTCGCCTTCGCCGCCGCTGTCGCGGCGCTGGCCGCGCCCGCCGCCGCCAAGCCCGCCCGGGCCGAGGCGCCGACCGGTGATGTCGCCTTCGGCGACAGCGGGCAGAAGTCCTCCTACGGCCTGTTCCTGGCGGGGCAGGCGGCGATGAACGCCGGGCGCAATGACCTGGCGCTGCAGTATTTCGACCGCGCCGCCGCCGCCGACATCGATCTGGACGGCAAGACCATTGGCAGGCGGGCCTTCATCGCGGCCGTGTTCGCCGGTGATGTGCCCCGGGCCGCCCGGCTGGCCCCGGGCGGGGACGCCGGCGTGACGTTGCAACGCCTTGGCGCCCTGGAGAAGGTTGTCGACGCCCTGGCCAACGACCGGGCCCGCGAGGCCCAGGACATCCTGGCCAGCGGCGCGGTCACCGTGCCGCACCGCCCGGTCGCGGCCCTGCTCGCGCCCTGGGCCGCCGCCGCCGCGGGCGACAAGGAGGGCGCGGTGGCGCGTCCCGACCTGCGCGGCGACCGGCTGGTCGAGGTGTTCGGCCAACTCGGCCAGGCACTGCTGTTCGAGCGCGCCAAGCGCTACGACGAGGCCGAGACCGACTACATGGCCCTGACCAGCCTGGGCGATGCCGGCCTGCTGTTCATTCTGGATCATGGCGCCTACTTGGAGCGGCGCGGTCGCCGGGGCGACGCCGTCGCCCTCTACGATCGCGGTCTGCAGCAGGCGCCGGGCGACGCCGGCCTGATGGCCGCGCGTGACCGCGCCGCCCGCCGCGGCAAGGCGCCGCCTCTGCCCACCGTGCGCGAAGGCGCCGCCCGCGCCATCCTGCCCTTCGCCACCGCCATGATCGGCGAGCGCCAGTCCGAGATGGCGCTCGCCTACGTGCGGATGTCGCTCTACCTCGACCCGACCCGCGAGGACGCAAGGGTGCTGCTCGGCGACGTGCTCGCCGCGCTGGATGACACCGACGGCGCGCGCGAGGCCTATGCCGCCATTCCGAGCGGGTCGCCCTACTACGCCGCCGCCCGGGCCAAGCTGGCCTGGAGCTATCAGTCCGCCAAGGACGCAGACCAAGGTCTGGGCATGGCCCGCCAAGCCTATGAAGCCTATCCGGCCGACCGTGACGCGGCGGTGACCTATGCCGATCTGCTGCGGGCCAACGAGCGGTTCGCCGAGTCGGCCCAGGTGCTGGACAGGGTCATCACTCGCGCCGGCGGTACGCCCGACTGGAGGCTGCTGTACATGCGCGGCATCGCGCTGGAGCGCTCCGGCCAGTGGCCGGCCGCCGAGAAGGATCTGGTCGCCGCTCTGGCGCAGCAGCCCAACGAGCCGGACCTGCTCAACTACCTGGGCTACGCTTGGATCGATCGGGGCCAGCGGCTGGCCGAGGCCATGGACATGGTCAAGCGCGCCGTCGCGGCAAATCCGCGCTCCGGCGCCATGATCGACTCCCTAGGCTGGGCCTACTACCGCATCGGCGACTTCCGCAACGCGGTGGAGAAGCTGGAGGAGGCTGTTCTGCTGTCTCCCGCCGATCCGGAGATCAACAACCACCTGGGCGACGCCTACTGGCGCGTGGGCCGCAAGATCGAGGCCCAGTTCCAGTGGAGCCGGGCCCTCAGTCTTGACCCGTCCGCGGAGATCAAGGCCGACGCCGAAACCAAGCTGAAGGCCGGCCTGCCGGCGCTGAAGGCCGGCGCGGTGGCGGCGAACTGAATTACACTGTCATACCGGACGGCCGCAGGCCGATCCGGGATCCAGCCGACGCCGTGCGCCCGCCTCCGGGGCCCGGCTCTCCGCGCTTTGCGCAGCGGCCGGGATGACAGTGGTGGTGTGGTCTGTGCGATCGCAGTAGACCTAACCCATGAGCCTCTCTGCCTTCGCACCGGCCAAGGTGAACCTGTTCCTGCATGTCGGGCCGCTGGCGGCGGACGGCTATCATCCACTGGCCAGCCTGATGGTGTTCGCTGACGTCGGCGACACGGTGGCGGTGCAGGCCGCTGAGGCGCCGGAGTTCCAGGTCACCGGACCGTTCGGGTCCCTGATCGAGCAAGGGCCCGACAATCTCGTCGTTCAGGCGGCGCGAGCACTGTTCGAGCACGTGAAGGGGCCTCAACCGCCGTTCCGCCTGCTGCTCGACAAGCAGTTGCCGGTGGCGGCGGGCCTGGGCGGCGGCTCTTCCGACGCCGGGGCGACGCTTCGCCTGCTGAACTCGGCGCTGGACCTGGCCATCCAGGACGAGATGCTGACGGCCATCGCCGCGCGGCTCGGCGCCGACGGCCCGGTCTGCCTGTGGGGCAAGTCCGCCATCGCGCGGGGCAGGGGAGACCGCCTGAGCGCCCCCCCGACCTTCGCGCCGATCAACGCGGTGCTGGTCAATCCCCGCGTGCCGTCCTCCACGGGCGCGGTCTATCGGGCCTATGACGAGGCCGGCGCGCCGGGCGGCGACGATCTGCCGCCGCTGCCGGACGCTTTCGAGAGCTCCGAGGAGATGGCCGCCATCCTCAGCTGGTGCCGCAACGATCTGGAGGCGCCGGCCGTGCGCCTGGCGCCGGCCATCGGCGAGGTGCTGGAAACCCTGCGCGGCGAGCCCGAGACCCTGCTGGCCCGGATGAGCGGCTCGGGCGCCACCTGCTTCGCCCTCTGCGCCGGCGACATCGAGGCCGAGGGACTGGCCGAACGGCTGCAGTCGATGCGGCCCGACTGGTGGGTCCGCCGCTGCCGGCTGTCGTGAAGACCGTCCTCTTCGTCTGCAGCCAGAACCGCCTGCGCAGCCCCACCGCCGAGCAGGTCTTCGCGCGCCGCGCCGATATCGAGGTGAGTTCGGCCGGACTGGATTCCGGCTGCGGGAACCCTGTAACGCCGGAACTTGTGGAGTCGGCGGACATCATCTTCGTGATGGAAAGGTCTCATCGGACCAAGCTGCAGAGGCGGTTCCGGCCCTGGCTCAAGCGGGCGCGGGTGATCGTGCTCGGCATTCCGGACGACTACGAATTCATGGACCCCGTTCTGATCCGGCTGCTGGAATCCCGGGTCCCGCAGCACCTGTTGTAGGAGGGCTGCCGCCGACGGGAGCATGCACTTCAGCGCGTGTCCCCGGCCGCAAAAGCCAAGGGCGCGGACCCTTTCGGATCCGCGCCCCCGGTACGCTTACTGTGGGTGTCGATCAGGCGTGGTAGGCGCGTTCACCGTGCTCGGTGATGTCCAGACCTTCTTCTTCCGTCTCAGGGCTGACCCGCAGACCGACCGTGAACTTGATGATGAAGAAGACAACCGAGGACAGGACGCCCGACCAGACCACCGTGAAGGCGACCGCCTTGACCTGGGCCAAAACCTGGGTGGCCATGACGTAGGTACCGTTGTCGCAGGTGGTGATGTCGCCGTCCGCCGCGCAGGTGGTGTAGTCAACGACGCCAGCGCCGCCCCATTCGGGGTTGACCAGCAGACCGGTGGCGATGGCGCCGACGATGCCGCCGATGGCGTGGATGCCGAAGGCGTCCAGGCTGTCATCGTACTTCAGCGCGTTCTTGATGGCCGAGCAGAAGACCACGCAGATCGGGCTGACGATCAGGCCCAGGATGATGGCGCCCATCGGTCCGGCGAAGCCGGCGGCCGGCGTGACGGCCACGAGACCGGCCACGATGCCCGAGGCGAGGCCGAGCATGGAGGCCTTCTTGCGCGTCACCCACTCCACCAGCATCCAGGAGAATCCGGCGGCGGCGGTGGCCAGGAAGGTGTTCACCATGGCCAGTGATGCGTAGCTGTTGGCTTCCATGTTGGAGCCGGCGTTGAAGCCGAACCAGCCCACCCACAGGAGGCCGGCGCCGACGAGGGTCAACGTCAGGCTGTGCGGGGGCATCGGCTCCTTCTGGTAGCCCGAACGCTTGCCCAGGATCAGGGCGCCGGCGAGCGCGGCGATACCGGCGTTGATGTGGACCACGGTGCCGCCGGCGAAGTCGAGCGCGCCCCAGCTCCACAGCAGGCCGGCCTGGATCGGCGCCTCCGGGTTCAGGGCAACGCTGTCGGGACCCGCCCACCACCAGACCATATGGGCCATGGGGTAGTAGACCAGGATCGGCCACAGGACCGAGAACATCACGGTGGCGCTGAACTTCAGGCGCTCGGCGAGGCCGCCGAGAACCAGGGCCGCGGTGATGCAGGCGAAGGTCATCTGGAATGCAAGGAAGGTCAGTTCCGGTACGTTGGTCCCGACCGAAAAGGTGCCGACTTCAGAAGCCGTGGTGACGCCCTTGAGGAACATCTTGTCCAGGCCGCCAACGAACAGGTCGGCCGTGCCGCCGTCCGTGAAGGCCAGGCTGTAGCCCCACAGCGCCCAGGTGATCATGCCGACCACGGTGACCGTGGAGACCTGCATCAGCATGGACAGCATGTTCTTCTGGCGGACGAGGCCGCCGTAGAAGAGCGCCAGACCCGGGATGATCATCAGCAGCACCAGCAGCGCAGAGAGCATCATCCAGGCGTTGTCGGCCTTGTTCATCGAGGTTTCGATGGTCGGCGCCTCGGCGGCCGCCGGCGCGGCGGCCTCGGGCGCCGGAGCCGGAGCGGCTTCCGCCGGCGCCGCGGCGACGGCTTCGGCGGCGGGAGGCGCGGCCTCCTGAGCGAATGCGGGAGCCGCCATCGGCGCTCCGGCCAGAACGGCTACCGCGGTCAATGCCGCGAGCCGTCCGAGAAGTGTTGATTTCATCGTCGCTATCCCCTTGTCCCGATGATGTTGGTCAGAGCGCGGCCGAACCGGTTTCACCGGTTCGAATCCGCACGGCGTCCTCGACGTTCAGGACGAAGATCTTTCCGTCGCCGATCTTGCCGGTGGCGGCGGCGGCCTTGATGGCCTCCACGGCCTTGGCCGCGGCGGCGTCGTCGACCACGGCCTCCAGCTTCACTTTCGGCACGAAGTTCACCTGGTACTCGGCGCCCCGATAGATCTCGGTCTGGCCCTTCTGTCGGCCGTAACCCTTCACTTCAGAGACCGTCAGGCCCTCAACCCCGGCGCCGACGAGGGCTTCACGCACCTCGTCGAGCTTGAAGGGTTTGACCACCGCAATGATCAGTTTCATCCGCCTTGCTCCCGCGTCCCGGTTACCCGCCACGCGCCCCTGTCTTTCCCGTGTGAACCGGCGAGAGGGCGTGATGCTTGGCCGCGCCGCCTCCCGATCTGTGGCCACGCTAGCGGGGGGGCTTGCCCAGGCGTGTGCGCTGCACAATGAACGGGAGCGAAACCCACGTTTCGCCCATTCCTTGGGCGGGCCCGCCAGGCGGCGCCTCCAAATTGGGCGCCGCGGGGCGTCGCGGGCTCCGACGACTCCGCACAGGATGTTCGTCCCGGGAGGAAACCATGTCCGAGACGTTCTGGCCGCGCGTGGCGCCGATCCTGATGCTGCTGGCCTCGAACGTCTTCATGACCTTCGCCTGGTACGGCCACCTCAAGCACAAGGTGACGGCGATCTGGCTGGCCATCGCCGTCAGCTGGCTGATCGCGTTGCCCGAATACACGCTGGCGGTTCCGGCCAACCGGATCGGATCGGCGGTCTGGACCACGGCCCAGCTGAAGACGCTGCAGGAGGTCATCACCCTGACGGTCTTCGCGGTCTTCTCGGTGCTCTATCTGGGCGAGGCGCTGAAGTGGTCGACCCTCGTCGGTTTCGCCCTGATCGCCGCCGGCGCCGCCTTCGTCTTCCTCGGAAAATAGAACCGATGGATCCGGGTTCGGGGAACCCGATCCGGGGTCGGCGCGTAGTCTGTCCGGGTCGGGGGCTGACGCGGATGCGTCACCACGGAGGATTTCGACGCCATGACCCCCATTCGTCTGCTTGCGGCAGTGGCCGTGACCGCCTTCATCGCCGGACCGGCTCTGGGGCAGACTCCAGCGGCAGCACCGGTCGCCGGCAACATGCCGCCCGTGATGCAGCCGGCCCCGGCCGCTGATCTGTCGGGCATGCCTGCCTCGGCAGTCACCGTCGATCCGGTGACCGGCATGACGGTTGTGCGCCAGCCCACATCGACGCCGGAGCAGGCCGCGATGCTGAAGGCCGGCGACGCCAACGTCGTCACCAACGGGCCCATTCCCGACACCCCGGAGAACCGGGCCCGCTACGGCGCGCCGATCTCGAACGGCGGCAAACGGACCGCTCCGGCCGGCAACTAGGCCGGCGACTCCCCCAAGCGAAGAGGAAGACTCATGACCATGACCCGCCTTCTCAGCGCGGCCGCTGTCGCCGCGCTGCTGGCCGGCGCGGCCCAGGCCCAGACGCCCGCCGCCCCGCCCACCGAGACCACCCCGCCCGTCGCGGCGCCACCGGCGACGCCGCCGCCGGTCGTCGCCCCGCCCGCGAGCCCGACCGCGCCGGTCGCGGCCACGCCCGCCACGCCTGCGGGACCTGGCCTGACGGCGAAGGGCGACATCGTCGAGACGCTGAAGGCCAATGGTCAGTTCAAGACCCTGGTCAAGGCGCTCGAGGCGACCAACATGACCGGCGTGCTGAAGACCAACAGCAACCTGACGGTCTTCGCCCCGACCGACGCCGCCTTCGCGGCCCTGCCGGCCGGTGAGCTGGACCGCCTGATGAAGGATCCGGCGGCTCTGCAGAAGCTGCTGACCTATCACGTGGTCAACGCCCGTGTGGACTCGACCAAGATCAAGGGCGCCAAGGGCGGCGTCGCCACCGTCGCCGGCAGCGAGGTCGTCGTCGACGGCAGCGGCGCGACCCTGATGGCCAACACCGCCACCATCATCCAGGCCGACGTGCAGCCGACCAACGGCGTCATCCATGTGGTCGACAAGGTGCTGACGCCGCAGACCGCCCCGGCTCTGTCGGCGGCCGCCACCACCGGCGCGAGCTCGGACGCGGCGGCGACGGCTCCGGCGACGCCGAAGCCGGCCGCGCCGCCGGTCGAGAAGCTCGACCCGCTCAAACCGAGGAGGGTCGCACCGGGCGACGCCCCGCCCGATCCCGCGACACCCTCGCCCAAGCCGCAGACCTGATCGTCCGGAAATCGGGCAATCGCCTCTTCGGCGCCTCCGCCTCTCTGGCGGGGGCGCCGTTTGCGTTGCTAACGCTCGTTTGACTCTTGCCCTGCATTGTCCCCGCGCCGGTCAAACGGGAGCCGTATTTTCCGGCCACTACCACCGCCTCGCACCCGGGCCCGCTCGCCGGCGGGCCCGGTTCGTGACTCCAGAAGGACCTTTAGATGACCGTTTTCCGTTTCGCCGTCGCCCTGACCCTCGCGGCCTCCGTCGCGGCCCCTGCGCTCGCCCAGACCGCGCCCGCCGCCGCTCTGGTCGCGCCGGTTCCGGCTGTGGCCCCGGCCGCGCCGCCGTCGATGACGGTCGTGGCCGCCGGCGACACCATCGAGACCCTCAAGGCCTCCGGTCAGTTCAAGACGCTCCTGAAGGCCTTTGACCGGACCAACCTGACGGCGCTGATCAAGGCCCAGAAGACGGTCACCGTCTTCGCCCCGACCGACGCCGCCTTTGCCGCCCTGCCGGCCGGGGAGCTGGACCGCCTGATGAAGGACCCGGCCGCGCTGCAGGGCCTGCTGGTCTATCACCTGATCAATACCCCCATCGAGTCGGCCAAGCTGGCCGGCGCCAAGGGGCCGGTGAACACCGTGGCCGGCGCCGGCCTGGTGCTGGACGGCAGCGGCGAGGGCCTGAAGGCCAACACCGCCAACATCCTGGTCGCCGATGTGAAGACCACCAGCGGCGTGCTGTTCGTCGTCGACGCCGTCCTCACCCCCGCGGGCGCGGCGGCGGCCATGGCCGAACCGGCGCAGGACGTCCCGGCCGAGACCGCCCCGACCGCGCCCTAGGTCGCGGCCCGCAAGGGCTTTCATCGCTTGAAGCGACAGTCGGCGGGCCCTATGGTCCGCCGACTTTTTTGCGACCGCGAAGAGCGTGATGACTTCCGACGTCAAACCCCGGTCTTTTCAGGCCCTTATCATGAGGTTGAACCAGTACTGGGGCGACCGTGGCTGCCTGATTCTGCAGCCTCATGACGAGCAGGTGGGGGCTGGCACGCTTCATCCGTCAACGGTTCTGCGTGCGCTCGGCCCCAAGTCGTGGAACGCCGCCTACGTCCAGCCGTCGCGCCGGCCGGGTGATGGCCGCTATGGCGAGAACCCCAACCGGCTCCAGCACTATTACCAATACCAGGTGATCCTGAAGCCGAACCCGCAGGACATGCAGGACCTCTATCTCGGCTCTCTCGAGGCCATCGGCCTGGACCTGCGCCTGCACGACATCCGCTTCGTCGAGGATGACTGGGAGAACCCGACCGTCGGGGCCTGGGGCCTGGGCTGGGAGGTCTGGTGCGACGGCATGGAGGTGTCGCAGTACACCTACTTCCAGCAGGTCGGCGGCCTGGACGTCTTCCCGGTGGCCGGGGAGCTGACCTACGGCCTCGAGCGGCTGGCGATGTACGTGTTCGGCGTCGATAACGTCTACGACCTGCCCTACAACGACCCGGACAGCCCGCTGGGCGCGCTGAGCTACGGCGACGTCTTCCTCGACAACGAGCGTCAGCACTCGGAAGCCAACTTCCACGGCTATGACGTGGCGGTGCTGAAGGGCCAGTTCGAGGACATGGAGCGGCAGGTGCCGCTGATGCTGCAGCGCAGCTACCAGGGCGACCATCTGGTCCTGCCCGCCTACGACATGGTGCTGAAGGCCAGCCACCTGTTCAACCTGATGAACGCCCGCGGGGCCATCGCCGTGGCCGAACGCGCCAGCTACATCGGCCGCATCCGCGACCTCTGCAAACTGTGCGCCCAGGCCTGGGTGGATCAACAGGGCCGGAACGCCGCCTGACATGCCCCAGCTGCTTCTCGAACTGTTCTCCGAAGAAATCCCCGCGCGCATGCAGGGCAATGCGGCGCGTGACCTGGAGCGCATGGCGCGCGACGGGCTGGGCAAGGCCGGGCTGATCAGCGAGGGCCTGAAGGCCTTCGCGGGCCCGCGCCGCCTGACCCTGGTGGTCGAGGGGCTGCCGATCGCCCAGCCGGACGTGCACGACGAGCTGAAAGGCCCCAAGGTCGGCGCGCCCGACCAGGCCATGGACGGCTTCCTGCGCAAGACCGGCCTGACCCGCGAGCAGCTGGTCGAGCGGGACGGCGTGTATTTCGCCATCATCGAGAAGACCGGCCGGCCGACGGCGGAGATCATCGCCGAACTGGTCGAACAGATCGTGCGCGCCTTCCCATGGCCCAAGTCGATGACCTGGGGCCACGGCAAGCTGCGCTGGGTGCGGCCGCTGAAGCGGATTCTCTGCGTCTTCAACCGCGAGGTCGTGCCGCTCAACATCGATGGCATCGTCGCCGGCGACCTTTCCGAAGGCCACCGCTTCATGGCCGAGACCCGGGTGTTCCGCGCCCGCGACTTCGACGAGTACCATGAGGCGCTGGCCGGCCATTTCGTCGTGCTCGACGTTGAGGAGCGTAAAGCACGCATCCTCGAGGGCACCCGCACCCTGTGCTTCGCGCGCGGGCTGGAGCTGGTCGAGGACGAGGGTCTGCTGGAAGAGGTCGCGGGCCTGGCCGAATGGCCGACTCCGATCCTGGGCGACATGGACCCGGCCTTCCTCGACCTGCCGCCCGAGGTGATCCGCACCTCGATGCGCACGCACCAGAAGTATTTCGCCGTCCGCAGGCCGGGCGAGGCGGGCCTCGCACCGCACTTCCTGGTCGTCGCCAACATCCAGGCGGCCGACGGGGGCAAGGAAATCGCGCTGGGCAACGCCAAGGTGCTGTCCTCGCGCCTGAGCGACGCGCGGTTCTTCTGGTCGGAGGACGTCAAGGACGGCTTCGAGCCCTGGCTGGAGAAGCTGAACGGCGTCACCTTCCACGCCAAGCTCGGGACCATGGCCGAGCGGGTCGAGCGCGTCATCGCCCTGGCCCGCGAGATCGCGCCTCTGGTCGGCGCCGATCCCGACAAGGCCGCCGAGGCCGCTCGTCTGGCCAAGGCCGACCTCGCCAGCCAGATGGTCGGCGAGTTCCCCGAGCTGCAGGGGATCATGGGCGGCTACTACGCGCGTGAATTCGGGCTCGACGCCGAGATCGCCGACGCGATCCGCGATCACTACCGCCCGCAGGGGCCCGGCGACGCCGTGCCGACCGCGCCGTTGAGCGTGGCCGTGGCGCTGGCCGACAAGCTGGACACGCTGGCGGGCTTCTGGGCGATTGATGAGAAGCCCACGGGCTCGAAGGACCCGTTCGCACTCCGGCGGGCGGCGTTGGGGGTGATCCGGATCATCTTTGGCGGTGGATGGCGCCTCTCTCTCGTTGATCTTCTCGCAGTAGCGAACTCGAACTATTTCGATGTGCAGAGGCAGCGAGCCGAAGACCTCCATCAGACTGCCGACATCTTCAATAGTTACATGGGACAGTTCCGAGTTCGGGCCACGGACGAACTCAACCGCGTTCTGATTGCTGGGGGGCGGTCGGTTTCCGAGACGCTGATGCGGCAGAACGTTGATACGGTTCTTGATGCGTTCGGCTTCTTCAATGACCGGTTGAAGGTGTTGTTGCGCGAGCAGGGCAAACGCCACGACCTCGTCGATGCCGTTTTTGCCCTTGGCGACGACGATTTGGTGCGGGTCGTCTCGCGCGTCGAAGCCCTCACCACCTTCCTCGCCACCGAGGACGGGACCAACCTGTTGCAGGGCTACAAGCGCGCCGCCAACATCCTCAAGGCCGAGGAGAAGAAGGGTCCGCTGCCGTCCGGCGAGCCCTCGCGCGTGGCCGAGCCGGCGGAGGAGGGCGCGCTCTTCGACGCGCTCGCCGCCCTGGGCCCGAAGCTGGACGCGGCGCTCGCCGCCGAGGACTTCACCGGCGCCATGACGGCCCTGGCCGCCCTGCGCGCGCCGATCGACGCCTTCTTCGTGCTGCATGTAAACAGCGACGTGCCGGCGGAACGCGACAACCGCCTGCGGCTTTTGCAACAGGTCCAGAGCGCGATGGGCCGCGTGGCGGACTTCTCGCTGGTGACGGGGTAGAGGATGGCTTAGCGGCCTTGCGTCCTTCGCGACGCGCCCGGGCGGGCGCTCCTCAGGATGACGCAGCCAACGGGTCGCACAGAATTCGTCAGGGTGAGGAGCGAGCGCCGCGAGCGTCGCGAACCCCGCGATGACGGACCCCGGTCCAACCGGGCTAATAGAGTGGAACTGAGGACGGACTGCTTATGGCTGACACCCTGACCACCACTCGCTGGGTCTACGCCTTCGGTGGCGGCGGCGCCGATGGCGAGGCGACGATGAAGAACCTGCTGGGCGGCAAGGGCGCCAACCTGGCCGAGATGGCCATGCTGGGCCTGCCGGTGCCGCCGGGGTTCACCGTCACCACCGAGGCCTGCGTCCACTACTACGCCAACGGCAAGCAGTACCCCGGCGAGCTGGCCGCCCAGGTCAATGCGGGCCTCAAGAAGGTCGAGGAAATCACCGGCAAGCGCTTCGGCGATGCGTCCAACCCGCTGCTGGTCTCGGTCCGCTCGGGCGCCCGCGCCTCGATGCCGGGGATGATGGACACGGTCCTGAACCTGGGCCTGAACGACGAGACGGTGCAGGGGCTGGGCAAGCTCAGCGGCGACGAGCGCTTCGCCTTCGACAGCTATCGCCGCTTCATCCAGATGTACTCCAACGTGGTGCTCGATCTGGATCACCACATGTTCGAGGAGATCCTCGACGACCACAAGGACAGCCTGGGCCTGACCGTCGATACCGCCCTGACGGCCGACCACTGGAAGGCCGTGGTCGCCGACTACAAGACGGCGGTCGAGCGCGAGCTGGGCAAGCCCTTCCCGCAGGATCCGCAGGAGCAGCTGTGGGGCGCCATCGGCGCCGTCTTCGCCAGCTGGATGAACGACCGGGCCAAGTTCTATCGCCGCATGCACGACATCCCCGAGGCCTGGGGCACGGCGGTGAACATCCAGTCGATGGTGTTCGGCAACATGGGCGAGAGCAGCGCCACGGGCGTGGCCTTCACCCGCAACCCCTCGACCGGCGACAACCGCCTCTACGGCGAGTTCCTGATCAACGCCCAGGGTGAGGACGTCGTCGCCGGCATCCGCACGCCGCAGTCGCTGACCAAGGTGGCGCGCGAGGAGATGGGCGACATCACGCCCTCGATGGAAGAGGCGATGCCGGAGGTGTTCGCCCAGTTCCGTGACGTGGCCGCCCGGCTCGAGAGCCACTACCGCGACATGCAGGACGTGGAGTTCACCGTCGAGCAGGGCCGGCTGTGGATGCTGCAGACCCGCAACGGCAAGCGCACCGCGAAGGCGGCGCTGAAGATCGCCGTGGAGATGGCCAACGGCGGGGTGATCACCCGCGACGAGGCCGTGGCCCGCATCGAGCCCGGCGCCCTGGACCAGCTGCTGCACCCGACCATCGATCCGTCGGCGGAGCGTCACGTCATCGCCAAGGGTCTGCCCGCCAGCCCCGGCGCCGCCACCGGCAAGGTGGTCTTCGACGCCGACGAGGCCGAGAAGCTCGGCTCGGCCGGCGAGGCGGTGATCCTGGTCCGTGAGGAGACGAGCCCCGAGGATATCCACGGCATGCACGCCGCGCGCGGCATCATCACCGCCCGGGGCGGCATGACCAGCCACGCCGCCGTGGTGGCGCGCGGCATGGGCCGCCCCTGCGTCTCTGGGGCCGGCGAAATCCAGATCTTCGAGAAGGACGGCCTGTTCCGCGCGCGGGGCAAGGAGTTCCGCCTGGGCGAGATCGTCACCATCGACGGCTCGACCGGCGAGGTGCTGGCCGGCTCGGTGAAGATGATCGAACCGGAGCTGACCGGCGACTTCGCCTCGCTGATGGTCTGGGCCGACGGCGTGCGCCGCCTGAAGGTCCGCGCCAACGCCGAGACGCCGCTGGACGCCAAGACCGCGCGCCAGTTCGGCGCCGAGGGCATCGGCCTCTGCCGCACCGAGCACATGTTCTTCGACGAAACCCGCATCGTCGCCGTGCGCGAGATGATCCTGGCCGACGACGAGCAGGGTCGCCGCGCCGCGCTGGCCAAGATCGCGCCGTTCCAGAAGGCCGACTTCGTCGAACTGTTCACCATCATGGAAGGCCTGCCGGTCACCATCCGGCTGCTCGACCCGCCGCTGCACGAGTTCCTGCCGCATGACGAGGCGGGCATGGCCGACGTGGCCGCCGCCACGGGCCTCGACGCCGCCAAGCTGATGCGCCGGGCCCGCGAGCTGCACGAGACCAACCCGATGCTGGGCCACCGCGGCTGTCGTCTCGGCGTCTCCTATCCCGAGATCTACGAGATGCAGGTCCGGGCGATCATGGAGGCGGCCTGCGAGATCGCGAAGTCCGGACGTCCCGCGCCGGTGCCGGAAATCATGCACCCGCTGGTCGCCAAGGGCGAGGAGATGAAGTTCCTCCGTGAACTGACGGATCGCACGGCCAAGGCCGTGCTGGCCGAGCAGGGCGTGGAGATCGAGTACCAGGTCGGCACGATGATCGAGCTGCCCCGCGCCGCCCTGCGCGCCGCCGATCTGGCCGAGGCGGGCGCCGAGTTCTTCAGCTTCGGCACCAACGACCTGACCCAGACCACCTTCGGCATCAGCCGCGACGACGCCGGCAAGTTCCTGGGCGCCTATATCGACAAGGGCATCTTCGAGAAGGATCCCTTCGTCAGCCTTGACCAGGAGGGCGTCGGCGACCTGATCCGCATCGCCGCCGAGCGCGGCCGCGCGGCCCGTCCGGGCATCAAGATGGGCATCTGCGGCGAACACGGCGGCGACCCGGCCTCGATCCAGTTCTGCGAGAGCGTCGGCCTGGACTACGTTAGCTGCTCGCCCTTCCGCGTGCCGATCGCCCGGCTGGCGGCGGCCCAGGCGGCGCTGGTGAACCGAAAGTAGGCTCCATCCGGGGACATGTACCGTCTTCGGTACGTGTCCCCAGCGGCTTCGACGCGAGGCGGCAGGGGGCACGCACTGAAGTGCATGTCCCCAGACTTGCCTGTCCCGCGTATCCGGGCATCCTGCCTCCATGCCCCTGACGCTCGTCACCCCGGCCCGTGAGTATCTGCCCGCCTATGTCGCGGCGCTGTCGCGCGGCTGGTCGCCGGACACCACGGCGGGCGGGGAGGCGACGCGGCTTGCGCAGCTGGAGAAGATCGCGGCCGACGCCGACGGCTTCCTCGCCGGGCTGGACGATCCTGACGGCCTGGCCGGCGACGTCCAGCTGCCGGACGGGTCCATGGTCAAGCGGCTGCCCGGCTACTACCGCTGGCTCTGGGACGGCGATCTGGTGGGGTCGATCAACTTTCGCTGGGCCAACGGGACCGAGGTCCTGCCGCCCCATTGCCTGGGCCATGTTGGCTACGCGGTCGTGCCGTGGCGGCGCGGGGAGGGGCATGCGACGGCGGCGCTGGGCCTGCTGCTGCCGCTGGCGGCGGAGAGCGGCCTGCGCTGGATCGACCTGACCACCGACCCGGACAATGTCGCCTCGCACCGGGTGATCGTCGCCAACGGCGGCCGGCTGGTGCAGCGGTTCACCAAGCCGCCGGCCTACGGCGGGGCCGAGGGCCTGCTCTGGCGGATCGCCTTCTAGATCACCGCGCCGAACAGCATCCCGACCCCGGCGGTGACGGCCATGGCCAATGCGCCCCAGAAGGTCACGCGGACCGTGGCTCGCCAGACGCTGGCGCCACCGGCACGGGCCCCGACCGCGCCCAGCAGGGCAAGGAACAGCAGCGAGGAGACGCTGACCGCCGCGCTGGCCCAGGCCATCGGCGTCAGGGCCAGCACCAGCATCGGCGCCGCCGCCCCGACCGCGAAGGTGCCGGCCGAAGTGAGGGCGGCCTGGATGGGCCGGGCCGTGGTCATCTCCGAGATGCCCAGTTCGTCGCGAGCGTGAGCGCCCAGCGCGTCCTTCGCCATCAGCTGCTCGGCGACCTGCCGGGCCAAGGGCTCGTCCAGGCCGCGCCCGACATAGATGCCGGTCAGCTCGTCCTTCTCCGCCTCGACGTCGGTGCTGAGTTCCAGCGTCTCGCGGGCGAGGTCGGCCTTCTCGGTGTCGGACTGGGAGCTGACCGAGACATACTCCCCGGCCGCCATCGACATGGCCCCGGCCGCCAGCGCCGCCATGCCTGCGAGCATGGCTTCGCTCTTGCCCGAAGAGGCCGCCGCCACGCCCAGCACCAGGCTGGCGGTCGAGACGATGCCGTCGTTGGCCCCCAGCACGGCGGCGCGCAGCCAGCCGATCCGCGCCACCAGATGGCTTTCGCGGTGAACCTTCAGGCGGGTCATGGGGTCGTCCTCACAATCGAGGCGGCCAGACTAGCTTGAAATCAGCGCATGTCCTTGCGGTGCGTCAACTCGGTCGCGACGGTGCTAGCGGGTGACGCCGTCATCCTGACGGCGAATTCACCTGACAGAACAGACGGCGCATGGCCTCCTTCGCGCACACAGGGGAGGGGAGACCCATGGCCACGACCCAGGCCTTCGATCCGGCCGCCGAGACGGCCCGCTACTTGGCGACGCTGCCGCCGGAGGTCCACGCCAAGGCCACGGCCTACACCCAGGGCGGCCACTGGCTGCTGCTGTGGGGAACGCTGGTCGCCGTCGTCGTCGCCTGGCTGGTGATCAGGTCCGGCGTGCTGGTGAAGATCCGCGCCGGGGTGGAGCGGGACAAGTCCCGCCCGTGGCTGGCCGCGCTGGCCGTCCTGCCGGTCGCGGTGGTTCTGGAAGAGCTGCTGAGCCTGCCCTGGTCGATCTACGCTGACTGGTTCCGCGAGAAATCCTACGGCCTGACCAGTCAGCCGCTGGGCGGCTGGCTCGGCGAATGGGCGATCGGCGCGGCGCTGGGCGTGGTGGTGTCGGTCGTCGTGCTGTCGGTGATCTACTGGCTGCTGCGGCGGGCGCCGAAGACCTGGTGGATTTGGGCCAGCGGCGTCTCGGCTGGCGCGCTGGTGCTGGTGCTGATCCTGGCGCCGATCTTCCTGCTGCCGTTGTTCAACAGCTACACGCCGGCGCCGGACGGGCCGGTTCGCGACGCCATCGTCGAGATGGCGAAAGCCAATGGCGTGCCGTCCGAGAAGATCTTCGTCTACGACGGCTCCAAACAGTCCAACCGCTACACGGCCAACGTCACCGGCCTGTTCGGCTCGGCCCAGATCAACATGAGCGACACCATGTTCAAGGCCGGGGCGGACATGTCCGAGATCCGCGCCGTGGTCGGTCACGAGATGGGCCACTACGCCCGGGGCCATATCCTGTCGCGGCTCGCGGCCACGACCCTGCTGCTGGTCATAGGCTTCTGGGCCGTGGACCGGCTGTTTCCGCTGGCCGCGCGGCTGCTGGGCGCCCGGGACGTCCGGAACATCGCCGATCCGGCCGGGCTGCCGGTGCTGATGGCAGTGCTGTCTGTGCTGGGCCTGCTGGCCACGCCGGCCTTCAATTCGATCACCCGTCTGTCCGAGGCCGACGCCGACAACTATTCGCTGCAGGTCGCCGGGGAGCCGGACGGTCTGGCCAAGGCGCTGGTCCAGACGGTCGAGTACCGGGCCGCCACGCCGGGCCGGCTGGAGGAGATCCTGTTCTACAGCCACCCGTCGGTCAGCTGGCGCATCCGCAATGCCATGGACTGGAAGGCGGCGAACCTGGAGCGGGCGCCGGTGCTGATCGACATGGCGCCTGACAGCCTGCCGACCACCCAGGCGCCGCCGCCGGCTGAACCGGTGATGCCTGCGGCGGATCCGGCGCTGCAGAAGCAGGGCGGCTAGCGGCGGAGGCCTTCGAGCGGCTAGAAGGAACGCATGAAAACGCCCGAGCAGATCATGGCGGCCGCCAGGGCCGGCGACCCCGACTCCCAGGAACAGATCGCCCTCGGCTTCGAGCGGGTCGGCGATCCGGGTCAGGCGTTGAGCTGGATGGGCCTGGCCGCCCGGTCCGGTCGGGCGTCCGCCATCGCGCGCCTGGGTCTGTGGGAGTTGGTTGGCTACGCCATGCCGCAGAATCCCGCCGCGGGTGTGGAGAAGGTGATCATCGCCGCGCGCACCGGTGACCCGTTCGCCCTGCATGTCGCTTCGGTCATCCATTCCGGCGGCATCGGAACCTCGCGGGACCTCGGCCAGGCCGTGGTCTGGCTGGTGGCGTTGGCCGAGCGCGGCGACGCCCGCGCGGCCTGCCAGCTGGGCCTGCTCTCGCGGTCCGGTCCGGCTCTGGCGCGGGCGGCGCAGCTGGGATCCCAAGCCGCGGCGCTGTTCATGAAGGACCGGGTCGCGCCGGTCGGCGACGTCGACTGGCAGAAGGTCGCCTCCGCCATCGACCTGTCTGACTTCGCAAAGCCGTTCCACAAGCATCAGGACCGAACCGATCCCAATGTGTGGATGCTGGATGGTCTGCTGGAGCCGTGGCTCTGTGACTACGTCATCGCCATGGCGGCCCCGGCTCTCACCCGCGGCAAGATCCTCGACGAGGAGGGCCAGGAAATAGAGCGCGAGGAGCGGACCAACACCGTCATGCACTTCGGGCTCGTCGACAGCGACGTCATCCTGGAGCTGATCAGCGCGCGGCTGGCCGCGGCCGCCGACATGCCGCCGGAGAACGGGGAGGCGCTGGGCGTGCTCCACTACGCCGTCGGCGAGGTCTACAAGCCGCATGTCGACTACATCCCCGAGACGCTGCAGAACGCGCCGATCCTGGAGAAGCTGGGCCAGCGGGTGCGGACCCTGCTGGTCTATCTCAATGACGGTTTCGAGGGTGGCGCCACCGAGTTCCCGCACCTGAAGATCGGCTACAAGCCGCCACGCGGCTGCGCCCTGATCTTCGACAGCGTAAAGCCCGACGGACGGGTGGACCCGATGACCCTGCACGTCGGGGCGCCGCCCACTTCCGGGCAGAAGTGGGCTATCTCCAAGTGGTTCCGCAACAAGGCCCTGCGGCCGTCCGAGAGCGGGTAATGCGCGCTACCGCTTCCTGACGAACACCGTGCCGGCCGAATAGCCGGCGCCGAAGCTGCAGATCAGGCCGGTCTCGCCGGGGGCGAAGTCGTCGCAGGTCTTGTGGAAGGCGATGATCGAGCCGGCGCTGGAGGTGTTGGCGTACTCGTCGAGAATGATCACGTTCTCGCCGGGTTCAGGGGCCCGACCCAGCACCTTGCGGCCGATCATCTCGTTCATGTTGATATTGGCCTGGTGCAGCCACATGCGCTTGAGACCCGTCGGGTCGACGCCGATCTCGGCGGCATGCTCCAGGATCATCTCGCTGACCATCGGCACTACCTCGCGGAAAACCTTTCGGCCTTCCTGCACGAACAGCTTGTCGGGCGCGCCGATCCCTTCGGGGGCGGCGCGGTTGAGGAATCCGAAGTTGTTGCGGATGTTGTTCGAGAACTGGGTCTTCAGCCGCGTGCCCAGGATTTCCCAGCCGTCCGTGGCCTGGTCCGCCCGCTCGACGATCACCGCCGTCGCCACGTCGCCGAAGATGAAGTGGCTGTCGCGGTCGCGGAAGTTCAGGTGGCCCGAGCAGATCTCCGGATTGACCATCAGCACCGCGCGCGCCGAGCCGGAGGCGATGAAGTCGGCTGCGGTCTTGATGCCGAAGGTGGCGCTGGAGCAGGCCACGTTCATGTCGAAGGCGAAGCCGCCGATGCCCAGCGCCTGCTGCACCTCGATGGCCATGGCCGGATAGGCCCGCTGCATGTTCGAGGCGGCGCAGATAACCGCGTCGATCTCGCTGGCCGGCTTGCCCCAGCGCTCGATCGCCTGCCTGGCGGCAGCGACGGCGATCTCCGCCAGGATCGACAGCTCCTCGTTGGGCCGTTCAGGAATGTTCGGCCGCATGATCTCGGGGTCGAGGATCCCGGCCTTGTCGACCACGAATCGCGACTTGATGCCCGAGGCCTTCTCGATGAACTCCGGCGACGAGGGGGCCAGGGCCTGGACCTCGCCGACCGCAATGGCGTCGGCGTTGGCGGCATTGAAGCTTTCGACGTAGCTGTTGAAGGCGTCGACCAGCTCGGCGTTGGATATGCTCTGGTCTGGCGTGTGGAGACCGGTGGCGGCGATGACGGCCTGGTGCACTGTGGCGATGTCCCGACGATGGCCGCAGCTTGAGATCGCGCGGCGTTTTGATGATTTGACCGGGGATAGATAGCACGCGTGGACGCTGCGTCAGCCCATCCCCGCCCTGTGGCTCAATGGCCACGAAACATTTCCGCCTCATTCCGCGCGCTGAACCGTCCCGTCTCCGCCGCGTTTGGCTCCTACCCGATTGGGCAGCTGGGGAGCTGAAAAGCGTCAAGGAGACTATGACGATGAAAACTCTCATGATCGCGGCTTCGGCCGCCGTGCTTTCGTTGGCCGCCATGCCCGCCGTCGCTCAGGCCCAGGCCTATGGCACGGTCGGCTACGCCGGCGTTGACGCCGAAGGCGCCAACCTCGGCGCGCTGCAGGGCAGGCTCGGCTACAAGTTCACTCCGATGTTCGGCGTCGAGGGCGAGGCCGCATTCGGCATCTCCGACGACACGGTGTCGGGCGTCGACGTGGAGATGAAGCATGAGGTCGGCGTCTTCGGCGTCGTCACCGCGCCGATCTCGCCCAGCTTCGACCTGTTCGCCCGCGCCGGCTACACCGGCGCCAGCTTCGATACCACGCTGGGCGACCTCGATACTGACGGCTTCGCCTATGGCGTGGGCGGTCAGTACAATGTGACCGAGAAGGACGGCATCCGTCTCGACTGGACCCGTCACGATCACGACGATGCCGAGGCCGATGTGTGGTCTGTCGGTTACAGTCGCAAGTTCTAGATTCGACCCGCCGCAAGGCTACGCGACGACGGTTAGGCCCTTCCCCGGCGACGGGGGAGGGCTTTTCTGTTGACGCCGCGCCGCGCCGGTAGAAACTCCGCGCCGGGGAGAAGGCGAACGACGTGGAAGATCTGTACATCCTGATCGGCTCGGCCGTGGCCGTGGCCATGATGGTCGCCGTGGCGGCCTGGGCGAGAATCGCGCGCCCGGCGCCGCCGCTGGACGAAGCGTCAGCCCGCGCCATGCTGGCGGCGGAGTTCCCTGACAACGCTCCTGACCGGCTGTGGATCGCCGCCGACGGCTGCGGGGTTATCGCCCGCGACGGCGCCCGGGCGCTGGTGCTGTTCCGGCTGGGTGATTCCTGGGTGGCTCGCACGCTGGCCTGGGAGGACGCCATCAAGGCGCCCGTCCGGGGCGGCAAGGTGCGTCTGCGCCTGCGCGACCCGGCCGCGCCCGTCGCGACGCTTGCGGTCAGCGGCGTGAACCCCTGGCCGCCGGAATCCGACAACAAGGCTATCGCCGCATGACGCTCGACCCGCTTGTCCCGCCCTTCGATCCCGTCACCTGGGCCATCCCGGTGTTCGTGGTCACCATCCTGGCCGAGATCGTGCTGGGCCGCCTGCGCAAGGCGAAGGCCAACTACGAGGCCCGGGACACCGCCACGTCGCTGCTGATGGGCCTGGGCAGCACCATCGCCGGCGGATTCACCGCCGCGATCGTCGTCGGGACCACCGTCTGGATCTGGCAGAACCATCGGCTGTTCGACATCCCGATGACCGCCTGGTGGGCCTGGGTGGCGATCTTCTTCCTCGAGGATCTGACCTACTACTGGTTCCACCGCCTGTCGCACGAGCGCCGGTTCTGGTGGGCCAGCCACGTCAATCACCACTCCTCGCAGCACTACAACCTGGCCACCGCCCTGCGACAGACCTGGACCGGCGGGGTCAACGGCTCCTGGCTGCTGTGGCTGCCGATGGCCTTCCTCGGCTTCCCACCGGCGATGATCGCCGTGCAGAAGGGGATCAGCCTCGTCTACCAGTACTGGATCCATACCGAGGCCATCCACCGGATGCCACGCTGGTTCGAGGCGGTGTTCAACACCCCGTCGCATCACCGCGTGCACCACGCCCGCAATCCGCGATATCTCGACTCTAACTACGCCGGCATCCTGATCATCTGGGACCGGCTGTTCGGCACCTATATCCCCGAGGACGACAAGGAGCCGCCACGCTACGGGCTGGTCCATAACCTGGGCGATTTCAACATCCTGCGCGTGGCTTTCCACGAGTGGATCGGCATCGGCAAGGACCTGTGGAGCGCCCGCTCGCCGCGCGAGGTCATCGGCTACCTGTTCGGCCGGCCCGGCTGGAGCCCTGATGGCTCACGGGAGACGTCGGCGTCACTGAAGGCGAAGTGGCAGGCGCGGGAGGCGGCCCGGGCCGCGGAGCCCGACAAGATCGCGGCGGAGTAGGCTGCGCGCCTAATCCCGCAGCAGCGGCAGGCTCAGCCCCCCGGCCGGCCGCTGCGTCAGCAGTTCGCGCCGGAACCTGAACAGCTCCGCCGGGCGGCCGCCGGTTTCGGTGTCCATGCGGCCGAGGCCCTCGACAAGGTCGATGCGCTCCACCACGCGGCGGAAGTTCTGTTTGTGCAGCGGAACGCCGGCGATGGCCTCCACCGCCCGCTGCAGCGCCGAGAGGGTGAACTCCGCCGGCATCAGTTCGAACACGACAGGGCGGTACTTCAGCTTGCCGCGCAGGCGACCAAGGCCGGTGGCCAGGATGCGGCGGTGGTCCGACAGCATCGGCTCGCCCAGGGCTGCGGACAGGGCGCGGGGCTCGACGGCGTCCTCGCCGCGGTCGCGCGACTGGTCGCGGGCGGCCTCGGGGGCGAGACCGGCTTCGTAGAGCAGCTCGTAGCGGTCCAGCACCCGCTCCTCGTTCCAGCCGGCGCCGTCGAGCGCGAACAGGAGGCGCGCGCGGGCCAGGCGGCTTTCGTCGCGCCCGGCCCAGCGGCGAAGCGCCGGCGCGATTGCCTCGTCGATCAGGGCGGGGCGGCCCTGCCGCCAATCCTCCCATGGGAAGAACCGCGACCACGGCGCCCACGCGGTGTCCAGTCCGTCGGTTTCCACGGCGGCCGGCGTCAGGGCCAGATAGCCGACCGAGACGACCCGCGCCGCGCCGGCCCCGACCTCGGCCCGGGGCGCGTCGCGACCCTTGTCGCCGAAGGTGTAGAGTTGCTCGACATAGCCGAGGTCGAACCCCGTCTGCTCGGTCACGAAGGCGCGCAGGGCGATCTCGAAGGTGCGGTGCCCCTCCGGGTCGAACGGCCCGAACGGCAGGCCGGGGAGGGTGGTGGCGCGGTCGGTCGCCGCGTCGTGCGGGCGCACGGTCAGGACGACCGCCTCGCCGTTGCGGATGGCCATGGTGACGGCGGACAGGCCGATGACGACGGAAAGGGTCATTGAGGCCCTGACTAACACCGACCGGCGCCGGCGGGGAGGGCGCGTCTAGAACTTCAGGCCCAGCTCGAACGGCGAGCCCGGGTAGGCATAGACGCCCTTGCCTATGCCGGCGACGGCGTCGACCATCTTCCCCTTACGGCCCATGATGTCGTCAGCCAGCCGGACCAGCAGGGGATTGGGCGTGGCCGAGGCGGACGCCTTGCGCAGCGCCCGGGCGATCTTCGCCTCGTCGATGTCGGGCCTTTGCTGGCAGGCCAGGATGAAGGCGGTGGCGGTCGAGCGGCTTACGCCGGCCCAGCAGTGGACCAGCATCGGCGACTCGCCGGTCCAGGTCTTGCCGAACGCCAGGACGTCCTCGACGACATCTTCCGCCGGCAGGGTCTTTCCGGCCTGCGGCTCCCAGACGTCGTCGACGGCGATCTTCAGGTGACGGTCTGGGCGGAATCCGCGCGGGCAGTCACCCATCATGTGCGGGTCCAGCAGCGTGATCAGGTGCGACGGCCTCTTGAACCGAACCACGGTGTCGACGTCACGCAAGGGGCTGACGATCAGGGTCACGCGAACCTACTCCGTATCGAAGGCCGCCTGGGCCGGCTCGAACCCCGCCGCTTCCGAGAGCACGTGGAAGCGGTGGACGTAGCGATCCTGGGCTTCTCGGGCGGGCATCGGGTCGAGCACAAGGGAAAGTCCCGCCGGAAGCGGGCCAAAGAATCCTAGGGACTCATCATGGCCAAAACCCGCCAACTGGGTTGCTTCGAAGTAGGCGCAGGCCCTGTCCGCCTGCTTGATCAGCTTCTTGATCGCAATGGGCGTCTTCGCGGGTAATCCGAAGCGGGCGTGGATGGCGTGCTCCAGCCGCTCCTCGAAGTCCTTGTAGCTGACGCCCAGCGCCGCCTTGAACGGGCTGATCATGTCGCCGATCACATATTCGGAGGCGTCGTGCAGCAGAGCGGCGAGCCGCCACTTCGGATCCACGCCGGGCTGGATGTGGGCGACAATGTCCTCAACCACCAGCGAGTGCTGCGCCACCGAGAAGCCATGCTCGCCAAGGGTCTGCCCATTCCAGCGGGCGACGCGCGCCAGGCCATGGGCGATGTCCTCGATCTCGATATCCATCGGCGAGGGATCGAGCAGATCAAGCCGCCGGCCGGAAAGCATCCGCTGCCAGGCCCGGGGAGATTTTTTCGGCGATTGCGCGCCGCGCAGCCCTTTCGCCACCAGTTCGTTCCTTACATTCGGCAGGGCGCTTCAACTGACGCATTGGTTGACAAAGATCAATGACCGGGTCTGCCTGATGCGGCCATTGTGAAGATGAAGGAGATCCAGATGAGTTGGGCTAGGATCATGGCGCCGCTGGCCGGCGGCACGCACGATGCGCGGGTTCTGGAATACGCTGCGGCGATCGCCGCGCCGTTCGGAGCCGAGGTCGCGGCAGTGCATGCGCCGGCCGACATCGCCGACCTGATGCCTTGGATGGGCGAAGGGTTCATGGGCGGGGTGCAGATCACCGCCATGGACAGCCTGAAGGAAGCCGCCGCCGAGGGCGAGCGCGCCGCGCGGGCCGCCTGCGTGGCCTGCGGCTATGCGAAGACGACGTTCGTGGGCCTGGAGACTCCCGTCTGGGCGGGCCTCTCCATGGAGAGCCGGCTGTCGGACGTCGTGCTGTTCGACACCGAGGCCGCCCGCGGCCGTGGCCCGCTTGCCGAAGCCTTCCAGCAGATGGTCGCCGACGAGCAGCGTCCGACCATCGTCGCCCGGCCGGGCCTGCGCGCCGACGGCGTGGTGGCGGTGGCCTGGGACGGCGGCAAGGAAGCTTCGCGCGCCGCACGTACAGCGCTGCCCCTGCTGGAAAAGGCCTCCCGCGTGGTGATCCTGGCTGCGCCGGGCGCCTCGTCACGCAACTTCGATCCGGATCGCCTGAAGGCCTTCTTCGCAGCCCGCAATGTCACCGCCGAGGTCAAGCTGATCAACGAGACCGGCGATGCGGCGCAGCTGCTGCTCGACGGCGCCAGCGCGGTGGCGGCCGACATCCTGGTGGCCGGCGCCTTCGGGCACCCGCGTCTGCAGGAATACATCTTCGGCGGGACGACCCGCACGCTGCTGAACAACGACGGTCCGTCGCTGTTCCTGTCCCACTAGATTCAACCAAACGAGAGATACCTATGACGCTGTCGCGTATCGTCATGCGCCTTGCGCGCAACCCGGGCACAGAATTCGCCGATGGCGACGACCACCGGGGCTACACCGTGGTGGCGCCGCTGCACGACGACGGGAAGCTGGACCTCGACGCCTTCCAGAAGGTGCGGGCCGACTGCTCGGTGCGCCGCTTCGCCCCCGACGAGGAGGCCGTCATCGGCCGCCTGGCGCGCAAGGGCCAGACCTGGTTCTTCGACTATGACGCCGCCGACGACACCGACGACGAACCGGTGCACCGCCTGGGCGATCACCGGTTCTCGGTCGGGGAGTACGTCTCGGTCGCCGACGAGGACGGCCGCATGCTCGCCTACAAGGTGACGGAAGTCAGTCCACTATAATCGCGGCCTTGGCGTCGCGGCCGCCGACATTGTGACGGACCAGATCGGCGACGTCCTCGAAGACGTCGTCGTGGCTGCCGTCCTTGTCGCGGACCTTGACGATCCCGACGACCAGCGGGCCGCCGATCGGCCCGCGCGCATCGTAGCCGACGGTCTTCCACTCGCCCGTCGCGGTGTCGCTGGCCAGGATGTAGCGGGCCGAGACGCCCTCGCCACGCCCCTTCTCGCCGGACAGCCGGGCGGTGAAGTTGCGCGTGGCCCGAACTTCCGCCCCGCCGCCGTCGACCGCGTTCACCTCGACGCCCGGCGCGCGGACCTTGGCCCCGGATTCGCCAGCCTGGATGCTGACGCCCGGCAGGCGGATGTCGACCTCTTCGGTGTCGGAGGCAGCCGGGGTCGTCTTCACGTCCGGCAGGATCGTCTTCAGTTCCGCCTCGATCGGCGCCAGGGCGTCTGACGGCGTGCCCTCGCCCACCTGGATCACCCGCAGCGTCACCTCGGCACGGTCGCTGGCGTAGACGCAGGACAGGCCGTCGCTGGCCGTCGTGCTGCGTTTCAGCGCGCCCTGCCGCTCGGGGCAGTCGAGGGTGCTGACCACCTTGAGGGCGTTGGCCTCACGTTGCCGTTCGGCGTCGGGATGGTCACAGGCGCCGAGGGCCAGGACGGCGACGCCGGCGAGCAGCAGGAGGGGGCGGTTCATGGGCAGGTCCCTTTCGGTTTGTGACCGAAACGTGGCGCAGCGGCCTCCGGCGGGCCAGTGAAATCGCGGTAACACACGGCTTTCAAACATGAAAAAGGGGACAGGTACGATGCCCTGTCCCCTTATTCAAACGGCGACGCCGGCGCCTACTGCCCCGGACGGGCTCCGCTGCCTTCGCGGCGGGCCAGGAAGGCCAGGCGTTCGAACAGGTGGACGTCCTGCTCGTTCTTGAGCAGCGCGCCGTGCAGGGGCGGGATCAGCTTGGTGGGATCCTTTTCCTTCAGCATGGCCTCGTCGATGTCCTCGACCATCAGCAGCTTCAGCCAGTCGAGCAGCTCGCTGGTCGACGGCTTCTTCTTCAGGCCCGGCACCTTGCGCATGTCGTAGAAGATGCGCAGCGCCTCGGCGACCAGCTTCTGCTTGATGCCCGGATAGTGGACGTCGACGACCTTCTGCATGGTCTCTTCGTCGGGGAAGCGGATGTAGTGGAAGAAGCAGCGGCGCAGGAACGCGTCCGGCAGCTCCTTCTCGTTGTTGGAGGTGATGATGATCACCGGGCGGATCTTGGCGGCGATCGTCTCGCCGGTCTCGTAGACGTAGAATTCCATCCGATCGAGCTCCTGCAGGAGGTCGTTGGGGAACTCGATGTCGGCCTTGTCGATCTCGTCGATCAGTAGCACCGGGCGCTCGTCGGACTCGAACGCCTCCCAGAGCTTGCCCTTCTTGATGTAGTTCTTGACGTCCTTGACGCGCTCGTCGCCCAGCTGGCTGTCGCGCAGGCGGGTGACGGCGTCGTACTCGTAGAGGCCCTGGCTGGCCTTGGTCGTCGACTTGATGTGCCAGGTGATCAGCTTGGCGCCCAGCGCCTTGGCCACTTCCTCGGCCAGGACGGTCTTGCCGGTGCCGGGCTCGCCCTTGATCAGCAGCGGGCGCTGCAGGGCGATGGCGGCGTTGACCGCGATCTTCAGGTCGTCGGTCGCGACGTAGTTTTCAGTGCCTTCGAAGCGCTGGCTCATCTTGATCCCCCGAGGCGGCCGAGCCGACCTCAAACAAACGTTCAATTCGAGGCCAGCCTAAAGCGCTCCGCCGGACATTCAAGCCGGTTTCGGCGGCTCCTCGGGTTCGCGCAACAGCGACGACGGCGGATCACTGGCCGGGAAGCTCTCGTCGAGTTCCTCGTCCAGCAACGCGTCGGCGGCGGCCTTGTCGATCTCTTCGGGGGTTTTGTGGTCGGCCATGAGCGTCTCCCGGCGTGCAGGGTAGGCGTTCATGTCGCGGGGCTCAATCAGCGCCGGGGTTGATCGACACCGGGTCGCTGGCGGGGAAGGTCTCCTTCAGCCCCTTGTCCAGCTGACGCTCGACATGGGGATCGGCTTCGTCATCGACGTTGTCAGCGGGGTTTACGCCGCGGGCGTCGCCGGCCGGCGCGGGCTTGAGGACATTCGCCTCCTCGTCGGCTTTGACGGGGCTCTGGTCATCGGACGGGTGCGTCATGGGGAACTCCGGCAAAATGGGGCCAAGGCCCCGACCCGGATTCAACCCGCCAGACGGGGCGATGTTCCGCTAGATCGCAAAGCCCCTGGCGCGCAGGCGGTCGGCCATCTCGTCCCGGCGCGCCGCCCAGTCCTCGGCCAGCAGGCCCAGCCCGATGACGTCCACGCGCTCGCCGTTCTTCACCACGTGACGTCGGAACAACGCCTCGCGTTCGAAGCCGTGCAGCATGTGCAGCTTCCAGACCGCCTCGTTCGAGGCCAGGACCTCGCACCACAGCCTGTCCAGCCCCAGCGTCCCGAACACATGCTCGATGATCTGGAACTCGACGTAGGAGCCGACGCCCATGCCCCGGACCGATGGGCTGGCCAGGTAGTAGGCCCAGACGCAGCGGCGGTGGGTGTGGTCGATGTCGGCCAGGTTGGCCAGTCCCACAGGCTCGCCGTTGACCTCGATGACCCAGTAGCGACGGCGCCCGTCGCCGGCCAGACCGTCGAACCAGCGGTCGTGCTCAGCCTGGCTGATCTCATGGTCGGAATACATGTAGGCCGCGACCTCGGGACTGTTGCGCCAGGCCAGGAGCCTTTGGCGGTCGTCCTCGCGAAGATCCCGCAGCAGGATGGTCGGGGCGGTCACAGGCGGCGGTCTCCCCCCAGATGCATCAGGTCCGGACGGCTCCGGACGAAGGCGCGGACGTCGTCGCTGGTGAAGGCAGGGTTCTCTGGATAAAGGGCCTCGTAAACCGACCGCACGAATTCAAGGTCATCGGGCCGGTCCACGGTCCAGCGCACCTCGCCCTCGTCAACCGCCTGGTGGTGGAAGGCCAGCGCGAAGCGCTCCGGCCGGCGGTAGAGGAACGGCGTGACGTGCTCGCGGTCGTAGGGATCGCGGGTTTCGGCGGCCGCCGCGCGCAGGGCGGCGACGCGGAACACCTCGACGTCCAGCCCCTTGGGGAAGGTCCGACGTTCGCCGGCGTTGGCGGCATAGTCGGCGCCGGTCGTCTCGCGCAGCGCCACCGTGGCCTCGATCACGCCGGGGTCGGCCAGCGGGCAGTCGGCGGTGAGGCGCACCCCGATGTCGGCAGGTCCAAAGGCGTCGATCGCCCCGATGAATCGCTCCAGCACGTCGTCCAGCGGCCCCCGGAACACCGGCACGCCGGCCGCCTGCATGGCGTGGGCGAGCGGATTATCGCTTGGCTGGTCGGACGTCGCCACGACGATCTGTCGAAGGCTCGGCGCGCGGTTCAGCCGCTCGATCTGCCTCAGGATCATCGGCGCCCCCGCAAGGTCGGCCATGACCTTGCCCGGCAGCCGGGTGGAGGACATGCGCGCCTGCAGGATCGCCAGAACCATGTTCGTCAGCCGGCGCTCGCGGCGTCGGCGCGAACCTTCAGGGCGTGGGCGACCTCACCCATGACCGGCGTCCAGTCCTGATAGTCGCTGGAGGAGAAGCAGCCGGCCTGCGGATACCAGGGGTAGGCGTCCGAGCCGAGCCGGGTCCAGGCGCCGTCCACGGTCATCAACCAGACCGGCGCGCCGCAGGCTCCGGCCAGGTTGATCGTCGCGTTCGAGAAGCCGAGCACCAGGTCGGTTGCGCTGCAGAGTGCGGTGATGTCGTCCAGGTCCTGTTTCAGGTCGATCCCCGGCGGCTGGAAGATCTCGACCCCGAACTCGCGCCGGGCGAACTCCAGCTCGGCGTCGCAGTCGCCGTACTGCAAGTTGATGAAGCTGACGCCGGGCGTCTTCAGGATCGGGGCCCACTGCTCGAACGGCGAGAAGAAGCGGTGGCGGGCGCTGTTGATCAGCAGGCTTTTCCACAGCAGGCCGACCTTGAGGCCGGGCAGGGGCGACAGCGTAGAGCGCCAGTGCTCGACCCGCGCCGGGTCCGCGGTCAGGAAGCGGGGGCGTGACGGGAAGGCCTCAACGGTCCGCCGGAACCGGCGCAGCAGCGAGCCGATCGGGGTCCAGAGATCGACCGCTTCCAGGTCGTCGAGGAAGGTCACGCCGCGCACCGAGCGGGCGTCGACCTTGAAGGTCGCGTGCGGCCCGACCAGCGCGTCCGGGAACGACCGCTGGAATAGCGGGACGAGCCGGGGCTCAATGGCGAGGATCAGCCGGCCGTTGGGGCCCAGCGCCTCGACCAGGTCGGGCAGGACGTTGGCGAACATCACCTCGTCGCCCAGGCCCTGTTCGCCGATGACCAGCAGCGTGCGGCCGGCAAGATCGCTCTCGGGCGTCCATTTCGGCCGGTCTATCAGGTAGTGGGTGACGTCGGCGAACGCCGGTTGCAGCCGCGCCTCGTAGGCGTCCCAGCCCTCGCCGACCCTGCCGAGGGCCATGAGAATGGTCGAGCGAGCCAGTTCCATCATCAGCCGCTCGTCCGGCGCCATGGCGGCTTGCATGGCGGTCTCGCAGTCCTCCAGCGCGCCCTGGCGGTCGCCTCGCGACAGCCGGGCGTTGCCGCGGTTGTAGCGGGCCTTGCTGAACAGCGGATCGAGACGCAGCGCCTCGTCGAAGAAGGTCGTCGAGGTGGCCGGGTCGCCCTCCTCGCCGATCACCGTGCCGAGGGTGTTCCACAGCAGCGCGCTGCCGGGCGTGCGATGGATCGCGGGGCGCAGGATCTCGATGGCCTCGGCGAACCGGCCCTGATCGCGCACCGCGCAGGCCAGGTTGTTGGCGGCCTCGAACGACTCCGGATGGCTGGCCAGATAGTGGGTGAACAGCTTTTCGGCCGTCCCGACCATGCCCATGCGGTAGGCGAGGCGGCCAAGGTCGTTGGCGACCTCGGCATGATCGGGGATTAGCGCCAGAGCAGACTCGTAGCATTTGACCGACCATGCGAAGTCGCCGGCCCGTTCGCGGGCGATGGCCAGCAGATACCAGCCAAAGCCGTTCCGCTCGTCCATCTCCAGCGCCTTGATGGCCAGGTCGCCGCCGGTCTTGAAGTCGTCGGCCTGGAGCGCCGCCACGGCCTGCTGCAGCAACGGCTGCACGGCGACGGCCTTGAGCTCCGCCACGGCGGCGTTGAGGCGGTCCAGAGCGGCGCGGGAGCCCGAGTCGCCCGCGATCTGCCCGGACATGCGCGGCGCGGCCGCGGCCACCTGCGCCGGCTCCATGCCCAGCGCGATGGCCGAGGTCTGGGACTTGATCCTGGGCTGCGGCATGCGCGCGCGACTCCGTGACGCGAGGAGGACAATACCCCTTCCGGATGCCCCGATTATGCCTAATGGCGCATTAACCAGCGGCGAGAGGTCGCGGGCTGGGCAATGTCCCGTTAACCGTGCGACCTTAGCGTCCCCTTCATCGGGCGGGTTGGATTCTCCGGAGCGGTGGTTCCGCGGACGAACGCGCCCCTGACTTCGGAGTGAGACGCCGTGCCGCTGAAACTGTCGCTGAAGCCCGGAGAGAAGTTCGTTCTCAACGGCGCCGTCGTGCAGAACGGCGACCGACGCGGGGTCCTGGTGCTCCAGAACAAGGCGTCCGTTCTTCGCGAGAAGGACATCATGCAGCCGGAAGAGGCCGTGACCCCGGCCCGGATGATCTATTTCCCGGTGATGATGATGTACCTCGATGAGGCCGGGGCGCTCCGCTACTACGACGAGTTCGTGCGCAGGCTTTCCGAATTCATGGGCGTGATCCGCAATCCGGACGTCCTGGCCGACTGCGTCACCATCTCCAAACACGCCATGAGCAAAGAGTACTACAAGGCGCTCATGCTGTGCCGGAAGCTGATCGAATACGAAGACGAAAGGTTGGGCAATGTCGCTGCAGGCGTACCAGCAGGCCGCGGCGCGGGCTGAAAATCCGCGCGAGGCGGAGTATCGCCTCTTCGGTCAGGTCACGCGCGCCCTCATGCAGGCCGCTGAACTGCCGGACACGGACATCAAGGGGCGGATCGAGGCCCTCGACTGGAACCGGCGCCTGTGGTCCGCGCTGGCCAGCGACTGCTCCGATCCGGCCAACCAGCTGCCAATTCCGCTGCGCGCCCAGATCATTTCTCTCAGCCTCTGGGTCAGTCGGCACACCAGTTCGGTGATCCGGCGCGAGGAAGAGATTGAGCCGCTGATCGACATCAACCGCATCATGATGAACGGCCTGTCGGGCGGCGCTGAAGCCGCCTGACCGGGCCTGGCGTCCTGACATTCCGGCAAACTCTGCCGCCCGGCCAATCGCGCCGGGCGGTTGGCGTTTAGGGCTGTGCCATCCACACCGCGTCGGAAAAATATCCCAATAAAAACAATGGAATAATTGCTCGCAGAACGTTGGTCGGCTGGCCCGTGCCTTGCGATGCTGGTTGGTGAGCAAGAATGCTCGCCGGCAAAAGCCGGACATCCCCCCGACCAGAATGGAAGGAACGCCGATGAATTCGGTCAACACCAACGTGGGCGCGCTCGTTGCGCTCCAGAACCTCAACGCGACCAACATGGAACTGTCGCAAACGCAGAGCCGCATCAACACCGGCAAGAAGGTTTCCAGCGCGAAGGACAACGGCGCCATCTGGGCTATCGCCCAGTCGCAACGTGGCACTTCGCAGGCCCTGAACGCCGTGAAGGATTCGCTCGACCGGGGTCGCTCCACGATCGACGTGGCGATCGCCGCCGGCGAAAGCGTCTCTGATCTGCTGTTGCAGATGAAGGAAAAGGCCCTGGCGGCGTCGGACACCACCCTCGACTCCACCAGCCGGTCCGCACTGAACGAGGACTTCAAGGCCCTGCGTGACCAGATCAGCAAGGCCGTGTCGAACGCCGATTTTAATGGGACCAATCTCATCAAGACCGGCGCTACCGCCATCGCGGCCCTCGCCAATGCGGACGGATCGTCCAAGATCACCGTGGCTGCTGAAGTCATGGCCCTGGGCGGATCCATCGTGACCGTCGCCGCGGCGGGCTCGATCGGAACGTCGACCCTGGCTGCGGCCATGATCACGACGGTCTCGACCTCCATCACCAACACCGGCGCGGCGCTTGCTCGCCTTGGCACCAAGTCCAAGGCGCTCGATGCGCACGTGACCTTCGTCGGCAAGCTGCAGGACAGCCTCGACGCGGGTATCGGCAATCTGGTCGACGCTGACCTCGCGAAGGAAAGCGCCAAGCTCCAGGCTCTGCAGACCAAGCAGCAGCTCGGTGTCCAGGCGCTCTCGATCGCCAACACGTCGACCCAGTCGCTGACCCGACTGTTCCAGTAGGCCGCGACGCCGGGCGGGGCTCCACAGGCCCCGCCCGGCAGCCTTTTCCTCCGGGGCGCCCGGCAGGAATTGCCACCCATGCCTTGAGCTCGGCAAATTTTGCCGGGCGCCGCCATCCCTAACAGACATATAACGCTGCAATTTCAATCGCTTGAGCCGATCCGCTCGGTGGGCCAAACTGGCCCGGCGATTGCTTCCCAGTCAGGTGGGCAAAAGGCCCCCGGCAGTCAAAACGACGTCGGACACCTGAAAGGGAATATCGTCATGGCGCTGAACAGCGTTAACACGAACAACGGCGCGCTCGTCGCGCTGCAAAACCTGAACGCCACCAACAACGAACTGGCCAACGTTCAGGGCCGCATCAATACCGGCAAGAAGGTCAGCTCGGCCAAGGACAACGGCGCCGTTTGGGCCATCGCCCAGACCCAGCGCGGCACATCCAACGCCCTGAACGCCGTGAAGGACTCGCTCCAGCGCGGTCAATCCACCATCGACGTCGCGATCGCCGCCGGCGAGTCCGTTTCCGATCTGCTCCTGCAGATGAAGGAAAAGGCCCTGGCCGCGTCGGACACGACGCTCGACACCACCAGCCGCTCGGCTCTGAACGAAGACTTCAAGGCGCTTCGTGACCAGATCACCAAGGCTGTGACCAACGCCGACTTCAACGGCGCCAACATGATCAAGGCTTCCGGCAACACCGTGACGGCTCTGGCCAACGCGGACGGCACCTCCAAGATCACTGTGGCGGCGCAGTCGCTGGCTCTGGGCGGCGCCAACGTCACTGTCGCCGCCACGGCCTCGCTCAGCACCGCCACGGTCGCGGCGGCGCTGGTCACGACCGTCAGCACCTCGATCTCGAACGTCGGCTCGGCCCTGGCCAAGCTCGGCACCGGCTCGAAGTCGCTGGAATCGCACCTCACCTTCGTCGGCAAGCTGCAAGACAGCCTCGACGCGGGCGTGGGCAACCTGGTCGACGCGGACCTCGCCAAGGAAAGCGCCAAGCTGCAGGCCCTGCAAACCAAGCAACAGCTCGGCGTGCAGGCCCTGTCCATCGCCAACAGCTCGACTTCGTCCCTGCTGGGACTGTTCCGCTAAAGGCAACGCCAGAAGGGGCGGGCGGCCAACGCCGTCCGCCCCGGTCGCGCTGGCGAAGGTCGCGAGACCTTCGCCATGCGCACGTTCAGAGAGACGTCGGTCAGCAGAGGCCGGCGTAAGGAGAGATGAAAGCCATCGCACCATTGTCGCCGGTCGAGTCCATGGGCGCCTTCCAGGCCCCGCAGGTCGCCCGAGTCGACGCGCCCAGACCGCCGAAGGATCCCGCGCCCCAATCCGCGGACCTGCGTCTCGTCATCGAGGAAGACGAGCAGTCCGGCGCCATCGTCTACAAGACTCTCGATCGCCGCACCGGCGAGGTCGTTCGGCAGCTTCCCCGTGAAGAGGTGCTGCGGCTGAAGGACGATCCCACCTACGACCCGGGCGATATCGTCGACGCGAAGTCCTGAGGACGCACCGCTCGCGGCGTCTTGCCGCAGCGCTCCGAACCTTTACCCGACACGGTCCCGGCCGTGGCGGCGATTATGGTTTACGCGCGTTAACCATACGCACACGATCTCCAGCCAGCTTGGCCTGCGAGGGGGCTTGGTGAGTCGCCTCGCCCTGCGAAGCGCCTTGCTAGGAGAAGCCCTATGGCGATCAGCGTCCATACGAACCAGTCAGCCCTGGTCGCGCTACAGAACCTGAACAAGACCAACGACGACATGGCCGGCGTGCAGAATCGCATCAGCACCGGCCTGAAGGTCCAGGGGGCCAAGGATAACGCCTCGGTCTGGGGCATCGCCCAGGCTCAGCGCGCCGACCTCGGCGCCCTCAGCGCCGTCAAGATGAGCCTCGATCGGGCCCAGTCCATCGCCGACGTGGCGATGGCGGCTGGCGAGACCGTCTCCGACCTGATGCTGCAGATGAAGGAAAAGGTCACGGCCGCGATGGATCCGTCGCTGGACAGCGTCGCCCGCACCGCGCTCGACTCCGACTTCAAGGCGCTGCTCCGGCAGATCACTCAGGTGGTGAACGACGCCGAGTTTGACGGCGCCAACCTGCTCGACGGCTCGCTGGGCGCCAGCATCCGCTTCCTGGCCAACGCCGACGCCAACTCCTACATCACGCTGTCGGGCAAGAACATGTCGCTGGGCGGCGCCTTCGTGACCATGGCGGCGACGGCCTCGATCACCACGGCTACCCTCGCCACCAGCATCCAGTCCGCGCTGACCACCTCCATCAGCAACGTCAACCAGGCCCTCGGCGACCTGGGCGCCCAGTCACGGCAGATCGAGGCGCACAATACTTTCGTCTCCAAGCTCTCCGACGTTCTCAACACCGGCATCGGCAATCTCGTCGACGCCGACCTGGCCAAGGAAAGCGCGCGGTTGCAGGCTTTGCAGGTGCAGCAGCAGCTCGGGACCCAGGCCCTGTCGATCGCCAACCAGCAGCCGCAGATGATCCTGTCGCTGTTCAAGAGCTGATGACGGCGGCGCGTCACGGTTCCGCCGCGACGCGCCTCCATCGTAGACCGCTGCGGGGCGGAGCGTCTGCATGATTGAACTGCGTGATCTCGCTCCTGACGACGAGGAGTTGCTCTACCAGTGGCGCGGCGAGCCCGAAGTGGCCCGCTGGATGTCGGACGCCGACGTGTCCGGCCGTGAGGCCCATCGCGCCTGGTTCGCGCAGCTGTCGGGCGATCCCGACCTGCGCGGCTGGATGATCCAGCGCGGCGGGCGGCCCGCCGGCCTTCTCACACTCACCGGCCTGTCCGGACATCACCGCCGGGCGGCCTGGAACTGGTTCGTCGGTGATCGCGAGGCGCGGGGCAGGGGCGTGGGCCGCGCCGCCCAGGTGCTCGGCCTCGACCGCGCTTTCGGCGAATTGGGCCTGCACAAGATCTGGGCCGAGGTGATGGCCGACAACGACGCCGCCATGAAGATCCAGACGGCCGCCGGCTTCCGCCGCGAGGGCTATCTGCGCGGCCACGTGCTCAAAGACGGAACGCCCCGCGACGTGGTGATGCTCGGCATCCTGCGGGAGGAATGGGACGTCCTGGCCCCCTCGGCCCGGGCGCAACTCTCCAAGGCTGGCCTGATCGCCGCCTGACCGCCCCCTTAACGACTCCTCAGCCCTTGTCGGGCAAGCTTTCGGCGCGGAACTCCGTTCAGGGCCCCCATGGTCATCTCGATCGATAGCAGCTCCCTCCTGGGGTACTACCAGGCGCGCACCGGCGGATTTGCTTCCGCGGGCGCGACGGGCGTTGCGTCGACAACCGGCGGAAAGCCGAAATACGCGCCGACGCCGCCCTGGGCCACGACCTCCACCGCCCTGAAATCCAGCGAGCTGGTCAAGCAGGCCCTGGCCGGCCGCCGCTTCATCGATGAGGGGGCTGCGCAGCTCGACCTGCCGGGCGCCAGCAACGACTACAAGAAGCTTTTTGCGCTGTACCAGGGCCTCAACGCGCTGAACGGCCTGGCCGAGCGTGCGAAGACGACCGGGATCACCCAGGCCGAGACCAACCGCCTGGCGTCGGTGTTCACCCGCGGCCTGAACGAGATCACCAGCTACACCGACAAGCTGAAGATGGAGACCATGCGGATCACCCGCGGGGACACCATGATCACCAACAAGTCCGCGGTCGGCGTGCCGCGGGCGGTCTACAGCTACAAGACCGGCAAGGTGCATACGGGCGCCCAGGGCGACGCGGTCGCCGCCTTCCAGGGCGACGTGAAGTTCGACATCACCGTCAAGCGCGGCACGGTCACGCACAACATCGCGCTTGATCTGTCGGAGATCGCCGGAACCCGGACGATGGGGGCGGTCACCGCCTACATCAACGACAAGCTGTCCGCCGCGGGGCTGCAGTCGCGCTTCAGCGTGGAGCGCACGCCGGGCGAGCCGCGCAAGGTCACGACAGGCGGCACCACGGTCACCCTGCCGGCCATCGCCGATGACTATTCGTTCAAGATCAGCGGCGACTCCACCGAGCAGCTGACCTTCTCGGCGGCCGCCACCACGCCCGCGGTCTATGTCACGACCTACGCCGGCAATCCGGACCCGGACAAGGACACCAAGACCGACGACGGCAAGTTCGAGAGCACCCTGGTCAAGCTCGACGGCACGACGGTCGGCGCCGCGGGATCGAAAATCTCCTCCGCGACGCTGGAGGGCACGATCGAAACCGTGCGGGCCAGCAAGGTCGGGGCGGACGGCTCTCTGTATGTGCTGGCCGACGTCGACGGCACGGTGGACAACCAGACGGTCAAGGGCGAGCGCGACGTGGCGCTGCTCAAGTACGACAGCGCCGGCAAGCTGATGTTCGCCCGCACCCTGGGCGCCGCCGACAAGGCCGATGGCCTGGCGCTGAGCATCGCATCGGACGGACGCGTGGCCATCGCCGGTCGGGTGACGGGCGAACTGAACGGCGTCAGCAACGGACCGATCAACTCCGCCACCTCTTCCGACAAGACAGACAGCTTCGTCACCGTGTTCGACGCCAAGGGCGACGAGATGTGGACCCAGCGCCGGGGGGCGCTGGAGGCCGACGAGGCCACCGAAGTCGGGTTCGGCGACAACGGCGTGGTCTACGTCGCCGGCCGCACCAAGTCTTCGCTGCCCAGCGGCGGTGGCACGATCGGCGGTTGGGACAACTACCTGATGGCCGTCGCCCCCGACGCCAAGGGCGCGCCCAAGACGCTGTTCACCACCCAGTTCGGCTCGGTCGGCGAGGACAGCGTCGGCGGCATGGTCATCAATGGCTCGACAGTGACCGTCGCCGGCGTCGAAAACGGCCGGGGCGTGCTGCGAAGCTTCACGGTGACGCCCAGCGTGACGGACACGGTCCGCACCGACGACAACGGCTTCACCAACATCACCACGACCACCACCACCAACGGCGTACCGACCGTGTCCTCGACCGACTACGGGGCGCACAACGGCGGGACCGACCCGGTGAAGGTGACCTCCACCACCCACACCTCGGCCGCCAGCTTCACCACCGGCGCGACGCGCGACCTGGGTCAGATGGGCGGTGGTACGATCAAGGGCCTGGGCCTGGACGGAGGCTACCTGTGGGTCGCCGGCACGACCTCGAACGGCGCGCTGGACGTCAGCGGCGTCACCCGCGCCTACGCCGGCGCCCAGGACGCCTTCGCCGCGAGGCTGTCGACGGATCTGTCCAGCACCGCGGGCGACAACCTCGCCTATTTCGGCGGGACCGGGAACGACACCGTCACCGCCATGACCGTCGCCGACGGCAAGGTCTGGGTGGCCGGCGGGGCCAGCGCCGATCAGCCCGGCGCCATGCCGATCTCCACGAAAGACGGCTATCTGGCCAAGATCGACGTCACGTCCGGTGCGGTCGAGGCGCAGCGCGTCACCGGCAAGGACGGCATGGCCACCGCCACCTCGATCGCCGTGGACACCACCGGGGCCAGCGCGCTGGACAAGCTGGGCCTGCCCAAGGGCGCGCTGCTCTACGCCGACTCCCAGAAGCTGGTCTCGGCGACCTCGGTGCGGGCCGGCGACAGTTTCCAGATCCGCACGACCCAAGGCGGGCGTCTGTCCGCCGTAACCATCGAGGCCAACGACACGCTCGAGTCCCTGGCCAAGAAGATCCAGCGGGCGGGCGGCTTCAAGGTGAAGGTCGAAGTGGTGTCCGACGGCGAGTACCGCCGCATCAAGGTCAGCCCGCAGCAGAAATCGGCGTCGGTGGAAATCCTGCCCGGCAAGGGCGGCAGCGACGCGCTGGAGGCCATCGGCCTGGCGCAGGGCGTGGTCCGCAACACCGTGATCGACGATGCAGGCAAGAGCGTATCGGCCGACGGCAAGGGGCCGGTGTTCGGCATCGGCCTCGATATCGACCTCAACCTCAATTCCAAGGACGGGATCGCCGCCTCGATCGCCGCGATCGCCAAGTCTCTGACCCGGGTGCGCGACGCCTACCGCACCCTGGAAACGGCGGCCAAGCCGGCGGTGACCGCGTCGCCCGGCGGCGGCGGGGCGGCTCCGGCCTACCTGACCAACCAGATCGCCAACTACCAGGCCGCACTGGACCGCCTGACCGGCGGATACTGACGCGGACTTGAAAGCGCCGTCACCGCAGGCTAGCGGTTCTGGCATGGATTTCTTCAAGGATCGCCGGATCGTCCTGGCCGTCGGCGGCGGCGTCGCGCTGCTTCTCGGCATTCTGATCGCCGTGACGATCATGCGTGGCAGCAAGGCCCCGGCCGCGCCGCCGCCGGCCTCGCAGGGCGGCCTGGTCGTCGAGACCGGTCGTGACGACGACACCAGGCTCGACCCGGCCCGGCCGATCCGCTGCTTTGTCGCCGGGCAGTTCGCCGGCGAGATCACCCTGACCGAATGCGCCAAGCGCAACGGCGTGGCCACCGGCGCGCTTGATGTCGGCGTCGATGAGACCGGAGCCCTGGCCGCCGCCGACTCGGCGGGCACTATTCTTGCGCCCTTGCCGCCCAGCCCGGTGGCGACGGCGCCGGCCCAGCCCGCGCCCGTCGACGCCACCGAGCCGTCGCAGCCCTCCAGCGCCGGCTCGATGTGCTGGCGTTACGCCGGCGGCGGCTGGTCGCAGGCCGGGGCGATGGACCTCAACGCCTGCGTCCAGACCCTCTTCGCCGGCCAGTGCGAAAAGCGCGGCGGGGCGACCTACGGCCGCTGGGGCGAACAGACTCTGCGTCTGGTCCGTGACAAGGTCGAAATCTCGCAGGACAACCGCCGCTTCCGCACGCTGGTGGAGCAGGGCGCCAACTGCTCCATCCCGCCGGTGGGTTGAGCCGGGCTCTGTTTAAGGTCTAGGCTCCTCGAATGCATCGCATCGCCCTGACTCTCGCCGTCGCCGCATCCGCCCTGGGCCTCTCGGCCTGCGAGAAGGCGTTCGAGGCGCCGCTGGATCGCGGCGTCTGCTACCACATGGGGTTCCTCCCCGACGGCGGCTACAAGTTCAACGTCGTGGCCCGCAACGTCGACACGATCGAGAAATGCGCCGCCCAGCTCGAGGGCATGCGCCTTCGCTTCCTGCGCCTGGGCGGCCAGAACGCCGAGATGATCGGCGCCTACCAGGGCAGCTTCATCCATCTGCGCCGGGGCGGGATCTTCCGGGCCCAGAAATGGAACGGCAACCAGTACCTGCTGCTGGTTCGTTCTGGCGACGGCCGTCTGATCAACCCAGGCGCTGTCCAGTAGGCGGGTTTCCCCACGCGTCAGGCTGCGGCGAATTTGCTGTGCATAAGCGCTTGCGGATGAGAACAAAAGATGAACATGTGGCTTTCGCCAATCGTTAACGCCCGTTAGCTTGGGCGTCAGATTCCGGCGCGCCCCGGAGGTTCGATCGTCGAGCCTCTGACAAGAGGGGAAAGGTCGCCGGGCGCGTGAAGGAGATCCCCATGGCGGGCAGTGTCAACAAGGTCATTCTGGTCGGTAACCTGGGCGCCGACCCCGAGATTCGCACCCTCAACTCGGGCGACCGCGTCGCCAACCTGCGCATCGCCACCTCCGAGACCTGGCGCGACCGCGCCACGGGCGAGAAGAAGGAGCGCACCGAGTGGCACCGGGTCGTGATCTTCAACGACAACATCGTCAAGGTGGTCGAGCAGTACCTGAAGAAGGGTTCGACGGTGTACATCGAGGGCGCGATCCAGACCCGCAAATGGACCGACCAGGCGGGCGTCGAGAAGTACTCCACCGAGATCGTGCTGCAGAAATTCCGCGGAGAACTGACCATGCTGGGCGGCCGTGACGGCGGCGCCGGCGGCGGCGCGTCCCGCGACGAAGGCGATTTCGGCGGCTATTCCGGCGGCGGCGGCCGCAGCCAGCCGTCGGGCCCCAAGGAAAGCTTCTCCGCCGACCTCGACGACGAGATCCCGTTCTAGGTTCGCCGATGGGCGGACGGACCGGAATCCGGCTGATCGCCACCGATCTCGACGGCACCCTGCTGCGTGACGACGGAAGCATCTCCGCGCGCACCAGGGCGGCTGTCGCGGCGGCCCGGTCGGCGGGCGTCGTGTTCGTCGTCGTGACCGCCAGGCCGCCCCGTGACGTGCAGGCGATTACCGACCAGCTCGGCATCACCGGTCTGGCGATCTGTTCCAACGGCGCCATCATCCAGGACATGACGAGTGGAACGACGAGCCGGCATGTGCGGCTTTGTCCTGACCTCGCCGTCACGCTGGTGACCGAGTTGCGGATCGCCGAGCCCGGGATCGCCTTTGCGACCGAGCATGGTCACAAGGTGGGTTGCGAGCCGCATTTCCCCGATTTCTTCGCTGACACGGTGCACCATCATCCGCCGACGATCGGCGACGTCCTCCAGCTGTGCGCCGAGGCGCTGACCAAGCTGCTGATTCATCATCCCGGGCATGGCGGCGAGGAGCTGGCCGAGAGAGTGCGCAGGCACACTGGCGACAGGGCGGAGGTCATCTGGTCCGGCGGCCCCTTTATCGAAGTCGCGTCGCCCGGCGTTTCGAAGGCGGCCGGGCTGGCCGCGCTTTGCGAGGACCTTGGCATCGCGCCACATGAGGTGGCGGCCTTCGGCGACATGCCCAATGATACGCGGATGCTCGCGTATGCGGGCCTGGGCGTCGCCGTGGCCAACGCGCATCCGGCGGTGCGGGCGACGGCGGACGAGATCACCGCCAGCAATGAAGACGACGGCGTGGCGCTCGTGGTCGAGAGACTGCTCGCCGCCCGGCTCGGCGACCGCGCGCCCTGACGGCGGTATTGATGCAGCGGGCTTCACCCCCCGCCCGGCGCGTGCGATGAGCGGCGCCGTGACCGCCCCCGCTTCCTCCGCCAACTCCGACCGTTCGGCCTTCTCGCTCGCCGAGTGGGGCGCCATCGGCGCGATCCTGCTGGTCTGGGGGATCAACAACGCCGCCGCCAAGGTGGCGACCGATCAATTGCCGCCGCTGCTGGTCGGCGGCCTGCGCTTTGGCGTGGCGCTGATCGTGCTGGCGCCGTTCCTGCGGCCGCCGTTCCCGCCGTGGAAGCAGATCCTGCCGATCATCCTGCTGGTCGGGCCGCTGCACTTCGGCCTGATCTACTGGGGTTTCTCGCTGATCGAGAACCTCAGTCCGATGGTGGTGGCGCTGCAGCTGTGGATTCCGATGACCGCCTTCTTCGCCTGGCGCATGCTGGGCGAGCGGATGGCGCCGGCGGCCCTGGCCGGGATGGTCGTCGCTTTCGTCGGCGTCGTCTGGATGAGCCTGGACCCGCACGGAGCCGCCGACCTGCCCGGCATCGCGCTGGGCCTGGTGGCCAGCGGCCTGTGGGCGCTGGGCACGGTGCTGGTGCGGCGGATGCCCGGCGTGCCGCCGCTGAAGATGCAGGCCCTGACGTCGGTCGTGGCCGCGCCGGTGCTGCTGGCGGCGTCCTTCGCGTTCGAGGGCGACGTGTTCGGCAAGGCGATGGCGGCGAGCTGGGTGGTCTGGACGACGATCGTCTGGGCGGGCCTTGCCTCCACCGTCGGCGCCACGGCCCTGCTGTTCTGGCTGATCCAGCGGCGCGAACCCGGACGGGTGACGCCCTGGTTCCTGCTGACCCCGCTCGTCTCCTGCGGCATCGGCATCGGCCTGATGGGCGACACCCTGACGCTGCAGCTGGTGCTGGGCGGCGGCGCCACCCTGGTCGGGGTGGCGCTGGTGGCCCTGTCGGAGCGCCGGGCGGCGGTGCGGGCCGCCGCCGACCGCCAGATCCAGACCTAGGGCGTCAGCGCGAGCCGATCACCGCGCAGGCCAGCCGATCGCCGGCCCCGCCGATCGGCTGGCTGGCGTAGTCGTCGGCTTTGGCGTGGATGACCAGCGCCGAGCCGTCGCCGTCGAGCAGGCCGGGCTTTTCGCCGCCGGCCGCCAGCGAGACGAACGGCGTGAACACCTCGGCCATGGCCGTTCCGTCGGCCGCCGCGAAGAGATTGGGCAGGTCGCCGGCGTCATTGTGGCCCGCGGCCAGGAAGCCGTGCACCACGCTTGCCGTGTCGTGGACGTGGGCGCCGGCCGACTTGAAGTCGGCGCTCGAGCAGTCGCCCTTTTCGTGGAAATGCAGGCCGTGCCAGCCCGGCGTCAGCCCTTTGGCCTCGAGCCGCAGGACCACCCCGCGCGCGCCCTCGGTGATGGTCGCGCGGCCCAGATCCTCCCCCGCAGGTCCCTTCAGGGCGACGGTCACGGCGGCCGGCGCAGCGAGCGCGGGCAGGGCGATGGCGGCGGCGGTCAGGACGATCGGGAAAAGACGCATGGAAAGACTCTCCTGCAGGGGTGAAAACGGCGCCCGAAGGTGGCGTCAGCGGGTCTTGGATGTTAACTAGCAGTCGGACGTTCTGTGTCCGATTCTGATAGCAAAATCCCGCACTTGACCGACGAAAATAAGACCCCTCCGGATGACGGACGGCGTGGGGCTGTCGCCCCGATCGCCATCGAGGATGAGCTGAAGCGCAGCTATCTCGATTACGCCATGAGCGTGATCGTGAGCCGTGCGCTCCCGGACGTGCGCGACGGCCTCAAGCCGGTGCACCGCCGCATCTTCTACTCGATGCACGACCTGAACATGACCCCCGACCGGCCGTACTCGAAGTCGGCGCGCGTGGTCGGCGACGTGCTGGGCCGTTTCCACCCGCACGGCGACCAGTCGGTCTATTTCGCGTTGGCCCGCATGGCGCAGACCTTCTCGATGAACCTTCCGCTCATCGACGGTCAGGGCAACTTCGGTTCGGTCGACGGTGATATGCCGGCGGCCATGCGCTACACCGAAAGCCGGATGGCGCACGCGGCGACCGCGCTGCTGGCGGACATCGACAAGGACACCGTCGACTTCCAGGAGAACTACGACGGCAAAGAGGAAGAGCCGACCGTCCTGCCGGCCCGGATTCCTAACCTGCTGGTCAACGGCGCGGGCGGCATCGCCGTCGGCATGGCCACCAACATCCCGCCGCACAACCTGGGCGAGGTCGTCGACGCCTGCCTGGCGCTGATCGACAATCCCGACATCGGCCTGGACGAGATCCTCGACATCGTGCCGGGGCCGGACTTCCCGACCGGCGGCGAGATCATCGGGCGAACGGCGGCCCGCACCGCCCTGATGACCGGCCGCGGCTCTGTGATCATCCGCGGCGTGGCCACGGTGGGCGAGCTTCGCAAGGATCGCGAAGCCATCATCATCACCGCCATCCCCTATCAGGTGAACAAGTCCAGCCTGGTCGAGCACATCGCCGAACTGGTCCGCGACAAGAAGATCGAGGGCATCAGCGATATCCGCGACGAGAGCGACCGCCAGGGCATGCGGATCGTCATCGAGCTGAAGCGCGACGCCCAGGGCGACGTCGTCCTGAACCAGCTGTACCGCTTCACCGCGCTGCAGAGCAGCTTTGGCTACAACATGCTGGCGCTGAACCGCGGCCGGCCGCTGCAGATGGGCCTGCGCGAGATGATCGGCGCCTTCGTCGACTTCCGCGAGGAGGTCGTCGTCCGGCGCACCAAGTTCGAACTCAGCAAGGCGCGTGATCGCGGCCATGTGCTGGTCGGCCTGGCCATCGCCGTGGCCAACATCGACGAGTTCATCCACATCATCCGCAGCTCGGCCGACCCGGCGGAGGCGCGCGAGCGGCTCTGCGCCCGTGACTGGCCGACCGGCGACATGATGCCCCTGATCGCGCTGATCGCCGATCCGCGCACGGTGATCACCGAAGGCGACCAGGTCCGGCTGTCCGACGAACAGGCGCGCTCGATCCTCGCCCTGACCCTGTCCCGTTTGACGGGCCTGGGCCAGGAAGAGATCATGGGCGAGGCCCGCACGCTGGCGGGCTCCATCGCCACGCTGCTGGAACTGCTCAGCGACCGCGTCAACATCATGGCCGTCGTCCGCGAGGAGCTGGTCGAAGTGCGCGAGCGCTTCGCCATCCCGCGCCGGACCCAGATGGTCGAGGGCGGCGCCGAGATGGAGGATGAGGACCTCATCCCCCGCGAGGAGATGGTCATCACCGTCACCCACGGCGGCTATGTGAAGCGCACCGCGCTGTCGACCTACCGCAGCCAGAAGCACGGCGGCAAAGGCCGGTCGGGCATGTCGACCAAGGAAGAGGACGCCGTCACCCGCGTGTTCTCCGCCTCGACCCACGCGCCGGTGCTGTTCTTCAGCTCGGGTGGCAAGGTCTATCGCCTGAAGGTGTGGCGCCTGCCGGTCGGCACGCCGACCTCGCGCGGCAAGGCCTTCGTCAACCTGCTGCCGATCGAGCCCGGCGAGAGCATTACCTCGATCCTGCCGCTGCCCGAGGACGAGGCGCAGTGGGACGCGCTGGACGTCATGTTCGCCACTCGCTCGGGCAACGTTCGCCGCAACAAGCTGAGCGACTTCGCCTCGATCAACCGCAACGGCAAGATCGCCATGAAGCTGGACGAGGGCGACTCCATCATCGGCGTCGGCCTCTGTGACCCGCGCAACGACGTGCTGCTGACCACGGCCCTGGGCCGGGCGATCCGCTTCGAGGTCGGCGAGGTGCGCGTGTTCGCAGGCCGCGAATCGACCGGCGTGCGCGGCATCCGGCTGGCCGAGGGCGACCAGGTGCTGTCGATGGCCATCCTGCACGGCGTCGACGCGACGCCGGCCGAGCGCGCCAGCTACCTCAAGTACGAGCGCGCGCGCATCAAGTCCGAGAGCGACGAGGGCGACGACGCAGCGCCGGCCGAGGACGACGAAGACGTCGGCGAGGCCGAACTGACGCCCGAACGCATCATCGAACTGCAGGCCGCCGAGGAGTTCATCCTCACCCTGTCGTCCGAAGGCATCGGCAAGCGGACCAGCGCCTACGACTTCCGACGCACCGGCCGCGGCGGCCAGGGCCTGCTGGCCCAGGACCTGACCCGCAAGGGTGGACGCCTGGTCGCCAGCTTCCCGGTCGACCAGGCCGACGAGATCCTGCTGGTCACCGATCAGGGCCAGCTGATCCGCTGCCCGGTGGCCAATATCCGCGTCGCCAGCCGTAACACCCAGGGTGTCATTGTCTTCCGCACTGCCCAGGATGAGCATGTCGTGAGCGTGGAAAGGCTTGAAGCCTCGGCCGAAAGCGGCGACGAAGACGACAACGAAAGCGGGGACGTCCAAGCCCCCGCGTAGCGGTCAAGACGCAAGGGGGTGCCGGGTGCAGCGAGTCGGACTCTATCCGGGAACGTTCGATCCGATGACCAATGGTCATCTGGATATCATCGGACGGGCCGTGAAGCTGGTGGACAAGCTGGTGATCGGCGTGGCCATCAACGAGGGCAAGGGCCCGATGTTCAGTCTCGACGAGCGGGTCGCCATCGTCCGCGACGAGACCGCCCACCTGCAGAAGGTCGCCGAGATCGAGGTGATTCCCTTCAAGGGCCTCCTGATGCATTTCGCCCGCGAGGTTCACGCCGGCATCATCGTGCGCGGCCTGCGCGCCGTGGCCGACTTCGAATACGAGTTCCAGATGACGGCCATGAACCAGCAGCTCGATCGCGAGATCGAGACCGTGTTCCTGATGGCCGACCCCAGGCACCAGGCCGTGGCCTCGCGCCTGGTCAAGGAAATCGCCATCCTGGGCGGCGACATCACCAAGTTCGTGACGCCCGGCGTCGCCGAACGCCTGCTGGGCAAGGTGGGGCGGGGTTGAAGGCGGTCGACCTCGACGCCTTCGCCGCCGAGTGGATCGCCGCCTGGAACGCCCACGACCTGGACCGCATCCTGCCGCACTATGCCGAGGACATCGTCTTCCGCAGTCCGATAATCCGGCAGCGGTTCGGCAATGCCTCGGGCGAGGTCAGCGGCAAGGCCGAGCTGCGCGCCTACTGGTCGGGCGCCTTCGCGCCGGGCGCGCCGCCGCTGCGGTTCGAGCTGATCTGCGTGCTGGCCGGCGTCGACGGCGGGGCGATCCGCTATTTCAGCACCACGCGCGATTGTGAGGTGGTCGAGACCTTCGCCTTTGACCACGCGGGGCTTGTGAAGCGGGCGGCGGCGTTCTACGCGGGCTGACGGGGCGTCATCAGAGAAGGTTTTCCATGAAGGTCGCGCCGTTCGCGCTTGCTGCCGTTCTGTCCCTCGCCGCCGCGGCCGGGCTTGCCAAGGCCCAGACGCCCGTTCCGACGGCGGCGGAGTGGCGCACACCCGATCCCGAGAATGTCCTGGTGTTCGAGACCAGCAAGGGACGGATCATCGTCGAGATGACGCCGGCCGCCGCGCCCAATCATGTCGAGCGGATCCGAAGCCTTGCGCGGGCGGGCTTTTATGATGGCCTGAGCTTCTTTCGGGTGATCGACAGCTTCATGGCCCAGACCGGCGATCCGCAGAACACCGGCATCGGCGGGTCCGACCTGCCGGACCTGCAGGCCGAATACCCGTTCCGCCGCGGTGCGGCGCCAGCGTTCACCGTTATCGACAGGCTGCCCGGCGACTTCAACACGCCGTCGGCCACCGAGGTCGGGTTCCTGGGCGTGCTGCCGGTCCGCTCGCTGCCCAGCATGCAGATGATGCTGGCGGCCGATGGCAAGGTGACGTCCTGGGGGCTGTTCTGTCCTGGCGTTATGGGCATGGCCCGGGCGTCGAGCCCCCACAGCGCCAACAGCCAGTTCTTCTTCATGCGTCAGGCCTACCCCTCGCTCGACAACGATTACACCGCATGGGGTCGCGTGATCGTCGGGCTGGATGTCGTCCGGGCGATCAAGGTCGGCGAGCCGGTGGCCGCGCCTCAGGACGCCATGAAGACCGTCCGGGTTCTCGCAGACCTGCCGGCGGCCCAGCGCCCGAAGGTCCAGGTGCTCGACGTCGCCGGCCCGACTTTCAGGGCGATGGTCGCCGACGTGAAGGCCAAGGCCGGCGGCCGGCCGCTCAATCCCTGCGATATCGAAATCCCCGCCAAGGTGGGCTGACGGAAGGAACGCCATGCGTCGCAACGTCCTGATCCTCGCCGCCGCGCTGGCGGCCGTGGCCGCGCCCGCGCTGGCCAGGCCCTCGGCGCCAGGCCCGGCCGACTGGCGCACGCCGAACGCCGCCGACGTGCTGGTCATCGACACCAGCAAGGGCCGGGTCATCGTCGAACTGGTTCCCGAAGTCGCACCAGGCCACGTCGCCCGGCTGAAGGACCTCGCCCGCAAGGGAACCTACGACGGCCGGACCTTCTTCCGGGTCATCGACCGCTTCATGGCCCAGACCGGCGATCCGCAGGACACGGGGGAGGGCGGGACCGACCTGCCGGACCTGAAGGCGGAGTTCACCTTCCGCCGCGCCGCCGACACGCCGTTCGCGGTCGCCTCAAGTCCCTGGGGGACGGAAGAGGGGTTCCTGAAATCCCTGCCGGTCATCAGCCAGGCCATGAGCTGGAGCGAGATGACCGCCGACAAGAAGGTCGCCGCCTGGGGCAGCTACTGCCCAGGCGTGGTCGGCATGGCCCGGGACGACAATCCCGACAGCGCCAACAGCCAGTTTTTCCTGATGCGCCAGCCCTACCTGTCGCTCGACAAACGCTACACCGCCTTTGGCCGGGTGATCAGCGGCCTGGAGACGATCCGGGCCATCAAGACCGGCGAGCCAGTGGCCGCGCCGCAGGACCGGATGGACCGCGTGCGCGTTCTGGCCGATATACCCGCTTCCGAACGCCCGACCGTGCGGGTCATCGACCCTGCCGGACCCTGGTTCAAGGGCGAGATCGAGCGGCTGCGCAATGAAAAGGGCGCCGACTTCTCGCTCTGTGACGTGAACATCCCTGTGAAGGTGGAATAGCCCCATGACGACCGACGCCGAAAACATCCTGCTGCTGACCACCGAAACCGGTGTGGTCACCATCCAGCTTCGTCCTGACCTTGCTCCCGGCCACGTCGAGCGGATCAAGGAACTGGCCCGCGAGGGCTTCTACGACGGCGTGGTCTTCCACCGCGTGATCCCGGGCTTCATGGCCCAGGGCGGCGACCCGACCGGCACCGGCATGGGCGGCAGCAAGAAGCCGGACCTGAAGGCGGAGTTTTCGCGTGAGCCGCACATCCGCGGCGTCTGCTCGATGGCCCGTTCCAGCAACCCGAACTCGGCCAACAGCCAGTTCTTCATCTGCTTCGACGACGCCACCTTCCTGGACGGCCAGTACACCGTCTGGGGCGTGGTCACTGACGGCATGGACCATGTCGACGCCCTGCCCAAGGGCGAGCCGCCCCGCCAGCCGGGCAAGATCGTGTCGATGAAGGTCGCCGCGGACGCCTGACGACGATCGGGGACATGTACCGTCTTCGGCACATGTCCCCTGCCGCTTGAAGCCGATGGGGACACGCAGTGAAATGCAGGTCCCCGTCTCGCTCTAACGCCGAAGCCGCCGGATCGAGGTGACGCGGTCGTTCAGGTTGATGGTCTTGAGGTTTGGGCTGTCGGCGTCGATCGTCTTGCAGTCGCCGCCGAAGTCGCGGGCCGAGCAGAGCAGCCAGGAGCCGCGCAGCACGCGCACCGAGGTGGTCTCGTCGTCCAGACCCGACCCGCCCAGGTCGGTGACTGTGTCCGAGATTTCCAGGCGCATGCCCTTGTAGTCCGGGTTCTCGAACAGGATCAGGCCGACGGGTCCCGAGCCGCCGCCACTCCAGCCGCCGCCGGAGCCGTAGCCGCCGTCCTGGCCATAGCCTCCGCCCTGCCCGTAACCCCCACCCTGGCCATAGCCGCCACCCTGTCCGTAGCCGCCGTCGCACTGCAGCCGGCCGTTCACATTGACGACGCCGCGCGGGCAGGATCGATAGGACAGCTGGGTTTCGTAGAAGGCGCCGCTGTTGTTCTGGCAGCGGGCGTAGAGCTGACCGTTGAAGGCGCTGATGTCGCGGCAGCTCTGCTGGTAGGACCCGTCCGGGATGCGATCATAGCTGCCGCTCCAGGGTGGTGCGGCGAAGGCAGCCGTGGCGAGCGCGAACAGGCCGGCGGTGACGGCGGCGGTGCGGATGGTCGATGCCATGCGGCGACTCCGGGCTGAGGTTACTGTCATCTAACGGCGTTCACCGTTCAGCGTCCAGCTGTCAGGGTCGGGCCAGGTCGACGACGACCGGAAAGTGGTCCGATCCCAGCAGCGGGCCGCGACGGACGTCGACGGTCTCCCAGTCGGATCCGGCGTAGACTTGGTCGATCGCCAGGATCGGGAAGGGCGCTGCGACGCCCCGGCGCGAGAGCCGGCCGGCCGGCCAGGTGAACAACGCCCGTGTCCGCCGCTCCAGGCCGAACAGTCGATCCTGGCGCCGCAGCGAGAAGGACCACGGCGTGGAGTTGAAGTCCCCGGCGACGATCAGGCTCTCCTTCGGAAACCGGTCCAGAACCCTGGCCAGTCTCAGGGTTTGCTGCTGCTGCGGGCCGGCCGGCAGCGGCCAGGTGTAGTGGGCGCCGACCAGGGTGAAGGTTCCGCGCCGTCCCCGGAAGGTGGCCCAGGCGCCGGACAGATTGGCCTCCGAGACCCCGGCCTGCAGGCCCCCCTCGGCGATCGGCGCGCGCTTGGACAGGATCATCGTCGAACAGGCGAGGGGCTCGGCGCAGGTCGTGCGATGCGGATAGCGGATGGCCAGCGCCCGGGCGACGCCGCCCGATCGCGCGAAGCCCTCCTGAAAGACGATGACGTCCGGATCTTCCTCGAGAATCCATCGCGCGGTGGCCTCCGGGTCGCGGTTGCGACCCCAGAGGTTGAACTGGACGATCTTTAGCGTCGGGCCGTCGACCGGGCCGCGCTTCTGCCCGGCGGCGGAGACCAGTTCGGGGGCCATCAACAGCAGGGCCGACAGGGCGCCGGCGACGGCCAGGCCCGGCGTCAAACGTCCGCGCCGGCCGGCCAGCGCCCATATCGCCGCGGCGACCACACAACCGGCCAGGAACCAGGGCGTGAAATGCGTCAGGACATCCAGTCGATCGCTGAACCGCCCGCCCTGCGCCAGCAGCAGGACAAGCGCGCACCCGGCCGCGAGCAGCAGGGCGCCGGCGCGGGCCAAGACGGAAGGAATGTCGAGCAGGGTTCTCACCCGCACCGTCTAGCATGCGATTCGTGCATACCTTGTGCAGGCGACGCGCCGGTTCGGCGCCGCCTCAGTCGCCGACGAAGTAGACCATCGCCACCGGGCGGGCCGGCGCATCGCCGACCTTCAGCAGGCCGCGCAGGACCGGGGACTGGCTGGAGCCGTCGTTGCGCGCCTGCGTCAGGGCGGCCGGATCGAAGTCTCCGCTGAACAGCACCTCGCCAAGCTTCGGATCGTCGCCCATGAAGGTCACCTTGCCAGCCGACAGGCTGTAGGCCTGCGGCAGCACGCGGATGCTGACCGTGTGCGCCTCGCCGCCCATCTCGTTGCTCCGGGTCGGGCTGGTGACATCGTCGAACTGCAGCAGGATGGGCCCGAATACCGAGCCGCGCTCGCCCTTCTCCCATTGCTGGAAGTCGCTGGGCGCGCCGATGCCGAGGTGGATCAGGCGATAGTCTCCGATCTGCACCGGCTGGGGGGGCATATAGTAGCCCGACGCGTCGAAGGCGGCTTCGTGCCGGAATCCCGGAGGGACCTCGACGGGCGGATTTGCAACGACCGGGGCGACGGGGGGCGGGGCTTCGGCGGCGGCCGGCGGCGGTGCGTCGGCCTTGTCCGCCTTACGGTTGCAGGCCGTGGTGAAGGCGACGGCGCCGATGGTCAGCGCGATGATCGCGAAACGCATGAAAATCCCCGATGGTGTCCCTCCAATGTGTGGATCGCGGGCGGCGTTGTCCATCGCGTGCTTGACGAAGGCGCGCGGACGTGGCGGTTCGCCCGCCCATGCGCCTGTCCGACTTCGACTTCGAACTTCCCGAGAGCCTTATCGCGCTGCGGCCGGCCAGCCCGCGTGAAAGCGCCCGGCTGCTCGTCGTGCGGCCCGGCCAGGGACGCGAGGACCTGACGGTCGGCGACCTGCCCTCGCTGCTGCGCGCCGGCGACGCGCTGGTGTTCAACGACACCCGCGTGATCCCCGCCCGGCTGGAAGGACTGCGCGAGGGACGCAGCGAGGGCGGCGGCGACGGCTCGCCGGTCGCGGTCGAGGCGACCCTGCACAAGCGCCTCGCGCCCGACCGTTGGAGCGCCTTCATGCGGCCGGGCAAGCGACTGAAGGCCGGCGACCGGATCCGCTTCGGCGCAAGCGGTGACCGGGGCTGCGAGGGCGCGCTGCTGGACGCCACGGTTGTCGACAAGGGCGAGGGCGGCGAGGTGACGCTGGCCTTCGACCTCTCCGGGCCGGACCTGGACCTGGCGATCAACACGCGCGGCCACATGCCGCTGCCGCCCTACATCGCCGCCAAGCGGGGTGAGGACGAGCAGGACCGCACCGACTACCAGACCGTCTATGCGCGGGAGGACGGTTCGGTGGCGGCGCCCACGGCGGGCCTGCACTTCACGCCGGACCTGCTGACGCGGCTGGCGGCGGCGGGTGTGGCGCAGCATTTCGTGACCCTGCACGTCGGCGCGGGCACCTTCCTGCCGGTCAAGGTCGACGACGTCGCCGACCACCGCATGCACCCGGAGTACGGCGAGGTCTCAGCGGCCACGGCCACCGCGCTGAATGCGGTGCGCAGGGCGGGGGGACGCATCGTCTGTGTCGGCACCACCTCGCTGCGGCTGCTGGAGAGCGCGACGGGCGAGGACGGGGTGATCCGGCCCTGGGCGGATGAGACGGCGATCTTCATCACGCCCGGCTATCGGTTCCGGGCCGCCGATGTGCTGATGACTAACTTCCACCTGCCGAAATCGACTCTGTTCATGCTGGTCAGCGCCTTCGCCGGCCAGGCCGTGATGAGCGAGGCCTACGGCCACGCCATCGCCACCGGCTACCGCTTCTATTCCTACGGGGATTCAAGCCTGCTATTCCGCGCCTGAACTCATCCCGTGTTCCCGGCGAAGGCCGGAATCCATATCCATCCCGAGCGACTGCGGATCCGCATGGACCCCGGCCTTCGCCGGGGAGACGGAATAAAATTGGCCACCTTCCCGTTTGATCTGAACGCCACCGACGGCGCCGCTCGCACCGGGGTCCTGCGCACGCCGCGCGGCGATATCCGCACGCCGGCCTTTATGCCCGTGGGCACGGCCGGCACGGTGAAGGCCCTGACGGTCGACCAGGTGGCGGCCACCGGCGCCGACATCATCCTGGGCAACACCTACCACCTGATGCTGCGGCCGACGGCCGAGCGGGTGCAGCGGCTGGGCGGCCTCCACCGGTTCATGCGTTGGGACAAACCAATCCTCACCGACAGCGGCGGCTTCCAGGTGATGAGCCTGTCTGGGATCAGCAAGGTGACCGAGGAGGCGGTGACCTTCGCCAGCCACCTGGACGGCTCAAAGCATGTGCTGACGCCGGAACGCTCGATCGAGATCCAGGCCGACCTGCTGGGCAGCGACATCGTCATGCAGCTGGACGAATGTGTCGCCTGGCCGGCCGAGGAGGCGCGGGCGCGGCAGGGGATGGAGCTCTCCGCCCGCTGGGGCGCGCGGTCAAAGGCCGCGTTCGGGAGCCGCGACAGCCAGGCCCTGTTCGGCATCCAGCAGGGCTCGACCTTCGAGAACCTGCGGCGGGAATCGTCGGAGCGGCTGATCGAGACTGGCTTCGACGGCTACGCCCTGGGCGGGCTGGCGGTCGGGGAGGGGCATGAAGCGATGTGCGAGGTGCTCGACTACGCCACCGGCATGCTGCCCGCCGACCGGCCGCGCTACCTGATGGGCGTGGGCAAGCCGATCGACCTGGTCGAGGCGGTGGCCCGCGGCGTGGACATGTTCGACTGCGTGCTGCCGACGCGCTCGGGTCGCCACGGCCAAGCCTGGACCTGGGATGGGGCCATCAATCTGAAGAACGCCCGCTTCGCCGAGGACGATCATCCGCTCGACGAGGACAGCGACTGCCCGGCCAGCCGCGACTATTCGAAGGCTTACCTGCACCACCTTGTCCGGTCCGACGAGATCCTCGGCCAGGTGCTGCTGTCCTGGCACAACATCGCCTTCTTCCAGGCTCTGACAGGCGCGATGCGCGCCGCGATCGCCGCCGGCACGTTCGAAGCCTTCCGGCGGGAGTTCCGGGCCCGGCATGTGAAGTAGGCGCGTTGCGTCCTTCGACACGCCGCTCGCGGCTGCTCAGGATGATGTGCTTGGAAGGCCATTCACCCGTGTCATGCTGAGCAGCGCTTCAAGAGCGCGTGTCGGAGCGCGCGAGGTCGCTACTTGACCGGGTACCGCGGCCCCTTCTTGGGCGGATCTTCCGGCAACGTGGACTTGAGGTGGCTGGGCGTGGCGGGCGGATTGCAGCCCTTGGATTCCCCCAGCCCCTTCAGGTAGCCACGGCGGATGCCGCCGGCGGTGATGGCGGCCCGCACCAGCCGGTCGTGGCGCTCGGCGCCGGACAGGCGTCTCACCCAGCCCCGCAGCGGGATCAGGTCCTGGGCCGCGCCGGCGACAAAGCCCAGGGCGGTGTCCTCGGCGACATCGCGACCCTTGACGATCAGGTCGCGGTCATCACCGGAGGCCGGATCGTCGATGTCGGCGCCCAGCGCGTCGTACAGAGGGCGCACCTGGGCGGTGATCTCGGCGCAGGTCGCCGGAGTGGGCCGCTTGTAGGGGTCTTCCAGCGCATCGAGCAGCACCTGCGGAATCTTGGTGCGCAGCATGTTCAGGTCGCGCGCCGGCGCGGTGACGGCGCCGGAGACGCTGCCTTTATTGATCTGATCGGTCGTCTGGACGCGGCCGGGCGTCGGCGAATTGCCGACGCTGGCGCAGGCCGTGAGCGACAGGCAGGCGAGGGCGGGGAGAAGCATACGCATGGCGACAGCATAATCATGCGCCGGACGCAGCGGAAAGCCATCACGGCGGGTTGCCGCGCCGGATCACCGCCACTATGGTCCGCGCCGCTTCGAACCGGCTCAGCCGCTGCTTCGCGAGCGGGCCGGTAGCTCAGTGGTAGAGCATTCGACTTTTAATCGAATGGTCCTGGGTTCGACCCCCAGCCGGCCTACCAAACACTTTTCCCGCCAGGCGTCCGTATGCGGCGAAGCGGGGCTTCCTACTGCTGTTGTTGCTGCTGCTGCTCGCGCCGGTGGATGTCGCCGGCGTTGAGCTTGCGGCGGCCGCCGGGGAAGGACGGGCGCGGCAGACGGAGGAACTCGGGTTCGGCCAGGGCCGCGCGGGCCTTGCCGACCGAGACGGCGACGCCCAGCTGGCTGTCGGCCTCGCCCTTGTAGACCCCCAGCGATGGCGGCACGTCGGCGTAGTCCCGGCCGATGGCCACGGCGATATGGCGTTCTCCGGCGATGCTGTTGTTGGTCGGGTCCAGTCCGATCCAGCGCAGGGTGGGCAGGAAAACCTCCACCCAGGCGTGGGTGGCGTCGGGGTCGGAGCGATCGCCGTGCTGCCGGTCGGTGAACAGGTAGCCCGACACGTAGCGGGCCGGGATGCCCCAGCGCCGACAGATCGCCAGCATGATGTGGGCGAAGTCCTGGCAGACCCCGCGCCCGACGCCGAGCGCCAGGTCGATGGGACTGTCGGCCGTGGTTACGCCGGGCGTGTAGTCGAAGGCGTCGTAGATGATCTGGTTCAGCGCCAGCACCGCCGACAGCGGATCCTGCAGGCGGAGCGCGTCGAGGTTCTTCTCGGCGATGAAGGTCTGCAGCGCCTGGCTGAAGACCACAAAGCCGTGCGGCTGCAGGAAGTCGAAGCATTCACCACGCACGAAGTCGCTGCGCAACCGGTCCCATTCGCCCTGGTCGACGCCGTTCGGCAGCACCGGATCAGGCTGGGTCTCGACCGCTGAACGGGCCTCGATCCGCAGGTTGTCGTGCGGCTGGGGCACGTCGAAGTGATAGACGGCGTTCCCGAAGTTGTCGGCGTAGGAGAAGATCTGCGCCCGGGGCTCGAGGTCGAGCTCGAAGCTGATCAGTCGCTGTCCGGCGCTCTTGCGCGGCTGCATGCGCAGTTCCATCACGCTTTCGCGGACGGCGCGCTCGTAGTGGTACTGGGTGACGTGCCGGACTTCGAGCAGCATTACGCGCCCTCAGGCTGAGTGTGAGCGGTCAGCCGCCCGGAGGGCGCGTCTGCATTTGGATGTGAACGCACCCGGACACAAAACCGGGGTCCACTTTTGTTGGGTGTGTTCACGCGGGCAGCCTCATCTCTAGAGAATAGGCGACGAAGGTGTCGTAGATCGCCTCATGAATCCGGGCGCACTCGTTGACGACAGTGGTCAGCAGGCCGCTTGCGCCGGTGGCTTCCAGTTCGTCCACGTCGGCGAACTGCAGGCGAGCCTTCAGCCGGCCGGCCAGTCGCTCCGGCGTGGCCAGGCCGCCGACCTCGACATGGCGTGAGACGCCCACGAGGTACTCCTCGATCCGCGCCGTGGCGAAGCGGATCGAGCGGGGGAACTCCTCGTCGAACAGCAGGAACTCGAGAATGTAGCGGGGCTCGATCTCGGCGGTGTAGCGCCGCAGGTAGGGCTCGAGCGCGCAGGCCATGCGCAGCAGGTTCATCAGCGCCAGGCGGTCGGTGACGCTCTTGCCGCGGCCGTCCCCGAAGCCGACTTCCAGCAGCCTCGCGATCAGGTGCGCCCGCTCCAGATAGACGCCCAGCATCAGGAAGCGGAAGCCCTCGCCGTGGCTCATGGTGGCGTCGGCGGCCCCCTTGAACAGGTGAAGGTCGGCGATGACGTCGTGCAGGAAGGCGGACGATCCGCTCTCGAACTCCGAGCCGGTGCTGTCGGCGGTGACCTTGAGAAACAGCAGGTTGAGCCGCTCCCAGGTCTCGGTGGTGATCTGGTCGCGGACCTGTCGGGCGTTCTCGCGGGCGTGAGCCAGCGACATGATCACCGAATTGGGATCCTCGCGGTTCAGCACCAGAGACCGGGCGGCCTCGTAGGTCAGCGACGCGCGGGCCATGTCCGGATCGCCGACCGCCGACAGGGCGATATAGGCGGTCTGCGCCGCCGCGTCGGACCGATCGAGCGTGGCGTTGAGCATCACGTCGGCCAGCCGTGAGAAGTGTTCGGCCCGCTCCACGTAGCGGCCGATCCAGTAGAGGCTGTCCGCCACGCGCGCGAGCATCATGGCCGTGTCTCCTGACGCTCGTCATCGTCGACCAGCACCCAGGTGTCCTTGGAGCCGCCGCCCTGGCTGGAGTTGACCACCAGCGAGCCGCGCCGAAGCGCGACGCGGGTCAGGGCGCCGGGAGTCACGACGATCTTCTCGCCCGACAGGATGAAGGGGCGCAGATCGACGTGACGCGGCTCGATACGCCCGTCGATCAGGCAGGGCGCCGTCGACAGCTGGATGGTCGGCTGGGCGATGTAGTTGGCCGGATCGGCCTTGAGCGCTTCGGCGAAGGTCTCGCGCTCCTTGCGTGAGGCGTGCGGTCCGACCAGCATGCCGTAGCCGCCCGAGGCGCCGACCGCCTTGACCACCAGCTTGTCCAGGTTGGCCAGCACATGGGCCAGCTGCACCGGCTCACGGCAGAGGAAGGTCTCGATGTTGGGCAGGATGGCGTCCTCGCCCAGGTAGTAGCGAATGATGTCCGGCACATAGGCGTAGACGGCCTTGTCGTCGGCGACGCCGGTGCCCGGCGCGTTGCAGATCACCACATTGCCGGCCCGGTAGGCGTTGAACAGACCCGGCAGGCCCAGCGACGAGTCGCGGCGGAAGGTCAGGGGGTCGATGAAGTCGTCGTCCACCCGGCGGTAGATGACGTCCACGCGGCGCAGGCCGGTCGTGGTCCGCATGTAGACCATGTTCTCGTGCACGACGAGATCGCGACCCTCGACCAGCGGCGCGCCCATCAGCCGGGCGAGGTAGGCGTGCTCGTAGTAGGCGCTGTTGTAGACGCCGGGGGTCATCACCACGACCTGTGGGTCGGGGCGCCACTCGGCCGCCATGCTCTTCAGCGTCGCCAGCAGCAGGTCCGGATAGCGCTCGACGGGACGAACGTTCGAGGCGCGGAAGGTGCCCGGAAACGTGCGCTTGGCCGCGTCGCGATTGGCCAGCATGTAGGAGACGCCCGACGGGACGCGGAGATTGTCCTCCAGCACCGCGAAGGCGCCGTCCTGGTCGCGGATCAGGTCGGACCCGCAGACATTGGCGTAGGCCTTGTGCGGCACATAGAGGTGCTGCATTTCACGGCGGTAGGAGGGCGCGCCCAGCACAAGCCCGCGGGGCACGATGCCGTCCATCAGGATCTGCTGGTCGCCATAGATGTCGGCCAGGAACATGTTCAGCGCCCGCAGGCGCTGGGTCAGCCCCTCCTCAATGGTCTTCCATTCAGGCGCGGGAATGATCCGCGGGACCAGGTCGGTTGGGATGATCCGCTCGGTGGTCGCTTCGGCGCCATAGACGGTGAAGGTGATGCCCTGCAGCAGGAAGGAGCGCTCGAGCGTCTTCTGGCGATCCGCCAGCGCCTCGGGCGAGAGGGTGGTGAGGCGGGTATGGACGCCGGCGTAGTGCGGGCGGACCTCGCCGCCTGCCACATACATCTCGTCAAACGCCACCCCCGGAAGATAGGCGGCATCCGTCATTGGCAGGGCCGGGGCTGAGCCCGGGGCATCGGCGATCGCCAAGCTCACGTCAGGGTCCGTTTCATTCACGGCCGGGAAGGCCTTTTCACGGTTCATTCGTAACGCTCTTCGCCGGTCTGGCGTCTTGTTTCGGTCGGACTTGCGACCGGTTGCGCCGACTGCCCTGCATTTGGGCAACTTTCGACGCCGCTGCAAAGGGTGGATGGAGGTGACAGCCGGCCTCTGCCCGACTACACGGGATTCGGGGCGCACGAGGAGAAAAGAAGCTTGTCGCCTTCGCGTATCGCCCTGGCCGCCTCGGCCGCTGTCCTGCTGGGTCTCGGCGCGACCGGCGCCGGCGCGCAACAGGCCACCGCGAGAATCGAGGGCGTGGCGGACGAGGAGCTGCTTGAGGCGATCGCCCGCGCGGTCGGTGAGAGTAAAAGCCCGGCCACCACCCGCTTCGAGGCCCGTCGCCGCGCCCGCTCCGCCGCCGATGACGCCGAGGCCGCCCTGCGCACCCAGGGCTATTACGGCTTCCAGGTCGAGCAGGACGTCGTCGATCCCGATGATGACGAGGGCGGGGAGCCGCCGCGCGCTGTGATCCGCATCACGCCCGGCGCCCGCTTCCGCTTTGCGCGCCCGGCAATCGCGTGGATTGGCGATGAGCCGATCCCGGGTGTCGGCATCGCCGCCGAGCAGGCCATGGCGCTGCGCCGGGCCGCGCCCGGCCGCGCGGCCGACGTCCTCGCCGCGGAGGGGCGGATCGTCGCCACGCTGCAGGCCCGCGGCTACGCCGACGCTCGGCCGGGGACCCGCGAGGTCATCGTCGATCACGCCAACAACTCGGTGCAGCCGACCTTCCGCATCGTGGCCGGCGAGCTGGTGCGACTGGACGGTCTTGACCTCGGCGCGGTCGGTCGGACGGACCCGGACTGGATTCGCGGCCTCGCCCCGTGGACGTCGGGAGACGTCTATGATCCGGAGGACTTGGCGGAGCTTGAGCGGCGTCTGCTAGACACCGGCGTATACGACTCGGTCGGCGTCTCGCTGCAGCCGCAGGGCGACGCCGACGCTGAAGGCCGCAGGCCTGTCCTGGTGACGCTGGTGGACCGCGCGCCGCGAACCCTGGAGGTCTCCGCCGGCTATTCGACCAGCGAGGGCGCGGGCCTTGACGTCCGCCGCACCCGCTACAACCGGCTGGGGCGGGCTGACACTACGACCTACAGTCTGCGTCTCGCCGAACTGGAACAAAGGCTCGAGGCCGGCCTCAAGCTGCCGCACTGGCGGCGTCCACAGCAGACGCTGACGGTGCTGGCGGGTCTCTACAACCAGCAGACGGACGCCTACGACTCGATGGGGGTCGGGGTCAGCGGCGATGTCACCCGTCGGTTCGGCAAGACGTCCTACATCACCGGCGGCCTGTCGCTCGACGTCGCGCGCAGCGCCGAGAAGATCAAGATCAACAAGACGACGTTTCGGGGCGAGGACCGGGACGTGGTCACCGCCGCCGCGCTGGCGGCCTTTGCCCTTGACCGGTCGGACGATCCGCTCGATCCGACCCAGGGCTGGCGTCTGGAAGCCCGTGTCGAGCCGACCACCACCTTCGGAGATTCGCAGGCGCTGTATCTGAAGGTCCAGAGTCAGGCGTCCTACTACCGCTCGCTGGACGAGGAGGCGACGACCGTGCTGGCGGCCCGGGCCAAGATCGGCTCGATCTGGGGCGCGGTGCTCGACGAGGTGGCGTCGCCCCGCCGCTTCTATGCCGGTGGCGGCGGGTCGGTGCGCGGCTATGGCTGGCAGGCCATCGGCCCGCGGCTTGCCGACAACACGCCGATCGGCGGCCTCTCGCTGGTCGAGGCGAGCTTCGAGGTGCGGCGCAAGATCACCGAGCGCTGGGGGGCGGTGGCGTTCGTCGACGCCGGCGCAGTCGGCGGCGATTCCTTTCCGGGCGGCGACGACATCGGCGTCGGAGTCGGGGTCGGCGTACGCTACGACCTCGGCTTTGGACCGGTTCGGGCCGATATCGCCTTCCCCCTCGAGAAGCGCGAGGGCGATTCCGGCTTCCAGATCTACATCAGCATCGGACAGGCATTTTGACCGCCGCCGACGATCAGACTCCTCCGCCGTCGGCCGCGACGGCGCGGACGCGGCGCGTGCGGCTGCCGGCCACCGGGCCGGGCTGGGTGATGCTGGTCTCACTCCTCGCCGTCCTGTTGGTCGGCGGCGCGGCTTTGGTGCTGCGTTTTGGCCTGAACACGGCGCCGGGCATGATGTTCGTCGAGGCGCGCGCCAACGGCCTGAAGCTCGGTCGGTTCGGCAAGCTGCGCATCGAGGGTCTCAGCGGCGACCTGTGGCGCAACTTCGGCATCCGCCGGCTGACCATCACCGACGAGAAGGGCGTCTGGCTGGACGCCGCCGACGTGAAGATGACCTGGCGCTATCACGAACTGTTCGTGCGCCGCTTTCATGCCGACACCATCACCGCGCGCCAGGTGCGGGTGCTTCGTCGCCCGACCCTGACCCCGAAGACAACCACCAGGGGCCTGCCGGTCTCGATCCGCATCGAGCAGCTGCGGATTCCCGTCGAGACCCTGCCGGCCTTCAGCTACCGGCGGGGCCTGTTCCATGTGGCCGGCGAGATCGAGGTGGTCCGCAAGGGGCCCGTGACCGTGGCGCTCGGCGCCGCCAGCCGCCTGCACAAGGGCGACCGGGTCATCCTCGCCGTCGAGAGCGGCAAGGGGCGGCCATTGAAGGTTTTCGTGGATGCCGTGGAGGCGGAGGGCGGCGCGCTGGCCGGTTCGCTGGGCCTGCCCGCGGATCAGCCGTTCGCCCTCAAGGCCAACGCCGGCGGCACGGACGGGGAGGGGCGGTTCAGCCTCCTGGCGACTTCGGGCGCCACGCGACCGGCCGAGGCCTCCGGAACCTGGAACGCCGACGGCGGGGTCGCGTCGGGCCGCGCGTCGCTGGGGGCCTCGACCCTGACCACCCGCTACGCCCGGATGTTCGGCGGCGAGGTTCGCTTCTCCGGCCGGGGCGGCAAGGCCAGGAGCGGACTCTACAGCATCAATGCGCGGGCCGAGAGCGAGGTCCTGACCGTCGCCGCCAGCGGTGAAGCCGACATCGGAAAGCGCGTGACCGGCAAGAACGGCCTCGCCGTGACCCTGACCTCGCGGTCGCTGGGGCGGCTGACGTCCGACGTCGTGCAGGGCGCCGCCGAGACGCGGGGGCGACTGACGGGGAATCAGGCCTCGTGGATCTACGCCGGCGCGCTGACGGCCAATGGCTTCAAGGCCGCCGGATACAGCCTCGCTCGCGCCCAGGGACCGGTGAAGGTGGGGATGAAGGCCGGCGAGCTGACCGTCGAGTCGACCCTGACTGGCGATGGCGGCGCGGGCCGGGGCTATGTCGCCGCGCTGCTGGGCGCCCGACCGAAGGCCGAGATCATCGCGGCCCGCCTCAAGGACGGTCGGCTGCTGCTGCGCCGCGTCCAGGCCACGGGCGCCGGCCTCAAGCTCGACGCGACCGGCGAGCGCACCCTGCTGGGCGGTCTGTCGTTCAAGGGCGACGCGGAGATGGCCAACCTCCAGGTCGCGCGGATTGGGGCCAAAGGCCGTGCGACGGCGACCTGGTCGGCGTCCCAGGGCGGCCGGGGAAAGCCCTGGGTGTTCTCGGTCGACGCGAAGGGGGCGGGCTTCGCCACGGGTCTGGCCGAATTCGACCGCCTGCTGGGCGCCTCGCCGCGACTGCGTGGCAAGGCGGAGATCGCCAGGGGCGTGGTGTCGGTCGCCGAGGCGCGGCTCGAGGGCGCGCTGGGCTCTGCCCGCACCGCCGGTCAAATCGGTCCGGCCGGCGCGCTGAAGCTCAAGCTGGACTGGGACGCCACGGGCCCGTTCCGCGCCGGTCCGGTCGAGATATCGGGCGAGGCCAAGGGGACCGGAGCCGTCACCGGAACGCTGTCGGCGCCGCGCGCGGATCTCGTCGCCGACATCGCCGCCGTCGAGTTGCCTCGGTTGCCGCTGCGGGCCGCCCATGTCGTACTCAGCTTCGTACGGAGCGCCGCGGGAACCGACGGGGCGGTGACGATCACCGCCGACAGCGAGTACGGCCCGGCGCGGGCCCGCACCGACTTCCGGTTCGCCCAGGGCGGGCTGGACCTGACCGGGCTGGACGCCGACGCCGGCGGGATCAAGGCGACCGGCGGCCTGGCGTTGCGCCGCGGCAGGCCGTCGACGGCCAACCTGATCCTCGACATCGGCCCGGGCGCCATCCTCACCACCGGCCAGATCACCGGAACAGCCGTGCTGTCGGATGCCGGCCAAGACGGGCGGGCGACGCTCAATCTTACGGCCCAGAACGCGACGGTCCGTGGCGCGGGCGGGTTGCGCTTCGGGCGCGGGACGATCACCGCTGACGGCCCGTTGTCGCGCTTGCCGATCGCGGTGGACCTGCGCGGCTCCTACGGGACCAATCGCTGGCGGTTCAAGGGAGATGGCGTCTACGCGGGGCAGGACAACGCTACGGGGCTGGCCCTGAACGGCGAAGGCCGCTTCGGCAGCGCCGACTTTAAGACCATCGAGACGGCGCGTATCGGTTTCGGCGGCGGCCAGCGCTTCGCCGACGTGAAACTGGAGATCGAGGGCGGCCGGGCCGACATCGCCGCCCGGATGGACGGGGACGCCGCCGACATCGATGCAACCCTGACAAAGGTCTCGCTGGGCGCCCTGAACGAGGACCTGGCCGGGACAGTCGACGGTAAGATGGCGCTGCAGGGGCGAGCCTCCAGGCTGAGCGGAACCATGGACGTCACGCTGGAGGGCGCGCGGGCTCGCGGCGCCGGCCGCGCCGTGTCGGTCGACGGCCGGGTCAGGGCCACGCTCAACGACCAGTCCCTGTTTATCGAAGCGGTGGCCAGCAATGCGGGCGGGTTGCGCTCGAGCGCCACGGTGACCCTGCCCGTCGTCGCCTCGGCCGCGCCGCTGCGGCTGGCCATCGCCAATCGCCAGCCGATGAACGGGGTCTTCGCGGCCAATGGCGAGATCAAGCCGCTGTGGGATCTGCTGGTTGGCGGTGAGCGCAGCCTGTCGGGTGTGGTCGACATGAAGGGAACGATCGCCGGCTCGCTTGCCGATCCCAGGCTGTCGGGGACCGCCGAGCTGGCGCAGGGCGCGTTCGAGGATGGCCAGATCGGTCTCAAGCTCGTCGATCTGTCCGTTCGCGCCGTGCTGGCCGACAACGCCATCGACGTCAGCCGTTTCTCGGCCACGGACGGACGCGGCGGCCGCATCAGCGGCGGAGAGCGCGGGACCCTTTCGGGCGGCGGGCGGATCAGCCTGCTGCGGGATGGCGTCAGCACCTTCCGGGTCGCCCTCAAGGGCTTCCAGCTGATCGAGAACGACGCGATGACGGCCACCGCCTCGGGTGAGGCGACGCTCAACCGGGCCGCCGACGGCAAAGTCCAGGTGTCCGGCGCCCTGACGATTGATCGGGCGGTGATCGCCGCCGATCCCCCGACGCCGTCGGGCGTTATTCCGATGGCCGTCATCGAGCGCAACAAGCCCGGCGCAACGGAGGGCGACGTGGTCCCCGAAGCGCGGCGCGGCCTTGTGGTGGGGCTGGACGTGACGCTCAAGGCCAACCGGGGAATCTTCATCGAGGGGCGCGGCCTCGACGCGGAGATGTCGATCGACGCCCGGGTGACCGGCACGACCGCCAGGCCGGTCTTGGACGGCGTCGCCCGCATCGTGCGCGGCGAGTACGATTTCGCCGGCAAGCGGTTCGAGTTCGATACGCGCAGCGCTGTCTATCTGGCCGCCTCGCCGGACCGGATCCGTCTGGATCTGACCGCCACCCGCGAGGACCCGGCCCTGACAGCCGTCATCCGCGTGCGGGGCACCGCCTCGCGGCCGGAGATCACCCTGACCTCCAGCCCCTCGCTGCCGCAGGACGAGGTGCTGTCGCGGGTCCTGTTCGGGACCTCGGCCGCCCAGCTGTCGCCGCTGGAGGCCGCGCAGCTTGCCTCGGCCATCGCGGCCCTGGCCGGCGGCGGCGGCTTCGACGTGATCGGCAACCTGAAGGACTTCACCGGCCTGGACCGTCTGGTCTTCGCCGGCGGCGGCGAGGGCGGAGCGATGACGGTGGCCGGCGGCAAATACCTGACTGACGACGTCTATCTGGAGATCATCGGCGGCGGTCGCGAGGGGCCGGCGGCCCAGGTCGAATGGCGCGTGCGTCGCAACCTGTCGATCATCTCCAAGCTGGCGGGCGAGGATTCCAGGCTCTCGGTGCGTTGGCGGAAGGACTACTGACCGCGCCGGGGGTTCACCTTCCGTCACCCGTCGGCTAGGTAGAGGGCGTTCGGCGACTCCCGTCTTGCGCCATTCCGGCGGGTCGCTTCGGTTAGGCATGCGTCGACCTGGTCCGCGGCAATGGCGACATAGAGTTGGACGATCACACCGATGCGCCTGTCGCCGGAAGAGAAGGCCGTTCTGGATTCCATCGCGGAACGCGGGTCGACCATCGTCGAGCGGGCGGTCGTCTGGAGCGACGTGAATTCGGGCAGCCGCAACCTCGAAGGGCTGGAGACCGTGCGTGGCCTGCTGAAGGACGCCTTCGCCGTCCTGCCGACCGAGCCGGCGGACATCCCCTTGCAGGCCTCGATCGAGATCGGCGCCGATGGCCGCGAGACGGAGCAGCAGCACCCGCCGTCCATGGCCGTGATCGTGCGCCCGGAAGCGCCGCTGCAGGTCGTGCTGACGGGCCACTATGACACCGTCTATCCGGCCGGCAGCCGTTTCCAGACCGTCGGAACCCGTCCCGACGGCGCCCTGCACGGCCCGGGCATCGCCGATATGAAGGGCGGCATCAGCGTGATCCTGGCGGCGCTGGAGGCCTTCGAAACTTCCGCCGACGCCGCCAACCTCGGCTACCGGGTGCTGATCTCGCCGGACGAGGAGATCGGATCGCTGGCCTCGGGGCCCGTGCTGGCGGAGTACGGTCGCCTCGGTCACATCGGCCTGACCTACGAGCCGTCGATGCTGCCCGACGGCACCCTGGCCAGCGAGCGCAAGGGCTCGGGCAACTTCCACATTCGGGTGACCGGCCGAACGGCTCATGCCGGGCGCGCCTTCGCCGAGGGGCGTAACGCCATCACCGCCGCCGCCCGCATCGCCGGCGCGCTGGACGGCCTGAACGGCCGTCGCGACGGCGTCACCGTCAATATCGCCAGGATCGACGGCGGCTCGCCGCTGAACGTGGTGCCCGACATCGCCGTTGTCCGCTTCAACGTCCGCTTCCCCGACGCCGAGGCCGCCGCCTGGCTGGAGGCCGGCATCCGCGGGGCCATGAAGGCCGGGGAGGGCGATGGCCTGCTGGTCAGCCAGCACGGCGGCTTCACCCGTCCGGCCAAGCCGTTCAACGCCGCCCAGACCGAGCTGTTCGGCAAGGTGAAGGAAGTCGGGGCCCTGCTGGGCCAGGACATCGCTTGGAAGCCTTCCGGCGGCGTCTGCGAGGGCAACAACCTGTTCGCCGCGGGCCTGCCCAACGTCGACACCCTCGGCGTGCGCGGCGGCGACATCCACAGCGAGAACGAATTCGCCTGGCCCGACAGCTTCGCCGAGCGGGCGCAGTTGTCGGCCCTGATCCTCATGAAGCTGGCGTCGGGCGACATCGACGCGCGCGGCATCCGCGCCCTTATGGAGTCCCGTTGATGCTGGTCGTGCGTCCCGCTGTTCCCGCTGACTACGACGCGCTGATGGAGCTGGCCGTCCTGTCCGGACGCGGCTTCACCAGCCTGCCGGAGGACGAGCCGACGCTGCGCTCGCGACTGGACCTGTCGAAGGCCAGCTTCGCCGGCGAGGTCGCCCCGCCCGAGGCCTGGTACACCCTGATGCTGGAAGACAGCGAGTCCGGCGCCATCGACGGCGTTGCGGGGGTCAAGGCCAGCGTGGGGCTGAAGCGACCGTTCTTCTCGTTCCGGGTCGTGACCCTGGCCCAATCTTCGCCGACCCTCGACATGCGCTTCGACCACCAGGCGCTGGTGCTGGTCAATGAATGCGCCGGCTGGTCGGAGGTCGGGTCGCTGTTCCTGCGGCCGGAGAAGCGCAAGGGCGGGGCGGGGCGTCTGCTGGCCCAGTCGCGCTACATGCTGATCGGGATCGAGCCGCAGCGCTTCGCCGAGATGGTGCTGGCCGAGCTGCGCGGCTGGTTCGACGAGGACGGCGTCTGCCCGTTCTGGGAGCACGTCGCCCACAAGTTCTTCCGGCTGGAGTTCGACGAGGCCGACCTGATGAGCGCCTCGACCAACGGTCAGTTCATCCTCGACCTGTCGCCGCGCCATCCGATCTACACCGGCCTTCTGCCCGAGGCGGCGGCGAAGTCGATCGGACGCGTGCATCGCGACGGCGAGGCGGCCCGCGCCATGCTGGAGCGTGAGGGCTTCCGCTACCAAGGTCTGGTCGACCTGTTCGACGCCGGTCCGACCATGGGCGCGCCGCGCGACGAGATCCGCACCGTCAAGGAGGCCCGCCGGCTGACCGTGCGCTTCGGCGAGGACGCGTTCGGGGAGGAGGCGTTGGTCTCCACCGGGGAGATCGGCCGTTTCCGCGCCGTCCGGGCGCCGGTGCTGGTCGATGGCGATCTGGCCGTCCTGTCCCGCGACGCCGCCGAGGTGCTGGGTGTGCGCGAGGGCGACAGCGTGAAGGTGAAGGCATGAGTTTCAAGGTAATCCTCTCCCTCTTGGGAGAGGGGGACCACCCGGAGGGTGGTGGAGAGGGACACGCTCCCGCCAACCGGTTGGCGCAGGAGTTTGCCCCCTCATTGGCTCGGATGCCCCTGCATGACGGAGCGCCTCCCGCTCCACCATGCTTCGCATGGTCCCCCTCTCCCAAGAGGGAGAGGATTTTGGTCGGAGTCTACTCATGAGCCGCGGTCTCTACATCGATGGCGCGTGGCGTTCTGGCCATGGCCCCGCCCTGACTTCCATCGACCCGGCCACCGGCGCGCAGGTCTGGGAGGGCGCGACTGCCTCGCCGGCGGACGTCGCCGACGCCGTCGCGGCCGCTCGGGGCGCGTTCCAGGACTGGGCCGACCGGCCGCGCGCCGAACGCATCGAGGCGCTGCGCCGCTACAAGGTCGCGCTTGACGCCCGCAAGGGTCCGATGGCGCAGGCCATTTCCCGCGAGACCGGCAAGGCGCTGTGGGAGACCACCGCCGAGCTCGGTTCGATGATGGCCAAGGTCGACGCCTCCATCGCCGCCTACGACGAGCGCACCGGCGTGCGCGAGACGGCCACCGCCTTCGGCCGCGCGGTGCTGCGCCACCGGCCGCATGGTGTGATGGCGGTGCTCGGCCCGTTCAACTTCCCGGGCCACCTGCCCAACGGCCATATCGTGCCGGCGCTGCTGGCCGGCGACACCGTGGTCTTCAAGCCGTCGGAAGAGACGCCGTGGACCGGCGAACTCATGGCCGAGGCGCTGGAGGCGGCCGATTTGCCGAAGGGCGTGGTCAACCTCGTCCAGGGCGGCAAGGAGACCGGCGCGGCGCTGATCGACCAGCACATCGACGGCCTGCTGTTCACCGGGTCCGGCGCGGCGGGCGCGCACTTCCGCCGCCACTTCGCCGACCGCCCGGACGTCATCCTGGCGCTGGAGTTGGGCGGCAACAATCCGCTGGTCGTCTGGGACGCCACCGACGCGGAGGCTGTCGCGGCGCTGGTCGTGCAGTCGGCCTTCATCACCACCGGCCAGCGCTGCTCCTGCGCCCGGCGGCTGATCGTGCCCGAGGGCCACGAGGGGGAGGCGATCATCGCGGCCGTCGCCGCGCTCGCCGACCGGCTGATCGCCGGGCCTTGGGACGGCGCAACCGAGCCGTTCATGGGGCCGCTGATCTCGGCCCGCGCCGCCGTCTCGGCTCGCGCCGCCGCCAAGGCTCTGGGCGGGACGGTGATCCGCGAGGCGAGGGCGGTCGAGGGGCTGTCGGAGGCCTTCATCACCCCGGGCATCATCGACGTCAGCCACCACGAGACGCCAGACGAGGAAATCTTCGCCCCCATCGTCCAGGTCCGCCGCGCGGCGACCTTCGACGGCGCCATCGCCCTGGCCAACGACACCCGCTACGGCCTCTCCGCCGGCCTGATCAGCGACGATCCCGCCCGCTGGGAGCGCTTTCAGCAGCGCATCCGCGCCGGCGTCGTCAACTGGAACCGCCCGACCACCGGCGCAGCGGGCACGGCTCCGTTCGGCGGCCTTGGCGCCTCCGGCAACCACCGGCCCAGCGCCTACTACGCCGCCGACTACTGCGCCTATCCGGTGGCCAGCTTCGAGGCCGATGCGGTGTTGCAGACGGTGGGGGATATCAAGGGGTTGCGGGCGTGAGCTCATTGCGTGCTCCGGCCGTCGAAGCCAACTGCGACGGGCTGGTGGGGCCGACCCACAGCTTCGCGGGGCTGGCGCCGGGCAACCTGGCCAGCGAGATCAACAAGGGCGATCCGTCCAATCCGCGTTCGGCTGTGCTCGAGGGCCTGTCCAAGATGCGGCTGATGGCGGATCTGGGCCTGCCGCAGTTCGTGCTGCCGCCGCATGAGCGGCCGGACGTCGGCTTCCTGCGCGGCATCGGCTTTTCCGGGACCGACCACCAGGTGATCGAGGCCGCCGCGCGCCAGGCGCCGGAACTGCTCAACACCGCCTGCAGCGCCTCGCCTATGTGGGCGGCCAACGCCGCGACGGTGACGCCCAGCGCCGACGCCGCCGACGGCCGGGTCCACTTCACGCCGGCCAACCTGCTGACCAACCTTCACCGCAGCCTCGAGGGCGAGCAGACGACGCGCGCGCTGCGGGCGCTGTTCCCGGACACGGCCCGCTTCGCCGTCCATGATCCGCTGCCGGCCCAGCCGCATTTCGCCGACGAGGGCGCGGCCAACCATGTGCGGCTCTGCGCCGACCATGGCGAGCCGGGCGTCAACCTGTTCGTCTGGGGGCGGGACGCCTACGAGCCCTGGACCGGCCGCTTCCCGGCGCGGCAGACGAAGCAGGCGTTCGAGGCCGTGGCCCGGCGTCACGGGGCGGGCGGGGCGGTGTTCGCCCGGCAGGCCCGCGCCGCCATCGAGGCGGGGGTGTTCCACAACGATGTCGTCTGTGTCGGCGCCCGCACCTGCCTGTTCTTCCACGAGACCGCCTTCGAGGATCGCGCGGCGATGGAGGCCCAGGTCCGCGCCGCCGCCGCCGGCCGCTTCGAGCCGCAGTTCGTGCAGATCGACACGGCCGACCTGCCGCTGGGCGAGGCCATCAAATCCTATCTTTTCAATTCGATGCTGGTCTCTCTTCCCGGCGATGATCGGCTGACGCTGATCGCGCCGATGGAGACGGCCGAGACGCCGCGCGCCGCCGCCGCGGTCGAGCGGGCCATCGCCTCCAACGGTCCGATCGGCCGGGTCGAGTACGTCGACGTGCGGCAGAGCATGCGCAACGGCGGCGGGCCGGCCTGCCTGCGGCTGCGGGTCGTGCTCACCGACGACGAGCTGGCGGCGACCAATACTGCGCAGCGGTTCGATGCAGTGCTCCACGACCGGCTGGCCGCCTGGGCGACGGTCCACTACCGCGACCGCCTGCTGCCCGCCGACCTCGCCGACCCACGCCTGCTCGACGAGAGCCGCGCGGCGCTGGACGCCCTGACCGGGATCCTGGGTCTGGGCGGCGGCTTCTATCCGTTCCAGAGATAGGGACAGACACCGCGGTGTCTGTCCCGCGCTACCCGGCCCGCAGCCTCGCCAGCGCGTCGGGGAAGCGGCGGGAGAGCGGCGCCCGGAGAGCGCCCAGTTCCACGGTCCAGTCGCCTGAGCCCTCCGGCTTCAAGCCGGTCACCCGGCTGGCGTTGACCAGCCAGGACCGGTGGGTGCGGACAAACCCCTTGCTGGCCAGTTCAGCCTCCACGGCCGCCAGCGACGACCGCATCAGCGGCTCGCGGCCGTCGGCCAGATGGACCTCGACATAGTTGCCCGCCGAGGCGACGGCGAGGATGTCGGACACCGACGCCCGGATCACCCGCGCCCCGTCGCGAATGTCGAAGGTGGCGGGCCGGGCCGCCGGCCCCGGCGGTTCGACGGGCGCGGTGAACACCATGCGGCCGGCGATCCAGAAGGTCGCCACGGCCATGGCGTAGCTGAGGATGTCCTTGCGCGCCTCGTAGAGGAACTTCTCGCGCAGATCGCCGTAGTTGTAGGTCTCGCCGGCCAGGCCGTAGGCGGCGTGACGCAGGATCAGGAAGCCGCCGACGTGCAGGATGGACCAGGCCAGCATGCCGCCCAGGTGGATCAACCAGGTCCGCGGTCGTCGCCAGCCTTCAACGGGCGCCGCCTGCAGCGTCAGCCAGGGCAGCCAGAGGATGGTCAGGATGACCACGAGGCTGCTGCCTTCCCAGGTCCATGACTTCCACCAGGCCAGTTCCGGCATCTCGTGCTGGAGACTCATGACGTTGATCAGGGTCACGACCAGGACGACCGTGGCGTAGACCGCCGCGCCGCGCAGGAAGACGCTCCGTCGTGAGGGCGCGCCGTTCGTCCCCGAGTCCGCGCCGCTCGTCACGGGCGGCCGCCGTTCGTCACGGGCGCACGGCCGCGCGTGGCGATGCGGTGGCGTGAAGCGGGCCTGCCTCGCCATGCAGGGACATCGTCAATCCTCGCGAGCCTGACCGTGACGTCCACCGTTTCCCCCGACCGCCGCCACGACCTCGACTGGATCCGCGTCGGCGCCTTCTTCCTGCTGATCCTCTACCACGTCGGCATGTTCTACGTGCCCTGGGACTGGCACGTGAAGTCCCCCCGGCCGGTCGAATGGCTGGAACCGGTGATGCAACTGACCAACCCCTGGCGGCTCACCCTGCTGTTCCTGGTCTCCGGCGCGGCGACGCGGTTCATGGCTGACAAGATCAGCGCTGGAAGTCTGGCGAGCCAGCGGGCCTGGCGGCTGCTGCCGCCGCTTGTCTTCGCCGTCTTCGTGATCGTGCCGCCGCAGAGCTACTACGAGGTGGTCGAGCAGGCCGGGTTCAGCGAGTCGTTTCTGGACTTCTACGCGCGCTACGTCACGGCGTCCGGCGGCTGGTGCGACGCCGACGGTTGCCTGATCACGCCGACCTACAACCACATGTGGTTTGTGGTGTATCTCTTTGTCTACACGATGGTTCTGGCGATTCTGCTGGGTGTCGCGCGCCAGCCGATGGTCCGCCTCGGCGACGGGCTTGGCGAGGGCTTGAAGGGCTGGACCCTGCTGCTGGCGCCCATCGTCTTTCTCGCCCTGTGCCGGATCGTGCTGCTGCCGATGTTCGAGGTCACCCACGCCCTGGTCGACGACTGGTACACCCATGCCGTCAGCTTCGCCGCCTTCCTGCTGGGGTTCCTGATCGCGCGGAGCGGCGCCTTCCGGGAGGCGACCATCCGGATGCGCTGGCCGGCTCTGGTCCTGGCGGTCGGCGCCTGGGCGGTTTTCGCCACCTATGCCTGGGCGTATCGGGGCGAGGACGCCGTCCCGCCCGAACTGCTGAAGCTGGCCATGCGCGGCGTCTACGCCGTCGACCAGTGGTGCGCCATCCTCGCGGTGCTGGGCTTCGGGGCGAAGCATCTCACCCGGGGCGGGCCGGTCCTGACCTGGCTGACCCTGGCGGTGTTCCCGTTCTACATCGTCCACCAGACGGTGATCGTCGTGGCCGGTCATCACCTGGCGCGGCTGGGTCTGAACCAGGCGCTGGAGGCGACGCTGCTGATCGCCATCACCTTCGCGGCCTGCTTCGCGACCTATGCGGTGGTCAGCCGGGTCGGGGCGCTGAGGGTGGTGTTCGGGTTGAAATCAAACTCGTCACCCTCGCGGGCTTCGTAGGGCCTCAGGGATGCCGCGGTCGCCCTGCGTCCTTCGACACGCCGCTGCGCGGCTGCTCAGGATGACTAGGTTGGACGGCTCCCCTCCGTAGTCATGCTGAGCAGCGCTCGAAGAGCGCGTGTCGAAGCACGCAGAAGGCCGGCTGGCTCATCACGCATGGATCGTCGGAACAAGTCCGACGATGACGGCGGAGAGGAGTTACCCGCCCAGCCTGCCGCCCGCCGCCGCATAGGCCTGGGTGCCCCGGGTGATCACCCGGTCCGTGGGCAGGATCGCGTCGATGGCGATATCCTCTGCCCCGTCCAGCCGGGCGTAGATCGGCGCGAAGTCCTGGAGCGTCGCGTCCAGCAGGGCCTGCAGCGACGGGATGACGAAATAGACCTGCTGGAAGTCGTCGATCCGGTAGGGCGTCCGCATGGTCCGCTCCAGATCGAAGCCCAGCCGGTTGGGGGAGGGGTCATCCAGCGCGAAGATCGATTCGGCGCGCGAGGAGACGATGCCGGCGCCGTAGATCCGCAGGCCCTCGGCCGTGTCCAGCAGCCCGAACTCCACCGTGTACCAGTAGAGGCGGGCCAGATTGTGCAGCTGGCCCCGCCCCATGGCCCGGCGACCGCCCTCGCCATAGGCCTGCATATAGTCGGCGAAGACCGGGTCGGTCAGCATGGGGACATGGCCGAACACGTCGTGGAAGATGTCCGGCTCCTGCAGGTAGTCGAGCTGGTCGGGCTTGCGGATGAAGTGGCCCGAGACGAACCGGCGGTTGGCCAGGTGCTCGAAGAACACGTCGTCCGGGACCAGACCGGGCACCGCGACCACCGTCCAGCCGGTGAGGCGTTCAAGGTCGGCGTTGATCTGGCGAAAGTCCGGGATGCCGCCGCGGTGCAGGTTCAGCGCGTCCAGCCCGCGCAGGAAGGCGTCGCAGGCCCGTCCGGGCAGCAGCGCCGCCTGACGGGCGTACAGGGTGTCCCAGACCGCGTGCTCCTGCGCGGTGTAGGCGTCCCAGTTCTGGTCGATGGTCCAGTCCGCCGCCGCGCCGGGGGGCGGACCGCCGTGAAAGCCGTCTGCGCTCATGAGAGGTAGGATACTGCGCGTCCTCCGCAATGTCTGTCCGAAGGTGCCTGAGGCTTAGGCCTTATTCCGGGAAATGTTTCCTGGAACGTGGTCAAAGGGGAAGAATGCACCTTGGTCTGCCGGGCAGATCACCGTGAACGGATGGCAATTCAGCTTACCAGAATGCCGAAGCTGGCGCCGAGACGAGCCACGAGTCGTACTGCGTCAGCGTCGAGATAACGATCTTCCTGCTCGTCGGACTCGCGAGCAGGGACAGATACGTCGACCTCCACGAACTCCGGACGAATCTGCAAGATGGCCGCGCTCAGGTGATCGACGCCACCCAACCCTTCGACGAGACTCATGAGCGCCGAATTCCAGTCGTCGACGTCAGCGATCTCATAGATTGCGAAGCTGCGCTTCCAGACGTTGCTGGATCCGGGGCGCATCGGCTCGCCTGCGGCGCCTGAGCGAACTGGCGACGCGCCAATACGCTCCGCAATCTTCGCTGGCGATTCGGAAAAGCCTCTGAGTGTAAGTGTGAGGCGACGGGCGGAAATCGCTCGATCCAATCCGTCCTCGCGACCCTTCAAGCAGCGGAAGTCAGCGCTCAGTGAGAGACGCGCGGCTTCATGTTGTAGTGGCCGTCCTCGAAGCCGTCGAAGATCAGCGCCGTGTGCGGGTGACCCACCGGCTCGCCCGTGTCGTCCGGCAGCAGGTTCTGCTCGGAAACATAGGCGACGTAGGTGTTCTCGTTGTTCTCGGCCAGCAGGTGATAGAAGGGCTGGTCCTTGCGCGGCCGGATCTCCTCGGGGATCGACTCCCACCACTCCTCGGTGTTGGCGAAGGTCGGGTCGACGTCGAAGATCACCCCCCGGAACGGGAAGTGCCGGTGCCTGACCACCTGGCCGATCGCGAATTTGGCGTTTCTGGTCTGCATAACATTACGGACTCTAAGCCCGCGGGCCTGACTGGAATATGAACGTAGGTCCTCAGTCGGCGGAGGCAAGTCAATGCCTTCCGCCACGCGAAAGGCCCCGCTACAGTCGCCGGTGAAACGAGACGCCCCTCCCGGCGTCTGCGCAGACAGGGCTGAAACCATGTCGGAGGCGCATCAAGCGCAATGCGGCTCCGGCGAGGGCCGCCGAAGGTCGTCGGGCGGCGGAGCCCCGACGTACGCAGCCCTCGACCTGGGCACGAACAACTGCAGGCTGCTGGTCGCCACCCCGACGCCGGGCGGATTTCGCGTGGTCGAGGCCTATTCGCGAATCGTGCGGCTGGGCGAAGGGCTTTCGGCGACCGGGCAGATGTCCGAGGCGGCCATGGACCGCGCCCTGGCGGCCCTGAGCGTCTGCGCCGAGAAGATTCGCCGTCGCAACTGCGTGCGCATCAAGGCCATCGCCACCCAGGCCTGCCGCCAGGCCGGCAACGGCCCGGCCTTCATTGAGCGCGTCGCCGCCGAGACCGGCCTGAAGCTGCAGGTCATCACCCCCAAGGAAGAGGCCCAGCTCTCCGTGGCCGGCTGCCTGAACCTGCTCGACCGCACGTCGGACGCGGCGCTGGTCGTCGACGTCGGCGGCGGCTCGACGGAATTCAGCTGGGTCGACCTGAAGGGGGAGGGGCTGGACGCCCGGCCGCGGCAGTTCGCCCCCTGGCGGCTGCCGATCAAGGCCTGGCTGTCGGTGCCGATCGGGGTGGTCACCCTGGCCGAGCGCTTCCCGGAGGACCACGGATCGGTCGAGACCTGGTTCCGCGCCATGGTCGATACGGTCAAGGAGCGGATCGAGGCCTTTCCGCACGCCGAGCCGCTGCGCCAGACCTTCGCCGAGGGCCGCGCCCATCTGGTGGGCACCTCCGGCGCCATCACCAGCCTGGCCGGGCTGCACCTGGACCTGCTGCGCTATGACCGCAACCGCGTCGACGGCCTGTGGATGACCCGCGACCAGTGCGAGGCGACGATCGGCAAGCTGCTGGCCTGGACGCCGAAGGAACGGGCCGACCAGCCCTGCATCGGGCCCGACCGCGCCGACCTGGTGCTGGCCGGGGCGGCGATCCTGCAGGCGGTGCAGGAGCTGTGGCCGTGCCCGCGCGTGCGGGTCGCCGACCGCGGCCTGCGCGAGGGGCTGCTGCTGACCCTGATGAGCGACCGACAGCCCCGTCGGCGAAGAAAACATCGCTCCGGCGGCCAGCGTCTGGCAGGAGCACCGGCATGAGCGATGAAGAGCCCCCCAAACGCCGCATGGTCCGCCCGCCCACCGGCGGCAACGACGGCGTCGGCCGTGGCAAGCCGGCCCGGCTGAAGACCGCCAAGGGCCGTCGGCCGTCCTCGCAGGCCTGGCTGGAACGCCAGATCAACGATCCCTTCTCGGCGGAAGCGCGGGCGCAGGGCTATCGCAGCCGCGCGGCCTTCAAGCTCTCGGAGATCGACGATCGCTTCAAGCTGATCCGCAAGGGCTCCAAGGTCATCGACCTCGGCTGCGCGCCGGGCGGCTGGGTCCAGATCGCCCTCCAGCGTGGCGCTGGCCGGGTGATCGGCATCGACCTGCTGCCGGTCGATCCCCTGCCGCCCGCCGAACTGGTCCAGATGGACTTCACCGACCCGGCGGCCGGTCCGCTGCTGATGGAGATGCTGGGCGGTCAGCCGGACCTGGTGCTGTCGGACATGGCCCCCAACACCGTGGGCCACCGCGAGACCGACCACCTGCGGATCGTCGGGCTGATCGAGCTGGCGGCTGCGTTCGCCGTCAGCGTACTGAAGCCCGGCGGGTCATTCGTCGCCAAGGCCTTCCAGGGCGGCGAGACGGCCCAGATCATCCGCGACCTGAAAAAGCACTTCGCCAAGGTCCAGCACGTGAAGCCCAAGGCCAGCCGGGCGGACAGCTCGGAGGTGTTCCTCGTGGCGACGGGGTTCAGGGGGTAGGGGCCGTGGCGCCGGTTCCTGGCGACTCAATTTCCAGCTGAGTATCATGCATTTGATAGCGTTAGGTGCCGTCTGGGTGTAGTCTGAGAACCTGATGCGCATCACCATCACCCTGGACGATGAACTGGTGGCAAGCGCCGCGGTGTTGACCGGCATCACCCGGAAGTCTGACCTTGTGCGGGCCGCGCTCAAGGCGCTCATCGAGCGAGAGGCAGCGCGCCGCTTGGCTCGGCTAGGCGGGACCGCGCCCGGTCTGAGGCCCATCCCGCGCCGACGCCAAACGCCTGAATGATGCTCGGCACGCTGGGGCGCCGAACACCGACCAGTCGAAAGCCCATCGCTGCGGTATCAGGTGTTCCTGTCGGCCTGACGAAGCCAGAGGCGCAGGGTTTTCACGATCGCTCGCCCCTGTTTGTAGGTCAGACCCAATCCGACAAGAGGCAGCGCGAGGTCGTGACCGCCGATCCACAGCCAGGTCGACCAGTGTCGTCGCTTGAACCTGATGCGAAGGCGGGTCGTCGCTCCACCGTACGGGCCGGGCCCTGGATTGAAGAGGTCTATCGACTGAACGTCCCGCCACGCGGCTTCCGGCGGTCCCAGCGAGGGGTGGAGGCGCAGGAATTCCGGACAAGCGTGAATCGCCGGGCCGGGGCGCAACAGCCTCCAGACTCCGCCCACGCCCAGCACCGAAAACCAGCAGAACACGACCGTGCCCGCAATCATCAGAGCGCCATCGACCGACGTTGGGCGCCACTGCTCACTCGGCAAGGTGACCATCGCAGCGATCGCAACGGCCGCCGCTCCCCCGCCCACGATCGCATAGGTGATGTCATTTGCGCGGGTCGTCGTGACCACGACCTTCTTGCCGCCCGCCTCCGAAGACTCTGCCGCCACGACGTGCCTTAACCCCGCGCCGCCCGGTACATCGGCGTGATCCCGGGATGGTCGCCCGGCTTGATCTCGCCGATCACCTCGAAGCCGTGGCGTTCGTAGAGCGGCACGTTCCTCGGGTTGGAGCTTTCCAGATAGGCCGGCAGGCCGTCGGCGTCGCAGTGCTTCAATGCCGCCTTCAGGAGCGCCGAGCCGTAGCCCCGGCCCTGCCGCGAGGGATCGACGCCGATCATCGGCAGATACCAGTGCGGCTCCTTGGGATGGAAGTGCTCCATCAGCCCGCCGAGCTCGACCAGAACCTCCAGCCGCTCCATCGGGGCGAACTCGCCGACCACGGCGGCGATGGCGTCGCCGTCGGGCGCCAGGCCCGGCGGCAGCCAGAGGGCGGCGGCGGCATGGTCGTCGGCGACGAAGGCCGCGCCGGCCTCCAGCGCCGCACCGCCCATGGCCGCTGCCATGCGCGGGAAGGCGGCGATGTAGGCCCCGGCGGACGGGAACATGTAGCGGATGGCCGCGTCGGTGCTGAAAGCCAGCATCAGGACGGCGATCGTCGGGTCCTGCTCGATCGGGCCGGTGGCGGGCGTCGCGATATGGATGTCTGGATGGTGCATGATTTTTCCTCCCCGCCGGGACCCTAGGGGAGTCGGCGGCCGCCGCCTATCCGGCGAAGAACCGTCCCAGCCGCCGCGCGGTCCGCTCGCGCCAGGCCTCCAGCGCGTCCGCATCGCGGGTGTCGATGGCGTAGAGGGCGTTCCAGCTGACCCTGCAGCCCTTCGCCAGGTGCTGCGTCAGGCCGCGCAGCACCTGCTTGCGGCCGGGCTCGCCCATGAAGAGGCGGATGAACCAGCGCGGCGAGCCGTGGGTGGTGACCACCGCGAACTGACGGATGTTCGACAGCATGTGCCGGCGGATACGGCCATCCTCGATCTCGAAGGCCACGCCCGGCAGCCAGACGCGGTCCAGCCAGCCCTTCAGCATCGCCGGCATTCCGTACCACCAGGTCGGATAGATCAGCAGAAGGGCCTGGGCGCTGCGCAGCTCGGCGACGTGGCGCTCGATGTCCGGGCCCTTGAGTCCGGCGTTGCGCTGCTCGCGCCACTCCGCCTCGCGCAGCACCGGATCGAAGCCCTCCGCGTAGAGGTCGATCACCGTCAGCATATGCCCGTCGGCGGCGAGGCGCCCGAGCACCTCCGCCCGCAGGTCGGCGTGGAAGCTGTCCCGCGACGGATGGCAACAGACCGCCAGGATCCTCACTGCGGATGCGCCTGCTCGCTGCGCAGATACAGACCGATGGCGAACAGCGCCTCGGCGGTCGGATAGACGGCCTCGTCGGCCTGGACGAACTTGGCCAGCGCCCCGCTGCGGCGAAGCAGGATCTTCACCAGCCGCTTGGCGTCCTTGCGCTCCTTCTCGCTCAGGGTCGGGTCGTCCATCATCGCCACGGCGGCGGCCAGACTCCACGGGTACCAGAGGAAGGTGCTGCTCTCGGCCTGGAAGTCGTCGACCCCGTGCAGGTAGCGGTCGGCGTCGTGCGGCCGATCGTTCTGCTCGATGGGGCGTTCGCCAAGGCCCTTGCGCCCGCCGCCGCCGTAAAGGGCCGTTTGCAGGAAGTCGCCGCGCGCGGTGGCCAGATCGTCGTTGGCGACCAGGAACGGAAACTCCTCCTTGGCCCGCTGCAACACATAGAGGGTGTGGGCGGTCAGGCCGACGAAGCTGCCGTTCTGGTTCACCGTATGCGGGTTGGGCCACCAGCCGCTGACGCCGGCGCGGCTGGTCTGGCGGTTCTTCAACAGCCAGCGCACGCCGTTCTTGATGGCCTGGTCGTACTTCCAGGTCGCCTTGCCGCTGAGCAGGCTGTTGTTGCGCGCCTCGACCAGGGCCCAGACCGCCATCAGGGTGCAGTAGGTGCGGACATGGCGCGGGTTGGTGGCGCCGCCGATCGGGGCCCAGCCGCCGTCGTCATGCTGGCGCGAGGCCAGCTCGGCGATGTCGCGCTCCAGACGCGCCACGACCAGCGGCGTCTCGTCGGTGCGCCAGATGCGGTGGTTGGTGTCGACCCGCAGCGAGGCGAGGTTGGCCAGGATCACCCAGCTGTTGATCTCGGTGACGCCCTTTCTGGAGCCGGCCATGTAGCCCCAGCCGGTCGCCGGATCGCGGTTGGCCTCGATATACTCCAGCGCCATGCGGATCTCGCGGGCCTGCTTCTGGATGTCCGGCTGGGCGTTGAGCACGCCGTAGAGCACCTGGGCCGTGGTCCAGGGCTGGGCGTCGGCGGCGGCGCCGTTCTGCGAGAAGCGGATGCCGCCGAGATAGGGTTCGGCCAGTTCCTGCTGCGAGAAGGCGAGGGCGGTCAGGTCGCGCGCCTCGGTCTGCATCAGGTCGTCGACCGAGATCGGCTTGATGGTCTGGAACCCCAGGAAGCCGACGATGGGAAATCCGAGCGCGCCGATGATCAGGAAGGCGACGACTTCCCGGGTGCGCCGCATGCGCACGAAGCTCTGGAACACCCAGAACAGCAGCAGCCCGTAGCCGAGCATGGCGCCGACGGTCGTCGTCGCCACCGCCAGTTCGTGGGCGCGGAACAGGCCGCTCAAACCCAGATACTTCGTGACGAACTCGCGGATCTCGTCGACGTGCGTGACGATCGCCGAGATGTTCGACAGCACCACGGCCGCTCCGCCGAGAAAGACGTACAGCGCGTTGATGGGCTTTGGCAGCGGCTTTGGCAGCGGCTTTGGCAGCGGCCTTGCGGCGGACTCCGCCTCGTCGGTCATCCGGTCCCCTCTTCGGATTCGCCAGGTACATGACCGACCGGCGTCGTCGCTCGCCGGTCCATCCGGGGCAGGATCGCAGATCGCGCGCGGGACGGTGCGACCCGAAAAGGGGGGAGCGTTGCGCTCGCGCGTGATGCGGCATACCTGCGAAGAATGACCGACGGCCTGGATCTCAACGCCTATCTCGCGCGCATCGGCTACAGCGGCTCCCGCGCTCCGACGCTGGAGACGCTGAAGGCTGTCGTGATCGCTCACACCGACGCGGTTACGTTCGAAAATCTCAATCCGTTCCTTGGCTTGCCGGTGAAACTCGATCTGGCGTCGCTGCAGGCGAAGGTCGTCCATGGCGGGCGAGGCGGCTACTGTTTCGAGCTGAACGGGCTGCTGTTCGCGGCGCTGAGGGCGATGGGCTACCGAGTCACGGGCCTTGGCGGCCGGGTGATCTGGAACCAGCCGGTGGAGACCGTCAGTCCCAGAACCCACATGATCATCCGCGTCGACATGGACGACGGCGTCCGGCTGGTCGACGTGGGCCTGGGCGGCATGACGCTGACCGGCGTACTCGATATGGTTCCGGATGTGGTTCAGGCGACGCCGCGCGAGCCCTTCCGGCTGGTCGAGGAGGGCGGTGACTGGGCAGGCTGGCTGCGGGTCGAGGCGAAGATAGGGAGCGAGTGGCGCGCCACCTGCCGCTTCGACCAGACCATCCAGCGGCCGATCGACTACGAGGTGGCCAATCACTACACCTCGACCAGCCCAGCCTCTCACTTCACCCAGATGCTGACCGCCGCGCGGGTGGGACCGGCTGGGCGGCGCGTTCTGCGCAACACCGAGCTCGGCCTGCATCGGCTCGACGGCCCGAGCGAGCGACAGGCGCTGACCTCCGTGGCCGAGGTCGAGGACGCCCTGCGGGACGTCTTTGGCCTGTCTCTTCCCGACCGCACTCTGCTGCGGGAGAGGGTCGCGCGGTTGCTTTGAACCGCCGTCGGCATTGACTCGGCCTCCCTTTGCCACGATACCGCGCCCGCAAAACGGAGACTCCAATGGAGATTCGCGAAGGGCTCACCTTCGACGATGTTTTGCTCGAACCCGGCCCGTCGGAAGTCATGCCGACGCAGGTTTCCACGGAAACCCGGTTCACGCGCGAAATCAGTCTGAACATACCGCTCGTGTCCGCCGCCATGGACACGGTCACTGAAAGCCGGCTGGCCATCGCCATGGCCCAGTCCGGGGGCATGGGGATACTGCACCGCAACCTCACCGTCGACGAGCAGGCCGAACAGGTCCGCGAAGTGAAGCGGTACGAGAGCGGCATGGTCATCAACCCGCTGACCATCCATCCCGATACGACGCTTGCCGAGATCCGCGAGATCAAGGCGCGGCGGAAAATCTCGGGATTTCCGGTGGTTGAGCCAGGAACCGGCAAGCTGGTCGGCATCCTGACCAACCGCGACATGCGCTTTGAGACCGACGAGCGGCTCAAAGCCTCCGCGATCATGACGCGGGACAACCTCATCACCGTGCGCGAGGGCATCGACCCTCTCGAGGCGGTCGGCTTGCTGCGCGCCCACAAGATCGAACGCCTGATCGTCGTCGACGATCTGGGTCGGGCCGTCGGGCTGATCACCGTCAAGGACATCGACAAGGCGCACGATCACCCGCACGCCGCCAAGGACGAGAAGGGCCGCCTGCGGGTCGGCGCCGCCTCGACCGTCGGTGACGCCGGATTCGAGCGTTCTCTGGCCCTGGTCGAGGCCGGGGTGGACGTGGTGGTCATCGACACCGCCCACGGACATTCCAAACAGGTCGCCGACGCCGTCGCCCGGCTGAAGCGCGAGACCAACCGCGTCCAGATCGTCGCCGGCAACATCGCCACCTACGACGCCGCCCGCGCCCTGATCGACGCCGGCGCCGACGCGGTGAAGGTCGGCATCGGCCCGGGCTCGATCTGCACCACCCGCATCGTCGCCGGCGTCGGCGTGCCGCAGCTGACCGCCATCTCCGAGGCGGCCCGCGCCGCCAGGGGCAGCGGCGTGCCGGTGATCGCCGACGGCGGCATCAAGTACTCGGGCGACCTGGCCAAGGCGATCGCCGCCGGCGCCAGCGTGGCCATGATGGGCTCGATGTTTGCCGGCACCGAGGAGTCCCCGGGCGAGGTGTTCCTCTACCAGGGGCGGTCCTACAAGTCGTACCGCGGCATGGGCTCGCTGGGGGCCATGGCCCGCGGCTCGGCTGACCGCTACTTCCAGAAGGAGGTGACCGACACCTTCAAGCTGGTTCCCGAGGGCATCGAGGGCCAGACCCCGTTCAAGGGGCCGATCTCGCCGGTGATCCACCAGCTGGTCGGCGGCCTGCGGGCGGCCATGGGCTATGTCGGCGCGCCGGATATCGAACAGTTCCAGAAGCGGGCGAGGTTCATCCGCATCACCGGCGCGGGCCTGCGCGAAAGCCACGTCCACGACGTAATGATCACGCGGGAAGCGCCAAACTATCCGAGTTCTGTTTAGCGATAAAAATCAACGCCTGGGGGGCGACATATGACGTGGGAACTCAAGATCCTGGCCTGGACCCTGGTCCTCGCCTTCGTGCAGATCCTGCTCTTCGATGTCGCCCGCACTGGGCAGTACGGGCTGAAGTGGAACACCGGCGCCCGGGACGAAACCGACCTGCCGCCGCTGTCGGCGATGGCCGGGCGGCTTAAGCGGGCGCAGGACAATCTCTTCGAGACCCTGCCGCTGTTCGCCATCGCCGTGCTGATCGCCCATGTGGCGGACCGCAACGGCGTGCTGACCCACTGGGGAACGGCCATCTTCCTGGCCGCCCGGGTGCTCTACGTTCCGCTCTACGCCTTCGGCGTGAAGCAGATCCGCTCTCTGGCCTGGCTGGTGAGCATCGTCGGTCTCGGCATGGTCGCCGCGGCCATCCTGGTTTGACTAGACGGGTGAATTCTTGAGAGACAGTGGGCGGTTAGCGGCGGCGATTGAAGTCCTGACGGACATCGAGACTCGGCATCGGCCCGCGCGAATGGCGCTCAAGGGCTGGGGAGAATCCGCCCGCTACGCCGGCTCCAAGGACCGCGCCTTCGTGTCGGGGCTGGTGCTGGACGTCCTGCGTCGTCGCCGTTCGCTCGGCTGGGCGATGGGAGACGACAGCGCCCGGGCCACGGCCCTGGCGGCGCTGCGCTTCGTCTGGGACTGGCCTGTCGAGCGGATCGCCGAGGCGGCCGCCGACGAGCAGCACGGCATCGGCGCGCTGACCGAGGCCGAACTGAAGGCCTTCGGCACGCTCCGCACTGAAGCCGCCCCGCCCGCCGTGGCCGGTGACTATCCCGACTGGGTCGATCCCTATCTGACGCGGGTGTTCGGCGATGCCCGGGCCGAGGAGGGCGCGAGGCTGGCCGAGCGGGCGCCCGTCGACCTGCGCGCCAACAGCCTGAAGACCGATCCCGAGCGGGCGGCCAAGGCGTTGGCCCCGCTGCACGCGGCGCCGGCCGGCCTGTTGCCCAACGCCTTCCGTATTCCCGCCCCGGCCGCCACCGAGCGGACGGGCGCGGTCGAGACCATCCCCGCCTTCGGCAAGGGCTGGTTCGAGGTCCAGGACCTCGGCTCGCAGCTGGCGGCCGCCTGCGCCGGCGAGATCAAGGGCAAGCAGGTGCTCGACTTCTGCTGCGGCGGCGGCGGCAAGACGCTGGCGCTCGCCGCGGCCATGGGCAACAGCGGCCAGATCTACGCCCATGACAGCGACGCCCGCCGCATGGCCGACGTCATCCCGCGCGCCACCCGCGCCGGGGTCCGCAACCTGCAGATCCGCTCGCCGGTCGAGGCCGAGCCGCTCAAGGGCATGGACGGGAAGATGGACGTCGTCTTCGTCGACGCCCCCTGCACCGGCTCGGGCACCTGGCGGCGGCACCCGGACGCCAAGTGGCGGCTCTCCGAAGACCAGCTCGGCAAGCGCATCGTCGAACAGGACACGGTGCTGGACCAGGCCGCGCCGCTGGTGAAGATCGGCGGTCGCCTCGTCTATGTGACCTGTTCGGTCTTCGCCGAGGAGAACGAGGACCGCATCGCCGCCTTCCTCGTCCGTAATCCCGGCTTCGCCGTGAAGCCGGTCGCGCTTGAGCCGGTCGCCGAGCATGTGACGCCCGAAGGCTTCCTGCGCCTCACACCCCGCACCGCCGCCACCGACGGCTTCTTCGTCGCCCTTCTGGAACGCACCGCATGACCGCCCCCGCTCACCAGCCCGTCCTCATCGTCGACTTCGGCAGCCAGGTGACCCAGCTGATCGCCCGCCGGGTGCGGGAGGCGGGCGTCTATTGCGAGATCCATCCCTTCGACAAGGTCGAGGCGCTGGTCGACAGCTTCCAGCCGGCGGCCATCATCCTGTCGGGCGGCCCGGCCAGCGTGCTGGAGGTCGACAGCCCCCGCATCGGAACCAAGCTGTTCGATCTGGGCGTGCCGATGCTCTGCGTCTGCTATGGCGAGCAGCTGCTGTGCGACGTGCTGGGCGGCACGGTCGAGGGGGGGCATGCCGGCGAGTTCGGCCGCGCCGAGCTGACCATCGCCAAGGATCACGCGCTGTTCCAGGGCCTGGCGGGCGTGGGCGAGCTGGAAACCGTCTGGATGAGCCACGGCGATCGCGTCACCGCCATCCCCGAAGGCTTCGAGATCATCGGAACCTCGACCGGCGCGCCGTTCGCGGCCATCGCCAACGATGCGCGCAAGATCTATGGCGTGCAGTTCCACCCCGAGGTGGTTCACACCGTCAACGGCGCGAAGATCTACCGCAACTTCCTGTTCAACATCGCCGGCCTCAAGGGCGACTGGACCATGGCGGCCTTCCGCCAGGAGATGATCGCCAGAATCCGCGCCCAGGTGGGCGAGGGGCGGGTGATCTGCGGCCTGTCGGGCGGCGTCGACAGCTCGGTGGCCGCCGTGCTGATCCATGAGGCCATCGGCGACCAGCTGACGTGCGTCTATGTCGACACCGGCCTGATGCGGAAGGGTGAGAGCGAGCAGGTCGTCTCCCTGTTCCGCAATCACTACAACATTCCGCTCGTGCACGTTGATGCGGCTGATCTTTTCCTCGATGCCCTGGAGGGCGTCAGCGACCCGGAGACCAAGCGCAAGACGATCGGCAAGCTGTTCATCGACGTCTTCGACGCCGAGTCCGCCAAGATCGAGGGCGCCGAGTTCCTGGCTCAGGGCACCCTCTATCCGGACGTGGTCGAGAGCGTTTCCGCGCGTGGCGGCCCCTCGGCGGTGATCAAGAGCCATCACAACGTCGGGGGCCTGCCCGACTACATGAAGCTCAAGCTGGTCGAGCCGCTGCGCGAGCTGTTCAAGGACGAGGTCCGGGCGCTCGGCGTCGAGCTGGGCCTGCATCCGGACTTCGTCGGCCGCCACCCGTTCCCCGGACCCGGCCTGGCCATCCGCATCCCCGGCGAGATCACCCGCGAGAAGGTCGCCGTCCTGCAGCAGGCCGACGCCATCTACCTCGACGAGATCCGCAAGGCCGGCCTTTACGACAAGATCTGGCAGGCCTTCGCCGTGCTGCTGCCGGTCAAGACCGTCGGGGTGATGGGCGACGCCCGCACCTACGAGAACGTGCTGGCCCTGCGCGCGGTCACGAGTACCGACGGCATGACCGCCGACTTCTTTGAGTTCCCCTGGGAGGTCCTGGGCAAGACCGCCACTCGGATCATCAACGAGGTGAGGGGCGTAAACCGCGTCGTCTACGACGTGACGTCCAAGCCCCCCGGCACCATTGAGTGGGAATAGTCCGGGCCTTTCGCGACCTTTCGAGATCGCTTCCGGAAACTCCACTAAGTCACTGACAAAAAAGTGAATTCTCTCGCGACCCTTCGGAGTCCTTCGGAAGGTCTCGAAAGCGTGATGCCGTCATTTCTGACGGTATGGCTCCCCGTTGTCCGTACGGCGTCGCGCTCATACCGTCAGGCTCATCACAGGGCCCTGACGGTATTTTTTCGGACCAAGTTCCTGATTTGAAAAGGAAAATTGAGCCCCGAAACCCCCGAAATGGCCTGACGGTATTTTGGTGGGAGTTTGCCATGCTTACGGACGCTGCGTTGCGGAATATCCGCGCAAAATCAAAGCCTTATAAAATGACCGACAGGGACGGTTTGTACGTCCTGGTGTCGCCCGCCGGAGGGATCGCGTTTCGCTACGACTACCGCTTCAACGGGCGGCGGGAGACGGTCACCTTCGGCTCCTACGGGCCCGCGGATCTGTCGCTGGCCAAGGCCCGGGAAAAGGTCATCGAAGCCAAGCGCCTGATCGCCGAGGGCGTGTCTCCGGCGCTGGAGAAGCAGCGCGCCAAGCGGCGGCTGAAGGAAGCCCGCAGCTTCGGCCATGTCGCCCAGCGGTGGATGGACCAGGCGCCGATGGCCGACAGCACCCGCAACATGCGGCGCGCCATCTTCAACCGCGAGGTGCTGCCGACCTGGCGCAGTCGGTTGCTCAGCGAGATCACGCCGGACGACCTGCGGGCGCACTGCAAGACCATCGTCGAGCGCGGCGCGCCGGCCACGGCCATCCACGTCCGCGACATCGTCAAGCAGATCTACGGCTGGGCCATCCTGCACGGCGAGAGGATCGACAATCCCGCCGACGGGGTCGGGCCGGCCTCGATCGCCACCTTCCGTCCCAGGGACCGGTCGCTGTCGCCGGCCGAGATCCGCATCATGCTCGGCCTGCTCGGCGAGGTGGCGACCTTGCCGACGATCAGGCTCGGCCTGAAGTTCATCCTGCTGAGCATGGTGCGCAAGAGCGAGTTGCAGGACGGGACCTGGGACGAGGTGGACTTCGAGAACGCTGTCTGGTCGATCCCCAAGGCGCGGATGAAGCGGTCGCGGCCGCACAACGTCTACCTGTCCACCCAGATGCTCGACATCCTGATCGCGCTGAAGACCTGCGCCGGGAACTCCCGCTACATCCTGCCGTCGCGCTACGACGCCGACGCGCCGATGTCGCGGGCGACCTTCAACCGGGTGACCACCGCCATCGCCGAGCGGGCGCGGGAGCAGGGTCTGCCGCTGGACCCGTTCACGGTCCACGATCTTCGGCGCACGGCCTCGACCCTGCTGCACGAGATGGGCTTCAACTCCGACTGGATCGAGAAGTGTCTCGCCCACGAGGAGCGCTCGTCGCGCGGCGTCTACAACAAGGCCGAGTTCGAGATGCAACGGAGGCACATGGCCCGGGAATGGTCGAACGCGGTCGAGGCCTGGGAGGCGGGGCGGCCCTACACCCCGGTGCTGGTCATCCCGGAAACGGCCGGGCCTCGCTTCGATCCGCGGCTCTGACCGCCCGGGTTCTCCGACAGACTCGGATTGCGCCATGCAGGTCAGGAACGCTCGCAGACCGCAGTCCATAAATGGTACGGCGAGGCTCCGAGGCTCGTGAAATTTAGTACTGTAGTGGTAGATCGTTTTGTGACGAAGGGTACGGCCCCGCGGTCGCGGTGCATGAGGACTCGACGCTGCTCGTTGTCTTCAACGCTCTGAGGCTTCTCGCCTATCGTGACAACGGGCGGCCGCGAACCAAGTCGACAAAAGGGCGGCCTCGATGCAACGCTACGAATAGGAACGACGCCATGAGCTTTCGCGATATCGTTGTTGATGCATGCCCAAAGAGCGACATAGACCGGACGCTTGAGCGCGCGCGCGAAATGGCTGTCGAGTTCGGAGCGAAACTGACCGTCGTTTCTTACGCCTGGCCGCGGACGTCCCTTGTGGGCGAGGTCTTGGTGGGGAATGCCTTCTCTGTCGAGGAGCAAACACGGGCCATGGAAGACGCTCTGGGCGCCACACGCAATGCTTTCGACAGGGTGTTTGCGACGAAGCCGGTCGAGGTCGAGTGGTGCTCCGGCGTCATCGAGCCGGCCGCGCCACTGCTTGACCATCTTCTGGCCGCCGATTTGCACATTACCAGTGCATCTGAAGGGACGACCTGTGTCTCACCGGATGCGGCTGAACTTGCCTTGCGGTCGGGAACGCCCGTTCTTCGGCTTGGCCAGAACGTGGCGACAAGCCGCTTCCCCAACGTCGTGGTGGCATGGAAGGACTGCTCGCAGGCGCGCCGGGCTGTGCATGATGCACTGCCCATTCTCAAGCGTGCTGACAGCGTGACGATCGTTGGCGTTGGGGATGAAGTGTCCAGTGACCGGCTTGAAGCGGTGGCCGAACACTTGCGTCGTCATGAGGTGACGACCGGTCATCGGCATGTGCCGCGTTCTGAGGGAGATATATGCGCCGATCTGCTCACCCAGGCGCGGCGCGAGGGCGCAAGCCTGATCGTCGCCGGCGTCTATAGCCGCGGTTCGTTCGCGGAGCGCGTGCTGGGTGGTGTCACCAGAGAGATGCTGAAGAATACCGAGACGTCCTGGTTCATGGCTCATTGAGATCATGTCAAGGCGCCCATAGATCCTCACAAGCCGCGCGGCGTTCATGGGTTTCAGAAGAGTAACACCCTGATACTTGCCGGCCGCCAATTGTGCAGGGCTTTTCGGCGCGCTCGTCGCGGACCGCAGCACGGCCGCCGCATAAAAGAAGGCCAGCTCCTGCTGCATGAACGGCGCAGCGGCACATGGCCCAGGAATGGTCGAACGCCATCGAGGCCTGGGAGGCGGAGCGACCCTACACGCCGGTGCTGGTCATCCCGGAAACGGCCGGGCCTCGCTTCGATCCACGGCTCTGACCGGTCGTGTGACCCGCTTGCGGACATCCGGGGGCGTCGCCCGGCGGACAGGTTCGGCGCGGCGCAGCGCCAGCCAGGCCTCGATCTCGGCGAGGTCCCACACGACGCAGCGCGGCGTCAGCAGGAACCGTTTGGGGAACTGTCCCCGCTGCTCCATCTCCCAGATGGTGCTGTCGGCCAGCGGCACCATCTGGCGCAACTGAGGCTTCTTGATCGTGCGCCTTAGGGGCGGGTCGGCCTGGGCCATGTCGAACTCCCGTTCTGCTGCCGGAAGAATCGAACGCGAAAGCAGGCGCCGGATGAAGACCCCAAGCCTACGGCCGCAGGTCTACGGTCGGGATCGTCCGCATTGCGGCGTCAGGCGGCCTTCGGTCCGCAGCAGGAGCGGGCGCGGGTCTGGGTGAGATCCTCCAGGATCACGCAATCCGGGCCAGGGCCGCCGGCGCAGGCGGCGTCGCAGTCGTTCACCAGCTTGGCCAGTTCCGCCTCGAGCACCTTCAGTTCGGCCAGCTTGGTCTGGACGTCCTCGAGGTTTCGCCGGGCGAGGTCGCGGGCGTCGAGGCAGGAGCGGGCGCCGTTTTCGAGGAGGTCGACGAGGCTGCGCACCTGATCGATGGGAAAGCCCAACTCCCGGCAACGGCGGATGAACGTGAGGCGTTTGAGGTCGGCGTCGCCATAGGTGCGGTGGCCGCCGTCACGGCGCTCGGCGCGGCGCACCAGGCCGATCTCTTCATAGTAGCGGATCGTCGGCGGGTTGGTCCCGCTGCGTTTGGCGAGAGCGCCGATGGAAAGCGCGCGGTCCATATCGATATCCGGAAACATGGGGCTTGAACCTCAAGTTACTTGAAGTCCTACAAGGCGTCCAACGGAACGATGCGTCGGCCGCGCGGGAGACTGAAACATGCCGTCGAACGACATTCCCATCGCCTGCAGTCTGGGCGCCGGCGACTATCTGGCCCGGATGCGGTGGATCGCCGATCTCAACCAGCGGAGCCTTCAGGGCCATCGGCGGGACGACCTGACCGTGCACATCGACTACCAGGCCGACGCGCTGGACGAGGTCGAGAATCTCGTCCGCCAGGAGCGCGCCTGCTGCGCCTTCCTGACGTGCGAGATCGAGCAGCGCCCGGGTTCCGTTCATCTCCGCGTGACGGCGCCGGAAGACGCCCGTCTCGCCGCGGACACCCTGTTCGAAGATTTCATCGCCTCGGGTCCGTCGACCCGGGCCCAAACCTGTGGATGCTGCTGATCATGACGCTCTTGAATCCCGGCGCGCCGTTGAATGCCGGGCCCGCCAGGGGCGACCCGAGCCAGAAGGCTGTCGGGGTCGGCTCCATCGTGGCGACCACGGGCGCGGTTCTGGCCTGCGCCGCCTGCTGCGTCGTGCCGCTGGCATTGCCGGTGCTGGCCCTCGGCGCGTCCGGCGCGGTCCTGGCCTGGTTCGCGGGCGCCCATATGTGGATCACGGGCCTGGCCCTGCTGATTGTCCTGGCCGCCTGGGGCTGGCTGGCATGGCGGACCTTCCGCAGTGGTCACCCGCTCGCCCGCTCGACCGTGATCATGATGGTCCTCTCGACGCTCATGCTCGCCCTGGCCCTCGTCTGGCCCCGGATTGAACCCGCTCTGATGGCGATGCTGCGATGACCGTCGAACAGACCCCGAAGAAGACGATCAGGCCGCTTTGGGTCGTTCTTGGCCTGGCGGGCGCCTGCGCGGCCTGCTGCGCCGTACCGATCGGCATGCTCCTGGCGGGCGGGGCGACCCTGGCCGCCGCCGGCGTCGCCCTGAGCCGGAATTGGGACGTGATCGTCTGCGGCGTGCTGATGCTGATCGTTCTGGGCGCCGGCTGGCTATGGAGTCGGCCGCGGCGGCCGGCGCCGTCCTGCCGCGCAGATGGCGCTTGCGGCTGCAAGGAAAAGCCCTGAGATCTGCGCTGGCGAGCGGATCGCCGGACGAAAGGTGGGATGATGACCTGGCTGTTTTATGCGCTGGCGGCCGTCGCGGAGATCGCCGGCTGCTTCGCCTTCTGGGCCTGGCTGCGGCTGGATCGCTCCCCGCTCTGGCTGCTGCCCGGCATGGCCTCCCTGGCCCTGTTCGCCTATCTGCTGACGCGCGTCGATAGCGACGCCGCTGGGCGCGCTTACGCGAGCTACGGCGGCGTCTACATCGTCGCCTCGATTCTGTGGCTCTGGCTGGTCGAGCACCGAACGCCCGACCGCTGGGACTTGCTCGGCGCCACGATCTGTCTGCTTGGCGCCGCCGTTATTCTGTTCGGACCGCGCACCACCTGAGCGCCCGCCGGCCGCCGAATTAAGGCCAGGCCGACGCGGCGCGTCGCCGCCTTGACCCTGGACCGCCCCGGACCGCGTCAGGCCGTCGCCGACGAGGTTCCGCCGTCGTGGCCCTGGGCGCAAAGGCCGTGATCGTGCAGCACCTCGATGACCTTGCAGGCCGACACCCTGCCGCCGGCGCATTCGGCCGTCATGCGCGACAGCTCGGCGCTCAGCGCCTTCAACCGGCCGATCTTCTCCGTGACGTCGGCGAGATGACGCTCGGCGATTGCGTTCGCCTCGCCGCAAGGGCGATCGGGATGATCGGACAGGTCGAGGAGCGAGCGGATCGAATCCAGGTCGAAGCCGAGCTGGCGCGCATGGCGGATGAAGGTGAGCCGGCGCAGGGCGGCATCGTCGTAGAGGCGGCGGTCGCTCGCCGTGCGCGGCGGCGCAGGCAGCAGTCCGATCTGCTCGTAGAAGCGTATGGTCGGGACCTTGACGCCGGTGGCCGCGGCCAGCTTGCCGATGGGGCGCAGAGAGGGGGAGGCGGGGGAGGAGGGCATATCCCTAGAATAAGGACTTGATCCTCTAGCGGCTAGAGGATGCATGAAGGGCGCGAAGATCGCCGGAGCGCCCATGACCGCACCCCAGACCCAGGACCTTCCCGCCGCATCGGGCTGTGGCTGCGGCGCGCCCGTCAAGTTCGATGGGGCAACGCCGGCCTATCGCCGCATCCTGCTGTCGGTGATCGCCGTCAATGCCGTCGCCTTCGTGGCGGTCGCGGGCGGAGCGCTCGTCCAGGGCTCCGCCGCCCTGGGCGCCAACGCCCTCGATTTCCTCGCAGACAGCGCCACCTACGCCATCAGCCTGTGGGCCATCGGCAAATCGGTGCGGGTGCGGTCGGGCGCGGCCCTCCTCAAGGGCGCGAGCCTTGGACTGCTTGCCGTGCTCATCCTGGGCTTCGCGGTCTGGCGGGCGATCTCGGGCGCGCCGCCCGAAGGCACGGTGATCACCGGCCTGGGCCTGTTCGGCTTCTTCGCCAACGCCGTCGCCGCCTTGCTGCTGGTGCGCCATCGCGACGGCGACGCCAACGTCCGCTCGGTCTGGCTCTGCACCCGCAACGACCTGATCCAGTGCGTGGCCGTGGCCGGTGTCGGCGTGGCGGTCTGGCTGACGGGCTCCCGTTGGCCCGACCTAATCGCGGGCGCCTTGCTGGCCGTGATCTTCCTGAAGTCGGCCTGGTCGATCGTGACCCAGGCGCTGGCCGAGCGTCGCGGCATCCCGGCCCGCGCCAACCGATAGGTCGTTCGCCATGCCCGCATCGAAATCGCCTGCCCGCCTGTCCGCCTACCGCGAGGCCATCGCGGCCGCCCGCGTGGCTTACGGCGCCGGGAATCTGGACGGCTGTTTCCGCCTGCTCGAACGGGCGCACATTCTTGGCCAGCCGTGGTTCGTGCCTCACACGGTCTCGCACTGGCTGATGCTGAAGGTTGGCTGGCGCCGGCGGGACGCCCGCGAGGTGCGTGGCCAGTTGCTACGGCTGGCGGCCGGCGGGCTGCTGTCGCTGACCGGCTGGCTGCCCGAGGGCAACACCGGCGGGGCGGACATCTCGGCGACGATGCCGATGCCCTTACCGGCCGACCTGGCTGCCCTCTGCGGACCGGCTCGATGAGCCCCGCCTGTCGCCCGTGCGGACGTTCCCGCTCTGGATTGACCCGATGAGGTCAAGACCGCGCATTGATCACGGCGGGCAGTGCGGCTATTGGCTGACTCGATGACCTTGGTGGCGACTCTGCACCGGACACTGGGACGGCTCCTCAAGCCGTTGATGGTCATCTGCGCCCTCGCGCTGGCAATCGGGCCGGCCGCCGACAGCATCGCTTGTGGATTTGAAGCCGTTGAGGCTGGCTCGGCTCAGCTGCTGACTGAAGTTCCCGACGACACGGCCCCGGCCAGTAGCAGGACCGACCACGCCATCTGCGCCCACGGGCACTGCCATCACCCCGCGCCTCTGACCGCCGGTTCGGATGTTCCGAGCGCCGGCGTTCGGTATGCCGAAGCCAGCGACATGCCTCGATCCGGGCCCGAGCCCGCATCTGTCCAACCGCCCAGCCTGAAGCGTCCTCCCAGGGTCTGACCGCGACCGCGCCGCCGTGCGCGCTCCGCCCTTGTCAGAACCATTGCAGGACCTTCCATGCCCTCCCCATTTCCGTGGCGCCGCGCTCTTCTGAGCGTCGCCGCGATTGCGATGGCGGCCTTTGCCTCCACCGCCTCCGCCGAACCCGTAACCCTCGCTGAAGCGCTCGCGCGCGCCGGCAAGTCCTCGCCCACTTTGGCCGCCGCCCGCGCCGACGTCGCCGCCGCCGAAGGCCGTGCCGTTCAGGCAGGTCTGCGACCCAACCCCGAACTCGGCCTGGAGGTCGAGAATTTCGCCGGCACAGGCCCCTTCTCCGGTCTTGGCGAAGCCGAGAACACCGTCACGGTCGGACAGCGGTTCGAGCTTGGCGGCAAGCGATCGGCGCGCCAGCGCGCCGCCCAGGCCGAAGTCGACGTCGCGCGGCTGCGGCTTCAGGTTGCTGGCGCCGAACTGTTGCAGCAGGTCCGCAACGCCTACGCCGAGGCCTATGCGGACGCCCGTCGCCTCGATCTGGCGCGCGAGCAGTTCCTGCGCGCCGAAAACCTCCAGAAAGTCGCCGTCGAACTTGTCGACGCTGGCCGCGAACCGCCGCTTCGGGCGATGAGAGCCCGAACCGCGACCTTCGAGGCGGTTGGTCGCGTGCGGGCGGCAGAAGCCAAGTACCTCCAGTCCCAACGGGCCCTGGCCGCCCTCTGGGGTGGTGCAGACGACCTGCCCGAGCCGACCGGCGCGGCGGACGAGGCCTTGCCCGAAGGCATCGCCGATCCCACGACCACGCTCGACGTCCGTCTCGCCGAAGCGGAGGTCACTGTCTCGATCGCCGTTGTCGGTCGCGAACGCTTGCTCGCGCAGCCCGACGTCACCGTCACGGTCGGGGCCCGCCAGTTCCGCGGCACGGACGACACCGCGCTGGTGGTCGGCGCCTCGATGCCGATCGGCGTCTTTGACCGCAACCAGGGCAATGTGGCCGCCGCCAACGCAGAGCGCGTCGGGGCCGAGGCGCGCCGCAACGCCGCGCTCGCCGGCGCCATCCGCGGGACACGCGACGCCCAGGCGGCGCTCCGGACCGCCGAAGCCCGTCTGAGCTTCCTGCAGACCCGGGCCGAGCCGGAGGCCGTCGAGGCGGTCCGCATCGCTCGCGAAGGCTTCTCGGCCGGACGCTTCACCCTGCTGGACGTGCTGGACGCCGAGGAGGCGCTCAACACCGTGCAGTCCGACATCATCACCGCCGAACAGGAGCGCGGCCAAGCCGCCGCCGCCCTGATCCGCGCGACCCAGACCCTAGGATCCAACCAATGAAGAAGCTGACCTATGAGCAGCGCCTCCTCGCGGGGGCGGCGGCCGCCGTGATTGTCCTGGGCGGCGGCTTCGCCGTCTGGACGGCGACACGTGCTCCCGAGAAGGCGCCCGAGGCGCATGCCGAGGAGGAAGAGGCGCACGGGGCCGGCGAGGCCCTGGAGATGGACGCGGCCCGCATCCAGGCCGCGGGAATCGTTCTGGCCCCGGTTGGCAGCGGCTCGCTTAGCGCCGAGATCGTGGCCCAGGGAACGGTCGTTGGAACCCCCCAGGGTGAAGCGGTCCTTGCCGCCCGCGCCGACGGGGTGATCAGCCGCGTGACCCTGCGGCTGGGCGACAGCGTCGGCGCCGGTCAGACCGTGGCCCTGATCGAAAGCCGGGAGGCCTCGACGATCGCCGCGGAACGCGCCGCGGCCCAGGCCCGCCTGACGGCCGCCCGTCAGGCGTTCGCGCGCGAACAGCGCCTGTTCAACGCCCAGATCACCGCCCGTCAGGACCTCGAGGCCGCTCAAACGGCGCTCGCCGAGGCCGAGGCGGAATCGCGCCGGACCTCGTCCGCCGCGGCGGCGGCCCGCGTCTCCGGCGACGGGCGTAGCACCGGCGTCGTCAGCCCGATCAGTGGGCGCGTGACCGCCGCGAACGCCACGCTCGGCTCCTTCGTCACCGCCGGCACAGAGCTTTTCCGGGTGGCCAATGGCAGCCAGATCGAGATTCAGGCCTCTGTCTCGGCCGAGGATGCTGGCCGGATCGCCCCCGGCGACCGTGCCAGCATCAACCTGCCCGAAGGCGAGGTGCTGGCCACGGTCCGCTCGATCACGCCGGGGGTGAATGCGGAAAGCCGCGCCGCTACGGTCATCCTGAGCCTTGCCGGCGTTGGCGGCTTGCGGCCCGGCCAGGCGGTCTCGGTGCGCATCTATTCGCGAGACGCGCAGGGCGCGGGCGGGATTTCCGTGCCCGAGGAAGCCATCCAGACGGTCGAGGGCCGCGAGGTGGTGTTCGTCCGGAACGCCAAAGGGTTCAGCGCCGTGCCAGTGATCGTCGGCCAGCGTAGCGCCGGCCGGGCCCAGATCACCTCGGGCCTGAGCGCCGGTCAGATCATCGCGACCCGCAACGCTTTCCTGCTGAAGGCCGCGCTGGGCGCCGGCGAAGTGGAGCACTAGCTCATGATCGCCAACCTCATGGCCCTGTCGGTGCGGGCCCGATGGATGATCGTCGCGCTCGTGCTGATCGTCTCCACCTACGGCGCCTGGCAGCTGACCCGGCTGCCGATCGACGCCGTGCCGGACATCACCAACAACCAGGTACAGATCAACACCTCGGACGCCTCGCTCTCGCCCGTCGAGATCGAGAAGCGCGTCACCTTCCCGGTCGAGACCGCCATGGCCGGCATCCCCGGCCTGCAATCGACCCGGTCCCTGTCGCGCAACGGCTTCTCGCAGGTCACCGTGATCTTCGAGGAAAACGTCGACCTCTATTTCGCGCGCCAACAGGTCAGCGAACGGCTCGTCCAGGCGCAGGAGAGCCTGCCGGAGGGCGTCCAGCCGCAGATCGGTCCGGTCACCACCGGACTGGGCGAAGTCTTCATGTACGCCATCGACTACGCGCATCCGGGCGGCCGTGGCGCGACAGTGCGCAACGGCCAGCCCGGCTGGCAGTCCGACGGGTCGTTCCTGACCCCCGAGGGAGACCGCCTGGCCGACGAGGTCTCGCGTGCGGCCTACCTGAGGACCGTGCAGGACTGGATCATCGCCCCGCAGCTGCGGTCGGTGGACGGCGTCGCAGGGGTGGATTCCATAGGCGGCTTCGAGAAGCAGTATGTGGTCGAGCCCGACCCGACGCGCCTGGCCCAGTACGGGGTCTCGTACAGTGAGCTGGCCCACGGGCTGGAGGACGCGAACCTCTCGGTCGGCGCCAACTTCGTCGAGCGCGGCGGCGAGGCCTATCTGGTGCGGGCAGACGCCCGCATCCGCAGCATGAGCCAGATTGAGGAGGCCATCGTCGCCACCCGCGGCGGCGTGCCGGTTGCGGTGCGCGACGTCGCCACCGTCAGGCTGGGCGGCGATCTGCGCACCGGCGGGGCGACGATGAACGGCCGCGAGGTCGTCATCGGCACCACCCTGATGCTGATCGGCGAGAACAGCCGCACCGTGGCCCGCGCGGTCGGCAAGCAGCTGGAGACGACCACCCGGTCCCTGCCGCCGGGGATCAAGGTCACCCCGGTGCTGGATCGCTCCAAGCTGGTCAACGCCACCATATCGACCGTGCAGCGGAACCTGATCGAAGGCGCCATCCTGGTCGCCATCGCCCTGTTCCTGCTGCTGGGCAACGTCCGCGCCGCCCTGATCGCGGTGGCGATCATCCCGATCTCCTTCTTCATGACGGCCATCGGCATGAACATCCTGGGAGTGTCGGGAAATCTGATGAGCCTGGGAGCGCTGGACTTCGGTCTGATCGTCGATGGCTCCGTCATCATCATCGAGAACTGCCTGCGACGCCTGTCCGAACGACAGCATCACGAAGGCCGCCTGCTGAGCCTGCGCGAGCGGCTGGAGGAGACCACCATCGCCACCCAGGAGATGATCAAGCCCACCGTCTTCGGCCAGGCCATCATCCTGCTGGTGTTCGCGCCGCTGCTGACCTTCCAGGGCGTCGAGGGCAAGACCTTCTCGCCCATGGCCATCACCCTGATGCTGGCCCTGGTCGCGGCCTTCATCCTGTCCATCACCTTCATCCCGGCGATGGTGGCCCTGGTGATGCGCAACAAGGTCTCGGAGAAGGACGTCTTCGTCATTCGCTGGATCAAGGCGAAGTATGAACCCCTCCTGCATCGGGCCGTTGCCCGCCCCTGGCCGTTCGTCGGCGGCGGCCTGGCCCTGTTCGCCGTGGCGGGGGTGATCTTCACCCTGCTCGGTCAGGAGTTCATCCCGACCTTGGACGAACGCAACCTCGCCATGGCCTCCCAACGCGTGCCGTCGACGGCGGTCGAACAGTCCATACGGATGCAGCGCGGCGTCGAGCGAGCCATCGCCGCCCTGCCGGAAGTCGAGCTGATGTTCTCGAAGACCGGCACCGCCGAGGTAGCCACCGATCCGATGCCCCCCAACATCTCGGACGGCTTCATCATTCTCAAGCCGCAGGACCAGTGGCCTGAAGGGGTGAAGACCAAAGAGGACGTGATCAAGCGGGTGGAGGCCGCGGCGGCGGGTCAGGTCGGCCAGGGCTACGAGCTCAGTCAGCCCATCGAGCTACGGTTCAACGAACTCATCGCGGGCGTGCGCGGCGATGTGGCCATCAAGATCTATGGCGACGACCTCGACCGGTTGACCGCGACGGCCAATCAGATCGCGGCGCAGCTGAACGCCACGCCAGGCGCGGCCGACGTCAAGGTCGAACAGACCGACGGGGCGCCATCGCTGGACGTCACGTTCGACCGGGCCGCCATCGCGCGGTTTGGTCTGACCGTGGAGGAGGTCGCCGACACGGTGGCTGCCGCCATGGGTGGGCGTGAGGCTGGCCAGCTGTTCGAGGGCGACCGTCGGTTCGACGTGGTGGTGCGCGTGCCAGGCGCCAGCCGCAGTGACATGGACGCCCTCGGCTCCATCCCGGTGATGCTGCCGGAAGCGGAAGGCCGTACCCGGGCCTCCGTTCCCTTGCGGCAGGTCGCTTCGTTCCGCTTCGCCGAGGGACTGAACCAGATCAGCCGCGAGAACGGCAAGCGGCGGGTGGTGGTCCAGGCCAACGTCCGCGGCCGCGACGTCGGTTCGTTCGTCAAAGAAGCCATGCCCAAGGTCGAGACTGTCGCCCTGCCGGCGGGTTCCTGGATCGAATGGGGCGGGCAGTTCCAGAACCTGAAGGCCGCCTCTGATCGCCTGTCGCTCGTGGTGCCGATCTGCTTCCTGGCCATCTTCGCGGTGCTGTTCCTGGCCGTGGGGACGTTCGGACGGGCGGTGGCGGTCTTCCTCACCGTGCCGCTGGGGCTGGCGGGCGGGGTCTTCGCCCTGGCCCTGACAGGCATCTCCTTCTCGGTGTCGGCGGCGGTGGGCTTCATCTGCCTGGCCGGCGTGGCGGTGCTCAACGGTCTGGTCGTCATGTCCTCGATCCGCCAGAGGCTCGATGACGGGATGGAACTCTCCCGCGCCATCATCGAGGGCTGCATGGAGCGGGTGCGGCCGGTGATCATGACCGGTCTGGTCCCGGCCATCGGCTTCGTGCCGATGGCTCTGGCCCATGGGACCGGCGCCGAGGTGCAAAAGCCCCTGGCCATGGTCGTTATCGGCGGCCTGATCACCGCGACCCTGCTGACGCTGCTGGTCCTGCCGGCGATGAGCCGGCTGGTCCTCGGCCTCACCGAAGGCAAACGCCCCAGGCCCACAGGCGCACCGGCCGCCGAGCCGGCACCGGCGGAATAGTCCCGATCCCCGCCGCCGCCTCGGCGGCGGGGATTCCCACCCAGGAGGCATCCATGTCCGACCCCATCAAGCTGATGAGACTCTATACCGACGAAGCGGCCTACTTCGGCGTCGACAAGGTCTACGAGACCGTCGCCGAGCGCGCCCGGACGGCCGGCATGGCCGGGGTCACCGTCCTGCGGGCCCTGGTCGGCTTCGGCCATACGCCGCACGTCCATCGCCACCACCTGCTCGACGACGACCAGTCCCTGATCGTCGAAATCCTCGACCGGGAATCGAAGCTGCGCGGCTTTTTCGAGACCTTGTCGGACCTGGAACACCTTGGTCCGGTCACCCTGGAGGCGGTCGAGGTGCTGCGCTGGCCCGACCCGGGCTCGGCAGGCGCCCGCTAGGGATCAGGGATCGATGGCCTCGGATCAGGAAGACCGACGCCAGCGTCGCACGCTGCTCACCGTCCTTGGGCTCAACGCCGGGCTGGCGGCGGCGCTCGGGTTGGGCGGCGCCGCCGCCGATTCCAGCGCCTTGCTCGCCAACGCCGTGGACAACGCCTCGGACGCGGCGGTCTATCTGATCAGCTTGCTGGCCATCGGTCGCGCCCGGTCCTGGAAACGGCGCGCGGCCCGCCTGTCCGGCGTCATGCTCCTGATTTTCTCCGCCGGCGTCCTGCTGGACGCGGGGCGCCGGTTCCTGGTCGGCGCCGAGCCGATCGGCCCGACGATGATGGGGCTGGCCGTAGTCGCCGCCGTCGTCAACCTCATCTGCCTGCAACTGATCCGCCGCCAGGACCGCGGCGACGTCAACATGAAGGCCGCCGAGACCTTCAGCTTCAACGACTTCGCCTCCAACGGCGGCATCCTCGTCGCGGGCGGTCTGGTCCTGTGGCTGGATCAGGCCTGGCCGGACCTGGTGGTCGGCGTTCTCGTCGCCACCATCGCCGCCAGGGGCGGGATCGAAATCCTGCGAGACGCCGCGCGCGCCAAACCCGACAAGGAACCCGGCGAATGACTTCCGACGCGTCTTCTCACCCGGAAACCGAAGACCATGCCCACGAACCCGGTCAAACCCATGATCACGCGCACGGCGGCGTTCTGGGTCCGAACACTGAGCTGATCTTCGCCCTGGCCTCGGGCGGCGTGCTGGGCGTGGGGTTCGCGCTCGAAAGGCTCGCGCCCGGCGTCGCGGCGTGGATCCCGCTGACCCTGTTCGTCATCGCCTACGGCTTCGGCGGCTTCTTCACCGTTCGCGAAGCGGTCGAGAACCTGCGCCGGAAGCGGTTCGAGATCGACACCCTGATGCTGGTCGCGGCGGCAGGGGCGGCGGCCCTGGGCGCCTGGGCGGAAGGCGCGCTGCTGCTGTTCCTGTTCAGCCTCGGCCACGCCCTGGAAAACTACGCCATGGGTCGGGCCAAGCGCGCGATCGAGGCCCTGGCGGATCTCGCGCCGCGCACCGCCCATGTGCGCCGCGACGGCCAGGTCGTCGAATTGCCGGTCGAACAGCTGGAGGTCGGCGACACGGTGGTGGTGCGTCCCAACGAGCGCCTTCCCGCGGACGGCTTCGTCGTCCTCGGCGCCACCAGCATCAACCAGGCGCCCGTGACCGGCGAGAGCATGCCGGTCGACAAGCAGGCGGTCGCCGACCCGGCGGCGGCCCGCGCCCGGCCGGCGCAGATCGGAACGGCGTCCCTGGTCTTCGCGGGCACGATCAACGGGGCCGGCGCCATCGAGATCGAGACCACCCGGAAATCGAGCGACACCACCCTGGCCAAGGTGGTGCGGATGGTGAGCGAGGCGGAGACCCAGAAATCCCCGACGCAGCGCTTCACGGACCGGTTCGAGCGCGTCTTCGTGCCGCTGGTGCTGGCGCTCGCTTTCGTTCTGCTGTTCGCCTGGGTCGTGGTCGACGAACCGTTCCGCGACAGCTTCTACCGGGCCATGGCCGTGCTGGTCGCGGCCAGTCCCTGCGCCCTGGCCATCGCCACCCCCAGCGCCGTCCTGTCGGGCGTCGCCCGGGCGGCGCGGGCCGGCGTCCTGATCAAGGGCGGCGCGCCGCTGGAGAACCTCGGCTCTCTCAAGGCCATCGCGTTCGACAAGACCGGCACCCTGACGGAAGGGCGGCCGCGCATCACCGAGATCGTGCCCGTGGGCGGAAACCGGGAAGAGGATCTGCTGGCGACGGCGGTCGCCGTCGAGCGGCTGAGCGATCACCCCTTGGCGGAGGCCATCGCGCGCGACGGCGGAGCGCGTCTGGGCAAGACCGCGATCCCGGCCGCCACCGACCTCAAGAGTCTGACGGGCAAGGGCGTCACCGCCGCGCTCGAGGGGGAGACCGTCTGGATCGGAAAGCCGGAAGTGTTCGGCGCCGACGGCGTGGCCCCCCTCAGCGACGAGGCGGCGTTGGTCGTCGCCCAACTGCGCTTCGAGGGGCGGACCTTGATGGTGGTGCGGCGCGGCGCGCGCGACCTCGGCGTCATCGGCCTGCTGGATACGCCTCGCGCCGCCGCGAAGCCGACGCTCGCCGCCCTGCGGGCGCTGGGCGTCCAGCGCATGATCATGATCTCCGGCGACCACCAGAAGGCCGCCCAGGCCATCGCCGGCCAGGTCGGCCTGACCGAGGCCTGGGGCGACCTGATGCCCGAGGATAAGGTCGAGGCCATCAAGCGGCTGCGCGCCGATGGCAAGATCGCCATGGTCGGGGACGGGGTGAATGACGCCCCCGCCATGGCCACAGCCACCGTGGGAATCGCCATGGGCGCCGCGGGATCGGACGTCGCTCTGGAGACCGCGGATGTCGCTCTGATGGCCGACGACCTCTCGCAACTGCCCTTCACCGTCGGTCTGAGCCGGCGGACGCGCGGCATCATCCTGCAGAACCTGATCGTCAGCCTGGGCGTCGTCGCCTTCCTGGTGCCGGCGACGATTTTCGGCCTCGGCATCGGTCCGGCCGTCGCGCTTCACGAGGGCTCGACCCTGCTGGTGGTGATCAACGCCTTGCGGCTGCTCGGCTACCGTGACCCGACGCGGCCTCAGGCGCCGTTGTGACGGCCGAACACCCGGGTCGACCCGTCGGCGAGGATCAGCACCGTCGTATAGGGCTCGCGCCCGGCGGCCTCCATGCCCGGGGAGCCGGCCGGCATGCCCGGCGCGCTGAGGGCGCGGGCGGCGGGGCGTTCGCGCAGCAGCCGCTCGACGTCGCCGGCCGGGACATGACCCTCGATCGCGTAGGTGCCGACGACCGCGGTGTGGCAGGAGGCCAGCCGGTCGGGAACGCCGTGCCGGGCGCGGATGGGGGCCAGATCTTCGCGCTCGACGACCTCCACCGTCCAGCCGGCCTGGCGCATGTGGGCGATCCAGCCGCCGCAGCAGCCGCACCAGGGCGTCTTGTAGGCCGTGAGACGCCTGGCCGGGGCGGCGTGGGCGCCGCCGGCCAGGGCGGCGAGGGGCAGGCCGATCAGGGCGGCGCGGCGAGAGATGGAAAGGCGAGTCATCCGAAATCTCCTGGGGCGTTGCGAACCGATCGGACCGCGTCGCGGGCTGATCCATGGCCGATTTCACGGCGAGGGTCATCCATCGTCATGGCGGCGCTTATCGGCCAAGACCGATGAGCGCCGCCGCGATCCCGAGCGCGGCGATGAGCGCGGCGCCGGTCAGCGCCATGCCGAAGGCGCGCGCGGCCGCGCCGCGCGGGTAGGCGAGGGCGAAGGCGACGCGGCCGATGAGGTACAGGCCGACCAGGACCGGCAGGACCACCAGTTCGCCGCCCCGCAGCACCGTCGCCAGAACCAGATGGCTGCCGATGGCCAGGACCGTCTGTTCGAGCGAGTTCTGCAGCACCGCGGCGGTCACCGCGAGCCGGGGGCTCGGCGGCCCGTAGGCCGACCCGGGCCGATCGGCGTCGGACCGAAACCGGATGGAGGCGACGGCGCGGACGCAGCCGGCCAGCCACAGCAGGATCAGCAGGTCGAACTTGAGGGCGTAGGCCAGGCGGCCGGCGACGTCCGGGTCGGCCGGCACGCCGAACCAGTGCGGCGGGACCGCCAGCCAGGCGCCGGCCACCGCCGCCGCGGTCAGGGCGATCGCGGCCGCGGACCACAGCGCGATCCGGGTCTGCTCACGCGAGAGGGTCATGGCCGCCTCCTTTGCAGGATCGGGCGGACGCCCGCAACAGGACGGCCACGCCGAAGACGATCGTCGCGTCCGCCAGGCCCAGCGCCGCCGCCCTGACAGATCGCCGGTTGACCTGCCTCACCGCGGGCGACGCGGGGGCCGGGGTCCGCTCAGGCATGCCGCTCTCCTTCGGGAGACACAGCATCGCCCGGCTTTGCGGCGCGGTACAGGGAGATCGACCCGGTGGCGGTGGCGACGACCCGGCGCTCTTCGAAGCGCTCGAACCCCGCCTCGGCGATCAGGTCGGGCAGGCCGCCGGCCGCGTTGAGCCGTGTGTTCTCGACCCCGTCAAGCGCCTGGACCCGGCGGAACAGAAGCCGCATCGCCGGCGTGCGCTGCCAGCCGTAGTCGGCGACGTGCAACTCCCCGCCCGGTCGAAGCGCGGCGTGGATCGCCGCCAGCCCCTCGCGCTTGCCCGCGAGCGGCGCCTGGTGAAACACGAGGCTGGACACCGCCTTGTCGGCCCGGCCACGGCCGGTCAGATCGGCGCCGCCGCCCGCGAAGCCCTGGAGGAACGCCACCTCGGCCCCGCGGCTGGCGGCCTTGGCCCGGGCGCGTTGCAGCACCTCGGGATCCGGATCGACGCCGATGAGGGCGGCCCCCGGGGCGGCGGCCTTGATCAGCGTCGCCAGCGTGCCGGTGCCGCAGCCGACGTCGACGATGGTCTCGCCATCGTGCGGCGCGAGCTGGGCCAGGAGGGCCGAACGCCACACCGTCTCGCGCGTCATCAGGGCGATGGCGACGTCGTAGAGCCCGGTCAAGCTGCGATAGCCGAGGGCCGGCGTGAAGCCGGCCGCAGATGCGGGACGAGTCATGAAGCCTCCGGGGACAGGCTTCATGCTGCATCCTCCAGTCGCTGGAGGATCAAGCGCTGATTTCGCCGGCGCCCAGACCCTCGCAAGGCGGACGGCCGACCTAGGCCTCCGCCCGCGCCTGCCGGTCCGCCCACCAGAAGCCGACGATCACCACCGCCAGCGCCAGCAGCTGCGCGCCAAGACCCTCCCAGGTGGGGAAGAGGCCGAGGATCTCGACGCGCGGCAGGGCGGTCAGCGGATGCACGTCCATGACGCCCGCCTCCTGCAGCCCGGCCACCCCCTTGCCGGCCAGGACCACCGCCAGGGCGGCGATGAGCAGCGCGCTGTAGGCGAAGAACTGCGAGATCGGCAGCCGCTTGCTGAACATCAGCAGGCCCCAGGCGATCAGGGCCAGGCAGACGACCGCCGACGCCGCGCCGCCGAGCAGGGCGCCCTGGGTCCCCTGGCTCCACAGGGCGGCATAGAACAGGATGGTCTCGAACACTTCGCGATAGACGACGATGAAGGCCAGCAGGAACAGGAACCAGGCCGATCGCTTCGACAGCGCCGTCGACAGCTTGTCGCGGATATAGGCCTGCCAGGCGCCAGCCTGGGCCTTGCCGTGCATCCACACCCCCACCGACAACAGCACCACGGCCGAGACCAGCGAGCCGACGCCTTCGGTGAGTTCGCGGCTGGCGCCGCTGATGGCGATCAGCCAGGTCGCCGCCGCCCAGGTCGCAGCCCCGGCGACCAGCGCGGCGATCCAGCCGCCATGGACGTAGGGCAGCACGTCCTTGCGCTCGGCCTTGCGCAGGAAGGCGATCATTGCGATCACGATCAGCAACGCCTCCAACCCCTCGCGCAACAGGATGGTGAAGGCGCCCAGGAAGGTCGACAGGGCCGAGGCCTGGGAGGGCGCCAGCGCCCGGCCGGCCTCGTCGAACAGCCCGCTCAGGGCCGTGACCTGTCTCGCCACGTCGTCGGCCGGGGCCCGGCGATTGAGACTGGCGCGCAGTTCGCCCATCGCGGCCTCGATCCGGGCCATGAGCTTGCCGTCGCGGGCGCGCAGTAGCGGCTCCACCGGCTCGAAGCCGTCGAGATAGGCCGAAAGCGCCAGTTCCTCGGCCTTGCGCGCGTCGCCGCCGCGATAGGCGGCCAGGCTCTCGGCGAGCTTGCCGCGCGCCACGTCCAGACCGTCCGTCCCCTGCGGCGCGAGAACCTCGGGATTGCGGCGCAGGTAGGCGATCACCTCGCTCGCCCGCGGCTCGCCGAGTCGGGCCGCCAGCGCCGCGGGAGTGACCTGCGTCAGGGCTTCGAGGTCGGGCACGGCGGCGTGAAGCGTGGGATCGGCGCGCCAAGCGCGCTCGCCGGCGCGGTCCGCCCCCTCGGGGTAGGCGAAGCCGCCGACGTAGAAGGCCAGCGCCCAGCGGTCCTCGGCCGACAGATGGGCGAAGCTGGCCATCGCGGTGCCGTCGAGACCCTGACCGATCACCTGGTAGAGGCCGAACAGGCTGCGTTCGCGGGCGCGGTCGCCATCGGTGAAGGCGATGGGGGGCGGCTCGAGTCCGGCCGCGCCGGGGCCGTCGCCGCGGCCGGTGGCGCCGTGGCAGACGGCGCACTGTTCGGCGTAGAGCGCCGCGCCGCGCGGCAGGTCCGGGATCGCCTGCGGCGCCAGCGGCGTCGGATAGGCGGCGAGCAGGTCGTCGGCGAGGCGCCGCGCCTGGCGCGCCACCGTCTCGGGCGTTTCGCGCGCCTCGATCGCGGAGATCAGGGCGGACGACGCGGCGAGCAGCCGAGATTGGGTTTCATGGGCCGGCAGGGCGGCGATGCGGGTGCGCACCGAGGTCGAGAACTCGCGCATCTCGGCGTATTCCGCTTGGCTGATCACCCGGCCGCCGGAGACGGCGCCGGGATAGTCGACGGCGATGTAGTCCAGCAGCCGCCAAGCGGTCTCCGCCCCGGGCGTCGCCTGGGCCGCGACCCGCTGAGGAATCGCGGCGCCCAGCAGAACGGCGAGGACGAGGAGGAGGCGAAGCATCGCCGGCATGGGTGACATCCTGTATGTGAGATTAGCTCTCACTAGCAGCATGCATGCTCAAGCCGCTAGAGGATCAAGAGCCGAGGTCGCCCTTTGTGAGGCCCCAGGTTGTCGGCTCCGGTCTTCGACGCCGCAGACGCCGTCCATGCGCTAAGGGCTCCGCCCTCGCGCAGGCCAGGGTGAAGCGGCTGCGCCGCCGGACCGGCCGGTCTCCCCGACCTTCCGCGCCGGCGAGGAGGATCAGCGTCGTCATGGCCGTCAGGCTTGTGCAGGCCGGGCGATCCCCCTCCGGCCGGTCCGCCCTGGCCTTTGCTACCCCGGTCTCGCCGACGGGCAGGGTTTCAGGCGCGCGCCTCGCGTGCCTGCAACCCATGCCCAAAGGAGGCAGACATGACTGCTCAATCCATCGAAACCGTCGTCCCCGCGCCGCGGCACGGCGCGGAGATCACCGTGCCGCTCAACCGGCTCAAGGCCTCGCCGAAGAACGCGCGGAAGACCCCGCACGCGCTCGCGACCATCGAGGCCCTCGCTGCGTCCATCAAGGCCAAGGGGGTGTTGCAGCCGCCCGTGGTTGAGATCGAGCGGGACGGGGAGGGCGCCCCCACCGGCGCCTACCTCGTCACCATCGGCGAGGGGCGCCGTCAGGCGTTGCGGCTGCTGGCCAAGCGCAAGCAGATCAAGCGCACCCATCCGGTGCGGGTGATCGTGGACGCCGACAACGACGCCCATGAGATCAGCCTCGACGAGAACGTCACCCGCGAGGCCATGCATCCCGCCGACCAGTTCGAAGCCTTCCGGCGGCTGGCCGAGGAGCGAAGCTACGGGCCGGAGGAGATCGCCGCCCGCTTCGGCGTCTCGGCCCACGTCGTGCGCCAGCGGCTGCGGCTCGGCGCGGTCGCCCCGGACCTGATCGCCGCCTATCGCAGCGGCGGCGTCACCCTGGACCAGTTGATGGCCTTCGCCGTCAGCGAGGACCATGAGCGCCAGCGGCAGGTGTTCGACCAGATCGGGCCGCATACGCCCGCCTACGCCATCCGCCGCGCCATGACCGAGGCCAAGGTTCAGGTCGAGGATCGGCGGGTCCGGTTCGTCGGCGTCGAGGCCTACGCCGAGGCAGGGGGTGCGATCCTGCGCGACCTCTTCACCGAGGACGGCGGCGGCTGGCTGGAGGATGTGGTCCTGCTTGACCGGCTGGTCGCCGACAAGCTGGCCGGTCTTGCCGAGGAGGTCCGAACGCAGGAGGGCTGGAAGTGGGCGGACGCCCATGTGGACTTCCCGCACGGCCTTGGCTTGGGCCGGGTTTATCCGGAGGCGGTCGCGAGGTCGGAGGATGAAGCGGCGGCAGTCGCCGCCCTGTCGGAGGAGTATGACCGGCTCGTCTCGGAGACGGACGCCGCCGAGATGCTGCCGCCGGAGGTGGACGCCCGGCTGGAGGAGATCGACAGGGCCTTGCAGGCCTTCGGCCCGGACTTCGCCTATCGGCCCGACGATCTGGCGCGGGCGGGCGTGATCGTCACCCTCGGTCATGACGGCGTGGCCCGCTTCGAGCACGGTCTGGTCAGGCTGGAGGACGCCCTGCCGGAGCCGGAGGAGACGGCGGAGGCCGACGCGGACGGCGGCGGCGGGGAGGCGGAGGAGGACGCCCCGGTTGGGGATGGGGAGGGCGCCGAACCGGGCGCGGACGAAGGGTTGGCGCCGCTCTCCGAGAAGCTGGTGCTCGACCTGACCGCCCATCGCACGGCGGGCCTGCGTGACGCGTTGGCGGCGGATGCGAGCATGGCCCTCACGGTGGTGATCCACGCCTTCGCCCTGCAGGTCTTCTATCCGCCTTACGACCAGCCGACCGTGCTGCAGGTCCGGCTGGCCGTCATGGGGCTGGAACGGCATGCGCCCGGCGTCGGCGAAGGCCCCGCCGGACGGCGCATCGCAGAGCGCGGCGAGGCGTGGGCCGCGCGCCTGCCCAACGCGGCGCGCGACCTCTGGGCGGCTCTGGCGGCCATGCCGCCCTCGGACCTCTTGGACCTGCTGGCGCATTGCGCCTCGCTGGCGGTCAACGCCGTCCGCGACCTGCACGACCGCAAGCAGGGGGCGTGGGGCCACGCCGAGGTGCTGGCGACGGCGCTCGGGCTGGACATGACCACGACGTGGACGGCGACCGCCGCGTCCTACTTCGGTCGGGTGTCCAAGGCGCGGGTGCTGGAGGCGGTGGCGGAGGGCGTCTCCAAACCCGACGCCGACCGCATCGCCGGGATGAAGAAGGCGGACATGGTAGAGGCGGCGGAGACCCTGATCGCCGGGAAGGGCTGGCTGCCGCCGCTGTTGCGGACGGCGGTGGCTGAAGCGGAGAGCATGGGGGAGCCTGATGCCGCCGTCGCGCCGTCGCCGGAAGACGACGCCTATCCCTTCGCGGCCGAATAGCCCGCGAGGATAGATGAAAAACTCGGCCGCGCGCCCTTTGGGGGCGCGCGGCTCTTTCGCGGGCGGCCCCATGCATCGAGCCCTCGTTCGCAAAGCGCCATCCACGGCTTTTCCTGTGGATCGCCGTCGTGCCGGCTTGTTCGACCACGGCGAATAGGGCTCTATGTGGGGTCCTGAAGAATCTTGACCACTACATCTTGACGTTCCGTTCGACACGAGGCACGAATCGCTTCAGAGTGAAGACGGGTTAACGGTCCCTTTCCACGGGGTGCGACTCGGCATATCGAGTTGAGGGTGGATTGGGCTGGGCTGTTCCAATTCCGTCAAATGCAAACGAAGCCGCTCACGCCATGTGAGGCGTCGGCGGCGCGTACCAGCCGATGGAGTTGTCCAGTGATCCGAGCGTGAAAATGGTGGGGAGAGGACGACCAACTCGACTTGGCCGTCACTAAGGAGGCCGCCCTCTCTCCGGTTACCGACTCATCCGGGTCGGCGGCGCGATCTTATGCATCGCAGTCGGGGACACACAACCGTCGCCGCAACAGAAGCCGCTCGGATCATCCTCCCTGAACCGAAAGGCCTCTGTCATGAACTCGGGCATCGCCCATCGCTGCAACCTTCCCGACCCGGCGTTCGAAAGCGCGTGGGCGGCCATCAAGATCGACCCGAGCGTAAAGGATCGGCTTCTTGCGCAAGCCATGCTGGCGCTGACCGTCCGCCGGGCCATCCCGTTCGATACGGCACCGCTGCACGGGCTTCTTGTCCTCGCCGGCCCGCCGGGAACGGGCAAGACGACCCTCGCGCGCGGACTTGCGACCAAGGTTGCCTCGATGCTCCCGGGGCAGAGGGTCACCTTCCTGCATATCGATCCGCATGGTCTGGCCAGCGCCTCCCTCGGCAAGAGCCAGCAGCAGGTCACGACCCTGTTCAATCAGACCATCCCGGAAGCGGGCATGAACGGAGTTGCCATCGTGCTGCTCGACGAGGTCGAAACCCTCGCGGCCGACCGCCGGCGGATGAGCCTGGAAGCCAACCCCGTCGACGTCCACCGGGCGACGGACGCCGTGCTGGCGGGTCTCGACCTGCTCACCCGGAACCATAAGAACATCCTTCTTATCGCCACGACCAACTACCCGCAGGCCGTCGATGCTGCCTTCCTGTCGCGCGCCGACCTCATCGAGACGATCCCGCCGCCCAACGCCGAGGCGCGGGCGGAGATCATCCGGGACACCCTGGAAGGGCTGGCGCGCCAATGGCCCAGGGTCGCCGACGTCATGCGTGACATGTCCCTGTACGTGACCGCGTCCAACGGCATGGACGGCCGGCGGCTGCGCAAGGCTGTGATCGGCGCCCTCGCCGGTTCGCTCGCCACGGCGCGCGATCCCAACCAGGTGACCAGCCAGCAGTTGCTCGCGGCGATCAAGGCGGCGGCCCAGTCGGGCAGGGAGGTCGGCCGTGAAGCTGCGTAGGGATGTCGCGGCGGTGCCGCTCCGCACGGGCGCCGAGACCTGGTCAACCATCGTCGATCTGATCAGGAAGTCCGACTCGGTGGACGCTGGTCAGCTCGACACGGCCGCCTCCGTGATGGCCAGCCTGCTCGCCGAGGAGCACTACGCGGACCATCCCTTGACCCTCAAGGGCGACGGCCACCGGCTCGTGATCTACTGCGCCTATGGCGCGGAGGCCCTCAGCCAGGGGATGGACGTCTCGCCTCTGGACTGGAACCCGACTGCCAAGAGCTGGACCCTCTATGTGCCCTGCGATCCGGCTGACCTCGATTGGGTGCGCGAGACGCTCAAGAAGCGTGCGCCTCGGCTCGTTGTCCACGCCTTGGACGAGACGCCGACCGAACTGTCGGAGCAAACCGGCAGCGCTTCGGCCGCCGGGGCGGCGTTCGACATTGATTGGGGAGCCGCGCACTGATGGCCGTCTCGACCTTCACCTACACGCGGACGCATACGGCGGCCTTCGTCTCCGACCATATGCGCAACCAGCTGACCCGCATCGTTCAGGCCGCCGGCCTGTCCCCCGAGAAACTGGTCGACGACTGGGATGTCTTGGGACGCGCCACGCGCGCTTGGCTGGAAAGCGGCCACCTGGAAGTGGTCACCATCGAGTTTCACCGGCCGGGCTCGAACGATCTCCAGCTTCGCTGGGACTTCCCGATCACCTACGCCGGCAGCGGCGTCGACGACGACATGTGGGTGGACCGTGAACACCTCCAGCGGACCATCGAAAAGGTCGGTCGGCCGCCGTCTGGCTGCACCTACACGATCATCCTGACCACCAAGCCAGGACGCCCGGACGTCCAGGGCATGTCCAGCTGCACCAAGCGCTCGACGGCGGGTCTGGTGAGCCGGGCGACCGGAACGGCGATCGCCACCCACGACATCACCGCCGGCTTGAATTACTGGAGGCCCGCATGAGCAAGGTCAGCGACGCGTTCGCCACCTTCAAGTCTCGACTGGAACTGACGAAGACCGAACAGGACGACGCCAGCCGCCGTCAGAAAGATGTCCGGGCGACGGTCCAGGCCTCCTTCGACGTCGACCACGACTTCCTGACCGGCTCCTATGGGCGGCACACTAAGACCAAGCCGCTCAAGGACATCGACATCTTTGTCGCGCTCGGGGCCAAAGAAGCCGACAGGCGGAAGGCCCATCCCAAGGCCGTGCTGGACGATCTGGAAAAGTGCTTGGTCGACGCCTATGGCCGGGAACAGGTTGTGCGCGACCGCCGGTGCGTGACGGTGTGGTTCGAAAAGCGGAACCAGACCCAGCATGAGGACGGCAAGGTGGTCAGCCTCGATGTCGTTCCGGCCTTTGTCTCTGGGTCTGACTACGAAATCCCGGACGAACAGCTTGGGACCTGGATCAAGACCAATCCGGCCACCCACAACGACCTGACCACGGCCAAGAACAAGACGCTCTCGGGAAACTGGGTGCCGCTGGTCAAGATGCTCAAAAGCTGGAATCGGGCCAATGGCCGCCCGATCGAACCCTCGTTCCTGGTCGAGGTGATGGCGCTCGGTCTCGTAGATGGTCCCTTCAACACCTTCCCGGACGAGGCGCGACGGTTCTTCGCGGCGGCGGGGGCCAGCATCGATGAGACCTGGAACGATCCGGCCAAGCTCGGGCCGCCGGTCTCTGACGAAATGACGGCGTCCAAGTGCGCCTCGGCCCGCCAGGCGCTCAACGCGGCCGAAATGGCGGCGACGCGGGCCTATAGGGCCGAGAAGCTGGGCAATGAGGGTGAGGCCGTTGGGATTTGGCGGGAGGTGTTCGGGGACTTCTTCCCAGCGGCTTGAGCATTGGAGCTCAGTGGTCGGCGCCCCGGACATGCTCCGCGGCGCCGGCCTTCATCTGGCGCTCAAGGTCGGGCCGGAACAGCTGGTAAAGGCCGGGCATCACCATGGGGCTGGCGGCCCGCCTGGCGTAAAGGCCGTTTTGAACGTCGCGCGCGGCCCGCAGCGCGTCGTCCGCATTCATCTTCCCCTGCTTGATCGACGCCAGATATCCCTCGGCTTCCGACTTGGTCTGGTCCTGGGCCTCGGCCGTGTCCTTCTGGCGGAAGTGCTCGCGAATGGCCCAGACCATCACCGGCGCCGCCGGCGTGAGGACCGTTGCGATCTCACGGAACGGCACGTTCAGAAGGAAACAGGCGATCAACAGGGCGATCGGCACCGCCCAGGCCAGGAATAGGGCGATGGAGCCGTTCAGGCGCCGCAGGCGGCCATCGTACCAGAGATTGGTTCGCTGGCAGATGAGGCGGGCCAGTTCCAGCGAAGCGTCGCCGACCTCGGCCGGATACCAGTCCCTCAGCCCCTTGTCCTTGCGGCGCCGTTTCCACGATGTCGCCGCGTCGTCGATCGCCTCGTTATCCAGCGGCTTGCCGGCGGCGAGGCTGTTCCAGGGCATCTGCAGCACGCTGCAGTCGAACCGCTCGGCGATCTTTGCGCCGTTCTTGACGAAGCGACGCTGCGCGCGGTCAAGAACCGCCACGTCCAGGACCGTCAGCAGGAGGCTGACCAAGGCGATGGTCGGCCGCGCCTCGGCGACGAACAGGCCGACCACGGCGCCAGCGACCGGCGCCATGACCGTCAGCACCAATTCGACGATGAAAATCACCTTGGCCCGGTGGAACATCTGCTGACGAGCTCGCAACAGACGTAGATTGGCGTCGGAGTTCTGACGGATCGGGATATCGTTCATGCCGCCGTTATCGGCTTATCCCGGCAAGGTTTGAAAGAGCGCATTCGGATGGAAGCAGAAGGAAGCGGCAGGCAGGAAGCATGGCGCCCGCCCCAAGGCCTGGACGTCGCTGATGACCTGCGCCTCCGCCTCCGCCGTCTTCTGACTACAGAAAAGCGGGTCGATGACCTCGATCGCCTCTATCTCAGCCTTCGGGAGCGCTCGAAGGACCTTGAGGCGGTCCGGGAGATCGGCGACTTCATCGCTCATCGCGACACACGTGAGAAGGGGTTGCTGACATCGATCTTCGGCGACGTGTTCACGAGCCTGGACGTCTGGAGCCGTCCGATGCGCGGTGTCCCCGTCGGTCGCGACGATGTCGTCAGCGCCGCGCAGGCCAACCTGCGCCTCGCCAGCGACGAGCAGCTGATGATCGGGTGCGGCGCCACGCGGGCGCAAGCTACCACCCGCTTGAGCAAGGCGATCGCGAAAATCGGCAAGAAGCCGTTGAAGGACAGCGAGTACAAGACTTTCGCCTATCTGGGGACAGCCTTCGTCTGGAAGCCCGCGTTCACGGCCGAACAGCTGCATCGGGAGTTCGTCGAGGCTGTTCAGAGGGCGAGCCTGCTGGACGCTGCCGCGCACACGGGACTCGAAAGCCTGCGGACCTTCATCGCGCTCCACGCTCTCGCAGTCATGCACGGGTCGACGCTACACCTTCGTGGAGGATTGAAAGGGCGCCTCTGGGCCGGCTACGCTAACGAGAGGCGGTGTTTGGAGGTGAAGGTCGAGATCGCCTTTGAGGATGCCGATAAGCCGATCATGGCCCCGATCTGCCTCTTCTATACCGACCTCCAGCCCGAAGGACATTGCGCTCACGCGCTCATTCAGCGGGATGATCCGACATACCCCTGGCACTGGACCGATCCGATTGAAGTCGGTCGCGACGGCCTGTTGAAGGTCGTTTCCGACGAGCACTAGCGAAGGATGCGAGACTTCTGGCCGAGGCAGCGACTCAAGGGTCAGCGTGGGGATCGTGCGGGTCCGTGCTCGACCCTTAGTGGCGGTTGGCAACGTCCGCTGTCCGTCTGATCCAGAACTGACCCTTCGCGCCTTGCTCCAATGCACGCATTCGGCGAGACTCCGCTGATGAAGATTTCGATCGATCATCTGCCGCCGCGCAAGCAGGTGGAACTGCGCCGGGTGGTCGAGGTGATCCGGGAGTCGTTCGCCGAGACCATCTCGACCCGTCGGGCCGAGCGGTTGAAGAACGGAAAGATCCTCAAGATCATTCTCTACGGCTCGTATGCGCGCGGCGACTGGGTGCACGATCCGGTGGGGCGCTACTTCTCGGATTTCGATCTGCTGATCGTCGTCGACCACGAAGACCTGACCGACGGCGAGTTCTGGCACGAGGCCGAGAACAAGCTGATGCCCGGCGAGACCCTGATCCGCACGCCGGTCAGCCTGATCGTGCACAGCCTCGACGATGTGAACGAGCAGTTGGATCGCGGGCGCTACTTCTGGGCGGACATCGTGCGCGAGGGCATCGCCCTCTTCGACACGCCGGGCGCGAAGCTGCACAAACCAGCGGACCTGAAAGCTCAGGTCGCGCTCAAGGAAGCGGAGGATTTCTTCGCAGACTGGACACAGAGCTCGGCCAGTTTCGCCCGCGGAGCGAAGTTCTACATGGGTGAGGGAGCTGACCCGAAGCTCGCCGCCTTCAACCTGCATCAATCAGCCGAACACCTCTACCATTGCGTTCTGCTGGTGGTGACGCTCTACAGCGGCAAAGCCCACAACCTCGCCTTCCTGCGCAAGAAGTGCGAGGCGATCGACGCCCGGCTGGCCGAGGCTTGGCCGCGCGAGACCAAGTTCGAGCGCCGCTGCTTCGAGCTGCTGCGCGAAGCCTATGTGAAAGCGCGCTACTCCAAGCACTACAAGATCAGCGCTGAGGAACTGGGCTGGTTGACCGAGCGGGTCGAGGCGCTGCGTGGCCTGGCGACGACGGTGGGCCAGGAGCGGCTGGCGCAGCTACGGGAGGCGGCGGACGATGACCCTTCCGCGTAATCTGATCCCGCCCAGCATCGCGGCGACATTAGACGCGGCGAGACGAATGGCCGATCCATTCGAGGACGTCCGGCGACAGCACGACATGCTGCGTGCGAGCGGCGTGCTGGGCGTCGCGGAACGCTTGAACCTGGAGACCCCGCTGGCTTACGCCGCCATGGGCCGGAATCCCCTTTTCGAACGAACGCAGGGCGTCGGTGCCATCATGAAGGCCCAGGCGGATGCGGACCGGGTCTATCGCGCCGCCTTTCCGAACGGCCTCATCGAACAGGCGGAGAAGATCGCTCAGTTGTCGGCGGGACTCGCCCTGCCCAGCGTCCTCGAGCAGTTCAGGACGCCGACCGACAGTTTCGTTGATCGCATCCTCCGGCTGTCCGACGGCGGCCTAAGCACCAGCGCGCTCGCGATCGCCCGGCCAGCCCAGATCGAAGCCTTCGCACGAGCGTCGGCAATGGCTGACATGTTCGCCGAGAGCGAGCGGCTGACGCGCGGCGTTCGGGAGGCTGTCGGCGTTTTCTCGATCACGGACATGCCGCAGTTCGCGAACCTGGCCGGTTATCGCAACTTCCTGGACGCAGCGGGTCTGCGGCTTTCGCACTGGCCGCGACGGCGCCTGTTGACCATGGCCGAGAAGCGGCGCCGGTTGAAGGCCCGGCTCCAAGCCAACTCCGCCCCGCCGCATGTAAAGCGGGCCAAGACCTTGGTGCACCGCTACGAGCTGACTCTCCGCGAAATCCTGGATGCGGTGATGGCTGAGACCTACGGCGAGGATTGGCCGGATGAGCGTCTGCCCCTGTGCGACTGCAAGGATTTGCTCGGAAAGTGGAAGAGCCGGGGAGGCGAGGTTCTCGACCACGCTGACTACACTCACTACGCGCGGATTATGAGCCATCCGGAGCATTTCCAGGCGATCTTCGAGGCCGGGTTCGACGATCCCACGGCGGTATTCGATCTTCTGAAACAGGCTGGAAAGCTGCGCGCCGCGTCGCATCATGCTCACCTGTTCACGCCCGACGATCTCAAGGCACTGCGCCTGACGTGGAACCAGATCGAAACAGGATTGCTCGCGCTCACCCCGGATTTCGATCTCGAGTGGGCGGGCTAGAGTTACGGACGGCTTCCGGTCTTGAGGTCATCGAACGCGGTCTGGTCCAGCCGACGCGGGAACGGTGGAGCTTGGGCGAGCCCTTCGTGGCCGAGCGACTGCGCTGGCATTGCAGCATGATCCCTACGACCGCCGCGACTGGCCCGCGTGGTTCAGGTGGCAGTGACCATCCGTCTCACCTGCAACGGGTCAGCCTTGCGCGGCCTCTCTATGGCCTGATCTGACCGAAGCCCGGCCGGCTTCCGCAACCGGTCGCTCGGCTTTCTTCCCCGGCCTGACGGCCTTCCTCGCGAGGCAAGAAAGTCGCTCTCCCGGTCCTCCGCTCCGCTGCGGGGGTCTCGCTGCGCTCGCCCTGCGGGCCGTCCGGCCTCCGGTCCGCCGATCGCCATCGAGGCCGCGGCAGGCGTGGCCCGATCAGCAAGGAGAGACTTCCATGGCCACCATCGGCACCTTCACCCAGCAAGCGGACGGCAGCTACAGCGGTTCGATCAAGACCCTCACCCTCAACGTCAAGGCGGCCCAGCTTCGGGCCAACGAAAAGACCGACGAGAAGGCCCCAGACTTCCGCATCTTCTCCGGCCAGACCGAGTTCGGCGCCGCCTGGAAGAAGACGTCCCGCGAAAACCGCGAATACCTGTCGGTCAAGCTCGACGATCCCAGCTTCCCCGCTCCGATCTACGCCTCCCTGGTCGAGATCGACGGCGGACACAGCCTGATCTGGTCCCGCTGACCGAGCCGCGGCGGCGCTGAGGCGCCGCCGCCCTTCCTCAAAACCCCTTTCATCCGGAGGCCGCCATGTCGCGCCCCAACGAACCCGCTCGTCCGGACCTCTACAGCCGGATCACCGACAAGATCATCGCCCAGCTGGAGACGGGCGTTCGTCCCTGGACCCAGCCCTGGACATCGTCCGCCAGCGTCAGCCGGCCGCTCCGCCACAACGGCGAGGCCTACAGCGGCATCAACGTCCTTCTGCTCTGGTCCGAAGCCATGGCCCGTGGCTTTCAGGCCTCGACCTGGATGACCTTCCGCCAGGCGCTGGCCTTGGGCGGCCACGTTCGCAAGGGCGAAACCGGCTCGACCGTGGTCTACGCCAACACCCTGGCGCGCGCGGAGACCGACGACGCCGGCGAGGAACAGCTGCGCCGCATTCCGTTCCTGAAGGCCTACACCGTCTTCAACGTCGAGCAGATCGATGGCCTCGGCGAAGGCCATGCGCCGGAGCCCGCACCAGCCGTCAATCCGGACGCCCGGATCGCCCAGGTCGAGGCCTGGTTCGCGACCCTCGGCGTGGACGTTCGCCACGGCGGTGGCTCGGCCTTCTACGTCCCGTCGATGGACCATGTGCAGATGCCGGCGTTCGAACAGTTCCGCGACGCGCAGAGCTACTACGCCACCCTGGGCCATGAATGCGTGCACTGGACGGGGCATGCCGCTCGTCTCGGCCGCGATTTCAGCCGCTCGACCCAAGCCTACGCCCGCGAGGAGCTCGTCGCCTTATCTGGACAGTCTGCGCCGTCCGCAACATTGCAGTAAGGTCGGCGAT
>JASJPM010000010.1:0-65403 GCA_031426695.1 Caulobacter sp.
TCGACGCCGCCGCCGACGATCTTGCAGCTCAGCGCGTTTTTACACAGCCTCAGTCAGATGCGGTCGAAACTCGGCTGCCGCCCTTGCGGGCGACCTGACGTCGGTCACCGATAATGCCTCTATCGGCCGCGGCGCTACTCGCGCTGGGGCGCCATCGCGATCGGCGGAGCGGTCGGCTTCGGGATGGAGGCTTTGGATCCAAATCATACGCCTGAAAGCCTGGCCAACGCGTTTTGGTTGGGTGCCGCAACCGGCTTGGTAGCAGGGCCGACTGTTTCTCCGATGCTGCGGGGCAACCCCACGCCTCTGTGGGTGGCTCAAGGCTCCTGCGTCGGGCGGACAATTTTCCCGACGACTATCTCGTCCGGAACGTCGCGACGTCGCGGCACGCAGCGCTTTGACCTCACGCCACAGGCATGACATACAACTTATAACACGTTATAAAATTTTCAGGGGACGAAGCGTGACGCTTTCCAGACATCGCCGGTTCGTGACGCCGGCGGCGGACGAGACCATCGAGGCCCTGGCGGCCCGGGCCCTGCCCGATCGGGCGCTTGAAGCCGCGATCGACGAGATCAAGAGCTACAACATGCATATCTTTGTCATGCGCCGGCCGGCCGGCCTGCTGCTGGGCAGCGACGTGGTCTTCGTGGAGCCGCCGCTGCAATGAGCGGCGACGGCGGTGCCTGCCCCCCGACCGAAGCGGTCATCGTCGGCGCCGACCTGGCGGCCGGCCATGACGGCGCGGCCGAACTGGTGCTCCGCATCCGATACGCCAACGGCGTGGTCGGCAGCGTTCTGCTCGATGCGGACGCCGGCTACGCGCTGATGCGCAACTGCGACATCGACAGCCTCGACGGCCTGGCGGGCCAGTCCTGGCGAAAGATCCTGGAAGGAGTCTGAACGTGTACGACATCGTGATCCGCAACGGCCTGGTGGTGGACGGCGACGGCGAGGCCGGCGTTCGGGCCGACGTGGCCATCCAGGACGGCAGGATCGCCGCCATCGGCGCCGTCACCGGCGAGGCGCGGCGGACCATCGACGCCACCGGCCGCGTCGTGGCCCCCGGCTTCATCGACCCGCACACCCACTTCGACGCCCAGCTGCTGTGGGACGGTCAGGCCCGTCCGGCGCTGGAGCACGGCGTGACCTCGGTCATTCCCGGCAACTGCTCGCTGTCTCTGGCCCCGCTGCGGGCCGCCGATCGGGCGACGATCGTGGGCATGTTCCAGCAGATCGAGGAGATGCCGCCCGAGGCCTTCACCGAGAAGTACGCCAAATGGACCTGGGAGGACTTCGCCGGCTACTGCGCCACGATCGAGCCCGACCTGGCCATCAACGTCGCCCCGCTGGTCGGCCACAGCCTGATCCGCCTCTGGGTGATGGGTCCCGACTCGCAGCAGCGCGCCGCCACGCCGGCCGAGATCACGGCGATGCAGGACCTGCTCCGGCAGTGCATGCGCGACGGCGCCATCGGCCTGTCGACCAGCTTCGTCGACGTTGACGCCAACGGCCGGCCGGTGCCGAGCCGCTTCGCCCAGTTCGATGAGCTCGACGCCCTCTGCCAGGTGCTCGGCGAGGAAGGCGGCCGCATGCTGCAGGTGGTGCCGGAGTTCTACGACGCCGACATCACCATCGCCCGCATCGACCAGCTGGCCGAGCTGTCGCTGAAGCACGGCATCCCGACCACCTTCTCGCCGGTGTTCGACTCCAACGCCACGCCCAAATCGGCGCCCCGGATCCTCGACCGGGTGGCCGAGCAGGTCGCCCGCGGCGCCCGCGTCTGGCCGCAGATGCAGACCCGGCCGATCGACATCAGCTTCTCGCTGCTCAATCCGTCCCTGTTCCTGGCCCGCCTGCCGCGCTGGGTGCGGGTGCTGCGCCAGCCGCTGGAGCAGCGCCGGGCGGCGCTCGAAGACGCCGAGACCCGCCGGGTGATGATCGCCGACTGCGGCGCCGACGGCGGTGAAGCGATGTTCGGCGGCCTCGTCGTGCGCGGCGGCGATAGCGCGCCACAGGCCTACGTCGGCCGGCGCCTCGGCGACATCGCCCGCGAGCGGGGCGAAGGCGCGGCCGAGGCGGTGCTCAACATCTCCCGCGAGAACGACCTCGACGTCGCCTTCCTGGCCGCCAACGGCGGACACCACGACACCAGCCGCATCGGCCCGATGCTGGCCAACCCGCTTGTCCATATCGGCGCCAGCGACGGCGGCGCGCACCTGGCCTCGTTCTCGACCTACGGCGACACCGGCTACCTGTTCAGCGAGTTCGTCCGCAAGTCGGGAGACTTCACGCTCGAGCAGGCGGTCAAGAAGATCACCGCCGACACCGCAGATATCTGGGGCCTGAAGGACCGCGGCCGGCTCAAGCCGGGCCTCGCCGCCGACATCGTGGTGTTCGACGCCGACACCATCGACCGGCTTGAGGAGCGCCCCGTGCACGACGTGCCCGGCAACGGCATGCGCTATGTCCGCTCGGCCACCGGCGTGGACGTGGTGCTGGTGAATGGCGCCGTCGCCTACGCCAACGGCGCCTACACCGACGCGCGCTCCGGCGCGATCTGCGGCTGATCGGCGACAGGAGAGACGATCCCATGACCGAATCCGTCCTCGTCGTCGGCGCCGGCATCGCCGGCCTGTGCAGCGCGCTGGCCCTTGGCCCCACCGGTCGCCAGGTGACCCTGGTCGAACGCGACGCCCCTCCGCCGGAGGGCGACGCCGACGCCGCCTTCCGGGACTGGAAGCGCACCGGGGTCGGCCACCTGCGCCAGAGCCACGCCTTCCTCGCGCGCCTGAGCCTGCTGCTCAAGGCCGACCATCCCAGGCTGCTGGAAGACCTGGCCGCCTTCGGCGTGCGCGAACTGCCGTTCGAGGCGATGCTCACCGAGGCCCAGCGCAAGGACTACCGGGCCGAGCCGACCGACGCCGACCTGACCATCATCACCAGCCGCCGGACGACGCTGGAACTGGTGATGCGCCGCTATGTCGAGACCCTGCCCAACGTGACCATCCGTTCGGGCGTCTTCGCCCGCCGGCTGATCACCCGGACCGACGCCGACGGCGCTCTCAAGGTCGTCGGGCTGGCGGGCGAGACGAGCGAGGGCCCGATCGAGCTGCACGCGGACATCGTCCTGGACGCGGCCGGCAAGGGCGGCGACTTCGTCGACCAGCTGGTCGCCGAGGGCGCGGCGGTGCGCGAAACCAGCGAGTCGGCGGGCATCCTCTACTTCACCCGCCACTATCGTCTGAAGCCCGGCTGCAGCGAGCCGCCGCGCATCGGCAACCCGCCGCCGAACGGCGACCTCGGGTTCCTGAAGTTCGGCGTCTTCCCGGCCGACAACGGCTGCTTCTCGATCACCATGTGCGCGCCGGAGATCGAGTACGAAATCCGCAAGGCCATCGTGAACCCGGACGTCTTCCAGGCGATGACGACCATGCTGCCCGGCTTGCGCCCCTGGACGGATCCGGCGCTGTCGGAGCCGACGACCAAGGTCTTCGGCATGGGCGACCTGCAGGCCCGCTGGCGGGATCTGGTCGTCGACGGCAAGCCGGCGGCGCACGGCTACTTCGCGATCGGCGACAACCTGATCCGCACCAACCCGCTGTACGGGCGCGGCTGCTCGTTCGCCGCCGTTGCGGCCTACCAGCTGCGCGACGTTCTGGACCGGTCCGCCGACCCGGTAGAGCGCGCCCTGGCCTATCACCAGGCGATCCAGACCGAGCTCAAGCCGTTTTTCGACCTGATGAACAAGCAGGACCGGGCCGCCCTGCGCCGGGCGAAAGCCGCGTTGACGCCGGGCTACAGGCCATCGCTGAAGGCCAGGCTGGCCCGGAGCTTCGCCGAGGACGCGGTGGCGATCGCGCTGCGCTGCGACACCGAGCTGCTGCGGCAGGGCATGCGCGGCTTCCACATGCTCGAGCACCCGGAAGCCTGGATCAAGAAGCCGGGCAACATGGCCAGGATCCTGATGTACTGGGCGCGCGGCAAGAAGCGGAACGCATCGGCCTATCCGCCCAAGCCCGGTCCCGAGCGCGAGGAAATGATGCGCGGCCTCGGCCTCGACCCCCTGGCCGACATGGCGCCGGCCAGACAGGCCGCCTGACCCGGAGGACCGCCATGGCGCGCAGAACCCTGAATGACGCCTTCGGCGGCCAGATCACGACTCTGGAGGAGCAACGCGCCATCTGGCGCGACGCGCTCCACGAGGACGCGATCTGGGAAGGTCCGATGTTCGAGACGCCGGTCCAGTGCATCGGACGAGAGGCGACGGGACGCTTCATGGAGCTGCTGCTGAGCGTCGTGCCACGCTTCTCCACGACGGTGGTCGGCGCTTACCCGACCGCCGATCCGGACACGGTGATCATCGAGTCTCACGGCGGCGGCCCGACCGTCTCCGGCGGGCTCTACACGCAGCGCTACTTCTCGATCATCACGATGCGGGACGGACAGGCCTTCCGGATGCGCGAGTACTGCAACCCGTTCCAGACCTACAAGGCGTTCGGCAAGGCGCGCTGGGAGACCGAAACGACGGACATCATGCGGCGGTTCAACGCGCCGTGGCCGGCGTCGCAATCGCCCGACCCGATCAGCCTGCCGCCGCTGTGACGACAGGACCCGCCGGCGCGGGCTGACGGACCGGGCCGGCTGTGCCAAAGGAGCTATGCGCCATAGGCGCGGCCACGGGACGGGGCATGAGCACCAGCAAGCGCGAGGAAGGCAAGGAAGCCCGGCGCCGACGCATCGTCGAGGCCGCCCGGGCGCTGATCCGCGAGACGGGCGACACCGGCCTGTCGATGCGCGCCATCGCGGCCCGGGCCAACGTCAGCCTGGCCACGCCCTACAACCTGTTCGGCTCCAAGCGCGGCGTGGTCATGGCCGTGCTCGAGGACGCCCGCGAGTTCCAGGCGAAGTTCGCCACGCTGAAGAACCTCAGCGCGGTGGAGCGCATCTTCAGCGCGCTGAGCATCACCTTCGCCTACCACGTTCAGGACCCGGAGTTTTACCGCACCCTCTGGGCCTCGCTGCTCGATCCGCGCGGCGGCGACGCGGAGCTGCGCGCCGAACTGATCACGCCGCAGAACACCCAGTTCTGGCGTGGACTGCTGGAGGAGGCCCGCCGCGAGGGTGCCATCGCCGAGGACATCGACATGGATCTGCTGCAGCAGGTCCTCAGCGGCCGGTTCGCGGCGGTGATGCTGGGCTGGGTCATGGGCGGGAGTTCGGTTCGCGAACTCGAACCCGCGGCCTGCTTCGGCTACGCCTCGACCCTGTGCGCCAGCGCGACCGACAGCTTCCGGCCGGAGATCCGGCGCCGGATGCTGGACTTCCAGGCGCAGCTTCTGGCCGTGCGCAGCGCCGCCGCGGACGCCTGACGGCCTTATCTCAGACGACGCGGCCCTTGAGCGACGACAGCCAGGGGACCAGCAGCGCATTGACCGCCTCGGGCGCCTCCTGCTGCGTCCAGTGGCCGATGCCCGGCAGGACGTGCGCGCCCTCCAGGTTCGGGACCTGCGCGCGCAGCGTGGCGATCGGGTCCTGGGCCATGCCGAAGGCGTTGAAGGCGCCGTCCTTGTCACCGGCGATGAAGAAGGCCGGCTGCTCTACCTTCCGGTCCTTGAACGGCTGCAGGAAGTGGAAGTCGCGGGTGTGATTTCGATAGCGGCTCAGCGGCCCGAAGAAGCCCGAGCCCTTGAATTCGCTGACATAGTAGTCGAGATCGGCGTCCGTAAGCCAAGCCGGGAACGGGTCGGGATCGGGCAGGCCGTCCAGCAGCGTGTCATCGGAGGTCTTGGCCAGGCCCGCCAACTTGGTGAGGTCGATATCGCCGGAGCCGACGTAGTAGAAGCGGCGCAGGAAATCGCGCGGATCGGCGTCGAAAACCGCCTCGGCCTTGCCGACCGGACGGAAGTAGCTCTGGTAGAAGAAGGCGTTGTTGTCATCGAACATCGCCCTGATCAGGTCGTCGAACGACTGCTCCGGCACGCCGGAATGGATCACCGACATGGCGGCGACGGCGGCGACCCTGTCGGGATGCAGCAGACTGGTCTGCCAGACCATCGGCGCGCCCCAGTCATGGCCGACGAGGATGAACGTCTGTCCCGGCGCCAGAGCTTCCGCCACCCCGAGGATGTCGGCGATCATATGCTCCATCGCGTAGTCTTCGACCCGGTCGAATTTCTGCGATCCGCCGTAGCCGCGCACGTCGATGGCGCAGGCGGTGAAGCCGGCCTCGGCGATCGGATCGATCTGGTGGCGCCAGCTGTACCAGCTCTCCGGAAAACCATGGACCATCAGCACGAGCGGTCCGGAGCCCTTCACCACCGCCCGGATGCGGGCGCCGCCGGCGTCGATCATGCGAAAGGCATTCATTGTGGAGCTCCATGGACGCCGGGGCCAGGAGCGCCCATGCTCCGCCCCCTCCACTCGCCGTCCACATAGGCGAGATCGCGACCGGCGCTCAAGAATAATTGTAACGCGTTATAATTATCCTCGCCGCCGGAGCCAGGCGGCGAGGCTGGCGGGGAGCATGACGGCGCTTGAGTAGTCCTGCGGCGGCAGGCTGCCGATATCGCCGACGATGCCCGCCAGCCGCTTGCGGTCGACGTAACCGTCGAGCTCCACGGCGTTCGGAAGATCGGCGAGCCACGGCTCCAGCCCGCGGCGCGCGGCCTCCCAGGCCGGGTTTATTCCGAACACCGTCTTGGGCCGGCGCACGATGTCGTCGGGCAGAAGGCCCTCGCCGATTTTCCGCAGTATCGCCTTCTCGAACTGCCAGGGCGACGGCGGCAGGCGCATCGAGGCCTCCAGCAGACGAACGTCGAAGAAGGGCTGGCGCACCCTCACGGGCAGGCCGGACGATTCCGGATGCGACGCGACGAACATCTCGGTCCAGAACGGATGCAGGGCCATATTCTCACGCGGATCCCGGTCGAACGCTGCGTGCCCGTCCCGCCAGCGTTCCTCCAGCCGGTGTTCTCGTACGAAATCGGGGTCCAGCGGCGCGGTGATCGGCCTGACCCGAGCCGGTCGACTGCGCAGCCAGGCGGTTCGCAATGGCGGTCGCCGACCGTTGCGCCGCCAGAAGGCCAGGGCCTCGCCGAACAGCTGACCATAGGCTCTCCGCTGCAACAGGCCGGCCCAGTGGTGCGGACCGCCGGCGACAATGGCGTCGCCGCCCATCCCCATGAGCAACACCCGGGTTCCAGCGGCCGTCAGCCGGTCTCCCACCATGTGGAAGGACGAGTACTTCAGCTCCATGCGGGGCTCTGGCGGCAGGCGCCAGGGCCCTCCGGGCGGATCGAGGTAGCCGTGCTCGACCGAGATGGAATGGAACGGCACGCCCAGATGGTGGGCGCAGCGCCAGGCCCAGTGGCGTTCGGTGTCGGGGGTGAGCCAGTCGCCGCCGAAGGAGTAGCTGTCGACGCGCGACGACGACTCCCGCATCGCCAGGGCGGTGATCAGCGTCGAATCCATGCCGCCGCTGAGGGTGGTGGCCACCCGGGCGGCGCGGGTCCGGTCGCGCACCGCCGTCGCCACCAGCGCGCCGAAGTCCTCGACGACGTCCGCCGGCGACCGGGCGGCGGCGGCGCGAAAGTCCGCCTGCGGCACGGTCCAGTAGCGGCGTGTCCGCAGTGCGCCGTCCGCGAACGTCAGGCAATGCGCCGGCGGCAACCGGTCGATCTCGCGGTGGAAGCCCTTCTCCGGATCGAGGCTGTAGCCGAACATCAGGTAGTCGCCGATCGCGACCGGATTGAGCGACCGGTCGAGCCCCGGGTGCGCCAGCAGGGCCGGCACGGCGTTGCCGAAGAGCAGGCTGCCCTCGACCCGGGCGAAGTAGAACGGGACGGCGCCAAACTGGTCCCGGGCCGCGAACAGTGTCTCGGTCCGCGAGTCCCATAGGGCGAAGGCGAAGTCGCCGATCAGATGCTCGGGGGCGGCTTCTCCCCAGACGTGCCAGGCATGGAGGATCAGGGCGCTGTCCGGCGCATCGGCGGCGACGGCGCGGCCGGCCCCGCGCAGGTCGCCGATGAGCGTCTCGCGTCCGTCGACCCGCGCGTCAGCGACCAGGAAGACCTCGCCATCGAACGTCAGGGGCTGTTGATCGCGCTCCTCCTCGAAGGTGGTCGCCAGCAGGGCGTGAGCCAGGAAGGCGCGTCCCGACCGCCACTGATCCTGTCGATCAGGTCCCAGGCGCGCGAGGGGCGCGGCCATCGCCGAGGTGATCGCCGGATCCGCCTGGGCGCCGCGAGGGGTGATGAGGCCGACGATTCCCGTCATGGCCTGGACGCGGGCGGATGGTTCGTCTGTATGATGGACATTGCCCCTCCGACGTCACGCTATAGAAACGTATCGAGGCGTCCGCAACCGGGAGACGCGTACGGGAGGGACGGCCGTGACCGGCGCGAGCGGCATCGACAGAGCAGCGCCTGGGGCTGACGCCGATCTGAACGCTCTCTGGCTCGAACTTGCCCGGTTCCCGGACAATGCCGCCCTGAAGGTGCGGGTCGCCCGCCGGCTGGCAGGGCCGATGCGACCTCTCCACGCCTCGGCGGAATCACGCCTGCACGCCCTGCTGATCGCCCCGGAAGTCGATCCTGTTCCCGTCGCCCGGGCGGGCTGGGCCATGGTCGAGGCGGCCGGCCGCCTGCCGACCGCCGATGAGGCCAGCGCCGAAGCCCTGGAGCACGACGGGTTCCTGCTCTCCCTGCTCGGGGAGACGTGCGTCGCCTGGGTTACCGCCGAACAGGCGCTGACAGCGCTTCGCCGGTGGCTGCTGATGTCCGGTCGAGCTTCGGAGTTCCCGCGCACCGTCCGCGCCCTGATGAAGCAAGCCGCCCTGAACGGCGGCGCCTGGCCCTTCGATGACGAAGAGCGCGCCCGCCTCGATCAGGTCGGGCCGTCCCTGGCGGCGGCCTATCGCCCTGGTCGCCCAACGCCGGCAACAGCGCCCGGCTTCGCTTCGCCGGTGACCGACGCGGTGGCGGCGCAGTACGAGGCCTGGCCCTATCCGGTGTGGGAGCGGGTCATGACCCTGCCCGGCGACACGCTCGATGCGCTGGTGGCCTCGGTCGCTCCCGACGCGCCCGCCCTGCCGTCGGCACCGGAGATTCTGGTCGCCGGCTGCGGATCGGGCCGCGAAACCCTGCTGATCGCCCGCCAGGCGCCCCAGGCCCGGATCACAGCCATCGACATCAGCGTCGCCAGTCTGGCGCGCGCCGCGGAGCTGTGTTCAGGGGCGACGAATATCACCTTCGCCCGGCGCGACCTGCACGATGCCGCCGCCGGGCCCCGGTTCGACCTGGTGAGCTGCTCGGGAGTGCTGCACCATCTTCCCGACCCGGAGGCGGGCTGGGCGGCGCTGGTCGACGCCCTGAAGCCCGGCGGCCTGATGAGCATCATGGTCTACAGCAAGCTGGCCCGCATGCGGATCACCGCCGCCCGGCGACGGATCGCCGACCTGCTGGACCAGCCTGTCGACGATGACCTCCTGCGAGACGTCCGCCGCAGGCTGCTCGCCGAGCCGGTCCATGCGGTCGCCCATTCGACCGACTTCGCCTCGCTGGGCGGCGTTCACGACCTGCTTCTGCACCGGCACGAGGACGCCTTTGACGTCGAGCGGATCCGGCGCGGGGTCGACCGGTTGGGGCTGGAGTTCCTCGGCTTTCACCTGCCGGGAGCGGAGCGGCGGGCGCGATACCGCGAGGAAAACCCGCACGATCCCCTGTTCCGCGACTTCACCGCCTGGGCGCGCGCCGAATGGAAGGAGCCGGAACTGTTCACCGGCATGTACCACTTCTGGTGCCGCAAACCCGCCTGACCGGGCGCCGGATCAGGCGATCGTCGGAACCGAGGCTCGAACCGACGGCGTCCGGTGGGCCGGGTCCGATGTCGGACGCGGACGGGTCACGACGCTGAGCAAAAGCCCCTCGTGCTCGATGACGAACCGGTGCTCAAGCAGCATGGGTACGAACTCGGCGACCTGCGGATCGAGGCTGTGGAATCGCCGCGGCTTCTCCAGGTGTCGCAGGGCGTCATCGCAGGCGCGGGAGATGCTGGTCATCCGGGCGGCGGCGATGCAACGTGTGTCGGCGATGACCACCGGCGCGTCAGGGCCGATGTCGAGCGCCGTCAGCACCGGCGGACGCGAGCGACCTTGCCACTGGGCGTGCCAGACGTCGTAAGCGTCATGGACGGCGCCGAGCAGGGCGCCGTCGGACATGAACGCCGTCGAGTGCTGGCCGATGAAATGATAGGCCAGGTCCATGATGGGCGACCCCGGCGGAAACAGCGCAGCGAACCCCGGATAGGGAATGTAGGAGTCGATGCCGAAGGCCTGCGGATCGCGATGGTGCGGGCTGAAGCGGTCGATGACGATCGGCACGCAGTACTGCGGCGGTCGCAGGTGTTCGATCGAGGCGAACAGGTCCGGCAAGGGGGCGTAGTCCTCGACCGTCTCGCCCGGGAAGCCGTAGAGGATGTTCCACAGGACGTAGATGCCCAGCGAACCGCAGTCCCGCAGCAGCGCCAGGTTCTGCATGGCCGATACGCCCTTGCGCATCAGTTTCAGCACGTTGTCGGACAGCGATTCAATGCCCGGCTGAATCTGGATCATGCCGGCGCGGCGCATCAGTTCGAGCTGCTCGAGCTTCAGGTTAGCCTTCACCTCGTAGAACAGGCCCGGCTTCCTTTCCCAGGTCGCCAGCTCGGGAAGCACCGTCTGGAGGTAACCGAGCGGCATGATGTTGTCGGTGAACGAGAGGCGCTCGGGATTCCAGAGGTCGACGATGTCGCGGATTTCCTCGACCATCCGCTCCGGCGGCTTGATCCGGAAATCCATGGCGTCACCGTTCAGACCGCAGAAGACGCAGTGGTGCTTCATGCCCCACCAGCAGCCGCGCGAGCTTTCGAGCGGCAGACCTTCGGGCAGATCGGCCGGCAGGGCGCCGCAGGCCTGCTCGGCGCGCAGGGCGATCATGAAATCCGAGAAATCGGGCGCCGGCGCGTCGCTGATCGTCTCGAGCGGCTTGCACTCGATCACCCGTTCCTCCGGCCGGACGCCCTCGCGCACCAGCCGTTCGCAGAAGGCGGGGAAGGCGATGTCGGCCTCGCCGGAGAAGAAATGGTCGATCCAGGGGAACACCGTGGCGAGGGCCTGACCCATAGGCGCAGCGACGTTGGCGCCGCCCATCACGATGCAGATGTCCGGCGCCGCCTGCTTGACCCGCCAGGCGAGCGCCGAGCCGGCCATGATCTGCTCGAAGGTCGAGGTGATGGCGAGGATCCGCGGCCGGCGCGCCAGCACCTGCGCCACGAAGTCTTCCATGAAGGGGCCGATCAGCGGCGCGATCGCCCCATGCACGGCCGCCGGCTTTTCAGCCAGCTCGGGCAGGGGGGGAAGGGTCGCTTCGATCTGCGGAGGCCAGGCGTAGGGCCGGAAAAGGCGCTCCCCGACAATGCAGTCGAGGTAGAAGCGCGATACCGCCTTGTACGGCTCGTAGCCGACCCGCGCGGCGAGCATGATGCTGCCGAACACCGTGTGCACGCGGAGTCCGCGCTGGCGGCAGGCGGCGGCCAGTATCGCCGGGCCGAGCAGCGGAAGTTTGATCTGATCGAAGGGCGGAACGACGATGCACACGTCCACGGCATCGCGTCCTTCGACATCTTCCGCTTCCCACATGAATCGCCTCTACGCTCGATTGTTTTCTCTCTATAACAACTTTATAGCGTTAGCTTGGAGGAGCAATGACAGACAGCCATTCCAGAGTCCTCGCCGCGAGCATGATCGTGCCGGGCCACATCCTGTTTCAGGAGGTCGCAGGCAACGCGGCGCTGCTGAATCTGGACACCGAGACCTACTTCGGGCTCGACGATGTCGGGACCCGGATGTGGCAGGCGATGGAGCAGGCCGAGACGATCGGCGACGCCGCGGCCGCACTGGCCGAGGTCTATGACGCGCCGCTGGAGACGCTGGAGCACGACATCGTGCGGCTGGTGCTGGACCTTCAGAAGAATGGCCTTGTCGGGCTCAACAACTAGACCTCGGCATCTTGCCCGCCTTGTGGACGCGGCGCCCGTCGCTGGGGCCCTGGCGGGGGCGCAGGCGTTGATCGGGGTGTTCGGGCTTCGCTGGTCGACCACCGCGATCTGGTGGCTGGCGGACCACCTGCCCGCGCCACGCCAAGCCAACCTCGAGGGTCGAGCGCTGGCCGAAGCCCGCGCCAGGAGCATCGCCCGCATCGCCGACCGGCTGCCGTCACGACCACGCTGCCTGCCCCGGGCGCTGCTGCTGGCCGGTCTTCTGCGGCGGCGGCGGATCGGCGCCGAACTGTGCCTGGGCACGCGCACGGTCGGCGCGTTTGACGCGCACGCCTGGATCGAGATCGACGGGCAGCCGGTGAACGAGGCCGAAGACCTGCGGGCGACCTACAGCCGTCTCTGGCGCCGGTCCGTTTTTGGCGCCTGAGCGGGACGGAGCACGCCCACTTGCCAATCGATTTTACTCGAACGAGATCACCGCTAAGGTTGCATTCTCGCAAAGCCGCGCTAGTCTCGGAAAAAGCGCTCCGGGTTTGCGTGAGCGCTTGCAGGCAGGGGAACCAGGTCGATGACGCAGCAGGCTCCGAAGAAGGCGCCCTATCACGCTCCGAAGTTGACGGAGCACGGCACGATCCGCAGCATGACCAATACGCAGGTCACCAGCGGTCCGACCGACGCCAACGGCCCCGGCTCCTACACGTCCTGATCGCCGCCGGCGCGCATGCACCGGTATCAGCTGGGCGCCGCTCAGATTGTCAGCGAAATGGCGCTGCCCGGCATCGCGGAGGGCGAGGCCGGCGGCGGCGTCGTGATTTCCATACGGCGCGGCCGCCCGGATGGGCCCGGGCTCTCGTGGCTCGATCACCCGGAGGGCGCTGAGCTGACGCCCGACTGGGCCAGCGTACGCTACCAGCGCTCGACGGAGGGCGACTGGTATCGCGTGAGCTACGACTACAACGGCCACATTGCCGACTTCGGCATCCGGGCCGACGGACGCGAGATCATCGTCCATGCCGGGGACGGCGAGGCCGACGCGGAAGTCGCCAATCTCATAGAAGGTCCGATTCTGGCCCGCGCCACGCGTCTGGCGGGGCGCCCCTGTCTCCACGCCACCGCGCTGGCCCTTGATGGCCGGGCCATCGCCCTCATGGGTCCCTCGGGCGTGGGCAAGTCGAGCCTGGCCTGGGCGTTGATCGAGCAGGGCTGCGGCCTTGTCTCGGACGACATGGTCGGCATCACCCACGGCGCCGACGGGCCCATGGCGCACCCGGGAAGGACCTGCCTGCGGATGTGGCCGGACTCGGTCAGGCGTCTGGGCGTCGGCGAAGCCCTGGCGGCGGTGCTGTTTCCAACCACCACCGAAGTGGCCAAGATCGGCGTGCGGGATCCGGGACAAGGACCGCGGCTGCCCGTTCCCCTGCATGCTGTCTACCGCCTGTCGCCGCGGCGGGCCGGCCTCTGCCGCGCGGTATTCGACGATCTCCCGCCCGGTGAGCGACTGGCCGAACTGGCGGCCAATCTTCATGGCATGATCGCCCCGGGGCGAACGCAGCGGCAGAGCGAGCTGGCCCTGCTGGCCAAGGTCGCGGCCCATACGCCGATCCGCTCCTTGACGCTGCCCGATGACCTCGGCCTCCTGGCGGCGACAGCGCAGGACCTCAAGCAGCGTCTGTTCGCATGAGCCGGCTGGCCGCGCAGACGATGGACCTGGCCATCGCCCGGTTCCCAGCCGACCTGCTGCCGGAGGGAGCGACCGCCACGCTGCGCGACGCCGCCGAACACCTGGCACCGAACACCCAGCTCTATTTCGAATGTCGGCTCGTCGGCGAGGACATCGCCATCGACGTGTCGCAGCACTTCTTCGCCGCCGCCGGCGGAGCGCGGGCGTTGGGCGATCTCGCCCAGCGGCGGATGGCCAGCGACAGAGCGGCCGACATCGAGACCTGGAGACGGGTGGCGGACTTCGCCAACGCCTGGCCTTCCACCCCGGATCTGGCGAAGGCGATTGTCGAAATCGGACTTGAGCATGACCAGGCGCCGGGCGGCGACTGGACGGCGCCGCCAGCGGTCTTCGCCGCCTTTCGGGGCGACATCCTCGACAACCGGGCCGCCGGTGAGCAGTTCGTGACCGCTGTGGCGCCGGGAAGCCGGGGAGCCTGGCGGGCGCTGATCAGCGCCATCGAATGCGCCCGGTCGCATGGGCTGGTTCCCGGCCGGATGGTCGGCGCCATGCTGTCGCGCGACGGTCAGCTGCGGTGCATGGTGCGGGGCCTGACGTCGCCGGCGACACAACGCTTCCTCACGGCGGTCGGCTGGGCAGGAGACCTCGACGCCCTGCAGGCGCTCCTGCGGGAGCCGCCGCTGGCCGGCGACGCCACCCGGCTCGTGCTGGGCTTCGCGCCGGATCTCACCGCCAATTGCGGGCTTGAGGTGATCCACGCCCAGGACGCCGACGGCCGGGCCAGGCTGGACGCCCTGCTGGTATGGCTGGTCGAGCGGGGACTGGCGGATGCTGGTCGCGTCAATGCGCTCGCCGGCTGGCCCGGCCCGGTGACGCCACTGAGTGCGGAGGCGGACTGGCCCGACGCCCTGATCGCGCGCGACCTGGCGACGTCGCGGACGGCGCTCGACTACCTCAACGCCTTCATCAGCCATGTGAAGATCAACATCTCGGGGGGGCGGCCGCTACCCGCGAAGGTCTACCTGGGTCTGGCTCCTGTCAGCTGGCGCGCATGCACGACGTAATCGTCATCGGAACGGGGCCGGGCGGGGCGATGGCCGCGCTGAGGCTGGCGGAGGCGGGCGCGCGCGTGCTCGTGCTGGAAAAGCGGCCGCTACCCCGCGACAAGGCTTGCGGCGGCGCGCTCACCCCCGGTCCGGTCAGGGCGGTGATGGACTGGGACTTCAGCGCGATGATCGAGGCGCAGGTCGGCGGCTCCCGCTGGCAGCTGGACTTCGGCGAACCCGTCGACCGCCAGAACGACTACGGCGCCTGGATGGTGAACCGGCGCGACTTCGACCTTCACATTCTGGAGCGGGCCATGGCGCGCGGCGATGTGGAGCTGCGGGACGCCTTCCCGGTCGCGAGCGTCGAGGAGGACGACGACGGCGTCACCGTGACCGGCAAGTCCGGCGAGCGCTGCCGGGCGCGCTTCCTGGTCGGGGCGGACGGCGCCGCGGGACGCACGGCGGCCTGTCTCGGCCTGAGCCGACGGACCCGGCCCGGCGTGGCGATCGATTCGGAGATCGAGGTGTCGCCGGAGGCCTGGGCGCTTGAAGGCGGGCGCATGAGCTTCAACTTCGCCTGTGTGCCGGGCGGCTATGGCTGGATCTTCCCCAAGCGAGGCTACCTGTCGTGCGGCGTCGGTTCCTGGACCCGTCGCGACGGCATGCCCGCCGCGCTGGACAGCTATCTGGCCCGCGCGCTGCCGCCTGGCTCGGTGCGGTCGGAAAAGCGCCGGGGTCACCCCATCCCGCTCTATGAAGGTCCGGCCCGCATCTCCACGCGGCGAGTCTGCCTGGTCGGAGACGCCGCGGGACTGGTCGACCCCATCCTTGGCGAAGGCATCCGCTTCGCCCTGGCCAGCGGCGCCCTGGCCGCCCAGGTGATCAACGAGGCGCTGGCGGGCGCTCCGCTGGACGATCGCGAACACAGCCGCCGGGTTCATGCCTCGCTCGGGCTGGAGCTGGACCGGCTGCGGCGGTTCATCCTGCCGATCTTCCTCGACCGTCCCGCCGCCTTTTTCCAGACCTTCTTCGAAGGCGGCCAGAGCTACTCGGGACTGGCCCGCGTGCTGGCGTCGCGGTTCCCGGTCGCCGACCCGTTCGCCGACGCCGCCAGCCAGCGCAGCATCCAGTCCTGACGCCAGGCTGTCCTGAGCGCGGTCGAGTCGAAGTCGAAGCCGGCCTTCGCGCCGAGCGCGACCAGCTCGGTCAGCGGCGCATCCTGGCCGAGCGCCGCCACGAGGGCCCGCAGGTTCGCATCGGCGACCGTTCGGCGGATGAAGGCGTGAGCGGCGATGACGGGCATGGGACCTATCCGGAGCACCTCGATGGATCGACCATCAAGGCCAGCCGACCTGATGCAGTCAACGTTCGTAAAGCGTCCCGCGGCGGGCTTCCCGGCTTGAGAGTCAGCGCCGATCCGGCTGTACGGGGAGGGCCGCCCTGGGCTGCAGATCCAGCGCATGGATGATGACGTGATAGATCAGGTTCTGTTCAATGGTCCCGTTGAACAGATGCGACCAGGGACCCGAAGCCCGCACGACCACGTCTTCCCCGCCGTGCGCGGCGGACTCCAGCGCCACAAGGGCGGGCTGGACATAGTCGAGGTCATCCGTCGGCTCGCCGGCGGGGTTGTGGCGGGCGCCCGGGGCGGCGCCTGGACCATTGGCGTAGGACAGGGTGGTGTAGGGCCTTCCGTCGTCGCCCAGCGACTCCCTCCCGTTCACGCCCACTACCCGGCCCAGGATAGGATTGCCGCGCCGGGGATAGCCGGCGATCGTCAGATTGTGACTGTGATCGGCGGTGACGATGATCAGGGTGTCATTGAGGCTGACCCGCGCGATGACCGCGGCGATGGCCCGGTCCAGTTCGACCGTCTCGTCCAGCGCCCGCCCGGCCATGCCCAGATGGTGCGCATGGTCGATGCGGCCGGCTTCGACCATCAGCACGTAGCCGCCGCCCCCGCGTTCCAGGATGTCGATGGCCTTCAGCGTCATCTCGGTCAGCGAGGGCTCACCGCCAGTGTCGCGCGCGCGATCCGCCTCGAAGTTCATGTGACTGGGTTCGAACAGCCCGAGCAGGGGGCCGTCGCCTTCGAGGGCGTCGAACTGCTCGCGGTTCCAGATGTAGCGTCCGCCGGACTTCCGCAGGCTCCACTCGCGGGTCAGGTCCCGTCCGTCCGTCCGCAGCCCAACCGCTTTCCGGTGCTCTGGATCGGTCGCGGTCGAGGGCATGAACTGCGCCCGGCCGCCGCCCAGAACCACATCGAGTCCATCGCCGTACGGCCATTCGATCAATTGCCGGGCGATGTCGACGCACCCCGCCTGCCGCGCGCCGGACGACAGATCGCTATCGCTTTCCCAATCACGGTTGGCGACGTGAGCATAGGCGGCGGCCGGCGTGGCGTGCGTGATGCGGGCGGTGGAGACGATCCCGGTCCGCAGACCCGCGGCTTCGGCCTGTTCAAACAGAGTCCTGACCTCGCGACCGCGACTGCCCGCGCAGTCATCGCGCGTAACAGTCTGATCAAGACCGATGATGTCGCTCCGGGTCTTGACCCCGGTGGTCATCGCCGTCGCCGTGGGCGCGGAATCGGGCACCTGCGCATCGTGGGCATAGGTCTTCACCAGCGCCGAGAACGGCAACCGATCCATCGCGGTCCAGGTGGACTCGCCGTCCCGCCCCGCGCGTTGCCCTTGATAAATCCGCGCGGCGGTCAAGGTGCTGACCCCCATGCCATCGCCCACGAAGAGGATCACGTTGCGGGCCCGATTGGTGTTCAGCCGCACCTTTAGACGCGCTTCAAGATCGGACGCCGCGTCGAGGAAGTAGCTGTCGCCGGCCTGCGGCGCCGGCTGGGCGCGCACGTTGTGGGAAACGAGCGCGCAGACAAGGAAGGCCGCGATCAGGGGGCGGGGGTTCATGGACAACTCCGGGATTGCCGGAACCCTTAGCCCGCTAACATGACAGCCCGGCGCCGACCCGTCCGGTCAGGGAGTTCCGCCGCCTGCACGGGCGGGCGGAGGCAGGCGGGATTTTCGCGGCGCCATTTATTTGCAACGGAACGGGCGCAGTAAGAGGGCTACCTGAGGACCCTGAAATGCCGTCTCGCGCCCTGCCCCCTTCCGTCGTCTGGAGCTTGAGCATCGTCTTGATGGCCGGAGCGGCTCTGGCGGCGACCGCCCATGCCCATGCCCAGACGCCGCCGGCGGCGATTGTCGCGCCGATCGCCCAGACCACGCCCACAGCTCGATCCGGCGCCAACACAGCCGTCCTGGTGCTCGACGGCGCGGGCGGCCACCGGATCGTCGGCAGCGGCGAACTGGGCGGGCTGGAAATCTACGGCCTTGACGGCGTCCGCACCGGCGCAATCGAGGCCGGCGACGCCGCAGGTGTCGATGTGCGCTACGGCATCAACGTGGGCGGTCGCCCGACGACCGTGCTCGGCGCCATGGACAGCCGCACCAACCGCCTTCGCTTCTTCGGCTTTGACGCCTTGTCAGGACAGGCCTCCGAGCTGACGGCCGGACCGATCACCGCCGGACTGTCGGGCGAAAACCTCTGCCTGTTCCGCAGCCCTCTGGATCGCACCCTCTATGCCTTCGCGCTGGGCGGCGGCGGCGAGATCGAGCAGTGGGCGATCTTCGACAACGGCGCCGGCAAGCTGGACGGCCGACTGGTCCGCCGGCTGCATATTGCGTCCGAGGCCAGCTATTGCGCCGTCGACGACGCCAGCGGCGCGCTCTACATCAGCGAGCAGTCGATCGGCGTCTGGCGCTTTGACGCCAATCCCGAGGCCGAGACCATCCCGACGCTGATCGACGCTGTCCGCCTGGGCCGCATGACCGAGGAGGTCGGCGGGGTCGGGCTGTATGACGGCGGCCCGGGCGCCCGCTACCTGATCGCCTCGAACGCCTCGGCCAGCACATTCCACGTCTATGACCGGTCCGCCGACGATGCCTGGGTCGGCAGCTTCGGGCTGGCCGGCGTGGACAATTCCGGCGGCCTGTTCGCGACCAGCGCGGCCGGCGGGCTGCTGCTGGCCCAGGACGACGAGAATGCGGGCGGCACGAACTACAAGATCGCCCGCTTCGTCGACATCGCCGGGGCGCTGAAGCTTTCGACCGGCGCGCCGCAGGACCCGCGCGCCCTTTCCCCGTCGCCGATGGCCACCGTCCAGCCGGTGGCCGAGACCGACCCCGTGGACCAGGGCGGCGACGCGGCCGACGATCCCGCGATCTGGGTCGACCCGGTTGATCCCGCCAACAGCCTGATCATCGGCACCGACAAGCAGGCGGGGCTGGGCGTCTATGACCTGTCCGGCAAGCGTGTCCACTTCGCCGCCGACGGCAAGATGAACAACGTCGACCTGCGCGACGGCTTCAAGCTGGGCGGAAAGCTGGTGACGCTGGTCGCGGCCAGCGACCGCACCCGCAATGCCATCGCGCTCTATGTCCTCGACCCGACGACGCGCAGCCTCGTTCCCGTCTCGGACAGCGTGCAGGCGACCGGCCTTGGCGATCCCTACGGCCTTTGCCTGTACCGCAGTCGCAAGGGCGGCCGGACCTACGTGTTCATCAACGACACCGACGGCAAGATGCGCCAGTGGCGGCTGGTCGAGGCGCCGGGCGGCAAGGTGCGGGCCGAGCTGGTCCGTGAGTTCGCCTTCCCGTCGCAGACCGAAGGCTGCGTCGCCGACGATGACACCGGCATGCTGTATGTGGCCGAAGAGGACGTCGCCCTCTACCGCATGAGCGCCGAACCCAACGGCGGCGTCGCCCGCACGGTCGTCACGTCTGTGGCGACCAATCCGGCGCTGAAGGACGACCTGGAGGGCGTGTCGATCTACCGCCAACCGAACGGGCGCGGCTATCTGGTGCTGTCCAGCCAGGGCAACAACAGCTACGCCCTGTTCCGTCGCGAGGGCGACAACGCCTATGTCGGATCGTTCGCGATCATCGCCGACGGCGCCATCGGGGTCGACGGGGCCAGCGAGACCGACGGGCTGGACGTGACGAGCGCCCCGATGGGCCCGGCCTTCCCGAACGGTGCGCTGGTGGTCCAGGACGGCCGCAACGTCAGCCCGCCGCAGACCCAGAACTTCAAGATCGTGCCCTGGGACCGGATCATCGACGGTTTGAAACTGGCGGACTGAGCGCGTTCCTAAGGCCGATCCTCGATGATCATCCGGGCGGCCTTCTCGGCGATCATCATGGTCGGAGAGTTGGTGTTGCCGGAGGTAATGGTCGGCATCACCGAGGCGTCGGCGACGCGCAGGCCCTCGACGCCAAAGACCCGCAGCCGGTCGTCGACCACGGCCAGGGGGTCTGAGGCCAGACCCATCCGCGCGGTGCCCACGGGATGGAAGATCGTCGTCCCAAGATCACGCGCGGCAGCCAGCAGACCGGCGTCGTCGACGACCGCGGCGCCCGGGTTCATCTCTTCGGGGCGATAGCGGGCCAGCGGGGCATGGCCGACGATCCGGCGGACCAGGCGCAGGGAGTCGATCGCCACGCGTTCATCCTCCGGCGCGGACAGGTAGTTCGGCGCGATGCGCGGGGCGGCGAGCGGGTCGCCGCTGGCCGCATGGATCGAGCCGCGACTGGCGGGCCGCAGGTTGCAGACGCTGATGGTGATGGCCGGGAACGAATGCAGCGGCTCGCCGAAGCGGTCCAGCGACAGCGGCTGGACGTGAAACTGCAGGTTGGCGGCAGCCTGATCGGGCGAGGACCTGGCGAAGGCGCCCATCTGTGACGGCGCCATCGACATGGGTCCCCGCTGGAGCGCGGCGTACTCCAGCGCCATCAGGGGTCGACGCCACAGCGAAGCGTAAAGCGCGTTCATCGTCGGCACGCCGCTGACCTTGTAGATCGGCCGGATCTGCAGGTGGTCCTGCAGGTTCTCTCCCACCCCTGGACGATGACGGACCGGATCGATCCCCAGGGCCTGCAGCCGGGTGCCGTCGCCAATGCCGGACAGTTCCAGAAGCTGGGGCGTGCCGACCGCGCCGGCGGACAGCACCACCTCGCCCAAAGCGCGGGCGGAAAAGGCCTCGCCGCCCTTGGTCCACTCGACGCCCACCGCGCGGCCGTCCTCGACCAGCACGCGGGTCACGTGGACGCCGGTCTCCAGGCGAAGGTTGCGGCGACCGAGCACCGGCTTGAGGAAGCCCCGCGCCGCGCTCCAGCGCAGGCCGCCCCGCTGATTGACCTGGAAGTAGCCCGCGCCGTGGTTGTCGCCGCCGTTGAAGTCCGGGACCGTCGGGATGCCCTCCAGCGCGGCCGCCTCGGCGAAGGCGTCCAACACCCGCCAGCGCATGCGCGGATGCTCGACCCGCCATTCGCCGCCGGAACGATGGTGGTCGTCGGGCGGGGCGATATGGTCTTCCTGGGCCAGGAACAGCGGCAGGACGTCGTCCCAGCCCCAGCCGGCAAGGCCCCTTTCCCGCCAGCCGTCGTAGTCCGCCGCCTGGCCGCGCATGTAGATCATGGCGTTGATGGCCGAGGAGCCGCCGATCACCTTCCCGCGTGGATACTTCAGGCTGCGGCCGTTCAGGCCCGGCGAGGCCTCCGTCTCGAACATCCAGTCAGCGCGGGGGTTTCCGATCGAAAACAGGTAGCCGACGGGGATGTGAAACCAGATCCAGTCGTCCTTGCCGCCCGCCTCAAGGACCAGCACCCGCCGCCGCGAATCCGCCGACAGCCGGTTGGCCAGCACGCAGCCCGCCGAACCCGCGCCGACGACGATGTAGTCGAACGTCCCGATCATCCATCCCCTGTAGCCCGCCGGGCGCCCCGCGCAAGATAACCACGGTCCGCGACGCTTCACCGCAGGCGTGGTGATAATCCGTGAACGACTTGCGGCGCAGGGTCTTGTGACGCGCGAAAGAACAGTCACGGTCCGGACGCAAGGATGTCTTCCAGCTCGCCGAAGCCCCCTGGGCGAAGGTCAATTTCGAGGAACTGGCGATCGTCGTCGTCGACGACAACCAGCAGGCCCTCGACATCATGATCCAGGTGATCAGCGGCTTTGGCGCCAAAAAGGTCAGCCGCTGCCTGTCCGCGGACGAGGCCCGCAAGGTGATCAGCGACGGCCAGATCGATATGGTCATCACCGACGCCATGATGCCGACCATCGACGGCTACGATCTGACCCGCTGGATCCGTCGCGAGGCGCCCGAGCAAAACCGCTTTGTTCCCGTGATCGTGGTCACCGGCCACACGCCCCGCCGGGACGTCATCAAGGCCCGCGACTGCGGCGCCAACTACATCATCGCCAAGCCGATCACGCCCAAGACGATCATGGACCGCATCCTCTGGATCGCGCGGGAGGATCGTATGGGCATCGACTGCGACAGCTACGTCGGCCCCGATCGACGCTTCCGTCGCCTGGGACCGCCGGCGGGCATGGTCGGCCGCCGGTCAGGCGACCTGAACGATGAGATCGGCGCGGCCGTCGAACCCAACATGTCACAGGACGAGATCGACTCCGTCATGAAGCCGCAGAAGGTGTCGGTATGACCGTCGTCCGGAAGTTCAAGATTCCCAACCGGCTTCGCGCCACCCTGTTCAGCGGCGGCGGCAAGCGGATCGACGAAGCCGTCGCGGACGCGGACGCTGGTCTGGCCACCCTGGTGGAGGCCTGTCTGGCGGCTGTCGCCGACTGCATCGCCCGGATCGAAAGCGGCTTTGGGCCGCGGGTCGCCGATCGCGAAGCCAACGACATGGCCGACCTCTACCGCCTGTCGGCGGCGATCATCGACGCCTGCGCCCCGATCGAGCCCAAGGCTCTGGCCGACGCGGCGCGCAGCCTGTGCGACGTGCTTGACCACGCCATGGAGGGCGGCCGATGGGACTGGCCGGCCGTTGACATCCATATCGACGCCCTGAAGCTGCTCGCCAGCGGCATGGATCTGGGCGAGGGTGGTGAACAACGGCTCATCCAGAGCCTGGACAAGCTGCGCCAGCACCGCGAGGCCCTCGCCGGCTGACCACGGGACGCGAAGGCGCGGCGCGGGGGAACCGGCCATGGCCTTGCAGCACACCGTCATCGCCTTCAACACCGCCACGGCGAGCGAAAACCGCATCCACGCCGATGACGTGGCCAGCCGCTTCGGCTTCACGGGCGGCCTGGTGCCGGGCGTCGATGTCTTCGCCTACATGACCCATGCGCCACTGGCGCTCTGGGGCGCTGACTGGCTCAGACAGGGCCGCATCCGCGCCCGCTTCAACCGTCCGGTCTATGACGGCGACAGCGCGACCCTGACCGCCGAGGAAGCCGGAGACGGCGGCCTGTCCCTGGCGCTGGAGGCGCGGGGCGAGACCTGCGGCGCAGGAACAGCCTGGCGGACAGACACGGCGCCGGCGCCGGCCATCCAGCCTGAAGCGGAATTGCCCGCGCCGGACGCGCGCCCGCCGGCCTCGCCCGACAGCCTGCCCGTCGGCCGGGTGCTGGGGTCGCTGAAGGAAATCTACTTCGCCGACGTCGGCCGGGCGCATCTGGAGAACACCCGCCAGGACCCGGCGCCTTTCGAGGGCGGCGACATCGCCAATCCCGCCTACCTGCTGCGGCGGGCCAACTATGTGCTGGCCCAGAGCGTGCGCCTTGGCCCCTGGATCCATCTGGAAAGCGACGCGCGGCTGCACGGCCTGATCCGCGACGGCGAGTGGCTGGAGACCCGGGCCGTCGTAGCGGAGAACGTGGAGAAGAACGGCCACCGGATCGTGACCCTGGACTTCACCGTCTCCAGCCGGGACCGCCTGGCGATGTCGGGGCGGCACTGGGCCATCTATGAGCCGCGGCAGGTGCGGGAGAAGGCCTGAGCGGCGCTACCAGACCGTCGACACCTTGAGGTCCGGCGAGCAGTTGGACACCGCCGCCACGACAAGGCCCTGACGAACGCGCTCGAAGGTGATGTCGGCGCGGCAGCCGCCCACCTCCAGTCCCGACAGGGTCAGCAGGTTGACGCCTTCGGGCAGGCGCGGCCGGACGATGGTGACCGTCTTCTCCAGGGCGTCGACGCTGATCCCGAGCAGGGACTGCAGCACCATGAAGGCCGAGCCGGCCGCCCAGGCCTGGGGTGAACAGCTGACCGGATAGGGCACCGGCGGCTCGCCCGGACGCCGCGGAAAGCCGCAGAACAGCTCCGGCAGGCGCATGTGCATCTGCTGGGCGGTTCCGAACAGGTCCCGCAGCAGCTCGGCGACGCGATCCCGGTCGCCGTACCGCGCCATACCGGCCGCGCAGACGGCGCTGTCGTGAGGCCAGACAGAGCCGTTGTGGTAGGACATCGGATTGTAGCGCGGCTGGCCCTCGGCCAGGGTGCGCAGGCCCCAGCCGGTGCTGAACTCCGCGCCGGCCAGCCGCTGGCTGACCTTCTCGGCCCGCTCCGGCGACGGCAGGCCGCAGAACAGCAGGTGGCCGGCATTGGAGGCCAGGGGGCGACACAGCCGTCCTTCACCATCAATGGCGATGCCGTAGAAGCCCTCTTCCTCCATCCAGAACCGTTCCTCGACTCGCTCGCGAAGTTCTTCCGCGCGACGGGTGAAGTCCGGGCCGCCGGGTTCGTCCAGGCGCTCGGCGAGGTCGGCCATCGCGCGCCAGGCGGCGAAGGCGTAGCCCTGCACCTCGACCAGGGCTATCGGCCCGGGCGGGAACTTGCCGTCGGCGTGGAAAACCGAGTCGTAGCTGTCCTTCCAACCCTGGTTCGAGAGCCCGGTTTCCGCCGCGCGGGCGTAGTCGATCAGGCCGTCGCCGTTGGAGTCGCCGAAGTCGCGCAACCACGCCGCGGCGCCGGTCAAGGCGGGCCAGAGCGTTCGCAGGAAATCCAGATCGCCTGTCCGCCGGGCGTAGGCCCCGGCCAGGGCGATGAACAGCGGCGTGGTGTCGACCCCGCCGTAGTAGAGGCCGTAGGGCACCTCGCCCAGCGCCGCCATCTCGCCCTGCCGGGTCTCGTGCATGATCTTGCCGGGCTGGGAGTCACGAAAGGCGGACACTTCCATCGCCTGGCGTGAAGCGAGGTAGGCCAGTACGCCGCGCGCCAGGCCCGGATCAAACAGGAGCATCTGCCAGGCGCTGATAATCCCGTCACGACCGAATGGCGTCGAGAACCACGGGATGCCGGCGAAGGGATAGCGCCCTGTCGGCAGGTCGGAGACCAGCAACGCCAGGTCGGCCCGCGACTGGTCGATCCAGCGGTTGAAGCTGGGGCTGTCGGTGCGCGGTCGGGCGCCGTGTCGCGCCTTGATCCGCATGGCGCGACGCGCGTCGGCGCCGGCGGTCCGGAAACGTCGCTCATCCGGCGGATCGTCGGCGGTCTCGGCCACTTCGATGAACAGGTCGTACCGCCCGCCGGGACTGAACCAGGCCATGAAGTCGGCTCGCCCGTCGGTAAGGCGTTGGGGGGCTTCGGAGAAGGCGACGACGCTGGTCCGGCGCAAGCCGTCCAGGCCGTCATAGCTGAAGGTCGCGCTGCGCCCGTCGAGATGCGGTTCGCCCAATCGACCCCGCCCGGCGCGAACGTCGCCGCGAACCTCGAACATGTCGCGGAAGTCGGCCCCGAACTCTATGGAGACCGGCGCCAGGATTTCGTCCAGCCCGTGGTTGGTCAGGCTGACATGCTCATAGAGCCTTCGCCGCCATATCAGCCGGCGTCGCTCCACATGCAGCACGCCGGGCGGCACCACCCTGCCCCCGGTTGGCGGCAGCGGCCGGTTGGCGCCGTGGAAGGTGAAGACGACGTTGTCCGATGTCACCCCGGAGCTGAGCAGCGTGGGTCGACGATCCCCGATCAGCAGCCGCAGGCGCGACAGCAGCCGGGTGTCGGCGTCGAACAGCCCGTCTGGCCCGCCGGTGATATCGCCGTGAGGATCAGACACGACAAAGCAGTCGCCATCCTTGAGCGCCCAGAACCGGAGCGCGCCCTCCCCGTGCGGGTCGCCGTCCGCGGAAACGACAACCGTACCAGAGTCATCCATGGCGGCGTCCCGTCAGTTCACGACCGCCAGGGGCGGCGGCGACGGAGCCACGACGCTCAACGCCGATGTCGGCTGGATGTCCGCGTATTCGCATCTGGCCAGTCGGTCACCGTAGAGCTCGACGTAACGGCGTCCCATGGCCTGGGCCGAGAACCGAAGCTCGAATCGCGCGCGGATGGCCGCCCGGTCGAGGGTCATCACCTCGCGCACCGCGGCGATCGCCTCGTCCATGGAGTCCACGATGCGGCCGGTTTCACCCGGCTCGATGATCTCGCTGGTCGAACCGCATCGCCAGGCGACCACCGGCGTTCCGCAGGCCATGGCCTCGATCATCACCAGGCCGAAAGGCTCGGGCCAGTCGATCGGGAACAGCAATGCCGCCGCTCCACCCAGAAAGTCGGACTTGGCGTCGTCGCCGATCTCGCCGACGAACTCGATCAGGGGATCGCCGAGCATCGGCTCGATGACCTCCTGGAAGTAGCGGGTATCGGCCGCGTCAACCTTGGCGGCGATCTTCAGGGGCATGCCCAGCGCCCTGGCGATCTCGATGGCGCGGTCAGGACGCTTCTCCGGAGAGATGCGGCCCAGGAAGGCCAGGTAGCCTCTGGGCTGGGTCGAGAACTCATACAGCCGCGTCGGCAGGCCGTGGTGAACGGTGGCGGCCCAGTTGGCCAGCGGCAGGCCGCGTCGCTGGTCGTCGGAGATGGAGACGAGCGGGTAGTCGGTCCAGCGCTCGTACACCGGCGCCAGGTCCTTCAGGTCCAGCCGACCATGCAGCGTCGTCACGGTCCGTCCCGCGATGTCCTCGAACATCGGGAAGTGGATCATGTCGGTGTGGAAATGCAGCAGGTCGAATTCGTGGGCGCGGCGGCGCACCTCCCACAGCATCGACAGGTGCGCGGCCAGATCGGACTTCAGCGGCGAGGGATCGAGCCGGATCGCCTGGTCACGGACTGGCGCAAGCGTCGCCAGGGTCCTGGCCTCGGCGCTGGAGAACAGGGTGACGTCGTGCCCGAGCTCGACAAGCGCGTCACAGAGGTGGGCGACGACACGTTCGGTGCCGCCGTAGAGCTTGGGGGGGACGGCTTCGTACAGCGGGGGAATCTGGGCGATGCGCACGGGGGTACTCCTGGTCCCGACGAACGCCGTCGCCGGGCCCAGAATGAAGCCGTCCGAAACCCTTTGGTTCCGCCCTCGAACCCTAGGCGGCCTTGGCGACCGCCGGGGCCGGGTTGGTGAACCGCATCACCCCGTCCTCGACCCCGCCATAGCGCAGCGCCATGAGGTCGAGCGCGTAGTTCTGGTGCTGCTTCCAGGGTTTCTTGGCGCCCTGTTTGGGGAACCTGTCGATGGCGCGCTGGACGTAGCCGGAGGAGAAGTCCAGCCAGGGCTCCTCGCCGAGGTCCGGATCGGTGTTGCGCGGCGTGCACTGACGCATGCCGGTGCGGTCCATGTGGTTCAGCAGCCGGGTGACGTACTCGCAGGTCAGGTCGCACTTCAGCGTCCAGGACGCGTTGGTGTAGCCGAACGATGAGGCCATGTTCGGCACCTCGCTGTACATCATGCCCTTGTAGCTGAGCGTCTTCGCGGGATCGATCGCCGCGCCGTCGACGGTGAAGGCGATGCCGTTGAACACCTGCAGGTTCAGGCCCGTGGCGGTGACGACGATATCGGCGTCCAGGGTGGCGCCCGACTTCAGCTTCAGGCCCGTCTCGGTGAAGGTCTCGATCTGGTCGGTGACGACAGAGGCGCTCCCAGCCTTGATGGCGTCGAACAGGTCGTTGTCCGGCACCAGGCACAGGCGCTGGTCCCAGGGGTTGTACCGGGGCGTGAAGTGGGTCGCGACGTCATAGTCCGGCCCCAGGTTCTCGCGGACCATGCCGATGATCCGCTCCTTGGTCTTCTCCGGGTTCTTGCGCGCCATGTTGTAGAACAGCATGCCCAGCAGCACGTTCTTCCATCGGGTGATGCGGTAGGCCGTCATCGGCTTGAACTTGCTGCGCAGCCAGTTGGCGGCGGCGTCCTCGGCCGGGCGGGAGACCACATAGGTCGGCGACCGCTGCAGCATGGTGACGTGGGCGGCGTCCTTGGCCATCTCGGGCACCAGGGTCACGGCCGTCGCGCCACTGCCGATGACCACGACCTTCTTGCCGCTGTAGTCGAGGTCCTCGGGCCAGTGCTGGGGATGGACGATACGGCCCTTGAAGGACTGCGTGCCCTCCCACTGCGGCGTGTAGCCGGCCTCGTAGTTGTAGTAGCCGCCGCACAGGAACAGGAAATTGCAGGTGAAGCGGACGGTCTCGCCGTCGCGCACCGCCTCGACGGTCCAGGACGCGTCTTCGGTGGACCAGGACGCCGCCTTGACCCAGTGGCCGTAGCGGATGTGACGGTCGATGCCGTGGTCGGCAGCGGTTTCCCGGACGTAGTTGAGGATCGACGGGCCGTCGGCGATGGCCTTGGCCTCTTTCCAGGGCCGGAAGACATAGCCGAGCGTATACATGTCCGAGTCGGAACGGATGCCCGGATAGCGGAACAGGTCCCAGGTTCCGCCCATGGCGGCGCGGCCTTCCAGGATCACGTAGGACTTGCCGGGGCTCTTGTCCTGCAGGTGGTAGCCGGCGCCGACGCCGGACAAGCCCGCGCCCACGATCACCACGTCGAAATGTTCTGTCGGCAGCGCCTTGCCCATGGTCCCCGTCCCTCCGGCTGCTTTTATATTTACGCTGTTAATATATCGGCGGAGCGCGTTTGAACAGTCGTTTGGACCCTACGTCACCCGGTTGCCGGATCGACCCCGGCGCTCTAACGAGGGGCGGGCTGGATATCTGCAAAGGCGGAGACGTTGCCATGGCCGGGCCCTACGCAGACGACGACTGGATCGTCGGGCAGACCGACGACGAAGACGAGGCCGGGTTGATTGTCCGCTGCCGCGCCCGCCTGCCGGCGCCGGAGTCGCGGAAGGCCTGGCAGCACCTCGTCCTGATCGGCTGGACCTACGAGGACGACGACTCGGGCCTGCCGCCCAAGGCCGTTGATCGCCAGATGGACGCCTTCGAGGCGGCGGTGACGGCGGCTGTCCAGGACTCGGGCGCCGGCGTGCTGGTCGCCTCACTGACCGGCGGCGGCGTCCGGGAATGGCGGTTCTACACGCTCGGCCCGGATGCCTTCATGGACGCCCTCAATGTCGGGCTGGAGGGTCACCCGGAGTACCCGCTGGAATTCGACGCCTTCGAGGATCCCGAGTGGAACGCACTGGCCGAACTGCTGCCCGAGTGATCCGTCAGGTCGGCGTCAGGTCGCGCGGCGCTTCGATCCGCCGGAACAGGGCCTCGACGACGCCGAACAGGCGGAAGGCGATCAGACCCAGCGCCAGGGCCGCCAGGATGGCCGAACCGAACGGCTGACCCTCGACGGTCTGCAGGGCGTCCGCCCAGCTGCGCGCCTCGGAGGAGCGGACCTCCCAGCCGGCGCGCAGCAGGAAGAGCCCCAGCGGCAGGGTCGCCACGCCGCGCCCGATATAGCCTGCCCGTCCGAGCGGCACGACCCAGCGACACAGGTCGGGGCCGCAATTGAGGCGCTTGCCGAAGTCCTGCAGCGCGCCCTGCGCCAGATTGCCCGCGCCCACGGCCAGAAGGGCGAGCCCGGCGGCGATGATCAGCCAGTCGCCATGTGGCCAGGCGAGAATCTGGGCGGCCAGGGTGCGGGCGGAATCGGTCTCGTCCGCCTCGCCGATGTCTTCCAGGCCGTCGAGCAGTTCCAGGGCGGACACCGCCAGGGCGCCGTAGACCAGGCCGCTGATCGCCTGTCCGACGCGGATCGCCCAGGCCTTGGGCGATGTCCCGTGGCGGTCCGCGTCAAAGACCGCCTGCAGAATACGCCAGCCGGAGAAAGCGAGCAGGCAGGCAGCCAGCACAGAGATCAGGATCAGGCCCAGCGGCCACTTCGCCCACAGCTCGAGCACGTCGCCCGCGCCGGCGGGCCTGGGCGTCAGGTCCGCCGCCGCGAGCACCGCGATCACGCCGATCATCAGATAGACCACGCCCCGGGCGGCGTAGCCCAGCCGCGAAGCCAGCTCGAGCGCGTCGCGCCAGCTTTTCGGCAGCCGGAGCGGCAAGCCTATCGCTTGCGGTACTGGTCGAGCGCGAACGTCCCGGCGGTCATCGCCGCGCCCCGGGCCCGCTTGCTGAGCAGGAAGACCAGGCCGATGCCGATGCCGGCCGCGATGAGGACCGGCGGGATCGGCTTGGCCTTGACCTGGCTGGCGACGTTGCCGGCCAGCGCCTTGGCGTTGTCGGCCAGTTCCTGCTGGTGCAGCTGGCGAGCCGCGGGCGGCTCTTGGGTCGAGCCGAGCAACGCGCGGGCGGCGTCGAAAACGCCGGCGATCGTGCCGCGGCGGTTGTCGGGGAAGGTGTAGGGCGTGGCGTCGGTGGTCATCGAAAACTCCTCTTGCGCCGACTAACGCCGTCGACCCCGGGTTCGATCCGTCACCGCGTCGTCTTCACAGGGGCGCCCTTGCGCTTTCCCTCGGCGATCAGCCCGGCGCAGTTGGCGTCCTCCGCCAGGCCCGGCTCCACGAAGGGCAGGATGGCGACAAGCGGGTTGACGAGCGCCGCGAGCGCCACGCCGATCCCGCCCTGGGCCAGCGCGCTTCCCGTGTCGAGATCAACGCCCGGCTTGCTCAGCGGACCGTTGACGGTGATGGGCACGAAGAGACGCAGCAGCCGCGGCTTCTTCGACTCGCCCTCGAACCTGAGGTCCAGGCGCTCAGTGCGGAGATTGACGGTCCCCTCGCCCTTCAGCAGCACCACGTCGGTGTCCACGATGATGCGGTTCGCGCGGGCCACGCCATCCTTGACGCGGAAGTCCGCCACCGCGCACCGGACCTTGCTGCGGTTCGGGCTCTCCGACAGGAGCAGGAGCAGGCCCTTGGAAATGTTCACGCCCAGCAGCTCGGCGAAGGCCTGCCGCAGCTCGCCCGACGGCGCGACCACGGTCAGGGACCCGGTGGCGCTGCCCGCGGCCGCACGGACCGAGTTCCCGTAGCCGGTCAGTTTGGCCCGGGCGGCCATCTGGCCTTCGATGACGGGCTCCCCGGCGAAACGGGTGGTGATCCAGTCCTCGAGACGGGCGCCGGTCAGCCGCACATCGACATCGGTGCGCGGCGTGGCGCCGGTGGCGTCCAGCCGCGCCGTGCCGGTCAGGGTCCCTCGCGAGAACGAGACCGAGACCGGATTCCCGGTCAGCACCCCGTCCTTCAGCACCAGGTCGAGAGCCACCTTGCGAAGCGGCATGCGCGGGGCGTTGACGGTCTCGGCCCGATACTTGACCTCCGCGTCCATCGCCCGGATGCGGTCAACCTGCAGGGTGGCCTCTGGAAAGATCCGGCGCTCGGCGGCCATCTTGCCGCCCACGGCCTGCTGTTCGGCCGACACGGCCTCGCCGCGGGCCCGCGACGGCGCGCCGCCGAAGATCGAGGCAAGGTCGTCGAAGTCCAGCCGGCGTGACCGGAGCTCGGCCTTCAGGAACGGCCTTTCGCCGCGTGTCTCGACGCTCAGGTCGCCGGCGATGTCGCTGTCGCCGATACGGCCGTTGGCCTTGCCCAACAGCCACTTCGTCCGGGCGCGGCGCAGCTGGCCCGAGACCCGGTAGGGCGGGGTGTTGGGCAGGGCCAGGCCTGTCAGCCCGTAGAGCTCGTTGAGGTCGGCGCCGGTGATCGTCAGGCTGGTGTCGAACCGGCCCAGGTCGAACGGCCGGGTCACGCTGCCCTTGGCCAGGATCCGGGTGGCGCCGGCGCGGATGTCGGCGTCGAAGGGGTAGGGCCGCGACGGCGAGACGTTGAGAAGCGGCGCGCCGGTGACCTCGGCCCTGAAGACCTCGCCGTTAAGGCGGCCCTCCCCGCGCAGGGCGAAGACGCCCCGGCGAGGACCGGCCGTCCGCTCGTCGGTGTAGATTGTGCCTTCAAACGTCGACTTGCGACGCCGATCGTCCAGCTTGAGCCGCCCCTCGTCAATGATGAACCGGCGGATGGCGGGAAGCTTCGCGCCGCCCCTGCCGCCGCCGAAGGACCAGTTGGCGCGGCCGTCGGCGAGCCGCAGCAGCGTCACATCCGGCCGCTGGATCTCGACATAGGGCATGACCACCCGCCCGAGCAGCAGCGGTGGCAACTCGACCTGAAGCGCCAGCCGGTCGACACGCGCCATGTCGCCCCTGGCCCAGTCCGGCTGGCCGATGCGAAGGTCGTGGATTTCAGCGCGCGGACGGAGAGACCAGGGATGGACGTCCAGGTTCCCCTCGATGGCGACCGGACGGCCGAGACGCGCGGACGCGGCGGCCGCGAGCGGGCCGCGCAGCCAGTTCCAGTCGAAGACCGCCACGAGGATGAGGGTCGCCACCAGCAGCGAGGCGAGCGCGGCCAAGCCCAGCCGGGCGCGCGGCGGGATGGCGTCACGGGCGGCGGCGGCCCGGCGCAGCAACTCCGGGAAATCAGGCAGGCGTGCTGGCAAGCTCGGAGACCTCCACCCACCCCAGCAAGATCAAGCGCTGGCGGTGCGGTCTGGTTCCCCTTGAGCGAGGGCTAGTAGGCCACCTTGAGCGCGGCCAGACAGGCGGCGGCGGTCACGAAAGCGATGATCGCCAGGATCTCGTAACGCTTGAACAGAGGACCGTTTGGCGAACGCATGACCGTCTCCCTTGTGCCGTTTCGGTGCAGTGGGAAGAAGGGTCGGCAAGGCGCGCGCCAGCCGCCTGAGGCTGCCCGCTCGTCAGCGATGCCGGACGGGCGACACCGTCAGTACTCGACCTTGCCAGGCCAGGTCAGCGCGCCTTCGCGGGTGATGCCCGCGAGCTGGCCGCTCGGGGAACCAGGATGGTGAACCGGGCCGCCGGTCGTGGCCGGCGGGGCCCCATAGCGGCTTTCGCGACCCGAACCGCCCGAAGCGGATCCATAGGCGTAGCCGCCGCGGCTTCCCGACGAAGCATAGGTCCCGCCGCGCGAGCCCCAGCGTTCCTCGGTCTCGCTGTAGCGATAGCTTGCGCTGGAGGTGCTGGTCTCGGTCACCGACACCGACGCGCCGGCGTAGCGACCGCCGTAGGCGCCGCCATAGACGCCGCCTCTGGGCCCTTCGGACACATAGCCGCCGCGGGCCACGCGACCGGTTCCCGTGATCACGCGCGGCCGGTCCGAGACGCGGTGGACGCGGGGACGGACGGGTTTGGTCACGGGTTTCGCCACCGGCTCGGGCGTCTCGACAGCCGCCATACATTTGGCGCGACACATCGCGGCCTTGTCGGCGACAGGGGTCTTGTCGGCCACCGCCGCCGGCTTTCCCAGCGGGGTGCAGGCCATCACGAGGGTCGCCACGAACAGCGACAGGGGCAGGCGGATCAGCATGGAAGCCTCGAAGGACGCCGAACAAGCCTGACAGTACCGCCGGGCGGCGGCGTCCTTCGGCTCATTCACCCCGGGCGGGAGACTTAACCATGAGCAGTTCCCCCATCAGGCGCGCCAGCCCGAGGCCAACCGCGATGCCGACGCTGTTGGCCAGGACGTCCAGAAGGTCGCCCTGCCGCCCCCAGCCCATGATCGATTGCGCGATCTCCACCCCCACGCCGAGGGCGAACAGGCCGCCGGCCAGACCCCAAAGCCCTGCCCGCAGGGACCAGGCGCCCAGCAGCGCCAGGACGCAGTAGGCGCCGGCGTGCTCGACCTTGTCCCACATGTTGACGCTCGGAAGCGCGGTGGTCGGTGCCAGCGACAGCCAGACGATGGTCGCGCAGGCGGCGATGAAGACAGCGAGGCGGAGCGGGCGCGGGAACATGCGGTCACGGGTTGCACCGTCCCCCTGCGCTGTCTAGCGTCCGCGCCGAAAAACACGGGGAGCGATCAGTGGCGGTAGCGGCGGTAATCTGGGACTTCGGCGGGGTCATAACCTCCTCGCCCTTCGAGGCGTTCAACCGCTACGAGGCCGAGATCGGCCTGCCGCGTGATTTCATCCGCGGCATCAACGCCACCAATCCGCACGACAACGCCTGGGCGCTGTTCGAGCGCAACGAGATCGACGCCGCGACCTTTGACGTGAAGTTCCTGGAGGAGGCGACGGCGCTGGGCCACGCCGTGCGCGGCGCCGACATCCTGCCGCGCCTGTCGGGCGACGTCCGGCCGCGGATGGTGGCCGCGCTGGAGCAGTGCAAGCAGCACTTCAAGGTCGGCTGCATCACCAACAACGTCCAGACCGGTCATGGCGCCGGGATGGCCGGAAGCAGCGACAAGGCCAGGCAGGTGGCGGAGGTCATGGCGCTGTTCGAGGTGGTGATCGAAAGCTCCAAGGCCGGCGTTCGCAAGCCCGACCCGCGCATCTACCAGATGATGTGCGAGCAGCTGTCGGTCGATCCGGCCGACTGCGTCTACCTCGACGACCTGGGCATCAACTGCAAGCCGGCCGCGATGCTGGGCATGCGGGCCATCAAGGTCGGCGGCGTCGACCAGGCCTTGGCCGAGCTGTCGGCCGCGACCGACCTGATCTTCGAATAGGGAGAAGGACCATGACCAGCAGCACGGGCCGGGTGGCCGGCAAGAAGGCCTTCATCACCGGCGCCGCCCAGGGCCTGGGCGCGGCCATGGCCCGGCGGCTGGCCGAGGAAGGGGCGAAGGTCAGCCTGGCGGACATCAACCTCGACGGCGCGAAAGCCGTGGCGGCCGAGATCAACGCCGCCCATGGCGCCGGCACGGCCTTCGCCTTCCCGCTGGACGTGACGAAGGAAGACCAGTGGATCTTCGCGCTCGAGGAAGCCGACACGGCCATGGGCGGCATCTCGGTGCTGGTCAACAACGCCGGCATCAGCAAGGGCGGCAATCTGGACCAGTGCAGTCTGGAGGACTTCCGGACGGTGATGGCGGTGAACGTCGACTCCGTCTTCCTGGGCGGCAAGCACGCGCTGAAGTACATGCGCCACAACCAGCCCGGCTCGATCATCAACGTCAGCTCGATCGCCGGCCTGATCGCCAACCACAGCGGCCCGGCCTACAACGCCTCCAAGGCCGCCGTCTGGCTGCTGAGCAAGAACATCGCCCTCTACTGCGCCAAGCAGAAGTGGGACATCCGCAGCAACTCGATCCACCCGACCTTCATCGACACCCCGATCCTGGACCCGATCCGGCAGATGTTCGGCAAGGACGAGGCCGAGGCCAAGCTCGGCCGCCAGATCCCGCTGGGCCACATCGGCGAGACCCTCGATATCGCCAACGCCGTGCTCTACCTGGCCAGCAACGAGAGCAAGTTCATGACCGGGGCCGAGCTGAAGCTGGACGGCGGCATCAGCGCGATGTGAGGCGACGCCTCAGTTGATCAGGATCGTTCCGATCAGGAACCGGCCGCCGGTCTTGCCGAGCACGCGGTCGGTCGCCTTCTGCATCTCGCGGGCGAGGTAGTCTGCGTCCGGCACCGTCGCCTTGGGCAGGCCTCCGGCATAGCTCTGCAGCAGGCCGGCGTAGGCGTCGCGCAGGCGCGGCTGGACGGTGTTGGCCCTGGCGCGCAGGGCCTCGTTGGCGACGTCCACGCCGCATTCGACCGTGATCACCCCGCGGCTGCCGTCGCGACGCATGATGGTGGCGGACACGGCCTTGATCTGGACGTAGGTGACGCCGCCGCCCTTCTTCTTCTCGCCGCCCGAGGCCGAGGCGACGGCGGGAACGAGACTGAGCACGGCGGCGAGAGCGAGGCGGCGATCCATGCGCCCTTCATGCGCCGGGCCGGGTTGACGCTCCGTTTACCGCGACACCCCCCTGCGACGCAGCGAGGCGTGACCGACGGCCCGACTCAACAGAGAATCATGTGTGATAAACGCAAGGAGTCCGCATGGGCCGTTTCGCGCCCGGGAACCTCGACCTCGACGGCAAGGTGATCCTGATCACCGGCGGCACCGGCTCGTTCGGCCGCCGCTTCATCGAGACCGTGCTGACCCGCTACGCCCTTCGCAAGGTGATCGTCTATTCGCGCGACGAGCTGAAGCAGAGCGAGATGCAGCAGGAACTGCGCGAGCGGTTCGACGCCGAGCAGATGTCCCGCATGCGCTTCTTCCTCGGCGACGTCCGGGACCGCGCCCGGCTGACCCTGGCGCTGCGCGGCGTCGACATCGTGATCCACGCCGCCGCCCTGAAGCAGGTTCCCGCCGCCGAATACAATCCGTCGGAGTGCATCCAGACCAACATCATCGGCGCCGAGAACGTCGTCTGGGCCAGCCTGACCAACCGCGTGCAGCAGGTGGTTGCCCTGTCGACCGACAAGGCCTGCAACCCGGTCAACCTGTACGGCGCGACCAAGCTGGCCTCGGACAAAACCTTCGTGGCGGCCAACAACCTGTCGGGCGACATCGGCACCAAGTTCTCGGTCGTGCGCTATGGCAACGTCGTCGGCTCGCGCGGCAGCGTCGTGCCGCTGTTCCGCCGTCTGCTGGCCCAGGGCGCGACCGAGCTGCCGATCACCGATCCCCGGATGACCCGCTTCTGGATCACCCTGAACGAGGGGGTCGAGTTCGTGCTGTCGTCGCTGGAGATCATGCGCGGCGGCGAGATCTTCGTGCCGAAGATCCCTTCGATGTCGATGCCGGACCTCGTCCAGGCCATGTCGCCGGGCGCGGGCATGAAGGTCGTCGGCATCCGCCCCGGCGAGAAGCTGCACGAGATCATGGTCGGCGCCGACGACGCCCGGCAGACCGCCGAGCTGGCCGACCGCTACGTGATCGAGCCGGCCTTCGTGGAATACACCCGCAAGCCGTTCGGCGCGGAGGACGGCGCCGCGCCGGTCGACGAGAGCTTCGCCTATTCGAGCGACAACAACAGCGACTGGCTGACCGCCGAGCGCCTGAAGGCCATGCTCGAGGAGACCGGCGTGTGAGCGAGGGGTTCCTCCCCTACGGCCGCCAGACCATCGAGGACGACGACGTCGAGGCCGTGGCGCGGGCCTTGCGCGCCGACTACCTGACCACCGGCCCGACGGTCGCGGCCTTCGAGGACCTGTTCGCCGAGACGGTCGGCGCCGCCCATGCGGTGGCCTGCAGCAACGGCACCGCTACCCTTCACCTGGCCATGATGGCGCTCGACATCGGGCCGGGCGATGTCTGCATCGCGCCGTCGATCACCTTCCTGGCGACCGCCAGCTGCGCCGCCTATGTCGGGGCGGACGTGGTGTTCGCCGACGTCGACCCGGACACCGGGCTGATGACGGCGGAGACCCTGACCGAGGCGCTGGAGCGCGCCGCCGGACGGCAGGTGCGGGCGGTGCTGCCGGTCCACCTGCGCGGCGAGATCTGCGACCTGCCGGCGCTGAAGGCGCTGGCGGACAGGGTGGGCGCGGTGCTGGTCGAGGACGCGCCGCATGCCCTGGGCGGCCGCTATCGGTTCGATGGCGACGGCGGCTCGGTGGGCGACGGACGCTACGGCGCCATGGCCAGCTTCTCCTTCCACCCGGTGAAGACCATCGCCACCGGCGAGGGCGGCATGCTGACCACCAACGACGCGGCGCTGGCCGAACGCCTGCGACGGTTCCGCAGCCACGGCATGTCGCGGCCCGAGGGCGGCGATCCCTGGATCTACGAGATGGTCCAGCCGGGTTTCAACTACCGGCTGCCGGACATCGCCTGCGCGCTGGGCATCTCGCAGATGGGCAAGTTGCCGCGGTTCGCGGCGCGGCGCCGACGGCTGGCCGGCCTGTACAGCGAGGCCCTCGCCCCGTTCGCCCCGCTGGTCACGCTGCCGCCGCCGATGCCCTGGTCGGACCCGGTGCTGCACCTGATGTGCGCGCTGATCGACTTCGAGACGGCGGGCGTCACGCGGCGGGCGGTGATGGAGGGGCTTGCAGCGCGCGGGATCGGCTCGCAGGTCCACTACATCCCGGTCCACACCCAGCCCTACTGGCAGGGGCGAAACGGCGCGCTATCGCTGCCGGGCGCGGACGCCTGGTACGCCCGGTGCCTCAGCCTGCCGCTATATCCGGCCATGGATGACGGCGATGTCGAACGAGTCGTCACCGCGCTGCGCGAGGTTCTGCGGCTCTAGGCGGCCAGGCCGCAGGCTTGGGCCAGGACCCGGACCTTGTCCAACGCCTGCGGCGACTTCACCAGTTCATCCCGTGTTTCGGGCGCACGCATCAGCTTCGCGGCCTCGGCGCGGGCGCGCTCGCTGACCGGGCCGGTCGGTCCCGCCTCGCCGATCGCCAGCTTCAGCAACAGGTTCAGGCGATGAACCGCCGGCGCGGGCGCCCTGGCCACCGTCGCCACGAGCTTCGAGTCCGCCTCGATCAGGCCGCCGACGTCGCCAACCTTGGCGAGGATCGGGCCGGCTTCTTCCACGACAAGCCCTGCGCGCTGGATCGACTTCTGGATGGCCGCGAGCGTGGCCAGCTTCTGGGCCGGAGAGTCCGGTCCGAAGCGCATTTCCTTCTCGAACCGCAGGGCGGACACGTTGGCGTTCAGCCAGCGCGCCGCCTGGCGCTTGTTGGCCCCGCCGGTGACGTTCTCGGCCAGGCGGATCAGCAGCTCGATCTCTTCCCGCGCGCCCTTGTCCTTGCCCAGCAGGGCGTCGACGAAGTCGCCGGTGACCATCGCGTTGGACCGGGCCGTGAAGGCGCCGTGGATATCCTCGATCGACAGCACCCGGCCCCCGGCGGCGGTCAGGGCCATGGCCAGGCCACGCAGGAGATCGATCTCCTCGACCGCCAGGTTCGGCTTGAGGCGGCGCGGACCGGTGAGTTCGCGCAACACACGCTGGGCGATCGCGGCGCGGCAGGATTCGAAGTGCGGGCCGCCCAGCCAGTTGGCCAGTCGCGCCGCCGGGCCTTCCAGCTGCGGCATGACCCGGGCCACAGACGGCTCGATGGAAATCAGCGCCTCGACGGCGTCGGCCCCGGCCAGCCGTGTCATGGCGGCGAGTTGTGAGCCCAGGTCGAGATCGGCGCCCAGCAACTCGGCCAGACCCGCCCGCGACCCGAGAATTTCGGTCAGAGGCTGTTCAAGGACCTGCAAAGCGTGGTCGCGGGCCTGCGGATTGACCGGCGCGGCGTCGGCGAGGTCGAGCAGCAGGCTGACCTTCTCGGCCCAGCCCTTGGCCGGCGCGATGGAGGCAGCCACACCGGCGCCCAGCAGGTAGGCGCGGTCAGGTTCAGAGACCAGACGCTCCGCCGCCGCCGCGAAGCCTTCCTTGTCGAGGTTGGGCAGCTGGCCGCGCTTCTGGTCCTTGAGGATGCGCTCAATGGCCCGCTCGGCCAGCTTCTGGAACGAGCGGATGATCTCATGGACGCTGATCCCCCGGGCCTGGGCCTCGGGAATGGCGACCTTCTGGATGGCGTGCTGCAGCTCGACACCCGAGGCTTCGAGCTTCTGGACCAGGTCCGGCCGATGCAGCAGCTCGAACGGCGTCGCCCGCTGTCGGGTCAGCCAGTTGTCCAGCAGCCGGCCGATGCGCTCCCGGGCGTGGCAGGTGTAGAGGTCAGACGGGCTGACACAGAGCGGAGCGTTGTCCTCCCGGACCTTCTTCGGTTTCGCCCGCTCCGGTGCGCCCTTGTTCAGGATGGTGACGGAGGTGAACTCGCGCGTCTCCTCGTCGAGGACCTCCTTGGTCACCCTGACCGCGGCGACGCGCCCATCGGCCAGCTGCTCCTCTGCGGACTCCAGCGCACGCGCACGATCTTCCGTCGCCATGTCCAGGGTCCATCCGGACCCGGGCTGGCGGCGCACAAACAATTCGTAGTGAACCTTTCCCCGCATGAACGTCGTTATGCCGGAAACACCCTAAGGCCGCGTTTACGATGCCTCCGCCCCATTGACGCCACGCTGTCAGCGGAATTCCCTGCAATCAGGACGCCGCGTCAGGTATGGATTGCCGCCGCGGCCAGTCATCTAGAAGGATACTCATGGCGAAGATCACCCTGGTGGACGACGACGAGAATATCGTCGCTTCGGTTTCGCTGGCGCTTGAAAGCCATGGCCACGTCGTCACCGCCTGCCATGACGGGGTCGCCGGGCTGGAATCCCTGACGGCCAACCCGCCGGACCTGGCGATACTGGACGTCAAGATGCCCCGCATGGACGGCATGGAGCTGCTGCGGCGTTTGCGGCAGACGTCGAACATGCCGGTGATCATGCTGACCTCGAAGGACGAGGAGATCGACGAGATCCTCGGCTTCAACCTGGGCGCCGACGACTACATGCACAAGCCGTTCAGCCAGCGGCTGCTGCTGGAGCGGGTCAAGGCCGTGCTGCGGCGGGCCGACGTGCCGGACGACAGCGGCGCGCCGGCGGTCCCCACCGATCCGGGCGCCAAGGCCATGAAGCGCGGCAAGCTGACCCTCGATCCCGAACGCCACGACAGCCTGTGGGACGGCAAGCCCGTCCGCCTGACCGTCACCGAGTTCCTGCTGCTGCAGTCGCTGGCCCAGCGCCCCGGCTTCGTGAAGAGCCGCGACAACCTGATGGACGCCGCCTACGACGATCAGGTCTATGTCGACGACCGCACGATCGACAGCCACATCAAGCGGATGCGCAAGAAGTTCCGCCAGGTGGACCCCAGCTTCGACGCGATCGAGACCCTGTATGGCGTCGGATACCGCTATCGCGAATCCTGATCCCGGCGGGTCGGGCAAGCGACGGTTCTGGCCGAAGGGTTCGCGCCTCGGCCGGCTGATCATCGCGCTCAACCTGCTCAGCCTGGCGATCCTGATCGGCGGGGCCCTGACCCTTAACGAGATGCGGCGCGGGCTGGTCAACGCCCGGATCGACAGCCTGATCGCCCAGGGCGAATGGATCGCCCGCATCATCGACGACGCCGCCACCGTGGGCGAGCCGGAGCCGGCGTTGCAGCCGGAGCGGGCCGCCCAGCTGCTGCAGCTGTTGCACCTGCCGCGCGACGCCCGGGTGCGGCTGTTCGACCGCGACGGCCGCACGATCACCGACTCCTACGTCGTCGCCGACCGGGTCGAGTGGAAGCCCCTGCCCCCGGTGCGCAGGTCCGACCCGTCGCGGGACGACAACGCCCCCAGCCCGATCGAACAGCGCGCCGCCCGGGCTCTGCAGGCGGAACTGGCCCAGGCCCGGACAGGTGAGATCGTCAAGGGGCGCCGCGTCACCGAGAACGGCGAGCAGGTGATCTCCGTCTCCCTGCCTATCCGGCGGGTGCGGGCCGTGGTCGGGGTGCTGACCCTGGAGGCCGGCGATGTGAACGAGATCATCGCCCGCGAGCGCGCCAACCTGATCCCCTTTATCCTGATCGCGGTGGGCGTGACCCTCCTGTCGTCGGTGCTCTTGACCGTTCTGGTGGCCCGACCCGTGCTGAGGCTGGCGCGGGCGGCGGACCGAGTGAAAGCGGCGCGGGCGCGGTCGATCTCGCTGCCCGACCTGTCCCGCCGCGACGACGAGATCGGCGACCTCAGCCGCTCGCTGGAGGACATGACCGACACCCTGTCGGAGCGGATGGACGCCATCGAGCGCTTCGCCGCCGACGTGGCTCACGAGATCCGCAACCCCCTGACCTCGATCCGCTCGGCCATCGAAACCCTCGATATCGTAAGGGATGACAAGGCCCGCGAGCGGCTGATGGGCATCCTCAAGCAGGATGTCGGCCGGCTCGACCGGCTGGTCACCGATATCTCCAACGCCTCGCGGCTGGACGCCGAGCTGTCGCGGGACGCGCCGAAGGTCATCGATCTGGGCCGGTTGCTGACCGACATCGTGCAGGTCTACGACGCCTCGATCCGGCCGGGCGAGGCCAGCGTCGTGCTGTCGGTTCCCGCTGGCGAGACCGTCGCGGTCTCCGGGCGCGAGGGCCCTCTGGGGCAGGTGTTCCGCAACCTGATCGACAACGCGCGCTCGTTCAGTCCGGCCGGCGGCGAGGTCCGGGTGGCCCTGACCCATGACCGGGGCCAGGCCCGGGTGCTGGTCGAGGACGACGGTCCCGGCATCCCGCAGGACAACCTCGAGACCGTGTTCGAGCGGTTCTACACGTCCAGGCCGAAGGGCGCGGCGTTCGGCGGCAACTCGGGTCTGGGCCTCTCCATCGCCCGCCAGATCGTCCAGGCGCACGGCGGCGAAATCCATGCGGAGAATCGCGAAAAATCCGGCGAAAAATCCGGCGAAAACATCGCCGGCGCGAAATTCGTCGTCGTCCTGCCCGAGCGGCGGTCGTGATCCGCCACGCCGGACTGATCGCCCTGCGCTTCGGCCGCGACTGGCGCGGCGTCCTCATCGAGGGGCCGTCCGGCTCGGGCAAGAGCGATCTGGCGCTGCGGGCGCTGGACGAGGGCTTCCGGATGGTGGCTGACGACCGGGTGCTGGTCTGGGCTTCCGGCGGGCGCACCTTCGGACGCGCGCCCGAACCGCTACACGGCCTGCTCGAGAGCCGGGGGGCCGGCGTCCTGCCCGTGGCCGCCCTGCCCTTCTGTCCCATTGCGCTGGCGGTGCGCTGCGAGGCCTCGCCCGAAGCGGTCGAGCGGATGCCGGCGGGCGAGAGCCTGGACCTGCCCGGCGGGCCGGTCCCCATCCGTTCCCTGTGGCCTTTTGACCGCGCGGCGCCTGCGAAGTTACGTCGCCTCATAGAGCATCTTGGACACGGACATTAACGGGCGTATCTAGGCGCCTTCGCGGCCCCCTTCCCGCCGCGAGGCTGACGGGCAGGGGATACCCGGTTTGATCATGACAAGGCGTTGGGCCCCCTGATGATTGGGCTCGTGATCGTTACACACGGTCGGCTGGCGGAGGAGTTCATCTTCGCCATGGAGCATGTGGTCGGACCGCAGGACGCGGTGCGGGCCATCTGCATCGGTCCCGACGACGACATGGAAAAGCGCCGCAAGGATATCCTGAAGGCGTGCGCCGCCGTGGATACCGGCGCGGGCGTCATCCTGCTGACCGACATGTTCGGCGGCACGCCCAGCAACCTGGCGATCAGCGTCATGGAGCAGACCCGGGCCGAGGTCATCGCCGGCCTGAACCTGCCGATGCTGATCAAGCTGGCGTCCCTGCGCACCCGCATGAGCCTGGAAGAGTGCGTGCACCACGCCCAGGAAGCCGGCCGCAAGTACATCTCCGTCGCCTCCTACGTGCTGGCTGGCGAGAAGTGAGCCTGAAGCGCACGGTCGAGATCGTGAATGAGCGGGGTCTGCACGCCCGCGCCTCCGCCAAGTTCGTCAAGCTGGCCGCGAGCTTCGACGCCGAGATCCAGGTCAGCCGCGACGGCTCCACCGTCGACGCCCGCTCGATCATGGGCCTGATGATGCTGGCCGCCGGCATCGGCTCGACCATCGAGATCAGCGCCGAGGGCGCGGAAGGCGCGGAGGCTCTTGAAGCGCTGTGCGCGCTGGTGGCCAACCGGTTCGACGAGGAGCGGTAAGACGCTGCCCGGTATTCCCCGCGACCGTCATCCTCGTACCTGTGGCGCGGGCCCTCTGGCCGTCGCCGGGACTTTTGGCCGGGTGATCGCTTCCGGCCCCGACGCGCTCTAGGATCGATCGCCAGAGCCCGGGGAACCCCATGTCCGAACTGCTGATGCCGGCCGCGATCATCCTGGGGCCTGTCTTGATCGTCGCCCTGGTCAGCCTGGTCCGGCGCTCCGTACGCTTCCGGTGGGCCAACGTCTTCAGGCTGTATCTCACCCTGCTGTTCGGATTCTTCGGTCTTTACGGCCACATCCTGCATCCGCAGGCGGTGGTGGACCTCATTCCCCCGTTCTTTCCGCTGCGGGTCGAGGCCAGCTACGCGAGCGGCGTGCTGGAACTGGCATTCGCGATCCTGATCTGGACGCGTTGGGCGCGGATCACGGGCTGGGCGATCATCGCCTATCTGGCGCTGGTCCTGCCCTTTAACATCTATGGATGGACGGTCGCGACCAACGTGCCGAGCTATGCCAACGCGCCGTACTACCTGTGGATTCGCATCCCGTTGCAGGCGGTGTTCATCGCCTTCGCCTACTTCGGAACCCGGCCTCCCAAAGGCTCGGGATAGACCGGAGCCCCCCTCCCTCGCGAACCGTCAGGTTGGCGTCGCGACGGCGCGAGCGGGCCCCTGCCCTCTTGCCATCATCGATTTTCCGTTGGACTGACGGCGCGTCACAAGCCTCAAACACTCGCACGCCATAGAGCCATCTCAGGGTCACACATGCAGTTCGACGACGTTATTCGCGGCCGCCGCAGCATCCGGGGCTACAAGCCCGACCCGGTTCCCAGGGCGTTGATCGAGGAAATCATCGGCCTGGCGATGCGCGCGCCGTCGTCTATGAACACCCAGCCGTGGAACTTCTATGTCGTCACGGGCGAACCGTTGAACCGGATCCGCGCCGGCAACACCGAGCGAACCCTGGCCGGCGTCCCGCAATCACGCGAGTTCCGCACGGGTCAGGCCTTTGCGGGTCAGCATCGCGACCGGCAGGTCGGCGTCGCCAAGCAGTTGTTCTCCGCGATGGGGATCGCACGCGACGACGCCGAGATGCGCCAGGACTGGGTGTTGCGCGGCTTCCGCCAGTTCGACGCGCCGGTCTGTATCATCGTGACCTATGACCGTGTGCTGGACGGCAGCGACGATACGCCGTTCGATTGCGGCGCCGTGGCGACCAGTCTGGTCAACGCCGCCTGGTCTCGCGGACTGGGCGCGGTGATCAACAGCCAGGGCATCATGCAGTCGCCCGTGGTGCGTGAGCACGCCGGAATCGCCGATGATCAGGTCATCATGAAGAGCATCGCGCTGGGCTGGCCGGATGAAACCTTCCCGGCGAATGCGGTCGTTTCCGAACGCAAGTCCGTGGGGGAGGCGGCGGTGTTTGTCGGGTTCGACGACCAGACCCAGGACTGATCGAGGGCCGGGGCGCCGTCTCCCCCTTGCTGAGCCCCCTGCCCATGAAGGGGGGCAGCGGGCCTATTTGAAGAACCGCACCGGCTCCGAGCCGTCCCAGCCTTCGGCCGCCTTGCGGATGTGCGCGAAGGTGCGGCCCTTGGTTCCGCTGATGTCCGAGATCTCGATCACCGTGCCCGGGTGCGCTTGGGTGTCGAAGTAGGCGAAGCGGCCCTGCTCGCCGCCGATCTGGCCCTCGTGGCCCACGCGGTAGCCGAGCGACAGCGCCTTGTCGTAGAGGCCCTGATAGTCGGTGGTCCAGTAGCTCATGTGCTGCAGGCCCTCGAGACCGGCGTCGAGAAACTCGCGGTACATCGACGGCGCGTCGTTGCGCTGCTGGATCAGCTCGATCTGCAGGTCGCCGGAGTTGGCCAGCGCGATGGACATCTTCACGTCCGACGGTTGGCCGCGATGGGTGAACCAGTCGGTCTTCACGTCCTCGATATAGAACCAGGGGCCCACGCCCATGACCTCGATCCAGTGCTGCATCGCCGCCTCGATGTCGCGGACGACGTAGCCGTTCTGGCAGACCTTCCCGAAGACGCGGCTCATAAACGCTCCCTGCAGTTCAATAGTGCAGACGGCACTGGACAATCTCCAGACGCTGCTCGTCTCCCGCACCGGAGACGCGATAGACGAGCCTGTCCTCCAGCGTGATGCGTCGGGACCAGTGGCCCTTGAGATCGCCTTTGAGAGGCTCCGGCTTGCCGGTCCCTGTGAACGGCGTGCGCCGGCATTCGTTGATCAGGCCATTCAGACGCTCAAGGATGTTTGGGTCGTTTGCCTGCCAGTGGAGGTAGTCTTCCCAAGCCCGCTCGGCGAAGACCAGTTTCACGGCTCGATGAGCTCCCGTTCGACACCCTTGCCGGAGTCGAGCTCAGCGATGGCCTCACGAAGCCGCGCCGCGTTCCTGGCGTTGGAGAGGAGGTGAAGCGTCTCCTCCATAGCGTTCCAGTCGGCCAACGAGACCATGACCACGGCCTCGGCCTTCTGTCGGGTGATGACGATCGGCTGGCGGTCTTCGACCACGCGATCCATGACCTCCTTCAGGTTGGCGCGGGTGTCGGAATAGCTGAGCACATCCATCGGAAGCCTCCTTTCGACGGAATATGTACAGAAATTCGTACAATTACAAGATCAGGCGCGAGCTTCCCCGAACGGCCGCAGCCCCAGGTCCTTCATCAGCAGGCTGTCCTCGTCCTGGCCAGGCAGCGGCGTGGTTAGCAGCTTGCCGCCGACGAAGATCGAGTTGGCGCCCGCCAGGAAGCAGAGGGCCTGGGTCTCGCGGCTCATGTCGTCACGTCCGGCCGACAGGCGAACCATCGATTTGGGGCAGACCAGCCGGGCGACGGCGACGGTGCGCACGAACTCGATGGGGTCGATCTCACCGTCGCGCTTGATCCTGTCGCCCAGCGGCGTGCCGGCGACCGGCACCAGAGCGTTGACCGGGAGGCTGTCGGGATGGACCGGCAGGGTGGCCAGCTGATGCAGGAAGCTGGCGCGATCGGCGCGGCTCTCGCCCATGCCGACGATGCCGCCGCAGCAGGTCGAGATGCCGGCGTCGCGCACGTGCTGCAGCGTCTCCAGCCGGTCGTCGTAGGTGCGGGTGGTGACGACCTTGTCGTAGTACTCCGGCGAGGTGTCGAGGTTGTGGTTGTAGTAGTCCAGCCCCGCGTCCTTGAGGGCCACGGCCTGCTCGGCCTTGAGCATGCCGAGCGTCACGCAGGTCTCCAGACCCAGGGCCTTCACCTCGGTGATCATCTCGGCGACCTTGGGAAGGTCACGGTCCTTCAGGTCGCGCCAGGCCGCGCCCATGCAGAAGCGCTGCGCCCCACCGGCCTTGGCGGCCCTGGCGGCGACCACGACGGTGTCCAGATCCATCAGCTTCTCGGCCTTCAAACCCGTCTTGAACGAGGCCGACTGGCTGCAATAGCCGCAGTTCTCGGCGCAGCCGCCGGTCTTGATCGACAAGAGTTGCGACAGCTGGATCTCGCTGGGATCGAACCAGCGGCGGTGAACCTGGGCGGCCTGGAAGACCAGATCCATGAACGGCAGGTCGAACAGCGCCTCGACCTCGTCCCGCGTCCAGTCGTGACGCGGCAGGGCGGAATCGGCGAAGCGGACGGGGGCGTTCATGAGGGCGTCTCTCCTTGCGGATGCTGTGCGCTCTAGCAGTCCCCAGATTGAGTGTCATCCCGGAGGCGGGCCTCAGTCCTTCACGACCTTCCCGCCCTTCATCACGAAGCCCACCCGCTTCAGCACCGTCACATCCGCCAGCGGATCGCCGTCGACGGCGATCAGGTCGGCCTGTTTGCCCGCCTCCAGGCTGCCGATGATGTCGCTGAGGCCCAGCAGGTCGGCGGCGTTGACGGTGGCGGCCTTGATGGCGTCCATCGGGGTCAGGCCGTACTTGACCAGCAGCTCGAACTCGTCGGCGTTGCGGCCATGCTTGGAGACGCCGGCGTCGGTGCCGAAGGCGATGCGCACGCCGCGCGGAAAGGCCTTCTTCAGCGACTCGCCGGTGATGGTGATGCGCCAGTCGATCTTGGCCCGCACCTCCGGCGGATAGGCGTTGGGGTCCTTCGCGATCCGCTCCAGGTAACCGTTCACCGTCGACAGGGTCGGCACGTAGTAGGCCCTGGTCTTCAGGAACAGCTGGATGGTTTCCTCATCCATGATGGTGCCGTGCTCGATAGAGTCGGCGCCGTACTTCAGGGCCAGCTTGATGCCGTCGGCGCCGTGGGCGTGGACGGCGACCTTCTTGCCGTAGAGGTGGGCGGTTTCGATCAGGGCCTTCGCCTCGTCGTCGAACATCTGGGCGCCCAGGCCCGCGCCGATGCGGCTGTTCACGCCGCCGGTGGTGGCGATCTTGATGATGTCGGCGCCGCGGCCGATCTGCAGCCGCACGGCCTGGCGGCAGGACTCAGGCCCGTCGCAGACGTTGTCGTGGGGGATGACGTCGGCGAGTTCGTCGTTGAAGCCCAGCCGCCCGTCCATGTGGCCGGAGGTGGTGGAGATCGAACGCCCGGCGTCGACAATGCGCGGCCCGGTCACCCGGCCCATGGAGATCGCGTCGCGCAGGGCCAGGGTCACCCCGCCCCGGTCGCCGAGGTTGCGCACCGTGGTGAAGCCGGCGTCCAGGGTCTTGCGGGCGTTCCAGGCGGCCTCGTAGGCGAAGTCGGCGGTCGAGTCGCTGACGCCGGCCAGCTGGCCCTCGGCGCCGGCGCGGTCGGAGGTCAGGTGCACGTGGCTGTCGATCAGGCCGGGCAGCACGAACTTCCCCGACAGGTCGATGATCTTCGCCCCGGGAAATTCCGAGGCCCGGACGAAGCCGTCGCGCACCGCCTCGATACGGCCGCCGCGGATCACCAGGGTGGCGTTGCGGCGGGGCGCCTGGCCCGGGCGGTCGAGCAGGGTCCCGGCATGGACCAGGGTGACGTCCGACGGCGCCTGGCGGGCCGAGGCGGTCATGCCCAGAAGACCGGCGCAGGCCAAGGCGGCGGCGGCCAGAAGGCCTCGTCTCATCATCATCGGAAGGCTCCCCGTACAGAACTAGACGGCCAGCCTAGAGGCCGACGAGGCTTGCGGGAAGTCGCCGGACGGGTGACATCGGCGACATGACGACGCCGAGCCGCGAGATCGAGCTGAAGTTCCTGCTGGACGCGGACGCCGCCGCAGCGGTGCTGGCCGCCCTGCCTCCCGGCGAGACGGTGGTGGCCGACATGGTGGCGATCTATTTCGACACCTCCGACCACCGGCTGCGTCGCAACGGCTTCGGCCTTCGCGTGCGGCGCTCGGGCGGCGAGCGGATTCAGACCCTGAAGGCCGCGCTTGGCGACGACGGCGGGCGCGACGAATGGGAGTGGCCGGTGGAGGCCGATACGCCGGACGTCGCCCTGCTGGCTACGACACCCGCCGCCCTGCCCGCCGGCGTCGCGCTGGTTCCGCTGTTCACGGTGACCAGCCGCCGGACGCTGCGCATGGTCGAGAAGGACGGCGCGCTTATCGAGCTGGTCATCGACGACGCCCGGGTCGAGGCCGGAGGCCGGCGCGAGACCTTCCTGGAGCTGGAGCTGGAACTGAAGGCCGGCGAGGCGGCCGCCCTGACGACGCTGGCGGCGCGCCTGTCGAGGGTCGCCGCCCTGACGCCGACGGACCTGAGCAAGGCCGGACGCGGCTTCCGGTTGCTGGGCGCCGGCGGCCAGATATAAGGATATCTTTATATCCCTGTTGAAGAGATGGGCGGGGGCGGCTATAGAGCGCTCACACTGACAAAGGAGTCCTCCGCGTGACCGACAGCATCGTGCGCGACCTTTCCCTGGCCGACTACGGCCGCAAGGAAATCGCCATCGCCGAGACCGAAATGCCGGGCCTGATGGCCGTCCGCGAGGAATTCGGCAAGGACCAGCCGCTGAAGGGCGCCCGGATCGCCGGCTCCCTGCACATGACCATCCAGACGGCGGTGCTGATCGAGACGCTGACGGCGCTGGGCGCCGACGTGCGCTGGGCCAGCTGCAACATCTTCTCGACCCAGGACCACGCCGCGGCCGGCATCGCCGCGACCGGCGTGCCGGTCTTCGCCGTCAAGGGTGAGACCCTCTATGAGTACTGGCAGTACACCCACCGCATCTTCGAGTGGTCGGACGGCGGCTATCCCAACCTGATCCTCGACGACGGCGGCGACGCCACGCTGCTCTGCGTGCTCGGCCCGAAGGCCGAACAGGACCCGACCCTGCTCGACAATCCGCAGAACGAGGAAGAAGAAGCCCTCTATGCGGTGATGAAGACCTACCTGCGCGACAAGCCGGGCTTCTATTCGGCGATCCGCGACTCGGTCACCGGCGTGTCGGAAGAAACCACCACCGGCGTGCACCGCCTCTACCAGCTGGCCGCCAAGGGCGAGCTGCCGTTCCCGGCGATCAACGTCAACGACAGCGTCACCAAGTCCAAGTTCGACAACCTCTACGGCTGCCGCGAGAGCCTGGTCGACGCCATCCGCCGCGGCACCGACGTCATGCTGTCGGGCAAGGTCGCGGTGGTCTGCGGCTACGGCGACGTGGGCAAGGGCTCGGCCGCCTCGCTGCGCCAGGGCGGCGCGCGGGTGATCGTCACCGAGATCGACCCGATCTGCGCCCTGCAGGCGGCGATGGAAGGCTATGAGGTCCAGACCCTGGACGACGTGGCCGGCAAGGCCGACATCTTCGTCACCGCCACCGGCAACAAGGACGTCATCACCGTCGACCACATGCGGCAGATGCGGAACAACGCCATCGTCTGCAACATCGGCCACTTCGACAGCGAAATTCAGGTCGCCGGTCTGAAGAACTTCAAGTGGGACGAGATCAAGCCGCAGGTCCACCACATCGAGTTCCCGGACGGCAAGAAGATCATCCTGCTGTCGGAAGGCCGCCTGGTGAACCTGGGCAACGCCACGGGCCACCCGTCGTTCGTGATGAGCGCCAGCTTCACCAACCAGACGCTGGCCCAGATCGAACTGTGGACCAACCTCAAGTCCTACCAGAACCAAGTCTACACCCTGCCCAAGCACCTCGACGAGAAGGTGGCCATGCTCCACCTGGCCAAGCTGGGCGCCAAGCTGACCACCCTGCGCAAGGACCAGGCCGACTACATCGGCGTGCCGCAGCAGGGCCCGTTCAAGCCGGACCACTACCGGTACTAGCAATCTCCCTTCTGCCCTTGCGGGAGAAGGTGGCGACCGAAGGTCGACGGATGAGGGGTCGAAGGCGTTATCCGCCTCGGCCCCTTTTTCTTTGTCGGATCAGTTCGAGAGACCCCTCATCCGACCTGCTCCGCAGGCCGCCTTCTCCCACAAGGGGAGAAGGACTCGAAGGGACTACCCAACCCCCCCGGCCTCCGCTAAGCCCGTCGCATGCCCATGGCCCTCATCATGTCGAGCCACGTCGCAGGGAGCCGGGTCGGCGGCTCGGCGCAAGCGCTGGCCCTGACCCAGTTCAAGATCGATCCCGTGGTCATTCCCACGGTCCTGTACGGACGCCACCCCGGCTGGGGCGCCCCCGGCGGGGCGCAGGTGCCGATCGAGGCCTTCGAGGGCATGCTGGACGGCGTCGAGGCCAACGGCCTGTTCGGCCTCTGCGACCTGGTGCTGACGGGCTACTTCGCCAGCGTCGAACAGGTGCGGGCCGCGGCTCGGGCCATCGACGCCGTCCGCGCCGCCCCGCGCGAGGGCGCCTTCAACCGCCGCCCAATGGTCGTGGTCGACCCGGTGATGGGCGACGCGGGCAAGGGCCTGTTCATTCCGCCCGACGTGGCCCAGGCCATCCAGGACGAGCTGCTGCCCCGCGCCGACCTGATCGCGCCCAACAGCTGGGAGTTGCAGCGTATCACCGGCAGCGACGCCCGCGACCCGGCCGCCGCCGTCCGCGCCGCGCGCCTGACCGGCAAGGCGGTGCTGGTCTCCTCGGTAATCCGGGGCGGCGAGATTGGCGTAGTCTACGCCGACAAGAAGGAGGCCTGGCTGGCGGCGCACCAGAAGGCGACCTCGCCCGTGCCCAGCGGCACCGGCGACCTGCTGACCGTCCTGTTCGCCGCCGCCCTGCTGGAAGGCCAGACGCCTTCCTACGGCCTGGCCCGCGCGGTCGGCGGCCTGGCCGAGACCATCACCTCGGCCGGGGTCTGGGCCTCGCCCGAACTGCCGATCGTGGCCATGGGCAGCCGCATCAAACAGGCCAGCCCCACCGTCCGCATGGAGCGCCTGGCGTGAGCATCGAGATCCACGGCCGCTGCGACGCCGGCTTCGAGGCCGTCCGGGACGCCTTCGCCGCCAACTTCGCCGAGGGGCTGGAGCTGGGCGCCCGCTTCGCCTTCAGCGTCGAGGGCGAGATGGTCGTCGACCTGTGGGCCGGCCACGCCGACCGCAAGGGCGAGGTCCCCTTCGACGCCGAGACCCTGACCATGGTGTTCTCGACCACCAAGGCCGTGGCTGCGACCATGATCGCCCGTCTCGTCCAGGCCGGAAAGCTGCGCTACGATCAGCCGGTCGCCGAGCTGTGGCCGGAGTTCGCGGCCAACGGCAAGGGCGCGATCACCGTCGAGCAGGTGCTGTCGCACCAGGCCGGACTGCCGGGCTTCGTCGAGCAGATCGACCCGACCCTCTGGTACGATCCGCCGGTGATCGCCGCCATGCTGGCCGCCAAGGCGCCGATGTGGACGCCGGGCTCGGCCAGCGGCTACCACGCCCTGACGGTCGGCTATCTGGTCGGCGAGATCTATCGCCGCGCCGACGGCCGCAGCCTGGGGACCGCGCTGCGCGAGGACATCACCGGACCGGCCGGCCTCGACCTGTGGATCGGCCTGCCGGAGACGCAGCACGGCCGCGTCGCCGACCTGAAGCCGCCCAGCGCCCTGCCCCAGTTCGGCGAGGCCACCGACCCCAAGCGCGCCGCCTTCCTGTCGACCTGGGCCGGACCCAGCGGCCGGCGCGGCAGCGAATGGCGCGAGATCGAGGTCCCTTCCGCCAACGGCCACGCCACCGCCGAGGCCCTGGCCCGCTTCTTCGGGGCCCTGGCGACGGACGGCAGGATCGGCGACGTCGAGCTGCTGTCGCCGGAGATGGTGATCGAGGCCGGCCGCGAGCGCATCCGCGGCCAGGACCTGGTGCTGCCCTACGAGATGAGCTGGGGCGCGGGCTTCATGCGCAACGAGCCCAACTTCTTCTACGGCCCGACGGCGACCACCATCGGCCACAGCGGCTGGGGCGGCAGCTGCGCCTTCGCCGACACCGAGCGCCGCGTGGCCGGCGCCTATGTGATGAACAAGCAGGACGTCCACCTGATCGGCGACCCACGCTCGCGCCGCCTGATCGACGCGGCCTACGCGAGCCTCTGAGCGTCGGCGCCGCCCGTCCGCAGCAGGCTCACAAGGCCGGCCGCCAGGGTGAGCAGCGCGCCGAGGCCGAAGGCCATGCCCGGTGCGGCCTGTATCGATGTCGCCTCCAGCAGCAGCGCGGTCATGACCGCTCCGGCCGTCTGGCCGATCAGGCGGGCCGTGCCCTGCATGCCGCCGGCCGCGCCGCTGCGATCCGGCGGCGCGGACAAGAACATGTTGCGGTTGTTGGCGGTCTGGAACAGGCCGAACCCGGCGCCGCAGGCTGCGAGCAGCGGGACGAGCAACCTGGCCTCACCCCGCTGCGACAGCAGCGCGGCGCCCGCCAGGCCGAGGGCGAGAAGCAATCCTCCGACCGCGCAGAGCCGGGCCGTCGGCAGGCGGTCGGCCAGGCGGCCGAGGGTCAGGGCGGTCGCCGCGACGCTGACCGGCCAGATCGTCAGGTAGAGCCCGGTCTCGAGCGGCGAGAGGCCGAGCCGGTGGAGATGGAACGGCAACGCCACCAGCGCCGCCATCTGCCCGGCGAAGCAGCAGATCGAGGCGATCACCGAGATGCGGAAGCCGGGCCGTCTCAGGAGATCAAGCGGAATCAGAGGGACTGGCCGTCGACGCTCGCGGCGGATCAGGACCGCGAGCGCGAGCGCGGCCGCCGCGATCAGCAGACCGCCGGACAGGGACCGGACGGGCAGCAGTTGCACCCCGGCGATCAGGGCGGCGAAGACGGCGGCGTTGAGCAGGACGCTGACCAGGTCGACCGCCGGGCCATGCCGCCCGGTCCGGGGCAGCGCGCGGGCGGCGACGAACACGCCGACGCCGAGCGGAAGATTGAGCAGGAACAGCCACGACCAGTCGAACCGGCTCAGGACCACCGCGCCGAGGGCCGGCCCCGCGGCCGAGCACAGGGCGACCGTGGTGGCGTTCCAGCCGATCGCGGCGCCCAGCCGATCGCCCGGAACGGTGAAGCGCAGCAGCGCGACGCCCAGCGCCATGATCGCGGCGGCGCCGAGTCCCTGAACAAACCGCGCCGCGACCAGCCACGGGAGCGACGGGGCCAGGGCGCAGAGCAGCGAGGCTGTTGTGAAGACCGCCACCCCGCCGGCGAACACGGCCCGATGGCCATACCGCTCGCCCAGCGCCCCGCAGGGCAGCAGGGCCATCAGCAGCGCCGCCTGGTAGGCGGTGACCACCAGCACCGCGCCGCTCGGCGTTGTCCGCAGGGACCGGGCCATCGTCGGCAGCGCCGCGTTCACCAGGCCGGCGTCCAGCACAGCCAGCGCCATCGCGCCGAGTACGGCGGCGACCGCGACGGCGGCGCGTCCCGGCGCGAGGCCGGTGTCCGCGGTCATCGTTGCGGGCCCGGCATCCACTGCCCGTCGACATCGACATACCGCGTGACGCGATGGTCCGGCCGGGCCTCCGCCTTCAGGTCACGTTCGGTGAACCGGAAGAGCAGCGCCGTGGGCGTCAGACAGCGGGTGTCGTGGACGTCGCCGGGCAGGTAGGCCCGGACATCGCCGGCCCGCAGCACGGTCCGGTCCCGTTCGACCAGCCGCACACCGTCCCAGCCGTCCTCGATCCGGGCGTAGGAGCCCATTTCGACCTCGCCCTCCTGGATGGCGTAGAGCACCCAGCTTCGACCGTGATCGTGAGGCGGGCGGTAGAGCCCGGCCTGCTCGGCATGGGCCAGCAGCATGAAGCCGAAGTCAGGATCGCGGTGCAGTTCGGCGTTGGCCGGTCGGTCACGGTGCAGCGCCGCCAGCCAGGGCTCGGACGGCGGGGCGGCCAGCAGCGCCGCCGCCCGCATCCTGAAGTCCGCCACCAGGCCGCTGGTGAGCGGGCCCCAGGCCGCCCTGACGTCAGCGATGAAGGTGTCGAGCGAGGGGTTCTCCATGGTCATGCCTTTCCTTGCTGTTGCGAGGCAAAGGTACGGCGTGGGCTGGAGTGGCGGAATGCGCAGCATTTGCAGGTTATTGCTGCATCAAACGCCATGTCATTCCCGGGCGACGGTGATAGGCTCCGTCGATGACCCGACCGGACCTGAACCAGCTCGTCACGCTGGAGGCGCTGCTCGCCGAGGGCAGCGTCGTCGGCGCCGCCAAACGGCTGCGGCTCAGCCCGTCGGCCATGAGCCGCGCGCTGGCCCGGCTGCGGGAGACCATGGGCGATCCCCTGCTGGTCCGGGCCGGACGGGGCCTGGTCCCGACGCCGCGGGCCCTGGCGCTGCGCGACCGGGTCCAGCCGTTGCTGCAGGAAGTGGACGCCGTCCTGCGTCCGGACGAGACGATCGATCTGGCGGGCCTTGTCCGCACCTTCACCCTGCGCACCAGCGACGGCTTCGTGGAGACCTTCGGCCCGGCCCTGCTGGCGCGGATCGCCGCCGAAGCGCCGGGCGTGCGGCTTCACTTCCTGCAGAAACCCGACAAGGACAGCGCGCCGCTGCGCGACGGGCGCGTCGACCTCGAGACCGGCGTCATCGGGGACACACTCGGCCCGGAGGTGCGGACCCAAGCGCTGTTTCGCGACCGGCTGGTCGGCGTGGTCCGCGCCGGCCATCCGCTGGCGTCAGGCGAGGTCACCGCGGCGCGCTACCGGGCGGCCCGGCATGTGGTGGTGTCGCGGGGCGACGCCGAGGCCGGCGCCGTGGACCAGCCCTTCCTGCCGGCGCCCCTGAAGCGAACCGCCACGACCGTGGTCGGCGGCTTCTCGGCGGCGCTGTCTCTGGCCCGGCTGTCCGACCTGGTGGCGACGGTTCCGGACCGGCACACGGCCGCCATGCGGACCGGGATGCACAGCTTCGCGCTGCCGGGGACGGCGCCGGCGTTCACGGTGTCGATGCTCTGGCATCCGCGGATGGAGGCCGATCCGGCGCATCGATGGCTGCGGGCCTGCGTTCGCGAAGTCTGCTCGTCCCGCGGGGCGTGACGGAAAGGGGAACGCGGGACAGGCGCGCGTCAGGTCGTGGCGACAAGTCGCCGCGTGCGCTTCCACGCCCCGAAGGCGAACACCGCCACGCCGACCCAGATGAAGCCGAAGGCCAGCGCTCGCAGCGGGGTGAAGGCCTCGCCCGACCAGACCCCGACGAGGAACTGCAGGGTCGGGGCGATGAACTGGACAAAGCCGAGCGCGACCAGCGGCATGCGCCGGGCGGCCCAGGAGAACAGGGCCAGAGGGGCGACGGTCAGCGGACCGGCGGCGAGCAGCAAGAGGGTGGTCCGGGGGTCGGCGCCCATATGACCAACGCCGCTCGACTGCAGCCACCAGACCCAGGCCAGCGCCGGAACCGCCAGGATGGCGGTCTCGACGAACAGGCCGGTCTGGGCGTCCGCCCTCACCTGTTTGCGGATCAGGCCATAGGTGCAGAAGGTCACGGCCAGGGCCAGGGACATTACCGGCGGGTGACCCACGGCGATGGTCTGGACGATCACGCCGGCCGCCGCCAGGCCTATAGCGGCGTAGCCGAAACGATCGATCCGCTCACGGAAGAACAGCGCCCCCGCCGCCATGTTCATCAGCGGGTTGATGTAGTAGCCGAGGCTGGCCTCCAGGGTGCGACCGCTGTTCACGGCGATCACGTAGATCAGCCAGTTGGCTCCGATCAGCCCGGCCGAGAGCAGGAGCAGGCCCAGGGTCCGCGGCTCGCGGACCACGCGGGAGAGCTCCGGCAGCTTGCGGGCGACCATGACCAGGGCGGCGGCCCACAGCACGGCCCAGACGGCGCGCTGGGCCGTGATCTCGACGGCGCCCACGCCGGCGTCGCGCAGCGCGTACATCCACAGCGGCAGCAGGCCCCAGAGGCTGTAGCAGCCGATGCCGGCCAGCAGCGCCGCGCGGCTTTCGTCCTTCACGTCCGGCACGGGACATCACTCCAATAGCAAGGGGCCCGGAACTAGGTCCCGGGCCCCCAAATCTCCACCCGCTTCTTGCGGGCTCGCGGGTTAAGCCGAGACCTTGCCGATCAGGCCACGCTCGTGAAGCAGCTGAGCGATCTGGACGGCGTTGAGGGCTGCGCCCTTGCGCAGGTTGTCGGAGACCACCCACAGGCTGAGCCCGTGCTCGAGGGTCTTGTCGACGCGGATGCGCGAGACGAACACCGGGAACTCGCCCTGGATATCCTTGGGCGTGGCGTAGCCGCCGTCCTCGCGCTTGTCGATCACCACCACGCCGGGGGCCTCGCGCAGGATCTCGCGGGCCTCGTCGTCGTCGATGGCGCTCTCGAACTCGATGTTCACGCTCTCGCCGTGGCCGACGAAGACCGGGACACGGACCGAGGTGGTCGAGACGCGGATGTTCGGATCGAGAATCTTGTGGGTCTCCTCCGCCATCTTGCGCTCTTCCTTGGTGTCGCCGCTGTCGTCGTCGAGGAAGACGTCGCACTGCGGGATCACGTTGAAGGCGATCTGCTTGTGGTAGACCTTCGGCGGCGGGGCGCCGAGGACGAAGACGCCCTTGGTCTGCTCCCACAGCTCGTCCATAGCCGCCTTGCCGGTGCCGGAGACGGACTGGTAGGTCGAGACCACCACCCGCTTGATCTTCGCCGCGTCATGCAGCGGCTTGAGCGCCACCAGCAGGCCCATGGTCGTGCAGTTGGGGTTGGCGATGATGTTCTTCTTGCGGAAGCCCTCGATCGCGTCCGGGTTCACTTCCGGAATGATCAGCGGCACGTCGGGGTCCATGCGCCAGGTCGAGCTGTTGTCGATGACGATGGCGCCGGCCTTGCCGATCTTCTCCGACCAGGCCTTGGACACCGTCCCGCCGGCGCTCATCAGCACGATATCGACGGTCGAGAAGTCGAACTGCTCGATGTCCTCGCACTTGAGGATCTTCTCGCCGAAGGACACTTCGACACCGATGGACTTACGGCTGGCGATGGCGTGAATCTTGTCGACGGGGAAGTTCACTTCCTCGAGGATATTGAACAGTTCACGGCCCACGTTGCCCGTGGCGCCGACGACGGCGACCCGGTAACCCATCGAAATCTCTCCTGCAGCTAGCGGACGGGACGGTTACGCCTGTCGCCCCCGCCATGCAAGGCAAGGAAATGTCGTAGCGGAGTCAGCCCCCCTTTCATGGCGTGGCCGAGCGGCCCCGGGGGCCTAGCGTCGGCCTCCCAACGACGAGGAGGACCCCATGGCCAAGCTGTTCCTGACCTACAGGCTCAAGCCCGGCGTCAGCGCCGAAGCATTCGAGACCTGGATCCGCGACCGCGACTATCCGGCCATGCGCGGGCTGACCCGGGTGTCGTCCTATGTGAACCACCGGGCCGAGCGGCTGCTGATGGGCGAGGGCGCGCCGTCGATGGACTACATCGAGGTGTTCGACATTCCCGACCTCGACGGCTTCGTCGCCCAGGACATGCCCGGCGGCGTGGTCCAGGCGATCATGGGCGAGTTCATGGGCCTGGTGGACAACCCGCAGTTCGTCGTGGCCAGCGAGGTGGTGTGACGGCCGGGAAACGCACTGAAGTGCATGTCCCCAATTCATTTCGCCGGCTTGTAGAGGAAGTCGAAGCTGGGGCCCCAGGTCTTGCCGTCGTCGGTGGAGGCCTCGCCCAGCTGGCGCACCGCGCCGTCGGCCTCGCGGGTGTAGGTCATCCGCACCAGCGCGTCCTGGCCCGGACCGTTCACGCCGGCCCAGAAGCCGGTCAGGACCATGGCCTTGCCGTCCCAGCCGCCCTTGAAGTCGACCCGCTCGCCGCCCGACCCGACCCAGGTCTGACGCCACCCGTCGGCCACGGCCCCGCCGACGTAGCTGCTCAGGCTGCCGCCGTCGTTGCCGCCCAGCGGCGCCCAGTTCTCGCGGATGGCGCAGCCGTTGTAGAGCCGCTCGATCAGGCTGTGGGCGACCAGTTTCTCCGGCTGGGCGGTGGGGTAGACGTCCCACCTGCCGACCCAGAAGTCGAAGGCGCGATGTTCGGCCGAGGCGCAAGGCGGCGGCCGCGGCGCGATGGCCGGCGGCGACTGGGCGAAGGCGGCGGGCGCGGCCAGCAAGGTTGCGGCGAGCGTCAGGCGTCGGATCATGCGAAGTCCTCCCGCCTCCACTCTAGGCCGGGCCGTGGCCAGAACGTGTCAGCAGCCTGGCTGCGGCCGCTCCAGCGTCTGGCAGACGGCTGGCGGGCGAGGGGTGAGGTCGTGCGTCCTTCGCGACGCTCGCCGGAGGGCTCGCTCCTCAGGATGACGAAGTCCGTTGCAGCCCCCTTGCCTTGGTCATCCTGAGGAGCGGCGAAGCCGCGTCTCGAAGGACGCAGGGCGGCCCCGCAAGTCTAGGGCGCCACCCGCTCCAGCCACGTCCGTTCCTCGCTCAGGATGAACCGCTTCTCCTGCGCGAAGGCGAAGTTGGCCGCACCGGCCGGGTCGGCCCGGAGCCGGGCGCGGTAGGCCTCGTAGGCGGCGAGGCTGTCGAACGAGATCATCGCCAGCGCGATGTTGTTTGTCCCCTCATGCGGCAGCCAGTAGCCGAGCAGGTCGCCGCCGCAGGCCGGGATGATGGTCAGCCAGTTGCGGGCATAGGCCGCGAAGGCGTCGCGCTGGAACGGGTCGATGACATAGCGAATGCAGCAGGTGACGGTCATGGCGCGGGTCCTCATGGTTCGGCGTTGGCCGTACCGTTAGCGCCTGTTCGCGCCGCGATGTTTCGGTCAGGATCGAAGCATGAAGGCAGGACCCGATATCGCGCTGGTCGCCACGCTGCTGGGCGATCCGGCGCGGGCCAACATGCTGACCGCCCTGCTGGGCGGCCAGGCGCTGACGGCGGGCGAGCTGGCGCGCGAGGCCGGCGTCGCGCCGCAGACCGCCAGCGGCCACCTGTCTCGGCTGGAGAAGGGCGGGATCGTCACGGTCCGGCGGCAGGGCCGTCACGCCTATTTCGCGCTGTCCGGCGAGGATGTGGCGGCGGTGCTGGAAGCGCTGATGGGACTGGCGGCCCGCACCGGGCATGCCCGCACGCGACCAGGACCCAGGGAACCGGCGCTGCGCCGCGCCCGCGTCTGCTACGACCATCTGGCCGGCGACCTGGGCGTGGCCATGCTCGACAGCCTGATCGCGGCGGGGCGGCTGACGGGCGAGGGCGAGCTGGTGCTGACGACGGCGGGGGAAGCCTTCGTCGCGGACCTCGGCATCGCGCCGGCCACGCTCACCGGAGGCCGCCGGCCGGTCTGCCGGCGCTGCCTCGACTGGAGCGTCCGGCGCAGCCATCTGGCCGGGTCGCTGGGCGCGGCGCTGCTGGCGCGGATCTACGCCCTGGGCTGGGCGCGGCGGGTCGAGGGTTCGCGGATCGTGGCCTTCACGCCATCGGGTCTGAAGGCGTTCGAGGCCACTTTCCAGATACGATCGGGGTCAGTCCAAACCTAGCCCCGGGCGTAGGCTGCCAGCTTCGCCCGCGCCGCATGGACCGGATTGCGGGACGACTCCCCACCGTCGCCGTCGCCGACATTGAAGCGGCCGACCAGGCTGGCGAGCTCGCCCGCCTCGCCCTTCAGGCTGTGGGTGGCGGCGGTGGATTCCTCGACCATGGCGGCGTTCTGCTGAACCACCTGGTCCATCTGGTTCACGGCGGCGTTGACCTCGTGCAGGCCGGTGGCCTGCTCCTGGGCCGAGGCGGCGATCTCGCCGACCAGCCGGTCGATGTCGGCGACCTGGCTGACGATCTGGCGGAGCGCCTCGCCGGCCTGACCGACCAGGTCGACGCCGGTCTTCACCTGATCGGTGGAGGTCGAGATCAGGCCCTTGATCTCCTTGGCGGCTTCGGCCGAGCGCTGGGCCAGGGCCCGCACCTCGGAAGCGACGACCGCGAAGCCCTTGCCGGCATCGCCGGCCCGAGCCGCTTCCACCCCGGCGTTCAGGGCCAACAGATTGGTCTGGAAGGCGATCTCGTCGATGACGCCGATGATCTGGCTGATCTCGGTGGAGGAGTTCTCGATCTCGCCCATGGCCGAGACGGCGCGGTTGACCACGTCGCCCGAGCGTTCGGCGCCCTTGCGGGCGTCGGCGACGAGGGTGGCGGCGTCCTTGGCGCCCGAGGCCGTCCTGCGGACGGTGGCGGTGATCTCGTCGAGGGCCGCGGCGGTCTCTTCCAGGCTGGCGGCCTGCTGCTCGGTGCGGCGCGACAGGTCGTCGGAGGCGAGCGCGATCTCGTCGGAGCCGTTGCGCACCCCGCTGGTCGAGCCGCTGATGGCGCGCAGGGTGTCCTGCAGGCGGGCGGCGGCGGCGTTGAAGTCTTCCTTCAGCTGGGCCGCCTTGGGGGCCACCGGCGCGGTGATGCGGTAGGTCAGGTCGCCGGCCGAGAGGCGCGACAGGGCCTGGGCGACCTCGCTGATGGCGTGGGCGTCCTGGGAGGCCTCGTCGGCCTTTTCCCGCTCGCGGTGGACACGTTCCTGCTCGGCGACGCGGCGCTGGTCCTCGGCCTCGCGTTCCAGCCGGGTCTTCTCGATGGCGGCGTCCTTGAACACCTGGACGGCGGCGGCCATCTCGCCGATCTCGTCGCGACGGCCCGCGCCCGACACGACCACCGAGTGGTCGCCGGCGGCGAGCTTGCGCATGACGCGGGTCATGGCGTTGACCGGGGCAGCGATGGTCCGGCTCAGCAGCATGGCCATGGCGACGGCGATGCCGATCGAGGCGAGACCGCCGGCGATGAGGGCGACGGTGGCCGTGACCTGCGCGGAGTCCCGGGCCTTGCGGCTCAGTTCGGCATTTTCAGTGGCGGCCTTGGCGATGGCGTTCCGGGGCTCGCGGATCGGCTTGAAGGACGGCTGGCCGGCCAGGGTGCGCGCCTCCTCGAGCGTGGCGGGGTCCTTGGCCAGGGCCAGGATCCGATCGCCGTTGGTCTCACGCCAGGTGGCGATCGCCTTGCGCATCTGCTGGACGCGCGCCTTCTGCTCGGGTCGCTGGGTGGTGGCCTCGAAGGCGTCCAGCCCCTTGCCGACGGCGGCCATCGTCTCGGCATAGTCGTCGAGCTGGCTGGTCTGGACCGGATTGGCGACGAAGGCGCGCATCGAGTTCTGGCTGTCGGTCATGTCGAGCATGATCGTTTCGAGGGCCGTCAACTGCTGCAGACTGCGCTGCGAAGCGTCCGCCGCCGCGCCCATCTTCTGCACACTGAAGAACAGCACGGTCGAGGATGCCGTCAGGACGATGATCATCGCCGCGAACGCGACCATGAGCTTGGTCGAGATCCTGAGGTTGTTCATGTCGCCTACCTTCATCCAGGCGGCGGCGCGATCAGAGGCGCCCACCGCAGACCTCGGTCTTCGGCCAGTTTGGTTAACCAACAGTCTCCGAAAGCGTCGAATTCGAGAAAGCCCCAATGTTGAACAGGCCGTCATGGAACGACGTTCTCAAATCAGAGGTTCAGAGCAAGCAAACCAGCGCAGCCGATAGGCATTCATCGCAGTCGTCCCGAGCTGCTCGATGAGGCGAAAGTTGACGATCGCCCCGACCGGCGCGCCGATGACCGGCAGCAACTGGGCCAGTTTCGCCAGGTCGATGTAGTCCCGGTACTCCTGCTGGAAGCGCCGCCAGTCAAAGTCCGCCGCCGTGGCCGGCTGGTCGGCGCCCGTCATCTGTTCGAACACGGCGCGACGATGGTCGGGACTGGAGAAGGCCAGCTGGAAGATCGACAGGATGTAGAGCCGCTCGCGCCAGGTCTGGCCGTCGTGGCCGTACAGGGCGGCGATCTCGAACAGCAGCTTGATCTTGATGCCGATCAGCGCCGGAAAGTCGGCCGCCGCCAGCAGGAAGCCGCCGGCCCCGGCCACGCCGCCCTCGACCGTCGCCACGTTGCGGTAGCCGTTGATGGCCTTGCGTACCAGCGTCTCACGCTCGGCCAGCGTCAGGCCGGCGCGCGGCGGCGGCGTGACAAAGTCCGAGCCGACCAGGATGCCGCGGGTCATCTGCTCGATGACCTTGCTGACCGCCTGGTGGACCTTCTCCGGGATCAGGTTGTTGATCCGGGTCTGCAGCCCCTTGGCCGCCGCCTGCAGCGCCGAGGGCGGCTTCAGCACCGCCTCGCGCCAGGCGGCGAGCTCGGCGCGGGCCTTGTCGTCGTAGGCGTCGTCGGCGGGGGTGGTCATTCCGGAAGGTTTAGAGCGCCTTCAGCACCGCGTCGCCCATTTGCGCGGTGGACAGGCTGCCGCCGAGGTCGCGGGTGCGGGCGCCGGCGGCGAGGGCGGCCTCGACGGCGGCCTTGACCCGGTCGGCGGTCTCGCTCCGGCCGAGCGACCAGCGCAGCGCCATCTCGAACGACAGGATGGCAGCCAGCGGATTGGCCACGCCCTGGCCGGCGATGTCCGGCGCCGAGCCGTGGATCGGCTCGTAAAGCCCGGGCTTGCCCGGCGCGCCCAGCGCCGCCGAAGGCAGCATGCCCAGCGAGCCGGTCAGCTGCGCCGCCTCGTCCGACAGCACGTCGCCGAACAGGTTGTCGGTCAGGATGACGTCGAACTGCCGGGGCTGCCGGACCAGCTGCATGGCGGCGTTGTCGGCCAGCATGTGCTCCAGCGTCACGTCGGCGTACTCGCGTTTGTGCAGGTCGGTCACCACCTCGCGCCAGAGCAGGCCGGTCTCCATGACGTTCGACTTCTCGAGCGAGTGGACCTTGTTGCCCCGCCCGCGGGCGAGCTCGAAGGCCACGCGACTGACGCGTTCGATCTCGCTGGTGGTGTAGACTTGGGTGTCGACGCCCCGGCGCTGGCCGTCGGGCAGGGACTCGATGAAGCGCGGCTGGCCGAAATAGACGCCGCCGGTCAGCTCCCGGACGAACATGATGTCCAGCCCGGCGACCAGCTCGCGCTTGAGGCTGGAGGCGTCGGCCAGGGCGTCGAAGCACAGGGCGGGCCGCAGGTTGGCGAACACGTCCATGGCCTTGCGCAGGCCCAGCAGGCCCATCTCTGGCCGCTTGGACCGCTCCACGCCCGCCCACTTTGGGCCGCCCACGGCGCCCATCAGCACCGCGTCGGCGGCCATGGCCGTGGCGATGGCCTCGTCCGTGATCGGCGCGCCGTGCCGGTCGTAGGAAATGCCACCGAAGTCGCGCTCGTCGAGCTTCAGGTCGGGCGTCACCACCTGGGCCACCCGGCGGACCTGGGCGATCACCTCCGGGCCGATGCCGTCGCCGGGGAGAAGGAGCAGGGTCTGGGTCATGATCTCAAATCGGTTCGGGCGCCCCGGCCTCGTAGAGGGCCAGGTCGCGGTCGGTGATGCCGAGGCTGGGGAACACGCCGCGCCAGGCGGCCATGTGCGGGGTCTGGAAGTGGGCGGTCAGGCTCTCGCGGTCACGCCAGGCCTCGGTCACCCGGACCAGGCCCGGCTCCAGCAGGTCGTGCGAGTAGGCGTATTCGATACAGCCGTCCTCGCCGCGACTGGCCGTGACCATGGTCTCCATGGCGGCGCGGGCCCGGTCGATGTTCTCCGGCGGCAGGCGGACGGTCCCGACGACCAGGATGGTCACGCGCCCAGCTCCAGCCACGGCTGGCCGATGGCGCGCTTCATCTCGTAGACGTCGATGTCGCCGACGTGCTGCAGGGTCTCGCCGATGGCGTCCAGGCCCTTGAGCATCTTCTCCTTGCGGCCGGGGTCGATGTCGAAGCGGAACACCGCGCCCGACGGGGCGGTGACCGTCTGTTGCTCCAGGTCGACGGAGAAGACGTGGTTGCCGCCGCGCGCCTCGTCCAGCAGCGCCTCGACCTCCTCGGGCTTCAGCACCACCGGCAGCAGGCCGTTGTTGAAGCAGTTGCCGTGGAAGATGTCGGCGAACGACGGGGCGATCACGCAGTTGATGCCGAAATCCTGCAGCGCCCAGGGCGCATGCTCCCGTGACGATCCGCAGCCGAAGTTGTCGCCGGCGATCAGGATCTGCGCGCCCTTGTAGGCGGGATCGTTGAGCACGAAGCCGTCCTTGGGCGCGCCCTGCTCGTCGAAGCGGAAGTCGTAGAACAGGCCCTTGGCCAGACCTTCGCGGTCGACGGTCTTGAGGAACTGCTTGGGGATGATCTGGTCGGTGTCGATGTTGGCCAGGCCCAGCGGGGCGGCGACGCCGTCGAGGCGGGTGAAGGCTTTCATTGCTCAGGTCCGATCACGAGCGTGGGCGCACCGCCGGGGGCGCCCTTGATGGTGAACACGCGGGTGCCGGGCTTGCGGCCCTTGCGGATTTCCGAGACCTCGATCTTCTGGCCCGCCATGCGGTGGTGGGCCGCCTCGACGTTGGCGACGCGCCAGCTGAGGCCCCAGGGCTCGTCCGGACCGTCGCCGACGCCGGCCTTCAGGTCATGAGCGATCTCGACCACCAGGTCGCCGACCCGGAAGAACATGAGCCGCGTGCCCCAGTCGGGATTGCTGCGGTCCAGCCGCATGTCCAGGCCCATGCGCGCGCCGTAGAGGGCGGCGGCGCGGTCAGGGTTGGGCGTGCGGATGACGACATGATCCAGTCCGGACACGGACGAGCCCTCGTCCACCGTGACCGGCGCCACCGGCCAGGGCTCGGCGCCGGGCGTCTGCTCGACCAGGAACAGGTTGACGCCATGGGTCGCCCTCGGGGCGAGACTGGCCACCGCCCACCGGCGGGTCGCGCCGGTGTCGGGGTGAGTGGTGACCTCCTCGCGCGGATAAGCCTTCAGGCCGACCCGCTCGAACCGACGACCGGCCTCGGCCAGATCGGGCACGGCGAAGCCGACGCCCCATATGCCCTCGCCATGGCTGGCCAGTCGGGCGCGGATGGTGTCGCCGACCGGGCCCTCGCCGGTCGGGGCGATGACGTCGAGCGCCATGTTGCCGAGCTGGAACCAGACCTGGCTGGCCCCGTGCATGTCGCCCCGCCAGTTCGGCGCCCGGCCGAACAGCCGGCTGTAGCCGTCGAGGGCGGCCTCGAGGTCGTTGACGACATAGGCGATGTGGTCGAGGGCCTTGATCACAGGAAGTCCCTCACGTCGACGATGTGGCCGGCGATGGCG
>JASJPM010000010.1:65413-310283 GCA_031426695.1 Caulobacter sp.
CCAGCCAGCGCAACTGGCCGCTGGTCGCGGTGGGGGCGGCGGCCGCCATCGCCGGGCTCATCAGGTGCGTGCGGCCGCCACGGCCCTGACGCCCCTCGAAGTTGCGGTTGCTGGTCGAGGCGCAGCGCTCGCCCGGGGCAAGCTTGTCAGGGTTCATGCCCAGGCACATCGAGCAGCCCGGCTCGCGCCAGTCAAAGCCAGCGGCCTTGAACAGGGCGTCCAGCCCCTCGGACTCGGCCTGTTCCTTCACCAGGCCCGAGCCCGGCACGACCATGGCCCGCACGTGCGGCGCAACCAGCCGGCCCTCCAGGAAAGCCTTCTGCACAACGGCGGCGGCGGCGCGCAGATCCTCGATGCGGCTGTTGGTGCAGCTGCCGATGAACACCCGGTCGATGCGGGCGTCGGTGATCGGCTGGCCGGCGGTCAGGCCCATGTAGTCCAGCGCCCGCTCGACCGCGGCCCGCTTGTCAGCCGTGGCGAAGGTCACGGGGTCGGGGACGACGCCGGTGACCGGCACGACGTCCTCGGGGCTGGTGCCCCAGGTCACCGTCGGCGCGATGCTCGCCGCGTCCAGCCGAACCTCGCGGTCGAAGACGGCGTCGGCGTCGGTGACGAAGGTCTTCCAGTACGACAAGGCCATGTCCCAGGCCGCGCCCTTGGGCGCCGCCGGACGTCCCATGATGTAGTCGAAGGTCTTCTGGTCGGGCGCGACCAAGCCGGCGCGAGCCCCGCCCTCGATGGTCAGGTTGCAGAGGGTCATGCGGCCCTCCATCGACAGGTCGCGGACCGCCTCGCCAGCGAACTCGATGACATAGCCGGTGCCGCCGGCGGTGCCGATCTCGCCGATCACGGCCAGGGCCAGATCCTTGGCCGTGACGCCCGAGCCGGCCTTGCCCTCGATGCTGACGCGCATGTTCCTGGACTTGCGCTGGCGCAACGTCTGGCTGGCCAGCACATGCTCGACCTCGGACGTGCCGATCCCGTGGGCGAGCGCCCCGAAGGCGCCGTGGGTGGAGGTGTGGGAATCGCCGCAGACCACGGTCATGCCCGGTTGGGTGCGCCCCTGCTCGGGCCCGACAACGTGGACGATGCCGTTGCGGATGTCGCCCATCGGGAAGTACTCGATCCCGGCGTCGGCGACGTTGCGGCCCAGGGTCTGCAGCTGCAGCCGCGCCTCCTCGTCGGCCACCGCGTCGACGCCCAGCGCCTGACCCTCGGTCGGGGTGTTGTGGTCGGCCACGGCGAGGGTGCGATCAGGTCGACGCACCTTGCGGCCGGCGGCGCGCAGGCCGGCGAAGGCCTGCGGCGTCGTCACCTCGTGGATGAGGTGCAGGTCGATGTAGAGGATCGCCTCCTCGCCGTCAGTGGCGACGACATGGGCGTCCCAGATCTTGTCATAGAGGGTCTTGCCGGACATGCCGGGGATGTAGGACGCAGGGGCCCCTCTCGTCCAGTGGGACGCAAGGAATGTGCGCGCTCGCTGCCGGCGGCGGCGTCGCCGGCAAGGATGTGCCCCGCGTGCCGGGGTGGCGACTCCGTAACGTGACAGGCCGCCCGAACTGTGGACTCCTCCCGGCCTCGCATTTCGGGGAGTAGCCTCTTGACCCAACCCATCATCAGCCGCCGGCTGGCCCTGGCCGGCCTCGTTCTCGCCGGCCCCATGGCCGGGCCGGCCTTCGCGCGGTCCGGCGAGGACGCGCGGTTCACCGCCTTCCTCGACGCCGCCTTCGACGAGCGGGCGGCGCTGAGCCCCGAGACCCTGACCGGCCTGGGGATCAAGAAGGACTACGACAAGCTCGACAACTACACCGACGCCTTCGAGATCCTGTCCCTGGCCGTCGCGGTCGGCCAGCTGGCCAGGATGAAGGCCGCGTTCGATCCGGCCAAGCTGAGCCCGGCCTCGCGGCTATCCTGGACGCTCTTCGAACAGCAGGTCGAGCGCCAGAAGGAAGGTCACAGGTGGCGCTTCCACAACTACATCGCCACCAGCAACGGCAGTCCGGCCGGCCAGATCCCGGTCTTCCTGATCAACCAGCACCGCGTCGACAGCGTCGAGGACGCCAGGGCCTACATCGCCCGCCTGACCGAGGTGAAGCGGGTGATGGCGGAGATATCGGCCAACCTGATCGAAGCGGCCAACAAGGGCGTGGTCGCCCCGGACTTCACTTTCGCGCCGGTCGAGGCCGACGCCCGCAAGGTCGTCAGCGGCGCGCCCTTTTCGGACGGCCCGGACTGCGCGCTATGGGCCGACTTCCGGAAGAAGGTCGCCGGCCTGGCCGCTGGGGATGACATCAAGACGGCCCTGCTCGATGAGGCCAGGGCTGCGCTGACCGGACCGTTCAAGGCTGGCTACGAGCAGTTCATCGCCACGCAGGCCTCGCTGAAGGCAAAGGCGAAGGGTGCCAACGGCGTCTGGGCGCTGCCCGACGGCGCGGCCTACTACAGCTACCGCCTGAAGGTCTCGACCACAACCAACATGACCGCCGACGAGATCCACCAGACGGGTCTGGACGAGCTCAAGCGCATCCAGGCCGAGATGGCGACCATCATGGACCAGGTCGGCTTCAAGGGCTCGCTGCAGGACTTCTTCCGCCTGCTGAAGACCGATCCGAAGTTCCAGTACCCCAACACGCCGGCGGGCAAGGCCGCCTATCTGAAGGACGCCACCGCCTTCGTCGATCAGGTGATGGCCGTGGCCCCGAAATGGTTTCTGCGGCTGCCGAAGGCGAAGCTGGAGGTCCGGGCCGTCGAGACCTGGCGCGAGGCCACCGCCAGCATCGCCTTCTACAACCGTCCGGCTCCGGACGGTTCGCGGCCGGGCATCTACTACGTCAACCTGTCGGACATGACCCAGGTCCTGAAGCCCCAGATCGAGGGCATCAGCTATCACGAGGGCGCGCCGGGCCATCACTTCCAGATCGCGCTGGCCATGGAGACAACCGACCTGCCGAAGTTCCGCAAGTTCGGCGGCTACGGCGCCTACAGCGAGGGCTGGGGCCTCTATGCCGAACGGCTGGGCCGGGAGATGGGCTTCTACCAGGACCCCTACTCGAACTTCGGCCGACTGACGACCGAGGCCTGGCGGGCCGTGCGTCTGGTCACCGACACCGGCCTGCACCACAAGAAGTGGACCCGCGAGCAGGCCATGGCCTTCTTCCGCGACAACACCCTCCTCAGCGAGCGCGACATCGGCAAGGAGGTCGACCGCTACATCTGCTGGCCCGGCCAGGCGACCAGCTACAAGATCGGCGAACTGAAGATCATGGCCCTGCGCGCCAAGGCGCGGGGGGAGCTGGGCCCCAGGTTCGACATCCGCGCCTTCCACGACGCGGTCCTGCGCGACGGCGCCCTGCCGCTGGACGTGCTGGAGGCGCGGGTCGAGGCGTGGATTGTGGCGACGAAGGGGTAGGAGCGACCAGTCCTCCCGGAGCGCAGCGAGGGGGAGGTGGCCTCGCCCCCGGGTCGCGCGGAGCGCGCGCCCGAGGGTAAACTCCGCCGAGGTCGGAGGGGGCGGCGGCGGCGCGTCAGGATCAGGCGCGGTGCAAGGCGGTCGATCGCCCGATCTCGGCGCTACCCCTCCACCATGCTCCGCATGGTCCCCCTGCCCGCCTCTGGCGGAGAGGAAGGAAAGAAAAAGCCCCGGATCTTTCGATCCGGGGCTTCTTCAAACGTCTCTGATCCGAAGGATCACTCGCCGGCGGGGGCGGTTTCCTTGGTCGGGCGGTTCATCTGGCGTTCGGCGATCCGGGCCGACTTGCCGCGACGGTCGCGCAGGTAATAGAGCTTGGCGCGACGGACGACACCGCGACGCTTCACTTCGATGCTTTCGATCATCGGCGACATGATCGGGAAAACCCGCTCGACGCCTTCGCCGAAGCTGATCTTGCGGACCGTGAAGCTCTCGTGGAGGCCGGCGCCCTGACGGGCGATGCAGACGCCCTCGTAGGCCTGAACGCGTTCGCGCTCGCCTTCCTTGATCTTCACATTGACGCGGACGGTGTCGCCCGGCTGGAAATCGGGGGTGGTGCGGAGGGCGGCGAGGCGTTCGCTCTCGGCCTTCTCAAGTTCCTTGATGATGTTCGCGGCCATCGGTCAGTCCTTTTTTCGTTGGGCTTGCCCCTATTTCGAGGGGGCGCCCTTTGGTTGTCGGTTGGCGAGGTGGCGGTCCCAGAGGTCGGGCCGTTGCTCGCGGGTCGTCGTCTCACGCATCTGTCGCCGCCACGCCGCGACCTTCTTGTGGTCGCCGCTCAGCAGCACCTCGGGAATGTCGTGACCCTCGAACGTCCGCGGTCGCGTGTACTGCGGATGCTCGAGGAGACCGTCCTCGAAGCTTTCTTCACTCAGTGACTCCGGCTGTCCGAGCACTCCCGGCACCAGACGGACGCACGCCTCGATCGCCACCATCGCCGCCGCCTCGCCACCGGCCAGGACCGCGTCTCCGACGGAGACCTCCTCGAACCCCCGAGCGTCGAGCACCCGCTGGTCCACCCCCTCGAACCGGCCGCAGAGGACGATGATCCCCGGCGCCGCGGCCCACTGTTTCACCCGCGCCTGGGTCAGGGGCCGACCCCGGGCGCTCATATACAAAAGCGGCCGTCCCGCGACATCGACACTGTCGAGCGCCGCCGCGATCACGTCCGCCTTCATCACCTGTCCAGGACCGCCACCCGCGGGGGTGTCGTCGAGGAAGCCGCGCTTATCCTTGGAAAAGGCGCGAATGTCCACTGTTTCAAGGCGCCACAGGTCCTGCTCGCGCCAGGCCGTGCCGATCAGCGACACGCCGAGCGGCCCGGGGAAGGCCTCGGGGAACATGGTCAGGACGGTGGCGGTGAACGGCATGGGCGGGTGTTTAGCGGGTGAAGGCACAATTCGCGAATCCTCCCCGCTCGCGGGGAGGGGGACCGGCGGAGCCGGTGGAGGGGCGGCGCAGGCGGATCAGAAATGGGCACGTTGCGCGGCCGTCAACCGTCCGCCATCGGCGCTGCCCCTCAGTCAGGCTCCGCCTGACAGCTCCCCGCAAGCGGAGAGCATTTCGCGAGGCTACTCCCCACCCATCTTCAGATGGATCTCCTCGGCGAAGTCCGGGAAGGGCGGCGGGGCGTACTTCAGCGCGCCCATCTTCCCCGCCACGCACTGGGCGATCGGGTGGTCGCTGGTGTGGCGGACGGCGTCGAAGGCGCCGGCCTTGAAGCTGAGCACGACGGTGAAGTCCGGCTTGCCGGTGGCGGTCTCGCCCGGCGCACAGGCCTGGAAGATCGTCGGCATCGCCCTGGCCAGCGGCGGGTATAGCCGGTTGAGGCGGTACATCTGCGCCTGCGGGTCGGTTTCGTACTTTTCCGCCCGGGCCATGGCCTCGGCGTAGGCGAGCGCGGTGTCGGGCGCGGCGGCCAGCACGCTGACGGCGATGAGGGCGGGCAGGATCAAGGGGCGGTCTCCGGCGGATGCCCCACCTCTACCGCGACAGATGGCGACAGCAAGGCCGCTTGCCCCCGTCGGCCCGCGGGCATAATGCGATCCTCATGCAAGAGAGCGAAAACCTCATCGAGACCCTGTCCCTCGAGCCAATCGAGATGAACCTGTTCCGGGGCGTCTCGCCGAACGACGGCTTTCCGAGGATCTTCGGCGGGCTGGTCATCGCCCAGGCGCTGATGGCGGCCTATGAGACCGTCGAGGACCGCGTCTGCCATTCGCTGCACGCCTACTTCATCCGGCCGGGCGATGTGAGCATTCCGGTGCTCTACGAGGTCGACCGCTCGCGCGACGGCGGCACCTTCACGACGCGGCGGGTCATCGCCATCCAGAATGGCAAGCAGATCTTCAACCTGGCCGCCTCGTTCCAGGTCATGGAGGAGGGTCTGGAGTACCAGTCGACCATGCCGGCCCATCCCTCGCCCGAGTCGGTTGCGACGGAGATGGAGCAGGCGCTGGCCGAGAACCGCGACATCCCGGCCCAGATGATCGAGCACATGAAGCGCCGCCCGGTCGAGGTGCGCTGGCCCGATCCGCAGAACATGTTCAGCCCGGTGCCCAAGCCACCGCGCAAGCAGGTGTGGATGCGGGCCAAGTCGCCGATCGGCGACTCCATCAAGCTGCAGCAGGCGGCGCTGGCCTACGCCTCCGACATGGCCTTCATGGAGACCGCCCTGCGGGTCCACGGCCTGACCTGGCGCACCCCCGGCCTGCAGTCGGCGAGCCTGGACCACGCCATGTGGTTCCACCGGCCGACCAACTTCAACGAGTGGATGCTGTTCGACCAGGACTGCCCGTCGACCTCGCAGGGGCGCGGCTTCATCCGCGGCGAGATGTACACCCGCGACGGCGTGCTGGCCGCCTCGGTGGCGCAGGAATGCCTGATGCGGGTGAAGACGTAGGGCGGAGCGCTACTCCACCCGCACCTCCACCCGGTCCGGATAGAAGGCCAGGTAGCCGCTGATCGCCGCCACCGCCGGAAACGGCGCCTCGTAGGTCCAGACCGCCGCCTCGCCGCGAGCGCCGGCTTCGGGAATGCTGAAATAGGCGCAGTCGCCCTTGTAGGGGCAGTATGTGTGGTGCGGCCCGCGCTCCAGCCGGGTCATGTCGACGTCAGCGCGCGGCACATACTGCACCGGCGCGTAGCCAGCCTCGCGCAGCGTCAGGGCCGCGCGCGTGTCGGCCAGAACCCGGCCGCCGACCGAGACGAAGACCCGTCCGGGATGGGCTGTGATGGTGATCGGATGGTCCGGTCCCGGAACCCTGATCTGCCGCTCGTTCATGGCTGTCTCCCGCTGGCCCCAAGACATGGGGCCGCGGGAGACGATTGCCAGAGGCGGACCGGTCAGGCTTTCTCGAGCGTCCGCTCGACCTTCGCCGTGGCCGGCTTGCCGTCATAGACGAACTCCGGCGCGTCGAGGTCGACCTTGGGCAGGACGTCCTTTTCCATCCAGTAGTCCTGGCTGTGCTGCCACTCCGGCTTGGCGCCGCGGCGGGGCAGCAGGTGCATGCCGCGCTGCAGATAGCCGGGGTTGAAGTTCTCGCTGTCGATCCAGTCGAGCAGCGGCATGTCCTTGTCTTCCGGCCGCAGCGCGACCTCGACCCGCTTGGCGCCCTTCTCGTCCATGTGCTTCAGCAGACGGCAGACGAAGTCGCCCAGAAGGTCGGCGCGCAGGGTCCAGCTGGCCCGGAAGTAGCCGAACACCCAGACCATGTTGGGCACGCCGGTGAACATCATGCCGCGGTAGGTGACCGTCTTGCTGAAGTCGAGCGGCTTGCCGTCGATCTCGAAGTCGATGTCGCCCAGGACGTTGAGGTTGAAGCCGGTGGCGGTGACGATGATGTCCGCCTCCAGCTCCTGGCCGGATTTCAGCAGGATGCCCTTCTCGGTGAAGCGGTCGATGTGGTCGGTGACCACCGAAGCCTTGCCCTCGCGAACGCCCTGGAACAGATCGCCGTCAGGCACGAAGGCGATGCGCTGGCGCCAGGGGCGGTAGGTCGGGGTGAAGTGCTTCTTGAGCGTCTCCTCGTCGCCGCCCAGGCACATGCGGACGCCTTCGAGCAACTCGTTCTTGACCGTCTCGGCCTCCTCGAAGGAGCGGCGGGTGAACAGGTCCTGATCGTGCAGCAGCTTGCGGCGGACGATCTCGTGGGTCCAGGCCGGGTCGACGTCCAGCTCGCGCAGGATGTCGGCCAGTTCGTTGGCGTTGCGGCCGGGGATGAAATAGGTCGGCGACCGCTGCAGCAGGGTGACGTGGGCGCAGTCGGCGGCGATGGCCGGCACGACGGTGGCCGCCGTGGCCCCGGAGCCGATGACCAGCACCTTCTTGTTCTTGTAGTCGAGGTCCTTGGGCCAGGTCTGAGGGTGGATGATCTGGCCCTTGAAGTCGGCCATGCCCTCCCACTCCGGCGTGTAGCCTTCGCTGTGGCGATAGTAGCCCTGGCACATCCACAGGAAGCCGGCGGTGAAGGTCACCGTCTCGCCGGTGTCGGCGCGGGTCGCCTCAATGGTCCAGAGGTTGTCGGCGTTGGACCAGCGGGCCTTGCCGATGCGGTGGCCGTAGCGGATGTGCTTGGCCAGATCGTCTTCCTCGATCACCTCGCCCATGTAGCGGAGGATCTCCTCGGCGGTGGCGATCGGCGTGCCGGTCCAGGGCTTGAAGCGGTAGCCGAAGGTGTAGAGATCGCTGTCGGACCGGATGCCCGGGTAGGTGTGGGTCAGCCAGGTGCCGCCGAAATCCTCAAGCGCTTCGAGGACCACATAGGTCTTGTCCGGCTGCTGGTGCTTGAGATGCCAGGCGGCGCCGACGCCGGAAATCCCGGCCCCCACGATAAGAACGTCGAAGTGATTGGCGGCTTGCTTGGCAGTCATGGCGTGCTCCGATCCCGGTCCCTCGGGAACGCCGCCTCAGGTCCAACCAGCGGGCCTGACGGGTCGCGGGCCGTGTTGACACGGCTCCTTCCGGCGCTCCTCAGCCAGCAGCCTAACCCAGGAAAGCGCGGTTTCGTTGATCGAAATCAACGAAAGTGATCATTGTTCACAAATGCCGGTCTATTCGACCTCGGGCGGCCGCACGGCGACGATCCGGCCCTCGGCGATACTCACTTCCGGAACGGCCTCGCGGGTGAAGGGCAGGTACCAGGTGGCGCCGCCCTCTTCCGGGATGATCTCGAGGATGTCGCCGGCCCCGAAATCCTGCACGGACTTGACCTTGCCGACCGGAGCGCCGGCCGGATCGACCACGGCCAGGCCGATAAGGTCGGCCAGGTAGAACTCGTCCTCGTCGGGCTCGGGCAGGGCGTCGCGGGCGATGAAGAGGCGTAGGCCGCGCAGGGCGTCGGCCTGTTCCTTGGTCTCCACGCCTTCGCAGCGGCAGATGACGCCGCCCTTGGCCTCACGCGCGGTGGTGATGACGAGGGCGGGAGAACCGTCCTGGCGCTTCAGCGCGCGGAAGCCGGCCAGGGCCAGCGGCTCTTCGGTGAAGGCGGCGATCCGCACTTCGCCACGGACGCCGAAGGCGCCCGCGACACGGCCGACAGCGATGAGGCGGTCATTGCTCATGGTAGCCGGTCCCGGTCGCCGTCATCCCCGCCGCACGGGCGAGGATAACGGTGGTTGGGTTAGCCTCAGGCCTTTTCTTCAGCCGAGGCTTCTTCAGCGGCGGCTTCGGCGGCCGGAGCCTCTTCAGCGGCGGCTTCAGGAGCGGCTTCAGCGGCGGGAGCCTCTTCGGCGGCGGCTTCCGGAGCGGCTTCTTCAGCGGCCGGGGCGGCGACTTCTTCAGCGGCGGCCTCGACCGGAGCTTCCACTTCGGGTTCCGGTTCCGGAGCCGGCGGGTTGGCGGCCAGTTCGGCAGCGGCGGCGGCGCGGTCGGCTTCACGCTGGGCGCGTTCGGCGGCGCGTTCCTCGGCCTTCTTGCCCGGCTTGCCCTTGGTCGGGTTGTTGCCGTGAGCCCACTGGCCAACGCCTTCGGCCGCCAGGAAGCGGGCGACGCGGTCGGTCGGCTGGGCGCCCTTGGCGATCCAGGCCTGGATCGACTCGAGCTTCAGCACGACGCGCGGCGCCGGGCCGTCCTTGGGCAGGAGCGGGTTGTAGGTGCCGACCTTCTCGATGAAGCGGCCGTCGCGGGGCGAGTGGCTGTCAGCGACGACGATCGAGTAGTAGGGGCGCTTCTTGGCGCCGCCACGGGCGAGACGGATCTTCAGCATTTCGGGTAGTCCTCTGGTCTAAAGTCTATTTCTTGAAGGGGTTGAAACCGGGAGGCAGCGAGGGGCCGCCGAGGCCCGGAAGCCCTCCCGGAGCAGGTGCGCCGCCGCCCAGGCCCTGAAGCCTCTGCTGCAGCTGTTCGAGTTCCTTGGCATCGGGCGCGGCCTGCTTGCCGCCCCCGAGGTTTTTCAGGCGGTCGTTGCCGCCGCCGCCCAGCATGGAGGCCATGCGGGCCAGGCCCGCGCCGCCGTTGCGGGTCATCATCTTCATCGCGTCGGCCATCTGCCGGTGCTGCTTGAGCAGGCGGTTGACCTCGCTGACCTCGACCCCGGCGCCGGCCGCGATGCGGCGCTTGCGCGAGGCGGCGAGGATGTCGGGCTTGCGACGCTCGGCCTTGGTCATCGAGCCGATGATGGCGCGCTGACGCTTGATCATCTTGTCGTCCATGCCGGACTCGGCGATCTGCTTCTTCATCTTCTGGACGCCGGGCAGCATGCCCATCAGGCCCGCCATGCCGCCCATCTTTTCCATCTGGGCCAGCTGGTCGGACATCATCTCCAGATCGAACTGGCCCTTGGCCAGCTTGCGGGCCATGGCCTCGGTCTTGGCCTGGTCCAGGTCGCTGGCGGCCTTCTCGACCAGCGCGACGACGTCGCCCTGGCCCAGGATGCGGCCGGCCACGCGTCGGGCGTCGAAGACGTCGAGGGCCTCGACCTTTTCGCCGGCGCCGAGGAACTTGATCGGCAGGCCGGTGACGGCCCGCATCGACAGGGCCGCGCCGCCGCGCCCGTCGCCGTCGGCGCGGGTCAGCACCAGGCCGGTCAGCGGCAGGCGCTCGTGGAAGGCCTTGGCAGTACGCACCGCGTCCTGGCCGGTTAGGCTGTCGGCGACCAGCAGGGTCTCGGTGGGCGAGGCGATCTGCGCGATCTGCGCCGCCTCGCTCATCATCTGCTCGTCCAGCGTGGTGCGGCCGGCGGTGTCGAGGATCAGGACGTCGTAGCCCGACAGCTTCGCCGCCTGCACGGCCCGGCGGGCGATGTCGACGGCGCTCTGGCCGGCGACGATCGGCAGGGTGTCGACGCCGATCTGGGTCCCCAGCGTGGCCAGCTGCTCCATCGCCGCCGGGCGGCGGGTGTCGAGCGACGCCATCAGGACCTTCTGGCGGTCCATCTTCGTCAGCCGCAGCGCCAGTTTGGCGGCGGTGGTCGTCTTGCCCGAGCCCTGAAGGCCGGCCATCAGGATGATCGAGGGCGGGTTCAGCGCCAGCTGCAGGCCGGTCGGCTCCTCGCCGCCCAGCATCTCGACCAGGCCGTCATAGACGATCTTCACCACCTGGTCGGCGGGCCGGATCGAGCGGATCACCGCCTCGCCGAGTGCGCTCTCGCGGGCCTTGGCGATGAAGTCCTTGACCACCGGCAGGGCGACGTCGGCCTCGAGCAGCGCGACGCGAACCTCGCGCAGCGCCTCGTCGATGTCCTTTTCGCCGAGCACGCCGCGCCCGGAGAGCCGGTCGAACACGCCGCCAAGTCGTTCTGTAAGGCCTTCGAACATTCGGGTTCTGAACCGTCATCCCAGGTCGGATGGCCCAAACGCAATTCGCCCCCGTGGACGATCACGTCGACGGGGGGCCTCGCCGTCCTCGTCCTGCCATGAAGTCCGGCCGGGGTCGTGACGGTGGAGGGCGCTGAACTGCATCTGCGCCGGAAGGCGGGCCTTATGCGCGGAAAAGGCCGGGAAATCAAGGCTGGGCGAGTCGCGGCCCGATCCAGTCATGGTGAGCAGGCCCGAAGGGCCGTGTCGAACCACGCACAGCCTCACTGCGTCCTTCGACACGCGCCTTCGGCGCTGCTCAGGATGACTATGAAGCGCTACCCCCGCAGTTCCACCCCGTTCCCTTCCGGGTCCTTGAGGTAGATCGACAGGCCCTCGCCGCCGGCGCCGTAGCGCAGGCCCTCCTCGCCGACCTCGACGCCGTGGGCCAGCAGGTGCGCTCGCACGGCTTGCAGGTCGAAGCCGGCGACCGTCAGACAGAAATGATCGAGGTTGCGACCCTCAGACCCCGGCGCCGCCCCGCCCATACGACCCAGCAGCCCGTCGACGCCGACGATGTCGATCAGGCTTGAGCCGGCCCGCAGCTGGACCAGGCCGATGGCGTCCTGCCGCCGCTCGACAGTCAGGCCCAGGACATCGGTGTAGAAGCGGATCAGCGCCTCGGCGTCGCGGGCCCGCAGGACGATGTGGTCGATACCGGTGACGGCGATCATGGCTACCTCACTACGTCCTTCGACACGGCGCTTCGCGCCTGCTCACCATGACCAAGGATATAGTCATCTCGAGCAGCGCCCGTAGGGGGCGTGTCGAAGGACGCACCACCGCTACGCCCCCTCCGGCACCGGGAACCCCCGATCGCGCAGCAGGCCGCCGATCTTCACGTCGCGGCCGCGGAAGTTGCGGAACGCCGTCGCGGCCGGGACTGTGTTGCCGACGCTCATGATGGTGTCGTGCAACCGCTTGCAGACCGCGGGGTCGTAGGGCCCGCCAGCTTCAAGGAAGGCCTCCCAGGCGTCGGCCGTCAGCGCCTCGGCCCAGGCGTAGCTGTAATAGCCGGCGGCGTAGGACTCGCCGGAGAAGACGTGGCTGAACCAGCCCAGGCGCGGAGCCAGTTCGCCCTCCTTCGGCAGGCCGATGCGCTTCACCTCGGACTCGTAGAACGCGACCAGATCAATGTCGGCGTCGCCGGCCAGGTGGATCTGCATGTCCAGCATCGCCGCCGACAGCTGGCGGGCGGTGGCGAAGCCCTGGTTGAAGGTCCGGGCGGCGCGCAGCTTGTCGGCCAGCGCATCCGGCATCGGCGCGCCGGTGTCGTGGTGGACGGCGAAGCGGCCCAGAACCTCCGGCGTCATCGCCCAGCGCTCGTTGATCTGGCTGGGGAACTCGACGTAGTCCCAGGTGACATTGGCGCCCGACAGGGTCGGATAGGTCACGTCCGAGTTCAGGTGATGAATGGCGTGGCCGAACTCGTGGAACAGCGAGACGGTGACGTCGCTCCAGCTCAGCAGGGTGGGCTGGCCTTCCGCCGGCTTCGAAAAGTTGCACTGGTTGGTCGAGATGACCGTCGTGGTCTTCGGGAACCGCCCCTGCGAGCGCAGGGTGTTGGCCCAGGCGCCGGACTGTTTGCCCTCGCGGGCGAAGGGATCGAAGTGCCACAGCGCCCGGTGCTTGCCGGCGCGGTCCTTGACCTCCCAGACCTCGACGTCGGGGTGCTGCGTCGGTACGCCGGATATCCGTTCGAAGGTCAGGCCGTAGACCTGTCCGGCGACCCAGAACATCGCCTCCTTCATCTTGTCGAGCTGCAGGTAGGGTTTCAGCTCGGCCTCGGCGATGTCGTACTTCGCCTTGCGGACCTTCTCGCCGTAGTAGCGGTAGTCCCAGGGGCCGAAGTCGGTGTCCGCGCCCTGGGCCGCCGCGCCCTCGGCGGCGGCGATGGCCTTCATGTCGGCCACCTCCTCGCCCATCCGCGCGATGGCCGGCGTGAGCAGAGACTCCATCAGGGTGATGGCGTTTTCCGGCGTGCCGGCCATGCGGTCGGCGACCCGCCAGTGCGCGAAGGTTTCGTAGCCCAGCAGCCTGCTGCGCTCGAACCGCAGCTTGAGGATTTCCTTGATGATCGGCGCGTTGTCGGTCGGGCCGCCGGCGTGGCTGCCCAGCCCCATGCGCAGATCCCAGGCCTTCTTGCGGACGTCACGGCGGCTGGCGAAGGTGAAGACCGGGTTCATCCCCGAGCTGTTGTTGGCGATCACCCACTTGCCCTTGAGGCCCCGGCGCTCGGCCTCGGCGGCCGCCTGGCTGATGTTGGCCTCCGGCACGCCGGCCAGGTCCTCGACCTTGTCGAGCACCAGCACGTCGCTGCGTTCGTCGGCGAGGAGGTTCTTGCTGAACGCTGTGTAGAGGTCGGCCAGCCGCAGGTTGATCGTCGCCAGCCGCGTCTTGCCCGACGCGTCCAGGGCCGCACCCGATTGCACGAAGTTGTTGTGATAGACCCAGACCAGCCGCTGCTGCTCGGCGGTCAGGCCGGAGGTTTCGCGGGCGGCGTAGACGGCCTTGATCCGCGCGAAGAGCGCGCTGTTCTGCGTCAGCTCATCGCCGTAGGCGGCCAGCAGCGGGGCCATGCGCTCCTCGATGGCCTGCATCTCCGGGGTGATCAGCACCGAGGTGTGGACGTAGTAGAGGGTCGAGACGTTGTTCAGCGCCTCGCCCGAGCGCTCCAGCGCCTCGACGGTGTTGGCGAAGGTCGACGCCGCCCTGTTGCGGGTGATGGCGGCGATCTCGGCCCGCTGCATGTCCATCGCCGCGCGGAAGGCCGGTTCGAAGTCGGGCAGCCGCACCCTGTCGAATGGCGGCAGGCCGTCATAGGCGCCGACCCACTTTTCCAGCAGGGGATTGCCCGACGCCGCCAGGGCGCGGGACGCGGTAGCGACGGCGGCCAGGGCGGCCCCCGAGGCGAGGAAGCTGCGACGGTCCATGAAATCCCCCACGGATGAAAAGAAGAAGGGCCGCGGCTCCTTCGAACCGCGGCCCCTGTATCGGGTCTAGTTGGTCGGGAAGCCCCGGACCTTGAGCAGCGCCTTCACGTCCGGGTCGCGGCCGCGGAAGCGGCGGTAGGCGTCGGCCCGGTCGGTGGTGTTGCCCTCGGCCAGGATGATCGCCTTGTAGCGTTTGGCGATGTCCGGATTGAAGACGTCGCCCGACTCCTCGAAGTAGGCCCAGGTGTCGGCGTCCATCACTTCCGACCACAGGTAGGAGTAGTAGCCGGCCGAGTAGGCGTCGGAGGTGAACAGGTGATTGAACTGCGGCAGGCGGTGCCGCATCACGATCTCCTTGGGCATCCCCAGCCGCGCCAGGCTCTCGCGTTCGAAGGCGTCGATGTCGGTCGGCGGGGTGGTCAGGGTGTGCAGGTCCATGTCGACCAGGGCCGAGGACAGGTAGCTGACCGTGGCGTAGCCCTGGTTGAAGGTGCCCGAAGCCTCGATCTTGTCGACAAGCGACTGCGGCATCGGCTGGCCGGTTTCGACGTGCTTCATGAAGCCGTCGAGGATCGGCCGGCTCAGCACCCAGTGCTCGTGGACCTGCGAGGGATACTCGACATAGTCGCGCGGCGTGTTGCCCAGCGCCGGATAGGTCACCGTCGAGGACAGGTAGTGCAGGGCGTGGCCGAACTCGTGGAACAGGGTCTCGGCGTCATCCAGCGAGATGAGCAGCGGTTGGCCGGCCTCGGCCTTGATGAAGTTGTTGTTGTTGGAGGCCAGCACGTTCTCGGGACCGTCGTAGGTCGAGTGCGCTCGGTAGGTGGTCATCCAGGCGCCGGAGCGCTTGCCCGGGCGGGCGAAGTCGTCGGAGTAGAACAGGCCGATATGGCGGCCGCTGGCCTTGTCCTTGACCTCGAACACCTCGACGTCCGGGTGGAAGCCGGGGACCGTTCCGTCGGGCAGGCGGATGAAGTCGAAGCCGTACAGGCGCTCGGCCATGTAGAAGGCGCCGCGCTTGACGTTGTTCAGCTCGAAGTAGGGCTTCATCTCGTTGGCGTCGAGGTCGTACTTCGCCTTCCGGACCTTCTCGGCGTAGTAGAGGTAGTCCCAGGGCTCGATGTCATGGCCGGCGATCTGACGCATGTCGGCCACTTCCTCGGCGACGCGCGCCTTGGCCGGCGCCCAGACGCGGTTCATCAGATCCATCGCCGCGGCCGGAGTCTTGGCCATGGTGTCCTGCATCCGCCAGTCGGCGTGGTGGGCGAAGCCCAGCAGCTTGGCCCGCTCGGACCGCAGCTTCACGATCTGGGCGATGGTGGCGCTTGTGTCGTTGGCGTCGCCGTTGTCGCCACGGTTCACGAACTTGCGCCAGACCGTCTCTCGCAGGCCGCGATCACTGGCGAAGGTCAGGAACGGATCGACGCTGGAGCGCGTGTTGACGATCACCCAGCCAGTGACGTTGCGGCTCTTGGCCGCCGAGGCCGCGGCAGCCTTGTTGGACTCGGGCATGCCGGCGGTCCCGGCCTCGGTCGGGATGACCGTCCAGGTCTTCTCGTCGGCGACAACCTTCTGGCCGAAGCTGGTGAAGGCGTTGGACAGGGCGGTGTTGATGCGGCCCAGCTCGGCCTTGCCCGCGGCGTCCAGCGCCGCGCCGTTGCGGACGAAGCTGTCGCGGCTGCGAGTCGCCAGGCGAGCCTGCTCGGCGGTCAGGCCGGCCGCGCCCGCGCCGTCGGCCACCGCCTTGACGCGCTTGAACAGAGCTTCGTTGAAGGTGATCTCGTCACTGGCCGCCGACAGCAGGGGCGACACCTCGGTGTCGATGGCCTCGTAATCGCTCGAGCCGATGTTGCTGGTCATCACGCCGAAGATCGAGAGGGCGCGGTCGAGCGGCTCGCCGACCATCTGCATGGCGACCAGGGTGTTGGCGAAGGTCGGCGGCTGCGGGTTGTTGGCGATGGCCTGCACCTCGGCCCGCTGCAGCTCGATCCCTTCCAGGATGGCTTCGCGCAGCTTGGGGGCCGTCACCTTGTCCCACGGGGGCACGCCGCCGTAGGGCCCGGTCCAAGTCTGCAGCAGTTCGGCCTTGGGCGTCTGAGCCGGCAGGACCGCGCGGGCCACGGCGGCGTCCTGGGCCAGGGTGTCCGGGGCGGCGCCGCCCCCGACCAGGCCGCCGGCCGAGGCGCAGCCGGAAACGGCGAAGAGGCTCGCGCCCCCGATGAGGAGTTGGCGTCGGTGCATGATCGCTCCGTGATCGAAAAGCTTTGCGCGGGACCCTAGGCGCATTCCGCCTGACCGTCACATGAACGGACTGTAATGACCGTCATGCGCTTCCGTTGGGCGAAGCGGACCTCTAAAGCGGAAGCCATGTCCATCGGCGTCTTTGATTCCGGCGTGGGCGGCCTGTCCGTCCACCGCGCGCTCGTCGAGCGCTTCCCTTCGGCTGACTTCATCTATCTCGCCGACCAGGCCAACGCCCCCTATGGCGGGCGGCCGGGCGAGGAGATCGTCGACCTGACCAGGGCAGGCTGCATCCGCCTGTTCGAGGCCGGCGCCAGCGTGGTGGTCCTGGCCTGCAACACCGCCTCGGCCATCGCCCTGCGCCGGCTGCAGCAGACCTGGCTGCCCGGCTATCGACGCGAGACCGGGCGGGCGCTGAACGTGCTGGGCATCATCGTCCCGACCATCGAGGCGGCCACCGGCCTGCCCTGGGAGCACGAGGCCGACCGCCGCGGCGAGCAGGTGCAGAAGGTCGATGTGCTGGGCGTCTTTTCCACGCCGGGCACGGCGGGGAGCCGGGTGTTCGAGATCGAGATCGACAAGCGCAAGCAGGACCTGGCGGTATTCTCCGAGCCCTGCCCCAACCTGGCCCGGCTGATCGAACAGGATGCGGCGCGCGAGGTGCTGGCCGCCGAGATCGCCGGCCATGTCGATGCGCTGCGCCGCCGCATCGGCCGCCATCCGGACCGGGCCGTTCTCGGCTGCACCCATTACGAGATCGTCGCCGACCTGTTCCGCGAGGCCCTGCCGCCCGGCACGCCGCTGATCCACCAGCCGGACTCCACCGCCGACGCGCTGGCCCGCTACTTCGAGCGCCACCCGGAGTACGATCTGGGATCGTCGGGCGCCCGCCGCTTCCTGACCACCGGGACGCCCGGCCCGCAGAGCGACCTGGTCACCGCCTTCTGGGGCGCGCCGCTGGTGTTCGAGGCGGCGTAGGTCGCCCGACCAGTCCCTGCAGATCGGCGCTTTCTTGAACGCACGCCCCGGCCGTGGTTCCCTTCCCGTTCGATCACGGGGGTGCGTCATGAAGTGGCTTGCTGTCCTGGCCGTCGCGGCGGCGTTTCTGGCCGCCGGGCCCGCCCGCGCCGAGGTCAAGTCGACCTGGACCGCCGGCATCCGCCTCGAGAACAAGGTGACCATCGCCGCGCCGCCGGACAGGGTCTACGCGGCGCTCGCCGACATCGGGAAATGGTGGGACAGCGAGCACACCTACACCGGCGACGCGGCCAACATGACCATCGCGCTGGAGCCGGGCGCCTGCTTCTGCGAGCGGTTCGCCAAGGGGGGCGGCGTCAAGCACGGCGAGGTGGTGCTGGCCTGGCCGGGGCAGGTCCTTCGCATCCACGGCGCGTTTGGGCCGCTGCAGGACGAAGGCGTCACCGGCGCCCTGACCTTCAGGCTGAAGGCGGTCGAGGGGGGTACGGAGGTGACGCAGACCTACAACGCCGGCGGCCTGCGCCCGGAGATGGTCGCGAACGCGCCGCTGTTCGACCAGGTGATCGGCGGCCAGCTGACGCGGTTCAAACGTTATTTGGAGACGGGACGGCCGTAGCGTCGGGCCCAGGGCTCTGGCGCTGATCTAGTAGCCCTTGCCAGCCTCAAAGACCGTGGTGAAGCTTGGACCGCCCGCCGGTGTCAAGGCGGCCGGGCTCAGGGCTTTTGCTGCTATGAAATCAAAGCCGTCAGACCACTCAGGATAGGCCGCCATAAGCGCGTCCGTCAGTCGGCGAGATGACGTTTCCGCGCCCGCTTCGCCGGGCCAAGGCGAGAGCTCATGGTCCATTACGATGCCCAGTTTGCCGCCCAAAGCCATCATCGTGATTGATCGAACTGAAAAATTCTGCCCGCCGTAGCTCCAAGTGTAGGCCGCTCCGTCGAACCCGGCCGGCGCCTCGTAAGTCGCCATGGACTCGCGTAGGGCGGGCGCAGCCTGAAGATCCATCCCTGCGCCCTGATCGATCAACTTTGACCCTGCGACGAGCAGCAAGTGCGCGTTGAACCGGTGGCCAGCATCCAGTTGCTTCCGCCCGAGTTCAAAGAGCTCAAGACCTGTCTTGCCGGCGGCCGTCGTCATCCCGAAAGAGACCGCATCTCTGCGCCATTCGCCGTCACGCCAACCCAGCAGCACACGCAGGGCCAAGTCGTTGTTGGGCATGGCGACCGACACGACGACTTGGGCCTGACGCGGACCATTGTCGAAGACCCTGACGGCCACACGCGCTTCAGGCGGCGCAGTATCGCTGCAGTCGACGAAGTCGTCGGGCCGTGCGGCGCCGACATCAAGCAGATAGGCTCCCGAGATGGAGGCCGACACATCTCCACGCACGTCCCGCAATAGTCGAGCGAGGAAGATGAGCTCCTCCTCAGACGCTTTGGAGCGGGCCTCCAGCGACAGTGATTTAAACGCGGCTGGTCCATCTCCTGCCAGTACAGGATTGGTCACGGCTTGCGCGGCTACGATCATCCTCTCGCGTTCCGCGGGCGGGATGTTGCCGTTGGCGACGCACACGGCTTCGGCAGCAGCGACTACGGGCAACGCTGAAAGGGCCGCCAACGCGGTACCGAGGATCAGGAAATTTCGCACAGCGCCCCCTGTCGCCACTATGACGTGCAGGCGGTCGACACTCAAGAGTAAGGGGCGCGTCGCTGCCGGGCGCGAGGCTAGACCTCGGGCGCCTTTACCGGGGCGCGGGCGGTGCGCAGTTGCTGCGCCTCGGGGAAGAAGAAGGTCACGACCGGGATAAGGAGCGCGGCGGCGACGAGGCAGGCGGCGGAAATACCAAAAGTCCAAAGCATGTCAGATAGGTCTCGGGCGGCCGCCAGGCCGGAGCAGTTCGACCGCCGGGGCGGTTCACTCTCGACGGCGACCTTCACTACCTAACCCATATAGGGCGTCGCGGTTCCGATAGCGAGGAAGGCCGGGAGCCCCTCAGCCCTTTCGGGGGAGGGAGACGGGCCGAGGAGCTCCCGGGTCACGCGGCCCCGGGGGGGCGTGGGCCGCGTGCTGGTCTGCGCCGACGCTGTCGTTACGCGCCTGACGAAGACGGGGATAGATTGCCGCCGGCCACAAATCCAATCGATCTTTCTTTCCGGTAAGATAGAGCCAATCATTGCCGCGGGCCTGGGCGAGGTCTATCGTCCGGCCATGCTCCCCACCCTGCGCCAGCTCCAGTACCTCAAGCTCCTCGCCGACCACGGCTCGTTCAGCCGGGCGGCGGAGGCGGCGCATGTCACCCAGCCCACGCTTTCGGCCGGCATCGCCGAGCTGGAGAAGATCCTCGGCGCGCCGGTCGTCGACCGGGCCCGCTCCGGCGTCATCCTGACCGCCGCCGGCGAGGAGGCGGTGCGCCGGGCCCGCGCCATCCTCGACCAGGCCGAGGACCTGGTGCAGGCCGCCCAGGGGGCCGGCCAGCCGCTGAGCGGGCGGTTCCGGCTGGGCGTCATTCCGACCATCGCCCCCTTCCTGCTGCCCCGGGCGCTGCCGGTGCTGCGCACGAAGTTTCCCAAGCTGCGACTGTTCCTGCGCGAGGACCTGACCCACCGGCTGATCGCATCCCTGCGGGCCGGCGCGCTGGACGCGGCGCTGATCGCCCTGCCCTATGACATGGCCGGCCTGAACTGGGCCCATGTCGCCGATGACGAGCTGCTGGCCGCCGTGCCCGACGGCCACCCGATCCTGGGCAAGTCCAACCGCATCAATCCCGAGAGCCTGGCCCCCAAGGACCTGATCCTGCTGGAGGACGGCCACTGCCTGCGCGACCACGCCCTGGCCGCCTGCGGGCTGGAGCCGCCAAGGTCGACGGACGAGGAGACCTTCGCCGCCACGTCGCTGCCGACCCTGGTGCAGATGGTCGGCTCGGGCCTGGGCGTCTCGTTTCTGCCGGCCATGGCGGTCAACGCCGGCCTGACCGAGCACGTCAACGTCACCACCCGTCCCCTCCAGGCCGAGCACCCCAGCCGCGAGATCGTGGTCGCCTGGCGCGCCGGCTCCAGCCGCGCGGCGGAGGGGCGGCTGCTGGCGGAGGTGCTGCAGGGGGTTTGAGGGTCTTGCGTTCGCGGCCGCCGACCTGAATGGTCCGGGCCACGGACCCGCTCATCGGAACCTCGAGGCCATGCGCAAGCCGCCAAAGACCCGCGCCCTCTACGCGGGATCGTTCGACCCGATCACGCGCGGGCACCTGGACATCATCGGCAAGGCGCTGATGACCTTCGACCTGGTGCATGTCGCCGTCGGGACCAATGTGAAGAAGACACGTCTGTTCGGGGTCGAGGAGAGCCAGCGGCTGATCCGCTCCTCCATCGTCGAGCAATGGCCGGAGGCAGCGGCCGGCCCATCGGAGGCGCTGTTCGACGGCGCTCTGGAGGTCGGCGAGTTCGCCGACCAGAGCCTGCTCGCCTACGCCCGGACGCTCGGCGCGACGCACATCGTGCGCGGCCTGCGCCAGGCCAGCGACTTCAACGATGAGTTCAACCTGCATGGGGTCGCAGAACGCATCGATGCGTCGATCCCGATGGTCCACTTCATCTGCGAGGCGCGCTACCTCCACGTCTCGTCGAGCACGGCCCGGGAACTCGACGCCTTCGGCGAACGCATCGACTGGCTGGTGACGCCCAGCGTCGAGGCGGCCTTCGCGGCGCGGCGGGGGTAGACGCTCCGGGGAGATAGACTTCAGCGCCTGTCCCTATCCGCTTCGACGCCACCCGATCCTCGGCAAGTCCAATCGCATCAACCCGGAGAGCGTGGTGCCCAATGACCTAATGTAAGGCGCGAAACCAATGTTCCTCATGGACGCATCAACGAGCCCGGGCTTCTCCGGAAGCCCTGTCTTTCGTCGGCACATCGGCCCAGCCCCAGTTGAACAGCCCAACGGCTCGTTGGTCGTTCTAGCGGGCAACGTGCTGACAACGAGTTTTGTCGGTGTTTATGCAGGCCGCCTTGAGCATGCATTTTACGGCGGCGAGGTGCCATTCGTGTTCTACGGCAATCGAATTGAGCAAGTGATAGGTCGCGACCCTCTCTAAAGGGTTCCGATATATCTGTCTTGACTCTCTGCCGATCCGATATATCTATCATTTCGATATATCTAGAAAGGCTCCAAAACATGCATCGCCATTTCGGCTTCCATAAAGACCAACACCACCGCTTCGGCCGCCACGGCTTTGGCGGCCATCACCACCCCATGCGCGGCGGACGCGGCCGGATGGGCCGGTTCTTCGACCACGGCGACCTCAAGCTGGTCATCCTGCGGCTGATCGCCGACGAACCTCGCCACGGCTACGAACTGATCAAACAGATCGAGGAACAGGCCGGCGGCGCCTATTCGCCCAGTCCCGGCGTGGTCTATCCGACCCTGACCTGGCTGGAGGAGATGGGTTTCGTCTCCGCCGCCGACGCGGCCGGCGGGCGCAAGCTCTACACCGTCACCGCCGTGGGCGAGGCGCACCTGCGGGCCAACGAACCCCAGACGGCCGGCATCTTCCAGCGCATGGCCGAGGCCGCCGCCGCCAGCGCCGCCTTCTCGCCGCAGATCCTGCGGGCCCGCGAGAACCTGCGCACCGCGCTTAAGCTCAAGCTCACCGGCGGGGCGCTGAGCAAGGAGCAGATCGCGACCATCTGCGACGCGCTGGACGCGGCGGCGGCGGCCGTGGAGCGGGCCTGACGGAGGGAGCGGACGCCTTCGCCAAGCCCCGCGCCGCGCCGCGCCGCGCTCACGACTGATCGTCCGCCCACCCCCGCGCCCGAAATAAATCCGTCGCGGAACCATCACCCGTGCGTCTCACCGCTTGATTACAGCGACCGGTGAAATGCAACGCGCGCCGAGACCCCAAACCGGGCGGGCGCGCCCGAGGGGGTTATCCGATGAAGAAGTCCGCGCTGTTCGCGCTGGCGGCGCTCGCGCCGCTCGCGCTCGCCACCCAGGCCCTGGCCGCTGAAGAGGCGATGGCCACCGCCGCCGAGGCCCCGACGGCCGTCCAGGAGCTGATCGTCACCGGCGAAATCGTCTATCGCGACCGCACCGATTCCACGGCTCCGGTGCTGTCCTACGACCAGGGCTACTTCCAGCGCTTCGAGCCTGTGTCGGCCGGCGACGCCCTCAAGCGCGTGCCGAGCGTCACCTTCCTGTCGGACGTGCTGGAATCGGACGGCGCCCGCCTGCGCGGCCTCGACCCCGGCTACACCCAGATCCTGATCAACGGCGAGCGCGTCCCCGGCGCCTCGGGCGACCGCTCGTTCTTCGTCGACCGCATCCCGGCCGAACTGCTCGAGCGGATCGAGATCATCCGCGCGCCCTCGGCCAACCGCAGCGGCGACGCGATGGCCGGTTCTTTGAACATCGTCCTGCGCGACTCGGCCAGCCTCGACGGCGGCTACGTCCGGGGCGGCGTGACCTACTATGACGACAAGGAATTCGCCGAGAACTTCGGCTTCTACTGGGGCGGCGCCCTGGGCGAAGGCCGGCTGCTGATCGGCGCCAACGTCCAGGGCCGTCGCGCGCCCAAGGAAAAGCTCAGCCTGCGCTATGACGCGCCGGGTGGCACGCTGCAGAACATCGAGGACCAGATCGACGTCCGTGACGGCACCGACTACTCGTTCAACGTCAACTACGTCACGCCGTTCGCCGGCGGCGAGCTGACGCTGGACGGCTACTTCGTCCGCACCGACCGCCTGCAGGATGAGGACTCGCTCGAATACAAGAGCGGCATTCGCAACGACGCCAACCTGCTGACCATCAACGACAACGACCTGGACATCCTCACCGACAGCTGGTCGCTCCGCGGCAAGTTCGTCGTCGAGATGCTGGGCGGCGAAAGCAAGTTCAAGCTCGGCTACTCGGCCGTGACCGACGAGCAGTTCGAGTTCGAGAAGGAGCTGGAGTTCCTGCGCGACGGGACCCCATTCCCGGACGCCGACCGCTTCACGCACACCGACACCGACACCGACCTCGAGGACAGCGAACTCTCGGCCGATTTCGAGCACGAGCGTGACCTGGGCGGCGCCAAGCTGACCTTCGGCCTGCAGTACAACGCCAAGGACCGCGACGCGCAGCTTCTCGAGGTCCGCTCGCGCTTCAACATCGCCAACGGCGTCAACAGCGGCGCGACCTTCCCGGCGCCGGGCGTGTTCACGGTCCGCAGCGACGTCGACGTCAACATCGAGGAAACCCGCCTCGATCCGTTCGTCATGCTGACGGGCAAGAACGACAGCCTGCGCTGGGAAGTCGGCCTGCGCTACGAGACGACCGAGACCACGATCACCGACGACAGCCTGGGCGTCGCCCCGGCCGACCGCGTCACCGAGAACGACTACACGGTGCTGCTGCCGTCGGCGAACCTGCGCATCAACGTCGGCGACGGCGGCCGGATCAACCTGTCGGCCGGCCGCACCGTGCGGCGCCCGAACTTCGACAAGCTGCAGCCGATCCTGCTGATCGAGGAGTACGGCGACGACGACTTCATCGGCAATCCGAACCTCGAGCCCGAGACGGCCTGGGGCTTCGACATCGGCTACGAGCGTCGCCTCGGCGCCCGCGGCATCGTCGGCGTGAACTTCTTCTACCGGGACGTCTCCGACCTCATCGAGGACGTGAACACCGGCCTGGAAGGCGACGGCGGCCCCGGCACCTTCATCTACTCGGTCGCCAACGTCGGCGACGGCTCGGTCATGGGTCTGGAGTTCGACCTCTCCACGCCGCTGACCTTCATGGGTCTCGACAACACCGGCGTGTTCCTGAACTACAGCTGGCTGGACAGCGAGGTTGACGACTTCGCCGGCGCGCGCCTGTTCAACGGCCAGTCCGACTACGTCTACAACGTCGGCTTCATCCAGGACATTCCGAGCTGGGCCGCCGCCTTCGGCGTCACCTACCGCAAGCAGGGCAACGCCTTCGACCGCTACGCGCTGGAAGAGATCGACACCGAATACGGCGCCGACCTGGAAGCCTTCATCGAGAAGCGCTTCGGCGAAAGCTTCGTGGTCCGCCTGACCGGCCAGAACCTGCTGGACAGCTCCAAGGACGAAGTGTTCGACAAGTTCGGCACCCTCGCCGACCAGGCCGCCCGCGTCTACGACGAGTACGAGGTCGAGACCGAGAGGGCTGGCCCGGTGTTCCAGCTGACCGCCCGCTGGGCGTTCTGATCCGCCCACGGCTCTGAGAACGACAAAGGCCCCCGTCTCGCGACGGGGGCCTTCTTCGTTCCGACAGGAAGAAGCCGGTCAGTCCATCAGCTGCTGGGCCAGGTAGGTGAACTCCAGCGCGTAGCGGGTGGCGCTCTCCTCGAGGTTGGCGGCGGCGGAGTGACCGCCGTCGATGTTCTCGTAGTAGACGTAGCCGTAGCCCAGGTCCTTGAGGCGTGCCGCCATCTTGCGGGCGTGGGCCGGGTGGACCCGATCGTCCTTGGTCGAGGTCTCCAGGAAGACCTTCGGATACCTCTGGCCGGCCTTGAGGTTCGAATAGGGATCATAGGCCGCGATCCAGGCCCGCTCCTCCGGCAGGGCCGGGTCGCCGTACTCGCCGACCCAGGACGCGCCGGCGCCCATGCGGGTGTAGTTGAGCATGTCGAGCAGCGGCACCTGGATGACGATGGCGTTGTAGAGGTCCGGCCGCTGGGTCAGAGCCACGCCCATCAGGAGGCCGCCGTTGCTGCCGCCCATGGCGCCCAGGCGGCGCGGGCTGGTGATCTTGCGGTCGATGAGGTCCTGGGAGACGGCGTAGAAGTCGTCGAACACCTTCTGGCGGTCGCCCTTCAGGCCCGCCTGGTGCCAGGCCGGGCCGTACTCGCCGCCGCCGCGGATGTTGGCGACCACATAGACGCCGCCGCGCTCGAGCCACAGCTTGCCGACCGTCGCCGAGTAGCCGGGCGTCATCGACACCTGGAAGCCGCCGTAGGCGTAGAGCAGGGTCGGGGCCTGGCCGTCGTACTTCAGGTCCTTCGAGCGGACCACGAAGTAGGGGACCTTCGTACCGTCCTTCGAGGTGGCGAAGAACTGCTCGACGACATGACCGTCGGCGTTGAACCGCGCGGGCGAGGCCTTAATCGTCTCGACCTTTCCGCCGGCCGCGTCCGCCAGCCAGAAGGTGGTCGGGGTCAGGTAGTTGGTCGCCGTCACGAACAGCCGGTCGTCGGTCTCCGACGCCGAGCCCAGGCCGATCGAGGCGTTGCCGGGAAGGTCCAGAGCGGCGCTGGTCCAGCCGCCGGCGGTCGGGGTGTAGACTACCGCCTTGCCCGTCACGTCCTCGAACAGAGCGACAATCAGCTTGGTGCGGCTGATGGTGATGTCCTCGATCGACTGGCGCGCCGTCGGCCGCAGGATCAGGGTGGGGCGGGCCTTGTCGGCGTCAGCCTTGAGCGCGGCCAGGTCGAAGGCGGCGAGGTCGCCCTGCTTGAGGCCGTGGGCGTCCCAGTCCTGCTCCAGGCTGAAGACCAGCCGGCCCTGCACCAGGCCCTTGATCGAGCTCTTCAGCGGGAACGGCAGCTTCACCGCCCCCGTGTCGCCCAGCAGGTAGTACTCGGCCTCGAAGAAGCTGGTCGCCCGCGACAGCATCACCGCCTGGACGACGCCGTCCGGGTCACGCAGCACGAAGGGCGAGACGGCGACATCGTCGACCGTGCCCCGGAACACCTCGGCAGCCGCCGACAGCGGCGTCCCGCGCGTCCAGCGCTTGACCACGAAGGGATAGCTCGACTTCGTCATCGTGCCCTCCCCCCAGTCGCGGGCGACCAGCACGGTGTTCCGGTCGATCCAGGTGATGTCCTGCTTGCCTTCGGGCAGCACGAAGCCGTCGGTCAGGAAGGTCTTCGTGACCGCGTCGAACTCGCGGAAGACGACCGCGTCCTTGCCGCCGTCCGACAGGGTGACCAGGCAGTACCGGTCGTCCGGCGCCAGGCAGCTGGCGCCCTTGTAGACCCAGTTCCGGTCCTCGGCCTTGGCCAGGGCGTCGACGTCCAGCACCGTCTCCCAGACCGGCTCGGCGGTGCGGTAGCTGTCCAGGGTGGTCTTGCGCCACAGGCCGCGCACGTGGGTGGCGTCCTGCCAGAAGTTGCTCAGCTTGCCGTCGCCGGAAAAGCTGACGCCGGCGATGCGGTCCTTCGCCTGCAGGATGGTCAGGGCCTCGCCCCGCATGGCGCCGTAGCGGGGGTCCGACTGCAGGGTCGGCAGGGAGGCGGCGTTTTCCGCCCGTGCCCAGGCCAGGGCCCGCTCGCCCTCGATCTCCTCCATCCAGACGTAGGGATCCTCGGGCGTGGACGGAGCGGCGGGCGGGGCGGCGGAAGCGGTCAAGGCGGTCACACTCATGGCGGCGGCAAGCAGATACGAACGCATACTCAATCCATCAACTGGCGGGTGAGGTAGGTGTAGTGCATCGCCCAGCGACGGGCGTTGGCGGACGGGTCGGCGGCGTTGGCGTGACCGCCGTCGGTGTTCTCGAAATAAAGGTAGGGGGCCCCGACCTCGCCCAGTCGCGCCGCGAACTTGCGGGCGTGGCCGGGGTGGACGCGGTCGTCCTTGGTCGAGGTGGTGATGTAGGCCAGCGGGTACTTCACGCCGGGCCGGATCGCCTGGAACGGCGAGTACTTCGCGATCCAGTCGGCTTCTTCCGGCTTGGTCGGGTCGCCGTATTCACCAATCCAGGAGGCCCCGGCCGGCAGCAGGTGGTAGCGCATCATGTCCAGCAGCGGGCTCTCGACCACCACCGCGTTCCACAGGTCCGGCCGCTGAGTCAGGGCCACACCCATCAACAGGCCGCCGTTCGAGCGACCGTAGGCGCCCAGCCGGCGCGGGCTGGTGATCCCGCGGCGGATCAGGTCCTCGGCGACCGCGAAATAGTCGTCATAGGCGCGCTGGCGGTTCCCCTTCAGCGCCGCCTCGTGCCAGCCGGGGCCGAACTCCCCGCCGCCCCGGATGTTGGCCACGACATAGGTGCCGCCGCGCTCGAGCCAGAGCTTGCCGATCACGGGGTCGTAGACGGGCGTCTTGCTGACCTGGAAGCCGCCGTAGGCGTGCAGCAGCGTCGGGTCCTGGCCGTCGTGCTTGTGCCCCTTGGGGTGGACGATGAAGTAGGGAATCTTCGTGCCGTCCTTCGACACCGCCTCCTTCTGCTCGACGACGTGGGTCGAGGCGTCGAAACGGGCCGGCAGGGTCTTGATCGTCGTCGCCTTGGCGTACTTCAGCGGCGCATAGCGGAGCCGGGTCGGGGTGGTGAAGGTCTCCTCGGTGAAGAACACCCCGTCGCCCTCGTCGGCGACAGCGCCCAGGGTGACGGCGGCATTGTCGAGGCCCTCGTAGGTCTGCAGGGTCCAGCCGCCGGCGCCCCGGTCGAAGGTGACCAGACTGCCCCGGACGTTGTCGTACATCACGGCGACGACGCGGCTTTCGGTGACGGCGATCTGGTCGCGGTCGAGGGCCTGCCGGTCCTTCGGCGTATAGAGCACCTCGACCACCGCGCCGGAGCGACCGGTCGACGCCGGCTCGAGCAGGCCCGGCACGTCCACCGCCAGAAGGGAGCCCGCCGGGTAGGCGCCACCGCCCAGGGTCCAGTCCTGATGGATCGAGACGATCAGTCGCCCGTCTATATAACCGTATACGGATGATCGCGTCGGCAGCGGCAGGGGCCGGGCCGGGCCGCCGTCTTCGGGCAACACGAACCAGGCGCTGTTGAAGAAGTCCAGGCTGCGGTCGACCAGCACGATCCGCTTTCCCGAGCCGTCGCGGTGGACGACGGGCGTCGCCCCGACGTCCTTGGCCTCGCCCCGGAAGACCTCCCGCGCCGCCGACAGCGGCTGACCGCGCTTGAGCGTCTTCACCACGAAGCCGTAGCCGGACTCGGTGGTGGTCCCCGCCCCCCAGTCACGGGTCAGGATCAGGGTGTCGGCGTCCAGCCACGCGACGGTCTGCTTGCTCTCGGGCAGGCGAAAGCCGCCCTCGACGAAGCGCTTTGTCTTCAGGTCGAACTCGCGGATCTCGACCGCATCCTTGCCGCCGTTACTGAGCTCGACCAGGCAGCGGTCGTGGGTCTTGGGGCGGCAGTCGGCGCCCTTCCAGATCCAGTTGGCGGTCTCGGCCTTCGCCAGCGCATCGATATCGAGCACCGTCTCCCAGGCCGGGGCATCGGTGCGGTAGCTGTCCAGGCTCGTGCGGCGCCACAGGCCGCGCGTGTTCGTGGCGTCCTGCCAGAAGTTGTAGATGTCCTTGCCGTGGAAGACCGGGGTCGGGATCCGGTCCTGGGCCGACAGGATCTTCAGCGCATCGGCCTCCAGGCCCGCGTACCGGGCGTCGCCGGTCAGCACCGGCAGCGCCCTGGCGTTCTCGGCCCGGACCCAGTCCATGGCCTCCTTGCCGTCGACCGATTCCAGCCATTCGAAGGGGGTCGTCGCGGCCAGGACGGGCGTGGCGGCGAGCACGGCCATTGCGGCCAGGGCGGACAATTTCATGAGAACAGACCCGGAGAACGCGATTTCGAGGGGAAGCATAGGCGGCGGGGTGGCGACAGCAAGGCCGGCCGCGCCTAATCCTCGTTGGGGATGTTGAGGATCTGGCCGCAGGCCTTGCAGTGCACCGCGTCCGGGTCGTGGCGGATCAGGCCGCAGGACGGGCAGGGAAAGTTGACCTTGTGCGGGCGCACCAGCAGCTGCATCAGTCGGATGAACAGCGACACCCCGACCAGCATCACCAGGATGGACAGCAGCCGCCCCCAGACGCCGGGCAGGATGATGTCGCCATAGCCGGTCGTGGTCAGGCTGGTTACGGTGAAATAGAGCGCGTCGACCCAGCCGCCGATGCCTTCGTAGCGGCCCATGAAGCTGGTGTAGACGAAGCCGGTCACGACGAAGACGAAGGTCACAAGCCGCACGGCCGCCTTGGTGATGTCCTCGTAGCGACTGTCGTCGTAGCGGCGGCCGACGGTGCGCCAGAAGAATTCGCTCTCCACCAGGGTCCAGAGCCGGATCACCCGCAGGAAGCCCAGGTTCGCCAGCCAGGCCGGGAACAGCAGGGTGGCGAGGATGAACACGTCCATCCAGACCACCGGCCGTTTGAAGAAGCTCTTCAGGCTGGGCCAGGCCAGCGCCCGGGCGGCGAGGTCGGCGGCCATGACCACCGCGATGCCGTAGTCGATGACGTAGAAGATGCGGCCGGTGTCGCGCATGATCGGCGCGGCGATGAAGAAGGCGATGATGGCCAGGTCGACGACGATGACGCCCAGCCGGAAGCGCACCGCCGTGGGCGACATGCCGTGGTAGAGGCTGCGCAGCACGGCGCGGACCCGCCGCAGACCGTGTTTCTCCTCGCGTTCGCCGCCGCTGGTCATCACGCTGTTCCCTGACGCGGGGCCTCTGACTTGGGCCGCGACATGCCCTATATGGCCTGTATGAGCCGTCCGTTCCTCAAGATGAACGGCCTCGGGAACGAATTCGTCGTTGTCGAGGCGCGTGACCAGCCCTTCGACCCGTCGCCGGATGAGGTGCGGGCGATCGCCGCGCGCTATCCGCACGACCAGCTGATCTCCATCGAGCCGTCCCGGTCGCCGGACACGGCGGCCTATGTCCGCTTCTGGAATTCGACCGGCGAGGAGGTCGGCGCCTGCGGCAACGGCACCCGAGCGGTGGCCTGGCTGCTGATGGAGGCCGGCGGCGCCGACCAGGTCACCTTCGACACCGACGGCGGCCCGCTCAGCGGCCAGCGCGCAGGCGACCATGTGGTCACCGTCGACATGGGTGAGCCGCGCCTGGCCTGGGACCAGATCCCGCTGGCCGAAGAGATGGACACCCGGGGCATCGAACTGCAGGTCGGGCCGATCGACGCGCCGCACCTGCACACGCCCGGCGCGGTCAGCATGGGCAACCCGCACGTGGTCTTCTTCGTCGACAGGGAACCTAACGACGCGCTGGTGCGCGGGTCGGGAAGCCTGATCGAGCACCACCCGCTGTTCCCGGAAGGCGTCAACGTCGGCTTCGCCTTCGTCAAGGCGCGCGACCGTATCCGCCTGCGCGTCTGGGAGCGCGGCGCGGGTCTGACCAAGGCCTGCGGCACCGGCGCCTGCGCCGCCCTCGTCGCCTGCGCCCGACGGGGCCTGACCGACCGCAAGGCGACGCTGGAGCTGGACGGCGGCGAGCTGACCATCGAATGGCGGACCAGCGACGGCCACGTGATCATGACCGGTCCGGTGGAGCTGGAGTTCGCGGGACGGCTGTAGGTTATCCCCGCGCGAGGGAACCTGACCGCCCGCCACCTTGTTGACGACAAGCCACGTCAATGAGGAGGCAGTCATGTCCACCCGTCTACAGATCGCAGCGGTCGTCTATCTGATGGTGCAGGGCCTGCTGTTCGGATTCGGGGTCATCGCCATTCTGGCGACGCCCCTGACGGTTCACGCGCCGATCCTGATTCCCGCGCTGATCGTGGCGAGCGCCCTGGTGTCCCTGCCGATCAGCTGGTTCATCGCGCCGCGCCTGCGGCTGCGTCACCGCGCCCGCGGAGCCGCCCCGCGTCCCTAGAGCCGGCTCCTGCGGTGATGATTGCGACCAGGCCGGGGAACCTTGAATTCACGGAACGGCTGCAGGCAGCCCGCTCACTCGCATAACATCGTTCCATCGGGCGTCGCTCGGCGCTAGGCTCCGACCGCCGGTCAGGGGGCCTTTGTCTGGAAGGTTCGCCGGCAGGGGGACTGCCATGAGGATCATCAACACATTGGCCGCCGTCGCGGCCGGCGCGACCGTGTTCGCCGCCGCGGGCGCGGCCCACGCCCAGGGCGCCGTGTCGCCTGCCTGCACCGCGCTGGAGACCGCCGCCGAGGGCGCCCTGGGCGCGCCGGCCACGGTCGCCCCGGCCAGCGTCGGCTATGTCGGCTACACCGACGTCGACGGTTGCCAGGTCACTTTCGCCGGCACCGGCGAAACGTTCGGAACCAGTTTCCAGGCGGTCGCCGCCAAGCTCGACACCCTGCTGACGGGCGACGGCTGGACCCGCGATCCCAACGCCGACGCGGATGGTCCGACCGGCACGGCGGGCGGCTACAAGAAGGGCTCGCAACTGCTGTTCGTCAGCGTCACCTACGATACGCCTGAAGGCGTCTGTCGCGCGGACGCGCCCGTCGCCAGCTGCAAGCCGACGGCGGCGCAGATGAACTACGCCATCACGCTTGGCCTGCGGCCGGCGTCCTAGGAGAGCCTGACATGAAACGCCTGATGCTGGCGGCCCTGGCCGCCCTCGCCTTCGCGCCCGCCGCCTCCGCCATGGGAACGGCCGGGGTGATCCTCGATCCCAAGTGCCTGTCCGAAGCCGCCTGGGAAGTCGATCCGACCGCCGCGCCGATCAAGATCTTCGGCTGCCGTCCGGTGGAGAACATCCCGGCGCCCGACGCCGAGGGCTGGACCACCTACACCCGGCCTCTGGAGAACGGTACGGACGCCGGCTTCACCAAGGTGAAGATGCTGCCCGGGCCGACGCCCGAGACGATCCAGTTCCTGCTGGTCGACAGCGGCGGCGGCAGTGGAAACTTCGGCTACAAGGTCAGCGGCACGCCCGGTGGCGACGGCGTCCTGCAGAACCCGAAGGTCGACATCTGGACCGGCGGTAACTAGCCGACCGCTCCCGGCGACGGCGCGACGGGCATTCCATCCGGGAGCCTGTCGCGCCTCAGGAAGCCGCCGATCCGACCGTCGGGCGTCAGCTGGGCGTACCCATTCCACTTGATGTACGGCCGCGCACCGTCGCCGGGATCGAACGACGTGCCGAGATACTCGAGCTCATCAGCCGAAAGGTCCCTTGCCGAGCCGTCGTCTTCCACGAAGACGTAGTCGGCGGGGGAGCCGTCAATCCGTGGTCGAGGTGGCCGTGGGCGGACCCTGTCATCGGGCATTGGCCCGTCGTCCTGCATCGCTCGCCATGTCGCCAGGCCGATACGTGCGGCGACCAAAGCGGCGGCTATCGCAAATGCGGCAAGGGCCCATCCCATGGCTACAGCCGGTACTCCCGCTCCAGCACGTAGCGGGAGCCCTCGGACGTCTGGTGGCTGGAGTAGAGCCCGAAGCGGTCGACCGCGAAGCGTGGCGACTTCAGCAGGCTGTTGGCCTCCAGCCAGGTCGCGACGGCGGCCGGGTCGGGCCGGCGCAGGTAGGCCATGGTGACGTGAGGGCGGTAGGCCCGCCCCTCGCCCTTGAGGCCGGCCCGCCGGGCCGCGGCCTCGCACTTGCCGGCCAGGCCGTCCAGCGGCTCGCTCTTGCCCACGCCGGCCCAGACGGCGTGGATGTCCCGACCCTCGCCGAACGCCCCGACGCCGTCCAGCTCAAGCCCGAAGGCCGGCCGGGCGATGGTCGCCAACTCGACGTCGAGATCCTCGGCGACCCGGGGCTGCACGTCGCCGAAGAAGCGCAAGGTGATGTGCAGCGCCTCCAGCGGCCGCCACCGCGCGCCCTCAAGCCCGCGCATGCGGCTGGTCAGCGGCTGGCCGATGTCCTCGGGAACGGCGATGGCGGCGAAGAGGCGGATCATGGGATCATTGCGTCCTTCGACACGGCGCTGCGCGCCTGCTCAGGATGACTGGTGTAGAAGGCCACCCATCCTAGTCATGCTGAGCAGCGCTCGTAAGAGCGCGTGTCGAAGCACGCACGACACCCTACGGACAGGGATTGGGCCGCTGCACGTGGATGGCGTCGACGGCCTTCTCCAGTTCCTCGGTCCACTCCAGGTCGAAGGCGTCGATGTTGGTCTTCAGCTGGTCCATCGAGGTGGCGCCGATGATGGTCGAGGCGACGAAGGGGCGGGTGTCGCAGAACTTCAGGGCCAGCTGCGCCGGGTCGATGCCGTGGTCGCGGGCCAGGGTGATGTAGGCGGTGAAGGCTTCCTCCGCCCCCGGTCCCTCATAGCGCTGCATGCGATTGTAGAGCGCCTTGCGCGAGCCCTCGGGCAAGGCGCCGCCCAGGTACTTGCCGGTCAGCCAGCCCTGGGCCAGCGGCGAATAGGCCAGCAGGCCGATGTCCTCGCGCATGCCCATCTCGGCCAGGCCGTACTCATAGACCCGGTTGGCCAGGTGGTAGGCGTTCTGGATCGAGGCGACGCGCGGCAGGCCGCGCCTGTCCGACTCCTGCAGGAACCGCATCACGCCCCAGGGAAACTCGTTGGACAGGCCGATGGCGCGGATGCGGCCGGCCTTCACGTGGACGTCCAATGCCTCGAGGATCGACTCGAACGGCTCGTAGTCGTCATCGTAGTCGCGGAAGGTCATGCCGCCGAAGGTGCGGACCGCCCGGTCGGGCCAGTGCAGCTGATAGAGGTCGAGATAGTCGGTCTTCAGCCGCTTGAGGGAGTTCTCGACCGCCTCATCGATCTGGGCCTTGGTCTGGCGGGCGTTGGACTTGTCGGCGCGGATCCAGTCGAGGCCGCCGAACACCGAGCCGCGGCCGGCGACCTTGGAGGCCAGCACGATCTTGTCCCGCTTGCCCGACTTCTCCAGCCAGGTCCCGATGTACTGCTCGGTGCGGCCTTGAGTCTCCGGACGGGGCGGGCTGGCGTACATCTCGGCGGTATCCCAGAAGGTCACGCCGCGCTCGAACGCGTAGTCCATCTGGGCATGGGCCTCGGCCTCGGTGTTCTGCGAGCCCCAGGTCATGGTGCCCAGGCAGCAGCGGCTGATGTCGATGCCGGTGCGGCCCAGTTTCGAAGTCTTCAAGTCAGATCCCCCTTAAGTGCGTCCTTTTGCACGGCCCAGCGGGCCGGCTCCGGATCATTGATTGCTGGTTTGCAGGCCTGCCGCCCGGCGCCTCACCGCACCGCGGCCAGCACCCTGGCCACCACCGGCGCCAGTCGGGCGGCGATGATCGCCACGCCCTGGGCGTTGGGGTGGATGCCGTCGCGCTGGTTCAGGCGGCGATCGCCGGCCACCCCGGCCAGCAGGTTCGGATACAGCGTCACCCCGTGCTTGCGCGCCAGGTCGGCGTACAGGGCCGCGACGTCGCGGGCGTAGGAACGGCCGAGCGCGCTGGGCACAGTGATTCCGGCCAGCACCACGGTGATGCCGCGCGCCTTCAGCTTGCCGATGATGCGGTCGAGGTTGGCGCGGGTCTGCTTCGGGTCCAGCCCCTGCAGCAGGTCGTTGCCGCCCAGGGCCACAACGCAGACGGCGGTGTCGCGCTGAACGCTGAAGTCCACCCGGGCCAGGCCGCCGGCCGTGGTGTCGCCGCTGACGCCGGCCCCGCGCACCCGCGCGCCGGGCACGGCCTTGGCCAGTTCCCGCTCGAGCTTCGCCGGCAGCGCCTCGCGCGCAGGCAGGCCGTAGCCGGCGGTGATCGAGTCGCCGAGCACGGTGACGACGCGCGGACGCGCCTGGGCGAGCGCCGGCGAGGCTGCCGCTGCGAGCAGCAGGCCGGCGAAGGCGCGTCGGGTGAACGGACGGTAAGGTGTGCGATCCATGGCTTCGTCCTACATAGGGTGTCCAGGTCCACCGGAAAACGCCCCCCGCACATGTTCGACGCAACGACGACGACGCCGCTCTCCCTCGACGCGGTCACCCTGACGCTGCCCTCGGCCGCGGGGCCGGTGGAAATTCTTCGGGGCGTCAGCCTGGCGGTTGAGCCGGGCGAACGTGTGGCGGTGGTCGGGCCGTCCGGCTCGGGCAAGTCCTCGCTGATCGCGGTGGCCGCCGGGCTGGAGCAGCCGACGTCGGGAACCGTGCGCCTGTTCGGCCAGGACCTGAGCCGGCTGGGCGAGGACGGCCGCGCGAAACTCCGCCGGGGCAAGGTGTCGCTGGTTTTCCAATCCTTCCACCTGCTGCCCAACATGACGGCCGAGGAGAACGTCTCCGCGCCGCTGGAGATCGCCGGCCGCGCCTCGGCGGGCAAGACCGCCCGCGACTGGCTGGCCCGCGTCGGCCTGACCGAGCGTCTGCGCCACTATCCGCACCAGCTGAGCGGCGGCGAGCAGCAGCGCGTCGCCCTGGCCCGGGCCCTGGCCATCCAGCCGGAGCTGCTGTTCGCCGACGAGCCGACCGGCAACCTCGACGCGGCCAATGCCGGCGGCGTGGCCGAGCTGATGTTCGAGCTGGTCGCAGAGACCGGCGCGGCCCTGGTGCTGGTCACCCACGATCCGGCGCTGGCGGCGCGCGCTGACCGCCAGATCGTCATGGGCGGCGGCCTGGTGGTGGACCCGGCGTGAGCGGCCTGCCCCTGTCCTTCCGCTTCGCCGGGCGCGAGCTGCGCTCGGGCGTCGCGGGTTTCCGCATCTTCCTGGCCTGTCTGGCGCTGGGCGTCGCGGCCATCGCCGCCGCCGGCTCGACGGCCGAGGCCTTCCGGCGCGGGCTGGCGTCTGAGGCGCGCGAGATCCTCGGCGGCGACCTGCGCGTCAGCGTCGAGGGCCGCCGCTTCAGCCCCGCCGACCGGGCTCGCTTCGAGGCCCTGGGCGCCACCGCCTATTCCGTCGCCTCCATGGCCATGGCCGAGACCGCCACGGGCGAGCGCCGGTTGGTCGAGCTGCGCGGCGTCTCCGATACCTACCCGCTGACCGGGACGGTCGAGATCAGCGGCGCGGCCTCGCTCGCCGAAGCCTTCCGGCCGCAGGGCGACGCCGCCGGCGCGGCGGTCGAGCAGACGCTGCTCGACCGCCTGAACCTGAAGCTGGGCGACCGCTTCCTGGTCGGCGAGGCGCCGTTCGTGGCCCGCGCCGTGCTGCTGTCGGAGCCCGACCGGCTGGGTCGCGGCTTCGCCCTCGGCCCACGCGTCCTGACCACGGTTGAAGCGGTCGAGAAGGGCGGCTTCCTGCAGGAGGGCCTGCCCGACACCGGCGAGACCGTCCGTATCGCGCTGCGGCCCGACCTGACCTCCAACGCCTCGGTCGACCGGCTGGTGAAGGGGCTTCAGGCCCGGGACTTCTCCGCCCGCGGCCGCAACGACGCCGCGACCGGCATCAAGCGGCTGATCGATCAGCTGGAGTATTTCCTGGGCTTCATCGGCCTGGCCTCGCTGGTCGCCGGGGGCCTGGGCGTCGCCGGCGCGGTCAGCGCCTATCTGGAACAGCGCAAGGCCTCAATCGCCATCCTCAAGGCGCTGGGCGCCGAGGGGGCGCTGATCCGTAACCTCTACCTGATCCAGATCGGGGTGCTGTCGCTGCTGGGCGTGGCCATCGGCCTGGCGATCGGCGCGGTGGCCCCGCTGGTGCTGGGACAGCTGGCCGGCGACGAGCTGCCCGTGCCCGCCCTGTTCGCCGTCTATCCCATGCCGCTGCTGAAGGCGGCCGCGTTCGGGCTTCTCGCCGCCGCGGCCTTCAGCCTGGCCCCGCTGGCCCGGGCCCGGACCACGCCGCCGTCGTCGCTGTTCCGACGCGACCTCGGCGGTCGTCTGACCTTCGGCATCGAGGTCATCGTCGCCATCCTCGCGGGGCTGGGTCTGGCCGGTCTGGCCGTCATCACCGCCCCGACGCCGGTAGCGGCCGGGATCATGATCGCCGGGGTGGCGGTCTCGTTCGGCCTGCTCTGGGCGCTCGGGCGCGGCGCGGCCTGGCTGGCCGGCAAAGCGCGCGGCTTGACCCGCGGCCCGGTGAAGATCGGCATCGCCAACCTGGCCGGACCGCGCTCGGCGGCCCGCACGGCGGCCCCGGCCATTGGCCTGGGCGTCGCCCTGCTGTCGGCGGTGGTGCTGATCCAGTCGGCGCTGCTCAACCAGATCAGCACCGTGGCCCCCAAGACCGCCCCGGCCATGGTCTTCACCGAAATCCCCGGCGAGCGCATTCCCGAGTTCGACGCCGTGGTCCGCCAGGCGTTCGGCCGGCCGCTGACCGACCAGAACTGGCTGCGCGCGCCCTATTTCACCGGCCGGATCGTGCGGGTGAAGGGCGAAATCGTCGACCGCGAGCAGATCGCGCAGGGCGAGCGCTGGGCCTATGACAACGACATCGGCATGTCGGCCATCGGCCCGCAGCCCAATGACGCGGGCGTCGTCGCGGGCAAGTGGTGGGCGGCCGACCACGCCGGCCCGCCTCTGGTGGCGCTGGAAGAAGACGCCGCGAAGGGCGGCGGCCTGAAGGTCGGCGACATGGTGACAATCTCGGTGCTGGGCCGCGAGATCGACGCGACGGTGGCGGTGCTGCGCACAGTCGAGTGGGGCGGCTTCGGTCCCGCCTTCGCAGTGATCCTCAGCCCGAACGCTCTGGAGGGCGCCAGCCTGCGCCAGGTGGCGATCGCCAAGGCCGACAAGGGGCAGGAGGACCGGGTCATCCGGGCGCTGGGCCAGTCGTTCCCGATGGTCAATGTCATCAGCGTGCGCGAGCAGCTGGAGGCGGCGACCGAGATGTTCGACCGGCTGGCGCTGGCCGTGCGCGGCGCGGCGGGGGTCGCGGCGCTGGCCGGTCTGCTGGTGCTGGCCGGGGCCATCGCGGCCGGCGCGAGGGCGCGGGCGCGGGAGGCGGCGACGCTGAAGGTGCTGGGCGGGTCACGGCTGCAGATCCTCACCGCCTACGGCGTCGAGTACGGCGCGGTCGGCCTGATCGCCGGCGTGGCGGGCGTAGCCCTGGGCTACGCCGCGGCCTGGCCGGTGGTGGTCATGGTCTTCGAGGCTGACTGGAGCGTCGACTGGGGCGGGGTCGCGGCGCTGCTCGGCGGCGCCTCGGGCCTGGCCTTCATCGGCGGCCTGCTGGCGGCCATGCAGGCGTTGTCGAAGCGGCCGGCGCCGGTTCTGAGGACCGAATAGTCCGGTTCCACTTGCTTCCGACACGCTCTCACCCAATATCTGCTGTGCGTCCGCCCTGGGCGCCTTGAAAGGGTATTTCCGATGAGCGACTTCGAACGCGGCGCTACGCGCTCGATTCCGCAAGCGGCCGACATGTCGATGGACGCGGGTCTCCGCGCCTTCATGCTCGGCGTCTACAACAAGATGGCCCTCGGCCTGCTGCTGTCCGCGGCGCTGGCCTACGCCACCTCCTCGATCCCGGCGATCACCAGCCTGCTGTACGTGACGACCGAGACGGGCCGCCTGGCCGGCTTCACCCTGCTGGGCCAGATCGTCCGCTTCGCGCCGCTGGCCATGGTGCTGCTGGTGATGTTCACCGCCCGCAACATGACCGCCCGCCAGTCCGGCATCTACTACTGGGCCCTGGTCACCACCATCGGCGCGGGCCTGGGCATCTGGCTGCTGGCCTACACCGGCGCCTCTGTGTTCATGACCTTCCTGATCACCGCCACCTCGTTCGGCGCGCTGAGCTTGGTCGGCTACACCACCAAGAAGGACCTGTCGGGCTTCGGCAGCTTCCTGATCATGGGCGTGTGGGGCTTGGTCATCGCCAGCCTGGTCAACATGTTCATGAACCTTCCGGCGCTGTACTGGATCATCAACGCCCTCGGCGTTCTGATCTTCGCCGGCCTGACCGCCTACGACACCCAGCGCCTGAAGATGACCTACTACGACGTCAAGGGCGACGGCGAGAGCATGGCCGTGGCCACCAACTTCGGCGCGCTGAGCCTCTACCTGGACTTCATCAACCTGTTCCAGTTCCTGATGGCCTTCATGGGCGTCCGCCGCGACTAGCGGCTTCGCCACCGCGATCTGAAGAGGCCCCGTCGAGCGATCGGCGGGGCCTTTTCTTTGGCGGTGAAAACAGTTGCGCTTCGGCCGCGGCCAGCCACCCTAGCGCCCATGACACCCACTGGCGCGCCGCCGCAGCATACAGCCGCCGACTACTACGGCTTCTTTCTGGATGGCCTCCGGGACATCATCGCAGATGCGGAAGCAGCCCGTATGGATCCTGCGGGGATCGCCCTGCTGAAGCAGGCGCTGACCTTGTTCGAAGCAGAGTTCCAGCGGCGATACCCGGCCGCAGCAGCCGCCACGCCGCCAGCCTTACCGATGACCAGTGATGCGCCGGAGGCCGCCTTCTACTGGCATGCCCTTGCAGGCCTTACCGATGACGCGTGGGCGTCGGACGCCGATGTGGAGGGCATAGCGCTTCTGGATCAGGCCGTGTTGCTACTCAGGCCGGCACCTACTCCACCACCGTGAAGCGCCCCTTGTCGAAGACCTTGAGCACCTGCTCCAGTTCGTGACCGCGCTTCAGCACATGGCCGGTCTGGTTCATGATCGCCCAGGCGCCCTGCCGGCGGGCCAGCGCCGGGCGCTTCTCGATGCGGTAGAGCGGGGCCTCGCCCGAACGCCGGAAGACGGTGAAGGTCGCCGCCTCGGCGCCGCCGGCGATGCCGTAGTCGCGCCATTCCGCGGCCGCGACCATGCGGCCGTACAGCCGCAGCAGCCGCTCCAGTTCGCGCCGCTCGAAGAAGACCGTCGCGGCGCGCGGCGCGGAATATGTCGGGTCTAACGCCATGCGTTGATCAGGCTAGCGCTGAATCGCCGGTGTTGGCGAGAGCTGTCGCGATTCGGCCACGGTCGGCCGGATTGTGCGAAGGCTGTCACACAGGGCCCAACAATGACCTTATTTCCGACGCGCGCCCGCCGGATCGACCCCCCAGATTAGCACTGTCGGCCGGTCAGACATCCTGAGGTTCTGGATCCTGAACAGCCCCCCCAGCCCCCTCCCGGATCACGGGAACCCGGCCGGCCGACGACTACCCTGAAGTATCCCCTCTATGAGCCCGCGTTGCCTTCCCCTCCGGCAGCGCGGGTTTCATTGTGTCTGGATCACAGAACAGACAGGGAAACGGACATGGGCAGACTTGCGGGACGCGCGGCGATCGTCACGGGCGCGGCGAGCGGGATCGGCCGCGCCAGCGCCGAACTCTTCGCCGCCGAGGGCGCGCGGGTGCTGGCCGTCGACCGGCCCGGGACCAACCTGACCTTCGAGCAGGAGGGCATCCAGGGCCTGGGCGTCGACATCTCCGGCGACGCCGCGCCGCGGCAGATCATCGACACCGCCATCGCCGCCTTCGGCAAGCTGGACATCGTCTACAGCAACGCCGGGGTCTCGGGCTCGACGCCGGTCGGCGAGACCAGCGACGAGGAGTTCGACCGCCAGTACGGGGTCAACCTGCGCGCCGGCTTCCGCATTGCGCGGGACGCCACGCCGCATCTGGTCAAGTCCGGCGTCGGGCGACTGATCTTCACCGCCTCGATCATGGCCCGCCACACCGACAACGGCCTGGTCGCCTACTCGGCGTCGAAGGCCGGGGTGGTCGGGATGATGCGCACCTTCGCGCTGGAGCTGGGCCGCCACGGGGTGACCGCCAACGCCATCCTGCCCGGCGCCATCGCCACCGGCATGACCGCCGGCAGCTTCGTGCGCGAGGACATCGCCGCCCTGTGGGCCAAGAAGGCGGCGCTCAAGCGCCTGGGCCAGCCGATCGACATCGCCCGCGCGGCCCTGTTCCTGGCCTCCGACGACGGCGGCTTCGTGACGGGGCAGGCGCTGGGGGTCGATGGCGGGCTGATGCTGCGGGTTTGAGGCGTTGCGTGCTTCGCGACGCGGCTTCGCCGCTCCTCAGCATGACGAAGGTGGTTTGCGTTCCACAGCGTCCGTCATCCTGAGGAGCGAGCGCTTGGGCGAGCGTCGCGAAGGACGCACTGCCTACTTCGCCAGAACCGCGATGATCTTGCCGCCCTTGTTGGCCTGGACCAGGACCACGGTCTCCAGGCCCTCGGTTTCAGCGACCGGGAAGCGGTAGGCGGTGGGGCGGCCGCGCCAGGCGCCGAGGCGCTTGATCTCGCGGACCATGTTGCGCTGGACCAGGGTCTGGCCGCGGGTGTCGCCGCGGCGCGGAGTGACTTCCTGCGGGCGGGGATCGTAGCGGACCAGCCAGACCTCGGCGCCGCCGCGCGGCACCGGGCCCGAGCCGACCGCGACGCGGCGCTTGCCCATGAACATCATGTCCGGAGGATTGCGCGACTCGCGCGCGACCTGGTCGACGAGCGGCTCGATCTTCTCGGGGCGCACGCCGGAGGCCTGCACCTGGCCGTCGATGACCACCTGCGGGGTGTAGACCTCGCGCAGGGCCAGCTTGCGGGCGTACGCGCGTTGGCGCTCGGTGAAGGCCGGCTGGGCGAAGGTGTCCGGCCAGCCCATGTAGTCCCAGTAGTCGACGGCGAAGGTCAGGGCCAGGACGTCCGGCCGCTCCGACAGCTCCGACACCAGCTCGTTGGCCTTGATGCAGGACGAGCAGCCCTGGGCCGTGAACAGCTCCACGACGACGGGCGGCCGCACGCCGGCCGGGGCGGCCGACGGAACCAGGGCGAGCAGCAGGAGGGCGAGCAGCAGGCGACGCATTGCACCGCACTTAATCGAAGAAGGGTGACAGGCGCGTTTCACGAGCCCGTGAAGCGGGGACATGTTCCGGCGCGGCCGGTACGTGTCCCCAAAGGGGCGGGGACACGTACGCCCTCGCGGGCGAACATGTCCCCTTTACCTTACGCCTCGCCCTTGGCGAGGTTGCGCAGCACGTAGGGCATCACGCCGCCGCTGGTGAAGTACTCCAGCTCGGTCGGGCCATCGATGCGGCAACGGACCGGGAAGCGCGCGATGCGGCCGTCCGACGGGCGGTAGAGCTCGACGATCAGCTGCTTGCGCGGCGACAGGTCCTGCAGGCCGCGGATCGAGACGATCTCCTCGCCCGTGAGGCCCAGGCGCTGCCAGCCGTCCGACAGGAACTGCAGCGGCAGCACGCCCATCTGCACCAGGTTCGAGCGGTGGATGCGCTCGAACGTCTCGGCGATGACGGCGCGGACGCCGAGCAGCTTGGCGCCCTTGGCCGCCCAGTCGCGCGAGGAGCCGGTGCCGTATTCCTTGCCCGCGAACACGACGGCCGGACGGCCCTCGCCCTCGTAGCGCATGGCGGCGTCATAGATCGACATCACCTCGCCCGACGGGAAGTGCTTGGTCACGCCGCCTTCGATCTCCGGCGTGATCTTGTTGCGGATGCGGATGTTGGCGAAGGTGCCGCGCATCATGACTTCGTGGTTGCCGCGGCGGCTGCCGTAGCCGTTGAAGTCCTCGAAGCGGACCTGGTGCGACAGCAGGTATTCACCGGCCGGCGAGGTCTTCTTGATCGAACCGGCCGGGCTGATGTGGTCGGTGGTGATGGAGTCGCCGAACACGCCCAGGATCCGCGCCTCGATGATGTCCTTCACCGCGTCGGGGGTCATGGTCATGCCCTCGAAGTAGGGCGGGTTCTGGACGTAGGTGGAGCCCATGTCCCAGGCGTAGGTCTGGCCGCCCTCGACCTTGATGGCCTGCCAGTGCTTGTCGCCCTTGAAGACGTCGCCGTAGCGCTTGGCGAACATCTCGCTGGTCACCGACTTGCGCTGCAGGTCGGCGATGTCCTTCGACGTCGGCCAGATGTCCTTCAGGAAGACGTCCTTGCCCTTCTTGTCCTGGCCCAGCGGCTGGGTGGCCAGGTCGATGCGCATCGAGCCGGCCAGGGCGTAGGCCACCACCAGCGGCGGCGAGGCCAGGTAGTTGGCGCGGACGTCCGGGTTCACCCGGCCTTCGAAGTTGCGGTTGCCCGACAGCACCGAGCAGGCGACCAGATCGGCCTCGTTGACCGCGGCGCTGATCGCGTCGGGCAGCGGGCCGGAGTTGCCGATGCAGGTGGTGCAGCCGTAGCCGACCAGGTTGAAGCCGAGCGCGTCCAGGTGCTTGGTCAGGCCGGCCTTGGCCAGGTAGTCGGTGACCACCTGCGAGCCGGGGGCCAGCGAGGTCTTCACCCAGGGCTTCACCTTCAGGCCCTTGGCCACCGCGTTCTTGGCCAGCAGGCCGGCGGCGATCAGGACGCTGGGGTTGGAGGTGTTGGTGCAGCTGGTGATGGCGGCGATGACCACGTCGCCGTGGCCGACGTCAAAGCTTTCGCCCTTCACCGGCTCGCGGCGATCCATCTGCTCCTTCTTGCCGAACTCCTCGGCCAGGGCGGTCTCGAAGGCCGCCGCGGCGTCGGTCAGCAGCACGCGGTCCTGCGGGCGCTTGGGGCCGGCCAGCGAGGACTGCACCGAATCCAGGTCCAGCTCGAGCACGTCGGTGAACACCGGCTCGGCCGCTTCAGGATCGAACCACAGGCCCTGGGCCTTGGCGTAGGCCTCGACCAGGTTGACGCGCTGGGCGTCGCGGTTGGTGGCGCGCAGATAGTCGATGGTCGCCTGGCTGATCGGGAAGAAGCCGCAGGTGGCGCCGTACTCGGGGGCCATGTTGGCGATCGTCGCCTGATCCTCGATGGTCAGGTTGGCGATGCCCGAGCCGAAGAACTCGACGAACTTGCCGACCACGCCCTTCTTGCGGAGCATCTGAGTGACGGTCAGCACCAGGTCGGTGGCCGTCGCGCCTTCCGGCAGGGCGCCGGTCAGGCGGAAGCCGATGACTTCCGGGATCAGCATCGGGATGGCCTGGCCGAGCATGGCGGCTTCAGCCTCGATGCCGCCCACGCCCCAGCCCAGCACGGACAGGCCGTTGACCATGGTGGTGTGCGAATCGGTGCCGACGACGGTGTCGGGGTAGGCCAGCTCGGTGTCGGGCTGATCGGGGTTGGGGCAGGTCCAGACGGTCTGGGCCAGGTACTCCAGGTTCACCTGGTGGCAGATGCCGGTGCCGGGGGGCACGACGCGGAAGTTGTTGAAGGCCGAGCTGCCCCAGCGCAGGAAGCGGTAGCGCTCGATGTTGCGCTCGTACTCGCGGTCGACGTTGTCGCCGTAGCTCTTGGCGGTGCCGAAGAAGTCCACCATCACCGAGTGGTCGATGACCAGGTCGACGGGGATCAGCGGGTTGATCTTGGTCGGGTCGGCGCCGAGCGAGGTCATGGCGTCGCGCATGGCGGCCAGATCGACGACGGCGGGGACGCCGGTGAAGTCCTGCATCAGCACGCGGGCCGGGCGGAAGCTCACTTCATGCTCGACCGCGCCCTTGTTCTCGAGCCAGGCGGCGAACGCCCTGACGTCGGCTTCGGACGTGTCGACGCCGTTCTCGTTCCGCAGCTGGTTCTCCAGCAGGACCTTCATCGAGGCCGGAAGGCGCGAAATTCCGGTCAGACCGGCTTCTTCCGCGGCCGGAAGGCTGTAGTAGACATAGGACGTCCCGCCGACCGAGAGGGTGCGGCGGGTTTGCAGGCTGTCGATAGACGCCATGTTCGGAGAGTCCTTTCCTGTTCACGGCCGCCCGAAAACCACTTCCGGGATCGCGCGCTCGGAAGGGACACACAGCGTCCCGCCCGGCGCGGCGTTACTCCGCGCGCGATCGCGCGGGGCCGTTGGCGGGCTGCATACTCCGCGCCGCGCGAAACGTCCATGTTAGCGTCATGGCTTTTGCGAGCCGCTCGCAGGTGGCGGCATGATTTCGCGCATCTCGGTTGAAGACCTCGCGCTGCGCCGCGGCGAGCGACTGCTGTTCGAGCACCTCGCCTTTACTGTCTCTCCCGGCGAAGCCGTCGCCCTGACCGGTCGTAACGGCGCGGGCAAGACCAGCCTGCTGCGCGCCGTCGCCGGACTGCTTCGGCCGGCCGCCGGCCGGGTGGTGTTCGAGGGGATCGAGCCGGAGGCGGCGGCCGGCGCCCTGCACCTGCTGGGCCACCTCGACGGCCTCAAGGGCGGCCGCACCGCCTGGGAGGAGCTGCGATTCGCCGCCCTGTGGAGCGGCGGGACCGAGGACGGCGCCCGCGCGGCGGCGGCGACGCTCGAGCTGGACCGGCTGCTGGCGCTGGAGGTCCGCAAGCTGTCGGCCGGGCAGCGCCGACGCCTGGCGCTGGCCCGACTGCTGGCCGCGCCCCGGCCGCTGTGGCTGCTGGACGAGCCGCTGGCGCCGCTCGACGCGGTCTGGCGCGTCCGGCTGGGCGAGCTGATGGCCGCCCATGTGGCTGGCGGCGGGATGATCCTCGCCGCCGTCCACGACCCGCTGCCGCTGCCCTCGCGCGGCGTGGAGGTGGGGGCATGAGGCCGCTTGTCACCCTGCTCGGCCGCGAGCTGGCCCTGGCCTGGAGCCGGGGCGGCGGGCCGCTGCCGGCGCTGGCCTTCTACGCCGGCATGGCCACCCTGCTGCCCTTCGCCGTGGGGCCCGAGCCGGAGCGGCTGGCCGCCGTCGCGCCCGGCTTCGCCTGGCTGGCCCTGGCCCTGGCCTCGCTACTGTCTCTGGAGCGCCTGTTCGAGCGCGACTACGAGGACGGGACCCTCGACCTGCTGGCGCTCGGATCGGCGCCGCTCGAGGCGGTGTGCGCGATCAAGTGCCTGGCGCAGTGGCTGGCCGCGGGCCTGCCGCTGGCCGTCGCCGCGCCACTGGCCGCCATCGCGCTAGGGGCGCCGGTCGCGCTCGCCCCGCTGGTCTTCCTCTGCGCGCTGATCGGCGGCCTGGCCTTTGCGTTCGTCGGCGGTCTGGGCGCTGCGCTGGCGCTGGGCAGCCGGCGCGGCGGGCTGCTGATCGCCATCATCGTGCTGCCGTTGTTCGCGCCGCCGGTGATCTTCGGCGGCGGCGCCCTGACCCAGCTGGCGGCCGGACTGCCCTGGACCTCCGGCCTTGCGTTGCTGGCCGGCTGGACCGCCGCGGCCGTGGCGCTGAGCCCGCTGGCCATGGCGGCGGCCTGTCGCAACGCCATCGATTGATCCGGCGCCTGCAAGTCAGACCTGAAACAAAACGGTATTCAACGGACAAACCCCGGACACAGACGCGGCGCAGAACGTCCCCATCAACACGATAAGGGTACGACCCATGACTTCTGTGTTCTCGAAATCCCTCCTGCTGGCCGGCGCCATGGCGCTCGGCGCCGCCTCAATCGTTTCCGCCGCCCCGCCCGCCGCTCCTGATGCCAAGGTCGAGAAGCGCGTGGTCATCATGCGCGGCGGCGATGGCCCGGGCGACATGATGGCGGGCGGCCCCGGCATGCGCCGCATGCATCATCCCGACCCGGCCAAACACGCCCAGCACCTGCGTGACGTGTTGCAGCTGACCTCGGCGCAGGAGCCGGCGCTGCAGGCCTTCCTCGCCGCGACAAAGCCGCCGGAACACCCGGCCCATCCCGCTCACCCGGGTCCGGACGGCGACAAGGCCGAACACAAGCCGATGACCACGCCCGAGCGGCTGGACATGCAGGCGGCGATGATGGCCAAGCACCACGCCGCCTTCGAAAAGCGCGCCGCCGCCACCCGCGCCTTCTACGCCCAGCTGACGCCGGCGCAGAAGAAGGCCTTCGACGCCCTGCCGATGATGCATGGTCCGCGGATGATGCACGGTCCCGGCGGCAAGGGCGGCATGCGCGGCATGGGTGGCATGCGCGGCGAGTAATTTGGCGGCGCCGCCGGTCCGGTGGTCCGCTAGTCTCCGTCGTCACCGGAGCCCGCAACAAGGCTCCGGCGGCGACGGGCTTGCGCCTTTGATCCCGCCGCCGTAAGCCGCGCGGGATGCTGTCGTTCCTCGCCAATCCCGACCGGTTCATGGCCTTCTCGCGCTGGGCCGCGCCGATGTTCGGCGTCCTGGCCGGCGTGTTGATCGCGGTCGGCCTGTGGCTCGGCTTCGCCGCGCCGGAGGACTACCAACAGGGCGACACGGTCCGGATGATGTTCATCCATGTGCCGGCCTCGTGGCTGGCCCTGTTCGTCTACCTTTGCCTGGGCGTCGCCAGCTTCCTGAGCCTGGTGTTCCGCCATGCGCTGGCCGACGCCGCCGCCAAGGCCGCCGCGCCGCTGGGCGCGGTGTTCACCGCCCTGGCCCTGATCACCGGCTCGCTGTGGGGCAAGCCGATGTGGGGGACCTGGTGGGTCTGGGACGCGCGCCTGACCTCGGTGCTGGTGCTGTTCCTGTTCTACCTCGGCTACATCGCCCTGCGCGCGGCCATGGACGACGAGACCAAGGGCGGCCGCGCCGCCGCCATCCTGGCGCTTGTCGGGCTGATCAATTTGCCGATCGTCAAGTTCTCGGTCGACTGGTGGAACAGCCTGCACCAGGGCGCCTCGGTGTTTCGCGCCGAGGGCCCGGCGATGACCAACGACTACCTGATCCCACTGCTGCTGATGGGCCTGGGCTACATGGCGGCGTTCGGCTCGCTGTGGCTGGTCCGCATCCGGGCCGAGGTGTGGCGGCGCAAGGCCATGGTCCTGGCTCTCAAGGCGGCGGAGGCCTGATGCCCGATCTCGACGCCGGCAAGTACGCGCTGTTCGTCTGGCCCGCCTTCGCGGTGACCGCGGCCGGCTTCCTCTGGATGATCACCGACAGCCTGGCCCGCGCCCGCCGCTGGAAGGCCGAGGTGGAACGCCTGGGCGGCAAGGCAGGCCGGTGAAGCGCTGGCTGGCCTTCCTGCCGCTGGCGGCCCTGGCCCTGATGGCGGTGCTGTTCGTCGGCTACAGCCTCAAGCGCAATCCGCAGGTGCAGCCTGACGCCATGGTCGGCAAGCCGATGCCGGCGCTGACCCTGCCGGACCTGACGACCGGCCGGCCGGTGCCCCTGGCGCTGGCGGCCCGGGGGCCGGTGCTGGTCAACTTCTTCGCCTCCTGGTGCGCGCCCTGCGAGATCGAGCATCCCGAACTGATGCGCCTCAAGGCTGCCGGCGTTCCGATCGTCGGGGTCGCCTACAAGGACGCGCCGGAGAACAGCACCGCCTTCATCGGCCGGCTGGGCGATCCGTTCCGCGACAAGCTGATCGATCGCGACGGCCGGGCGGGCCTGGAGTTCGGAGTCACCGGCGTGCCGGAGACCTACCTGATCGGCTCGGACGGTGCGATCCTGGCCAAACACAGCGGACCGCTGACCCAGGCCGACTCCGAGGCGCTGCTGGCGAGAGCGCGTTAACTCCCGCTTCACGGGCGGGGTTATAGTTTCCACGCCGTTAACCATGTTTGGGATTCGCCTGTGACCGCCGTCCGCCCCCCTGTCTGGCCGACCGTTCCGCAACCCGCCGCCGGCGGCGCGGGCGATGCGCGGCAGAGCGCGCGCGGTGCCTTCTTCGAACAGGCGCTTGGCCGGGCCGCCTCGCCGCAAGCGCAGGTTCAGGCGCCGGCCGTCCGCGCCGGGACGACGCCGCAGCCGCATGCGGAGCGTGTCCGCACGACCTTCACCGCGCCCCAGGACCCGCCGCAGAAGATCCTGCGTCCGGGTTCACTGCTGGATATCAAGGTCTAGGGTTCAATCCCCGCCGCCGCCCGGGATTTCGGTCGGCTTGGCCTTCTTTTTTTTCTTCTTCTCGGCCTTCGGCGCCTTGGCCGGCTTGTCGGCCTTCGGAGGCTTGGGCGCCTTGGGCTTCTTCTCGACGGCGACGCCGGTGGCCAGGGCGGCCAGGGCCTCGAGGATGACGGCGCGCTGGCTCTTGGAGAGCAGGGCCAGCAGGCGGGCGTCGGCGGCGGCGGCGCGGGGGCCGGTTTCCGCCAGAGCCGTGCGGCCGGCGTCGGTCAGGCGCACGGCGTTGGCGCGGGCGTCGAGACTGGAGCGTTCACGGGCCAGCAGACCCTTGTCGATCATCCGGGCGACCATGTCGGCCAGGGTCGAGCGGTCGACGCCGGTGGCCGCCACCAGGTCGGCCTGGGCGGCGCCCTCGCGGGCGGCGACGGCGGCGAGCACAGCGTGCTGGCGCTGGGTGACCGCGCCCGGACCGGCTTCCTCGGCGTAGAAGTCGAGCGCGCGCTGCGCAGCGCGGTGCAGCAGATGTCCGACGGAGGCCTCGACGGCCGGCGCACGTTTCGCGGACTTTTCTTTCGCCATGGCAATCCCCCTCCGGCTATCCGGTGCGGACCCTAGCGAGCCTACACGACGGTTTGACGACGGACGATCCCTGCTCTGTCAGACCCCGGGATCGGGGGGTTCGGGGGCCGAAACCTGGTCATCCGGCTGCTGAAGATGCTTCATCATGAAGGGCACCTGGGTCAGCGAGAAGATGATGGCGAGCGGCAGCACGGCGATGCGGAAGCCGACCCAGATGTCGTCGGTCTGGGTCCGCCAGACGAGCTCGTTGGCGATGGCGATGGTCACGAAGTAGAGGCCGTAGCGGACGGTCAGGGTGCGCCAGGCCGTGTCGTCCATCTTCAGACTGTCGCCGAGCAGCAGCTTCAGCGGGTTCTTGCCCAGCGCCACCCCGCCCAGCAGGGCCGCGGCGAAGGCCGCGTTCTGGAAGCTGAGCTTCATCTTCACGAAGGTCGGATCGTCGAAGATCAGGGTCAGCCCCCCGAACACCAGGGCGAAGATGCCGGCGATCAGCGGCAGCGGCGCGATACGGCGCTCGACCAGATAGCCGACGACAAGCGCCAGCACGGAGGCGGCGACCAGCACGCCGGTGGCCAGCAGCATGTCGCGCCCGAAGCCGAAGAAGGTCACCGCGAAGGCGATCGGCGCGCCGTAGTCGACCGCCGTGCGCACCCAGCGCGTATTGGATCCGGCCATGTCCGTCAGGTCTCCAGTCCGACCAGCGAGCGCGAGAAGGCCCGCGCGTCGAAGGGTTGCAGATCCTCGACGCCTTCACCGACGCCGATCAGCTTGATGGGGGAGTCGGAAGCCTGGGCCACCGGCACCAGCACCCCGCCGCGCGCGGTGCCGTCGAGCTTGGTCATCACGATGCCGGAAACCCCGACCTGGTTGCCGAAGATCTTCTCCTGGGCCAGGGCGTTGCGGCCCACGGTGGCGTCGAGCACCAGCAGCGTCTCGTGCGGGGCCTCGGGGTCGACCTTCTTGATCACCCGGATGACCTTCAGGAGCTCGTTCATGAGGTCCTGCTTGTTCTGCAACCGGCCGGCGGTGTCGATCAGCAGGACGTCGTAGCCCTCGGCTCGCGCCCGCTCGACGGCGTCGAAGGCCAGGCCGGCGGAGTCGGCCCCGGTCTCGCGCGACATGAAGTCGGCCCCGGCCCGCTCTGCCCAGACCTGCAGTTGGCCGACGGCGGCGGCGCGGAAGGTGTCTCCGGCGGCGATCAGCACCCTCGCGCCCCTGCCGGTCAGGTCCGAGGCGATCTTGCCCAGGGTGGTGGTCTTGCCCGAGCCGTTCACCCCGACGAACAGCACGATGTAGGGGCGCGGTCCCGACAGCGGGTCGAACACGCCCTGGCGCGGGACCAGCTCGGCGGCCACGGCCTCGGCCAGGGCTTCCTTGACCTCGTCCTCGGTCGAGGACCTGCCGAAGCGCGCCTCGCCGAAGGCCTTCGCGATCCGGGCGGCGGCGTGCGGGCCGAGGTCGGCCTCGATCAGCATCTCTTCCAGCTGGTCGAGCTGGTCCTGGTCGAGCGGCTTCTTCACCAGCACGCTGGTGACCTGCTCGGTCATCTCGCGGGTCGTCCGCGAAAGCCCGGAGGTCAGCCGCTTGAACCAGCCTTGTTTCTGTTCAGCCATAGGGGGCTTCTAGCGGGCGCGGGCGGCGGCGTCACGCGTCGAGGATCGGGGACAGTTTAAGGTGCCCCAAGGGACATCTTAAACTGTCCCCTCTGCTCCACCCCTCGGCTACAAGACTCCCCATGACCGCGCTGGAAACCGCCTTCGTCGTGTTCGACTACGCCGCCGTGGCGGTGTTCGCGGCGACCGGCGCGCTGGCGGCGGCGCGGCAGAAGCATGACATCGTCACCTTCGGCTTCTTCGCGGCGATCACCGGGGTCGGGGGCGGCACGCTGCGCGACCTCCTGATCGACGCGCCGGTGTTCTGGATCTCCAGCCCTGGCTACCTGATCGCCTGCCTGACCGCCGCCGTGGCGGTCTGGTTGGTCGGCGAGCGGACCTGGCGGATGGGCGCCCTGCTCTGGCTCGACGCCATCGGCATGGCCGCCTACGCCGTGGTCGGGGCGGCCAAGGCGCTGAGCCTGGGCGTCGGCCCGATTCCCGCGACGGTGATGGGGGTCCTGACCGCCTGCTTCGGCGGGATCATCCGCGACGTGCTGGCCGGAGAACCGTCCGTGCTGCTGCGGCGGGAGATCTACGTCACCGCCGCGCTGCTGGCGGCGACGGTGTTCGTCGGCCTGGCGGGCCTGGGCGTCGACCGGCTGATCGCCGGCGGCGCGGGCTTCACCGCCGGCCTCGCCCTGCGCGGCGCCGCCCTGCGCTGGGGCTGGAGCCTGCCGGCGTTCGGGAGGGGGTCGGGGACAGTCTAAGGTGTCCCTGCAGGGACACCTTAGACTCCCCCCGACGCTTTCACCCCCCACACACTTTCCTTCGCCGCGAACGCCATCAGCGTCAGCCAGCCGAGCGTCATCCCCAGCGTCATCAGGCCGGCGCGCGCGTCGGGATCGGTGGCCGCCGCGATCACGCCCAGCATCGGCAGGACCAGCGCCCCGCCCACGATCCAACGCCTCGGCGCCGTCCGGAAACAGACCGCCGCGACCAGCAGGCCGTGGGCGCCGAGCGCGAAGAACTTGATCCAGGCCGCCGTCGAGGCGCGCCCGGTCATGGCGTCGGTCGCCCGGTCCAAGTCGGCGGTGATGGCCAGCAGGGCATTCGTCTCGACGTAGTCGGCGACCAGGGCGGTGATCGCCGCCAGGATGGCCAGCAGCGCCAGCCGGGGCCGCGCCCCTCGCGCCGCGAAGAGGGCGCCGAACACCGCGAACAACGTGTAGGCCGGGATGTAGGCGGCCATGTCCAGCCGGTTGATGGCGTCCATGGCGGTGATCGTCATGGCCCGGCAGTCGCCCGGCCCGAACAGCGCCGAGGCCTGGTTGGCCGTGCGGGCGAACTCGAATGCGATGACCGGCGGCGCGGCGTAGCATTCGGCGGCGCGCCCGGCCGCCACCTCGGGCAGGGTTTGGAAGAGGAGGGTGACGGCCAGGGTAGCTATCCCCGCGACCGTGGTGAGGATCGCCCAGACCCGTGTGGTGTTGTTCATGACCGTCGCCCCCGTCCGGATATCGGCGTTCAGCCTAGCGCGGTTGGTTGGGTGGCGGAACGCCATTGCGTGGCTCGCGACGCGGCTGCGCCGCTCCTCACCATGACGAGCATTGTTGCAGCCAACCCACCTTCGTCATCCTGAGGAGCGATCCCTTGAGGATCGCGTCGCGAAGGACGCACGACCCATCAGCGTCAGGTATCGAAGTCCGGGTGCTGCCTCGAGCGGATCGTCTCATAGTAGCCCTCGGGCGGCAGCACGTGTTCCAGCCCCGGAATGTCATCCGTCCACGCCATCCGCGAGCCGGCCTCGAGCTGTACGGTCGGGACCGCCAGCGACGGATCGTCCAGCGAGCCGATCGAGACGTCGATCCAGGTGTCGCTGTACTCGAAGGTCAGCGGGGTGCCGCAGTCGCCGCAGAAGCCCCGCTCGACCTTGTTGGAGCTGGCGAAGCGCTTGCGTGTCCCCCGCGTCCAGGTGAGCTCGCTGATCCTCGCCGAGACCAACGGCCCGAACGGCCCGCCGAACGCCTTCTGGCACATGCGGCAATGGCAGATGGACGCGCGGCCGAGCGCGCCCTCGATCCGGTAGCGGACCGCGCCGCACTGGCAACCGCCAGTGATGCTCACGCCACAACCTCCCCGACCACCTGAGCGCCGGCGACGCCGGTAATCCGCATACAGACGATCTCACCCACAGGCGCCGCGCCCGTGAACGCGATCTCGGTGAAGTCGTCGGCGCGGGCGAAGCTGTCGCGTTCGACCAAGCCATTGAGCACCCGGCCGACCTGGCGCTGCAGATGGCGCTGCAGGGCGGCGTCGCCGGCCTCGCGCAGGCGGCGGGCGCGGTCCTTGATCACCGGGCCCTTCACCGGCGGCATCCGGGCGGCCGGGGTGCCGGGGCGGGCGCTGTAGGGGAAGACGTGCAGGAAGGAGAGGCCCGCCTCCTCGACCAGCTTCAGGGTGTTCTCGAACGCCGCCTCGCTCTCGGTCGGGAAGCCGGCGATCAGGTCGGCGCCAAAGGCCGTGTCCGGCCGAACGGCCCGCACGTCGGCGATCAGCTTCAGCGCGTCGGCGCGCAGGTGGCGGCGCTTCATCCGCTTGAGGATCAGGTCGTCGCCCGCCTGCAGGCTGAGGTGGAGATAGGGCATCAGCCGGGGCTCTTCGGCGAGACACCGCATCAGGTCCGGGTCGATCTCGGCCGCGTCGATGGACGACAGCCTCAGACGCGGCAGGTCGGGGACGAGCTTCAGAATCCGCGCCACCAGCTGGCCCAGCGTCGGCTGGCCCGGCAGGTCGGCGCCCCAGCTGGTGATGTCGACGCCGGTCAGCACCACCTCGCGGTAGCCCTCGGCCGTCAGCCGGCGGACCTGTTCGACCACCTCGCCGGCCGCCGCCGACCGCGAGTTCCCGCGGCCGTAGGGGATGATGCAGAAGGTGCAGCGGTGGTCGCAGCCGTTCTGGACCTCGACGTAGGCCCGCGCGCGATCCTTCAGACCGTCGACCAGATGCCCTGCGGTCTCGCGCACGCTCATGATGTCGTTGACCCGCACCCGGGCCGAGGTGTCGCCCAGCGCGCCGGGCGCGGCCTTCTCGGCGTTGCCGAGCACCAGGTCGACCTCGGGCATGGCGGCGAAGGCGGCGGGGTCGATCTGGGCCGCGCAGCCGGTGACGATCAGCCGGGCCCCCGGCCGCTCGCGCCGCGCCTTGCGGATCGCCTGCCGCGCCTGGCGCACCGCCTCGTTGGTGACGGCGCAGGTGTTGAACACCACCGCGTCCTGCAGCCCGTCCGCCGTCGCCCGCGCCCGGATGGCCTCGCTCTCATAGGCGTTCAGCCGGCACCCGAAGGTGACGACCTGCACGTCCTCGAGCTCGGCGGGGATGGGGAGGGTGGCGGTGGGCATGGCTCAAACGACGACGGGCGGCCGATGGAGCCGCCCTTTGGGTGGGGGATATAGCATGGTCCCCATTTCCCGTCTCCCCGGCGAAGGCCGGGGTCCATGCCTCAGGCGCCGGCGCGGCCGCATGGATCCCGGCCTTCGCCGGGAAGACGGGCCTTGCACGGGCGCCGACCCGCTAGCCACCCGCGCCTCACTCCGGCTAAGACGTTCCCCAACAAGAACACGGAACCCCGCGCCCCCCATGACCGATCGTCCCCGCCGCAGCGCCCTGTACATGCCCGCCTCAAACGCCAAGGCGATCGAGAAGGCGCGCAGTCTGCCGTGCGACGTGGTCATCCTCGACCTTGAGGACGCCGTCGCGCCCGACGCCAAGGAGATGGCCCGCGAGCAGGCGATCCAGGCCGTGAAGGATGGCGGCTTCGGCCGGCGCGAGCTGGTCATCCGCGTCAACGGCGCCGACACCCCCTGGGGCGAGGCCGATATCCGCGCCGCCGCCGCGGCCCGGCCCGACGCCATCCTGGTGCCTAAGGTGAACTCCGCCGCCGACGTCGCCGCCTATTCGGCGCCGCTGCACGAGGACACCGATCTCTGGGCGATGATCGAGACCGGCCGCTCGATCTTCAACGTCGAGAGCATCGCCGCCGCCTCGGCCACCAGCCGGCTGACCACCTTCGTCATGGGCACCAACGACCTGGCCAAGGAGACCCGCGCGCGGATCACGCCGGGCCGAGAACCCTTCTTCGCCGCCCTGTCGCTGGCGCTGATGGCCGCGCGCATCCACGGCCTGACCATCCTGGACGGCGTCCACAACGACATCGAGGACCAGAACAGCCTTGAGGCCGTCTGCCGCCAGGGCGTCGACTTCGGATTCGACGGCAAGACCCTGATCCATCCCAAGCAGATCGACATCTGCAACCTGGTCTTCTCGCCGGCCCCGGCCGAGGTCGAGTTCGCCCGCGCCGTGATCGCCGCCTTCGCCCTGCCGGAGAACCAGGGCAAGGGCGCCATCCGCGTCGAGGGCAAGATGGCCGAGCTGCTGCATCTGGAGCAGTCGCGGCGGCTGGTCGCCGTGGCCGACGCCATCCGCGAGGCGGAGGCCGCTTGATCCGTCCCGGCGTTCTCCTGCTGCTGCTCGCGACCCTGACCCTGGCGTCTCCCGCCGGGGCGCAGGTGTTCTACGAGGCGCCGGTGACGCCGAACGTGGAGCCGCAGCCGGAGGCGACCGCCCCCGCCTCCACGCCGGTCCCCGACACGCCCTACGACCCGATCGCCGACCTGCTGTCGAGCCTGCCGCCCGACCAGTCCACCGACTCCGCAGAGCCCGAGCCCGAGGTGACCCAGCGCGAGGAGCAGGAAGCCCTGCAGGCCGCCCCCTTCACCCCGGGCGCCCAGCCGGCCGCGCCGATCCTGCTGCCGCAGACGCCGCAGGCCATCCCGCCGTCGGAACCCGCCCCCGTGATCACCGCCACGCCGCGCCGTCCGGCGCCGGCCCGTCCGACGCTCGACCGGCCGGTGATGATCGACGAGGCCGGCCGCTCGCCGGACGGTCCGCCTACCCCGCTCGACCTGGGCTACGAGGCGCGGATCCGCGGCTCGGCCTCCAGCGCCCAGGGGCTGCAGGGGCCGCTGGACGGCGGCTGGACCGTGCGCGGCCCCGACGGCGCGGCGCTGTACGGCTTCCAGTTGGTTGACCGTAGCGGCGGCGGCGGGCTGGAAGGCGCCTGGCGCGCCATGGGCGGCTCGGGCCGCGTCGGCCTGATCGATAGCCTGGAGCGCCAGGGCTCGATGCTCACCATACGGATCAATCGCGGCTACGGCCGACCGGTGACGGTGCTGGTGCTGTCAGCCGGCAGCGACGGGAGCTGGACCGGCGACCTCAGCGACGAGGCCGGGACCCGCGCCGTGACGATGAAGAGGAACTGAGCTTTTCTCCCTGTCATCCCGGCCGGAGCGCGTAGCGCGCAGAGCCGGGACCCAGAGGCGGTCGCACGGCATCGGCTGGTCCCGGGTCGCCTTCGGCGCCCGGGATGACAATCAGGGACACAGCATCCCGCGCACCGCAGCCATTGCCGCCTCCCGCGCCGCGTCCCCATACGCCTCCGCCACACCCACGCCCCACACAGGCCCGGGCCACGCCGGATCGCCGGCGCGTCGCCCGACCACATGCACATGCAGCTGCGTCGTGACATTGCCGAGCGCGCCGATGTTCAACTTCTCGACCGTGAAGCCTGTCGCCGCGCCGATCGCCCGCACCGCCTGACCCGCCAGCACCGTCTCCTCGATGAGGCGCGCGCGGTCCGCCGCCGACAGATCCTCGACCTCGCGCAGGGCCGGCAAGCGCGGGATCAGGATCAGCCAGGGCCAGCGGGCGTCCGTCTGCAATCGAACCTGGCAGAGCGGCAGGTCGCCGACCGCGATCGAGCCGGCCTCGAAGGCGGGATCGACAGCGAACCCGGCCCCCATCACTTCGCCCGCTTGGGGACCGCAGCCCAGTAGTCGAAGTCGAGGATGACCTCGGCCGGATAGGCGCCGGCCTCGTCCTTGCCCGGGAAGTCCGCACAGGGACGGTCCTTGGTCGCCACCAGCCGCAGGCGCAGGGCGCCGACGCCCTCCCCGAGGTCGGCCTTGTCCAGCACCTCGCTCCAGGCGAACACCGTCGCCCCGGCGAAGTACGGGTTCACGTGGCGCCCGCCGTTGATGGCCAGGATCAGCCCGGCGTTCTGCAGCCCGTTGAAGCTCAGCGCCTTGGCCGTCGAGATCACCACCCCGCCGTAGACCAGCCGCCGGCCGGTCGGGTCCTTGGCGCGTTCAAACTGGTTGAAGTGGACCTTGGCGGTGTTCTGGTAGAGGCGCGTCGCCATCTGGTGCTCGGCCTCCTCGATGGCCATGCCGTCGACATGGTCGATCTTCTCGCCGACCGCGTAGTCCTCGAACGCGTGCGGCGCGCCGGCCAGGGCGAAGTCATACTTCGAGACATCGAGGCCCTGCGGCAGGATCAGATCGCTCGCCGCCACGGCGGTCGCCAGCTTCGGCGTCGCCTGCTCGCCGACCTCCGCGTCTTCGGTCCGCTTGCGGACCATGACCCAGCGCACGTAACTCAGCACCGTCTCGCCGTGCTGGTTCTCGCCGGTGGTGCGGACGTAGACGACCCCGGTCTTGCGGTTGGAGTTCTCCTTCAGGCCGATGACCTCGCTCGTCGCGGTCACCGTATCGCCCGGATACAGCGCCTTGAGAAACAGGCCCTCGGCGTAGCCCAGGTTGGCCACGGCGTTCAGGCTGATGTCCGGCACCGTCTTGCCGAACACCATATGGAAGGCGACCAGCGGATCGACCGGCGCGGCCGGCAGCCCGCACGACCGTGCGAACTCGTCGCTCGAGGTCAGCGCGAACCGCGGCCCGTACAGCGCATTGTACAGCGCCACGTCCCCGGCCGTGACCGTGCGCGGCGTCGCGTGGCTGAGCACCTGGCCCAGGCGGAAGTCTTCGAAATAGTTGCCGGGGTTGGTCTTGGACATGGGGGCCTCTCTCCAGTGCGTCCTTCGCGACGCGCTCTTCGAGCGCTCCTCAGGATGACGAACTCAGTGGAATGCAATCCACCTTCGTCATGGTGAGGAGCGAGCTCTTCGCGAGCGTCGCGAACCACGCAATGCCTAATGCCCCGCTCTTCGCATCCGCGAAAGAGGGCTTGAGGCGCGGCCTTGCGAGGGCTAGACCGCCGACCGACCCCTATCCACAAGACGGAGACGCCCAAAGATGGCTCGCGCGAAGATCGCCCTCATCGGCGCCGGCATGATCGGCGGCACCCTGGCCCACATCGCGGCGCGCGAAGAGCTGGGCGACATCATCCTGTTCGACATCGCCGAGGGCACGCCGCAGGGCAAGGCGCTCGACATCGCCGAAGCCAGCGCCGTGTTCGGCAAGGACGTCGCCCTGAAGGGCGCCAACGCCTACGCCGACATCGCCGGGGCCGACGTCTGCATCGTCACCGCCGGCGTGCCGCGCAAGCCGGGCATGAGCCGCGACGACCTGCTGGGCATCAACCTGAAAGTCATGAAGGCCGTCGGCGAGGGCATCAAGGCCCATGCCCCGAACGCCTTCGTCATCTGCATCACCAACCCGCTCGACGCCATGGTCTGGGCCCTGCAGCAGTTCTCGGGCCTGCCCAAGGAAAAGGTCATCGGCATGGCCGGCGTGCTCGACTCGGCGCGCTTCGCCTACTTCCTCGCTGAAAAGACCGGCGTGTCGGTCGAGGACATCCACGCCTGGACGCTGGGCGGCCACGGCGACGACATGGTGCCGATGGTGCGCCACTCGACGGTCGGCGGCCTGCCGCTGCCGGAACTGGTCAAGCAGGGCTGGATGACCCAGGAAGAGCTCGACGGTATCGTCAAGCGCACCCGCGGCGGCGGCGGCGAGATCGTCGCCCTGCTGAAGACCGGCAGCGCCTTCTACGCCCCCGCCGAGTCGGCGATCGCCATGGCGACCAGCTACCTGAAGGACAAGAAGCGCGTCCTGCCCTGCGCCACCTTCCTGACCGGCCAGTACGGCCTCAAGGACCTCTACGTCGGCGTGCCGGTGGTCATCGGCGCCGGCGGCGCGGAAAAGGTCATCGAGTTCGAGACCAACGACGAGGAAAAGGCGATGTTCGCCGCCTCCGTCGCCTCGGTCCAGGGCCTGATGGAAGCCTGCAAGGCCATCGACCCGTCGCTGGTCTAGGCTTTTCGGCGGTTGTGAATTGAAGGGGCGGCTCGGGAGACCGGGCCGCCCTTTTTTCATGCTTTATCCGGTTCTTCGCGCGTCCGTTGACCGGACTGGACGTCCTCGCCCCCTGAGGTACCGTCGCACCCCATGATCGCACCCGGCCCCACCCTTGAAACCGCCCGCCTGATCCTGCGCCCGACCGCCGAGGAGGACCTCGACGGCTGGGCCGGGCTGATGGCCGACCCGCAGGCCAGTCGGTTCATCGGCGGGGTGCAGGAACGCGCCGCCGCCTGGCGCGGCATGGCCTCGATGGCCGGCAGCTGGGCGATCAAGGGGTTCGGCATGTTCTCGGTGATCGAGAAGTCGAGCGGCCGGTGGGTCGGGCGGCTGGGGCCCTGGCAGCCCGAGGGCTGGCCGGGGACCGAGGTCGGCTGGGGCCTGCACCCGTCGGCCATGGGCAAGGGCTATGCCGTCGAGGGCGCCACGGCGGCCATCGACTGGGCGTTCGACACGCTCGGCTGGACCGATGTCATCCACTGCATCGACCCGGACAACACGCCGTCGCAGCGGGTGGCCGAACGGCTGGGTTCGCGCAACCGGGGGCCGGGCAAGATGCCGGCCCCGTTCCAGGACTATCCGATCGAGATCTGGGGTCAGACCCGGGACGAATGGAGAGCCAGAAAGGGGTTGTGATGAACCGTCGGGGGGCGATCATCGGGGCGGCGCTGCTGCTCACAGGCACGGGCGCGGCGCTGGCCCAGGACAGCGCTCCACCCGGAGAGGGCTCGCTGACCGTGGCCTTCCAGGGCGTTAGCCAGCCGCGGGGCGTGGTCCTTTGCGCGGTGTTCGACAACAAGGCGGCCTATGACGCCAACACCCATCCTGTCCGCACCCTGGAGCTGCCGGCGGGCGAGGGAAACTTCAGCGCCACCTTCGCGGGCCTGCCGCCGGGCCCCTACGCGGTGAAGGCCTTCCACGACCGGGACGGCGACGGGAAGATGAAGTTCAATCCCCTGGGCATGCCGCTGGAACCCTACGGCTTCTCCAACAACGCCCGCGCGCCCTTCGGCCCGCCGAGCTGGCGCGCGGCCGGCTTCGCGGTGAAGGCCGGCGCCAACAGCCAGGTGATCCGGCTCAGGTAGTCCCGGGACTGCTTCGGGCGATAGCCCGTAGCTGTCCCTCAACGCCGCCTAACGATGTTGGGGGACAGGAAGCGCGTCCCTGCGGTCCGCTTCATCCAGCCCCTGGGTTTGACCTCCCGCGTCGCAGCAGATACCCAGACCTCAGCGTCAGGTTCCTTCTCGCGAGAGAAGGTGAAAAGGGAACGGGGTTAAAAATCCCCGGCTGCCCCCGCAACTGTAAGCGGCGAGCCCGCGCGTCACATGCCACTGGACCGGTTCGCCGGTCTGGGAAGGCGACGCGCCAAGGTTATGACCCGTGAGCCAGGAGACCTGCCCGGCGCCGTCGTTCTTCGTACGGCCGGGGTGCGCCGAACGGACGGGTTTTCCCGAGAGACGACACCTGTAGCCAAGCCGCGTCCGCGGCCGGGCCCGGGCGTCATCGCGCCCGGATCGGGTCGTGGGCGTGGGTCGTCAATGAAGAGGAAGACCCGTGACCCGATCCATCCCCCGAGCGCTCCTGTGCTCGGTTTCCATCGCCACCCTTCACATCGCCGCACCGGCGTTCGCCGCCGAAGCGCCGACGGCTCCGACGCCCGATGTCGCCGGCCTCGAGGGCGCCACCGCCGTCGCCGAGCTGATCGTCACCGCCACCCGTTCGCCCCAGGCCGCCGACCGCATCGGCGCCTCGGTGACCGTGCTGTCCAGCGCCGACATCGAGGCGGCCCAGTCGCCGGACGTGACCGAGCTGCTCAATGATGTCCCCGGGGTCAGCTACACCCGCAACGGCGGCGTCGGCGCCGTCTCGGGCGTCAACATCCGCGGGGCCGAGAGCAGCCATACCGTGCTGCTGATCGACGGGGTGAAGATGAACGACCCCACCGCCCCGCAGGGCGCGGCCAACTTCGGCAACCTGCTGGTCGGCGACGTCGCCCGCATCGAGGTCCTGCGCGGGGCCCAGTCGACGCTGTGGGGCAGTCAGGCGATCGGCGGGGTGGTCAACATTGTCACGCGCGAGCCGGCGCAGGGCTTTCAGGGCACGATCGACGCCGAGGGCGGCGCGCGGGGCACGGGCTACCTGCGCGCCGGCCTCGGCGGGGCGACCGAGCAGCTCAGCTGGCGGATCGCGGCCAGCCGCTACCGCACAGACGGCGTCAGCGCCTTCGCCGCCGGATCCGAGGCGGACGGCTACGAGAACACCGGCCTGTCCGGTCGCCTGCGGCTGACGCTGACCGACGCCCTCTCGGCCGAGGTGCGGGCGGTCTGGTCGGACGGCGAGGCCGACACCGACGGCTTCGCCGGCGACGACGACAGCTACGGGACCACCGGGGAGCTGGTCGTCTACACCGGTCTCAACCTCGCCCTGCTGGACGGCCGGCTGAAGAACCGGCTGGCCTTCGGCTACACCGAGACCGACCGCAAGGCGCACCTGCCGTCCGACCCGGTCGCCCCCATCTTCTTCGAGGGTCTGGGCGAGATCCGGCGCTGGGAGTACCAGGGCGTGTTGGCGGTGACCGACGACTGGACGGCGACCTTCGGCCTTGAGAGCGAGAAGGCCGAGATGCGCCAGCGGGCGCCCTGGACCTTCGATCCCAACCCGCCCTTCACCACCGGCAAGGTGGGGGTGGACAGCGTCTACGGCCAGGCCCAGGGCGTGATCGTTCCGGGACTGACGATCACCGCCGGTCTTCGCCACGATGAGCACGACGTGTACGGCGGCCACACCCTGGGTTCGCTGGCTGGCGCCTGGAGCCTGAACGACGGCGACACGGTGCTGCGCGCCAGCTTCGGCCAGGGCTTCCGCGCCCCGGGCCTTTACGAGCTCTACAGCGAGTACGGCAACACCGCCCTCAGCCCGGAAGAGTTCGACAGCTGGGACCTGGGAGTCGAGCAGCGGCTGGGCCATGACATCGTCGTCTCGGCCACATACTTCCGGCGCGAAGCGGACAACGAGATCCGCTTCTACAGCTGCGCCTTCGGCTCGCCCGAGCCGCTGTGCAACCCGAACGGCGTCTTCCGCTTCGGCTACTACGACAACATCCAGAAGACCCAGGCCCAGGGGCTGGAGCTGGCGGCCAGGACCGAGGCCGGAGCGCTGACCCTGAGCGGCAACTACACCTGGACCCAGGCGGAGAACGCCTCCGGCCCCAACGACGGCAACCAGCTGCCGCGCCGGCCCGAGCACATGGCCAACGCCCAGGCGAGCTGGCGCTGGTCGGACGCGGTGACCACCACGGCGGCGGTTCGCTATGTCGGCGAGGCGTTCAACAACGACGCCAACACCGTGGTCATGGACGCCTACACCCTGGTCGACCTGCGGGCGTCCTGGCAGGTGAATGACACGATCGAGCTCTACGGCCGGGTCGAGAACCTGTTCGACGAGGACTATGAGACCGCGCGGGGCTATGGAACGCCGGGACGAGGCGCCTTCGTCGGCGTCCGGGCCCGGTTCTAGGGAGCTCCGACTTGCCGGCGTTGATGATCCAGGGCTGCGGGTCCGATGTCGGCAAGTCGGTGCTGGTCGCTGGCCTGTGCCGGCTGTTCGCCAACCGCGGCCTGACGGTGCGGCCGTTCAAGCCGCAGAACATGTCGAACAACGCCGCCGTCACCGCCGACGGCGGCGAGATCGGCCGGGCCCAGGCGCTGCAGGCCATCGCCTGCCGCACGCCGCCGACCGTCGACATGAACCCAGTGCTGCTCAAGCCGCAGAGTGACACCGGGGCCCAGCTGATCGTGCGCGGCGTCATGGCCGGGACCTGGCAGGCGCGCGGCTACCAGGCGGCGAAGGCCGGCCTGCTGGACACCGTCGTCGAGAGTTTCCGGCGGCTGGAGGCGCAGTCCGACCTGGTCGTCGTCGAGGGGGCGGGCAGTCCGGCGGAGACCAACCTTCGGGCCGGCGACATCGCCAACATGGGCTTCGCCATCGCAGCCGGCGTGCCGGTGGTGCTGGTCGGGGACATCGACCGGGGCCATGTCATCGCCGCCCTGGTCGGCGCCCACGCGGTGCTGGACGACGGCGACCGGGCGATGATCCGCGGCTTCCTGATCAACAAGTTCCGCGGGGACCCGTCGCTGTTCGACGACGGCCGGGCCGAGATCGTGCGCCGCACCGGCTGGGCGGACCTGGGCATGGCGCCCTGGCTGGCGGCGGCGCGGTCCCTGCCGGCCGAGGACGCGGTGGTGCTGGATCGGGTCGAGACCTCCGGCGGGCGGCGGGTGAAGATCGTCGTGCCGCTGCTCAGCCGTATCGCCAACTTCGACGACTTCGACGCGCTGCGGACCGAGCCGGCCGTCGACTTCGCCTTCATCCCGCCGGGAACGCCGCTGCCCGGCGACGCCGACCTGGTGATCCTGCCGGGGACCAAGGCGACGCTGGCCGACCTGGCTTTCCTGCGGGCGCAGGGCTGGGACATCGATCTGTTTGCACATGTCCGGCGCGGCGGACGCGTGCTGGGAATCTGCGGCGGCTACCAGATGCTGGGCCGACGGATCAGCGACCCGGGCGGCGTCGAGAGCCCGGCCGGCGAGGCCCCCGGCCTGGGGCTGCTGGACGTCGAGACGGTGCTGACCGGCGAAAAGACACTGCGGCCGGTGAGCGGCCTGTACGGCGATGCGGCCGTCGAAGGTTACGAGATGCATGTGGGCCGCACGGCCGGCCCGGCCGCGCCGATGCTGACGCTGGAGGGCGGCGGCGCGGACGGGGCGGTCAGCGCCGACGGCCGGATCGCCGGCTGCTACGTCCACGGCCTGTTCAACCGGCCGCAGGCGCGCGCGGCGATCCTGGCGCAGCTGGGCGCCGCCTCGACCGGCGTCGACCAGCGGCAGGCGGTGGACGAGGCGCTGGACGAACTCGCCGCCGCGCTGGAAGACGCATTCGATATCGACGCTCTGGGTAAGATTGCCCAACTCCGATCCTCTCCCTCTTGGGGGAGGGGGACCGCCCGGAGGGTGGTGGAGAGGGATGCGCCGTAGTCGAAGGGCTTGGCGATGCCTCGGTGAAGGCGGACGCCGTGTACGGCCGGTCAGACGCCTGCGTCTCCCGCTCCACCCTGCTCCGCAGGGTCCCCCTCTCCCAAATGGGAGAGGAAGGAGCGTCGATGGAGACGAATACGCCTCGGCTTGCCTCTTGCCGCCGACACCCGCCACATATCCCCATGTCCGACGTCCGCGCGTATCGCGCCGCCCTGGCCTGGATGGTCGATGATCCGCGGACGGCGGGCGATGCGGCCTGTGTGCACCATCCCGATGGCCTGCTGCTCGTCGAGGACGGCCATGTTGCCGCCGCCGGCGACTGGGCGGCGCTGTCGCCGAGCCTGACGGCCGACACGCCGCTCGAGCACCTGCCCGGCCATCTGCTGACGCCGGGCTTCGTCGACGCCCACGTCCACTTTCCGCAGACCGACATGATCGGCGCGCCGGGCGGGCCGCTGCTCGACTGGCTGGAGCGCAGCGCCTTTCCGGCCGAGCGGGTCTTCGCCGACATCGCACACGCGCGGGATGTGGCCGACGCCTTCCTGGGCGAACTGCTGCGCAACGGCACGACCACGGCGATGGTGTTCGGCAGCGTTCACCGCGAGGCGACCGCCGCGCTGTTCGAGGCGGCGCTGGCCCGCGACATGCGGCTGATCGCCGGCAAGTCGATGATGGACCTGGGCCCCGAGGGCCTGAGCGAAACCTGCGAGGACGGCGAGGCGGACACCGAGGCGCTTATCCGCGACTGGGGATCGCGCGGCCGGCTCGGCTACGCGGTCACGCCGCGCTTCGCGCTGTCGTCCAGCGACGCGCAGCTGGCCGGAGCCGGCGCGCTGCTGGCCCGGCACGACCACGTCTGGATGCAGACCCACCTGGCCGAGAATCCGCGCGAGCTGGCCCTGGTCGCGCAGCGCTTCCCCGACCGCGACTATCTGGACGTCTATGACCGGTTCGGACTGGTCGGCCCCCGGTCGGTGTTCGCTCACTGCCTCCATATGACCGACCGGTCCCTGCACCGGATGGCGCAGGCCGGCGCGGCGATCGCCCACTGCCCGAGCTCCAACCTGTTCCTCGGCAGCGGCCTGTTCGACCTGGCCCGCGCCGACGCCCATGGCGTGAAGACGGCCCTGGGAACCGACGTCGGCGCCGGGACCAGCTTCTCGATCCCGCGCACGGCGGGGCTGGCGCTGCAGGTGGCCCAGCTGCGCGGCGCGACACTCGACCCGGTGAGAGCTTTTTACCTTGCGACCCTGGGTGGGGCGCGGGCGCTGGGCCTGGCCGACCGGATCGGCGGGTTCGAGACCGGACGGGAGGCCGACTTCGTCGCGCTGGATCTGGCGGCGACGCCGCTGCTGGCGCGGCGGCTGAAGGGCGCGACGGATCTGGCCGACATTCTGCTGGCCCTGATGATCCTGGGAGACGACAGGACCGTGGCCACGACCTGGGTCGCCGGAGTCCGGCGCCATCAACGCTGAATCAAGGTTGATCGCCGTTAAGGCTAATACTTTGATCTGGCACAGGGTTTACGCGCGTTTAGTGTATTCGTTGAATATATTTCAAGCGGTGACTCCGTAACCTCGATCCAAGTTCGGGGAAGAGCGTTGAAAACCGACGCTCGATATTCGGGGTCCGCAATATGCGAGTCGCCACTATCGCCAGCCTTGGCGCGTCCGCCCTGTTGGGGGTCGGCGCCCTGTTCGTGGCCAAGGTCTGGTTGCCCAACGCCCAGGCGGGGCCGGGCAAGGCGGCGGCCCAGCCATCGGTCGCCCTGTCTTCTATCGTCGCGGCGAGCGCGGCGGTTCCGTACGGGACGAAGCTGGAAGCCAAGAACCTCACCCTGATCAAGGTCCCGGCCGGCTCCATGCCGGAAGGCGCCTTCACCTCGATCGACCAGGTGCTCGGTCGCGACGGCGGGGCGCCGGTCACCCTGGCCGCCCTGGCGCCGCGCGAGGCCCTTCTGCCGTCCAAGGTCAGCGGCCCCGGCCTGAAGCCCTCGGTGGCGGCGCTGATCGACCCTGGCATGCGGGCCTACACCATCAAGGTCAATGACGTCGCCGGCGGCGGCGGTCACGTCCTGCCCGGCGACCGGGTCGACGTGCTGCTGGCCCGCGCCATCGCCAGCCCCGGGGTCGAGGGCGCTGAAGGCAATCGCCTCTATGTGTCGTCGCTGGTCCTGCAGAACGTCCGCGTCCTGGGCATGGACATGATCGCCGACCCGGCCTCGGTCGAGAAGTTCGAGCCGTCGACCGCAACCCTGGAGGTCAGCGTCGAGGACGCCGGCAAGCTGGCGGTGGCCGGCCAGGCGGGGATCCTGTCGCTGGCCCTGCGCCGCTCGGGCGCCACCGAGATCGTCCAGACCCGGCCGATCACCGCCCGCGAAGTCACCGGGCTGGGGGGCGGCGCCTCTCCAGTCTCCGGCGCGCCCCGTCCGGCGGCGCGTCGAGCCGCCGCCCGGCCGGCCGCCGCGCCGGCGCGCGGCCTCACCGTGACCGAGGGCGACAAGAAGACCGTCGTCAACGTCCCCACCGAACGCTTCGGGAGCTGATCATGCGCCGCATCGCCATCCTGTGCGCGGCCGCGCTCGTCTGCGCGCCCGCCCTCCCCGCCTCCGCCCAGAGCTTCGTCTCCTCCAGCCTGATCGGCGAGATGGCGCCCAGCCGCACCATCACCGTGCCCAAGGACAAGTCGGCGGCCTTCCGCCTCATGGCCGCCGCCGGCGAGATCGTCGTCGCCCAGCCCGAAATCGCCCAGATCGTCGCCAACACCGATCGCAGCGTCTATGTGCGCGGCAAGACGCTGGGCACCACCAACATCCTGATCTACGACGCCAATCACCGCCTGATCGAGGTGATCGACGTCCGGGTCGCCCAGGACATCGAGTCGCTGCAGACGGACCTGGGTTCGGCCCTGCCCGGCGAACCGATCCGGGTCTCGGCCCTGGCCGGCGGCGTCATGCTGTCGGGACAGGTCAGCACCACCACGGTCGCCACCCGGGCCAAGGGCATCGCCGAACGCTATGCCCCCGGCGGCGTCACCTCCGAACTGACCGTCGAGGCCGCTCAGCAGGTCATGCTGGAGGTCCGGATCATCGAAGCCAGCCGCAGTTCGCTGAAGGACTTCGGCATCAATGTCGACATCGCCAACAACTCCGGCATCGTCTTCGGCTCCGGCACGGGCCTGATCGGCGTCAACGCCGCCCAGGGCACGCTGGGCATCTCCACCAACGTCGGCCCGACGACCATCGAGGCCACGCTGCGGGCGCTGGAGGAAAAGGGCGTCATCCGAACCCTGGCCCGGCCCAACCTGGCGGCCATCTCCGGCGAGGAGGCCACCTTCCTGGCCGGCGGCGAGTTCCCCTATCCGGTGCCCAACGGCCAGGGCGACATCACCATCCAGTTCAAGCCGTTCGGCGTGACGCTGAAGTTCACCCCGACCGTGCAGGACAGCGGCCTGATCCGGCTGAAGGTCTCGCCCGAGGTCAGCCAGCTGGACAGCCGGGCCAGCCTGCGCCTGTCGGGCGTCGAGGTGCCCAGCCTGCTGGTCCGCCGCGCCGCCACCACGGTCGAACTGAAGGACACCGAGACCTTCGCCATCGCCGGCCTGTTCCAGCAGGACTACGCCAACACGGTGCGCCAGATCCCCTGGGTCGGCGACGTGCCGGTGCTGGGCTCGCTGTTCCGTTCCTCGCGCTGGAAGAAGGCCGAGACCGAACTGGTCATCCTGGTCACGCCCCGACTGACCACGGCCGCCCAGAGCCGCGCCCTGGCTCCCGATCCCTTCACCGGCACCAACGAGGCCAGCGCCATCGACCTGATCCTGATGGGCATCGCGCTGGATCGACCGATGAAGGCGCCGCCCGCCGACTCCTACCGTCCCGTTCCCTGAGGCGCTGACATGATTTTCGCTGGACGCCGCATACTGATCGTCGGGGCCGGACTGGCCGAGCTGGCGGGCCAGGCCTTCCGGGACGCCGTGCTGCAGACCGGCGGGCTCGAACGCCTGCAGGCCCGCTGGGCGTTCGGCGACGCGCCCGACCTGATCCTCATCGAGGCGGGCGCGTTCGAGCCCGACGCGCTGTCGGCGGCGATCGCCGCCCTCGGCGCGGGGTCCTCGCCGCCGCCCACCCTGCTGACCGGCGACCACCTGCCGGCCGGCCTGGTGCGCAACCTGATGCGTCTGCCGCGCTCGGACGTGCTGGAGGCGCCGTTCACGGCCGCGGACCTGGTCGCCTCTTCTGCGCCTCTGGTCGCGCCGAGCGCCGCGCCGGCGCTGAACGCGCCGTCCCGCTGCTGGACCATCATGGGCGCGGTCGGCGGGTCGGGGGCGACGACCCTGGCCATCGAGACGGCCTGCGCCCTGGCCCAACGGCTGCCCGGCCCGCGCCGGGTCTGCCTGATCGACCTGAACCTGGCTGACGGCGCCGCCGCCGCCTATCTCGGCGCCCCGGCCAACATGCTGCTCAGCCGCGCCTCCCAGGCCGCGGACCGGATTGATCCCCAGCTTCTGGACGCCTTCGTGTCCGGCGCGCCGGGGGGTGTTGACCTGCTGGCCTCGGCCCGCGACCCCAATGCCTATGACACCACGTCGGCGGACGCGGTCCTCAGGCTGCTGGAGGTCGCCTGCCAGGTCTACGACGCGGTCGTGGTCGACGCCCCCCGCCATCGCAGGTCCTGGACCCTGGACGTGCTGTCCGGATCGGACGAGCTGCTGGTGGTCTCCGAGCTGACCGTGCCGGCGCTGCTGGCCGCCCGGTCGCTGGCGGCGGAGATCGAGAACGACCTGCCGGCCGGCCCGCAGCCGCGGATCGTGCTCAATCGGCTGGCCAAGCGGGTGTTCGGCCCCGCCCCCTCGATGGCCGAGGCGGAGAAGGCCATGGGCCGGCGCGCGGCCGGCGGCATCACCTCCGACTGGGAGGCGGCGGCGGCCTCGGCCAACCTCGGCGGGCCGATCAGCCAGCACCGGCCCAAGTCGCGCATCGTCAAGGACGTCGCCGACCTGGTTGATCGCCTGATCGCCTCGCCCGCCCGGTCGCATCCTGAAGACCTGCGGGTGGCGTGATGGGCCGCTTTTCCCTCCGTCGCGCCGCGGCCCCGGACGCCGGGCCCGCCCCGGCCCCTCCGTCCCCGACCGCCGCCCCGGCCCTGGTCGTCCCGACGCCCGAGCCCGTCGTCGCCCCGACCCAGGCCCAGGACGACATGCTCGACATGCGCCTGCGCCTGCACGCCAAGCTCATCGAGGAGATCGACCTCTCCAAGCTGGGTGAGCTGGACGAAGGCGAGATGCGGCGGCAGGTCCGTCGGCTGGTCGGCGACTTCGCCCGCGACGGCCGGCTGGCCCTCAACGGCGCGGAAATGGACCAGCTCGGCGCGGAGGTCTTCGACGAGATGGTCGGCCTTGGCCCCATCGAGCCGCTGCTCAAGGACGAGTCGATCAACGACATCCTGATCAACGGCCCCTTCCAGGTCTATGTCGAGCGGCGGGGCGAGCTGGAGCTGACCCCCGTCCGCTTCCGCGACAACGACCACCTGCTGCGCATCGTCAACCGCATCGTCGCCGCCGTGGGCCGGCGGATCGACGAAAGCTCGCCGATGGTCGACGCCCGCCTGGCCGACGGCAGCCGGGTCAACGCCGCCATCGCCCCGATCGCCATCGACGGCGCCTGTGTCTCGATCCGCAAGTTCTCCAAGAAGCCGCTCAGCTTCGAACGTCTCGTCGACGTCGGCGCCATGCCGGCCTGTGTGGCCGAGTTCCTGAAGGGCGCGGTCTATTCCCGCGTCTCGATGGTCATCTCGGGCGGCACCGGCTCGGGCAAGACCACCCTGCTCAACGCCTGCTCGGCGGCGATCAGCGCCAAGGAGCGCCTGATCACCATCGAGGACGCCGCCGAGCTGCAGCTGCAGCAGCCGCACGTTGTGCGCATGGAGACCCGCCCGCCCAACATCGAGGGCAAGGGCGAGATCCGGCAGCGCGAACTGGTCAAGAACGCCCTGCGCATGCGGCCCGACCGCGTCATCCTGGGCGAGGTGCGCGGCGAGGAGTCCTTCGACATGCTCCAGGCCATGAACACCGGTCACGAAGGCTCGATGGCCACCATCCACGCCAACAACCCGCGCGAGGCCATCACCCGCCTCGAGCAGATGGTGGCCATGGGCGGCATGAACCTGTCCAACGAGGCGGTGCGCGGCCAGATCGCGGCGGCGGTCGGGATGGTGGTCCAGGTGATGCGCCTGTCGGACGGCAAGCGGAAGGTGATGAACGTCACCGAGATCACCGGCATGGAGGGAAATGTCGTGCAGATGCAGGACATCTTCGTCTTCCACCGCACACGGACCGATCCGGACGGCACGGTCCACGGCGAGTTCCGGGCCACCGGCCTGCGCCCCAAGTGCCTGGACGAGATGAACCGCAAGGGCATCCACTACGACCCGGCCAACTTCGATCCGCAGAAGGCGCTGTAGATGGACGCCGTCGACCCGCGCATCGTCTTCCTGATCCTGATCTTCGCGGCGGTGTTCGCGGCGGGTCAGGCGGTCTGGGGGCTGGTCACCGTCGCCGGCGCCAAGCGCAAAGTGAACAAGCGCCTGGCCGTGGCCGAGGCGGCCGGCTCGCTGGAGGCGCTGATCCTGGAGCTGCGCAAGCAGCGCGGGCTGGACGACAAAGGCGACAGCCGGATCATGGTCCGCTGGTTCTCCGACCTCGTCATCCGCTCTGGCGTCACCTATCAGCCGCGCCGCTGGGCCGCCTATGCGCTGGGTCTGGCTGTCGCCGCCTTCTTCGGCGTGTTCCTGCTCGCCAAGAGCTGGGTGTTCGGCCTGGCCGCCGCGCCGGTCATCGGCCTGGGCCTGCCGTTCGTCTGGCTGAAGATCAAGGCCGGCGCCCGGGCCAAGGGCATCGGCGCCCAGCTGCCCAACGCGCTGGAAATCATCGTCCGCAGCCTGGAGGCCGGCCACCCGGTGCCGACGGCCGTGGGCCTGGTCGGCCGGGAGATGCCCGACCCGCTGGGCAGCGAGTTCGGCATGCTGGCCGACGAGATCGCCTATGGCGCCACGCTGGAGCAGGGCGTCGGCCGTCTGGCCGACCGCTGCCGCCACCCGGACGTCGACCTGTTCGCCGCCACCATCCGGCTGCAGGAGCGGGCCGGCGGCAACCTGACCGGCCTTCTGAAGATGAACGCCAAGGCGGTGCGCGAGCGCGGCAAGATGCGGATGAAGGTCAAGGCCGCCTCGAGCGAGGGCCGCGCCTCGGCAATCATCCTGACCTCGGCGCCGTTCGCGGTGATGGGCATCCTCGCCTTCGCCAGCCCGCAGTTCTACGGCGACGTCATCCACGAGAAGTTCATCCAGTACGGGCTGATGGGCCTGGGCGGCTGGATGTTCCTGGGCAACATGGTCATGCGCCGCATGATCGACATGCGGATCTGACGCCATGGACCCCTTGCAGCTTCAGACCCTTCTGACCTGGACGGCGGTCGCCCTGATCACCCTGGGCGTCGGCGGCGTCGCCCTTCTCGGCGTCCGCGAAGTCCGGATCGGCGCCCGCCGCCGGGCGCGGCTGGCCGGGAACACCCTCGTCTCAGGGCGCCCCGACAGCAGCTCCGCCGCCGTCGCCGGCGTGGTCAGCGGCGTCAAGCGCCTGGGCGACCGCATGGCGATCCAGGATCCGGCCCAGCTGTCGACCATCCGCGCCATGCTGGTCCAGGCCGGCTGGTTCAACCGCGAGGCCGTGGCCTTCTACCTGGGCGCCAAGGCGGCGGCCCTGGCGCTGGCGGTGGTGGCGACGATGTTCACCGTGCCCTGGGCCCTGAACGGCGGTGGCGGGATGCTGGCCATCTGTGTCGCGGCGGTGTTCGCCGTCGCCGCGATCATGGGTCCCGAACAGGTGGTCAAGGCCCGGCGCCGCAAGCTGGAGCTCGAATACATCGAGGGCTTCCCCGACCTGCTCGACCTGCTGGTCGCCTCGGTCGAGGCCGGCCTGTCGCTGGACGCGGCCGTCAGCCGCGTCGGCGAGGAGATGGTCCGTCGCTACCCGCACCTGGCCGAGCACCTGAAGTTCCTGACCCTGGAACTGCGCGCCGGCCGGGCCCGCAAGGACGCCTGGGGCGCCTTCGCCGAGCGGGTGGGCATCGACGACGCCCGCTCCCTGGCCACCATGCTGCGGCAGTCCGAGGAGATGGGCACCAGCCTGGGCGAGACCCTGACCGTCTTCTCCGACGACATGCGCTCCAAGCGCATGCTGCGGGCCGAGGAGAAGGCCATGGCCCTGCCGGCCAAGCTGATGATCCCGCTGATCCTGTTCATCTTCCCCTGCCTGATGGGGGTGCTGATCCTCCCCGCAGCCTTCCGGATCGCCGAGCAGTTCTCGAACTAGCCGACCGATTTGACAGCGCCGCCAGTTGGGTTACTCTCCGGTAACTGACGGGCGCGCCCAGACGCCCGCAGGCCTCGGGAGGCGACATGCGCGCGACACCGGTTCGGACCCTTCGGTCCCTGCTCAGCCTTTCGATGGCGATCCTGCTCGCGGTCGCGCCGGTCGCCGCCGTGCGCGCCGATACGCCCCCGCCCAAGCGGCCCAACATCGTGATGATCGTCGTCGACGACGCGGCCCTGATGGACTTCGGGGCCTTCGGCGGCGAGGCGCGGACGCCCAACATCGACCGGCTGGCGAAGGGGGGCGCGATGTTCACCGCCTACCACTCCTCGCCGCTGTGCTCGCCGTCGCGGGCCATGCTGCTGACCGGTGTCGACAACCACCGGGCCGGGGTGGCGACGATCGAGGAGATCCTGCCGCCCTCTCAGAAGGACAAGCCCGGCTACGGCCTGCAGTTCGCGCCGGGCGTCTGGACCGTCGCCCGGCGGCTTAAGGCGGAGGGCTATCGCACCCTGATGGTCGGCAAGTGGCACCTGGGCCACGGCCCCGGCGCGCTGCCCAACGAGAACGGCTTCGACCGCTCCCTGGCGCTGGACGCCTCGGGCGCCGACAACTGGGGGCCCCGGCCCTACATGCCCTATTACGACACCGCGCCGTGGTTCGAGGACGGCAAGCTGGCGAAGATGCCGGACAGCTACTACTCCTCCGACCTCATGGTCGACCGGCTCAAGGGCTACATCGACGAGCGCCCGGCCGGGTCGCAGCCCTTCTACGCCTACCTCGCCTTCCAGGCCGTCCACATCCCGGTGCAGGCCCCCAAGGAATACTCCGACCGCTACAAGGGCCGGTTCGACGCCGGGTGGGAAAAGCTGCGCGAGGACCGCGCGGCGCGGGCGAAGGCGCTGGGCCTGATGCCGGCCGAGGCGGCCATTCGCGGCCTGCCCGACGACGCCCGCCGCTGGGACCAGCTCACCCCCGAGGAGAAGGCCATCTACGCCCGCAGCATGGAGGCCTACGCCGGCATGCTGGAAGCCATGGACGCGGCGATCGGCCGACTGATGGCCCACCTGGAGGCCCGGGGTGAGCTGGACAACACCCTGTTCGTCGTCACCTCCGATAACGGGCCCGAACCCAGCGACCCGGTCCATGTCCGCGGCATGAGCCTGTGGATGAAGCTGAACGGCTACCGCTGGACGCTGAAGGGCCTGGGCGAGAAGGGCAGCCTGGCCTTCATCGGCAAGGAATGGGCTTCGGCCCTCGCGGCGCCGGGCAATCGCTACAAGTTCTACACCTCCGAAGGCGGCATCCGCGTGCCGCTGATCCTGTCGGGACCGGGGATCACGCCTGGAACGCGGGTCAGTTCGCCGGCCTTCGTCACCGACGTCGTCCCCACCCTTGTCGACATGGTCGGCGCCCGGACCCAGCCCGACGCCATGTCGATGGACGGTCGCAGCCTGCGCCCGGTGCTGACCGGCGCCGCCGCCTCGGCCTACGGTCCTGACGATCCGGTGGGCATCGAGGTGTCCGGCAACGCCGCCCTGTTCCGGGGTAGCCACAAGATCGTCCGCGACATGCCGCCGGTGAGCGACGGCCAGTGGCGGCTCTACGATCTGGCCCGCGACCCCGGTGAGACCACCGACCTGGCCACGGCCCAGCCGGCGCTGTTCAAGCAGATGCTGGCCGACTACGCCGCCTACGAGACGCGTGTCGGCGTCCAGCCGCTGCCCGAGGGCTACACCACCCAGAAGCAGCTGATGAACAACGCCCTGGGTAAGCAGCGCGGCGGGATCATCGTCATGGCCCTGCTGCTGCTGGCGGTCGTGGGCGGACTGATCACCGGCGCGGTCCTGATCGTCCGCCGTCGGCGGAGGCGCGCGGCGTGAGCGCGCCTTGGGTCCTGCACGGCCTCAAGCAGTCCTACTTCACCGGCAAGCTTGAAGGCTATCTGCGGGTGAAGGGCGTGCCGTTCGACTTCGTCGAGATGAACGTGGCCGGCTTCCGCGCCTGTGGTCGGGCGACCGGCGTCTACCAGATGCCGCAGCTGCAGGCGCCGGACGGCGGCTGGCTGACCGACACCACCGCCATCCTGCGCCGCTTCGAGGCGGCGCAGCCGGAACCGGCGCTGCAGCCGTCGAGTGCTGTCGGCGCCTTCCTGAGCCTGGTCCTTGAGGACGCCTTCGACGAGTGGCTGTGGCGGCCGGCGCTCTACTACCGCTGGGCCTTCCACGAGGACTCCCGGCTGATGGGCCGGCAACTCGGCCGCACGATGATGCGTGACATCCCTGCGCCGCTGAGCCTGCGCGCCCTCGTGATCCGCCGTCGCCAGCAGCGCACCTTCCTGCGCGAGGACGGCGTGACTCGCGAAACCGCGCCGCTGATCGAGGCGCTCTACGCCGACGTGCTGGCCCTGCTCGACCCGATCTTCGCCGCCCGACCGTTCCTGTTCGGCGAGCGGGCGGTGGCGGCGGATTTCGGTCTGTTCGGCCCGATGTTCCGTCACTTCTTCTCCGACCCGACCCCGGCCGCCATCATGCGCGAGACGGCGCCCAACGTGCTGGCCTGGGTGGCGCGGCTGTGGGCCCTGACACCGGAGGCCGCCGCGGCCGCGCCCCGGCCGGTGGACGCCCCCGCCGACCTCGATCCGCTGCTCAAGCTGGCGGCGCATGAGCACCTGACAGAGCTCGTCGCCAACTTCGAGGCGGTGATCGAGCGGGACACGCGCGCGAGCTTCGACCTGCGCGGCGCGCGCTGGACCACGCCGGTCTCGCCCTACTGCGCCGCCTGCCTGATTGACCTGCGGACGCTGTACGCGGCCCTGTCGGCGGCTGACCGGGCGACAGTCGACGCCCGCCTCGGCCCGGCGTCGGAACACCTCAAGGGTCCGATTCTGGAGCTCCCGGCCGCCCTCACCCCGCAGGTCGGCGAGCGACCGAAGAACCACCGCTGGGCTTGAGAACGCCTGTCCTCCCCCACTTGGGGGAGGGGGACCAGCCGAAGGCTGGTGGAGAGGGACACGCCGGCGAGAGCCGTCAAGGCGCGGTGTTCGATCTCGTCGACGTTCCGGATAGCCTGCCGCCGGGAGCACTTCCCGCTCCACCATGCTCCGCATGGTCCCCCTCTCCCATTGGGAGAGGACGGTCTTCTACGCCACCACCGGCCGCCCGGCCCGCCACGACCGGCTCAGCAACCGACCGCCCAGCCAGTAGCTGAGCTCCGCCGGGCGTTCGATGTCCCAGCAGGCTATATCGGCCAGCTTGCCGGCCTCAAGCGTGCCGGTCTCCGCGGCGAGGCCCAGCGCCATCGCGGCGTTGCGGGTCACCCCGGCCAGCGTCTCCTCCGGCGTCAGGCGGAACTGGGCGCAGGCCAGCATCATCGCCGCGCGCAGCGACAGCAGCGGCGAGGTGCCGGGGTTGCAGTCGCTGGCCACGGCCATCGGCACGCCCGCCGCCCGCAGCGCCGCGACCGGCGGCTTCTGCGTCTCCGCCAGGGCTGTGAAGGCGCCGGGCAGCAGGACGGCGACGGTCCCGGCCCTGGCCATCGCCTCGACCCCGGCCTGCGAGGTGAACTCCAGATGGTCAGCCGACAGGGCGCCGTGCCTCGCCGCCAGCGCCGCGCCGCCGCCGTCGCTGAGCTGGTCGGCGTGCAGCCGCACCGGCAGGCCGAGGGCTTTCGCCTTGTCGAACAGGCGTGACACCTCGGCGGGCGTGAAGGCGATGCTCTCAAGATAGGCGTCGACGATGTCGACCAGCCCGGCCGCTTTCGCGGCCGGCAGGGCCTCGTCGATGATCATGTCGATCCAGGCCCCGCGCGGCTGATCCTTCGGCGCGGCGTGCAGGCCCAGGAAACTGGTGACCACCCTCGCGTCGCCGTCGAGGTAGCGGGCGACGCGGAGCATCTTCAACTCGGTCTCCAGGTCCAGGCCGTAGCCGGACTTGATCTCGATCGTGGTCACGCCCTCGACGACGAAGGCCTCCAGTCGCCGGCGCGCGCGCCGGATCAGCTCGGGCTCGTCCGCCTCGCGAGTCGCCGCGACCGAGGAACGGATGCCGCCGCCGGCCAGAGCGATCTCCTCATAGGTCGCGCCGCCCAGCCGCGCCTCGAACTCGCCGATGCGGTCGCCGCCGAAGACAAGATGGGTGTGGCAGTCGATCAGTCCGGGCGTCACCCAGCGCCCGTCCAGCCGGGTGACGGCGAAGGGGTTGAACTCGGGGACCTGCGCGCGCGGGCCGATCCAGACGATGCGGCCCTGGTCCACCGCGATCAGGGCGTCCTCGATCACGCCGTAGGGCGTCTCCCCCGGGACCATGGTCGCCGCGCGGCAGTCGGTGATGATCAGGTCGATCCGCTGCATGTCGCTGTCTTGCCACCCGATGGCGTTCGTGGATAGGGTGAGCCCGATTAGACAGGTTTAGACAAGTGGCCAACACCCTTCATCTCGACCAGGCGCGCCTGCCCGGCGGCTGGGCCCGCGACGTGGCTCTGACCGTCACAGACGGCGTGATCACCGCGGTCGAGGCGGGCGCCGACCCGACCGGCGCGCACCGGCTGAAGGGCGCGACTGTCCCGGCGATCACCAACCTGCACAGCCACGCCTTCCAGCGCGCCATGGCCGGTCTGGCCGAGCGGGCCCGGGCCGGGGTCGAGGACTTCTGGGCCTGGCGCGAGGCGATGTACCGGTTCCTCGACCGCATCACGCCCGAGCAGATGACCGCCATCGCCGCCATGCTCTACGCCGAGCTGGCCGAGGGCGGGTACGGCGGCATCGTCGAGTTCCACTATCTGCACAACGACCCGGAGGGGCGCCCCTACGCCGACCCGGCCGAGACCGCCCACGCCCACCGCCGGGCGGCCGAGGCGGCGGGGTTCGGCCTGACGCTGGCGCCGGTGCTCTACAGCCATTCCGGCTTCGGGGGCCTGCCGCCCAAGCACGGCCAGCGACGCTTCATCAAGAGCACGGACGAGTTCCTCCACCTGCTGGAGCTGAGCGGCGCGGAGGCCTTCGCCTTTCACAGCCTGCGGGCGGTCACGTCGGAACAGATCCGCGACGTTCTGGCCGCCGTCGACCCCGCCATGCCGGTCCACATCCACGCCGCCGAACAGACCGGCGAGGTCGACGACTGCCTCGCCTGGTCTGGCGCGCGACCGGTCGAGTGGCTGCTGGCCAACGCCCCGATCACCGACCGCTGGACCCTGGTCCACGCCACCCACATGACCGATGCGGAAGCCTCGGGCCTGGCCCGTACCGGCGCGACCGTGGCGCTCTGCCCGTCGACGGAGGGCAACCTCGGCGACGGCTTCTTCAACGCCGACGCCTTCCTGGGCGCCGGCGGCATGTTCGGGATCGGCTCGGACAGTCACGTCACCACCAGCGCCGCCGAGGAGCTGCGCTGGTTCGAGTACGGCCGCCGGCTGCAGGCCCGCAAGCGGACGATGAGCGGTGGCACGGGCGAGCATGTCGGCGCGGGCCTGTGGCTGTCGGCCGCCCGGGCCGGGACCAACCCCACGGGCCGCCGCACGGGCGAGATCGCCGTCGGCGCGCGCTGCGACCTGGTCGTGCTGGACACGGACCATCCGGTGCTGGCCGGCCGCGAGGGCGATCTGATCCTCGACAGCCTGGTGTTTTCCGGCTCCGGCGCCATCGACCAGGTCTGGTCGGGCGGCGCCCGCATCGTCGAGGGCGGCCGCCACATCGCCCGCGACGCCATCGCCGCCGCCTACCGAGTGGCGGTCGCCGAGCTGACCGCATGACCGCCGCCCGCGCCGCGCGCTACCAGGGCGTCAAACGGCATGTGCTGGGCGCCATCCGCACCGGCCGCTGGCGGGTCGGCGACCGCATCGCCTCCGAGCACGAGCTGGTCCGCGAGCTGGGCGTGGCGCGGATGACCGTCCGCCGGGCGCTGGACGAGCTGACGCAGGAGGGCCTGATCGTCCGCCGCGCCGGGGTTGGGGCCTTCGTGGCCGGCGAGCCGCTGGCCGAGAGCCACCCGCTGGAGATCCGCGACATCGCCGAGGAGGTCGCTTCGCGCGGCCACGTCTGGCGCGCCGAGGTGATCGCGCTGGAGGCCGTCCGGGCCGAGGCCGATCTGGCCCTCGGGTTCGCCGTCGAGCCGGGGGCGCCGCTGTTCCGCTCTGAGGTCGTCCACTTCGAGGGCGAGACGCCGATCCAGCTGGAGCGCCGCTGGGTCTCGCCGGACATCTTCCCCGACTACCTGGCGCAGGACTTCACCCTAGCTACCCCCGCCGCCCACCTGCTGGCCGCCGCGCCGATCGAGGCCGGCGAGCAGATCGTCCGGGCCGAGGCCGCCGATCCGCGCACGGCGGGCCTGCTGCGCCTTTCCGAGGGAGCGCCGGTCCTGACCGTCGCCCGCCGCACCTGGAGCCGGGGGCAGGTCGCCTCCGCCGCCCGCCTGATCCACCCCGGCCACGCCTTCCAGCTTGCCGGACGCTTTGGAGACCTCGCCTGATGGCCAGCAACAGCCGCATCGTCCGCGCCGACCGCGGCCCGGAACGGACCGCGAAATCCTGGCAGACGGAAGCCGCCGTCCGTATGCTGATGAATAACCTCGATCCCGAGGTCGCCGAGCGACCCGAGGACCTGGTCGTCTATGGCGGCATCGGCAAGGCGGCCCGCGACTGGGACAGCTTCGACCGCATCGTCGCCGCCCTGCGCCGGCTGGAGGACGACCAGACGCTGCTTGTCCAGTCGGGCAAGCCGGTTGGGGTGTTCCGCACTCATGCCGACGCGCCCCGGGTGCTGATCGCCAACTCCAACCTTGTGCCCAAATGGGCGACCTGGGAGCATTTCCACGAGCTCGATAGGAAGGGTCTGGCCATGTACGGCCAGATGACGGCCGGCAGCTGGATCTACATCGGCAGCCAGGGGATCGTGCAGGGCACCTACGAGACCTTCGTCGAGGTCGGCCGCCAGCACTTCGGCGGCGATCTGACCGGCAAGTGGATCCTGACCGGCGGCCTTGGCGGCATGGGCGGCGCCCAGCCGCTGGCCGCGACCATGGCCGGCGCCAGCATGCTGGCCGTCGAATGCCAGCGTCGCTGCATCGAGCGGCGGCTGGAGACCCGCTACCTGGACGAGGCGACCGAGGATCTCGACGACGCCCTGGCCCGCATCGAGAAGGCAACGAAGGAAGGTCGTGCAATTTCGGTCGGCCTGCTCGGCAACGCCGCCGATGTGTTCCCCGAGCTGGTCCGCCGGGGCGTGCGGCCCGACGTCGTCACCGACCAGACCAGCGCCCACGACACCTTCAACGGCTACCTGCCCAAGGGCTGGACCGTCGAGCGCTGGGAGCAGGCTCGCCTCGCCGATCCCGCCGGCGTCGACCGCGCCGCCCGCGCGTCGATCGTGCCGCATGTGCAGGCCATGCTCGACTTCCACCGCATGGGCGTGCCGACCCTCGACTACGGCAACAACATCCGCCAGGTGGCGCTCGACGAGGGGCTGGAGGGCGCCTTCGAGTTTCCCGGCTTCGTGCCGGCCTACATCCGGCCGCTGTTCTGCCGGGGCGTGGGGCCGTTCCGCTGGGCCGCCCTGTCAGGCGATCCTGAGGACATCTTCAAGACCGATCAGGCGATGAAGGACCTCTTCCCGGACAACGTCCACCTTTGCCGCTGGCTGGACATGGCCAGGGAGCGGATCGCCTTCCAGGGCCTGCCGGCCCGCATCTGCTGGATCGGCCTGGGCGACCGCCACCGCGCCGGCCTGAAGTTCAACGAGATGGTCGCCTCGGGCGAGCTCAAGGCCCCGGTCGTCATCGGCCGCGATCACCTGGACAGCGGCTCGGTCGCCAGCCCCAACCGCGAGACCGAGGCGATGCTGGACGGCAGCGACGCGGTCAGCGACTGGCCGCTGCTCAACGCCCTGCTCAACACCGCCAGCGGCGCCACCTGGGTCTCGATCCACCACGGCGGCGGGGTCGGCATGGGCTACAGCCAGCACGCCGGGGTGGTCATCGTCGCCGATGGCACGCCGGAAGCGGCCCGGCGGCTGGAGCGGGTGCTGTGGAATGATCCGGGTACGGGCGTGATGCGTCACGCCGACGCCGGTTACGACATCGCCGTCGACTGCGCCCGCGAGCAGGGGCTCGACCTGCCGAGCCTGGGAGACCGCTGATGCGCGCCGTCACCCTGGGCGAAGCCGCCGTCGCGCTGGACGACATCGAGGCCGCGCTCGCCGGTCCGGTGTCGGTGACGCTGACCGGCGAGGCCAACGCCGCCATCGCCGCCTCGGCCGCCACGATCGAGGGCATCCTCGCGGCCGGAAAGACCGTCTACGGCGTCAACACCGGCTTCGGCCTGCTGGCCAAACAGACGATTCGGCCCGACCAGCTGGCGCAGCTGCAGCGGAATCTCATCCTGTCCCATTGTTGCGGCGTCGGCGATCCGATGCCGGACGATGTCGTGCGGCTGATCCTGCTGCTGAAGATCGCCGGCCTGTCGCGCGGCTTCTCCGGCGTCCGCCCCGAGCTGATCGCCATGCTGCAGCGGCTGCTGGAGGCCGACATCCTGCCGGTGATCCCGGAGAAGGGCTCGGTCGGCGCCTCGGGCGACCTCGCCCCGCTGGCCCATATGTCGGCCGCCCTGCTCGGTGTCGGCGAGATGCGGGCCGGCGGCGAGACGATCCCGGCCATGGAGGGCCTCAAGCGCGCCGGCCTCGAACCCATCGCGCTGCGGGCCAAGGAGGGGCTGGCGCTGATCAACGGCACCCAGGCCTCGACCGCCCTGGCCCTCAAGGGCCTGGTGCTGGCGCGGCGGGTGTTCGAGGCGGCGCTGGTCGCCGGGGCGATGAGCGTCGACGCGGCGCTGGGCAGCGATACCCCCTTCGACGCCCGCATCCATGCCGCCCGCGGTCAGCCGGGCCAGATCGCCGTCGCCGCCGCCCTGCGCGGCCTGCTCGACGGCAGCGCCATCCGCCACAGCCACGACGACTGCGACCGGGTGCAGGACCCCTACAGCCTGCGCTGCCAGCCGCAGGTGATGGGCGCGGCGCTGGACCTGCTGGCCAACGCCGAGCGCACCCTGCTGATCGAGGCCGGCGCGGTCACCGACAACCCGCTGGTCTTCGCCGAGACCGGCGAGGCGCTGTCGGGCGGCAACTTCCACGCCGAGCCGGTGGCCTTCGCGGCCGATACGTTGGCGCTGGCCATCGCCGAGATCGGCGCCCTGAGCGAGCGGCGCACGGCCCTGCTGGTCGACCCCAACATGAGCGCCCTGCCCGCCTTCCTGGTCGCCGAGCCGGGGGTCAACTCGGGCTTCATGATCGCCCAGGTGACGGCCGCCGCCCTGGCGTCCGAGAACAAGGGCCTCAGCCACCCCTCCAGCACCGACAGCCTGCCGACCAGCGCCAACCAGGAAGACCATGTCTCCATGGCCACCTACGCGGCCCGGCGGCTGACCACGATGGCGCAGAACAGCGCCGCCATCGTCGCCATCGAGCTGCTGGCCGCCGCGCAGGGCATCGAGTTCCGCCGCCCGCTGCGCTCGTCCCCGCCGCTGGAAAAGGCCCACGCCCTCGTCCGCGCCGCCGCCGCCGCCTACGACCGCGACCGCTACTTCGCCCCCGACATCGCGGCGGTCACGGCGCTGGTGCTGGACGGGGCTTTTGACGGGATCGTCGCGCTGTGAGCCCGTGCGTCCTTCGACACGGGCTTTCAGCCCTGCTCAGGATGACTAAGTTGGGAAGGCTTACAAATCCAGTCATCCTGAGCAGCCGCGCAGCGGCGTGTCGAAGGACGCAATGCCCATGACCGACGTCCACATCACCCGCGGCGCCAGCCCGCTGATCGTCAGCTTCCCGCATGTCGGGACCGACATCCCCGACGACATCGCCGCCCGCATGACCCCGGCCGCCCTGCGGCTGGACGACACCGACTTCGCGCAGCCGGCGCTGTACGACTTCACCGAAGAGCTGGAGGCCTCGACCGTCACCGCCCGCTGGTCGCGGCTGGTCATCGACGTCAACCGTCCGCCGGACAACAAGCCGCTCTATCCGGGCCAGTGGGGCGCGGGGCTGGTCCCGACCGAGACCTTCCTCGGCGAGCCGGTCTACGCCGCCGCGCCGCCCGACGCGGCCGAGATCACGGCCCGGCGCGACCGCTTCTGGCGGCCCTATCACGACGCCCTGCGCGCGGCGATCGACGCGGCCGTCGAGGCGCACGGCTTCGCGTTGCTCTGGGATGCCCACTCGATCAGCCCGGTCGTGCCGCGGCTGTTCGAAGGGACCCTGCCGGACCTGAACATGGGCACGGCGCAGGGGGCCGCCTGCGGCGCGGACGCCCGCGCGGCGGCGTTCGGCGTCTGCCGGGCCAGCGGCTTTTCCGCCGTGCTCGACGGCCGGTTCAAGGGCGGCTTCATCACCCGCAGCTACGGCGCGCCGGCAAAGGGCGTTCACGCCATCCAGATGGAGCTGGCCAAGACCACCCACCTGGGTCCTGACAACCGCATCGACGACGCCCTGGCCGGCCGCCTGCGGCCCGTGCTGGAAAGCGCCATGGAAGCGGCGCTCGACGCGCTGGGCGACGGGCTGGACGACTGAGCTTCACGCCTCCCCGGAGGCGGGGACGAAGCGCGGATCGCCTACAGGCTGGCCAGGTTGCTCTTCGTGCGGAAGTACAGGAGGTAGGCCGCCAGGCCGATCAGGTTCCAGATCACGAAGACGATCATCGTGAAGGTGCTCAGGCCGGCGAACAGGTAGGCGCAGCCGAGCACCGCGAACGGGCCGACCAGCCACCACAGCGGCGTCTTGAACCGGCGCGGCCGGGCAGGCTGCTGCACGCGCAGGATCATCATGGCAATCGCCGTGGCCACGAACGCCGCCAAGGTGCCGGCATTGGCCACCGAGACGATGCGGCCCAGCGGCAGGGCGCCGCCCAGCACGGCGGCGATGACGCCGGTCATCAGGGTGACGCCGACCGGGGTGCCGAAGCGGCTGTGAACCTTCGACAGCGCCCTGGGCAGCAGGCCGTCGCGGGCCATGGCGAAGAAGACGCGGGTCTGGCCGTACATGAAGACCATGATCACCGTCGGCATGGCGATGATGGCGGCAAGGCCGATCAGGTCGGCGGCGCGCGGATGGCCGAGCGAGCGGATGATGTGGGCGAGCGGTTCCTTGCTGGTCGCGAACTCGGCCGGCGGCATGGCGCCGATCGCGGCGGCGGCGACGCCCATGTAGATCAGGGTGCAGAGCGCCATCGAGCCGACGATGCCGATGGTCAGGTCGCGGGCCGGATTCTTGGTCTCCTCCGAGGCGGTGGAGATGGCGTCGAAACCGTAGAAGGCGAAGAAGATGATCGAGGCCGCGCCCATCACGCCGAACTTCACGCCGTCGACCTCGTGTGGCCAGAAGCCGTGCGGCATGAAGGGGGTGAAGTTGGCCCCGTTGAAGGCCGGAAGGGCCAGGGCGATGAAGCCCGCCAGCGCGACCAGCTTGACGATGACCAGTACGAAGTTGACCCGGGCGCTCTCGCGGGTGCCGAGCGCCAGCAGGGCGGCGACGACCAGGGCGATGAAGACGGCCGGCAGGTTCACCAGCCCGCCGTCCTCCGGCCCCTTGAGCAGCATCTGCGGCGCCTCGGGCCACCAGCTCAGGATCAGGCCGCCGGCGTAGCCCGCCCAGCCGACCGAGACCGCCGCGCAGACCACCGTGTATTCGAGGATCAGGCTCCAGCCGACGACCCAGGCGACCGTCTCGCCCATCACCGCGTAGCTGTAGGTGTAGGCGCTGCCGGCGCGGGGCATCATCGTCGCCATCTCGGCGTAGCAGAGGGCGGCGGCGGCGCAGACCGCGCCGGCGATCAGGAAGGACAGCATGGCGCCCGGGCCCGCCAGGCCGGCGGCCTCGCCGGTCAGGGTGTAGATGCCGGTGCCGACGATGGCGCCGACGCCCAGTGCGACCAGGTGCGGCCAGCCCAGCGTGGCCTTCAGGCCCGAACCGTGGGCGTGGTCAGCGTGGCCGTCGATGGCCGTGCGGCGCGTCAGGAAACTCATGAACCGTCCCTCCCCCAGGGTAAGTCGCGGGAGATTGGACCGCTCCGGCCCGCTTCGCCAAGCCCCCGGCTTGCGGTCGCGCGCCTCGCGGGGCAGCCTGCCGCCCGACCCGTGGAGAGAGCACCGATGACCCGTCGCAACACCGCCGTCCTGCTGCTGGCCGCCAGCGTCCTTGCCCTGGGCTCAGCCGCGATGGCGCGCGAGCCGGCCGCCACGCCCGCCGCCCTGACCCCGCCGCCTGGCGCGGCGGCGGCGCAGGCGGCGCTGACCACGCTGATGGTCGACTACGAGGCCTGGCGGATGGCCGAGGATCCGCTGTCGGCCGGAGCCAACGGCGACGCCGAGGCGCTGTCGAAGCTGCCCGACGTGACCCTGGCCGCCGACGCCCGGCGCAAGACGGCGCTGGACGGCTTCCAGGTGCGCCTGACCGCGATCGACCCTCAGGGTCTGGACGAGGACGGCAAGCTCAACCACGCCTTCCTGGGCCGCGTCATCGACGGCCAGCTGCAGGCCATCGCCTTCGACACCGGGCGGCTGGCCTTCTCCAGCGATGATTCCTGGGACGGGCTGATCGCCTACATGGCCCAGACGGCGCCGATGACGAGCAAGGCCGACGCCGAGGCCTGGCTGAAGCGAGTCGAGGCCCTGCCGGGATGGTACGCGAGCAATACCGAGAACGCCCGGCGCGGCGTGAAGACGAAGTTCACCCAGCCGCGGCCGATCTCCGACATCGTGCTGGCCCAGGCCCGCAAGGCGGCCGCCGCCCCGGTCGAGGCTGACCCGACCCTGGCGGCGCTGGACCGGCTGCCCGGAACCGTTTCCGACGCCGACAAGGCGGCGCTGAAGGCGCGGGCGACCGCCATGGTCCGCGACGGTCTGCGCCCCGCCCAGGCCCGGTTCGTGACCTTCCTGGAAAAGGAATACCTGCCCGCCTCGCGGCCCGGGCTGGGCGCCGCCACCCTGCCGCAGGGCAAGGCCTACTACGCTTGGCTGGCCCGTCGCTACACGACCACCAGCCTGACGCCGGACGAGATCCACGCCATCGGTCTGAGGGAGGTGGCGCGCATCCGGGCGGAGATGGACGGCATCCGCGCCCAGACGGGCTTCACCGGCACGCACGCGCAGTTCCTCGCCTACCTGCGCAAGGATCCGAAGTTCTACGCCCAGACGCCGGAGGACCTGCTGGAGAAGGCCAGCGAGATCGCCAAGCGGATCGACGACCAGCTGCCGCGCTTCTTCGGCGTGCTGCCGCGCCTGCCCTACGGCGTGCGGCCGGTGCCGCCGGAGATCGCGCCGACCTATACGACCGGCCGCTACTTCCCCGGCAGCCCGCGGCTGGGCATCGCCGGCGGCTACATGGTCAACACTTATGCGCTGGACCAGCGGGCGCTGTACGAGCTGCCGGCCCTGACGCTGCACGAGGCGGTGCCGGGCCACCATCTGCAGATCGCGCTGTCGCAGGAGCTGGAAGCGGTGCCCGCCTTCCGCCGCGACGCCGACATGACCGCCTTCACCGAGGGCTGGGGGCTCTATTCGGAGAAACTCGGCATCGAGATGGGCATCTACCGCACCCCCTATGAGCGGTTCGGGCGGCTCAGCTACGAGATGTGGCGCGCCTGCCGGCTGGTGGCCGACACCGGCATGCACTGGATGGGCTGGACCCGGGACAAGGCCAAGGCCTGCTTCACCGACAACAGCGCCCTGTCGCCGCTGAACATCGAGGTCGAACTGGACCGCTACATCTCCTGGCCGGGCCAGGCGCTGGCCTACAAGATCGGCGAGATGAAGATCGTCGAGGTCCGCACGCGGGCCGAGGCGGCGCTGGGCGAGAAGTTCGACGTCCGCCGCTTCCACGACGCGGTCCTGCTGGCCGGCCCGGTGCCGATGGACCTGCTGGAAGCGCGGATTGACCGGTGGATCGAAGGCGAGAAGAGGCGGACGGGCGGGTGAGGCTAAACCCCCGCCTCTTCCCACTCGTCGGCGCCTCGCTGCGCCGGGCCGCGGCCGGTGACCTGCTCGTGGAGCCGCTTCACGGTCCGGCTGCCGGTGGTCTCGAACATCCACGGGAAGACGCCGTGCAGGATCGCGCCGATGCCGCCGAGGATCATGGTCACGCCGAACTTCGTCGCCACGCCGAAATGCTGGCCGTAGCTCTCGCCGACGGAGGCGGGATGGCGGGTGAACGGGTTCATGGCGGGACGCGGGCTCCTCGGGGACAGTTTAAGGTGTCCCTGCAGGGACACCTTAAACTGTCCCCGAACCCCCTACTCCGTCCAGATGTCCGTCACGCCGCCCTTGCGGTTGAGCATGTGGGTCGCCCGCTTGATGACGGCCAGCAGCCGCTCGACGCGCTGGTCCTTGTCGTAGGTGATGTTCGAGCGGGCCATGCCCTCGAGCATGAACCGGGCGAGGTCGCGGCTGGCCTGGAAGCGCGGGCCGGCGCCGGCGTGCAGCATCTTGAGGAAATGGTCGCCGATCTGGGCGCGGTCGAACTCGGCCTGGGCCGGCGCCAGCAGCGCGCCGATCAGCGGATCGGTGCGGGCCGCCGCCTCCAGTTCGGCGAAGGCCATGAAGGGCTCGCGGTGCAGCAGCTCCCAGTAGCTCTCGATGGCGTGCTCGGTGACGTCGCCGCCGGCCGGCAGGCTGTCGGCGGCCGCCTTGAACATCGACGAGCGCTGGGCCTGGATGTGCTCGATGGTCGCCTCGAGCAGGCTCTCGCGGGTCGGGAAGTGGTAGAGCATGGCGCCGCGGGTGATCCCCGCCGCCTCGGCCACCGCCGCGTTGGTGGTCGCCGCGTAGCCCTGGGTGGCGATCACATGCACCGCCTCGTCCAGAATCCGGGCGCGGGTGCGCCGTGACTTGGGCGTGTCACGCGGGACTGTGGTCGTCTCGGCCATCATCGCTTCATCTAGGCGCTGTGATGTTGCGCCGCAACACGGCGGGTCCCGAGTTCACGAGACTGACACGCAATCATCATAGCTCGGGCAGGTTCGGCGCCTGCCGGGGGAGCGACGATGACGGCCAACGCCCAGGATTTGAGCGTCCGCTCGGTGTTCATCAGCGATGTGCACCTGGGCACCCGGGGGTGTCAGGCGGAGATGCTGCTGGACTTCATCCGGCACGTCGAGTGTGAGCAGCTCTATCTGGTCGGCGACATCATCGACGGCTGGAAACTCAAGGGTGGCTGGCACTGGCCGCAGAGCCACAACGACGTGGTCCAGAAGGTCCTGCGGATGGCGCGCAAGGGCGTGTCGGTGACCTACGTACCCGGCAACCACGACGAGCGGGCCCGGGACTTCTGCGGCGTGCACTTCGGCGGGGTCGTCGTGGTGCGTGACGCCATCCACGAGACCATCGACGGTCGCCGGTTCCTGGTCGTGCACGGCGACGAGTTCGACGGCATCGTGCAGCACGCGCGCTGGCTCGCCTTCCTCGGCGATTGGTCCTATAGAACCCTCCTGATGCTGAACACTCTGGTGGCGCGGCTGCGCCATCGGATGGGTTTGGGGTACTGGAGCTTTTCGGCCTATCTGAAGGTCAAGGTGAAGAACGCCCTGCATTTCATCGAGAACTTTGAACAGGCCGTGACCGATGAGGCTCGGCGCCGCGGTGTGGACGGCGTCATCTGCGGCCACATCCACAAGGCCGAGATGCGCGATATGGACGGGATCCTCTACGTGAACGACGGGGACTGGGTCGAAAGCTGCACCGCGCTGGTCGAGCACCACGACGGCCGGCTTGAAATCATCGAGTGGGCCGGACGGCGATCCAGCTCCAATGCGCCGCGGAACCTCCCCGCGGTCCTGCCGGAGCCTGTCGCCGCCTGATGCGTATTCTTCTGGCCACCGACGCCTGGGAGCCCCAGGTCAACGGCGTCGTCCGCACCCTGACGCGCGTCGTCGACGAGATGCGCCTGATGGGCCACGAGGTCGAGGTGATCAGCCCCGACCAGTTCAACACCGTGCCCCTGCCGACCTATTCGGAGATCAAGCTTGCGGTCGGCGCCTACGAGCCGGTGCAGGAGAAGTTCAAGTCGTTCGAGCCGGAGGCGATTCACATCGCCACCGAGGGCCCGGTGGGGCTGGCGGCACGGCGCGTCTGCCTGGAATGGAAGCTGCCGTTCACGACCAGCTACCACACGCGGTTCCCGGAGTACGTCTCGGCCCGGCTGCCGGTGCCGCTGGCGGCCGGCTACGCCTACATGAAGTGGTTCCACAAGCCGTCCGGTCGGATGATGGTGGCCACCGACACCATGCGCGAGGAGCTGGAAAGCCACGGCTTCCGCAACATCTCCTCCTGGTCGCGGGGCGTGGACACCGAGCTGTTCCACCCGCGCCGCCCAGATGAGCCGGACGTCTTCGCCCACCTCAAGAGGCCCATCTTCCTCAATGTCGGCCGGGTGGCTGTCGAGAAGAACATCGAGGCCTTCGCCTGCCTCGACCTGCCCGGCACCAAGGTCGTGGTCGGCGACGGCCCGCAGAAGGCCGAGCTGGAGGCGAAGTACCCGGACGTTGTCTTCACCGGCGCCAAGTTCGGCGAGGAGCTGGCCGGCCACTTCAACAGCGCCGACGTCTTCGTCTTCCCGTCCCTGACCGACACCTTCGGCCTGGTGATCCTGGAAGCCATGGCCACCGGCTCGCCCGTCGCCGGGTTCAACGCCCCCGGGCCGGCCGACATCATTCCGGGATCTGGCGCCGGCGTGCTGGCCCCCGGTCGCACCGACGGCCTGCGCGAGGCCTGCATCGCCTGCCTGGACATCGACAAGACCGTGGTGCGGCGGTTCGCGGAGACCTTCTCCTGGCGGGCCTGCGCCGAGCAGTTTGTGAAGAACCTCGAGCCCTATCCCGAGCCCGAGAAGACGCGCTTCTGGCGGCGGCTTCGCCGGCTGGCGAGGCTGCGCCGCAAGTCGACGGCGGCCTGAGCCTTACAGAAGGCGGCTGCGGATCGCCTGGGACAGCAGGTCGATGCCCGACACGGCCACCACGATAACCAGGACGATGCAGCCGGTCTCGCCATAGCGGAAGGTGTTGGTCGAATCGATCAGCACCTGGCCAATGCCGCCCGCGCCGATCAGGCCCAGCACCGTGGCGGCGCGGCTGTTCGACTCGAAGCGGTAGAGCGCATAGCTGGTCCACAGCGGCGCGACCTGCGGGATGACGCCCCAGATGATCTCCTGCAGGCGGCCGGCGCCGGTGGCGCGCACGCCCTCGACCGGGCCCTTGTCGATCGACTCGACGGCCTCGGAGAACAGCTTGGCCAACACGCCGCCGGTGTTGAACATCATCGCCATGACGCCGGCGAACGGGCCAAGGCCCACGGCCGTGATGAAGATGACCGCGACCACCAGATCGGGAATCGAGCGGATCAGGTCGAGCACCCGCCGCACCGGCTGCTGGATCCAGGCCGGCGCGATATTGCTCGAGCCGAGCAGACCGAGCGGCACGGCGACGATGATGGCCAGGAAGGTGCCCCACAGCGCCATCTGGATCGTCTGCCACATCTTGCCGATGTAGAGGCTCCAGTCGCGGCCGGTGAAGTCAGCCGGGGTCCATTCGCTGGACAGGAATTTGAACGGCGAGAAGAACTCGCTGATGAAGCCGCCCATGCCGCTCTTGTCGCTGAACAGCAGCGGGAACTTGTTGATCTCGGCCGGGCCGAAACTGATCAGCAGCAGCACCGCGACGCCGCCGAAAATGGCGATGTCGAACAGACGGGCCGACAGGGACCTCTGCGGCGGGGACAATTTGACTTCCGTGGCGGTCATGGCGGTGTCCGCTACCGGGCCGGAACGGCGGGAGCCGTCCCCGCCTTGGCCGCGACGGTCACCCGCTCGGCCTGGATGGCGGCCAGAGCCTTCTCGGCGGCGGCGATCTTGGTCTGGTCGCCGGCATCACGGGCCAGGAGGAGGGTTTCGGTCGCCTCCATCTCGCGGACCATCAGCAGATGCGTGTCGTCGGCCGGCAGGAAGCCGCCGATGCTGAGGGCGGCCAGATTGGCGCGCTGGCGGGCCGCCTCGGGGCCGTCGCCCTGGCCGTAGGTGAGGAAGAACTGACGCAGCTTCTCCTTCACCGCCGGATCGAGGTCCTTGCGCCAGACGATGGGATCTTCCGGCAGCGTCGGCGATTCCCAGATCACGCGAATCTTCTCGGCTTGGCCTTCGCCGCGCTGGGCATTGAGACGGATGGCGGTGGAATTGTTGGTCGCCGCGTCCAGGCGTCCGGCCGCGACCGCGAACAGATTGGCCTGGTGGTTGGCTGTCAGCACGGTCTTGAAGCAGGTCTCAGGCTTCTTGCCGGCCGGGATGAACACATAGGTCATCGGCGCCAGGGTGCCGGAGGTCGACTTCTTGTCGCCCATGCCGAAATCCAGCGTCTTGTCGCACTTGAACAGGTCGTCGATCGTCCTGATCGGGCTGTCGGCCGGGACAATGATCACCGACTTGTAACCATCCTCACCCGACGGGTCGAAGGTGCGGGCGAAAACCTCGCCGTTCGAGCGGCGCACGGCTTCCAGTCCGGACTGGTTCGAGAACCAGCCCAGGTCGGTCTGCTTGAACCGCATCGCCTCGATCAGGGCGCTGTAGTTGCTCGAGAAGAACGGCTTCACCTTCAGACCGGTCTGCTTTTCCATGTCGGCCAGGATCGGCGCCCAGTAGGACTCCATGTTCTGGGCGTCCTCGGTCGACAGGATCGAGAAGGTGATGGTGTCCGACGCGCCCTTGGACGCGCTGTCGCCGCCGCAGCCGGCGAGAGCGAGAGTCGCGACGGCGCCCAGCGCCAGCAGCGAACGACGGAGAATCATTGGGGAGCTCCTTCCCAGAAGACGTCTTCGAATTCCGGGCCGTAGATGTCGATGAGACGGGTGCGGTCCAGGCCCGAGGATGGTCCGTCATAGACCTTCTTGCCGGCCTTGAGCGCCACCACGCGGTCGCAGTAGCGCAGGGCGTAGTCGACCTGGTGCAGCGTGACGATGACGGTCAGACCGTCCTTCCTGTTCAGGTCGCGCAGGATATCCATCACCTTGCGGGCGGACACCGGATCCAGCGACGCGACCGGTTCGTCGGCGAGAATGATCTTCGCCTTCTGCACCAGCGCCCGGGCGATGGCGCCGCGCTGCTGCTGCCCCCCCGAAAGCGTGTTGGCGCGCTGACCGGCGTAGTCGCTGACGCCGACACGGTGCAGAGCCGCCATGGCGGCTTGCTGCGTCTCCTCGGGCCAGCGCCCCAGGACGCCGCGCATGAAGGGAATGCGTCCCAGCGAACCGAGCGCCACATTGGTGAACAGGCTCAGGCGGCCGACCAGATTGAACTGCTGGGCGATGAAACCGATGCGGATACGCGCGTCGCGCACCTTGTCGCCGACCTTGCCCTTGACCTGGGTCCTGACCCCGAAGGCCTCGATGACCCCATCGCCGCTGTCGATGGTCTGCAGGCCGTCGATCGAGCGCAGCAGCGTCGACTTGCCCGAGCCCGAGGGGCCGATGAGCGCGACCATCTCGCCGCGGGCGACGTCAAGCGACACCCCGTCGAGCGCGCGGCGGGGGCCGAAGGTCTTGGAGACCTGGCGAATGGAGAGAACGGCGTCCGACGTCATGGCTTTTCGGGGAGAGTCCTTAACACAGATGCCCGGCTGTCATGGAAGGGGCATGCGAAAGTTTCATGACACGGGGCATTTGTCTCCCCGCCTTGCACAAAAGGCCTTAGCGACGCCGCGCGCATTATACAAAAAGTCCGTGGGCGGCGAGTGTGACGACCGCTGCGTGACGACCCCACGCGGCCCCTGACGGGGCAAGGGAAATTTACCGCTTTACATGCGGGTCTATCGACCCTAAATCGCGCGCTTCCGGCGGACCCCGTGTCCACCTACGCTGCTAACGCCGGTCTGGGTTTAACAATCAACAGGGGGTTACGTGAATTGCGCACGTACCACATGCCCCTGGACCTGGTCCGTGAGCGGTCTCCGGAACGTCCCGTCGCCCTTGTGCGACGCGACGCCGTAGCTGTCTCGGCGCGCTGGTTCCAGACGAATTTCAAGGGCGACGTCCTCTACGCGGTGAAGGCCAATCCTTCGCCTTGGGTCATCGAGACTCTCGCGCAGAACGGCGTCACCGGGTTTGACGTGGCCTCGCTGAACGAGGTCGAGCTGGTTGCGAAACACGCACCGGGGTCCCGCATGGCGTTCATGCACCCGGTGAAGAGTCGCGCCGCCATCTCGGCCGCCTACTTCGACCACGGCGTGAAGACCTTCTCGTTCGATACGCACGAGGAGCTCGAGAAGATTCTCGACGCCACCGGCCAGGCCAAGGATCTCAACCTGATCGTCCGCATGGGCGTGTCGGCGGAGGGCGCGGCCTACAGCCTGTCGGGCAAATTCGGCGTCGAGAGCCACCAGGCTCCGGACCTGATGCTGGCCGCCCGCCGGTCGACCCAGGAGCTGATGGGCGTGTCCTTCCACGTCGGCAGCCAGTGCATGCGCCCGACCGCCTTCCAGGCGGCGATGGCCCAGACCGGCCGGGCGCTGGTCCGCGCCGGCGTGTTCGCGGACGTCATCGACGTCGGCGGCGGCTTCCCGTCCGTTTACCCGGGCATGATCCCGCCTGACATGGCCGACTATATCGCGGCCATCGATCGCGGCTTCAACGAGATGCCGGTGTCGGAAACGACCGAGCTGTGGTGCGAGCCCGGCCGGGCGCTGGTGGCGGAATCGACCTCGCTGCTGACCCGGGTCGAGCTGCGCAAGGGCAATGCCCTGTACCTGAACGACGGCGCCTACGGCTCGCTGTTCGACGCCGCGCACGCCAAGTGGCCTTTCCCGGTGAAGGGTTACCGCGGCGGGGCCGACGCCTGTGAACTCGACGGCAATCTGAAGCCGTTCGAATTCTACGGCCCGACCTGCGACTCGATCGACCACATGCCCGGCCCGTTCTGGCTGCCGGAAGACATCCGCGAAGGCGACTTCGTGGAGATCGGCATGCTGGGCGCCTATGGCGTGGCGATGCAGACCCGCTTCAACGGCTTCGGCTCGGTTGAGGAAGTCGAAGTCGGCGATGCGCCGATGGCCTCGATGTTCGGCCTCGCCCGTCGCTCGATCTCCGTGCCGCGTCCGGCGGAAACCACCAATGTCGTCCGGCTGTCGCGCCCGAAGGGTAAGGCCGGCCAGAGGAAGCGGAAAAGGTAGGCCGCAACCTGCCGCTCTCCGGGCGGTTTCACCAAGACCAGCCCCAGCCCGTCGCTCCGTCCGGGCTGGGGACTTTATCCAATGGACGGGCGCTCACTGTCAGGGAAACCGAAGCGATGAACGCTCCGACCAACACCAAGGCCCAGCTGCTCGCCAACACCGTCGAGCACGTCGACATCACCAGCTTCGACGCGCGTCCGATCATCGATGCGATGCGCAAGATGAGCTTCAGCTCGCGCGACACCGCCCGGGCGGCCGACATCTTCAACATGGCCCTGGAAGACAAGGCCTGCTCGCCCTGGCTGATCCTCGCCGGATCGACCTCGGCCGGCGGCTGCATGCACGTCTACCGCGACATGGTGAAGTTCGGCATGGTCGACGCCATCGTCGCCACGGGCGCCAGCATCGTCGACATGGATTTCTTCGAGGCCCTCGGCTTCAAGCACTATCAGGCCGCCGGCCCGGTCGACGACAACGTGCTGCGCGACAACTACATCGACCGCATCTACGACACCTACATCGACGAGGAAGAGCTCCAGGCCTGCGACCACACCATCCTGGAGATCGCCAACCGCCTGGAGCCGCGCGGCTATTCCTCGCGCGAGTTCATCTGGGAGATGGGCAAGTGGCTGTCGGAAGGTAACGCCAAGAAGGAAGGCAGCCTGATCCAGACCGCCTACGAGGAAGGCGTGCCGATCTTCTGCCCGGCCTTCGTCGACAGCTCGGCCGGCTTTGGTCTGGTCAAGCACCAGAAGGAACGCGCCGCCGCCGGCAAGCCCTACCTGATGCTCGACGCCATCGCCGACTTCCGCGAACTGACCGACATCAAGATCGCCGCCGGCGTCACCGGCCTGTTCATGGTCGGCGGCGGGGTGCCCAAGAACTTCGCCCAGGACACCGTCGTCTGCGCCGAGATCCTCGGCGTCGAGGCCGAGATGCACCGCTACGCCGTGCAGATCACCGTCGCCGACGTGCGGGACGGCGCCTGCTCCTCCTCGACCCTCAAGGAAGCGGCCAGCTGGGGCAAGGTGCAGACCACCCACGAGCAGATGGTCTTCGCCGAGGCGACGACCGTCGTGCCGCTGATCGGCTCGGACGCCTACCACCGCGGCGCCTGGAAGAACCGGGTCAAGCCGCGCTGGCAGAAGCTGTTCGCCTGAGGCGAGCGGGCGTCCGGCCTGAACAAGCCGCGCGAGGATCAGCCCCTCGCGCGGCTTTTTCCTGCGTGGGCAGCTGCTCTGGTCAGGCCGTCCAGGCCAGCCATCCGATATAGGCGGCGTAGCCGAGCAGGAGGGTCGCGCCCTCCCCGCGCGTGACGCGGCCACGGCTCCGCGCGAACAGGATCATAGCCACCGTGGCCGCCGCCAGGACCCAGATGTCGAGCCGGGCGATCTCGGGCGGCACGTCGACCGGCTTGATGGCGGCGGTCAGGCCCAGGATGCCGAGGATGTTGTAGAGGTTCGAGCCGACGATGTTGCCCAGCGCCACGTCGCCCTGCTTGCGAACCGCCGCCACCAGGCTGGTGACCAGTTCGGGGAGCGAAGTGCCCACGGCCACGATCGTCAATCCGACCAGGGTGTCGGACACCCCCAGGTCCTTCGCCAGCACGATCGCGCCCGACACCAGAAGGTTGGCGCCGAAGACGGTGATCGCGATCCCCGCCGCCACCATCGGCAGGGCGAGCCACAGGCTGGGCGCCGCCCGCGCCGCGTCGGCGGCTCCGGCCTCGATCCGCGCGCCTTCAGGGTCGGGGCGGCGGCGCTCGGTCATCCAGACAATCAGCACGTAGGCCGCCAGCGCCCCGAAGGCGAACCACCCCATCTCGCGGGTGAGATATCCCTGAAGGACCGCCCAGACGCAGGCGCCGGTGGCGAGCACAAGGGCGACCCCGTCCCGCCGGAAGGCCCGCTTGTCGACCTTCAGCGGCGCGATCAGCGCCGTCAGGCCAAGGATCAGCAGGATGTTGGCGATGTTGGAGCCGACGACATTGCCCACCGCGATCCCCGGCGATCCGGCGAACGCCGCCTGCACACTGGTCACCAGTTCCGGCGTCGAGGTGCCGAACCCGACCACGGTCAGACCGATCAGCAGCGGACTGACACCCAGTCGCCGGGCGGCGCTGGCCGCGCCGCGCACCAGCAGATCGCCCCCTGCGGCCAGCATGGCCAGTCCCGCTGCTATTCCGAGCCAGAGTTCCATCAATGGTCGCCTCCCCGCCGCCAGAATGACGGCGCAAAGCGCGCTTGCAACGGAAACCGCAGCCGTCATGCTGGGAAAAACACCAAGGGGAGACTCGGGCCATGAGCCGTATACGGATGATTGCTGTTGCCGGCGCGACGGCTTTGCTGGCGGCCGGGGCGGCCTGGGCGCAGTTTCCCTATCCGGGCTATTTCGGCGACAGGGTGATGGACACCTCCGCCGCAATCCCGCCGATGCCGCAGCCGGGCTCGCCGCTGGCCGAGGCGGACCGCGACATCTTCACGTCCACCCGGGCGCTGAAGGGCACGCCCCGCTGGGACATGGCCATCGGCGATCTGGACGAGCGCAGGGTAGTCTACGCCATGCGCTGCGCGATCGGCGTGGAGATCAGGGATCTGGCGGACGCCCCGAAGCTGTCGCGGGTGCTGCTGCGGGTCGCGCCGGACATCACCAAGGCCATCGACACGCCCAAGGCCTTCTACAACCGCAAGCGTCCCTACCTGGAACAGGAGGGCGAGATCTGCACCGAGCGCAGCGAGGCGCTGGCGAAGAGCCCAGACTACCCGTCGGGCCATTCCAGCTGGGGCTGGGCGGTCGGCCTGATCCTGGCCGAGCTGGTCCCCGACCGCGCCGTGCCGATCCTGCAGCGCGCTCGGGCCTTCGGCGAGAGCCGCGCCGTTTGCGGCGTGCATACGGCCAGCGCAGTCGCCGCCGGTCGGGACAATGGCGCGGCCGTGATCGCCGCTGCTCACGGCGTCCCGGACTTCCGCGCGGACATGGAAGCCGCCCGCGCCGAGCTCGCCGAGCTACGCGCCAAGGCCGCTCCGCTGGAGGGCTGCGAGGCCGAGGCGGCGGTGCTGGCCAAGGCGCCCTGGTAGACCCGCGCGCTTGCCCTCGGCCTTCGCCGTCTCTACCTCTGCCCCATGGCCCACACGCACGCCTGCGATCACGACCACGACCAGCCGGGCCTGTCCGGCGGGGCGCTGGTCGCCGGGTTGGCCGCGGCGGAGTCGCGTTGCGCGGCCGCGGGACAGCGGCTGACCGCGCCCCGGCGTCGGGTGCTGGAACTGCTGCTCGGCGCGGGCCAGCCGGTGAAGGCCTACGACCTGATCGCCGCGTTCGGCGCGGGGGGCGAACCCGCCAAGCCCCCGACGGTCTATCGGGCGCTGGAGTTCCTCTCCCGCCACGGCTTCGCCCACCGCATCGAAAGCCTTAACGCCTACATCGCCTGCGGTGGGGGCAGCGAGGGCCATGCGGCGGCCTTCCTCATCTGCGACTGCTGCGGTCGCACCCGCGAAATCGCGCCGGTGGGCGCGGCCGAGATCGAACGGCTGGCCGCCGAGCGCGGCTTCACCCTGACCGGCCTGACGGTCGAGGCCCATGGCCGTTGCGAGGATTGCCCCGCCTGATGACGCAGACCGGAGTCGAGATCTGGCGCGGGGGCGTCAACACCTGGGAATGCGACGAGATGGGGCACATGAATGTGCGCTTCTACGTCACCAAGGCCGCCGAGGGATTGGTCGGCATGGCCGCGGCGCTGGGCTTGCCCAACGCCTTCGCCGCCCATGCCGAATCGACGCTGCTGATCCGCGAGCAGCACATCCGCTTTCTGCGCGAGGCCCATGCCGGCGCGGCGCTGCACATGACCGGCGGCGTGCTGTCCATCGGCGAGGACGAAGCACGGCTGCTGCAGCTGCTGTGGCACAGCGAGAGCGGGGCCCTGGCCGCCACCTTCCAGACCGTGGTCGCCCACGTCACACCGCGCGACGGGCGGCCCTTCCCCTGGAGCGCCCGGTCTCGCGCGCTGGCCGAGGCGCTGGTCATCGACCTGCCCGACCAGGCCGCCGCCCGCAGCGTTTCGCTGGACGCCGTGACCTCCACCGCCGGTCTGGCGCGCGCGGATGACCTGGGTTTGGTCCGCATCGCCCAGGGCGCGGTCTCGCCCCAGGACTGCGACATCTTCGGCCGCATGCGGCCGGAACAGTTCATCGGCCGGGTCTCGGACGGCATTCCCCGGCTGGTGCGCGGCTTCCGCGACACCGTCAGCGAGGCGGCGGAGGAAAAGCCCAAGCGGGTCGGCGGCGCGGTGCTGGAGTACCGACTGATCCATCTGAACTGGCCGCGCGCCGGCCAGCGCCTGGAAATCCGCTCAGGCCTGAAGACCGCCGACACCCGGACCAAGACCATGGTCCACTGGATGATCGATCCGGACACCGGCAAGGCCTGGGGAACGTCGGAGGCCGTCGCGATCACCTTCGACCTCGACGCTCGCAAGATCGTGCCGATCACCGAGGCGGCGCGGGAACGGCTGATGACCCAGGCGACGCCGGGACTGGCGCTTTAGGCGGGACTGCTTCGGGCGATAGCCCGTAGCTGTCCCTCAACACTCTTCGAAGGCTGTCGAGGGGCAGGAAGCGCGTCCCTTCGGGCCGCTTCATCCAGTCTCTAGCCTTGAGCCGCCGCCAGCAGCGCCTCGCGCACCAGGTCGGGCCGTTCCATCGGCAGGAAGTGGCTGGTTCCCGGCACGGTCTCGATGGTCGCGCCACAGGCCAGAACCGCAGCCTCGTGAATGTCGAACTGGGCGGTGGACGCGTGTTCGGCCTTGAAGATCCGGATCGGCGCCGCGATGTCCTGGATGCCGCCGACGGCGTCGGGCGAGGGCGTCGAGAAGTTCGCCGCCTCCCACTCCGGCGCGCAGGCCAGTCGCAGAGCGCCGTCGTCGGCCTCGACGAGGCCGTCCGCCAGGTAGTCCCTCAGCATGTCGTCGGACCAGGTCCTGAACGCGCCCCGCCCCTGGTAGGCTTCGAAGGCCGCCTCGCGGCTGGCGAACGTCGCCCGCCTCCGGAGCGCGCCCTGGGCCAGGGGGCTGTTTCGCATGCCGTCCTCGCCCAGCAGCGCGGCGCGTTCCGGGGTGATGATCACCGGATCGAACAGGACCAGCCGCTGGGCCGCGTCCCGGCGCTCGGCGGCGGCGAGGAGACAGGCCGTCCCGCCCATCGAGTGGCCCGACAGAACCGCCGGAGCTTCGCCGAGGGCCTTCAGCAGCATCAGCAGATCGTCGCTGTAGCCGCGCCACACGTTGGCGGCGTAGGGAACCGCCGGCAGCGTCGTCCGCCCGTGGCCGCGCTGGTCCACCGCCAGGATGCGCAGCCGATCCGCCAGCGGCGCGAGAATCGACCGGTAGGTCGCCGCGTTGAAGCCGTTGGCGTGCAGGAACAGAACGTCCAGCGCCCGGTCGGCGGGGCCGAACTCGATGGCCGCCATCTGGCCACCCGGGACGGCGATCATGCGGCGGCGCGCGGGCGAGACATCTGGCAGAGCAGCGTTGGTCATCCGCCCTGCCTAGAGCCTTCCCCTCACGTGAGTCGAGAGGGCTAGATCTTGGTCAGCTCCCAGCTGCCGCTCGGCTTGCGGCAGGCGCGATAGCGTTCCCGCTCGGTGCCGTACTTCTTGGTGTAGATGGTCTGTTCAATCCGGCGGCAGTCGCCGGTGTCGCCGCCGCGCGGGCGGACCACCGACTGGGCGACATAGCCGGTCGCGTAGCCGTTCTGGCCGACCAGCAGCCACGGCTGTCCCTGGACCTTGGCCAGCACCTGGAAGTCCTGGCCGCCGGCGAGCTTGCCGACGATGGCGCTGGAGGTCGAAGGACGGCCGCGCAGGTTCACGGTTTTCGGCGCGTACCACCAGCCGCCGCCGCCCTCCCAGGCGCGCTGGGGCGTGACGCCGCGGGCGAAGCTGACGCTCTGCAGACGATAAGGTTCGCCGTAGCCTTCGCCGTAGGCGCTCCAGGGCTCCACGGCGACATCGCCCCGCGAGCCGGTCTCGGGGTTGCGCCAGTTGGTGGCGTGACCGGTGCGCAGCGCATCCTCAAGGGCGGCCTCGGCTTTCTTGCGGTCATTTTCCTGGATCTTGCAGCCGATCGCCGAGCCGGCGGCCGCGCCGATGCCGGCCCCGATCACGGCGCCGAGGCCACGCTCGTTCTTGGCGATCTTGTTGCCGATGAACCCGCCGACGATGGCCCCGATGACCGCGCCGCCCTCCTGCTTCCCGCCGTCGGCATCGCATCCGAAGATGCCGCGGGCCTGGGCCGCACCGGGCATGGCGACAGCGGCGGCGACCAGAAGAGCTGAGGCAGTAGTCGTGAGGCGCATGGTCGTCTCCATGTGAGAGCTGCAGACTGTCTTGTCCGCCCAAAATAGTCCGATGGATCGGGAAAGTACCGGCGGCGTCGCGGCGGCCGCATTGATTTCACGCAATTGTGCGTCAGGGTTCGGCGGGCGGGCTGGCGCTCGCGTACGCCTCCGGTTCCAGGAGCGGCCCTTCCACATTGTCGTCGCCGAACTCGGCGCGCAGGGCCGCAACGATCGCATACCCCTCGGCCTGATGCGCCAGACTCTCGTCCTCGCTGAACGCCGGGCCCGCGTCGGGATCGTATGGATCGACCGCATCGTGGAAGTCGTTCTCCCAGGTCCTCAGGCGCTCCGCGAGCATCTCCGGGAGATGCTCGAAGGTGTCGACGGGGTAGCCCGTATCGGCGTCCAGCAGCGGCTGGTAGCCGTACCGGCGCACCAGACGCACACGCGCCGGGCGCGGCTGGGTGACCGGCATGCCGTCCGGCTCCTCGCCGAAGGCCGGCCTGGGCCCGGGATTCCAGGTCAGCTGCCGTCCGACCCAGACGGCCATGACCGTCGCCGAGATCGCCAGGACGGCGATGTGCCACTGATCGGCAAGCGCCCCGAGGCGGCCTTGGCTACGAAGCCAGAACACCATCGCTGTGGCCACGACCCAGATCACGGCGGCGTTGGCCACGCGCCGACGGCCCAGGGCTTCCGACTCGTCCGAGGGCGGGAAGCGGCGGGCGGCGAAGACCAGCCAGCCCGCCTGGAGGCCGAGGTTGAGCAGGAACAGCCAGGCCGCCCAGCCGCTCAGCAGAACCAGGCTCAGGCCGGCGACGCCGGTCACAACCGATGTCGCGGCCAGGATCCGCCGGCGGAGCACGTCGTCGGCATCGGGGCCGCTGAGGCTGAGCGAGGCCAAGGCCTGGTCGAGGACCGAGTCCATCGCAATGGCCCTCAGCGCCATGATGCCGCCGAAAGTGTAGAAGGCGCCCACGAGGCGGGCGGTGATGTCGATCGCGTCCATGCGGTGTTCGACCACGGCCCCGGCGCCGGTCGCATCCTCTGTTAGGGGGCCTTGGCTTTCCCCGCGTCAAAGGGCGACACTGGAGAAAACGGGAGGACATCATGACTGCTCACGCCGCCGTCTCGGCCGCCGACACCCAGTGGAACTGCTTCGAGGTCACCATCGAAGCGGGCGTCGCCCACATCCGCATGACGCGGCCCGAGGCGATGAACACCATGAACAAGGATTTCTGGCGCGAGCTGCCGGCCATCGTGAAGGACATCGACGACAACGCCCGGGCGCGCTGCATCGTCATCTCCTCGACCGGCAAGCACTTCTGCGCCGGCATGGATCTGTCGGTGTTCGCCAATGTCGGCGATCGTGACGGCGCGCCGGTGGACCGCCATGTGGCCGGCGAGAGCTTCCGCCGCCACGTGCATCACCTGCAGGACACCTTCACCTGCCTCGACGAGGCGCGGATGCCGGTGATCGCCGCGATCCACGGCGGCTGCATCGGCGGGGCGGTGGATTTCACCAGCGCCTGCGACATCCGCTACTGCACGGCCGACGCCTTCTTCACGATCATGGAGATCAACATCGGCATGACCGCCGACGTCGGCACCTTCCCGCGCCTGTGCAAGCTGATCCCCGAGGGCTGGGTGCGCGAGCTGGCCTATACCGGCGGCCGCCTGCCGGCCCAGCGGGCGAAGGAGATCGGACTGGTCAACGAGGTGTTCGACAGCCATGAGGCGGTCGTCGCCCACGCCTTGGCCACCGCCCGGGAGATCGCCAGCAAGTCGCCGCTCGCCGTGGCCGGCAGCAAGGTGATGATCAACTACGCCCGCGACCACACCATCAAGGACGCGCTGGACTACATCGCGTTGTGGCAGGTCGGCATGTTCTCGGGTCCGCACATGGCCGAGACCTTCGCCGCCCGGCAGGAAAAGCGCGAGCCGGTGTTCCCGGACCTCTTGCCGCTCCGCCGCGGACTCTAGCGCCAGGCCGCCGACCGGGCCTTGCGCTCGGCGGCGGCGTCCACCGGCGCGCCGAGGCCCAGCGCGGTGATGGCCGAGGCCATCACCGGGGACGGGGTCGGGGCACCCAGTTCGGTCATCATCAGGCGCCAACCTTCGCCGGTCCGGCAGGCGACGCCGGAAATCCGGCCCTCGCCGGCGAAGGTTCGGCACCAGACACCGTCGTTGCTGCGATAGGTGCCCAGGAGTCTTACGGTCGCGCCGGACTTCTGGTCGGCCGTCAGGCCCTGCTCCAGCGTCGCGGCCAGGACGCCGCGCGCCTGCAGCGTTCCGTCCAGCAGGTCATTTGTCGGCCGCGGCGCGAAGATGCCGACAGCGATGCCGACAACAAGTCCGGCCGCCAGCGCCGCCCACCGGGGATCCAGGGCCTTGCGCGCCGGGCGCGCGCTGACCTTCGGCTTCGGCGGCGGCGGCGCTTCTCGGGTCCGGCGCGCATCGGCCAGGGAGACGACCGGCGCGGCGACCTTGTCGCCGGCCGAGGCCCTGGCCTTGCGTCCCCCGGACGATATGGCGTTCTGGATCATGGCGCCGACCTCGCGATGGCGGCGCAGGCGCTCGGCGACCGCGGGATCGCTGGCGACCGCCGCCTCGACCGCCGCCCGGTCCGGCGCGGACAGCTTGCCGCCCAGGTAGGCGATCAGCATTTCATCCGTAACGATCATGGCGGGAACTCCGGCGAAAGGGCGTCAGGCGGACAGGCGCGCGCAATCTGCCCCACGGGGACGGCAGCGCAAAGCGTCCGCACGCCGCCGGAGATCAACCTTCGAGTTCGGCGTCGCGCAGATCGGCGTCCTGGAGCCGGGCGCCCGCCATGTCCGCTTCAAGGAAACGGGCCTTCTGGGCATGGGCGCCGCGCAGGTCGGCGCCGCGCAGGACCGCCCGGGTCAGATCCGTCCGGATGAAGCGTCCCTGGGCGATCATCAGTGGGCCCAGCTTGGCGTCACGAAGGTCGGCCTTGTTCAGCTGGGCGTCCTTCAGCTTGGCGCCGCGAAGATCGGCGCCCTTCAGGATCGTGCTGCGCAGATCGGCGCCGGTCAGGTCAGCGCCCTGCAGTTCGGCGCCCGTCAGATTCATTCCGAAGAAGACGGAGCGCGGCGCGACAAGGCCTGTCATCCGGCGCCCGCGAAGCTGCCGCAGCGACCGGAAATCGACGCGCGACACCTTCATCACCGCGCCCTCGACCCCTTCGGATTCGCAGAAGCGCTCGTGTTCGCGCAACAGTTCCTGGAGGGGCACGTCGTCGACGTAGATGATGGGCGGCGGCGCCATCAGGACATCGGTCAGATCGGCCTTGTCGAAGTTGGCGTCGTCCATGTTCACGCCGACCAGCACCGCCTGCCGCAGCGATGCGCCGGACAGATCGCTGCCGAACAGGTCGGCGCCCGACAGGTCGGCCCCGTCCAGGACCGCGTTGACGAGCTTGGCCCCCGCCAGGCAGGCGCCGCTCAGGTTGGCGTCGGTGAAATCCGCCGAAAGGGCGTGCGCGCCCGAAAGCTGGGCGCCGGTCAGGTTGGCGCCTTCCAGCACGGCATAGTCGAGCTCGCCGGGTCTGCGCTCGTGCTTCAGGACCCGCCAGCCGCTGCCGGCGCCCTGCATGGCGATCCGACCCTCGCGAAGGTCGCAGCCGGCCAGGTTCGCGCCGGCCATGTTGGCGCCGCGCAGGCAGGCGCCGCGGAGGTCGGCGGCGGTCAGATCGGCATTCCGCAGGTCGGCGTCGCGCAGGTCGCAGCCGAACATCGTCACCCGCTTGAGGACCGCGCCCTTCAGGCTGGCGCCATGGAACAACGCGCCGGTGAGCTCGGCCTCGGTCAGGTCCACGCCATCGAACGCCATGTTGGACAAATCGACGTAGGAAAGGTTGGCGCGCTTGCCGCCGTTGCGGCCGCCCAGATAGCGCACATGCGCCTCCAGCATCGCCTTCACGGCGCTGAAGTCGAGATGGCGGATCAGGCTTGGCGCGGCGGCGGCGGCGGGCATGGCGACGGGTTTCCGAACCCGCGTACTTTTGCCGCGTCGGCCTTAATGGAAGGTGTGAAATTCCGGAAACGCCGGTTTCAGAGCCAACCTCGCCTGCGGAACCACCACAGCGCGACCACCATCGTCCCTATCATCGCCAGCAAGGCCGCACCGAATCCGAGCGGCGACTGGGCTCCGGGGATGTGCGCGAAGTTCATGCCGAAGACCGAGGCGATCAGCGTCGGCGGCATCAAGACCACCGCCCAGATGGAGAATACCTTCATGATCTCGTTCTGATCAGTGTTGATCAGGGCCGTCGCCGAATCGAGCAGGAAGGTCAGGTTCTCGGTCAGGTAGGCGGAGTGGTCGGTCAGCGACTGGATGTCCCGCTGTAGCGACCGCAAGCGTTCCCGGTTGTCCTTGAGGCTGGCGATTTCGTCGGCCAGCGAGGCGAAGGACACCAGACGGGCCAGGCTGACCAGACTGCTGCGCGCCTTGGCGGTGATCGCCTGGCTGCGGCCCAGGCGCCGCAGGATCGGCTTGAAGGCCCCCTTGCGGTCACGGCTGAAAATCTCGCCCGAGGTCTTGTCGACGTCCGCGGAGGCGGTCTCGAGAATGTCGGCCAGTCTGTCCACCAGCGCGTCCAGCAGTCCCAGGAAGGCGCTGGTCCCGCCCGTGCAGAAGTCGCCGTCGCGCGCCGCCTGGGCGGCGTAGGCGACGAAAGCGCGGGGATCGACATAGCGGATGGTCGCCAGCCGCCCGCCCGCCAGAACGAAGGTGACCGGCGCCAGAGCCGGATCCTCGCCGTCGGCGCCGACCAGCACGAAGGCGGTCATGAAATGAGCGCCGTCCTCCTGGTAAAGCCGGGAGGAAACCTCGATCTCGGCCATTTCCTCGCGTGTCGGAAGTTGCACGCCCAGCGCCTTCTCGGCGGCGACCTCTTCCTCGCGGGTCGGGTCGATCAGGTCGATCCAGGCCGTATCGAACGGCAGCGCCCAGGCAGGGTCGCGTTCGTCAACCTCGTGGAAACCGCCGTCCCCGCTGCGAAGCACCCTGAGCATAGGCGTGCTGATCTCCCGGCCAAGACATCGGAATGGCGCGGTGCGATCCTGGCGTCAATGCGCCGGGATCAGTCTTCCTGGTCGGACTGGCCCTGGCCGGTGGCGGCCGCGATCAGCGCGGCGATCCGGTCGGTGGCGTCGGCGGCCTGGTTGACCACGCCCAGCGGCGAGGGCAGCGGGCCAATACCGCCGGCGGTCTGGTTGGCCGCGGCGCGGGCCATCGTCACGCCCTGGGCCGACCAGTAACGCGGGTCGGTCTGGGCCAGACGTTGGGCCTGGGCGTTCTGGTAGATGAAACCGTGCGTCGGATAGACCGAGGTGCCGAGGTCGCGGATCGGGTCGTACCAGACCTTGACCAGCGACCAGTCGCCCAGCGGCGAAACGTCGATCACGGTCACGTCGGTCTCGATCTGGCCGCGCGCGCCGCCGATCCGGGACCAGTTGGCGTGGGTGATCTGGATAACACGGTCGGTCACGAGGCGGCTGACGACGGCCACGTGGCCCAGCTGCATCTTGCCCGTCGGCTTGAAGGTGAGGACCGCGCCGGCGCGCGGCATACGTCCGGTCTCGTACTTGCCGCCGGCCTGGCCCCACCAGGTCCGGGCATCGCCGTAAATCTGGATGCCAGACAGCAGGCGCGCGAAGGGCACGCATTGCCAATAAAGATCCGCCATGGCGTTAGCCGTGGGCGTAAGGCTGATCACCGTTGCGGCGGCCAGGGAACCAAGGATGGTTCTGGTCCGTTGACGCATCAGGAGCGCTCCCCCGTGGTACTGAATGACAGGGGATACTCATCTCACGCACGAATGAAAAGAGTCTTTTCACGCCGCCGCCGCGGCGTGTCGCCGCGCGCGCCATGAGTCGGCCCATAGTTTCATGCGCGACCGGGCCGGTTTCTCGATGAGATGATACGAGAGCGCGGACAGTGGAACCACGCCGACGAGGAAGATTATCCACAGGCCGAGCGGAAGCTTTTCGGTCGGTAGATTCAAGAGTTTCGCCGCGGCATTCACAAAGATGATCTTCCAGGGCACGCAGATCATGTAGGTCGAATAGCTGATCTCGCCGAGGTAAACGAACGTGGGTTGCGAGGCGAAGCGCGAACCATGCTGGGCCATGCCGGCAAGGCAGAGGATGAGCCCCCCGAACCCTATGATGCTGACCACGTCGGGCGCCCCCGCCGCCGCCGCGATGAGCATGCCGGCGCCAGAAAAAGCGGCGCCAAGCGCGGCCGCGGACAGGCTGCGCACCGCGCCGGACCGCCACAGGGCGTGCATGGCGCACCCCAGCATGAAGCATGGCACGATTCGCAGGGCGCCCCAGTCGATCGTCGCCTGGGTCAGCGAGAAGCCCGCCACCTGCTGGAAGAGCGCATAGAGCCCCGAGATGGCCGCAACGACGAGACCGGTGAAGAGCCAGGGGCGGCTCCGCAGCTTCCAGGCCGCCCAGGCCGAGATCGGGAAGGTCAGATAGGCGAACCACTCCGCCGATATCGACCAGGACGGATGGTTGAACGCCGCCTGGGGCGCCAGCCCCCAGGCCTGCACAAGCAGGACATTGGCCGGCAGCGACTCCCAGCTCAGGATGCCGGCGTCGACCGCGAAGCCGGCGGCGCCCGCGCCGACGCCCAGCGCGATCATGCCCAGCAGCGTCGCCAGATGCAGCGGATAGACTCGCGCCAGACGATTCCACAGGAAGTCGCCGTACCGGAAGCGACCTTCCCCGAAGGCGCTCAGGTAGACATGGCAAAGGATGAAGCCCGACAGGGTGAAGAACAGCTCCACGCCCAGGTAGCCCTTCTCGACCAGCGTCGGGGTGAATCCGACGTCCAGCTTGGGCCAGTAGTGGAAGACGACGACCCACATCGCCGCGAAGAAGCGCAGCGCGGTAAGCGGCCTGATATTGGCGGCGTCCTGCATGTCGACCTCCCGTTCCGGTCCCGCGGATGGATTAATCCGCAGGTTGCCGGTTCAATCCGGCGCGTGACGCGCTAGATAAGCCCAACCGAGTTCACCAGACGTGAAAGGCCACGCTCGCTCATGGACGCTCTTCTTCAACTCGCCACCGATCCGACCGTGTGGGCGGCGTTGATCACCTTGGTGATCATGGAAGTGGTGCTTGGCATCGACAACCTGGTCTTCATCTCGATCCTGTCGAACAAGCTGCCGGCCGAACAACGCCAGAAGGCGCGACGCATCGGCATCTCGCTGGCGCTGGTCATGCGTATCGCGCTGCTGTTCTCGATCACCTGGATCGTCGGCCTGACGGCGCCGGTCTTCGACCTCGGCCTCACCGGCCCGGCGGGTGAACACGGCGAACCGACCTTCGAGACCACCTTCTCCTGGCGGGACCTGATACTGATTGCCGGCGGCCTGTTCCTGCTGTGGAAGGCGACCAAGGAAATCCACCACAGCGTCGATCCGGCCCCGACCGGCGACGTGCTGGACACCAAGAACGTGGTCATCTCCAACTTCGGCTCGGCGATCTTCCAGATCATCCTGCTGGACCTGGTCTTCTCGGTCGACTCGATCCTGACCGCCGTCGGCATGACCGACCACCTGCCGGTCATGATCATCGCCGTGATCGTGGCGGTCACCGTGATGATGCTGGCCGCCGACCCGCTGGCCAACTTCATCAACGACAACCCCACCGTCGTCATGCTGGCGCTGGGCTTCCTGCTGATGATCGGCGCGGTGCTTATCGCCGACGGCTTCGGCGTGCATGTGCCCAAGGGCTACATCTACGCGGCCATGGCCTTCGCAGGCCTTGTCGAGGGGCTGAACATGGCCTCCCGGAATGGCGCGAAGAAGAAGGCCGGCAAGCTGGCGGACGCCTCGGGCGGCACGCCGCCCCAGGGCCACTAGCGGCGCCTGACCCCTACAGGAAGCTGTAGGGGTCGACGTCCAGCACCACCCGGATCGCGCCTGGAGGCCGCGCCCGCGCGCGCCAGGCGGCGAGGAACCCCTGCAGGTCGACATTGCGGTCGGCCCGAACCAGGAAGCGCTTGCGCCGCCGGCCTCGGATCAGGGCCAGCGGCGCGTCGGCCGGTCCGAAGATGTCGACGCCGTCGGCGTTCGGCGCGACCGACGCCAGTTTGCGAACGTAGGCCTCCAGCGCGACAGGATCGGGACCGGAGACAATCACCGCCGCCAGCCGGCCGAACGGCGGCAGCACCGCCAGCTCCCGCGCCTCCATCTCCGCCTCGATGAAGGCGTCGCGGTCCTGGGCGGCGAGCGCCTGCATCACCGGATGCTCGGGCGCGTAGGTCTGCAGCAGCGCCCGGCCCGGCCGGTCGCGACGCCCTGCCCGGCCGCTGGCCTGGGCCAGCAGCTGGAAGGTCCGCTCCCCGGCCCGCAGGTCGCCGCCGCGCAGGCCCAAATCCGCGTCGACGACGCCCACAAGGGTCAGGTTCGGAAAGTCGTGCCCCTTGGCCGCCGCCTGGGTGGCCACCAGCACGTCGATGTCGCCCGCCGCCATGGTGGCGATCAGGCTGCGCGCGCCGTCGGCGTCGAACACGGTGTCCGACGAGAAGACCGCCACCCGCGCCTGCGGAAACAGCTCGCGCACCTCCTCCTCGACCCGCTCCACGCCGGGGCCGATGGAGACCAGGCTGTCCTTCGCCCCGCAGTGCGGACACTTGTCCGGGCGCGGCATGGAGAAGCCGGTCAGGTGGCAGACTAGCCGGCCGGTGTAGCGATGCTCGACCAGCCAGCTGTCGGAGTCCGGCGCCTTCATCCGCTCGCCGCAGGCCCGGCAGAGCACGAGCGGCGCATAGCCCCGGCGGTTCAGGAACAGCAGCGTCTGCTCGCCCCGGGCGAAGGTCTCCACCATGGCCTCGACCAGCGGCGGCGACAGCCAGCGGCCGGTCTCCGGCGGCGTCTGGCGCATGTCGATCAGGTCGACATCCGGCAGCTGGGCCGCGCCGTGGCGAGCGCCCAGCTTCAGCCAGCGGTAGCGACCCTGGCGGGCATTCCAGATCGTCTCCAGCGAGGGCGTCGCTGAAGCCAGCACGATGGCGCATTTCTCGATGTGGGCCCGGGCGACGGCCATGTCGCGGGCCTGGTAGATGAAGCCCTCTTCCTGCTTGAAAGACCCGTCGTGCTCCTCGTCGACGACGATCAGCTTCAGGTCCCGATAGGGCAGGAACAGCGCCGACCGGGCGCCAACGACAATCCGGGCCTTGCCCGACGCCACCCCCTCCCACGCCCGGCGGCGCAGCGGGAGCGGGACGGCTGAGTGCCACTCGATCGGCGCGCCGCCGAAGCGGGTGGTGAAGCGGGCCAGCACGGCCTGGGTCAGAGCGATCTCGGGCAGCAGGACCAGGACCTGGCCCTCGGGACTGGCCGCCAGCGCCGCCGCAACGGCCTCCAGATAGACCTCGGTCTTGCCGGACCCGGTCACCCCGTCGAGCAGGGCTGCCTGGAAGCCGCCCTCGTGGACCATGTCGACCAGCACGTCGGCGGCGGCCCGCTGGCTGGCGTTCAGATCCGGGCCCGGCGAGGCCCAGTCGAGATCGTCGAACTCCGTCTCGGGCATGACCAGCTCGATCGCCAGGACGCCCTCGTCGAGCAGCCCCTTCACCACACCTGACGAGACTCCGGCCCGTTCGGCCAGCTCCGAACCGGACATCGCCCCTGCGGCGGCGGCGGCGAGCACCTTCTGGCGCGCCGGCGTGGCGCGTGCTGGAGGCACCCCCGTCGCCCGCAGCAGCTTTGCCGGCCTGGGCCTTGGCGCCCTCAGGCCGCGCAAGGCCATGGCCAGCGGCTGGCCCGGCGCATCGACGGAGTACTTCGCCGCCCATTCGACGAACCGCAGGGTGGTGGCCGGCATGACCGGGTCGTCGATCCGCTCCAGCACGGGCTTGAGGGGCCTGTTGCCGCCGGCCCCGTCGCGCACGGCCGTGACGACGCCCCGCACGGCCCGGGGACCCAGCGGCACGGCGACATGGTCGCCGACGGCCAGATCCATGCCTTCCGGCTGGGCGTAGTCGAACGCCTCGGGCAACGGCATAGGCAGAAGGACGGAAACGATGCGGGTCACAGGTAGTCCCCGGCGGCGCGAGCCGCTAAAAGACCAGCCATGCAAATCTTCCTCGACACCACCGACACTGTCGTCCTCAAGGACCTCGCCGCCACCGGCCTCGTGGACGGCGTCACGACCAACCCGACCCTGATCGCCAAGTCGGGCCGGCCCATGGCAGAGGTCATCGCCGAGATTTGCGACCTCGTCGAGGGCCCCGTCAGCGCCGAGGCCGTCGCCACCGACGCCGAGGGCATGCTGGCCGAGGGCCGCAAGCTGGCCGGCATCGCGCCCAACGTGGTGGTCAAGGTGCCGCTGACCCGCGCCGGCCTGATCGCGACGGCGCAGTTCGCGCGTGAGGGTATCTCGACCAACGTCACCCTCTGCTTCTCGGCCAACCAGGCCCTGCTGGCCGCCAAGGCCGGCGCCACCTACGTCTCGCCCTTCATCGGCCGGCTGGACGACCAGACCCAGGGCTCGGGTATCGAACTGATCCACGCCATCCGGGCGGTCTACGACAATTTCGGATTCGATACCGAGATCCTCGCCGCCTCGATCCGCACCCCTGCCCACGTCACGGAATCGGCGCTGGCCGGGGCCGACTGCGCGACCATTCCGCCGGCGGTCTTCGAGGCGCTCTTCAAGCACCCGTTAACCGAGTCCGGGCTTCAACAGTTCCTGAGCGACTGGGCCAAGACCGGCCAGTCAATCCTGTAGGGCAGAATCGCCCTGCGGAACCGATCGGTTCGGGGGCGAGAATGTCTGACGCGAAGCGGAAGGAATCGGCGGCCGAGGATCTGCGGCGCGTGCTGCGGGAACATCCCCATCTGATCCGCGACGACGACGAACTGCTGGCCGACCTCGGTCTGCGGGTGGACGCCGCCAACATCGTCGATTTCGGTCCCGCCGCGCTGGCCCGGGTGCACGCCGCCCACAAGCGCGAGTCGCGGGCCCGCAAGCATCTGGAGGCCACGGCGCGCGCCAACTTCGCCGCCCAGGCCCAGACCCACGCCGCCGTCATCGACCTGCTCGAGGCGCGCAACCACTCCGACCTGGCCCGACGCATCGACGACCTGGCCAGCCTGCGCTTCGGCCTGGTCGGCGCGACGCTGGCCATCGAGGGGCCCGAGCGGGTTCCGGCCGGCTGGCACGCGCTGGTCGAGGGGCAGACCGACATGATCCTGGGTCCGCAGCGGCTGGCCCGCATGGGCTTCCACGCCCCCGCCCGCGGCCTGTTCGGCGCCAAAAGCGAGCAGGTGATGTCCATGGCCATGGTCCGGGTCGCGATCTGGGAGCCGGCCCGTCAGGGCGTCCTGGCCTTCGGCTCGCCGGACGAACAGGGCTTCACCGGGGACATGGGCGCCGAGCTGGTCGCCTTCCTGGCCCGGGTGGTCGAGCGCACGGCGGAACGATGGCCGGTGCTGTAGCCGCCGCCACCGCCCGCGAGGCGCTGTCCGCCTGGCTGGACCATCTGGCCAACGAGCGCCGGGTCTCACCCCGCACGATCGAAGCCTATCTGGGCGCCGTCTCGCCCTATCTGTCGTTCCTGGAACAACATCGCGGCGAGGCGCTGAGCCTTGCGGCCATGGGCGCCGTCACCCCGGCCGAGGTTCGCGCCTATCTTGCCCATCGCCGGGACGGCGAGCGGCCGCTGGCGGCGCGGTCGGTGTCCCAGGCCCTGTCAGCCATCCGCTCCTACCACGGCTTCCTGGATCGCCGGCTGGCGACGCCCAACGCCGCCCTGACGTTGGTGAAGGGCCCGCGCGTCAGGCCCGGCGCGCCGCGTCCGGTCAGCGAGGACAACGCCCGCGGCCTGATCGCGGAGGCGTCGGCCGATCCTGACCGTGACGACTGGGAGGCCCTGCGCGACGAGGCGGTGCTGACCCTGCTCTGGGGCTGCGGCCTGCGGATCAGCGAGGCGCTGTCGCTGAAGCGGTCGGATGCGCCTCTGGGCGACAGCGTCCGCATCCTGGGCAAGGGCTCCAAGACCCGGATCGTGCCGGTGCTGCCGATCGTCCGGGAGACCCTCGACGCCTATCTGGCCGCCCTGCCCTTCCCCTTGGCTCCGGACGAACCGCTGTTCCGGGCCGTGCGCGGCGGGCCGCTGAGCCCCCGACATGTGCAGGCTCGGATGCAGGCGCTGCGCGGGCGCCTCGGCCTGTCGGACCGCACCACGCCCCACGCGCTGCGGCACAGCTTCGCCACCCACCTGCTCGGCGCCGGCGCCGATCTGCGCTCGATCCAGGAACTGCTGGGCCACGCCAGCCTGTCGACGACGCAGAAGTACACGGCGGTGGACGCCGAGGGCCTGCTGGCCGTCTACGGGAAGGCGCATCCGCGGGCGTAGTTGCGTGCTTCGACACGCGCTCTTCGAGCGCTGCTCAGCATGACTATGGCGAGTAGCCTTCCTACTCAGTCATCCTGAGCAGCCGCGAAGCGGCGTGTCGAAGGACGCACGCCCTAAGCCAGCTTCGCCTTCACCCACACGGCCGCCTCGTCGATCGCCCGCCGCCCCGCGCCAAGCCAGGGCGCGAACGCGTGCCAGACGTGGATCATCTCGGGCCAGATCTCGGCGCGGACCTCGACGCCGGCCAGGCCCGCGCGTTCGGCCAGCAGGGTGGTGTCGGACGCCAGGATCTCCGCTCCGCCGGCGTGCAGCAGCATCGGCGGCAGGCCGTGCAGGTCGCCAAGCGCCGGGCTGGCCAGCGGATGGCCGGGCCCCTCGCCCTGCAGATAGGCGTCGGCGAAGTCCTGCAGGCCCTCGCGGCTGAGCATCGGGTCGTCGAGCACGGCGGCGTAGGCGGTCCCCGACTGGCCAAGGTTGACCCAGGGGCTGATGGCGAACAGGCAGCCGGGCTGCGGCAACCCACTATCGCGAATAGCGATGGCCGCCGCGATGGTCAGGCCACCGCCGGCCGAGTCGCCGGCGATGACAATGCGGCCCGGCTCGATCCCCTCGCCCAGCAGGTGGCGATAGGCCTTCACCGCGTCGTCGACGGCGGCCGGGAAGCGGTGCTCGGGCGCCAGCCGGTAGTCGGGCAGCAGGCAGGGTACGCCGATGGCCTTGGCGAGGTTGGCCGCCAGGCCCCGGTGGCTGCGCGGACTGCCGATGCAGTAGCCGCCGCCGTGCAGGTAGAGCAGCGCCCGGGCCGGATCGGCGCCGGCCGGGGTCAGGACCTCGGCGGGCAGGCCGGCGATATCGATGGCCTCGACCGTCAGGCCTTCGGGCAGGGGGGACATGTCGCCGAACGCATCAATGCCCGCGCGCCGCGTGGTCCAGTCGCCCGAACCCTCCTCCAGCGGCGCCGGCATCGAGGCCAGCAGGGCGCGCACGGCCCCGATCTCCGGATCCCTGTAGGTCTTGCCGTCCGTCATCTCGCCCGCTCCCTGTCTTTTTCGGCAGCGTAGGGCGGCGGCGCGGCCCTCCGCAACGAAAACGGGCTCCAGTCCTGAGACTGGAGCCCGCTGTCGTCGCTCTTCGGCCCCATCCTAGGCCTGCATCGTCCAGCCTTCGACGCCCATCGCCGCCTGGCGCAGGGCTTCGGAGCGGGTGGGGTGGGGGTGGCAGGTGCGGGCGACGTCCTCGGACGCGCCGCCGAACTCCATGGCCACGCAGTACTCGCCGATCATGTCGCCGACGTTGGGGCCAATCATGTGGACGCCCAGGATGCGATCGGTCTTCGCGTCGGCCAGCACCTTCACGAAGCCCTCGCCCTCATGGTTGATTTTGGCGCGGCTGTTGGCGCTGAACGGGAACTTGCCGACCTTGTAGGCAACGCCCGCGGCCTTCAGCTCCTCCTCGGTCTGGCCGACCGTGGCCACTTCCGGGGCGGTGTAGATGACGCCCGGGATCAGGCCGTAGTTCACATGGCCCGCCTTGCCGGCGATCAGCTCGACGCAGGCCACGCCCTCGTCCTCGGCCTTGTGGGCCAGCATCGGGCCGCTGGTCACGTCGCCGACCACCCAGACGCCGCCGACGCCGGTTTTGAAGTGGTCGTTGGCGATGACGCCGCGCTTGTCGGGCGTGATGCCGACCGTCTCCAGGCCCAGGCCCTCGGTGTAGGGCCGGCGGCCGATGGCGACGAGCACATAGTCGGCGGTCAGGACCTCGGCCTCGCCGCCGGCGACCGGCTCGACCGTCAGCTCGACAGCATTGCCCATCGACTTGGCCCCGGTGACCTTGCTGCCCAGCTTGAACTTGATGCCCTGTTTGGTCAGCGAGCGCTGGAAGGTCTTGGCGGTCTCCTCGTCGATGCCGGGCACGATGCGGTCGAGGAACTCGACCACGGTGACCTCGGCGCCCAGGCGGCGCCAGACCGAGCCGAGCTCGAGCCCGATCACGCCGGCGCCGATGACCACCAGCGACTTGGGCACTTCCGGCAGCGACAGGGCGCCGGTCGAGTCGACGATGCGCTTGTTGTCGATCTCGACGCCCGGCAGCGGGGTCGGCTCCGAGCCGGTGGCGATGATGATGTTCTTGGCCTCATAGGTCATCTCCGCGCCGTGCGGAGCGGTGACGATGACCTTGCCGGGTCCGTCGATGCGGCCCCAGCCCTTGATCCACTCGACCTTGTTCTTCTTGAACAGGAACTCGATGCCCTTGGTCAGGGCGGTCACGCTCTCGGACTTCTGGGCCATCATCTGGGCGAGGTTCAGCTTGGGCTTCACCTCGATGCCGAGCTTGGCGAACTCCTCACCGGTCGCGGCGGCGTAGAGCTCGGAGGCGTGCAGCAGCGCCTTGGAGGGCATGCAGCCGACATTCAGACAGGTGCCGCCCAGCGTCTCGCGACCCTCGACCAGCGCGACCTTCAGGCCCAGCTGGCCGGCGCGGATGCCCGCGTTGTAGCCACCGGGACCGCCGCCGATGATGATGACGTCGTACTGGGCCATGGGATGGAGCCGCCTTGTGTCGATGATGTCCGGACATATGGGCGCTCGGGCGCCCGTTCGCGAGGCGGTTTAAGGCGCCTCGTCCCTAGGTCAACACAAGAGACCCTGAAAACGGCCTCCGCGCGCCGACCAGACGTCAGTCCTCGCCGTTCTGAACGGCGTCGTTCCGGCCCGGCTGGCTCCGACCGCTTCGGCGGAGAAGGAAGAGCAGAACCACAAGAGCGGCGGCCTCGACCTTCAGCAGGGCTATCACCGCCTCGCCCTCGGCCGCGGAAAAGGCCGCGCCCCACAGGGTCAGCCCGACGAACAGCCAGGTCGCGGCGTCAATGGCCAGGGCGGCGGCGGCGATCCAGATCGCCGACAGCGGATTCCGTTTGGCGGCGTTCAGCGCCACCAGGCGCAGGATCCCCGCGCCGATGCCTGCGGCGAGCGGCTGCCACATCCAGCCCGCCACGGCCGGGACCAGCCAGCGGGCGGCGTCGAAGTCTCCGATCAACGGGATGTAGGCGCCGACCATCGCGAGGAACGCACGCATCTCAACGGGCGACAAGCCGCCGAACCGGCCAACGTGCGGCAGGGCGTGGAACACCAGGGCGGCCATGACGACCGCCGTGACGATGAAGCTCTTCCAGCCCGCCACACCAGCGTCGCCGTCAGGCTGCTCTGCCTGCTCGCGGCGGCGGTCAGCCCGGCGCGTGCGGCCGGAGGGCTCGGCGTCGACGGTGCTGTTCCCGACGCGTGCGGTCGAACCCAGGTTCACGGTGCTGTTCTGCACCCGGGCCGACGCGCCCAGGTTGACCGTGCTGTTCTCGATCCGTGACCCGGACCCAATGTTCACGTCCTTGCCGCCGTCCCACGGCCAGCGGAATCCGCCGCCGCCGCGGGACACGATGTCCTTGTTCCTGTCGGTGCTCACGGACGGCCCTCACGATCGGACCGAGTCTAGGCTCGACGGTCCCGGGAGGCTAGGGCGGGTTGGTCAGCAACTCGACGACGACCCGGAGCAGGAAAAGGGCGCCAAGCACCGCTATCGCGACAAGTCCCGCGACCAGCAACATGGCGAGAACGGCGCCAGACGGTCTATCCGACAGGGACGCGCCGAGCTTGCGCCGGGTCGCGAGCCAACCGGCCGCGGGTCCAAGGGTCAGCGCCAGGGCGACGGCGGCGATGCGGTGCTCGCCGGTCAGCGGCTCGGTGAGCGGTTCGTCGAGCGGCTCTACCGGCGGCGGCGAGCGCAGGATGTCGATCGTGTCGGCAAGGTCCTCATCGGGGACGCTCAGACGATAGCCGCCCAGCGCCCGCTGTTCGATCCAGAAGACGCTGCCGTAGTGGGCGTCGGCAATCGACGCGACGATGCCGGCCGAGCGAAGAACCGAAGCGGCGACATACGCCTCCGATAGCGTGTGAAACCGAGCGGCTTCGACAAGGGACATGGTGACCTCCGGGAGCCAGCCTCGTCCGAGGCGATCCCGACGTCCAGTCCCCGATCAGCCGAGCGGGACGGGCAGTCCGTGCCGACCTGCGAGGAACCGGCAGATCGGCTTGGGGTCGATCACGAACCAGTTGCCGTTCGCCTGCTGCGCGTCCGGGTGATCGGACGGTCCGGCCAGGATCAGCACCGGCATGCTCTGGTTCGCCTCGCCGACCAGGTCGACGATCGCCTCGCGCGGGCGCGGGAACGGATAGTAGATGATGTCGAGCGTCTCGCGGACCTGCGGGAAGTAGCCGAGGAAGCCCTCGACCATCGCGCAGGGGCCGCAGAAGGACGCCACACCGTCCTTGTCGAACCCGGGCGCCAGCAGGAAGAGCCGGTCCCTCGCCACGCGCCTAGACGTCCAGCAGCAGGCGCTGCGGGTCTTCCAGGGCTTCCTTGACCTTGACCAGGAAAGTCACCGCGCCCTGGCCGTCGACGACGCGGTGATCGTAGCTGAGCGCCAGGTACATCATCGGGCGGATGACGATCTGGCCGTTCACGACCATCGGCCGCTCCTGGATCTTGTGCATGCCCAGGATGCCCGACTGCGGGGCGTTGAGGATCGGCGTCGACATCAGCGAGCCGTAGACCCCGCCGTTGGAGATGGTGAAGGTGCCGCCCTGCATGTCCTCGATGGTCAGCTGGCCGTCGCGGGCCTTCTTGCCCAGCGCGCCGATGGCCTTCTCGATCTGCGCCAGATCCATGGCGTCGGCGTCACGGACGACGGGGACGACCAAGCCCTTCTCGGTGCCGACGGCGACGCCGATGTCATAGTGGTTCTTGTAGATCAGGTCCGTGCCGTCGATCTCGGCGTTGACGTCCGGGATCGCCTTCAGGCCCGCGATACAGGCCTTCACGAAGAAGCTCATGAAGCCCAGCTTCACGCCGTGCTTCTTCTCGAACTGGTCCTTGTAGGCGTTGCGCAGGGCCATAACCGCCGTCATGTCGACCTCGTTGAAGGTCGTCAGCATAGCGGCGTTGTTCTGGGCCTCTTTCAGGCGGCGCGCGATGGTTTGGCGCAGGCGGGTCATCTTCACCCGGTCCTCACGCTCGTGGACGGCGCGGGGGGCGGCGGGTGCGGCGACGGGGGCCGGGGCGGCGGCGCGGGCTTCAAGCGCGGCGAGGGCGTCGCCCTTGGTGATGCGGCCGTCCTTGCCGGTGCCGGCGACGCCGGCCGGGTTCAGGCCGGTCTCGGTGACGATGCGCTGCACCGACGGGCTGAGTGGTGCGGCCTCTGCCTTGGCGGCCGGAGCCGGAGCAGCGGGGGCGGCGACCGGAGCCGGAGCCGGAGCGGCGGGCGCCGCGGCCTTGGGCGCTGCAGCGGCCGGCGCGGCCGAGGCCGCGGCGCCGGCGGTCACCGTTCCGAGCAGTGCACCCGGCACAACGGTCTCGCCGTCGGCGGCGGCGATGCTCTCCAGCACGCCGTCAGCCGGCGAGGCCACTTCAAGGCTGACCTTGTCGGTCTCCAGCTCGACGAGGATCTCGTCTTTCTTGACCGCCTCGCCAGGCTTCTTGGTCCAGCGGGCGACCGTCGCCTCGGTGACGGATTCGCCCAGGGCGGGAGTCATGATGTCGGCCATGGTCTTTGTCTTTCGTTCGGTCTGTCGTCGGGGCGAGGCGGCGTCGCGGTCAGGCGAAGGCTTCGGCCAGGAAGGTCTCGAGTTCTTTCAGGTGTCGGCTCATCAGACCGGCGGCGGTGGACGCCGAGGCGGGTCGGCCGACATAGCGGGCGCGCTTGGCCTTCAAATCGAGGCGGTCGAGCGTCAGTTCAAGCCACGGATCGACGAACGTCCAGCCGCCCATGTTCTTGGGTTCTTCCTGGCACCAGACCAGCTCGGCGTTGCGGAAGCGCGCCAGAACCTGGCTGACCGACTTGTGCGGCCAGGGATAGAACTGCTCGAGCCGCAGGATGTAGACGTCGTCACGGCCAGACTTGGCGCGGGCCTCGATCAGGTCGAAGTAGACCTTGCCCGAGCACAGGATCACGCGCTTGATCTTGTCGTCGCTGGTCAGGGTGATCCCGCCAACGTCGCAGTTCGCCTCCGCCCCGTCGATCATGACCCGGTGGAAGGACGAGCCCTCCGCCAGATCGGCCAGGTTCGAGACGGCCTTCTTGTGCCGCAGCAGGCTCTTGGGGGTCATGACCACCAGTGGCTTGCGGAACTCGCGGTGCATCTGCCGGCGCAGGGCGTGGAAGTAGTTGGCCGGGGTCGAGCAGTTGAGGACCTGCATGTTGTCCTCGGCGCAGGACTGCAGGAAGCGCTCGAGGCGCGCCGAACTGTGTTCCGGACCCTGGCCCTCGTAGCCGTGCGGCAGGAGCATGACCAGGCCGCTCATCCGCAGCCACTTCCGCTCGCCCGAGCTGATGAACTGGTCGATGACCACCTGGGCGCCGTTCACGAAGTCGCCGAACTGGGCTTCCCAGAGCGTCAGGGTGTTGGGCTCGGCCAGCGAGAAGCCGTACTCGAAGCCGAGCACCGCTTCTTCCGACAGCGCCGAGTCAACCACCTCGTAGTGGGCCTGACCGGGACGGATGTTGTTGAGGGGCGTGTAGTGCTCCTCGGTGGTCTGGTCGATCAGGTCGGAGTGGCGCTGGGTGAAGGTGCCGCGCACGCTGTCCTGGCCGGACAGGCGGACCGGGTAGCCCTCGTCGAGCAGGGTGGCGAAGGCCATGTGCTCGGCGGTGCCCCAGTCGAGACCCTCGCCCGACTCGATGGCGGCGCGCCGGGCTTCCACCACGCGGCGGACGGTCTTGTGGGCGTCGACCGAGTCGGGGATCGCGGTGATCTTGCGGCCCAGGTCGATGAGCTTGGCCATCGGCACGCCGGTCTGGCCGCGCCGCTCCTCGTCGCCGGGAAGCGTCAGCCCGGCCCACTTGCCGTCCAGCCAGTCGGCCTTGTTGGCCTTGTAGGTCTTGCCGGCCTCGAACTCGGCGTCGAGGAAGGCGGCGAACTCGTCGACCCAGCCGTTGATCTCGGCCTCGGTGGCGACGCCCTCGCCCACCAGGCGCGAACCGTAGATCTCGCGGGTCGACGGCTGGTCCTTGATCCGGGCGTACATCAGCGGCGACGTCATCGTCGGGTCGTCGCCTTCGTTGTGGCCGAACCGCCGATAGCAGAACATGTCGATGACGACGTCCTTGCCGAACTGCTGGCGATACTCGGTGGCCACCTTGGCCGCGAAGACCACGGCCTCGGGGTCGTCCCCGTTCACATGGAAGATCGGCGCCTCGACCATCAGGGCGACGTCCGACGGATAGGGGCTGGTGCGGCTGAAGCTCGGCGCCGTGGTGAAGCCGATCTGGTTGTTGACGATGAAGTGGATCGTCCCGCCGACGCGGAAGCCCTTCACGCCGGAAATGGCGAAGCACTCGGCGACCACGCCCTGACCGGCGAAGGCGGCGTCGCCGTGCAGCAGCAGCGGAAGCACATGGCCCCGGCCGGCGTCAGGCGTGTCGCGCAGGGTGAAGGCCTGCTTGGCCCGCGCCTTGCCCAGAACGACCGGGTTGACGATCTCCAGGTGGCTGGGGTTGGCGGTCAGCGACAGGTGAACGCTGTTGTCGTCGAACGAGCGGTCCGACGAGGCGCCCATATGGTACTTCACATCCCCCGAGCCCTCGATGTCCGAAGGCAGGGACGAGCCGCCCTGAAACTCGTGGAAGATGACGTGGTAGGGCTTGCCCATGACAGCGGCCAGGACGTTCAGGCGGCCGCGGTGCGGCATGCCCAGCACGATGTCCTTCACGCCCAGGGCGCCGCCGCGCTTGATGATCTGCTCCAGCGCCGGGATCGCCGCTTCACCGCCGTCGAGGCCGAAGCGCTTGGTGCCGGGGAAGCGCCTGTGCAGGAAGCGTTCGAAGCCCTCGGCCTCGATCAGCTTCTTGAGGATGGCGACCTTGCCCTCCTTCGAGAAGGTGATTTCCTTGTCACGCCCCTCGATACGCTGCTGCAGCCACGACTTCTCGGCCGGATCTGAGATGTGCATGTACTGCACGCCGACCGTGCCGCAGTAGGTGCGGCGCAGGATGGCCAGAATCTCCCGCAGCGTGGAGGTTTCCAGGCCCAGCACGAAGTCCAGGAAGATCGGGCGATCGTAGTCCGCCTCGGTGAAGCCGTAGGTCGCCGGGTCCAGTTCACTGGCGTCGCCGGGCGTGGTGGCCATGCCCAGCGGGTCGAGGTTGGCCTGCAGATGGCCGCGCATCCGGTAGGCTCGGATCATCATGATGGCGCGCAGCGAATCGAGCGTGGCGGCGCGGACATCGGCGGGGGCGGCGGCGGGCTGGCGAGCCTCGACGGCCTTGCCGAGCTTGGCCTCGACCGCCGGCCAGAGTCCGTCGATGGCCGACAGCCAGTCCGGCCGGGCGGCCGCGACCTGGCGCGGCGTCCAGGACGGTTTGCTCGCGGCCTTGCGGACTTCGTCGGCCTGGTCGTGCAGCGTGGCGAAGAAGCCGGCCCAGGACGCATCGACCGAGCCCGGATTCTCCGACCAGCGGGCGTATAGGTCTTCCACGAAAGCGGCGTTGGCGCCGTAGAGGAAGGAAGTTTCGGTCAGAACCTGATTGATGATGCCTGCGTCGTCCGCCATCGGTCTCGCGCCTGTCAGCCCCCGGGGGTCAGGGCTGTGTATCTGCGGGGGTATATAGTCTCTGTTAACTCCGCGGGGACCCGCCAAATTCCCGCGAGGGAAGTTTTTTCGGTGCAGGGCGCGCGATCGGGCGGCTTTGCTCTCCATACAGCAAGACCTGCGGTCCGGAACGGGCGAAGGGGGCCGGTCTCACGACCAGCCCCCTTCCCTGAATTGCGCCGAACGCGTCCGTTACGGACGCCTCGATTCGTTAGCCCTTGAGCACTTCCAGCAGCGTCTCACCGAGGCGCGCGGGCGAGGACGACACGCGGATGCCCGCCGCCTCCATGGCCGCGATCTTGTCCTCGGCGCCGCCCTTGCCGCCCGACACGATGGCGCCGGCGTGGCCCATGTGACGGCCCGGAGGGGCGGTGCGGCCGGCGATGAAGCCGACCATCGGCTTCTTGCGGCCGCGCTTGGCTTCGTCGATCAGGAACTGGGCCGCGTCCTCTTCGGCCGCGCCGCCGATCTCGCCGATCATGACGATCGACTTGGTGGCTTCGTCGGCGAGGAAGAGTTCCAGCACGTCGATGAACTCGGTGCCCTTGACCGGGTCGCCGCCGATGCCGACGGCCGTGGTCTGGCCCAGGCCCGCGTTGGTGGTCTGGAACACCGCTTCATAGGTCAGGGTGCCCGAGCGCGAGACGACGCCCACCGAGCCCTTGGAGAAGATCGAGCCCGGCATGATGCCGATCTTGCACTCGCCCGGCGTCAGCACGCCCGGGCAGTTGGGACCGATCAGGCGCGACTTCGAACCGGCCAAGGCCTTCTTGACCTTGACCATGTCCAGCACCGGGATGCCCTCGGTGATGCAGACGATCAGACCGATCTGGGCGTCGATGGCCTCCAGGATGGCGTCAGCCGCGAAGGGCGGCGGGACGTAGATCACCGAGGCGTCGGCGCCGGTGGCGGCCTTGGCCTCGCCGACGGTGTCGAACATCGGCAGGCCGATGTGGGTCGTGCCGCCTTTGCCTGGCGTGACGCCCCCGACCATCTTGGTCCCGTAGGCGATGGCCTGCTCGGAGTGGAAGGTGCCCTGGGCGCCGGTGATGCCCTGGCAGATGACCTTGGTGTTGGAGCCGATGAGGATGGACATTACTTGGCGCCTCGCACGGCGGCGACGATCTTCTCCGCGCCGTCCGACAGATCGTTGGCGGCGATGACGTTCAGGCCGCTTTCGTTGATGATTTTCTTGCCCAGCTCGACGTTGGTGCCTTCGAGACGGACGACCAGCGGAACCTTCAGGCCGACTTCCTTCACCGCGGCCACCACGCCTTCGGCGATGATGTCGCAGCGCATGATGCCGCCGAAGATGTTGACCAGGATGCCTTTGACGGCCGGGTCGGCGGTGATGATCTTGAAGGCCGCGATGACCTTCTCCTTGCTCGCGCCGCCACCGACATCGAGGAAGTTGGCCGGCTCGGCGCCGTACAGCTTGATGATGTCCATGGTCGCCATGGCCAGGCCGGCGCCGTTGACCATGCAGCCAATTTCGCCATCGAGGGCGATGTAGGCGAGGTCATGCTTGCTGGCTTCGATTTCCTTGGAGTCTTCCTCGGTCTCGTCGCGCAGGGCCTTGATGTCCGGGTGGCGGTAGAGGGCGTTGCCGTCGAACGAGACCTTGGCGTCGAGAACGCGCAGGTGGTCGTCGGCGGTGACGATGAGGGGGTTCACCTCCAGCATCGCCATGTCCTTGGCCAGGAACGCCGTATAGAGCTGGGTCAGCAGCGAGGCCGCTTCCTTGGCCAGGCCGCCGGTCAGGCCGAGCGCCTTGGCCAGAGCCCGCTGATGGGTCGGCCACACGCCGGTGGCGGGGTCGATCGAGAAGGTGTGGATCTTTTCCGGAGTGTCGTGGGCGACCTCCTCGATGTCCATTCCGCCCTCGGTCGAGGCGACCACCGAGACCATGCTCGTCTGCCGGTCGACCAGCAGCGACAGGTAGAATTCCTTGGCGATGGCCGCGCCCTCCTCGATGTAGAGGCGGTTGACCTGCTTGCCCTTGGGACCGGTCTGGTGGGTCACCAGCACGCGGCCAAGCATCTCCTCGGCGTTGCTGCGGACCTCGGCGACGGACTTGACGACGCGGACGCCGCCCTTGGCGTCGGGGCCCAGGCCCTCGAAGCGGCCCTTGCCGCGGCCGCCGGCGTGGATCTGGCTCTTCACGACGAAGACGGGCGTGCCGAGCGTCTCGGCGGCCTTCTGGGCCTCGTCGGGGGTGAAGGCGGCGAAGCCGCGGGGAACGGGGACGCCGAATTCGGCCAGGACGGCCTTGGCCTGATGCTCGTGGATATTCATCGCGCTATTGGGTCTCGCGGATGTCGCTGGGGAAGGCCCGCGATCGCGGACCGGGCCGGGTTATGGCGCGGTCGGGCGACGGGTGCAACCCGATGGAGGCGATAGGAAAAAAGAACCCCGCCGGTCGCCCGGCGGGGTCCAATGTTGCGTACGCGAAGGCCGCGAAGGCCCAGCCTGCTAGTACTTCGCCGTCAGGCGCAGCGTGACGGTCTTCGGCGCGCCGTAGTAGGCGGTGCGGATGCCGCCGACCGACGAGAATTCCTGCGCGTCGGTCTTGTAGAGTTCGTCGCCGATGTTCTGACCGTAGACGCCGGCGGTGTAACGGCGGTCGCTGCTTTCCCACACGGCGCGGGCGTCCCAGATCCAGTGGTCGTCGTCCCACATGCCGGGCAGACGGACCTTGCTGTTGGTCGGGGTGTTGTCGATCGCCAGGGCCATCTCGGACCGGTACTTGGCCTGGGCGCCGACGACCAGAGAGCCGTTGGCCCCCAGATCGAAGGTGTACTGGCCGCCGTAGCGGGCGGTCCACTTGGGCGCGAAGGCCGGCTCCTGGAAGGCGCGGCTTCCGCCGGTGGCGGCGAAGCGGACGTCGTCGAAGTCCTCATACTCGGCGTTCAGCAGGCCGATCTGGGCGTCGAGCAGCAGGCCCGGGACCAGACGGGCGACGGCTTCCAGTTCAGCGCCCGACGTCTTCAGGCTGCCGGCGTTGATGACCGTCAGCTCCGGGCTCGGCAGGCCGGTGCCCGGATCGGTGACCGTCCCCGACACCCGGGCCTGGAAGTCCTGGTAGTCGTTGGTGAAGACGGTGAAGTTCAGCAGGTAGAGGCCGCCGGCCCAGGTGGTCTTGATCCCGCCTTCGTAGCTCTCGACGGTCTCGGGCTCGTACGGCGCCTGTTCGCCCGGGTTGTTGGCCCGGCCGTTGAAGCCGCCCGACTTGAAGCCCTTGGAACCGCGCAGATACAGGGTGATGTTCTCGGCCGGCATCCAGCGGACGTCGACCATCGGGGAGACGTCTTCCCAGCTCTCGGTCAGGCCGTTGAAGGCGAAGGCCGGGTTGGCGGTGAAGGGCGCGAACGACGAGAAGGTCGAGGTCGTGCGCGAATAGGTCTTCTTTTCGTCGGTGTAGCGCAGGCCGCCGGTGACCTGGAGGGTCTCGGTCAGGTCGTAGCTGACGTTGACGTAGGCCGCCTTGCTGGTGGTCTCCAGATCATCGTCCACGGTGCGCAGGAAGGTCGCGTTGCCGAAGGCGGCGCCGAGGAGATCGTCAGCGTAGGCTTCCTGGTGCGAGTCGATCTGCTCGTTCATCCAGTAGACGCCGCCGACGACGGTCCAGGGACCGTCCGCGTAGGTCAGCTGGAACTCCTGGCTGGTCTGGTTCTGGTTCACGCCCACGAACACGTCGCCCAGCTCCAGCTGGGTGGCGTCGATGTCGATGTAGTCGTCGGTTTCCAGGTTCCGGTAGGCGGTGATCGACTTCAGCGACAGGGCGTCGCTGATGTTCCAGGTCACCGTGCCGGCGAACCCGTAGTGGGTCAGCTCGGTCGAGTTCGGCAGGCTCGTGGTGGTGCGGGTCTTGAAGTTGTAGGACGGCGGCGGGTTGGTGATGGCCAGCAGCGGCACGCCCAGGATGGTCGTCAGGGTGCTGGTCGCCTGGCCCACGGACATGGCCGCGTCGTCGCGGCTGTAGTCGGCCGACAGGTCGACGCGGACGTCGTCGGTCGGCTTCCAGGTCGCCGCGGCGCGGACGGCCCAGGTGTTCTTGTCGTTGTACTCTTCCCCGGTGACCGGATCCTCGACGAAGCCGTCACGCTTGGACACCAAGCCGGCGACGCCCAGCGCGAGCGTGTCGCTGACCGGGCCCGAGACCGAGCCCTTGAGCTCCATCTGATTGTAGCTGCCGTAGGCGGCAGACAGGCCGGCGCGGAAATCGTCGCCCGGCTTGCGGGTGACCACCTTCAGCGCACCACCGATGGTGTTCTTGCCGTACAGCGTGCCCTGCGGGCCGCGCAGGACCTCGACGCGTTCCAGGTCGAACAGGTCGAACTGCGTGCCGCGGATGCGGCTGTAGTAGACGTCGTCCACGTAGACGCCGATGGCAGGGTCGAACGTCTGCAGCGCGTCGGGCTGGCCGATGCCGCGGATGAAGATGTTGGTCGCGTTCGAAGAGCCGCGGCCCTGCGAGATGTTCACGTTCGGCACCGCGCCCTGCAGGCCGGTGACGTCGGTGACCTGCAGCCGCTGGAGCGAGGCCTCGCTGAAAGCAGAGACGGCGCCGGGCACGTCCTGCAGGTTTTCCTCGGTGCGCCGCGCGGTTACCACCACCGCTTCGACTTCGGCATCGGCGGCGGGAACATCCTGTGCGACGGCGAAAGTCGCGCACGCACTCCAGGCGGCGCCGGCCAGCAGAGCGGCCTTGAACATCGTCCTCATTGTCGTCCTCCCAAGCGATCCCTTTTGACGGGATCGTCAAAGTTTCAAATTCACCAGAACGCGAATTGCGGGGGACCATCATCCAAGCCGGACGCGCACGGAAGAGGGGGCGACTACCGAACGTCGCTATTTTTCACCATGTGATGAATTGGCGCCACACGGGCGCCACGGTCAGCTCAGGCGCGCGCCTTGCGGATGACCGCTTCGAAGCCGGCGGCGCAGTATGTGTAGAGGCGCTGGCGGACGGCCTCCAGGTCGCTGGACTGGCACAGGCCGTTGGACAGCTGGTCGATACGGCCGGTCTCGGCCACGGAGAGGGTCATCGACCCGGTCAGGAACTGGTAGCTCCAGTAGAGATCGGCGAGGTCGGCCTCTGGAATGGCGCGCTTGAGGGTGTCGATCAGCTGCTGGACGACCGGATCGAAGAACCGGTGCATGACCTCGCCGCCCCAGGCGGGCGTGGTGTTGATCTGGGCGACAAGACCGAACCAGTTCTTCCAGCCCGGCCCGCCGGTCAGGGCGCGCTCGACCAGCGGATCGATGAAGGCGGAGATCACCCCCTCGGCGGTCATGGTCCCCGGATGGGCCGCCTCGTAGGCGGTCATCGCCTGGGCGCGCTCCTGGTTCAGGATCTCGGCCCGGCGCAGCAGCACCGCGTCGAACAGCTCGCGCTTGGCGCCGAAGTAGTAGTGGATCAGCGCGGTGTCGACGCCGGCTTCGGAGGCCACCTGGCGGGTGGTGACGCCGTAGAAGCCGTGTCGCGAAAACAAGCCCTCGGCCGAATCTAGGATCGCCTGCTTCAGGTCCAGGCCCGTCCCCTTGGACGGTCGTCCTCTGCCGCCGGAGCGGGCGCGGGGCTTGACTGCGGTCATCGCGCGTCCTGACGGGCGACCGATGGCGCCGCCCGCATCCGGGATAGCCCCCCGGTCGCGCCGATGGCAAGGCCGCCTCAGCCGAAGACCAGCTGCCACATCAGCCGGCCGGGCAGGAAGGTGAAGGCGCCCGCCACCAGGGAGCCGCCCACGAAGATGCCGGTCATGGTCTTGCGATGGACGTCGACCCGATGCTTGCGCGCCGCCCAGACGCCGATGGGCAGAATGATCAGGACCCAGCCGCTGAGCAGGTGAATCACCGACCAGAAATCCCCGTTGAGTCCGACGATGAACAGGGAAGAGACGGCGGTCGTCGCCATCAGGACCACCCAGATCCAGCCGGCGGTCCGATGGAAGGTCCGGCCCTTTCGCATCGAGAAGATCAGGCCGCCCAGAGCCACCGTGCCCAGTGCGGCGAGGATATGCAGCTGCACCACGAGCGGCTGGGCGGCGAACAGGGCGACGTCCACGGTCGAGAGGATCTGCGGTCCAAGCAGAGCGGTCGTGGCGACGGCCGCCGCGGCGATCAGGACCCGGCCGGCATTGCGGCTGGACGGCAGGGTGCGTGAAGGTTGCGCGCTCATGGCTCAGGCTCCGATGAAGACGCCGTGGACGGTGACGGGCCGTGTCGCCTGCGCCTCCTCCCCCGGGGCGATGTCCTGCGCCCGCTCGCCGCCCAGGGGCAGGGCGGCGAGCAGGGCGCCGTGCAGGGTCGCGATTGACAGGAAGAGGGCGGCGGTCTTCATCCGGGAGGAGGTCATCGGGGTCTGCCTGTGCTGACGGGTTGTCGATGACGGGAGGCTTAGGGGGCCCGACCTGGACACGCAGCCGCCGTTACGTGGGAAGCCCGACGCCGTTCGCGAAATGACGGGGCGCGCCGCTCGCGCATCGTGGATCGCCACGGTGCTGGGATCGCGCCACGCACGCGGCCTGCTGATCGCGGCGGGCGCGGGAGTGTTCATGGCGCTGGCCGGGGCGTTCGGGACCGGCGATGCGCCGCTGGCCGGGCGCCTGGCCTACTGGATCACCGTCACGCTGATTGGCGGCCTGGCCGGGATTGTGGCGTCCGAGCTGGTCGACCGCGGGGGCTGGTTCGACGACCGGCCGGCGCTGCAGGGCGCTGTCATCGTTGTCGCCCTGACCATCCCGCTGACCCTGGTCATCTGGGCGATCTCGAACGTCTTCTTCCAGCGCGACGCGCGGCTGGAGCACCTGCCCTACTTCCTGGGCCCGGTGTTCGTGGTGACCTGCGTGATCACCGCGCTCAACTACTTCACCCAACGCGCGCCGGCCGAAACCCACGCGGCGCCGGCCGGCGCCGCTCCGCCCCGGTTCCTCGAGCGCCTGCCCGCCAAGCTCCGCGGCGCCGCGATCCATGCGGTCGAGGCCCAGGACCACTATCTGCGCCTGCACACCAGCAAGGGTCAGGACCTGATCCTGATGCGGCTGTCGGACGCCGTCGCCGAACTGGAGGGGCTGGAGGGCGCGCAGGTGCACCGCTCCTGGTGGGTCGCCCGCGACGCCGTCGCCGACGCCCGCCGCGGCGACGGCAAGGCCACCCTGACCCTGACCAGCGGCGTACAGGCGCCGGTCAGCCGCGCCTACGCCAAGGCCCTGAGAGAGGCCGGCTGGTTTTAGAGGCCTCTGCGCGATCCGATAGCGACCGGAGCGCGTAATGATGCCCATGAAACACTTTTGCCTCGGGCTGATCTTCGCCCTGTTCACCCTGGGAGGCCCCGCCCTGGCGACCGAAGAGCCTGCTTTCCGCGTCGTGCTCGGCGACGGCGCCTTCGAGGTTCGCGACTATCCCGCGCTCCTCGCGGCCGAGGTCACGGTTGGCGGGAGCCGGGACGAGGCCTCGAACGCAGGCTTCCGCTTGCTCGCAGGCTACATCTTCGGCGGCAACACCAGCCGCCAGAGCATCGCGATGACCGCGCCTGTCGTTCAGGAGCGCACACCCGGTGAAACCATCGCCATGACGGCGCCCGTCATCCAGTCGGGCCGCGACGGCGAGTGGATCGTGCGCTTTGTCATGCCGGGCGCCTACACACGGGAGACCTTGCCGACGCCGAACGACAGGCGGGTGCGGATCGTGCCTGTTCCACCCCGGCGTTTCGCGGTCGTGCGCTTCTCGGGCCTCGCATCGCCGGCGGAGGTCGAGCGTCGAACGACGGCGCTGCGCGCCTTCATGAGCCGCCGCAAGCTGAGCAGCGCCGGCCCGCCGGCCCTGGCGCGGTACGATCCCCCATGGACGCTGTGGTTCATGCGTCGCAACGAAGTCTGGATTCCTGTCTCGCCGGCCCCCGGCGCGAACGCGCGATAGTATTGGCCTGCGATGAACCACAAGCCTAAGGACGTCGTTCGGATGTCCCAGCCGAACTGTCTCGCCAACCGCCCGGGTCGGGCGGCGGGCCTGCTGCGAATGGAGAGCCGGTGAGCAAGCCCCTGACCCCCGACGAGCCCGTCTCGGAGAAGATCCGCGTACGCCTGAAAGCCTCCCGCAAGCGCTTCCACGCCAACGACAACATCTCCGCATTCCTGGAGCCCGGCGATCTCGAAGCGCTCCTCGCCGAGGTGGAGGGCAAGTTCAAGGGCGTGCTGGAAAGCCTGGTGATCGACACCGAGAGTGATCACAACACCCAGGAAACAGCGCGGCGCGTGGCCAAGATGTATCTGACCGAGGTCTTCCGCGGCCGATACGCCAGCCCTCCTCCGGTTACGGAATTTCCGAACGCCGAGGCGTTGAACGAGCTCATGATCGTGGGTCCCATCACGATCCGCAGCGCCTGCAGCCACCATTTCTGCCCGATCATGGGGAAGCTCTGGGTCGGGCTCATGCCCAACGAGCACTCCAACCTGATCGGCCTGTCGAAATACTCCCGCCTCGCCGAATGGGTGATGTCACGCCCCCAGATCCAGGAGGAGGCCATCACCCAGATGGCCGACCTTTTGATGGAGAAGGTGCGGCCCGATGGTCTCGCTGTCGTCATGGAAGCCGATCACTTCTGCATGCACTGGCGGGGCGTGAAGGATAACCAGACCATGATGATCAACAGCGTCATGCGGGGCTCGTTCCTCAAGGATCACCACCTGCGCAGCGAGTTCCTCTCGCTGCTGAAGCACCGGAGCTGATGATGCTGGTTCGCTGCCTTTACGCCAGCCGTCCCGTCGACGCCCTGCAAGGGGCCGCCCTGGACACGATCCTCGAGCAGTCGCGCAAGAACAACCCGGCGCTGGGTATCACCGGTCTGCTGTGCGTCTCGGACGACCTGTTCATCCAGGTGATCGAGGGCGGGCGCGACGAAGTCTGCGACCTGTTCAACGCCATCGTCCGGGACGACCGTCACCAGCAGGTCCGACTACTTGCCTACGAGGAGATTTCGGAGCGCCGGTTCGGCAACTGGACGATGGGCCATGTGAGCATCAACAAGCTCAACCCCGGCCTGCTGCTGAAGTACTTCAGGCGGGTCGAGCTCAATCCGTTCGAATGCTCGGGCGCGGCGACCATGGCCCTGCTGGGGGAACTGGTGGCGACCGCCTCGATCCTCAACCGGCCGGAGTAGGGCCCGGTTCAAGGCCAGCGGCGACGGCACGATCGACAGAGCGGGCCGAAAAGGACTCTCCTTCCGGGCCTGTCTCCGAGGCGAAGGAAGAGAATGGCGCACCCGACACGATTCGAACGTGTGACCTTTGCCTTCGGAGGGCAACGCTCTATCCAGCTGAGCTACGGGTGCGGATCGCTGGCGGAGGCGGGTGTTTAGCTGAAGTCCACGCGGCGCGCTAGCCCGCCGACGGACCGATCGGGCGGATCCCGAAAAAGGGCCGGCCGGGTCGTTGGCGACCCGGCCGCCGGGATCAGGTCATCTTGAACCGCACGGGCACAGACTTGGGCCCGCAGACGAAGCTGGCTTCCATCCGCCGCGGCGTTCCGTCGAGCTCGATGCTCTCAAGGCGGGGCAGCAGCTCTTCCCACAGGACCCGCATCTCCATCCGCGCCAGGTGCTGGCCGAGGCAGACGTGAGCGCCGTAGCCGAAGGCGACGTGCTTGTTGGGCGTGCGCTCGATGTCGAAGCGATAGGGGTCGGTGAACACGCTTTCATCGCGGTTGCCGGACGGATAGCTGAGCAGCAGCCAGTCGCCCTTGGCGATCTTGCGGCCGGCCAGTTCGGTGTCGGCGGTGGCGGTGCGCATGAAGTGCTTCACCGGCGTCTCCCAGCGGATCGATTCCTCGACCAGGCCGGGGATGAGGCCGGGATTGTCCTTGAGCTTGCGGAACTGGTCGGGATTCTCGGCCAGGGCCCACATGGCGCCGGCGGTGGTGCTGGAGGTGGTGTCGTGTCCGGCGGTGGCGGCGATGATGTAGTAGCTCATCGCTTCCAGGTGGCCGAGCGGCTTGCCGTCGATCTGGCCGTTGGCGATGACGCTGGCCAGGTCCTGGCGCGGGTTGGCCCGGCGATCCTCGGTCATGGCGTTGAAGTAGGTCATGAAGTCCATGACCGTGGCCTGCAGGTTGGCGATGCCGGTGTCGACGTCGGTCACCGCCCCGCCGCGGTTCAGCTCGGCGTCGGCGCTGCCGAACAGTTCCTGGGTCAGCTTCAGCATGCGCGGCTCGTCGATCTCCGGAACGCCGAGGACCTCCATGATCACGTGCAGCGGATAGAGGAAGGCGACGTCCTTGGCGAAGTCGCAGCGGTCACCCTTGGCTGCCATGCGGTCGACGAAACCCCTGGCGATCTCGCGGATGCGCGCCTCGAGCCCGCGGATGTTCTGGGGCAGGAACCAAGCCTGGGTCAGGCGGCGGTAGGCGAAGTGGTCGGGGTTGTCCATCTGGACCAGCGAGCGGACCAGGTGGGGCGAGCCGCCGGTCATCTCGCGCACGCGCTTGTCGACCTCGATCGGCGTAACCACCGTCGCGCGGTCGCCGTTGTGGAACAGCTCGTTCTGCTTCTCGACTTCCTGGATGTCGTTGAAGCGGGTGACCACCCAGAAGGGGTCGAAGCCTTCCGGCTGGGCCTGTTCCAGCGGCGCGTTGGCCCGCAGCCACCGGAAGGCGTCATCGACCCGGTTCCAGTCGGCGTAGGCCTTCGGATCGATGATGGTGTTGGCGACGTCCTGCGGGATCATGCTGGCGCTCCTTGCGTCTTCCCCTGGCGGCTCTCGGCGGGCCAGCCTCGAAGCCCCGTAGCATTCAGTTGCTATACAGCCAACAAATAAGTTAGGGATCCGCCATGCCCGACCGCGACCAGATCGTCACGACCCGGCGCTCGCAGGCCCAGCGCCGCGACGAGTCCGAACGACGGCTGCTGCGCGCCGCGACCGAGGTGATCGTCGAACAGGGCGTGCGGGCCGCGACATTCGAGGCGATCGGCGCCCGCGCTGGCTACAGCCGCGGGCTGGCCACCCAGAAGTTCGGCTCCAAACAGGGCATGACCGAAGCCCTGATCGCCCATCTGCACGAACGCCAGGCCGAGGCGCTGGACGCGGCCGGCATCGACACCGCGCCGGGGCTCGAGGCCCTGCTGAGCTACGTCGACCACTATCTGCGCCAGCTGCGGCTGGAGGCCGAGGGACGGGCCTATTTCATGCTGCTGGCCGACGCGGTGTCGGACATGTCGGCGCTGCGCACGGCGTTCGCCGCCTCGCACGAGACGGTCGAACGCCTGCTGGAAGGCATCGTCATCCGCGGCCAGGACGAGGGCGCGATCCGCGCCGACCTCGACCCCGACGCCGCCGCCCTGATGGTGGGCAGTCTTCTGCTGGGCCTGTCGGTGCAGTGCCTGGTCGATCCGGACATGGACCTGGATCCGATTCGCGAAACCAGCCTGGCGACGCTGCACCTCAGCTTCGCCGCCCATACTCAGCCGGACAGACGAGCATGACCACGGAAGACGCCTACAAGACCTGGCAATGCCGGACCTGCGGCTATCTCTATGACGAGGCCGAGGGTGATCCGGGCGAGGGACTGGCCCCCGGCACCCGCTGGTCCGACATCCCGGCCGACTGGGTCTGCCCGCTGTGCGGCACGCCCAAGGCCGACTTCGACATGATCGAGCTGTAGGGCGCGTCAGTCCTTCGTCGGACTCACGCCGCCGGGCGCCTCGTAGGTCAGGGCCAGGAAGACGTCTTCCAGGTCCGGGTCCTCGGTGGCGATGTCCTTGATGTGCAGGCCGCTGGCCTTCACGGCCGCCAGCACCTGTTCGACGCTCGATTCGCCGGTCCGGTAGGTGACCGCGAAGGAGCCACCGCCGCGCAGCTTCGTCTCGAAGCCGGTCAGGTCCGGCGCCGTGGCCACCGGCTCCTCGGGCGTCACCACCACGTTGCGGGTGTCCAGTCGCTTGAGCAGGGTCGCGGTCGGCTCACAGGCCGCGACCTCGCCGCGGTTGATGATGGCGATCTGGTCGCAGAGCTCCTGCGCCTCTTCCAGGTAGTGGGTGGTCAGCACGATGGTCACGCCCATCTGGTTGAGACCCACGACATAGTTCCACAGTTGGCGGCGCAGCTCGACGTCGACGCCCGCCGTGGGCTCGTCGAGGATCAGCACCGGCGGCCGGTGGACCATGGCCTTGGCCACCATCAGGCGACGCTTCATACCGCCCGACAGCATGCGGACATAGGCCCCCGCCTTGTCCGACAGGCCCAGGGCGGCGAGCAGTTCGTCCGTCTGGCGCTCGGCCTTGGGCACGCCGTACATGCCGGCCTGGACCTCCAGCGATTCGCGGGGGGTGAAGAAGACGTCGGCGGCCAGCTCCTGCGGCACCACCCCGATGGCGGCGCGGGCGTCGCGCGAGCGCTCGTCGATGTCGCGGCCCCAGATCCGCACCGTCCCGGAGGTCTTTTTCGTCAGCCCGGCGAGGATGTTGATGAAGGTCGACTTGCCGGCGCCGTTCGGCCCCAGCAGGCCGAAGATCGAGCCGCGCGGAATCTTCAGGTCGATGCCATTGAGCGCCTGTTTCGGCGGCGAGGTCTTGGTGCCGGCGTAGGTCTTGTACAGGCCTTCGGCCTCGATCGCGTAGTCAGGGAGCTGCATGGGGACCCGGGGTCGTTGACGCCAAAGCGGCGCGTCGCATAGGTATGCCTCGCGCGCCGTCCAGCCAAGGGCGGCCTGACGCTTTGCACGGAAGACCCTCGATGGCCCGCAAGCCCAAGGCGACGACGCCCACCGCCACCCCGCTGCCGCAGGCCGCGAGCTTCCCCGCGCCGGAGACGGTGACGGTCCGCTCGCACCGCATCGCCTGTGAAGGCGTCGGCGGCGCGCTCGGCCACCCGCGTGTCTGGCTGGAGATGGGCGAGGCCGGCTGGGTCGACTGCCCCTACTGCGACCGTCGCTTCGTGGCCGCCACCGTCCCGGGCGACGAGGACGAACGCCTCGCGCCGGGGGTCTACGAGGGTTCGGCGGGGCATTGAGGTCCGCTTTCCGCGACCGTCGGGGCTGACGCCCCGGACGCGCGGACCTATGGTCGGCGGATGAGCAACGCCGACATCTTCCACAGCCTGCACGCCTCGGGCTTCCTCACCCTCCCCAACGCCTGGGACGCCGGATCCGCGCGGATCATCGAGACGCTCGGCGCGAAGGCCGTCGCCACCTCGAGCGCGGCCGTCTGCTGGGCGCACGGCTATGCCGACGGCCATCACCTGCCGGTCGATTTCCTGGTCACCACGGTGCGCGAGATCACCCGCGTCGTGTCGATCCCGGTGACCTGCGACTTCGAGGGCGGCTACGCCGATGATCCGTCGGTGGTGGCGCAAAACGTCGCGAAGGTCATCGACGCCGGCGCCGTCGGGATCAACATCGAGGACGGTCGCGAGCCGCCGGAGCTGCTGGCCCGCAAGGCCGCGGCGGTGCGCGAGGCAGCGGCCAGGGCTGGCGTGAACCTGTTCATCAACGCCCGCACCGACGTCTTCCTCAAGGGTCTGGCCGAGGGTGAGGCGGCGGTCGCCGAGGCGCTGCGGCGCGGGGCGCTGTACTGCGAGGCCGGTGCAGACGGTCTGTTCGTCCCCTATGTCGTCGAGGAGGCTCACATCGCCGCCATCGCGGGCGACTGCGGGCTGCCGCTGAACGTCATGGCGCGACCGGGCCTGCCGGTCGCCGCGACGCTGGAAGCGCTGGGCGCCCGGCGGCTGTCGTCGGCGACCGGCCTGGCCCGCGCGGCGCTCAATGCATTGAAGACGGCGACGACGGCTTTTCTGGAGACCGGGGACTCGGATGCGTTGAGCGCGGCCGGCGGCCCGCCGAGCGACTACAACAAGCTGTTTCTGTAGGGCTTCCGCGTTGCGTGCTCCGACACGCGCCTGCGGCGCTGCTCAGCATGACTATGGGGGTAGCCTTCCTTCCTGGTCATCCTGAGCAGCCGCGAAGCGGCGTGTCGAAGGACGCACGGCCGGAACGACCCCTAAATCCCCCCGAAGGGCACGACCCGGTTGTCCGCATCGTGGCCGATATCGGCGCCGCCGAGGTAGGCGATCCCCGACCGCTCGCACCAGAAGCGGACGATCTCGTCGGCCGTCATGCCGAAGTCCGCGGTCGGGTTTTCGTCGACGTAGCAGCGGCCCAGCCGGATGCCCTTCACCCGGCGGATCGCCGGGTTGCTGGTCAGGTGGAACATCATCCGGTCGATGCGGTAGGCGTACTCGCCGACCTCCTCGAGCATCAGCACATGGCCGGTCAGGTCGGGCTCCAGCGGCGTGCCGAGGATCTGGCTGAGGATGGTCAGGTTGAAGGCCGCGACCTTCTCGCCGGGGACAAGGCCCGGTTCCAGCGCGGCGGGGTCGCGGTCGACCAGCCAGGCCAGCGCCCGGGCCACGGCGGCCTCGCCGCCGGCGCGGCGGATGTCGTGCGGCAGCGGCCCGTGGGCCAGGTGCGGGAAGCCGGCCCGGTACAGCCCCGCCAGCAGCGCGCCGCCGTCGCTGTAGCCCATCCAGGTCTTGCGCCGCGCCGCCTCGCCCAGGCCCGCCAGGATGGCTTCGGCCGGGCGACAGGAGCCGTAGCCGCCGCGCGCGAACCAGACCGCGTCGATGCCCGGATCATTGGCGATGCGCAGGACGCCGTCCGCCCGCTCGGCGTCGGTTCCGGCGAAGTGGCCGTGGCGGGAGAAGCACTGGGGATCGAACACCAGCTCGACCCGGTCGCCGCATCGCGCCAGGGCAAACGCCGTCACCTCGTCAGGCACGGCGGGGTCGATGAAGGACGAAGGCGCGACCACGCCGATCCTGACCCGCTCGCCCATCCCCGTCCGCGTCCTTCCGGCCGTTTGCCGCCCTGCCCCCGACCGTATATTGGCCAAGGATGCTTCGCGACAGACCGTACTTCTTTTCCGGCATCGGCGGCAGCGGCATGCTGCCGCTCGCCCTCATCGTCCAGGCCATGGGCGTCCGCGTTGAGGGTTCCGACCGGGCGCTCGACAAGGGCATGACCGGCGCGAAGTTTCAGTTCCTGGCCGACCTCGATATCGGCCTGCATCCGCAGGACGGCAGCGGCGTGGTCAGCGCCAACCAGGTCATCGTGGCAAGCGCCGCGGTCGAGGACACCGTGCCGGACATGGTCCGCGCGCGGGCGCTGGGCGCCACCATCCTACGCCGGCCGGAACTGCTGGCCGACCTGTTCAACGGCGCCCCGCGCTCGGTCGGCGTCGCCGGCACCAGCGGCAAGTCGACGACCACGGCGATGATCGCCTGGATCCTGCACAGCCTCGGTCAGGACCCGACGGTGATGAACGGCGCGGTGATGAAGAACTTCGTCACCGACGACATCCCGTTCGCCAGCGCCCTGGTCGGCGGCGGCGACCTGTTCGTCAGCGAGGTCGACGAGAGCGACGGCTCGATCGCCCGCTATGACGCCACCGTCGCGGTGATCAACAACATTTCCGAGGACCACAAGTCGATGGCCGAGCTGCGGACCCTGTTCGCCGGCTTCGCCGATCGCGCCCACCGCGTGGTGCTGAACCTAGACAACGAGGAGACGGCGCTGCTGGCCAGCAAGGCGCGGCCGGAGCGGCTGGTGACCTGGAGCCTCTCGGACCTGGGCGCGGACCTCGAAGCATCGGCGATCGTCCCGGCCCCCGAGTCGATCGCCTTCCAGCTGACCGGCCGCGACGGCCTCGACATCCCGGTGAAGCTCGGCGTGCCGGGCCGCCACAACGTCGCCAACGCGATGGCGGCGCTGGGGGCGGCCAAGGCGCTGGGTCTGGACGTGGCGAAGGCGGCCGCGGCGCTGGAGGGCTACAGCGGCGTCAAACGCCGGATGGAGATCGTCGGCCGCAAGGGCGGCGTCACCGTCATCGACGACTTCGCCCACAACCCCGACAAGATCGCCGCCACCCTGGAAGCGCTGCACGCCTTCCCCGGCCGGCTGCTGGTGATGTTCCAGCCGCACGGCTTTGGCCCGCTGCGGATGATGCGTCGCGAATTCGTCGAAGGCTTCGCCTCAGGCCTCGCCGCTGACGACCTGCTGCTGATGCCGCCGCCGGTCTATCACGGCGGCACCACCACCATGGACGTGACCAGCGCCGACATCGCGGCCGACATCGTCGCCGCAGGCCGCGGTGCCGAGGCGCTGGACAGCCGCGACGCCGTGGGCGACCGCCTGGTCGCGCTGGCCCGCCCCGGCGACCGCATCGTGATCATGGGTGCGCGCGACGACACCCTGTCGACCTTCGCAGCGGACGTGCTGGGGCGGCTGCCGGGCTAATCGGCCGGGGGCGACGCAGGCTCCGGCGCCAGGCTGAAGTTGATTGGCAACTTCAGCCTCACGCCGTGCGACGGCCGCCCCTCCGGGCTCCAGGGGTTCATCTGCGTGATGCTCGCCACGGCCACCGCCGCCGCGCCAAAGCCCACACCCTCGGGGCTTTCGCGGGCGACCTTGCAGTCGGTCAGGGTTCCGTCAGCCGCCACCAGGCAGTCCGCCACCCCGACCCCGCTCGTGATCCCCTTGTCGGCGGCGGCGGCTGGATAAAGGGCGACGATCTTTTCCGGATTGATCGTTCGGGTCCATTCCGGCCGGACGATCCTGCGCGACTTGCCCTGCGGCGTGGCGGGGTTGAAGAAGCGGACAGAGATGGTCAGGTCGGCGACGGTGAACTCCTTCGCTTCCTCCGGCGTGAGCCGGACGCGGAACTTTTCGGCCAGCGTCCGCGCCGCGCCGCCGAAGGGGCTGCCCCACGGCGTCTGGCCGGCGATTCCGCAATTGGTGAGACGGCCGTCGGGCTGGACGCGGCACCGGATCACGCCGAGGCCCTCCGGCAGGTCGCCGGCCGCGGCAGGCCAGGCGGCCTCGACGTCGGCGAAACTCGGCGCCTCGGCCCAGATCGCCCTGAAGATGACGCCCCGGCTGCCATTCATCGGCGCGATCCAGCGCACTGGAATGCGCGCGGTGCCTTCGGTGTCGGGCTTCCCGTTCACAATCCCCGGCTTGATGCGGAACTCCGCTTCAGCCATCCGGCGCGTCGCCTCACCAAGGCCGATGCCGATGGGCGCCTCTTCAACGACTTCGCACGCGCTCAGACGCGTATCGACGCCGATTCGGCAGACCAGGACGACCGAACCGCTGACGGTCTTGTCCATTGCCTCCTGGGGATAATAGCTGGTCATCATCTCGGCGCTGGGCTTTGAGACCCAGTCGGGCGGCCGGTCTGCCTCGGCGAAAGCCACGCCTCCGAGTCCCGCAGCCAGACCTATCCCCAGCAGCACACGATTCATGACGCGTCCCCATCCCACTCGCCTCATAGTGGCCGTGATGCCGTAGCCCTGACAAGCGCCGATCCCCTGCTGACCCGGCGCGCGCGAGCCACTATCTTCCCCCCATGACCGACACCGCCGCGCCGCCCGCCGAAGATCGCCCGCTGACCCAGGATGGGCCGCCGGTCCGGCTCTATCTGGTCGACGGCTCGGGCTACATCTTCCGCGCCTATCACGCGCTGCCGCCGCTGACGCGCAAGTCGGACGGCCTGCCGGTCGGCGCGGTCCAGGGCTTCTGCAACATGCTGTTCAAGCTGCTGCGGGACACCAAGGACAGTCACGAACCGACCCACCTGGCCGTGGTCTTCGACCATTCGGAGAAGACGTTCCGCAACGCGCTCTATCCGCTCTACAAGGCGCACCGCCCGCCGCCGCCGGAGGACCTGGTCCCGCAGTTTCCGCTGGTGCGCGAGGCGACGCGGGCCTTCGGGGTGCCGTCGCTGCAACTCCCCGGCTACGAGGCCGACGACATCATCGCCGCCTACGCCTGCAAGGTCCGCGACATGGGCGGCGAGGTGGTGATCATCTCTTCGGACAAGGACCTGATGCAGCTGGTCGGCGACCGGGTCTCGATGCTCGACACCATGAAGAACGTCTTCATCGGACCCGAGCAGGTGTTCGAGAAGTTCGGCGTCGGCCCCGGGAAGGTGGTCGAGGTCCAGGCCTTGTGCGGCGACAGCGTCGACAACGTGCCCGGCGCGCCCGGCATCGGCATCAAGACCGCCGCGCTGCTGATCAACGAGTACGGCGACCTGGAGACGCTGCTGGCCCGGGCCGGCGAGATCAAGCAGGAGAAGCGGCGCGAGACGCTGATCAACTTCGCCGACCAGATCCGCCTGTCGCGCCAGCTGGTGCAGCTGGATTGCGACACCCCCCTGCCCGAGCCGATCGACGATCTCGTGGTCCGCGAACCGGACGGCCCGACCCTGGCGGCCTTCCTGGAGCAGATGGAGTTCCGCACCCTGGCCCGCCGGGTCGGCGAGGCGGCCAACGGAAACGGCATGCCCTCCCAGCCGCTGCCGGGCATCGGCAGGGCGGCGGCGCCCCTCCAGCCCGCGGCGCCGGCCGCCCCGGCCGCGCCGGTCCAGATCGACACCAGCCGTTACGCCTGCGTTCGCGACCTCGCCACGCTGGAGCAATGGGTCGCGCGCTGCCGCGAGGCCGGGATTATCGCCTTCGACACCGAGACCGACGCGCTGGGATCGGCGACCGCCGGCCTGTGCGGCGTCTCCCTGGCCGTCGCGCCGGGCGAGGCCTGCTACATCCCGCTCGGCCACCGCGCCCAGGAAGAGGGCTTGTTCGGGGACGGCGGCAGCGCGGACCTGACGCAGATTCCGCTCGACCAGGCGATCGCGGCCCTCAAGCCGATGCTGGAGGACCCCGCGATCCTCAAGGTCGCGCACAACGCCAAGTACGACATCGGCGTCCTGACCCGGTATGGCGTCGACGTCTCGCCGATCGAGGACACGATGCTGATCAGCTACGTGCTCGAGGCCGGGCTGCACGGCCACGGCATGGACGAGCTGTCGGTGCTGTGGCTCGGTCACAAGCCGATCCCGTTCAAGCAGGTCTGCGGCACGGGCAAGAGCGAGATCAGCTTCAAGCACGTCGCCCTGGAGCCGGCCACCTGCTACGCGGCCGAGGACGCCGACGTCACCCTGCGGCTCTACAACATCCTGCGTCCGCGCCTGACGCGGGAGCGGCTGCTGACCGTCTACGAGACCCTGGAACGCCCCCTGCCGCCGGTGCTGGCCGGGATGGAGAACGCCGGCGTGCGGGTCGACCCCGATCTGCTGCGCCGGCTGAGCCACGAGTTCTCGATGCGGATGGTCGATCTGGAGGCGAAGGCTCACGAGCTGGCCGGGCGGCCGTTCAACCTGGGCAGCCCCCGGCAGATCGGCGACATCCTGTTCGGCGAGATGGCGCTGGAGGGCGGCAAGAAGACCGCCACCGGGCAGTGGGGCACCGACAGCGACGTGCTGGAAGGCCTGGCCGCGGCCGGTCACGACCTGCCCCGCACCCTGCTGGACTGGCGCCAGCTGGCCAAGCTCAAGGGCACCTACACCGACAACCTGATCGCCGCGATCAGCCCGGCGACCGGCCGGGTGCACACATCCTACAGCCTGGCCGCCGCCAACACCGGGCGGTTGGCCTCGACCGATCCCAACCTGCAGAACATCCCGATCCGCACGGAGGAAGGCCGCAAGATCCGCAAGGCCTTCATCGCCGATCCGGGCAATGTGCTGATCAGCGCCGACTACAGCCAGATCGAGCTGCGGCTGCTGGCCCACGTCGGCGATATCGAGCAGCTGAAGCGGGCGTTCCGCGAGGGGCTCGACATCCACGCCATGACCGCCTCGGAGATGTTCGACACGCCGATCGAGGGCATGCCCAGCGAGGTGCGCCGCCGGGCCAAGGCGATCAACTTCGGCATCATCTACGGCATCAGCGCCTTCGGCTTGGCCAACCAGCTGGGCATCGGCCAGTCCGAAGCCGGGGCCTACATCAAGACCTACTTCGAACGCTTCCCCGGCATCCGCGACTACATGGACCGCATGCGGGCGCAGGTCCGGGAGCAGGCCAACGTCACCACCATCTTCGGCCGCAGGATCAACATCCCCGACATCCACGGCAAGTCGGTCGGCATGCGCCAGTTCGCCGAGCGGGCCGCGATCAACGCCCCGCTGCAGGGCGCGGCGGCCGACATCATCCGCCGCGCCATGGCGCGCATGCCCCAGGCCCTGAAGGACGCGGGCCTGACCTCGCGCATGCTGCTTCAGGTCCACGATGAACTGGTCTTCGAGGCCCCGGTGGCAGAGGCCGAGGAAACCATCCGCGTGGCCAGGACGGTGATGGAGCAGGCGCCGCTGCCGGCGGTGGACCTGTCCGTACCGCTGGTGGTCGACGCCCGGGCCGCCGGCAACTGGGACGAGGCGCACTGACGCCGGACCAGCCGCTGGGACAGAACATCGCACCCGCGAATTTCCGCCGGACATCAGAGCGCGGGGGGATTAGTTCCCCCACGGAACCTTTTGCTGAAAGCATCGGTCGCCGTGAGCGGAGCGCCTCGTGATCAAGTTCGAACCGGCCCGGACCCGGAACGGCAAAGACGTGCGTCTGGCCTCCGCCAGGCACGGCTGGGATCACGTTCTGCGGTGCGTCGCCATCGCCGCCCGGCTGGCCGACGGCGATGTGCTCCACGGCATCATCCTGATCGCGATCATCCAGGCCAACGCGGAACCCCCGCGGCGGTCAACCGGCGACCAGAACCATGAAACCGTCGCCGCCCTGCCCGACGATAGCCCCAGGACGCCGGTCAGCGCCTACGCCGTGGCCAAGCGCCTGGGCCTTCCCTACGAGACCGTGCGGCGACACGTCGCCCGGCTGGTTGACGAGGGCCGCTGCGTCCGGGTCGGGGCGCGGGGCGGGGTGATTGTCCCGCTGGCGGCGATCCACGAGATGCGGCCGGACATCCTCCTCAACCAGTCTCTGGAGTCGCTTGCCTTACTGATTTCGGGGCTTAACAGCATCGGAGCGCTGCAGGTCCAGACGTTTCGTGATTCCGACAGATCAATGATGATCGGCTGAGCCGAAATTACCGAACGTCGTTCTCGCGACGACGGTATTCGCCCCGTCGACTTTCCACAGGTTGCATTGATCAACAATACTTCTGGTTCGAATGGTCGCGTATGCCCAGATCGGGCGTAAACAGTCCCTCCAGGTTAGCTCTCCATAACGCCAAATTCACCGTCAAGGATCGAGCTTCGGCCGCGAGGAGGCCCGCCATGTCGAATGACCACGCCCTGCGTCAACGTCTGGATTTCATCCAGCTGGACGATGCCGCGCGCGCCGACCTCCGGGGCCTGCAGCCGGTCATCGCCAAGGCCATCCGCCCCGCGCTGGACGCATTCTACGCCCAGGTGCGGGCTTTTCCGGAAACGCGCGGCTTCTTCTCCAGCGACGCGCACATCGAGTCGGCCGCCGGACGCCAGCAGCAGCACTGGGGCATCATCGCCTCGGCCAACTATGGCGACGACTACGTCCGGGGGGTGCGCACCATAGGACAGGTCCACGCCCGCATCGGCCTGGAGCCGCGCTGGTACATCGGCGGCTACGCCCTGCTCACCGAACACCTGGTCAAGGCGGTCATCCGCGAGGACTGGCCCAAGGGGTTCATGGCGCGCCGGGACGACGGCGAAGCGGCGGGGCGCAAGGTCGCCAGCCTGATCAAGGCTATCCTGCTGGACATGGACTTCGCCATCTCGGTCTACATCGAGACCCTGGAGGAACAGCGCAAGGCGGCTGAGGATGTCCGCCTGGCCGCCGAGGCGCGGCAGTCCCACGCCGTCGAGGCGTTGGGCCGCGCCCTGGCCCGCCTCGCCGCCGGCGACCTGGCCACGCCGTTCGACGAGGCGGTGGCGCCCGAGTTCCAGGCGCTCAAGGACGACTACAACGCCGCCGTCAGGTCACTGGCCGACACCCTGCGCGCCGTGTCGCGGTCGTCCGCCGCCATTGGCAGCGGATCGGACGAAATCTCCATGGCGTCCGACGACCTGTCACGCCGCACCGAGCAACAGGCCGCCAGCCTGGAGGAAACCGCCGCCGCGCTCGACGAGCTGACCGCCGCGGTGCGCAAGGCGGCCGAGGGCGCCAGCCAGGCGGCCAGCCTCGTGGGCACCGCGCGCGAGGAAGCCGAGCACTCCGGCCAGATCATGACCGACGCGGTCACCGCCATGGGCCAGATCGAGACCTCGGCCGGCGAGATCGCCCAGATCATCGGCGTGATCGACGAGATCGCCTTCCAGACCAACCTTCTGGCGCTGAACGCCGGGGTCGAGGCGGCGCGGGCCGGCGAAGCCGGACGCGGATTCGCGGTCGTGGCCTCCGAGGTCCGGGCGCTGGCCCAACGCTCGGCCCAGGCCGCCAAGGAGATCAAGACCCTGATCTCGGCCAGCACCCATCACGTCGGCCAGGGCGCCAGGCTGGTGGGCGAGACGGGCGGCGCGCTGAAGCGCATCGTCGAGCGGGTGGCCGAGATCAATGCTCTGGTCGCCGAGATCGCCGCCTCGTCCAGGGAACAGGCCAACGGCCTCCACGAGGTCAATAACGCCGTCAATCACATGGACCAGGTCACCCAACAGAACGCGGCCATGGTCGAACAGTCGACGGCCGCAACCCATTCCCTGAAGTCCGAGACCGCCGAGCTCGGACGCCTGGTCGGCCGGTTCACGCTGTCCTGTGCGAACGCCGTGCAGGAAGCCCGTCCGCTCGCGACGCCCTCAACCACGGCGCCGGGGGCTCGGCGCCGGCTGCCCGGCGGCGGCTCAGCCTCGACGACCCGGGGCGCCAACGCCCTGAAAGTCGAGAGCTCGGACTGGGAGGAGTTCTGACCATGGCGGCCTCGCGCGCGAGGCGCCGGGCCTTGATCGATTGGTCCCTCCGGCTGGACGTCATAACCGTCCGGAAGATCCGCGGATGGCCGGCGGCGTCCGCGCCGCCGCCTGAGGCGCACTGTCGCGCCCCGGGCGTCGCTGTCATCGAATCACCCCAGCATCTCTGAACGGTCCCAGGGAGGGGCCGCGCGGGGAACCTCGCCCGACAGACGGCGTTGGTCCTGCGGCCGGGATGCTTTGGAGGGCTTGCCGTGAAGGATATGCTGTACTGGAGCTTGGCTGTGCCGGCCACCGTGGTGGTCGCGCTGATCCTGCTCCGACTGATGCGCGCGCCGATCTAGGCCCGCTCGCCCAGTATCCGATGTATTCGTGATCTGCTGAACCACGACGAGACGGACCGGTTCCGGCTGGCGATCGGCGTTGAAAACCTGTAATCCCGCATCCGAATATAGTTCGGCCGATCCACCCACTTGTGTGATAGGGTCTGAAATCTCACACCCCGTCAGGACGTCTGATAAACGGGTCGCGAAAGCTATCCGGCGCGAAGTCGCCGGGCGTTGCCGAATTTGAAAGGGCCTTGCATGGTCGCCCCCACCCTGGACGGCGAGGCTGTCCTCGGGCTGGCGCTGGCGCTTGTCCAATCCTCCACAGCGCCCATGTTGCTGCTGGACGGCGACCTCAAGGTGATCGCCGCCAGCGAGTCGTTCAGCCGGACCTTCCGCATCAGTCCCGTCGGGCTCGTCGGCCAATCCGTCTTCTCGCTCGGCCATGGCGAGTGGGACCTTCCCCAGCTCCGCTCCCTTCTGTCGACCACGGCCTCCGGTTCAGCCGAGGTCGACGCCTATGAACTGGACCTCCAGGCGCCCGGCGAGCCGGCGCGCCACCTGGTGCTCAACGCCCGCAATCTCAGTTACGGAGATCCGGGCAGCGTGCGGCTGATGCTCACCCTGGCCGACGTCACCGACGCCCGGGACGCCGAGGCGCTCCGCGACCGGCTGGTCCAGGAGAAGGGCGTCCTGCTGCAGGAGCTGCAGCACCGGGTGGCCAACAGCCTGCAGATCATCGCCAGCGTCATCCTGCAGACCGCGCGAAAGGCGCAGTCCGACGAGACGCGGATGTACCTGACCGACGCCCACAGCCGGGTGATGTCGGTCGCCGAGCTGCAGCGGCAGCTGTCCGAGACCTCGGTGGGCGACGTTACGCTGCGCACCTATTTCAACGCGCTGTGCAACAGCATCGGCGCCTCGATGATCCGCGACCCCGGCCAGATCGTCCTGTCCGTGGATTCCGACGACAGCCTCTCGACCGCCGACGCCTCGGTGAGTCTCGGCCTGATTGTCACCGAACTGGTGATCAATTCCCTCAAGCACGCCTTCCCGGACGGGCGGGCGGGCCGCATCGTCGTCCGCTATCGCTCTCAGGGACCCGACTGGACCCTGTCGGTCACCGACAACGGCGCGGGCATGCCGAAGGACCCCGCCGACGCGCCGCCGGGGCTCGGCACCAGCATCGTCCGGGCGTTGGCCCAGCAGCTCAAGGCCGACATCTCCATTGCGGGCGCGGATCCCGGAACGGCCGTATCGATCAACCACGACGGGCTGGCGCACGACACCGCCCAGACGGAACCCGAGCCGCTGGCGTTGTAGCGGCCGGTCGCCCGGCGGGCGGCAAGCGACCGGGCGCGGCATCGGACGAAATTTGACACAGGTCAGGTGTCCCCGCCCGACGACCCGGCATGATGGGATGGCCTCCAGCAGTCAAGGGACAGACAGCATCATGAATTCTCCGCTCACCGCTGACGCTCGGGTTTCGACCATCCTCCTGGCCACGGATCTGGGCGCACGCTGTGACCGGGCGACCGGCCGCGCCGCCGATCTCGCGCGCGACCGGGGAGCCACCCTGAAGATCGTGACGGCGACCGGAGAGGGCGATTACGCCCACATCTGGCGCGAGGGTCCAAGCCATGCCGAAACCCGGGCCCGGGACGAGATCGCGCGCGCCCTCGCCGGGCGGGACGTGGACTGGTCGCTGATCCTGACGCCCGGCGAACCGGCGAGGGCGATCATCGAGGCTGCTCGGTCCACGGCCGCCGATCTGATCGTCACCGGCGTGGCGCGGAACGAACTTCTCGGCCGCGACCACCCCGGCAAGACCGTGGAGGCTCTGATCCGGGCGGCCGTCGCGCCACTGCTGGTCGTTCGCAATCCTCCTCACGGTTCCTATTCTGACCTGGCCATCCCGGTGAACTTCTCCGACGTCGCCCTGACGGCGGCGATCACCGCACTGCGGATGTTCCCTGAGGCGCAGGTCACCCTGCTGCATGCCTATCGCGTGGCGTTCGGCGGCAGCCTGGTCAGCGAATCCGGGCATCGCGACGAGGCTCTGGCGGAAGCCGAAGCGGCGCGGGACGCCTTCCTGACGCGCCTCGACGAGGCCACCGGCCGGGCCGGGGCGGTCGGGGTGATCATGGCCTACGGAGAAGCGGAGCGGCTTGTGGCCGACTATGTGGCCGAGGCCCGCCCCGATCTGGTCGTGCTCGGCGCCGAGCCGCGCCAGGGCCCGCTGGCGGGCATGCTCCACGGCGCCGCCGAGCGGCTGCTCATGGCTGCGCGCACCGATGTCCTGGTCGTTCCGGCCGGCTGATCCGCTGAATGCACGGGGGGCACCAAGGCCTCGAGGGCGCCCCGGAAACCCGAGGGGCTCCCTGGTGGAGCCGAGGGGAGTCGAACCCCTGACCTCCTCATTGCGAACGAGGCGCTCTACCAACTGAGCTACGGCCCCCTCTCAGGCGAGAGAGAAGAGCGCGGCAAATACGGCGGGGGCTCCCCGGCTGTCAAGCGCAAGTCCGGCCGCCAGACGGCCGGGGCCGGGCGCACGCCTTGCTGGCCTGCCGCGCGGCGGCTAGAAGCGGTCCGATCACGCCCCCGGATGCCCGCGCCATGTTCGCTCTCGTCGACTTCGTTTTCTTTATCATCAGCAGCCTGCTGGGCCTGCTGATCATCGCGCTGATCGTCACCGCCGTGCTGTCCTGGCTCGTCGCCTTCGACATCATCAATCTGCGCAACAGGCTGGCGGGCAGCCTCTACTACGGCCTGCAACGCTTCACCGAGCCCGTGCTGAGGCCGATCCGGCGTTTCGTTCCGCCGCTCGGCGGCGTGGACCTGAGCTTCATTGTCCTGTTCCTGTTGCTGCAAGGCACGCGAAGCATCCTGCTGCCGGCGGCCTACGGCGCAATTCGCGGCCTGTTGATCTGACCATGCGCCTGGCCGTTCGCCTCACCCCGCGCGGCGGGCGCGACGCGGTCGAGGGCTGGGCGACCGGAGCCGACGGACGCCCGTTCCTGAAGGCGCGCGTCGCCGCCCCGCCGGTCGAGGGCGAGGCCAACGCCGCCCTGACGGTGCTGCTCGCCAAGGCGCTGGGCGTCAGCAAGTCGTCCGTCCGCATCGCCGCCGGCCAGACCGGCCGGCTCAAGCAGGTGGAGGTCGAGGGACTGGACCCCGCCGTCCTGACCGCCGCCTTCGGACCGCAACCGGGAGCCTGACCCATGGCCGGCAGCCAGGATTTCGCCGCCGATCCGCGCAACGCCAACGCGCTGATCTGGCTGAACGGAAAGCTGGTCACCCGCGACGCGGCGAAGGTGTCGGTGTTCGACGCCGGCTTCGTGGTCGGCGACGGCGTCTGGGAAGGTCTGCGGCTGCACAGGGGCCGTCTGCTGTTCCTGGAGACGCACCTCGACCGGCTCTACCAGGGGGCCGACGCCATCGCGCTCGATATCGGCATGAGCCGTCAGCAGATGACGGACGCCCTGGACGAGCTGATGCGCGCCAACCGCATGGAAGACGGCGTCCATCTGCGGCTGATGGTGACCCGCGGCGAGAAGACCGGCGCCAACCAGGACCCGCGCAACGCGCTGGGCGTGCCGACGGTGGTGATCCTGGCCGAGTGGAAGGTTCCCAGCCCGTCGATCGTGACCAGCGGCCTGAAGCTGGCCACCGTCGGCGTCCGCTGCACCCCGGCCCACATGTTCGACATGCGCCTCAACAGCCACAGCCGGCTGAACCTGATCATCGCGCTGAACGAGGCGATCCGGGCCGGGGCCGACGAGGCGCTGATGCTCGATCCGGACGGCTTCGTGTCGAGCTGCAACGCCACCAACTTCTTCTGGGTCAGAGACGGCGAGGTGCGCACCTCGACCGGCGAGTTCTGCTTCAACGGCGTCACCCGGGCCAACGTGATCGCCCTGTGCGGCGAGGCGAAGATCCCGCTGCGGCTGGACCGGTTCCCCATCGAGGACGCCCGCGGCGCCGACGAGGCCTTCGTCACAGGCACCTTCGGCGGCCTGACCCCGGTGCGGGAGATCGACGGCCGCACCCTGCCCCACGCCCTGCCCGGGCCGCGCACGGCGGAACTTCGGGCGCTGTACGAGGGGCTCAAGGACCGGGACGCCGGACTGTGACCGCCGCCATCCGCATCTGCATGTGGTCGGGCCCGCGCAACATCTCCACGGCGATGATGCGGTCGTTCGAGAACCGCTCCGACTGCGCGGTCAGCGACGAGCCGTTCTATGCGGCCTACCTGGCGGCGACGGGACTGGACCACCCGATGCGGGACGAGGTCCTGGCCAGCCAGCCCACCGACTGGCGCACGGTGGCCAGCTACCTTGCCGGACCGACGCCCGGCGGGGCGGCGGTCTGGTACCAGAAGCATATGACCCACCACATGCTGGACGGGTTCGGGCTCGACTGGGCGGACGGGGCGGTCAACGCCTTCCTGATCCGCGATCCGGCCCGGGTGCTGGCCTCCTATGTCGTCAAGCGCGGCGAGGTCACGCTGGCCGACATCGGGGTCGAGCGGCAGCGCGAGCTGTTCGAGCGCGAGGCTGACCGTCTCGGCGCGCCGCCGCCGGTGGTCGAGGGCCGCGATGTGCTGGCCGATCCGGCCGGAACGCTGGGCCGGCTCTGCGCGGCGCTGGACATCGCCTTCGACAACGCCATGCTGGCCTGGCCGGCCGGCCCGCGCGACAGCGACGGCGTCTGGGCCCCGGCCTGGTACGACGCGGTGGAGCGCTCGACGGGCTTTGGCCCGCCCCCGGCCGAGACCGCCCCGCCGGCCCTTTCGGACGACCTGCGCCGCATCGCCGACGCCGCCCGGCCGCACTACGAGCGACTGGCGACGTTCCGCCTCTGATGTCCCGGCAATGTCGGACACACGCTTGACGGATTACCCATTTCGGCCCCCCTTTGTATGGCTTCGGGGCTGGTGCACGGATGCCGCTTGAAAGTTTCTCTTCGGTCGCAGAGGACGCGCCCGCCATGCTGTGGCGAGGCGACGCCGAGGGGCGCTGTGTTTATCTCAACCGCGCCCTGCGCGAGTTCTGGGGCGTCGACGATGTCGCCACTTTCAGTTGGGCCTCGACCCTGCTGCCAGAGGATGCCGAGGCCGTCTTCGATCCCTTCGCCGCGGCTATGGCCGCCCGGGCGGCCTTCCGCTGCGAGGGGCGTTACCGCCGCGCGGACGGCGCCGTGCGCATCCTTGAAACCGTCGCCACTCCACGTTTCGAGAGCGGAGTCTTCGTCGGCATGGTCGGCGTAAACACCGACGTCACCGAGCAGCGGCAGTCCCAGGCGGCGCTGGCGGAAAGCGAAGCGCGACAGCGGCTGATGCTGGCGGAGATGACCCACCGGGTGAAGAACACCCTGGCCACGGTTCTGTCGATCTCGGCGCAGACGGCGCGCTCCTCAACCTCCATCCAGCGCTACAGCGAGGCCTTCGAGGCCCGGATCGCCGCCCTGGCGAGGACACACGACCTGCTGACCGGCAGCGCCGCGGAACAGGCCGACCTTCGTCAGGTGCTCGAAGCCGAGCTCGGTCCGTATGGCGGGCTGGGCGGCCGGCGCCTGACAATGAGCGGCGAGTCCGTTCGGCTGGACGCCGCCGTAGCGGTTGACCTGGCCCTGGTGATCCACGAGTTGGCCACCAACGCCGCCAAGTACGGAGCCTACGCTGGCGACGGCGCCCTGGAAGTCGACTGGCGACAGGACGGCGCCGTTGTCCTGCTGACCTGGCGGGAAACCGGCGGGCCGCCCGCGCCGCCTCCCGGAAAGGCAGGCTTTGGCAGCCGGCTGATCCGCCGCCTGCTCGAAGGTTTAGGCGGCGGCCTTGAGACCGAGTACGGATCACATGGCCTTGTGGCCCGGCTGAGCTTCCTGCCGTCACAATCCCGCGTTAGGGTGTGACGATGGACAAGCCCGCCACCCACTATCCGACGTCCGGCGCCAAGTGCGCCGACCTGGTCGTGCATATCGTCGGCCTGGCCTTCGCCCTGTTCGGCGGCGGCATCCTGCTGGGCCTGTCGGTGGGCGTGGGCGACCTTGGCAAGGTGGCGGCCGTCGGCATCTATGCGGTCGGCATGATGACCATGCTGGGCTGCTCGATGGCCTACAATTTCGGCAAGTGGTCCTGGCGGCCGATGCTGCGGCGGTTCGACCACGCCGGCATCTTCCTGATGATCGCGGGCTCATACACCCCGTTCACGACCCAGAACCTGACCGGCGCCTGGTCGATCGGCATGACCGCCGGCGTCTGGACGCTGGCGGCGCTGGGCATCCTGGGCAAGCTGTTCCTGCCGGGCCTGGGCCGCGGCTTCTGGGTGGCGCTCTACCTGGCGCTGGGCTGGATCGTGCTGGTGGCCATCAAGCCGATGATCGACGGCATGAGCTGGGTGGCGCTGCTGCTGCTCGGCATCGGGGGCCTGATCTACTCGACCGGCGTGATCTTCTACCTGATGAAGAAGTTCCACTTCCGGCGGGCCGTCTGGCACGGCCATGTCGTCGCCGGCGCCGCCGTGCAGTACGCGGCCGTCATGGTCGGCGTGGTGTTCGCGGGCAGCCATTAGGCCAACCGCTTCAACACCCCCTCCGCCGCCGCCGAGCCCGTGGCGAAACAGGCCTGCAGCAGGTAGCCGCCGGTCGGCGCCTCCCAGTCCAGCATCTCGCCGGCCACGAACACGCCGGGCAGAGCGGTGAGCATCAGGTGCTCGTCGACGGCCTCCAGCGCCACCCCGCCGGCGGTGGAGATCGCCCTGTCGATGGGCGCGACGCCGGTCATGGTCACAGGAACGGCCTTGATCCGCGAGGCCAGCGCGCCCGGATCGAGGGGCAGGTCGACGCCATGCGCCTCGCGCAGCAGGTTGGCCTCGGCCGGCGACAGATGGATCAGCTTGCGCAGCCGGGTGGCGACCGACTGACCCTTCTCGCCGCGATGCAGGCGGGCGGTCAGCTGCTGACGGGTCATGGCGGGCCGCAGGTCGATGGTCAGCGTGGCCGAGCCGGTCGCCAGGATCGCCTCCCGCAGCACTGGCGACAGCGCGTAGACGGCCCCGCCCTCCAGCCCGTAGCCGGCGACCATGGCGTCCCCCTTCACCGTGCGGTTCCCGAAGGTCAGGGCCACGCTCTTCAGCGGCTGGCCGGCGAAGCGGTCGCGGAAGATATCGCTCCAGGCGACGGTGAAGCCGCTGTTGGACGGCTTGAACGGCGTCAGCGCGACACCGCGCTCCGCCAGCCACGGCGCCCAGCCGCCGTCGGAGCCCAGTCGCGCCCAGCTGGCGCCGCCCAGGGCAAGCACCGTCGCGTCGGGCGTCTCGACGGTCTCGCCGTCCGCTGACCGGAACCGCAGACCGCCCTTTGCGTCCCAGCCCAGCCATTCGCTGCGCGTGCGGATGGTCACGCCCAGCATCTCCAGCCGCGCCAGCCAGGCGCGCAGCAGGGGCGAGGCCTTCATGGCGCGGGGGAAGACCCGACCGCTGGACCCGGTGAAGGTCTCCTGCCCCAGGTCCGCGGCCCAGGCGGTCAGCGCCTCAGGCGGAAACGCGTCCAGCAGCGGCGCCAGTCGCTCGCCGGCCTCGGCGTAGCGACCCTTGAACGCCTCCAGGTCCTCGGAGTGGGTCAGGTTCAGCCCGCCGCGCCCGGCCATCAGGAACTTGCGGCCGACGGTCGGCATTTTCTCGTGGACGGTGACGGCCAGGCCGGCCTGCGCCAGCCGCTGGGCGGCCATCAGGCCGGCGGGGCCGCCGCCGATGACCGTGACGGTCTTGGGGGAAGTGGAGCTCATGCGCTGGCCATGCGCTCTGAGGCGCGAGAGGGCAAGCTTGGGGACTGCTTCGCGAAGCGTAGCTGTCCCCGATTGGCAGCGGCCTGTCGGGGACAGCTATCGGCTGCGCCGGAAGCAGTTCCCCATCCTACGTGCCCGTGAACCGCCCCGGCCGGCGCTCGGCCACGGCGCGGACGCCCTCGGCGAAGTCGTTGGTCGGGCGCAGCAGCGCCTGTTCGGCGGCCTCGAGATCGGTCTGGGCGCGGATCTCATCGGCCAGACCGGCCCGCAGGGTGGCGCGGGTCGCCTGCACCGCCAGCGGACCGTTTCCGGCGATCTCCTGGGCCCAGGCCATGGCGTCGGCGCGCAGGCCCGACAGGTCGGTGACATCGTCGACCAGCCCCCAGGCCAGGGCCTCGCTGGCCTTGATCCGCCGCCCGGTCAAGAACATCACCGCCGCCTTCTGGGCGCCGACCACGCGCGGCAGGCTGGCCGTCGTGCCGAAGCCCGGGTGGAAGCCGAGGTTGACGAAGTTGGCCGAGAAGCGCGCCTCGGGCGCCGCGATCCGCACGTCGGCGACCAGGGCCAGGCCCAGCCCCGCCCCGACGGCCGCGCCCTGGATCGCCGCGACGATCGGCTTTCGCGTCGCGAAAAGCCGGGCCGCCTGGGCGTAGAGGGCCCTGGTCGAATCGACGACGCTCGCCTCGCCCGGCGTGACCAGGTCGGCCCCGCCGCAGAACACCCGCCCGGCGGAGCACAGCAGGCTGACGCGCAGGTCGTGGTCGGCGTCGACATCGTCCAGCGCATCGGCCAGATCGCGGATCAGGTCGACGGTGACGTGGTTGTTGGGCGGCCGGTCGATCTCCAGCACCGCCACATGGTCCTCGACCGTGACCCGGACGTCCCCGTAGTTCGCCTTCATCGCTTCAATCCCAGCAGGTTGCGGGCCACGACCCATTTGTGGACCTCGGTCGGGCCGTCATAGATTCGCATGGTCCGCAGCTTGGACTGCATCAGGTGCAGCGGCAGCTCGCGGGTCATGCCCATTGCCCCGAAGGCCTGCATGACGTTGTCGACGATCTCGTAGGCCATTTCGGTGCCGTAGGCTTTGATCATCGAGATCTCGTTGCGCACGTCGCGGCCCTGGTCGAGCTTCCAGGCGCAGTCGTAGGTCATCAGCCGGGCGGCGTGGATGCGGGTGGCGGCGTCGGCGATCCACCACTGGATCTGCTGGCGCTCCGACAGCGGCGCCCCGAAGGTCGAGCGCTGCGGCGCGTACTCGATCAGCATGTCCAGCGCCCGCTGCGCCATGCCGATCGACCAGCTGGCCATCTCGATGCGGCGGGTCGACAGCCGCACCTGCATCGGCGCAAAGCCCTGCCCCTCCTTGCCCAGCAGCTTCCAGCCGGGGACGCGGCAGTCCTCGAGCGCGATCTCGTAGCTGTACTGTCCGCCCAGCATCGGAATGCGGCGCAGCACGTTGAAGCCGGGCGTCCCCTTGTCGATCAGGAAGGCGGAGATGCCGCCCCGGGCGCCCTTCTCGCGGTCGGTGACCGCCATGGTGATGGTGAAGTCGGCCTCGGCCCCGCGGGTGATCCAGATCTTGCGGCCGTTGAGGATCCAGTCCTCACCGTCCCGCTCGGCGCGGGTGATCATCCCGGCGGGGTCTGAGCCGGCGCCGGGCTCGGAGATGCCGATGGCCGAGATGGTCTCGCCGGCCACGTAAGGCGCCAGGTAGGCGGCCCGCTGGCGGTCATCGACGGTGGCCATCAACATCCGCAGGTTCGGGCTGTCCGGCGGCAGGGTGTAGGGGGTGACCGTCCGCCCCAGCTCCTCGTTGACACCGACCAGGGCCACGGCCGGCAGATCGATGCCGCCGACGTCCTCAGGCGCGTCCAGGCCCCAGAGGCCCAGCTCGCGGGAGACCTTGTCGATCTTCGCCTGCTCTTCGGCGGTCAGGGCCGTGGGACCGCCCGAGGCCTCGCGCTCCAGCACCGTGGCCTCGAGCGGCATCAGCTCGTCCTCGACGAACCGCCGCACGAGCTCCTTGATCATCCGGTGCTCTTCGCTGAGCTCGAAATGCATGACGGCGCGCTCCCTTGTTCGGGCGCGACCTTACGGCCCGCCGCCCACCGGGGAAATGGCGCCGTTGCGTCAGGTCCGGCGGTCGGCGGCGATCAGCCGCTCCACGTCGCGGCGGATCTCGCCCAGGGTGGCGATCCCGTAGCCGTCGTCATCACCGGGAGCCTGGCGGTGGGCTGTCATGAGATTCTCAAGCGCGATCAGAAGGGCGCCGAGCGGGTCCCGCGGCGGCGGCCGGAGCGCGGCGACCCGCCGGAGCGTCTCCAACGCGCCGTGGCGGGCGCGGAGCACGTCATGACCGACATTGCGTCCGCTCCCGGACGCCCAATGGCTTGAGGACAGGCGCCGGTTGGCGTCGGCCAGCTGCCTGGCGAAGATCAGGATCAGTTCGTCGCGGTAGGGCCGCAGCCGGGGCCCCAGGGCCCGGGGGGTCAGAGTCTCACCCGTTTCGATGATCGCCGCCCGCAGGCCCTCGGGCGGCGGACCGTCCATGAGGGCGCTGAGCCGGCGGACGAGCCGGTCCTGCGACCAGCGCGCGAGAATCATGAGGAGCGCCCCGACGGACCCCGCGCAGAACGGCCGTCTCCGGCCGCCGTGAACTGTATGCGCATGGTCGCCCTCCGTTTCCCTCACTCGCCCGGCCGCACGATGGGGGAAGCGCGCCCGGCCGCATAGCCGTGTCACGCCACGGGAGAACCGGAGGAGATTGGAAGGAGTGGTGCCGCTTAGGTGACTCGAACACCTGACCCCCGCATTACGAATTTTGTCCTGCGGCTACGGCACAACACGCACTCATACGGAAATCCCTTTTCAATCAAGGATTTCGGCGCTCAGGCGCGTTCCCGTCTACGGGCGAATACGGCACTCTACGGCCCCTCCTGCTTCCACATTGCTTCCACGGATGAGCGCCCCTAGGTGGTCGTCATGCACACAACGTCAGCCAATCGAAAGGCCCAACGCCTCACCAAGACCCTCATTGAAAACGCGCGCCACGATGCGATCTGCTGGGAACCCGAAACGCCCGGCTTTGGCCTGCGGACCACCCCAGCTGGCGCGAAGAGCTTCATCTTCCAGTTCCGGACCCTCGCAGACGAGCAGGGGCGGATCAGAGGGCGGGCCTTAGCCGGGCAGAGGAGAAGATGCTTCAACTGCCAGCAAGCTGATGTCCTAGGGATTTCGTCACCCTCCGGACCCTGGTCCCCAGACAATAGTCTCGCCTCGGCCCTGAACCCTTATACCCCTAGGACACCTAACGTATCCGAACGGTTTTCGGCCCAAGTTGTTTGGCAAACCCTTCTGGTTTGTGTTCGGCCAGCGTTAGGTGGCGCAATCGCTTGCCTCACAAGGCTTTGCGGGCGTGCCGTGAGCTCAGCGTTCGGCTGGGGCTGCGATCTACCTAACCCAGCTTAACGACCTTTTCGCCTCAAGCTCGGATCGCTGACTTGTCTGGCATGAGCCCCGAGGCGTTCGCCTTAAGTGGCGGCTTGGGAGGCCACGGGGGTAAGGGCCGTGGCTAAGCTATACCGGATGTGTTCCAAAAAACTGTCAAAGTATATCAATGGACCATTGCGCAACCCGGAGCCGTTTTGCGTCGAGTAACTATTGAACCAGCGCTCAGAACGTGCGATAATCTTCCATCATCAACAAACACTGAGGTGTCGCGAGGAATTCGATTGTTGCCTACCGGGATAAGCCGCCAGCGCTTGGGGGAGTCGCTCGCTGAATGGGCGATCCGGGAAAGGGCCAACCACTTCCTGACGCTTCAGCCTGGCCTGTTTGGCCGCAGCATCCGAGACGCGGATGGCAACGTCCTCCAAACCCTCGGCAACCTCTTCAAAGACTACGCCCGCCTACGCCGCGAATTGCCAAGGCGGTACGTGATCGCGAGAGATGATCTCCCGTGTATCCTAGGCGTACTGGAACGGTTCGACGGCTTCGGAAATGCCGCACCCCACCTTCACTGCTTCATCGCGCTCGACCCGGAAGAAGAGCCGCTTCTTCGCGGCTACCTGAGAAGCATGTTCGGATCGGACAAGACGGAGGGTGCTGGTACCCTGCCTGCTATCGTCCGCGACAAAGGTCATGTCCTGGCGCGCGGCGAGCCAAAGTCCGTCCCGGTAGACTTCCCAACCAAGCTGCGGCTGGTTGGTCACTGGAACTCAAATCCGACCTTCGATCTCCAACCCATCTCCCGATCACCGGAGAAGGTGGGGCGCTACATGACCAAGCAATTCCGCAGCCCTGACATCATCACGCACCTGGACCTCTACGACGCCGCCCTGACACGCACCTGAACCCACCCCACCACGAAACAACGATCAATCGAAAATCCCTGCAGCAAATCGTCGGGGTCGGGAGCAAGTGGAAAGCCACGGCCCCGTGCAAGCAGAACAGTGCGCGCAATCATGTCGCGTGAAAGTTCCGGCCCGATTGGGACGCCCAAAGATGCGGGCGCAAATCGCTTCTTCCTGCTCAGCAGCATGGAGTTCGGAGACCTCTCCGGACCCCAATAGAAAAATATTACCTGAACCCCTCGAAGATAAGAAGATCGAGCGTTCGCCGGAGCCGGGAGCGAAGCGGACGGTGTAGGGGATCGCTCTGGAGGCGAAGCCTCCTCAATCAGTCAACAACCAATCAACACGGAATGGATACTCGCTCGACTTATACCATTCTCCACTTCCCACTGGATCGTCACTAACAGGTCTGTATTCTCTCTCTACAAGCTCACCGTTGAGAGAAGAGATTTGACTAGCTACCAACTGACTGTGACCGGTCTCTCCGGAGATATGGTTCGATCCCCGATCGAAGAGAAAGACGACTTCGACGCCTTCATTCAAGCGAAGGGCTTCCTGTCCGGGCTACTTCATCGGGACCCTGAATGACGACCTCAGCCTTATTGATGATCTCCCACAGATTAAGCGGTATTGCTCGGACATCGACGTCGCTCGCCGCACCGTTGGCGATGACGCTGCCAATCGTCTTGAGGGTCGTCTTGATTGCCTCAAGCTTAGGGTCGGCTTGAAGAAGCTCGGCATTCAGAGCGCTAAAGCTGGCCTCTAGCTCAGCAGTTCGCTCCTCGGGTACTTCGATCGTGCGCAGGAGGCCGCCCCAAAAACGAGAACGCCCGCCAAACTCCACATTAGCGTCCCTCATTGCGGCCAACGAGAAGCATGGTGCGAACTCGAAGAACTTCGAAAGGTTCTGATTGCGTCCGCCGGACCCTGCATAGGGCTCGTCGAGCTCATTCAGGAACACCCAGTTTGGATCGACGGACCTGGAAACGCTCTCGAAGGAGCAGGTCACACGGAGGCAAATGCTGCTGAGGTTGGTTGTAGGGTCAAGGCGGATGATCGGGAGAAGGTCGTCCAACATCTCCTGCGGCCATTCGCCGGGCGTCCGTTCGGAAAACCACAACTTGATTAGAATGTCCGCCCGCGCTCCTCCGCGTTGGTCCATGGGAAAGTCATACTCGTTGAAGCCGGTTTGGCCCGACCGGCCCCAACGTCGTCCGAGCGCCAGCTTTATCGCGTCCAAGAGCGCGCTCTTACCCGCGTTGTTTTCTCCGATGATCACGGTAGTAGGGCTCAGCCGGACGTCCAACGAGCGGATGCACCGAAAATTCTCAATCACGACTCGGCTGATGTGCACCGATCCCCCCATCGAAATGCATGTTCAACGGCAGGTTGGCAGAGTGGCGGCAGTAAGGGGAGCGAGAAAAGTGCTCCCGACTGGAACCCACCACTCCGACGAGCCGCGAGGTCACTTTCCCCGCCTCTTGACGTTCTGGGGTTCGGTGGAGCCCCCTCGGGTCGCATATGTCGCGAAGGCTGGTGATCGCCCCACACGCGCTTGCGCCGACGAGCTTTTCGACCTACCTACCGCTCGCTAGCATTCTGGCTAGCTAACAAACTGGCTGCATCGTGACGGCAGCCCCGAGGACGGACCGTAATTGGTCGGACTGTCCGGTCGGAATACCTCTATGAACTCCGAACCTAGCAACTCAGGCAACCACGTCGTGGTGCCGTTCACCTATTGCACCAAAGAAGCCGCCCGCCTCCTGGGCGTTTCCCACCGGACCCTTGAGGATTGGCGGCAGACCGGGTTTGGCCCGCCGTACCAGAAATGGGGTCGACAGGTCCGCTACCTGAGAGCCGACTTGATCCGCTTCTTGGACAGACCACGATACCGAAACACCGGAGAGGCCCGAGCGGCCTAGTTTCCTGTGGATAAGTGGGCGATGGCGCCGTGCTTCCACCATGCTTCCACGGTCGCACGCCATCGCCCACGACCCGGCCCCGGCGCAAGATAACCACCTGATTTATAAGTGGAAAAGTGGTGCCGCTTAGGTGACTCGAACACCTGACCCCCGCATTACGAATGCGGTGCTCTACCGGCTGAGCTAAAGCGGCCCTTGAGAAAGGCTTCCCGGAAGGGAGGCCTATTTAGCGGGGCGGGTCGCACTTGCCAAGCGTCGACGTCGCGGAGTCGGCGGACGGGGGGCCGGATCGTCGGCGGGGGGGCGCGGCCGGTCCGGCACGCCGGGATCATCGGGGATCGGCATGAGGCCGGCGTCGCCCTCGGCGGCGCGCACGAAGGGCGTCGATTCGATGTAGGCGGCCGGCAGTTCGGGCAGGTCGCTGAGCCCCCGCTCGCGGCGTTCGAAGCGCGGATGGATCAGCTCGCCGGTCTCGCCATAGGTGGCCACCAGCCGGGTCCAGTCCTCGGGACGGTAGGCGAAGGCGCGGCCCTCGGGGTCGAGGTCGGACCAGTCGGGTTCCTGCGGCGCCGCCCCGCCCCGGGCGATCCAGGCGCGGGCCTCGTCGACGGCGCCGGCGGCGTTGGCCGCCCGGGCCTGCAGCCCGGCCAGCCGCTGGGTGAGGGGCTCGGCCTCCAGCGCGCGGGCGGCCTCGCGGGCGGCGCTGACCTCTCCGGCGACCAGCGCCTGTTCGACCTTGAGGATGCGGCTCTCGCGGGCGTCGGCGTTGAGCGCCGCCAGGCTGGCCAGCCGCTTGGCCCGCTCGCGCGGGGTCTCGTCGGTGCGCAGGTCTCGGTAGGCCAGCCAAAGGGCCGGGTGGGGCCGCCCCTTCCAGGCGCCCTCGATCAGACCGGCGGCCTTTCCGGCCTTGCCGTCGGCGGCCAGCAGCCGGGCGGCCATCACCACGCCGGGCGCAAAATCCGGCTTCAGCTTGGCCGCCTGCAGCGCGAAGTCCATCGCCTGGGCGCGGAGCCGCTCCTGGGGGTCGGTCTCGAAACTGGCGGCCGAGGCGGCCAGCAGGGCCGCGCGGGTGCGGTCGGCGACGACCGGCGAGACGATCTTGCGGTCCTGGGCGCCGCTGACCAGATCGAGCGCCGCGGCCCAGTCGCCGGCCTCCAGCCGGGCTTCAAGCAGCGCGCGCCAGGCCCAGCGCGCGGTCTTGGCCAGGCCATAGGCGCTCTGGGCGTGGCGGATGGCGCCGGCGCGATCGCCCTCGGCCTGGGCGGTCTGCATCAGGCCCTTCAGGCCGGCCAGCCGCATGTCCGGGAAGCCGAGCATGGCGGAATAGGCGGCCTTGGCGGCGGGCAGGTCGCCGGCCGCCTCCGCCGCCTGGGCGGCGAGCACGCGGACCAGGGCGGGGGCGTCATCGGCCAGCTCGGCCGACTTCTGCGCCAGACGGCGCGCCTCGGACCCATCCCCGGCGGCGGCGGCCAGGAAGCCGCGGGCCAGGGCCTCCTGACCCTGCTTGCGGCGGGAGTTGACGCGGGCCCGCGCGGCGCGCTGGGGGGCCTCCAGGATCCATTTCAGGACGTTCCAAAAGATCGTGGCCAGCAGCGACACGAACAGCACCAGCAGGGCGGCGGCGGCGGCGGTCATGTCGACCTGCCAGCCGAACCACAGCAGCCGGGCCGAGCCGGCGTCGCCGCCCAGCGCCAGGGCCGCGACGAGGAAGAGGACCGTGGCGACCCGGATCATGGCTGCTCCCGGGTGACGTCCACGAGGTCGCTGAGGGCGCGGGCGCGGATCGCCGCCACCTGGCGATCGACGGCGACACGCTGCAACGCCCTGGCCTGCCACGGGGCCATGGCCTGGGCGGCCTTCGGCGGCAGGGCGCGCAGCAGGGTCAGGGCCCCGGCGACATCGCCCTCGGCCACGGCGGCGTCGGCGCGGGCCAGGACGGCGTCCGGCGCGTCTCCGGTGGTCGATCCGACCTGCCGGATGGTGACGATCGAGGACAGGGCGTGCCGCAGCCGTTCCAGAAAGCCGCCGGTTTCGCCGGGATCGCGGGCGGCGATCGAGGCCTTGGCGGCGGCGGCGTCGAACTCGGCGGCAAGCGCGGCCCGGCTGGGCGCGCCGCCTTCGGCATAGGGTTTCAGGGCGCGGACTTCAGCCGACAACGGCATCAGCCGCTCCAGCGCCGCCAGCTCGGCGTCGAACGGGCCGGAGCCTTGCGTGGCCTCGGCCAGCGAAGCGGCGGCCAGGGCGGCGAGGGCGGCGTTGACGGTGCGGGCCTGGCCGGTCTCCAGCGCGGCGACCCGGTCCTGCAGGGCGGTGATTTCCGCGGAGGGCTCCGGCGTCGCCAGCGGCGCGGGTGGGTCGGCCGGGCGGGTGAGGCCCAGATCCGGCAGCGACAGGACCGGCGCGACGCCGGGCGCCTGGGCGTCCGGCGTCGCGCCCGAGATCTTCGGCCACAGCCGCGCGCCGGCGACGCCGACCGCGAAGACCACCACGACCAGCGCCAGGACCGCCCAGAAGGCGACGCCGAAGGCGCGGCGGCGGCCATAGCGGGCCGGGTCGGTCGGCGGGGTCAGTTCGGCGGGATCCGGCGCGGTGGTCATGGTCTGGCTTTCCCAGCCCCCTTGGCGGTGGTCGGAGCGATTCCGGACCGCCCTCTGGCGATCAGATTAAGCAGCGCCGCCTCGATCGGAAACGGGGCTCTCACGACTTCACGCACTTTCGCGCGCGCCAGGGGCTTGGCGACCGCCGCAGACAGGCACAGAAGCCGCAGGTGGGCAGCGTCCCGCCGCCGCAGCGCCAGGCCCAGCGCCTTGGCGGCCCGCGGCGACTGGACCAGCACCACGTCAATGTCGGCCAGGCTGTCCAGAAAGGCAGGATCCGGCGCCACCTCGACCGAATCGTAGAGAGTCAGGCCTCGCGCCTGGATGCCGGCGGCGGTCAGATCGCCGACCAGGTCCCCGGCCGGCTCGGCCGCGCCGGGATGCAGCACGGCGCCGCCGCCGAGCTCCAGCTTGCGGGCCGCGATGCGCTGGGCCAGCGCCGCCACATCGCCGTCGGCCGACAACACGTCGCGAAAGCCGGCCGCCTTGACCGCCGCGGCGGTCCCGGCCCCCACGGCGAACACCTTGAGGGTCCGCGACGGCTCCGCCGCGGCGAAGGCGCGGACGCCGTTGGCGCTGGTGAAGGCCAGCGCCGCGACGCCGCGCAGGTCGATCTGCGGCGCCTCGACCGGTTCGATACGCATCAGCGGCGCGATGACGGGCGTATGGCCCAGCGCAGCCACGCGCTCCGCGGTCGCAGAGGCGCCCGGTTCGGCGCGCGTGATCCAGACCCTCTGAGCCGCTGAAGACATGGCGCGCACCCTGCTACCGGCGGGGGCCGGGATCAATCCTTGAGAACGAGCGCCTCGCCGCCTTCGTCGCGTACCTGTTCGCCCAGCCGAAGTCCCAGCGCGCGGGCGTCGGCCAGTCCGTCGCCGGTCAGGTCGATCTCGGCCTGGCGTCGGAACCGGTGTTTGCCGTCGGGCGTCAGAGCCTCGACGATCAAGTTCAACCGAACGCCGTCCAGCCGGGCGTAGGCGCCCATGGCCGTGCGGCAGGATCCTTCGAGCGCCTCCAGCGCGCCGCGCTCGGCGGTGACGGTCAGGGTCGTGGCCGCGCAGCGCAGGGCGACGGCCCATGGGGCGTCCTGGTCCTCGACACGGGTCTGGATGGCCAGCGAGCCCTGTCCCGGCGCGGGCGGCGCGGCGACGGGGTCCAGGAACCCACGCGGCGTGGCGCCCAGGCCCATACGGTTGAGGCCCGAGGCGGCCAGCAGGATGGCGTCGGCGTCCCCGGCCGCCAGCTTGGCCAGCCGGGTGTCGACGTTGCCGCGCATCATCACGACGTCGAGGTCCGGCCGGCGGAACAGGGCCTGGGCCTGGCGGCGCAGCGAGGCGGTGCCGAGCCGCGCGCCCCGCGGCAGGGCGTCCAGCGACTCGAAGGCCGAGCAGAAGGCGTCGCGCGGATCCTCGCGCTCGGGGATGGCGGCGATGGTCAGGCCCGCCGGCTGCTCCGACGGTACGTCCTTCATCGAATGGACCGCCACATCGATGCGACCGTCGAGCAGGGCCTCCTCGATCTCCTTGGTGAACAGCGCCTTGCCGCCGACTTCCAGCAGGCGGCGGTCCTGGATGCGGTCGCCGGTGGTGGTGATGACGACGAGCGGCGCGACCGTCTCGTACTGGTCCGGAGACGCGCCGAGCGCGGCGGCGATGCGGTCGCGCATCATGCCGCTCTGGGTCAGGGCGAGCTTCGAACCGCGGGTTCCGATCCGGATGGGCTGTTGCGGGGGCACGGCGGGGACGTTACCTCGGGGTTGAAACCGGTCCCCGCTGCTACAGGAGGGGTCCCCAAGCCGCAACCTGCATGACAACCCTCACCGTCCTCGGCATCGAAACCAGCTGTGACGAAACCGCCGCCTCCGTGGTGCGGCGGCGCGACGACGGCCGGGTCGAGGTGCTGTCCAGCGTCATCAACAGCCAGATCGCCGAGCACGCCCCCTACGGCGGCGTGGTGCCGGAGATCGCCGCCCGGGCTCATGTCGAGAGCATCGACGGCATCGTGGCCCGCGCGCTGTCCGACGCCGGCGTCGACTGGGACGACCTCACCGGCATCGGGGCCACGGCGGGGCCCGGCCTGGTCGGCGGGGTGATGGTGGGCCTGAGCTTCGGCAAGGCCGCGGCCCTGGCCCGGGACCTGCCGCTGGTGGCGGTGAATCACCTCGAGGGCCATGCGGTCTCGGCCCGGCTGGGCGCGGACATCCCCTACCCCTTCCTGCTGCTGCTGGTCAGCGGCGGACATTGCCAGTTGCTTGAAGTGGGCGCCATCGGCGCCTGCACCCGGCTGGGCTCGACCATCGACGACGCCGCCGGCGAAGCGTTCGACAAGATCGCCAAGAGCATGGGCCTGCCCTACCCTGGCGGGCCGGAGCTGGAGAAGCTGGCGGTCGGCGGCGATGTCGAGCGGTTCCCGCTGCCCCGCGCCCTGCTGGGCCGCAAGGACTACGACTTCTCCTTCTCGGGCCTGAAGACCGCCGCCGCGCGGGCGGCCGTCGGCCTGACCAGTGATGTCGACCGCCGCGACCTGGCCGCCAGCGTCCAGTTCGCCATCGCCCGCCAGCTGGCCGAGCGCACAGACATGGCCATGGCCGACTACCGGATGCGCCACGAGGGCCGGGACCTGCGCTTCGTCGTGGCCGGCGGCGTGGCGGCCAACAAGGCTGTGCGCGATCGGCTGGAGACGCTGTGTGGCAAGCACGGCTTCTCCTTCCACGCCCCGCCGCTGAAATACTGCACCGACAACGCCGCGATGATCGCGCTGGCGGCGGCCGAGCGGCTGGCGCTGGGACTCAGCGATCCGCTCGACGCGCCGGCCCGCCCCCGCTGGCCGCTGGACCAGGCGGCGGCCAGCGCCAACCCCACCCACGTTCCAGGCCGCAAGGGCGCCAAGGCATGAGCGAACTCAAATACGCGGGCGTCATTGGCGGCGGCGCCTGGGGCACCGCCCTGGCCCAGGTCTGCGCCCGCGCCGGCCTGACGGTCACGCTGCAGGCCCGCGAGCTGGAGGTGGTCGAGGCGATCAACGCCCGCAACGAGAACCCGACCTTCCTGCCCGGCGTGGCGCTGGATCCGGTGATCGACGCCACCACCGAGCTGGCCGACCTGTCGCCGTGCGACTTCATCCTGGCGGTGGCGCCGGCCCAGCATCTGCGCTCGACGCTGGCGGCCCTGGCGCCGCACGTGCGCGACGGCTTGCCCATCGTGCTGTGCGCCAAGGGCGTCGAGCAGGGCACCTTGAACCTTATGACCGAGGTGCTGGCCCAGACGATGCCCGAGGCCGCCCCGGCGGTGCTGTCGGGGCCCAGCTTCGCCGGCGAGGTGGCGTGCGGCCTGCCGACCGCGGTCACCCTGGCCTGTCCGGACGCGGCCCTGGGCAAGGCGCTGATCGACGCCATCGCCATCCCGGCCTTCCGCCCCTACCTGTCGGGCGACATGATCGGCGCCGAGGCCGGCGGGGCGATCAAGAACGTGCTGGCCATCGCCTGCGGCATTGTCGAGGGCAAGGGCCTGGGCCGCAGCGCCCACGCCGCCCTGATCACCCGCGGCTTCGCCGAGATGACCCGCGTGGCCGAGGCGCTGGGCGGCCGGGCCGAGACCGTCGCCGGCCTCTGCGGCCTGGGCGACCTGGTGCTGACCTGCTCCAGCCCGCAGTCGCGCAACATGAGCGTCGGCCTGGCGCTGGGCGGCGGCCAGACGCTGGAACAGGCGCTGGCCGGCAAGCTGACCGTGGCCGAAGGCGTCGCCTCGGCGCCGGCGGTGCGCGCCCTGGCCCGCCGGCTGGGCGTCGAGACGCCGATCTGCGAGGCCGTCGCCGCCATCCTGGCCGGCGAGGTCGATGTGGATGAGGCGATCCTTGGCCTGCTGTCGCGGCCGCTGAAATCCGAACGCTAGGAGATTTGAGATGCCGCTCTTCGTCATCCAGTGGAAGGACAAGGTCCCCGAGGGTCCGGCCCTCCGCGCCGCCACCCGCCAGGCCCACCTGGACTGGATCGCGACCCGCCCGGGCGTGGTGAAGCTGGGCGGGCCCTTCCTGCACGCCGACGAGACGATGGCCGGCTCGCTGCTGATCATCGAGGCCGAGGACCTGGCCGCCGCCGAGGCCTTCCACGCCCAGGATCCCTACACCCGCGCCGGCCTGTTCGAGCGCTCGAGCGTCGAGCCCTGGCGGGTGACCGTCGGAGCCCTCGCCTGAGCAACCCCGCCAGGCCACCGGCCGGGACGCCGCTCTGCGCCCTGGCCGAGATCGCCGATCCCGGCGCGAAGGGGTTCGTGTTCCGCGAAGGGGATCGCCTGTTCGCCGGCTTCGTGGTGCGCCGGGGCGAGGCCGCGTTCGGCTACGTCGACAGCTGTCCTCATGCCGGCTCGCCGCTGGCCAACCCGGTCGGCCGCTTCCTGACCCGCGAGGGCGACCTGATCCTCTGCGCCGCCCACGGGGCGCTGTTCCGCATCGACGACGGCGTGGCGACCAGCGGTCCCTGCGCGGGGGACCGGCTGGATGCGTGGGACGTGGTGGTGGTGGATGGGGTGGTGGTGACGGCTTAGCGTCCCTGCGTCCTTCGCGACGCCGCTGCGCGGCTCCTCAGGATGACGAAGGCGAGTGGGTTGCAACAAAGTTCGTCATGGTGAGGAGCGAGCTCTCGGGCGAGCGTCGCGAACCACCCAAGGCCTCAACCCGGCGCAACCTCCGCCCCGAACGCCGCCACATCCTCGACTAGGGCCTTCGCCGCCATCGCCACCAGCTCGCCGCCCTTTTCGGGCGTCGCCAGCGCGGGATCGGAGCCCATGCGGCCGTCTGCGTGCCGGGCGCGGAAGTCGAGGGCCTCGCGGATCGGGCCGCTGGGCGCGATCTTCGGCGCGTAGGCGGCGGACTTGATGGCGTCGGGGTAGGCCCACTGGGTCACGGCGATCTCCGACGGCGTGGCGTGGCTGCCGTGGCCGGTCGGAAACTGGCGGCTCGCCAGGGCGTTGACGCCCGACAGGTCCCACCAGTTCTTGAGCCGGCAGGCAAAGCCGCGCGGGCGGCCGGCGAAGCTGGCCTCGGCGTACAGCTCGCTGAACGCAGCCTCGATGCTGTGGACGTTGCCGCCGTGGCCGTTGAGGAAATAGATTTTCGTAAAGCCGTGCCCGGCCAGCGAGGGGCACCAGTCGCCGATGGCGGCCATGAAGGTCGAGGGCTTCAGGCTGATCGTGCCCGGGAAGCCCAGATGGTGCTGGGCCATGCCGATGTTGAAGGTCGGGGCGACCAGCAGGTCCGGGCTGGCCTTCTGGGCCTCGTGGGCGATGATCTCCGGGCACATCCAGTCGGTGCCGAGCAGGCCGGTCGGGCCGTGCTGCTCGTTGGAGCCGATCGGCACCACCACCGTGCTGCTGTGCCGGAGGTAGACCTCGATCTCGGGCCAGGTGGATTTGGCGAGCAGCATGGCGAACTCCGCTGGAGGGGGATGGACCGCTTCTAGCGCAAAGCCGGCCCAGCGCCACGCCAGCAGGCGGGTGGCGATCTGCTCGAAGACCCTCTCGCAGCCTGAGCGGAATGCCTGCGGCCTTGTCCGCACGCCTTCAAGACTGTTCAGTCGCCTTCGCGGGGCGCCGCGCGGGCGGTCAAGCGCCTCGACGCCGGGATCCCGGGAAAGGAGCCTGCGATGAGCGTCGAGATTGTCTTCGAGACTCATTCGACCAGTCGCGAGAACGAGCACGGCCTGGCTGCCGGCTGGTTGCCGGGCGAGCTGTCGGACAAGGGCCGGCGTCAGGCCGCCGAACTGGGCCGCAGACGACGTGATGGCAGGTTCGATGCGATCTTCGCCTCCGACCTCGCGCGTGCGGCGGAGACCGCTCAAATCGCCTTCGCCCAGGGCGGCCCTCCGCTGTTCCTCGATTGGCGCCTGCGCGAATGCGACTACGGAGACCTCAACGGCGCGTCCTCTGACCAGGTTCATGGCAGGCGGCTGGACCGGCTCGACACCCCCTACCCGGCCGGCGAAAGCTGGCGGCAGGCGGTGGAGCGGGTCGACAGCTTCCTGTCCGAAGCGGCGGACCTCTGGAGCGGACGGCGCATCCTGATCATCGGCCATCTGGCGACGCGATTCGCGATCGAGCGGCGCGTGGGCGGCTCGTCGCTGGAGACGCTGCTGATCGCGCCCGTTTCCTGGCGACCCGGCTGGGAATACCGGCTGGACTGAGACGGCCTCATCCGCATAACTCCCGGTCAACAAGATCAAGGGAGCGTGGCGTGAGCGAAGAGCAGGTGTTTCCGGTTCCTCAGGAATGGGCGCAGCGCGCCCACATGGACGCCGCCGGCTATGACGCCGCCTGGGCTCGCGTGCAGGCCGACCCCGAGGGCTTCTGGAGCGAGGTCGCCGGCCGGCTGGACTGGATCAAGGCGCCGACGAAGATCAAGGACGTGTCCTTCAACAAGGACGACTTCCACATCCGCTGGTTCGAGGACGGCGTCCTCAACGTCTCGGCCAACTGCCTGGACCGCCACCTGCCCGCGCGGGCCGACGAGATCGCCTTCATCTGGGAGGGCGATGATCCCTCGCAGAGCAAACGCATCACCTATGCCGAGGCGCATGAGGAAGTGTGCCGGATGGCCAACGTCCTGAAGGCCCACGGCGTGGCCAAGGGCGACCGGGTGACCATCTACCTGCCGATGATCCCTGAGGCCGCCTACGCCATGCTGGCCTGCGCCCGCATCGGGGCGGTGCACTCGGTGGTGTTCGGCGGCTTCTCGCCCGACAGCCTGGCCGGCCGGATCCTCGACTGCGACAGCCGCGTCGTCATCACCGCCGACGAGGGCCTGCGCGGCGGCAAGACCGTGCCGCTGAAGATGAACGTCGACCTGGCCCTGACCCAGTGCCCGGACGTGACGACGGTGCTGGTCGTCAAGCGCACGGGCGCGCACTGGCTGACCCACAATGGCCGGGATGTCGCCTACGAGCCGGAGCGCGCCAAGGCCTCGCCCGTCTGCCCGCCCGAGCCGATGAACGCCGAGGACCCGCTGTTCATCCTCTACACCTCCGGTTCGACCGGAAAGCCCAAGGGCGTGCTGCACACCACCGGCGGCTACCTGACCTGGGCGGCCTGGACCCACGAGCTGGTCTTCGATTACCGCCCCGGCGAGATCTACTGGTGCACCGCCGACGTGGGCTGGGTGACCGGCCACAGCTACATCGTCTACGGCCCGCTCGCCAACGCGGCCACCAGCGTCATCTTCGAGGGCGTGCCCAACTACCCGACCTCCAGCCGCTTCTGGGAGGTGATCGACAAGCATCAGGTCGAGATCTTCTACACCGCCCCCACGGCGCTGCGGGCGCTGATGCGCGAGGGCGAGGGCCCGGTGAAGTCGACGTCGCGAAAGAGCCTGCGCCTGCTCGGCAGCGTCGGCGAGCCGATCAATCCGGAGGCCTGGCTCTGGTACCACCGCGTGGTCGGCGAGGGCCGCTGCCCGATCGTCGACACCTGGTGGCAGACCGAGACCGGCGCCTGCCTGGTCAGCCCGTTGCCGGGCGCCACGGCGCTGAAGCCCGGCTCGGCCAGCAAGCCGCTGCCGGGGGTGAACCTGCAACTGGTCGACGCCGAGGGCCTGGTGCTGGACGGCGCGACCAGCGGCAACCTGTGCATCACCGACAGCTGGCCCGGCCAGATGCGGACCGTCTACGGCGACCACCAGCGGTTCTTCGACACCTACTTCTCGACCTATCCCGGCAAGTACTTCACCGGCGACGGCTGCCGGCGGGACGAGGACGGCTACTACTGGATCACCGGCCGGGTCGACGACGTCATCAACGTCTCCGGCCACCGCATGGGCACCGCCGAGATCGAGAGCGCGCTGGTGGCGCACGACACCGTGGCCGAGGCCGCCGTGGTCGGCTTCCCACACGACATCAAGGGCCAGGGCATCTACGCCTACGTGACCCTGAACGCCAATGCCCAGCCGACGGAGGATCTGCGCAAGGCGCTGGTCCTGTGGGTGCGCAAGGAGATCGGTCCCTTCGCCGCGCCGGACGTCATCCAGTGGGCGCCGGGCCTGCCCAAGACCCGGTCGGGCAAGATCATGCGCCGCATCCTGCGCAAGGTGGCCGAGAACGACGTGTCAAACCTCGGCGACACCTCGACCCTGGCAGATCCGACGGTGGTCGATGACCTGGTCCAGAACCGTATCGTGCGCTGAGACGTACAGAGGCGATGACCCGACGCCTCGCCCTTGCCGCCGCCCTCGTCCTGGCCCTCACGCCGGGGCTGTCCCCCGCGGCTGAATGGTCTCCCTCGGCCGAGGCCCTGGCGCGGCTGGCGCGGGGCGAGGTCCATGCCGACGTGATGACCGACCCCGGCGGCGCCGACGGCCTGGTGCATGGCGCGGTCGACATCGACGCCCCGCCGGCCGTCGTCTGGGGCGCCATCCTGGACTGCGGCCGCGCCGGTCGCATGGCGCCGGGCATCCGGTCCTGCCGGGTGACCGAGCGCGACCCCGCCGGGCGCTGGGATGTGCGGGAAATGACGGTGCAGTGGGCGCCGCTGACGCCCGTCTTCCGCACCGCCTTCCGTTCGGAGTTCGAACCCGGCCGTAGCATCCGGTTCCGCTGCGTATCGGGCGACGTGCGGTTCTGCGAGGGTCAGTGGCGACTCGAGCCGCTTGGGCGCGACCGCACGCGGGTGATCTATGAGAACCGGGCCAGCTCGCCGCTGTCGGCCCCCGCGATGGTCACCCGCGCCGCCATGCGCCGGGACGTCGCCCGGGCGCTGAAGGCCCTCAAGCGCGAGAGCGAAAGCCGGCTCTGACGCCCGCCACATGACAGGACCGTAACCTTCCTACGCCGCAAGGCGATGCTAGGGTCCGCGCGACCCGTTTCCCGGAGCCTTTCATGAACCGCTCGGCCAAGGCCTTCTTCCTCGCCATCGCCCTTTCCACCTCGGCCCTGACCCCGGCCTTCGCCCAGGCCCAGAGCGCGCCCGCCGGCGCGGCCGAGGTACCGCCGATCAGCTACAAGAGCCGGACCCTGCCCAACGGCATGAAGCTGTTCTACGCCCTGGACCGGACCACGCCGAACGTCACGGTGCAGGTCTGGTACGGGGTCGGCGCCAAGGACGATCCGGAAGGCCGCTCGGGCTTCGCCCACCTGTTCGAACACCTGATGTTCAAGGCGACCAAGGACATGCCGTCGGAGACGTTCGACCGGATGACCGAGGACGTCGGCGGCTTCAACAACGCCTTCACCGCCAACGACACCACCGCCTACTACGAGGTTGTGCCCGCCAACCACCTGGAGCGGCTGCTCTGGGCCGAGGCCGGCCGGCTGGGCTCGCTGGTCGTCGACGAGGCGGTGTTCAAGTCGGAACGCGACGTGGTCAAGGAGGAGCTGCGCTCGCGGGTGCTGGCCAACCCCTACGGCCGGTTCTTCCGCATCGAGATCCCCAAGGCCTCCTACACGGTCCACCCCTACAAGCGGCCGGGCATCGGCTCGATCGAGGACCTCGACGCGGCCACCATCGATGACGTGCTGAACTTCCACGCCACCTACTACCGCCCCGACAACGCCGCCCTGATCGTGGTCGGCAACTTCGAGGAAGCCCAGCTCAACGCCTGGGTCGACAAGTACTTCGGCCCGCTGACCACGCCGAAGGCGACCATGCCGCGCGTCACGGTCAAGGAACCGCCGCGCAAGGCCAGCAAGACGGTCACCGCCTATGCGCCCAACGTGCCGCTGCCGGCGGTGGCGATCACCTGGCAGGCGCCGGCCGCGTCCGATCCGGACACGGCGGCGCTGACGGTGCTCGATTCCATCCTGTCGGGCGGCAAGTCCTCGCGGCTCTACAACAGCATGGTCTACGAGCAGCAGATCGCGCAGAGCGCCTTCTCGAACAACGAGGGCGCCGCCCAGCCCGGCCTGTTCTTCGTCGCCGCCATCATGGCCGGCGGCAAGACCGCCGACGAGGGCGAGAAGGCCCTGATGGCCGAGGTCGCCCGCCTGCGCGACGCCCCGCCGACCGCCGCCGAGCTGGCCGAGGCCAAGACCGAATTGGTGGCCGGCGAGGTGCGCGAGCGTGAAACGATCGACGGCCGCGCCAACGCCCTGGGCGCCGCCTTGATCTTCGAAGGCGACGTGGCCCGGGCCAACACCGGCATCGCCCAGCTGCAGGCCGTCACCGCCGAGGACGTCCAGCGCGTCGCCCGCAAGTACCTGACCGACGACAGCCGGGTGGTCATCCGTTACCTTGACGAGTCCGCCCGGCCGGCGGGTGAGAAGGCGGCGGTCGAGAAGCCCGCCAAGCCGATCAAGTCGCGCAAGTTCACCGGCAAGGTCTGGACCCTGGCCCCGGAAGGCGCGCGCCAGGCGCCGCCGCCGCTGGCCGCGGCCGTCTCGCCGAGTCTGCCGACCGCGTCGGAAAAGACCCTGGCCAACGGCCTGCGCGTCATCGTCTCGCGCAGCAGCGACCTGCCGCTGGTCACCGCCGACCTGTCGGTGCTGTCGGGCGCCGCAGCCGATCCGGCCGGTCGCGCGGGCGCCTCGGCGATGATGGCCGAGCTGCTGACCGAGGGCACCGCCAACCGCACGGCCCAGCAGATCGCCAGCCAGACCGAAGCCCTGGGCGCCGCCCTGGGCGCCGGCTCGGGCTGGGAATCATCGTCGGTGACGCTGAACGTCATGCCGCAGAACCTGAAGGCCTCGATGGAGATCATGGCCGACGTGGTCCTGAACCCCGCTTTCGCCCAGGAGGAACTGGACCGGGTGCGCGAGCAGGCGCTGGACGGCTTCAGCGTCGCGCTGAAGAACCCGGGCTCGGTGGCCGGCTTCGTCGCCGCGCCAGTGCTGTACGCCGGGACGCCCTATGGCCATGTCGCGGGCGGCACGCCCGGCTCGCTGCCGGGCCTGACCCGCGATGACCTTGTCGCCGCCCACAGGACCTGGTGGCGGCCGGACAACGCGGTGCTGGTCATTGTCGGCGACCTGACCCCCGAGGAAGGCTTCGCGCTGGCCGAGCAGGCGTTCGGCGGCTGGGCAAGGCCGTCGGCGCCCCTGCCCGCCCGGCCGACCGCCGACGTGGTGGCCGCCCCGCGCAACATCGTCATCGACCTGCCCAACGCCGGCCAGGCGGCGGTCACCGTGACCCGTCGCGGCATCGCCCGCAGCGACAACCGCTACTACGCCGGCATCGTGGCCAACACCGTGCTGGGCGGCGGCTACTCCGCCCGCTTGAACCAGGAAATTCGGGTCAAGCGCGGCCTGGCCTATGGCGCCGGCTCGGGCCTGACCGCCCGTCGCGTGGTCGGCGGCTTCACCGCCTCGACCCAGACCAAGAACGAATCTGCGGGCGAGGTCATCGGCCTGATCCGCGGCGAGATGAGCCGCATGGCCACCGTTCCGGCCACCCCGGCCGAGCTGGCGGCCCGCAAGTCGGTGCTGGTCGGCGACTTCGGCCGCGACCTGGGCACCACCGACGGCCTGGCCGGCATCCTGGGCAGCCTCGCCGTCTCGGGGATCGCGCTGGATGAGATGAACCTGTTCACCACCAAGGTGGAGGCGGTCACCGCGGCCGACGTCCAGAGCTTCGCCACGGACATATTCGATCCGTCGAAGGCCAGCGTCATCGTGGTTGGCGACAGCAAGCTGTTCGGCGCCGACGTCCAGGCGGCCCTGCCGGGCGCGGAGGTCATCAGGATCGACGAGCTGAACCTGGACCTGCCGTCGCTGAAGGGTCCGGCCCCGGCGGCGAAGTAAACCAATCACTGTCATCCCGGGCGGCCAGCGGCCGACCCGGGACCCAGCGACGCGTCTCTGGGTCCCGGCTCTGCCCTTCGCTTCGGCCGGGATGACAGGTATGGGCAAGGCCATGTCCGTCCGCATCGACCCGTTCCACGCCATCGCCATCAGCCGCCTTGCGCATGAGCTCAAGGCGCAGGGGCGTTCGATCATCCACATGGAGTTCGGCCAGCCCTCGACCGGCGCGCCCAGGGCGGCCATCGAACGGGCGCACCATGTGCTGGACACCGACGGCATGGGCTACTGGGAGAGCCCGGCCCTGCGCCAGCGGCTGGCGCGCCACTATGCCGAAACCTACGGCGCCGAGGTCGAGGAAGACCGCTTCGTCATCACCTGCGGGGCGTCGCCCGCCCTGGTGCTGGCGCTGCTGTCGGCGTTCGAGCCGGGTGACCGCGTGGCGCTGGCCCGGCCCGGCTACGTCGCCTACCGCAACACGCTCAAGAGCCTGCATCTGGAGCCGGTGGAAATCGCCTGCGGGCCAGCCGACCGCTTCCAGCTGACGGCGGCGCATCTTGAGGCGCTCGATCCGCCGCCCAAGGGCGTGATCATCGCCAGCCCGGCCAACCCGACCGGCACCATCATCGAGGCCGACGAGCTGGCGCGGATCGCCGCCGTCTGTCGCGAGCGGGGCATCCGCATCGTCTCCGACGAGATCTACCACGGGCTCAGCTATGTCGGGCCCTGCCGCTCGATGCTGGAGTTCGAGCCCTCGGCCCTGATCGTCAGCAGCTTCTCCAAGTACTTCAGCATGGTGGCCTGGCGGCTGGGCTGGCTGCTGGCCCCGCGCGACCTGCTGCCCGCCGCCCGCGCCTATGTCGGCAACCTGTTCCTGACCGCGCCGTCGCTGAGCCAGCACGCCGGGCTGGTCGCCATGGACTGCCGCGAGGAGCTGGAAGGCCATGTCGAGGTCTACCGCCGCAACCGCGCCCTGCTGCTGGACGCCCTTCCGGGGCTCGGCCTTCGCGAGATCGCGCCGCCGGACGGCGCCTTCTACATCTACGCCAGCGTGGCCCATCTGACCGACGACAGCCTGGCCTTCTGCAAAGAGCTGCTGCGCGACACCGGCGTGGCCACGGCCTCCGGCGTCGACTTCGACCCGGTCGAGGGCCGCCGGTTCATCCGCATCAGCTTCGCGGTCTCCACGCCCGAGGTCGAGGAGGCCCTTCGCCGCCTGACGCCCTGGTTCGCGGCGCGGACCTAGCGGTACTGCTTCCGGTACTCCGCCGGCGCCATGCCGAACCATCCCTGGCAGGCGCGGCGGAAGCTGCGGGCGTCGGAGAATCCGAGGCGCTCGGCGATCTCGTCCAGGGAGTGCTCGGTGGCCAGCAGGCTCTGGGCCGCCGCCTTCCGCATGTCCGAGGCCAAGGTCCGGAACGAGGTCCCGGCTTCGGATAGCCGCCGCCGCAGGGTGGCAGTGCTCATGCCCAGCGCCCGCGCCGCCGCCGGTTCGCCCCAGGCGCCCGGGCCGATCACCGCCTGGACCTGGGCGACGATGTCCGGGGCCGGAGCCGGCGCCGAGCGCTCGACGGCCCGGGCGGCTTCATCGAGGAGCGCGGTGAACTCTTCCAGCTCGTGGGCCGCCCAGCGCTGATACTTGACCGGGCGCAGCGGAATGGAACCGTCCGGCAGGGCGTAGCCGATGGTCACGCCCTCGCCGCGTCGCAACGCCGTGGGCGACACGACCGGCCGGAGCAGGGTCGGCCCCATCGGCGGCGTCGCCGGCTGCACCCGCAGGAAGGCCGGCGGCAACCGCTTGCCGGTCAGCCAGCGGAAGCCGCAGTGGGCGGTCAGCGCGAAGATCTCGACCAGCAGGTCCCGCCGGGGATCCCGCTCGCCGCGATGGCCGAACGATATCTCCAGGCCCCGCCGGGTCCGACTGAACCCGACGATCATGTCCGGACGCAGCATCGGAATCGCCTCGGCGAAGCGTTGCAGCGCCTGGGCGAAGGTGTCGCCCTGGGCGGCGGCGGCCAGTAGCAGGCCGAAGGTCCCCTGCGGGACGCGGGTCGGGGCCACGCCGCAGGACTCGTCGCCGGTCGCCCGCATGTGCTCCAGGCACAGGTTCAGGAACCGCATTGACGGCATCGGCTCGCCGGACCTGTCGCCCGCCGCGAGCGCGCCGGCCGCCTCTGGCCCGACCAGAAGCGGCAGATAGCCGCCGGGGACTCGAAAATCAGCGGCCGTGAACCGGGATCCACGACCGGCTGCTACGCCAGACTGCACTCGCTCGACCATGGCGCGTGCATAACCACCCTTACCCTAGGGCAGAAAAGAAGAAGGGCGCGCCGGCTCCCCGCCAGCGCGCCCAAGGCCCGGGATCCCTACGGGAGGAAAGGGATCCGATGGCTGAGTTTGTCGATCAGTACTTGATGGTCAGGGAGACCCCGACGGTGCGGGTCTGGCCCGGGAAGCGCACAACGGTGTTGGCGTTGCTGGCGACCGCGGTCCAGTAGTACTCGTCCGTCAGGTTGCGGGCCCAGGCGGTGAGGTCCCAGCGACCGCTGAGCGACTCCACGCCGATGCTGGCGTTCCAGACACCGTAGGCCGGAATCTCGTACAGCGGATTGCCCTCGAGGTCGGCCTGCGACTTCTTCTGGTAGCGCCCGTTGAGCATCGCCTTGAAGCCGAGGTTGTCGGTCAGATCCCGGTTGTACAGAGCCGTGATGCTGCCCAGGAACTCGGGGCTGTAGAGGAACGCCGCGCCGTCATAGTCCTGCGGCAGGCCGGCGCCGTTGGTGCCGACGAAGCCGTCGATCTCGGTGTGCAGGAAGGTCGCCGCCGTGATCAGGGTGAAGTTGTTCGACGGACGCATGGTGACTTCGGCGTCGATGCCGTAGGCGAGCGAGTCCGGGATGTTCTGCAGACGGGCCAGCGCCGTGTAGAGCGCGTCCGGGTTGAAGGTGCTCATCTGCTTGTCGGTGTAGTCGTAGTAGAAGGCCGAGATGTTGGCCTGCATCCGGCGCTCGAACAGGGCGGCCTTCACGCCGACTTCGTAGGCGAGCAGCTGCTCCTGCTTGGCGGGCAGGTTCTGTTCATAGAGGCTGACGGTGTTGACCGGCGCCCCGCCCGACTTGGCGCCTTGCGACACCGAGCCGAACAGCAGCACGTCGTCGGTGACATTCCAGTTCAGGGCCAGACGCCAGGCGACGTTGTCCTCGTCCAGGCTGGTGACGACCTCGCCGCGCGTGGCGGTCATGGTGTTCCAGTTGATGCGGGTGGTCGAGCAGCCGTTGGCGACCACGTTGTCGGTGATGGCGACCCCGTAACGCAGCAGGTACAGGTACTTGTTGGTCACGTTCAGGTTCGGCAGCATCGAGCCGTCGACGTCGCGCGAGCAGATGTTCGCGTCCTGCTTGTCCTGGGTGTAGCGGATGCCGGTGGTCAGGCTGAGGCTGTCGGTCAGGTTCCAGTCGGCGCTGGCGAAGAGGCTGGCCGTGGTGGTCTCGATGTTGCCGTCGTCGCGGTAGGTCTGGAAGGTGTTCGCGGCCTGGGCGGGCGTGTAGACGCCGCCGGGTCCCGCGCCGCCGGGGAGCGGACCGGTGTTGAACGGCGTGGCGAGCAGCTGGCCGGTGAGGAACTGGAACAGGCGGACGTTGGCGTTGTCGCGGAACAGCGTCTGGTTGGTGTCGACGATCTCGTCACGGCCGTAGTAGCCGCCGACCAGCCAGGTGACGCGGTCGTTGCCGCCCTGGATGCGCAGTTCCTGGGCGAACGATTCGATTTGGCCGTCCGCGTCCTGGATCAGGACGTTGTACGGCGCGCCGGCCCAGTCCATCACGCCCTTGCGCTCGATCTTGTTGAAGCTGGTCAGCGAGACCAGGGTCAGATCATCGTTGATGTCCCAGGCGACGTTCAGCTTGGCGCCGAGGAAGGTCGAGTCTTCCTCCAGCGGCTTGTCGATGCCCGGCGTGGTCCCGACGGTCGAGGTGCGACGCGCGTCGGTCGCCCAATCGGCGTCCTCGCCGCTGCGCGGCGGATTGCCGGCGATGAAGGTGGCCAGGCCCGGAGCATTCCAGAAGCCGGCGCCCAGCGGGTTGACGCCCTGGGGCGTCGTGCCCGGCGTGAAGCCGATGGCCTGGGCGGCGAGGGTGTCGCTCGTGTTGGCCCAGTAGTTGACCGAGGCGTCGATCGACAGGGCGTCGGTCGGCTGGAAGGCCAGCGCGCCGCGCACGCCGTAGCGGCTGACCTCACCGAGGCGGTCGCCGCGGCTCTGCGAAACCTGCCAGCCCTTGCCGCTGTTCTCGCTGCGGAACGACAGGCGACCCTGGAGGTTGTCGGTGATCGGGCCGCTGACCATGCCCTCGAAGTTGGTGGTCTCGTAGTTGCCGACTTCGGCCACGGCCCGCGCCTCGAACGCGGTCGAGGGCTTCTGGGTGACGAAGTTGATCAGGCCGGCGGTGGTGTTGCGGCCGTACAGGGTGCCCTGCGGACCCTTCAGGACTTCAACGCGCTCCAGGTCGAACACCGGGCCGCTGAGCATCATCGGGTAGGCGTAGGCGACTTCATCGACGTAGGTGCCGACCGTCGAGGTGGCCGACATGTTGATGGTGTTGAAGCCGATGCCGCGCAGGGTGAAGGTCGGCACGCCCTGGTAGGAGCGCGAAACAGTGAAGCTGGGCACCGCGGTCGACAGGTCCTGCACGTTGGTGACGCGCATCTCTTCAAGCTGCTCGGAGCCGAAGGCCTGGATCGACATGCCGACGTCGTTCAGCGACTGCTCGCGGCGCTGGGCGGTGACGACGATCTCGTCGACCGCGACTTCTTCCGACGCGGGTTGGGACTGGGCGAAGACCGGGCTGGCCAGGGCCGTGGAGGCCAGCAGGACGGCGGTCAGAAGCGGGGTGCGGGCCTGACGGCCACGCGAAAGAGCGCGCGTGCGCATGTTTGTTCTCTCCCTCATGAATCTTGTTCTTGTGGGCGTCGCGCGCATGCCGAAACCCGCCCAGCCAGAGGCCGGCCGGGCGCGCCATGAAGCGAACCCCGATTTGGGGAGGATTGTGAACGGCGATCACACAGCAGGCGAGGACGCCGCCGCGCAATCTTGCCCGGACATTTTCGCTCAGAGGTGGGAATCAGCGTTTTGCGAAGTCGGCTCCCATCGCGCGCGCGCCCACGACGCGCCCGGCCTCGTCGAGCCGGAAGACGACAGCCTGGCCCTGGCCCGGGACCAGTTCGACGCGAATGCTGTCCGGCTGGGTGAAGGCCTGGGCCTGGGCCCGCATCGGACCCATGGTCACCACCAGCCCGTCTTCGGTCGGGGTGACGATAAAGGCGCCGTAGAGCGGGTTCTCGTAGCGGCCGGCATAGTCGCCGTCGGGCAGGGTCAGCATGCGGGGGCGGGCGGCGAACCGGGCCGCCGCCCCGGCGATACCCTTGCGGCGCGCGTCGCGGTCAGCCTTCAGCGCCTCGAGCGCGGCGGCGTAGCGCGCCTGGACATCGGGACGGTTCAGGCGGCGCTCATAGAGATAGTTGGCGACCAGGTCGGCCAGCTCACCGGCCACAGCGTCCTCGTTGATCATCACGGCCACGCCGAGCCCTCGCGCCGGCAACAGCGAGACATGGGCGCGAGAACCGGCGAAGTTGCCGAAGTGGTGGATCAGAAGATCGTCCCCGAAGGCGCCGATCTGCCAGCCCAGGCCGTATCCGGTGCGGCGATAGGGTCCGAAGGTCGCGTCCTGGATAGCGCCCGGCGCATGGGTCGAGGCGATCAATCCGGCCGGAAACACCCGGCGACCGTCGACGACGCCGTCATTGATCTGGGCCTGCAGCCAGCGGGCCATGTCGCGCGCCGTGGAGACCAGCCCGCCGGCCGACTGCATGGTGGCGTCGGACTTCTGCAGCGGTGAGCGCAGCGGCGATCCGTCGGGGCCGGGGACATGGCCCGCCGCCAGGACGCCGCCAGCCTGCGACACGAACGGCGTCGTGGCGGTCATGCCCAGCGGATCCAGCACCTCGCGCCGGACCAGCGCCCGCCAGTCGAGACCGGTCTTCCGCTCGATGAGCAGGGTGGCCAGGTTGTAGCCGGCGTTGCTGTAGCGGAAGGTCCCGGCCGGTGTGTCAGGCGTCTCCACGGTGGCGGCGAGCAGCGACTGCATCAGGGCCGGGCTGTGGTCGCCACTGAACGCGGCGCGAAACGAGATCGGGCTGTTGTCGAGACCGGAGGTGTGGGTCAGCAGCTGGCGAAGGGTCACCCTGGCGGCGATAGCGGGCGGCAGGCCGGAGTCCGGCAGCCAGGCCGCGACCGACGCGTCCAGGTCCACCACGCCCTTCGCCGCCAGCGCGGCGATGGCCAGGGCGGTGAACGACTTGGTGCTGGAGGCGATGTAGAATCGCGTGTCGGCGTCCGCCCTCAACGGCGGCGCGGTGTCGGCCAGTCCGGTCCCACGCACGTAGAGCATCCGGTCACCATCGACGAAGGCCACGGCGAGACCCGGCGTGACCTCTATCTCCCTGAGCGCCCGATCGATGAAGGCGTCCGCGTCGCGGCGGAAGGCGGCGTCGTCCGCCGGCGTCGCGGCGAGCGCCGGCAGGCTGATCAGCAGGGTCAGGGCGGCGGCGGCCAGTCCGGTGAGGCGGCGAAGCATGAGGCGTCTCCATTCGGTTCGCGCCCTGCCTAGGCGCTGGCCGGCGCCCGGTCTTGAACGGATGAAATCGTCAGGCGGCCGAGAACAGACGCCGCAACGCGCCGGGCGAGAAGCCGGTCGCCGCCTTCACCGCGCGGGACATGTGGGCCTGGTCGGAGAACCCGGCCTCCGCCGCCAGATCGGCCAGCGCCGCGGGCCCGGCGACGATCCCCGAGACCGCCCGCGACAGGCGCCGCGCCTGCCGCCAGGCCGACGGCGGCTCGCGGAAGGCGGCGCGGAACAGGGCGGCGAAGCGCACCGGATGCAGGCGGAGGGCGCGCGCCACCTCGGCGGACGCCGCGCCGGAGGCCAGCCGCAGCCGCGCCCCCTCCAGCCAGGCCGCCGGCGGGTCCATCGCGCCTCCGTCCTGAAGGCCGTGGCACAGCGTCGCCAACGCGCTGTCCGCCGCCAGCGCGGCCCGCGCCGCCGGCGACCGGCCGATCCGGTAGCGACCGGCGAAGGGCGCGTCGGCCAGGCCGGTCGACAGGATCAGGGCCCCATCCGCGCCGAACCGGTTCTCGTGTTCGAATCCCGCCGGCTTGATGCTGACGGCGCCGCCGAACGCCTCGCGCGGCCCCGAAAGGCTGTCCTCGGCGTAGTCGCCGGCCAGCAGGCAGGAGACCTGCGCCTGGTCATGGCGATGGGCCCGGTGCGTCTCGCCCGGCTCGTACCAGCTGATCGTCGTCCGCCGGCCGGCCTGCGCCGCCAGCGTGATGGTCCTGCCCATATCGGCGCGCTCCGTCACCCGAAGCTATGAGGCTTCGGGCGCGGCGAACGGATGCATCAGGCCGGCGACGAAAAGTTGGCCTGGTCGCCTAGCTCTTCATCTTCAGCGCGCCCAGGAAGTAGCGCTTGCCCAGCGGCACGCCGTTGGCCCGCAGCACGTCGTAGGCGGTCGAGGCGTGGAAGTAGAAGTTGGGCAGCGAGAACGACAGCAGGAAGCCCTCGGCGGTGAAGGGCATCTTCATGGCGCCGAACTCGAACGTCACGTCCTTGCCGGCCAGGGCGTCGACCTCTTCCGGCGTCAGGGCGCGCAGCGCGGCCTGGGTGTCGGCGATGGTCTTCTGCAGTTCGGCGTAGGTCTCGGCCATCGACGGTCCGCCGGTGGCGGAGAACACGCCGGCCTTCACGCCCTCGATGGCGCCGATCGAGTGGTGGGCGATCGAGGAGACCTGGAACGACAGCGGCAGCATGTCGCCGGCCAGGCGCTTGCCGACCAGATCATCGGCGTTGGCGCCCTCGTCGGCGCAATGCTTCAGCCCGCGCTCGAGAAAGCCGGCGGCGGCGTCGACGATCTGCAGGTACTGCCCGACGGTGACGTCGTAGAGTGAAATGGCCATTGGTCGCGCTCCCGGTGCGTTGTTTTGTGAAACTTTGCGCACAGTGCCTGATCCCGCATCACCTACGCAATCTATTCCCCGTCATCCTCGCGCTCGTCGCGAGGACCCATGAACACGGGCGGCGGGGGATTGCAGGCGCGGTCAGCACCTCCCCGCGGACTCAGTGTGCATGGGTGGTCGGAACAGGTCCGACCATGACGGATGGGAGGGGGCCTAACCCGCCCGCTCGCTCCAGTCGTCCAGGTCCGGCTCGGCGCCCATGAGGGCCAGGCCCGTGGCGATCGACACCAGTTCGGCCCCGCTCTCCATCTTCGCCACGCCGAACCGACGCTCGAAGATCTCGCGGACGGCGGGCACGAAGGATGAGCCGCCGGTCAGGAACACGCGGTCGACGCCGGCCTCGGTGAGGTTGGCGCGGCGCAGGGCCTCGTCGACAGCGCCCTCGATGGCGGTCAGCTCCGGCTGGATCCAGCGGTTGAACGACTCGCGCTTCACCTCGCCGGCGATGTGCACCGAGCCGCCCTGGAAGTCGAACGCGGCGGTCTCGGCGCCCGACAGCGCCTCCTTCAGCCGCGAGACCGCCTGGTAGAGGCGGTAGCCGTGGTTGTCGTCGAGCACCTCGACCAGCCGGGCGATCTTCTCCGGCTCGGTGGCGGTGCGGACCAGCTTGCGGATGTCCTTCATGTCCCTGGACGCCCGCAGCAGGGCCAGCTGCTCCCAGCGGGCGAAGGCGGTGAAGTAGCGGTTGGGGATCGGCAGGATGTTGTCGAAGGCGCGGTAGCTGCTGCCCTTGCCGAGGCGCGGCGAGACCAGGTGGTCGATCAGCCGGTAGTCGAAGGCGTCGCCCGCCACCCCGACGCCGGCGTTGGCCAGAGCCCTTGAACGAATGTGGCCGTTCTGGTGCGTGAACCGGACCAGCGAGAAGTCGCTGGTGCCGCCGCCGAAGTCGGCGACCAGCACGGTGGCGTCGCCCTCCAGCCGGCGCGCGAAGAAGAAGGCCGCCGCCACCGGCTCGGGCACATAGCGGATGTCCGTAAACCCCAGCCGCCGGAACGCCGTCTCGTAGCGGCGCAGGGCGAGCGCGGTGTCGGGCCGGTTGCCGACGAAGGTCACCGGCCGGCCGACGATCACGCGTTTCGGCAGGTCGGCCAGCGTGTCCCCGCCGTGCTCCTTCACCTTCAGCAGGAAGGCGCTGAGCAGGTCCTCGAAGGTGAAGCGCCGGCGCAGGATCTCGGTGTCGGTGAACAGGGCGCTGGCGGCGTAGCTCTTGAACGACTGGATGAACCGCGTCTCCAGCGGCTCCTCGACATAGGCGTCGATGGCCCAGGGCCCGGCCTCGACGACGCGGGCGGTCGGGTCATGGTCGGGCGCGTGGAAGCTGAGCGCCGAGCGGAAGGCGTTGAACGGCGCGCCCTCGTGGCTGAAGCCGGCGAGACGCGCCTGCCCCTGTCGCTCCAGGGCGACGACGGTGTTGGTGGTGCCGAAATCGAAACCGATCGCGGCCTCGGGGGAGGCGGTCATGAGGAAAGTCCTGCGGAAAAGACGGAGGCGCGCGCCTCCGGTCTCCGCCGGGGCGCGTCGCTAGTCGAGAAGGGGGAAAGCGAACACGTAGCCGATCCTCATGAAGCCATGACCCTACTCCGCCGCGGGCTCGAGCGGCTGGTCGTACGCCGCCATCAGAGCCATGTTGAGGATCTTGGACACCGAGGCCGAGAGCGGCGCGATCTGCACCGCCTTGGTCAGGCCCAGCAGGATCGGCCCCATCACCGTCGCCCCACCCAGGGACTGCACCAGCTTGGTGGAGATCGAGGCGGAGTGGATGGCCGGCATGATCAGCACATTGGCCGGGCCGGTCAGGCGCATGAACGGGTAGTTGGCGCGGCGCTCCGGCTCCAGGGCCAGCTCCGGCGGCATCTCGCCCTCGTACTCGAAGTCGACGTCCATCTCGTCGAGCATGGCCACCGCCTCGCGGACCTTCTCCGAGCGCATGCCCATCGGGTTGCCGAAGGTCGAGTAGCTCATGAAGGCCACGCGCGGGGTGAAGCCCAGCGAACGGACGGCGCGGGCCGCCTCGCAGGCGATCTCCACCAGCTCTTCGGCCTCGGGCATCTCGGTGACGTTGGTGTCGGCGATGAACAGGGTGTGGCCCTTGGCCAGCACGATGGACATGCCCATCACCCGGCCGCCCGGGGCCTGGTCGATGACGCGCAGGATCTCCTCCAGCGCCTGGTCGTAGGCGCGGGTCACGCCGGTGACCATGCCGTCGGCGTCGCCCAGCGCCACCATCGAGGCGGCGAAGCTGTTGCGGTCCTGGTTTATCAGCCGCTGCACGTCGCGCTTGAGGTAGCCCTCGCGCTGCAGGCGGCCGTAGAGGTGCTCGACATAGTCGGGGCTGCGGTCGGACAGGCGGGCGTTGACGATCTCGATGCTGGCCTCCTCGGGATCGAGGCCGGCGAGGCGCATGTTGTCCTTCACCAGCTCCTCGCGGCCGCAGAGGATGGCCTGGCCCAGGCCCTGGGCCTGGAAGGCGTAGGCGGCGCGGATCACGCTGGGCTCCTCGCCCTCGGCGAAGACGATGCGCTTCTTGGGCCCGCTGAGCACCGCGCCCGACAGGCGCTGCAGGAAGGCGGCGCTGGGGTCCAGCCGGCGCGCCAGGCTGGCGCGGTAGGCGTCCATGTCCTCGATCGGCTTGCGGGCCACGCCGGTGTCCATCGCCGCCTGGGCGACGAAGGGCGGGATGTACCAGATCAGCCGGGGATCGAAGGCCGAGGGGATGATGTACTGCGGGCCGAACTTCAGCTGGCGGCCGTGATAGGCGGCGGCCACTTCATCGGGCACGTCTTCCCGCGCCAGCATCGCCAGGGCGTTGGCGCAGGCGATCTTCATCTCGTGATTGACCCGCCGGGCCCGCACGTCGAGCGCCCCGCGGAAGATGTAGGGGAAGCCCAGGACGTTGTTGACCTGGTTGGGATAGTCGCTGCGGCCGGTGCCCATGATGGCGTCGCCGCGGACCGAGTGCACGTCTTCCGGGCTGATCTCGGGGTCGGGGTTGGCCATGGCGAAGATCACCGGATTGGGCGCCATGCTGGCGATCATTTCCTTGGTGAAGGCGCCGGCCGCCGACAGGCCCAGCAGCACGTCCGCGCCCTCGACCGCCTCGGCCAGGGTGCGCTTGTCGGTGTCGACCGCGTGGGCGCTCTTCCACTGGTTCATGCCGTCGGTGCGGCCTTGGTAGAGGACGCCCTTGGAGTCGCAGGCGATGACGTTCTCGGGCCGCACGCCCATCGCCTTGATCAGCTCCATCGAGGCGATGCCGGCCGCGCCGGGGCCGTTCAGCACGACCTTCACGTCCTCCAGCTTCTTGCCGGTGATGTAGCAGGCGTTGATCAGGCCGGCGGCGCAGATGATCGCCGTGCCGTGCTGGTCGTCGTGGAACACCGGGATGTCCAGCAGCTCCTGGCAGCGCTGCTCGATGATGAAGCACTCGGGGCTCTTGATGTCCTCGAGGTTGATGCCGCCGAAGGTCGCGCCGATGGTCTTGACCACGGTGATGATTTCGTCGGGATCCTCGGTGGAAAGCTCGATGTCGATGGCGTCGACGTCGGCGAAGCGCTTGAACAGCACCGCCTTGCCTTCCATCACCGGCTTGGAGGCCAGCGCGCCCAGATTGCCCAGGCCCAGGATGGCCGTGCCGTTGGAGACCACCCCGACCAGGTTGCCCTTGGAGGTGTACTCGTAGGCCAGGTCCGGGTTCTCGGCGATGGCCAGGACCGGCACGGCGACGCCCGGCGAATAGGCCAGGCTCAGGTCCCGCTGGGTGGCCATCGGCTTGGTGGCCGCGATGGCGATCTTCCCGGGCGTCGGGAACTGGTGGAAGGCCAGGGCCTCGGCGTCGGTGAAGGTCTTCTTTTCGGAATCGCTCATGGGGTAGCGGACGTCCTTGAAACGCTGGAGCGGCGTCACCGGTCGTCAGGCCGGTCGCGTCGGGGGCAGGAAGGCGCGCAACCTAACGGCCACGACCCGCCGGGACAACCGTGACCGGACGGAAGTTTGCTTGCGGGGGCATGGCCGGAGTCTATGCCCCGTCTCCCCGGCGCCCCAGCCCGTTTCCCCGGCGAAGGCCGGGGTCCATCGTTCAAGCGCGGTGCGGGCCGCATGGACCCCGGCCTTCGCCGGGGAGACGGTGTGAGGATTGATGACGGAATTGATGAAGGGCGATACAGCAAGGGCATGACCCCCACCGCCCCGCCCCCCGTGAAGATCGCCATCGCCGGCGCGCTCGGCCGGATGGGGCGCGCCGTGGCGGCGACCTGCGAGGGTCGCGACGATGTCATGGTCGTGGCCCGCTACGAACGGCCCGGCGTCGAGGGCGAGGGGCTGGTCAGCCTGGACGAGGCGCTCAGCCTCGCCGACGCGGTCATCGACTTCACCACGCCGGAGGCCAGCGTCGCCCTGGCCGAGAAGGCCGCCGGGCGCGGCGGCGTGGCGCTGGTCATCGGCTCGACGGGCCTGTCGCAGGACCAGACCCGCCGCATCGACGAGGCCGCGAGCCGCATCGCCATCGTGCGGGCCGGCAACTTCTCGCTGGGCGTGAACCTCTTGATGGGCATGGTCCGCCAGGCCGCCGCCGCGCTGGACCCCCGCGACTTCGACATCGAGATCTTCGAGGCCCACCACCGCCGCAAGGTCGACAGCCCCTCGGGCACCGCCCTGATGCTGGGCGAGGCGGCGGCCCAGGGGCGCGGGGTGGCGCTGGCCGACGTGCTGCAGCCGGCGCGGCACGGCCTGAACGGCCCAAGGCCCGAGGGCGAGATCGGCTTCTCCGTCCTGCGCGGCGGCGGGATCATCGGCGAACACAGCGTCACCTTCGCCAGCGAGGAAGAGATCCTGACCTTCAGCCACTCGGCCCGCGACCGCGGCCTGTTCGCGCGCGGCGCCCTGGCGGCGGCGAAGTGGGCGGCGGGGCGCAAGGCCGGAGCGTTCGATATGCAGGATGTGCTGGGGTTGGGGGGGTAGGACCTCTCCCGCGTCAGGGTTTCACCACCCACCATTCCACAAATACGGCTTTCGGCGCCTGTTCCAGGAAGACTACGACAGCGCCTCGGTCGGGGCGCCGCTCAAGGTTCCCGGGGGCGGTCTGTTTCACGGCAACCCTGCCGTCACAGACGATCACCTCAAACCAAGGCTCATCCTCCGGCATCTCGGGCCCAAGCGACCGCAGGAGGTAGGGGCGAAACGCGGCGAGGCGAGGCCCGTCCGCAACGGCGGTCAGCCTGTCCAGCTCCTCCTGATCACTTCGACTCCAGCTACCTACGCGGCGCTGATAGACGTCTTGGCGCGCGGCCTCGAGTTTGCGCCGCGCCACGGAAAGAAAGGCGGCGGCGGCGGTCCCGTTCTGCTGAACTGAAAGCCCAAGCAAACGTGCTGCGTCGCCGTCGGACAACTCGACCGCTGGAGCGTCTGTAAGGCGGGCGACCGCTTCGACCTCGCTTTGGCTCGGAACAGTCGCAAAGTAGGCGTCATCCGGCTGAAGGCAGTAGTCCTCAGACCCGCCCCGGAAGGCCTCCCACGGATCACCGGACTGCCTGCTGTAGGCAAGCGGCGGCTCAGCCGACCCCAAGGAGGGGAAGGTCAAAAGAACTGCCAGAAGGCTGACAGAGACCGCCCTGGCTCGCGCGTCTGTTCTCATCTCACGTGACCTTGTTCTCTTGGCCAAATACTCGCCGCTCGGGTCAGGTCACTCAAGGGCGCTTCGCGTCGCCGGAGGCGATGGCCCACAGGGCCACGTCGGCGGACTGACCTGAACCGGCCGGCACGCTGACATCCATGAGATCGAAGGGTTGCTCCCTTCCCGAGGGAAGGGACTTTCACGCACACTTTGCCACCGTTTTCCCGGCGAAGGCCGGGATCCATGACCCCGCTCCAGCCCTTGCCCTGATGGACCCCGGCCTTCGCCGGGGAGACGGGAGGCAGGGCAGCGGGCGAGCTCCGGGATGGCAGCCCCCCTGTTCTGCGCTACCCTCCCCGTACAACTGCGGGGGCATTCCGATGGACAGTCTCAGTTTCCAGAACCCGTTGATCGCGACCTATGCCGTCGCCGCATCGCTGATGATCCTGAAGGTCGTGGCCATGTCCTGGCTGACGGTCGCGCGGATGATGCAGGCGAAGGGCGGCTATCGGTCGCCCGAGGACCTGAAGAAGACGCCGCTCAATCCCGAGCCCGACCCCCGGCAGCTCGAGCCTGACGAGCGGGTCGAGCGCATCCGGCGGATCCAGCTCAACGACCTGGAGAACATCCCGTTCTTCCTGGCGGCGGGCTTTCTCTTTGTGCTGAGCGAGCCGCCGCTGTGGCTCGCCCAAGGGCTGCTCTACGGCTACGTCGTCTCGCGGCTGGCGCATTTCGTCGCCTATTTCACCGCCCAGACCCACGATGTGCGGGCAACGCTCTGGACCATCGGCTCGCTGATCATCGTGTTCATGGCGGGCTGGGTGATCTGGGCGGCGGTGACGGCTTAGGCGCGTTGGCCGCGAGATCGTGCGTCCTTCGCGACGCTCGCTCGAGGCTCGCTCCTCAGGATGACGAACTCAGAGACGCTTCCACAAAGGTCGTCATGCTGAGGAGCGCGTAGCGCGTCGCGAAGCACGCAAGGCCTACCCGCCCCGCGCCACGAACCACTCGTTCAGGAATCGCTTGTCGGCCTTTCCGTAGGCGAACGGCGCGTCCTGGTAGCCGCGCACGCTGCCGCCGGCGGCTTGCAGCACCGCGTGAGCCGCGGCGATGTCCCATTCGCTGGTCGGGCCGTGGCGGGGGTAGATGTCGGCGGCGCCCTCGGCGATGCGGCAGAGTTTGATCGAGCTGTCCAGCGCCAGGCGAAGGTCGAAGCCGTACTCGGCGGCCAGCTTGTCGACGGTTTCCGGCTTCATGGTGTGGCTGATCAGGCAGACCGCCTCGCCCGTCGGCCAGGGGCGCACGCGGACGAGCGCCTCGGCGCCGCCGCTGGCGCGCTTCATCGTCCCCGAGGCCGTGGTGAACCAGGTCTCGTCGCTGGCCGGGGCGCAGACGGCGCCGGCCACCGGGCGGCGGTCCTGGATCAGGCCGATGTTCACCGTGAAGTTCGGATCGCCCTTCATGAAGGCCTTGGTGCCGTCCACCGGGTCGACGAGGAAGAAGCGCGGGCCGATGGCGTCAGGCGTGCCAAACTCGCTGGCGTGCTCCTCGGCGACGACCGGAATGTCGGGGAAGTGTTCCTTCAGCCGGGCGACGATCAGCCGCTCGCCGGCCTGGTCGGCCTCGGTCACCGGGCTCATGTCGGCCTTGCTGGTGTGGGCGACGGTTCCGCCGTGCGACCAGTAGGGCATGATCACCCGGCCGGCCTCTTCCACGATGTCGGCCAGGATGCGGCCGATGTCGGCGTCGTCGCTCATTCCGTTCGTTCCCATACTGTCGCCTGCGCCCGTCAGCGGTCGCGCGGATCGTCGGCCACGAAGACCAGCCGGACCACCGACGTGTCGATGGTCTGCTTGCCGGCCTCCTCGAAGTCGACGGTCACGCGGGCGCCGACCACCGACTGCACCTGCCCCAGACCCCAGTCCGGGCGATCCGGATGGCGCACAAGGGCGCCCGGCTCGAGGAAGGCGGTCATGGCGAACTCCGTAGGGGGCGCGGCCCCGTTTGCCAACGGCTCAAATCAGGGCAACGTCCGCCCCGATGAGCGATCCCACCGACACCCCCGCCCAAGCCGCGCCGGAGACGGCGCCCGACGCTGCTCCCGAAGCGCCGCCCGCGCCCTTCGTTCCGGACGCCGCCGAGCTGGCCGCCCAGATCGCCGCGCGCCTGTGCCACGACTTTATCAGCCCGGCGAGCGCCATCGTCTCGGGCCTGGACCTGCTCGAGGACCCGACCGCCCAGGACATGCGCGAGGACGCCATGAGCCTGATCACCCAGAGCGCCCGCAAACTGGCCGACATGCTGCAGTTCGCGCGGGTGGCGTTCGGCGCCTCGTCGACGGCCGAGACCTTCGACGCCCGCGAGCTGGAGAGCCTGGCCAAGGGCGTCTTCGCCCACGTGCGGCCGGAGCTGGACTGGAAGGTCGAACCGGCCGGGCTGAACAAGCCGGCGGCGCGGGTGATCATGAACCTGGCGCAGATCGCGGCCGGGGCCCTGCCGATGGGCGGGATCGCGACGCTGCGGGCGGTGGAGGCCGACGGCAAGGTGGCGATCAGCATCGAGGCGGTCGGTCCGCGCGGCCGGCTCAAGCCCGAGGTGCTGCGCGGCCTGCAGGGCCAGGACCGCGGCGACGCGGTCGGCGGCGCCTGGGTGCAGGCCTATTACCTGTGGCTGATCGTCAAGGGCGTCGGCGGTCACCTGGCGGCGGAAGTCAGCGAGGACAAGGTCACCCTGGCGGCTGTGGTTCCGGCCGGCTGAGCACTTCGAACGCGAAAGGGCGGCCGTTATCGACGCTCCCACACCGGCCGTTAACCCGCACGGGCGAAAACGGATCGTTGGGGAAGGAGCGTTCCGTCTTGAAGACCTGTCTGCTGGTCGATGACAGCCGGGTGATCCGCAAGGTGGCCCGCCGCATCCTGGAGGACCTCGGCTACGAGATCGCCGAGGCGTCCGACGGGCTGGAGGCGCTGGCCTGGTGCCGCGCGGCCATGCCCGATGTCATCCTGCTCGACTGGAACATGCCGGTGATGAACGGGATGGAGTTCCTGCGCACCCTGCGGGCCGAGCCCGGCGGCGATGCGCCCAAGGTCGTGTTCTGCACCGTCGAGAGCCATCCCGACCGCATCCGCGAGGCGCTGGCGGCCGGCGCGACCGAGTACATCATGAAACCCTTCGACGGCGACATCATCGCCGCCAAGTTCGAGATGGCGGGTCTGGCCTGATGACGCCCGAGGACATCCAGCTGGTCGTGGCGCTGTGCAAGGCGCGGGCGGGTCTCAAGATCGACCCGGCCAAGACCTATCTGATGGAAAGCCGCCTGGCGCCGCTGGCCCGGCGCGAGGGTTACAACAGCGTCGAGGACCTGATCGCCGGCCTGAAGCTGCGCCGCGAGGAGCCGCTGATCTGGGCGCTGGTCGAGGCCATGACGCTGAACGAGACGGCCTTCTTCCGCGACCGGGCGACGTTCGACCAGCTGCGCGACGAGATCCTGCCGACCCTGACCCGGATGCGCGGCCCCGAGCCGATCCGCATCTGGAGCGCCGCCTGCGCCACCGGCCAGGAAGCCTATTCCGTCGCCATGATCGCCGAGGAGGCCCAGGGCCTGGAGCCCGGCGCCCGCATCGACATCTACGGCTCCGACATCGCCGAGCGCTGTCTGGAGAAGGCCCAGAGCGGCCTCTACACCCAGTTCGAGGTCCAGCGCGGCCTGCCGATCCGGCAGCTGGTGCGGCACTTCGACAAGATCGAGGACAACTGGCAGCTGTCGCCGCGCATCCGGCAACGGGTTCGCTGGCGGCGGATCAACCTGGCCGCCGATCTGTCTGGGGTGGGCCGGTTCGACGTCATCCTGGCCCGGCACGTGCTGACCGCGCTGGACGACAGCATCCGCCGCCGGGTGCTGGAAGGTCTGGCCGCCGCCCTGCCCTCCGACGGCTTCCTGCTGTTGGACGCCGAGGTGTCGCCACAGGACCTGACCGACGCCTTCCGGCCGGTCAGTGGCCGCACGGGCCTGTTCGCCCGCAACCCCTCGTTCCGGGCCGCTGCGTAAGGCCCGCCATAAGCCCGGCGATCTCCGCCGCACCCGGCCGGCGCCCGCGCTTTGCTTCCGCAGCGTCACGACGGCATCCTGCGCCCAGGCAGGAGACACCTCATGAGCGGCGCAGATCGCATCCCCGACGAGATCGCCTTCCAGGCGATCGACCCCAAGGCCTATGCCGACAACAGCGTCCATGACGCCTTCCGCTGGCTGCGCGCCAACAACCCGTTGGGCCGCGCCGAACTGGAGGGGGTCGCCCCGTTCCGGATCGTCACCCGGCACGCCGACATCCTCGAGATCAGCCGGCAGAACGACCTGTTCCACTCCGGCGACCTGGCCTCGACCTTCACCACCCTCGAAGGCGACCGGCTGGTCCGCCAGATGACCGGCGGCAGCCCGCACCTGGTGCGGACGCTGGTCCAGATGGACGCCCCCGACCACCCCAAGTATCGGATCATGACCCAGTCGTGGTTCCTGCCGCAGAACATCCGCAAGCTGGAGGACCGCATCCGCCAGATCGCCCGCGAGCATGTGGACCGCATGGCCGAGCTGGGCGGCGAATGCGACTTCGTCAACGAGATCGCCCTCTACTACCCGCTGCGCGTGATCATGGAGATCCTTGGCGTGCCGCCGCAGGACGAGCCGCGCATGCTGAAGCTGACCCAGGAGCTGTTCGGGGCACAGGATCCGGAACTGAGCCGCTCCGGCGGCAAGGAGAACCTGCAGGGTCCCGAAGCCATGGCCGCGCTGCAGGGCGTGATCGCGGACTTCTTCATGTACTTCAAGGCGATCACCGACGATCGAAAGGCCAACCCGCGCGAGGACCTGGCCAGCGTGATCGCCAACGGCAAGCTGGACGGCGAGCCGATCAACGACTTCGAGGCGATGAGCTACTACGTGATCGTCGCCACGGCCGGGCACGACACCACGTCATCCTCCACGGCCGGCGCGATCTGGGGCCTGTGCGAGAACCCGGGCGAGTTCGCCAAGGTGAAGGCCGACCCCTCGCTGATCGGCGGGCTGGTCGACGAGTCGATCCGCTGGATCACGCCGGTGAAGCACTTCATGCGCTCGGCCACGGACGACGCGGAGGTCGGCGGCCACCGGATCGAGAAGGGCGAATGGCTGTGGCTGGCCTATCCCTCAGGCAACCGCGACGAGGCGGTGTTCGACGACCCCGACGCCTTCCGGATCGACCGCGGGCCCAGCAAGCACCTGGCCTTCGGCTACGGCGCCCACCTGTGCCTGGGCCAGCACCTGGCCAAGATGGAGATGCGGATCCTGTTCGAGGAACTGCTGCCGCGCCTGAAGTCGCTAACGTTCGCCGGCGAACCGAAGCTGAGCGCCGGTAGTTTCGTGTCCGGACCCAAGCACCTGCCGATCCGCTACAGCTTCAACTAGCGCCCACGAAAAAGGCCCCCCGCCATTACGGGCGAGGGGCCTTCAATCGTCAAACCGGAACGGCCTACTTGGCGTCCTGGGCGGTCTCTTCGATGGCGGCGCCGGCCGCCTCAACGTCCTGGCCCGCGCCCTCGATGGTGTTGCAGGCGGCGGCCAGAAGGCTGGTGGCCGCAATGGCCAGAATCACAAGCTTACGCATCGCGCATCTCCTCGGCCCGATCTTCGGGCGGTTGTTTCACTGGAGGCTAACGCCCGGCGCGCCTTCAGGTTCCAGCCGGCGAAGCCTCGGGCGTCGGAAAGATCAGTCTGGCGGTCAGGCCACCCTGGTCGTTACGCTCCAGCGTGCACCGGCCCCGAAGTTGCCGGGCGAAGGCGTTCATCAGGGTTCGGCCCACGCCCTTGATAGCGTCCGGATCGGGCGGGCTGTTCCGGCCGCCGCCATCGTCGGTGATGATCAGCTCCGCTTCCGGGCCGCGCACGGTGAACTCGACGGTCAACTTGCCGCCGGCTTCGGTCAATGCGTGCTTCTGCGCATTGGTGACCGCCTCGACGGCGAAGAGGGCGAGCGGCGCCAGCTTGTCGGGATCGATCACCAGGCGGTCGGCCCGCACCTCGGTGTGCACGCTGCCGTGGGCCGACATGTCCCCAGCCAGCAGCTGGCCGGTGAGTTCCTCGAGGAATGGCCGCAGATCGACATGCTTGATATCGGCGCCCTGATAGAGGGCGCGATAGATCAGGGCCAGGGCGGTGATGCGCTGGCGGGTGTCACTCATCGCCTGGCGCGCGACCTGGTCGGTCAGCGCCCGTTCCTGCATGCTGAGCAGCGAGCTGATGACCTGGAGGTTGTTCTTCACCCGGTGATGGATCTCGCGCATCAGCGCGTCCTTCTGGGCCAGGTTGTCGTGCAGCGACGCATCCCGGGCGACGATGGTCGCCGCCATGTGGTCGAGTGTCTCCGCCAGCTCCCGGATTTCCGGCGGCGCACGGTCGGCCTGCAGCGGCCTGACCGTGAACCGTCCGCGGGCGTAGATGGCGGCGATCCGCTGCAGGTAGACGATCCAGCGGCCGACGCCACGCTCAGCGGCGAAAAACACCGCCAGCAGGGCTACCGCGAAAGCGATCAGCGGAAACACGATCCCGGACATGGGATCGAGCCAGGCCGTGGCGAACAGCCCGCGCGAGGGCGCCGACAGGATGACGAACACGTCGTCGTCGACCAAGGGCGCGACAGAATAGGCGCGCCGCACGCCGTCCTGACCGTTCGTGTAGACCAGGACCGAGTTGCCCGCCGCAGCCCGATCAACCCAGCCTCTGACATCATCGGGGAAGGCTGTCGGATCGGTGACCGACAGCAGCTCTCCGCGGCGATCCACGATGGCGACCTGCGACTGACGCGGCAACGAGCGGTCCGACAGTTCCGGGCGCAGGCTGGAGAGCGGTATGACCGCCGCCAGGACGCTGAATCCGCTCTGCGGGTCCACCGACCGCACCGCGGCGAACAGCGCGGGCTCGTCGGCGTAGCTGGCGCCCGGCGTCAGGGTGACGAACTGATCCTGCCCCGCCGCCAGCGCGCGGAACCAGTCGCGGTCGCGACGCTCGGGATCGGCCGGAACGCCGCCCGCCGCGCAAGCGACCCGGCCGATCCGGTCGAAGCGGATCAGGTTGGCGTAGCCGTCGAGGCGCCGGCGGATTTCGGTCAGGCGGCCGGAGCAATCCATGCCGATCACGCCCGGCCCGAGCGTTTCCAGCAGGACGCTCGCCGCCTCGATGCGCGCCCTGGCCGTGGCGGCGCTCCGCTGCGCTGCGGATTCAAGGACGGCCTGCCGGTCGGCGGCTTCCCGCTGGTAGGCCAGGATCGACTGGCCGGCGCCCAGCAGGAGCACCGGAGCCAGGGCAATGGCCAGCGCGACGCCAAGCCGGACCCGGATGGTGGTGTCAGGTCCCCAGCGAAGCCGCCCCAAAAGCCTCACCGGGCGGCGCTCAAACGCTCCGCATCGGCCAGGATCGAACGCATGGCGTCGCCGGCGGAGCCGCCGTCGCGATCATAGTCGCCTGCTTCCAGGATGCCTTGCAGCGCCTTGCGCGCGCGGCTGACCCGGCTCTTCACCGTGCCGACAGCGCAGCCGCAGATGTCGGCCGCCTCCTCGTAGGCGAAGCCGCCCGCCCCGACGAGGATCAACGCCTCCCGCTGTTCGTCGGGCAGCATGGCCATCGCGAGCCGCAACTCGTCGAGCGCAACGGGAGCCTCAGGATTGTCGACGGCCACCAGGGTGCGCTCGGCCGCTTCCTGGTCGAGCTGAATCTGGCGCCAGGACCGGCGCTTGTCCGAATAGAACTGGTTGCGCAGGATCATGAAGGTCCAGGCCTTCATGTTGGTGCCCAGCTGGAAGCTCTTGCGGGCGTCCCAGGCCTTGATCATCGCATCCTGCGCCAGGTCGTCCGCCTGGGTGGCGTCGCCCGTCAGGGTGCGGGCAAAGGCCCGGAGATGGGGGATGAGCTTCACCAGCTCGCGCTGGAAAATCGAGTCGCGCTCACGGTCGGTCATAGCCGCGTGGCGCTCGTCCTGAACGGCAGCCATCAGCGATCTCCGGGGGTTTCGTCGGCCTTGCGGAGAATGTCCAGGAACTCGTCCGGGACAGGCTCATTGACCACCTCGTCAAACATCTGACGAAGCTTCACGCCGATGGCGCGTTGGCGAAGCCGGGTTTCATCCAGAGGGGCTGAGCCCTTGCGACGTTCGTCCATGGGATTTTGTTCGATCATCATATCGGCGCCGGCCAGCGCCTGCCCCCTGTTTTGAACTGTACCTCGCTCGCTCAACGCCGCACCTGTCCGCCGGGTTCCCGTAACCTTGTTCTTAATGATGACGCAGTGCGCGCCCTGTGGGAACCTTCGTCTCACGAGGACGTTCGGGCATCTGAAGGGGTGCGCTACGGCCTGCCAAGGGCGGTTTTGTCACGTCTCAACGAAGACATAGAAACGGGAGGGGTCATGAGTCTTCTTGCACGTCTTGCACCGCATTTGCCCTATATGCGTCGGTACGCGCGCGCCCTTACGGGCGACCAGGTTTCCGGCGACCAGTATGTGCGAGTCGCGCTGGAAGCCCTGGCGGCCGGCGACAAGCAACTCGATAACCGGCTGTCGCCGAGGGTTGCCCTCTATCACGTGTTCCACGCGATCTGGTGCAGCTCCGGCGCCCGTCTGGAAGACCGGGTTGACGAACACACCGGGCATGATCCCAGCCAGCGGCTTCTGCGCATCGCGCCACGATCGCGACAGGCGTTTCTGCTGACCGCCCTGGAAGGATTCACCCCGACCGAAGCGGCCCAGATTCTCGATACCGACTTTCCGGACATCGAGCGTCTGATCGCCGAGGCGCAGAACGAGATCGACGCGGAACTGGCGACCGATGTGCTGATCATCGAGGACGAGCCGGTCATCGCCGCTGACATCGAGGCGCTGGTTCGTGAACTGGGCCACTCCGTGGTCGACATCGCCGCCACCCGCACCGAAGCGCTGACGGCGGTCGCCAACAAGATGCCGGGCCTTGTGCTGGCCGACATCCAGCTGGCGGACGGCTCCTCCGGCATCGACGCGGTGAAGGACATACTGGAGCGTTACGACGTGCCGGTGATCTTCATAACCGCGTTCCCCGAGCGCCTGCTGACAGGCGAGCGGCCGGAGCCGACCTTTCTGATCACCAAACCCTTCCAGCCGGAAACGGTGAAGGCGGCAATCGGCCAGGCGCTGTTCTTCCACCCCGGACGGACGCGGAAGGCGGCCTAGCCGCCTCCCGCTCCGCGCCTACTGTTTGACGTTGGTGACCGGCCCCGTCGTCGCTGCGGCTTCGGCGGCGGTCGGCGTGTTGGCTTCATTGGCCTCGGTGAAGGCGCCGGAGTAGAAGGCCCATGCGGTGAACAGCGCCACCACGGCCAGCGCCGTCGAGGCGATCAGCATCCAGAACGCATGCCGCCCCCAGCGCCCCTGGCGGGCGTCGGTCGCCTCCAGGACCTCGTGACCGGACTCGGCCGGCGGGACTCGGTTGAAGAATGTGGCCATGGACGCCTCCTGTTTTCTCTGGGTCTCGAGAGGAGGAACGTCCCGGCGCGGGCGCTGTTCCTTGCAGGGCAAGGACTCGCCCGTGGGCTGAAAAAAAAACGCGGGTCGCGGGAACGGATATCGCGGGGATCGCGTTTACAATTTGCGGAGACGGCGACGCCCCCCCCGACTTGAGGCTGGCAATAGTCAGCCTGCCGTCTCCGCACCCCCTTTCTCGATGATGCCGAACTTCGAGGGTGGACCCGCAAGGGCCCACCCTTTTTCTTGCGCTACTGGCCGGAGCTCTTGAAGATCAGATCGGCGCGGCGGCGGAGCGGCCGAAGCTCACCACCGGCGGTCGCCGCGCCGGACGCGCCGGCGGCCTCGATCCTGACGTTTCCGAACCCGAGACCGCCCAGGGTCTGGGTGACAGTCTTCGCGCGCTGTGCAGACAGCGCAAGGTTGGCCTGGGGGTCGCCGACCGCGTCGGCGAGGCCAACCACGTCGACAACGCCAAGGGCGCAGGTGGCGCGCATTTCGGCCGCCTCGACCAGAACCTGCCGGGCATCCCGCGTGATCCTGGCCGATCCGTCATCGAAGTAGATCGAAACCTTGAGATCCTCGCACAGGTTCGTACGGGCCACCCGGGACGGAGTGGCGCAGCCCGCGACGGCGAGGCCCGACAGAACCGCCATTGCCGCCAGTCCGTGTTTCCACATAGCGCTCATCCTGCCTCACCCATGAAAAAGAACGGCCGGCGCAAACGCCGGCCGCCCTGATGGTCGCTGAAAAACAGTGATCCGTCGATCCGTTACCGGGGACGGCCGTCTTCCCAGTAGTACCGGCCGGTCGCCTGATCGTAGTAATAGTATCGACCGGCTGCTTCGTCATAGTACTGGCGCCGGTTGGCGACAGCGCCACAGCCGCCATCCTCGCGGCAGCCCTTGATCGCGCCGGCGGTGCCGCCGACCGCGGCGCCGATCGCCGCGCCGGTCCCGGCGTCGCCGCTGCCGACGTTGTTGCCGATCACCGCGCCGGCGATCGCGCCGAGCGCCGCGCCGCCGGCGGCGTTGCGTTCCACGTTGCCCGTTGTCGTGCAGGCGCCGGTCAACAGGCTCACGGCGGCGATCGCCAGGGCGGTGCGTGTCAGAGTCTTGTTCATATGCCTCTCCAAGGTCAGTTCGGCCCCCATCGGCATTGGCAACGCGGCGCTCCCGTAGGAGTTCCGGTCAGGAACCTGTGGGCCCCGTTCCCGTTAGCGGTGTGACAGTAAAGTCGGGCGAGGCGTTGAACGTGGGTATGAGACCGGACAGGGTCGTGATCAGGCGCGTCGAGGTGGTGGTGAACCCCCTCTCGGGCAGCGCCGGTCCCGACGCCGTCACCGAGGCCGAGCGCATCCTGGCCGAGGCCGGGGTGGCCGGTTCGGTTCGCGTTCCCGGCGACGACGGCGTGGAGGCCTGTCTGCGCCAGGCGCTGGACGCTGCCCCTGACCTGCTGGCGATCGTGGCCGGCGACGGCACCGCCCGCGCGGCCGCCGAGATGGCGGGGGCGGACGGTCCACTGGTCGCGCCGCTGCCGGGGGGTACGATGAACATGCTTCCGGGCGCGCTCTACGGCGAGCGGGACTGGAAAACCGCCCTCGCCGACATCCTGGCCGATGGCATCGTCAAGCCGGTCGCGGGCGGCGAGATCGAAGGTCAGCGCTTCTATGTGGCGGCCATCCTGGGGTCGCCGGCCCTCTGGGCTCGCGCGCGGGAGTCCGCGCGGGAGGGCAAGCTGCGACTGGCGATCCTGCGGGCCCGCCGCGCCATGCGCAGCGCCTTCTCCGGTCGCCTTCGCTTCTCGCTGGACGGCGCGCCCCGCCGTAAAACCGAGGCGCTGGTCCTGATGACGCCCCTGGTTTCGAAGGCCATGGACGAGACGGACGGCTACCTTGAAGCGGCGGCCCTGGATCCGGGCAACGCCCTGGAGGTCTTCCGCCTGGGCTTCCACGCCGCCCAGGGCGACTGGAGATCTGATCCCGCCGTCAACGCCGGGCGGTGTCGGCGCGGCCGTGCATGGGCCGCCGGGCGCATTCCGGCCGTCCTGGACGGCGAACCCACCACTCTTGACGCTGTCTCCGACTTCCGGTTCCTGCCCGTCGCGTTCAGGGCGCTCGTCCCCGCGCCGCCGACGGAGCCGGATGCATGACCGTCCGCCGTCTCGCCCATCTTTCCGACATTCACTTCGGCGGCGAGCATGTCGATGCGGTGGCGGGCGCCAGGGCCTGGATCGCCGAGCACCGCCCCGACCTGACCGTGATCACCGGCGATGTCACACGCGAGGGATCACCCGTCGAGTTCGCGGCCGCGCGGAAGTGGATTCACAGCCTCGCCTCCGAGTTCCTCGTCGTTCCGGGCAACCACGACACGCCGTACTACAGTCTGGCGCACCGGCTGTTTCAGCCGTGGAAGCGCTACGAGACCTACTTCGGCGCCCTGCAGGACGGGCCGGTTCAGCGGGCCGGCGTGGCCATCGCGCCGGTGAACACCGCCCGCGGCGCCCAATTGCGCGCCAACTGGTCCAAAGGCGCCATCACCCAGGGCCAGGCCCGGCGGGCGGTCCGCTCCCTCTCCAGCGCCCGGCCCGGGTCGCTGAAGGTCGTCGCCTGTCACCATCCGCTGGTCGAGATGATCGGCGGGCCGATGAGCGGCAAGGTCCATGGCGGGCGGCGGGCGGCGGAGACCTTTTCGCAGGGCGAAGTCGACCTGGTGCTCACCGGACACGTCCACGCACCCTTCGCCCTGCCCTATCCCGGCGGGGACGGTCGCACCTGGGCCGTCGGCGCCAGCACCCTGTCGATCCGCGAGCGCGGCGTGCCGATCGGCTTCAACTGCATAGAGATCGCCGATGACAGCGTGACCGTGACAGCGCTGGCGTGGGCCGGCTCGCACTTCGAGCCCTGGCGAACCTGGCGGATCGACCGGCGGCCGTCCTGACGTGAAAACGGCGGCGGGTCACCCCGCCGCCGCTTCAGTTTTGCAGGTCTGGCGCCGTCTAGGGCGCCCGACCTCGCACCAGGTGCATGACGCCGGAAACGACGAACAGCACGAGGAAGACAAAGAACAGGATCTTGGCGATGTCGACGGCCGTGCCGGCAAGTCCGCCAAAGCCCAGGAACGCGGCGATCAACGCCACGACCAGAAAAATAAGCGCCCACCTGAGCATTCGTGAATCTCCATTTCAGCCCGACCGGTCAACGCGGCCCGATGATCTGGAAACGCCTCTCCGCGACCTGCGTTCCCTCAGGGGTTGACGGGCAGGGGATAGGCCCAGATGTCGCCGTCGCCGCGCGATGCGGCGAGCTGGCGGGCGGCGAGCGCCCAGTTCGGCAAGGTGTCGAACCAGGCCTCCAGGAAGCCCTTCCGGTCATTCTGATGGTCGAGATAGTAGGCGTGCTCCCACAGGTCGCAGACCAGCAGCGGCGTGACCCCCTTGTGCGGAAGCGTGTCGTCGGCGTCGTGGGTTGAGATCACCTTCAGCGCATCGCCTTCGACGACGAGCCAGACCCAACCGGACGCGAAGTGGCCGACGCCCTCGGCGACGAACGCCTTGCGAAGGGCCGCCAGGTCGCCAAAGGCATCATTGATCGCACTCGCCAGATCCCCGGTCGGCGGCGCGGCGGCCGGCGTCATGGAGTCCCAGAAGAAGGCGTGGTTCCAGGCCTGAGCTGCGTTGTTGAAGAGCTTGCCGCGCCCTGGACTCCCGGCCGCCTCGCGAACAACCGCCTCCAGCGAGGCCGGCTTGTCGCCGGACTCCGCCAGAAGGGTGTTGAGCGTATCGACGTAGGCCTTGTGGTGCTTGCCATGGTGAAAGCCCAGCGTACGGGCGCTGATCACCGGCTCAAGAGCGGTGGCGGGATAGGGCAGGTCGGGAAGGATAAACATGACTTCACTCCGGGGGGACGCCCGGGGAAGTCAGGCGCCCGTCATCGTTTCGGGTTGGATGGCTTGTCCATGAACGCGCGAAGCACCGCGGCGATCAGTTGCGGATTGCGCAGGGCGTAGATTCCGGCGGCCACGGCGGCTCCAGACGCCAGCAACGGGCGCTCGCGAACCAGCGTCAGGATGGTGTCGACAAGACCGGCGTCAGGCGTCGCCGCCGCCGTCGTCCTTTTGTCGCCCTCAACCTTCCGCGCGGCGATGAAGCCCGCCACCGCGACCAGGACGGCTGCGCTGGCGGAGACCACCGCCGCCGCGCCGGCCGCGCCCAAGCGGGGCTCGACCAGCGCGAACAGCGCGAAGAAGGCGGAAAAGACGCCGACGGCCGCTGCGGCGGCTATGGCGGCGGCGGCCGCGAGGGCCATCAGCGTCCGTTCCATCATCAGCGGCGATCGCCCCGGCCGGCCAGCAGGAGACCGATCAACAGACCGACGCCGATCCCGGCGAGCGTGGCGGTGACGGGACGTTCCTTGACGCGGTCGACGACGTAGCGCTGGGCCACTTCGAATTGCTCGCCGGCGTTGTCTGTGTAGGCGCGGCTCTGGGCGCGGAGGGTTTCGATACCCTCACGCACGGCGGCCTCGGTGCGGTGCGCCGCCTCGGTCAGCTTCTCGCGCGCCTGGTCGGCGGCGTCCACGAAGCTGCGCTCCGCATGCTTGGCGGCGTTCTTCAGCGCGGCCTTGGCCTGTTCGGCTTCACCGGCGGCGGGGGTGGTGACGTTGGTCGGGCCGTTGCTCGGCATAGGCGTTCTCCAGATTCACGGGCGCGCCGGGTCCGGCGAGCCTTCCAGGGGGGAGGGATCAAGTGGGACCAACGCGAGGCCGCGAGAGGGGTTCCACCCTAGCGGCACAAGGCCGTCTAGGGAACGGCGATTTGCGGTGTTCGCCGCTGCGAGACGGCGATTGTCCCCCGGGGCCGTCCGCTGTCGCGTCTCGCGCGAGCCGGGGCGAGGGGCTATGATCAGGAGATGGATGACGCAGCGGCACAGGCGGGCGCGGAACGTGAGGCGGCGAGACTGCGGGCGCTCAGGACCCTGCATGCGCTCGACAGCGGCTCCGACGTCCGCTTCGATCGCATCGTCCGCACGGCCGCGCTGGTCCTGCGGGCGCCACGCGCCGCGATCGTGCTCGTCGACGCCGACAGGCTCTGGCACAAGGCCAGGATCGGCGTTCCGTCCGGACAGTACCCGCGCGCCGGCAGCCTGGCGGACCACATGGTGCGCTCGAGCGAGACCGTCTTCATCGACGACCTGTCCACCGATCCCCGTTTCGATGCTATCCGGTCATCTCTCGGGCAGGTCGACGTGCGCTTCTACGCCGGGGCGCCGCTGGTGGCCCCCGGCGGTGAAGTGGTCGGGGTGTTGTCCGTGGGCGACCCCGAGCCGCACGCGCCGCATGACGACGCCGAGCGGATGGCGCTTGAGGATCTCGCCTCCCTGACCATCGAGATGCTTGTCCATGACGCGGAGGTCATCGAGAATCAGCGCCGCGCCCGGCTGGACCATCAGAGGGTGGAGCTGGCGCTGGACGCGGCGGGCCTTGGCGAGTTCGAATGGGACATGGGCGAGGACACCCTCTTCGTCAGTGATCGGATGAAGGCTCTGACGGGTCTCAACTGGTCAGCCGCTCGCGGCGAAGGCGGCGAGGTCTCGTTCCGCTTCGTGCATCCGGCGGACGCGGACGCCCTGCGCAAGGCGGTCGCGGACGGTCTGCGCACCGAGGGCCGGTATTCGGTCCAGTACCGCATGATCCGACCAGATGACGGTCGCCAGCGCTGGATGCAGGGCGCCGGCGTCCTCGCCCTCGACGAACAGGGGCTGCCGCTGCGGGTGATCGGCGTCGTCCGAGACATCACCGAGTCGAAGGACGAGGAGGAGCACCGCGAGGTGCTGCTGGCCGAACTCGATCACCGGGTTAAGAATGTTCTGGCCGCCGTCCAGTCCCTGGCCGCCCAGTCGGCGCGCAAGACGACCTCGACCGAAGGCTTCCTGGCGGCGTTCGCCGGGCGGCTGAAGGCGATGGCCTCGGCCCACGAGCTACTGACCGCGACGCGCTGGCGCGGCGCCAGCCTGGCCCACATCGCCGCCGCCGAGCTCGGCGGCCTGGCCCCGGGCCAGGCGCGCTGGGAAGGACCGGAGATCACCCTCAAGCCGAGGGCCGCCAACGCGGCGTCGCTGGCGCTGCACGAGCTGGCCACGAACGCGGTCAAGTACGGGGCGCTGTCGAGAGAGAGCGGCCGCATCGAGGTTCAATGGTCCCGGACGGCCGACGGCGGCTTCGTCATCGAATGGTCGGAAGCCGGGGGCCCGCCGGTCAAGCCGCCGGAAAGACGCGGCTTCGGCTCGACGCTGCTGGAACAAGTCACCGGCCGGGAACTCGGCGGCGCGGTGGAGATCGACTATCGGGTCGACGGCCTGAGAGCCCGGATCTACGGCGACGCGGGCGTGGTGCTCGACAAGGCGCCGGCCGACACGCTGTTGGCGCCGGTCGAGGAGCCGCCCGTCCCGGTCGTCGGGGCGTCGCTGGGGCAGCCCACGGCCGAGGCCAGCATTCGCGGCCTGCGGGTCCTGATCGTCGAGGACGCGGTCCTGCTGGCCCTCGAACTGGAGGCGGGGTTGCAGGACGCGGGCGCCATCATCGCGGGCAACGCGGCGGAGCTTGAGGAGGGCATGGCGATGCTCGACCTGGACATCGACGCCGCCGTGCTCGACGCCAATCTCAACGGCGCCTCCGTGGCCCCCCTGGCCGAGGCGCTGCGGGCCCGCGGGACGCCGTTCGTGTTCGCCACCGGCTACGGCGAGCGCGGCGCGCCCGAGGGGTTCGACGCGCCGGTCGTGCGCAAACCCTACAATGTGCACCAGATCGTGCGGGCGCTGGCCGAGGCGGTGGGGCGCTAGATCACGCCGCGTTCGCGCAGGCCGCTGATCTCGTCATCCGACAGTCCCAGCCGTTCGGCCAGAACCGCGTCGGTATGTTCGCCGAGGGCCGGACCCGGCCAGCGCACCGCCCCCGGCGTTTCTGTAAGCTTGGGAAAGGCGTTCTGCATCTTCACCTCGCCGAACACCGGGTGCGGAATCTCCACGATCGCCTCGCGCGCCGCGAACTGCGGATCGGCGAGCATGTCCGGCGCGCGATAGACCCGGCCGGCGGCGACGCCGCTGGTCTCCATCAGCGCCAGCAGCGCATCGGCGTCCAGCGTCGCGGTCCAGGCGCCGATCAGAGCGTCGAGCTGCGCCTGGTTCTCGCCGCGGGCGGCATGGCCGGCGTAGCGTGGATCCTGCGCCAGCTCCGGCCGGCCCATGGCGTCGCAAAGGCGCCGGAACAGGGTGTCCTGGTTGGCGCCGATGACCACCAGCGCGCCGTCCTTCGTGGGGTAGGCGTTTGACGGCGCGATGCCCGGCAGCACCGAACCCGATCGTTCGCGGACGTAGCCAGTCAGGCCGTACTCGGTGATCAGGTTCTCCATCACCGACAGCACGCTTTCGTAGATCGCCGCATCGACAATCTGGCCCTTGCCGCTGCGATGGCGGGCGTGGAGGGCCATCATGGTCCCCAGCGCCGCGTGCAGTCCGGCCAGGCTGTCGCCGACTGAGATGCCCGCGCGGGCCGGGGCGCGGTCAGGCTCGCCGGTGATGTAGCGCAGCCCGCCCATCGCCTCGCCGATCAGGGCGTAGCCGGCGCGCGACGAATAGGGGCCGGTCTGGCCGAAGCCCGACACCCGCGCCATGACCAGTCCGGGGTTGTCCGCCGACAGGCGCTCGTAGCCGAGGCCCCATTTTTCCATCGCGCCCGGCCGGAAGTTCTCGACCAGAACGTCGGCCCCGCCGATCAGCCGCCGGGCGATGTCCTGCCCCTCGGCCGTGCGCAGATCCAGGGTCACCGAGTGCTTGTTGCGCCCGATCACCGGCCACCAGGGCGAGTGGCCCTTGGGCAGGGAGCGTCCCCACTGGCGCATCGGATCGCCCGCCTTCGGATCCTCGATCTTGATCACCGTGGCCCCGAAGTCGCCGAGGATCTGGCCGCAGAACGGGCCGGCGATCAGCGTGCCCATCTCGATGACCGTCAGGCCATCGAGCGGACCCGGCCTGGTGCTCGCGTCGGAACTCATCCCGCCCCCGTGGCTTAATTTGTGACGTGCTCGCTTGGGGGGAGCGGGAGACCTTGTCAACTTTCGTCGGAGTACTCCCATGACTCGTCACTTCCTGCTCGTCGGCGCCGCCGCCCTGTCCCTGACGCTCGCCGGCTGCGGTCAGTCCGACCGGACCGAAGCGGTCGCGCCCGACGCCAATCCAGCCGCGACCATCCCGACGCCCACCGACGAGACCTCGGCGCCGGCGTTCGTCGCCAAGGCCGCGGCCAGCGACATGTTCGAGATCGAGACCGGCAAGATCGCGCTGGAGCGTTCCACCAACGCCCAGGTGAAGGCCTTCGCGCAGATGATGGTCGAGGGTCATGCCCGGACGACCGCTGATCTCACGGCGGCCATCGCCGCCTCGGGCCTGATGATCACGCCGCCGGCGACGCTGCCCGATGACAAGGCGACGGCGCTGGCCGATCTGCGCTCGGTGGACGCAGCGAGCTTCGACAAGGCCTACATGAACGGTCAGGTCGACGCCCATCAGGCGACGCTGAACCTGGTGAGTCGCTACGCCCAGGACGGCGACACCCCGCAGATCAAGGACGCGGCGGCGGCGATGCTGCCGACCATCCAGGAGCACCTGGACAAGGCGCGTACGCTTCGCGACAGCCTGTCGTAGCGGCGACGTCGGGGTCGGGGGCTCAGCCCCCGACCTTGGCGACGTTGTCGTCAGAGTTGCGGTCGATCAGGTAGTTGTAGGGATCGACCCCGGCGTAGCGCGGCGCACGATCAACCGTGAAGGTCAGGGTCTGGGTTCCCGAACGGATCGGGCGTTTGACCATGGTCACCACGCTCTTTCCCGAGAAGCCCTTGTCACCCGGCATCGCGGTAAACAGTCCCACGTCGAGGGTCTCGCTGAGCGGCGCCTCGGTCTCCTTGCCCTTGCCGTCGGCGTAGAGCTTGCGGGCCTGCACCGTCAGCGTGACGTCGAACCGGCCGTCCGCCCGCTTCTTCACCGCGACCGACCGGGTCTGGATGTCGTAGAGGGTGATCTTCTGGAACAGGTCGGTGATCAGGTCCTGCTTGTCGGCCGGCGCCTCGGCGCGCAGCGCGCTGATCAGGTCGATCGAGGTCGGATAGGGCGCGCCGTTGAAGGCATGGATGCGCAGGATCCGTTGCAGGGCGCGGTTCACCGCCGCCTCGCCGATCTCCCGCTGCAGCCGGTACATGACCAGCGAGCCCTTGCGGTAGTGGATGTAGCCCTGGTTTTCGACCCGGTAGAGCGGCAGTTCCTCGACCACCTCGCCGCCGCGCGCGCGCAGATAGCTGTCGAGCTCGAACTTCAGGAACTTGCGGATCTGGTCCTCGCCGTACATCCGCTTCATGACCATCAGCGCCGAATACTGGGCCAGGGTCTCCGACAGCGAGGTCGAACCCTGCTGGTCGGCGCCGACCACCTGGTGCGCCCACCACTGGTGCCCGATCTCGTGGGCGCCGATGTAGGTGACCATGTCGATCTTCGACGGGTCGCTGTAGTCGGCGATGAAGCCGAGGTTCTCTGACCAGGGCATGGTGTTGGCGAAGGCCTGGGCGAAATCGTCGTAGGCCGGGAACTCCAGGAACCGCAACTGGCGGAACTGGTAGGGGCTGAAGTTGGCCTGGTAGTAGTCCAGCGACGCCTTGGCCCCGGTCTTCATCCGCTCGACATTCCAGGGATGGCGCGGGTCGTAATAGACCGCGATGTCGATGCCCTTGTAGGTCTCGCGCGAGACCTTGTAGCGGGCCGACTGCACCGAGAAGAACGGCATGACCGGCGACTCGGTCACGAACCGCGCGGTGCGACGGCCGTCGCGGGTGACGTCGGAGACCTTGTAGCCCGGCGCGATCGGCGTCTGGTCGGCGACCGTGCTGATGGTGATGTCGGCGGTCACGAAGTCGGCGTCATGGCGCAGGTAGTTGAACTGCCGCGAGGCCGCGTCGCCCAGCTTGGGCATCCGCTGCTCGACCGGCAGGCCGTACTTGCGGCGCTTGGCGCGGTCCTGCAGCAGGCCGTTGCGCTCCATGCCGAGCGCCGGCGCGAACTCGGCGTTGTTCACGAAGGTCCCGTTGGGGACGACCCGGGTCTCGTTGCCGCTGTTGCGGAAGCCGCGCTGCGCCCGCTCGGTGGTGAAGCTGATCGTCCGCCGCTCGCCCGGCAGCATCGGGGTGTCGAGGGCGAAGATCCGGTAGTTGAAGCGGTCATAGGTGCGGATCGACCGTCCGCCCTGGATGTTCAGCGCGCTGACCTTCAGGTCGCGGTCGAAGGCGACATGGATTTCCTTGAGCGGCTGGTTGGTGCGGTTCTCGACCACATAGGAGCCCCAGGTCGTTAGGCGCGGCTCGTCCGGGTAGATGTCGACCTGCAAGGTCATCGACACGATCTTCGGCCGCGGCGTGTCGACGTACTTGATCAGCTCGCGCTCGAAGTCGGCCTGCCACTTCTCGTCGTCGATGTTGGTCCGGTAGGTGTTGAGGACGTTGGTGTTGTAGAAGATGAACCCGCCGGCCCCGACGAAGACCAACGCCGCCGCCGCGAAGGTCAGGCCGGCCTTGCCGGTCAGCCGCCGGGGCAGACGGCGCAGCCGGGGCCACAGCCGGCTCTCGGTCCCGCGCCGCCACAGCGCGTAGCCGAGCACCACCAGGATCAGGGCGAAGGCGCTCCAGTAGAGCCGGAACCACCAGGCCCCGATCCAGAATTCGCCCATGCCGTTCATGTCCGACAGGGGCACGCCGGGCACGCCGCCGTAGTTGTAGAGGTTGTGCTGGAAGCCCAGCGTCACGAAGGTGATCGTCGTCACCAGATAGAGGACCATCAGGCCCCAGCCGACGAACTTGTGGGGCGACAAGACCTGCAGGAACACCGCAAGGACGGCGACGATGATGTAGTCGACGCTCTGCGGCAGGATGTACCAGAGCAGATATTCCGGGACCTGGAACTCGAAGAAGCCCTTGGCCGCCTGGATGGCGATGGCGGCCAGCGTGCTGACCACAAGGGTCGAGATCAGGACCAGCGAGATCGCCAGGACCTTGGGCGCGATGAAGGCCCAGTCCGGAACGGGGGTGGAGTCGATGATCTCGTGCGTTTTCTTCTCGCGCTCCCGCCAGACCAGCTCGCCGGCGTAGTAGATCGAGATGATGATCGGGATCAGGCCGAACGTGCCCATCAGGGCCGGGATCAATACCCGGGTGACCGGATAGATGGTCCCGCCGTAGCCGGTATCCTCGGCCGCGAACCACAGGCCGCCGATGGCGTTGGCGAGGCCGATGAACAGCAGCACGCCATAAGCCGGGCTGCCGAACACCTGCATCATGTCCAGCCGCGTGCGAGTCGCCAGCTGGGAGCGGGCCGTCGCGGCGTCGAAGCGCGGCTTGGGCAGGGCGGTCAACGGCGGAGGCGGCGCGTCCGGCGCGGCGATCAAGGCGAGCTTGTTCCGCCGGGCCGTCTTCCCCGAATGGGCGCCGGACTGGAGGCTGAACAGGAAATAGGCGAGCGTGAGGAAGCCGGCGCTGAGCGCCACTGAGAAGATCCGGTTGAACAGCAGCGCGCCTTCGAGAACGGGCGTGAGCGTATTTCGCTCGGCGGCGGTCCAGTACTTGGTGGCCAGACCGAAGGCGGCCGTGCCGAACGGCTCCCACATCGCCGCCGGCTTGTCGAACTCGGGCTTGTCCAGGGCGATCCCGGCGATGATCCACACCACCAGCAGGGCGATCACACCGACGTAGGTCCACATCAACGACCGCGTGACCGTCGCCAGGGTGAAGAACAGCGACGAGGTCAGCAGCAACGCCGGCAGCGCCAGCACGAAATAGGCGAAGAGGTAGGCCTGCGGAATGAACGGACCGATGGTCTCCGGATCCAGCCAGGGCATGGCCGCGCCGACGACGATCGCCAGCGGCACCGCCAGGAAGGACAGGGCCGCCGCCAGGAAGGCGCCGGTGAAGCGGCCGTACAGGTAGTCGAACTTGCGGATTCGCGTTGAGCGCAGGATGGACCCGAACCCGGACTCGTCGTCCCGCACGATGACGTTGGCCACGAAGGCCGTCGTCACGAACATGTAGAAGATCGCCAGGATCAGGTGGGTCTGGGCGATAGCGTAGGGCGAGTTCTCGTGGATGTTGCCGCCGCCGCCGATGCTGATCTGGTCGGTGGCGACGAACCCGAAGGTGAGCAGGAAGAAGATGGCGATCGCGATCCAGAAGATCGGCGACTTCACCTGGTAGCGGAACTCGAAGGCCGCGATCTTGCCGAACATGCCGGGCCCTCCGCTCAGGCGGCCTTGCGGTGGGTCGAGAGGGTGGAGAAGTAGACGTCCTCCAGATCCCCCTGCACCGCCGTAAAGCCGTCGCCCGGGTCGCTGTCGGCGATGATGTGGATCACGGTCCGGCCGGCGAACAGGCGGGTGGAGATGACCTGGTAGCGCGCCTTGCAGGCCTCGAGCTCGGCCTTGTCGATGGTCTTCTTCCAGATCCGGCCCTGCAGCGAGGCGACCAGCGCCTGCGGCGCGCCCTGGCCGACGATGCGGCCGTCGCAGATGATGGCCATGGCCGGGCAGAGGTCGGAGACGTCCTCGACGATGTGGGTCGACAGGATGACCACCACGTTCTCGCCGATCTCGGCCAGCAAGTTGAGGAAGCGGTTGCGCTCTTCGGGGTCGAGGCCGGCGGTCGGCTCATCGACGATGATCAGGGAGGGGTCGCCGATCAGGGCCTGGGCGATGCCGAAGCGCTGGCGCATCCCGCCCGAGAAGCCGGCGATGGCCTTGTGGCGCACCTTCCAGAGGTTGGTCTGGTTGAGCAGGGTCTCGACGGTTTCCTTGCGGTCCTTGCGGTCCGAGACGCCTTTGAGGATCGCCATGTGGTCGAGCATGTCCAGGGCCGAGACGCGCGGATAGACGCCGAAGTCCTGGGGCAGGTAGCCGAGCGTGCGGCGCAGGGCTTCCGGGTCCTTGAGCACATCGATCCCGCCGAAGCGGACATGGCCGGAGGTCGGCGCCTGCAGCGTGGCGATGGTCCGCATCAGGGTCGACTTGCCGGCGCCGTTGGGGCCGAGCAGGCCGAACATGCCCTTGGCGACGGTGAGGCTGACCTCGTCCAGCGCCACGGTGCCGTTCGGATAGACGTGTGTGAGATTCTCGACGATCAGCATGACAAGACCTGCCCCCGCAGTGGATATCCTAAGCCAGCACTCCCCGCCTTCGACATGACAGGCGAAGGCCGCGGGCGGCAAGTGAAAGAACGTACAGGTCAGCGCGCGCCGTCTCGCCATCGTCGCGATGCTCGGCTAGGAACCAGCGCCATGACCCGCAAACTTCCCTTCGAAGCCATCGAGAACTTCCGCGACTTCGGCGACTACGGCGCCGGGGAGCGTCGCATTCGCAAGGGCGTGCTCTACCGCGCCGCCCACCAGGCCGAGGCGACGGACGCCGACCTGGAGGCGCTGGCGGCGCTGGACCTGAGCCTGATCGTCGACCTTCGCCGGCCCAACGAACGGACCCGCAGCCCCAGCCGGCGCTGGAACGGTTTCGCCGCCGAGGTCATCGAAAACGGCGAGGGCGACGAGCACGACGACCCCTGGCACCGGTTCATCGCCGGGTCCGACCTGAGCGCGAAGGCCTTCACCGACTACATGGTCGACTACTATCGCGAGGCGCCGTTCGTCGGCCGCCACGTCGACCTCTACAGCCGCTACTTCCAGCGCCTGGGCCACACGCCGGGCGCGACGTTGATCCACTGCGCCGCCGGCAAGGACCGCACGGGCATCCTGGCGGCGCTGACCCACCATATCGCCGGGGTCCATGAGGACGACATTTTCGCCGACTTCCTGCTGACCAACGATCCGGTCCGGTTCGAGCGTCGGGTGCCGATGATGCGCCAGGCCATCCTGGACATGACCGGCCGGAAAGCCACGGACGACGCCCTGATCACCGCGCTCGGCGTCGAGCTGCACTATCTGGAGACCGCCTTCGCGGCCATCCACGCGGCGCACCCGTCGATCGACCACTACCTGGAGACGGTTCTGGGCGTGGACACCAAGACCCGCGCGGCCATCGAGGCGCGGATTCTCGCCTGACGAACGTCGTTTACCGTTTCCCCTGACGGAGCGGTAACCAGGGTCTGCAATCCTCGAGGGATGAAATTCCGCCCACACTCCCGGCGAAAGCCCCGTCTCAGGCTGGATATTCTGTTCGCGGCGGCGCTTTGGGCGGCGGTGCTCGCCCTGTCCGCCGTGACGGTTTCGGGCGGCGGACTGCCGGGCGGGAGCGTCTCGTTCGCGGCGGCCCGGCCGGCGCTCGTGGACCAGCATTTCGCCAACTGCGCCGCAGCCCACGCCGCCGGCCGATACAGTATTCCCCGCCACGATCCCTCCTATCGTGCGGAAATGGACGGCGATGACGATGGCCTCGCCTGCGAACCGTTCAGGGGATCGCGCCGAAGGTTCTGATTTCGAGCCCCTGCCCCAGCGGCGCCCGTGACAAACGCGCGTTTGACGTCCACCGTGACGGCAAGGCCGCGGCATGACGGCCTGCCCCAGGGAAGGACGACAGCCGCATGAGAGAGCCCACGCCCGGCGACGCCGAACACGATCTGGTCGTGCTCGGCGAGGTGCTTCCTGACGGGATCGAACCGGCCGGCGGCGCGGCGGCGGCGCCCCCGGCGGCCGGCAGGCTGTCGTTGGGCGGCTGGAGCTGGTCGATCTTCCAGGGCGGTCGCGATCCCTATGTGATCCTGATCACCATCTACATCTTCGCCCCCTACTTCACGACGGCGGTGGTCGGCGATCCGGTGAAGGGCCAGGCGATGATCGCCACGGTCAGCACCCTCAACAGCCTCCTTATCGCCTTCACCGCTCCGATCCTGGGCGCGGCCATCGACCGCTATGGCGCGCGCAAGCCGCTGATGCTGGCTGTCGTCGCGGCCATGGCGCCGCTGATCTTCGTCCTGTGGTTCGCCAAGCCGGGCGGCGAGGGCCTGTCGGTGATGGCCGGCCTGTGGCTGTTCGGGATCATCGGGGTGCTGTTCGCCTACTGCGAGGTGATCCACAATTCGATGCTGATCGGTGCCGCCGGGCACCGGCACGCGCCGCAGGCCTCGGGCCTGGCGCTGTCGGCGGGCAATTTCTTTTCGGTCCTCACCCTGACCTTCTGCCTGCTGGCCTTCGCCCTGCCGGGCAACCCCGCCGTCGCCAGCTGGCCGCTGGTGCCCGACCAGCCGCTGTTTGGCCTCGACCCCAGCCAGGCCGAGACCTCGCGCATCGTCGCGCCGATCGCCGCCGTGCTGATGGTGCTGTTCGCGATCCCGCTGTTCCTGTTCACGCCGGACGCGCCGAAGACGGGACTGAGCCTGGTCGCGTCGCTGAAGCAGGCCGGCGCCCAGCTGGGCGGGGTAGTCGGGTCGATCGCCTCGGCGGCGATGAAGGGGCCGGCCCGACTGCGCGAGACGCTGGGCGTCCTGGTCACCGAAAAGGACGCGGTGATCTATCTGGGCGCCCGCATGCTGTTCAACGACGGCATGACCGCCCTGCTGATCTTCTCAGGCATCTACACCGCCGGCGTCATGCAGTGGGAGATCCTGGAGATGCTGGCCTACGGCATCCTGCTCAGCGTATTCGCGGTGGCCGGCGGTTTCGCGGGCGCCTTCTTCGACGGCCTGCTGGGACCGCGCAACGCCGTGCGGTTCGAGATCACGGCGGCGCTGGTCTGCCTGATCGGCTGGCTGGGCATGGGCCGGGACAAGATCCTCTACTTCTGGCCTTACGACGCCGCCGCCCACGCGCCGCTGTGGGACGGCCCGATGTTCCGCACCCTGCCGGAGATCCTGTATCTGGCCATCGGCTTTGGCGTGGCGGTCTTCGTGACCGCGCACTACGCCTCCAGCCGCACGCTGCTGACGCGTCTGGTTCCGGCCGAGAAACTGCCCGCCTTCTTCGGCATGTACGCGCTGTCGGGCTCCATCACCGTCTGGATCGGCTCGCTGCTCGTCGGCGTGTTCACCGCCCTGACCCAGAGCCAGACCGGCGGCTTCATCCCGATCGCCGGACTGCTGCTGCTGGGCCTGATCGGCATGTTCTTCGTCAAGGGCGGCGGCAAGCAGATCGACTGACCCGTTTGCCGCCGGGCGTGGAGGGCGCTATCTCCCGCCCCATGCGCGCGGCGACCCTCCTGGAGCGACCCTGGCGACAGCCGGAGGCGGTGCTGTCGGCCTTCGCCGATGATCCGTGGACCTGCGCCTTCCTGTCGGGCGGCGCCGGCGACCATGCCCGATGGTCCTATGTCCTGCGCGAGCCGGACGCGACCCTGACCCTTTCGGCCGAGGACAGACGCGATCCCTTCGACCTGATCCGCGACCTGCTCGGGCCGCCGTCCGACACCCACTCGGACGGCCCGCCGTTCCAGGGCGGACTGGCCGGCCTGGCGGCCTACGAGCTGGCCGATCGCATCGAGCCTCTGGGCCTGGCGCGCCACGCCGACTGGCCGGACCTGCTGGTCGGGCGCTACCCGGCCCTGCTGGCCTTCGATCACGAACAGCAGCGGGTGCTGGCCATCGGGCGAACGCCGGAGCAGGCCGGCGCCGCCGCGGGCTGGCTGGAGGCGCCGGAACGCGACGCCCGGACAGGCCGGCTGACGGTCTCTGTCAACGCCTCGTCCCCCGACGCCTACGAGGCCGCCGTGGCCGAGGTCGTGGGCCGCATCCACGACGGCGAGTATTTCCAGGCCAACATCGCGCGGCTGTGGACCGGCCAGCTGGTCCCGGGCGCCCAGCCCTTCGACCTCGCCGCCCGGCTGGTCGGCCAGAGCGCGGCGCCGTTCGCCGGCTACCTGCGGACGCCCGGGCGGGCGCTGGTTTCGAATTCACCGGAGCGGTTCGTCAGCGTCGGGGCGGGTCGGCGTCTGACGGTCGAGACCCGTCCCATCAAGGGCACCCGCCCGCGCGGCGCGACGCCCGCCGCCGACGCGGCCCTGGCCGCCGAGCTGGTGGCCAGTGAGAAGGACCGGGCCGAGAACCTGATGATCGTCGACCTGATGCGCAACGACCTGTCGCGCGTCTGCTCGCCGGGCGCGGTGACGACGCCGGAGCTGTTCCGGGTCGAGAGCTTCGCCAATGTCCACCACCTGGTCTCGACGGTGCGCGGCGTGCTGGCGCCCGGCATGACCGCCGCCGACCTGCTGGAGGCCGCCTTCCCGCCCGGCTCGGTCACCGGCGCCCCCAAGGTCCAGGCCATGAAGTCCATCGCCCGGCTGGAGCCGCCGCGCGGTCCCTATTGCGGGGCCCTGTTCTGGGCCGGCTTCGACGGCGCCTTTGACTCCAGCGTCCTGATCCGGACCCTGGGTCTGATCGAGGACGGCGAGGGTTGGCGATTCGAGGCCCGCGCCGGGGCCGGCATTGTCGCCGACAGCGACCCGAGGGCCGAACGGCTCGAGACTGAAGCCAAGATCGCGGCCCTGCTCCGCGCGTTGACGACGGAGTGACCCGATGACCATGCCGCTTGATGATCGCGGACTGCTGCTGGGCGACGGGGTGTTCGAGACCATCCTGGCCCTGGACGGGGAGCTGATCCTGTTCGACGCCCACATCGCCCGCATGCGGCGGGCCTGCTGGGAGCTGGGCCTGAACCAGCCAGACCCGGACGCCGCCCGCCGGTTGTGCGAGCTGGCGCTGGGCGATACGGGCGCCACGCTCGGCCGTTTCGCGGTGCGACTGACCCTGACGGCCGGCTCCGGCGGGCGCGGACTGGACCGGCCGGAGATGATCGAGCCGCATATCTTCGCCGCAACCAGCCGGCACGTCCGTCCGGAGGGCGCCATCGGCCTGCGCACCAGCGCGATCCGGCGCAACCCGACCTCGCCCGGCGCGCGGATGAAGACCCTGTCCTACCTCGACAACGTCATGGCCCGGCGCGAGGCCGAGCCCGCCGAGGCGCTGATGCTGAACACCGCCGGCGATCTTGCCTGCGCGGCGGCGGCGAACCTGTTCTGGATCAAGGAGGGCCGGCTGTTCACGCCGGCGCTGGACTGCGGCGTGCTGGACGGGGTGATGCGGCGGCAGGTTCTGCTGGTCGCCGGAGAGTTCAGCCTGTCGCCGCGCGAGGGAAGCTTTCCGCCCAGCGCCCTGGCCGAGGCCGAAGCGGTCTTCCTGACCAACAGCCTGATCGGCGTGCGGCCGGTCTCCTCGCTCGACGGAAAGGACCTGCCGACCCTGCCAGTGGTCCGCGACCTGGCGGACCGCCTTTCGGCGGTCTCCTAGTTGGTCCGGGTGACTTCGTCCGACTTGCGCGGCCGCAGGTAGAACTTGCGGTTGAAGGTCACGGCGTTGGGCATGAAGAAGTCGACCGGAGAGTCGTAGTCATAGGTGACCTCCGACATGATCACGCTCTGGTTCGCAGAGATGACGCCCGCCGGCACGGTGAGCGCGGCGCCTGTCGAATAGGGGGTCAGGCCCGAGCCGTTGCTCCAGGCCACCGTGGTGACGCCGGAGGCGTTGGCCTTCACACTGGTGACCCGCATCTTCAGGGTGTTCGTCGGGTAGGGCTGCATGATCGTGGTGGCGATCTGGAAGATGTCGGTGACTTCGGTGTTGGTGATGGACGACGACTGGGCGACGAGGTCGCCGATGGCCGAGGCCGCGTGGCCGGTGCGCCGCTCCGCCAGCAGGGCTTGGGTGATCTCCGCCAGGCCGAAATAGAAGGCGATCATCGCCGGCGCGATCAGCGCGAACTCGACCGCGGATACGCCGCGACGGTCGCGGCCGAGGCGTTTCAGAAAGCCGGTCATGAGTCGTAGGGCTCGTTGCGGAAGGTCACGGTCGAATAGACCAGCCGCTTGGTCCCGCCGAGGTTGGCGAGGCCGGCGTTCAGCATCGGCGTGATCAACGTCCATTCGTAATAGGCCCTGACCACCACGATGTCCTCGCCGTTGCCCGGCGTGAAGGCGGTCTTGGACGCGTCAATCGCGCCATCGGTGACCGGGTCGGTGAGACTGACATCGGCGAACTTGGGGAAGGTGCGGACGTCGATGGTGAGCTTGCTGTCGCAGCTGGCGCCCAGCCACGACATGTTGTCGCAAATGGCCGTCTTGAACGAACCGGCGCTGCCTCCGCCGGACTGCAGCTGACCGGTCCGGATCGTACGCGCCGCCGCCTCGGTGGCGTTGTCGAGCGTCGTCGACACCATGAAGACCAGGCCCAGCTCGAGCACGCCGAACATCAGGGCCAGGAACGGCGCGGCGATCAGCGCGAATTCGACCGCGGTGGCGCCGCGGCGGGCGGCCGCGAAGCGTCGCAGGAGCGATCTGGATCTGAGGGCCCTCGAGGCCATTGGCGCATGCCTTACCAACCGGATAGCGGCAGGATAGCGCGCCGTCCCTAACCGGCGGTTTACTCGCCCTGCGGCTTGGCGGCGCCGGCCGCGCGGGCGGCGGCGGCGGTGTAGGGCGGGGCGGCTTGCTGGTAGACGGTGTCGTTCTCGCCCGGCATCGGGGTGCGTTCGCAACGCGGCGCGCAGGCGTAGTTGTACAGGTCCGGGCCGCGATACATCGTCACCCGTCCGTCGTCCGACGCCGAGACAACGATCTGCCGGTCAAGGATGGTCCGCCCCCGCCCGTCGAGGACGAGCAGGTTGGTGATCCCGTAGCCCTTGCCAGTCACGATCAGGTTGCGGCCGTCGATCACCGTCACGTCCGCCACCGCCGGATTGCCGACGATCACGTCCCGCGCCGTCCCCGAAAGGGAGACCCGGGCCGCCTGATCGATGCGGATCGGCAGGCTCTGCGCGGTCGCCGGCAGGGCGGCGGCGAGGGTCGTCAGGACGGCGACGAGGCTCAGGATGCGGCGCATTGAAATTTTCCGGGGCGTCTTTTCGTCCCTGAGACTCGGCCCGAATGGTCAACAAAGGCTGAAAAAGACTCACGCGCGGGCGGGCGTGATTCCTATAGAGACTCCAGCCCCGTTCTGGACGACGTGGTTAAGCGATCGTAATAGTAAACCCAAGTAAACCATAGAAAATTCTTGGCCCATCTTCTGCTGTTTACTGGCCATTAAACGCGTCCTGCGAAGGTGGCCTTGTTTTCGGGGGCAGGCAGGCCAAGCGGCTTGGACCCGCCAACCGCTAGCTTGCTGATGAGGAGATCAAGCAATGACCAAGTTTATGACGCGCTTCGCCAAGGATGAATCCGGCGCCACGGCCATCGAATACGGCCTGATCGTCGCCCTGATCGCGGTGGTTATCATCACCGCCGTCTCGACCCTCGGCGGCAAGCTCAACACCGCGTTCGGCGATATCAACGACGGCCTCGACGCCGCCGGCGGCTAAGCCTGAGCCAGCTTGCGAAAACAGGGGGCCGCGGAGAAATCCGCGGCCCTTCTGCTTTGGGGGCGTCGCCATCGCGCGGCGTCAATGATCGGTTCACCGCTGCGGGCGCAATCTGCCCGCCTCACCGAAGACCTCCGGACAGTCCATGCTTCCGCTGATCCAGTTCCTGCTTCTTGTCGCCTTTCCCGCGCTGGCGATCGTCGCCGCGATGCGCGACGCGACGAGCTTCACCATTCCCAACTGGATCTCCCTGGCGCTCATCGCCCTCTTCTTCCCCACCGCCCTTCTGCTGGGCGCCTCGCTGACGCAGATCGGACTTGCCGTCGCCGTCGGGTTCGGCGCGCTGATCGTCGGCATGGGCATGTTCGCCGCCGGCTGGATCGGCGGCGGAGACGCAAAGCTGTTCGCGGCGGCGGCCCTGTGGCTCGGCTGGTCGGCGCTGCTCCCCTTCCTGGCCGTGACCGCCCTGGCGGGCGGCGCCCTGGCCTTCTCCCTGCTCGTCATGCGCTCGGGCTGGTTCCGCCCGGTGACCGTCGGCCTGCGCGGCTGGATCGGACGGCTGGCGACACCCGGCGAGAACGTGCCCTACGGCGTGGCCATCGCGATCGGCGCGCTTGTCGCGTTTCCGACCAGCCTGCCGGCCCAGCTCTTCCCGGGCCTTTCCTGACCCGCGGCTTAGGCGCGCGTTAACCATGCGCGCCCGAAGGTAGGCCGCCGCCAGAAGGGCAGGCGTCGAATCGCCCATGCGCGCCAGCCGGACCGGCTGGACGCACCAGAGTTCATTAGTCCCTTCCGGGGTCAGTCCGACCTTATGAGCGCCGTCCGTCTCCTTATCCTGGTGATCGCCGCCGTCGCCGCCATCGCGCTGGCGTTCGTGGTGCGCGGCGCCTTCTCGCCGAAAAAGGCCGTCTCGGTCGCCGAGGCCTCGCCGACGCTGACGGCCCGGCCGACCGTGCGGGTGCTGGTCGCCAAGCGCGACCTGCCCACCGGCGCACGCCTCTCTCCGGCTGACCTCGGCTGGCAGGACTGGCCGGCCGAGGGCCTGAGCGCGACCTTCACCACTGACGGCGCCCCGCCGCAGGTCAAGCCGGCCGGCGCGGCCGGCGCGGCCAAGGAGGCTGCCGCCACCGCCAGCGGACTGTTCGGCGACGCCGCCATCAAGGCCCTCGACGGCGCCGTTGTCCGCGAGCCGTTCGTCAGCGGCGAACCGATCGTGGCCCGCAAGATCGTCCGCCAGGGCGAAGGAAACTTCATGGCCATCGTCCTGACGCCGGGCATGAGGGCCATGTCCGTCGGCGTCACGGTCGACACCGCCGCCGGCGGCTTCATTCTTCCGGGCGACCGCGTGGACCTGATCGTCAGCCAGGAGGCCGGCGACCGGGGCGTGCTGACCGAAACCGTGCTGCGCAACCTCAAGGTTCTGGCCATCGACCAGGCCGCCCAGCCCACCAAGGACGCCCAGACCATGGTCGGCGCGGTCGCCACCCTGGAGGTGTCCGCCGCCGACACCGAGCTCGTCGCCGGCGCCCAGACCAGGGCCAAGGGCGGCGGAGCCCTGACCCTGGCGCTGCGCTCCTATGCCGACGCCGGCGCGCCGACGACCCGTGGCGCCGCGGCGTCCGGACCAGGTTCAGGCGAGAGCATACGCGTCGTCAGGGCGGGCCAGTCCAGCCAGGTAACGGTGTCCCGATGAGCAAGATTCGCCTGTTCCGGCCCCTCGCCCCGGCCGTCATCGCCGCAGCCCTCGTCCAGGCCGCGGCGCCGGTCGTTTCCGCCCAGACCATCGACGCCAGCGGCGGCGGCATGGACGGGATGGCCGGATCCGGATCGACCACGGTTCGTGTCGACCTCGCCGCCGGCGGCGCGTCGCAGGACCTGTCCCTGCCGCGCGGCAAGTCGGCGATCATCGAGCTGCCGGTCGATGTGCGGGACATCCTGATCACCAATCCGGCCGTGGCCGACGCGGTGCTTCGCACGCCCCGCCGAATCTACGTCCTGGGACTGACCTCCGGCCAGACCGACGCCATTCTGTTCGATGCGTCCGGCCGCCGCATCCTGTCGCTCAACATCCGGGTGGACGCCGACGCCGGGGCGCTCGCCGCCACGATCAACCGCGTGCTTCCGGGCGCTAGGGTCAAGGTCGAGTCGCTCGGCGACAGCGTCATCCTGACCGGAATGGTCCAGAATCCGATCGACGCCGACCGCGCCGGCCAGATCGCGCTGCGCTACGTGGCCAAGCCCGAGCAGGTCCTCAACATGCTCAGCGTCGCCGGCAAGGACCAGGTGATGCTGAAGGTGCGGATCGTCGAGGTCCAGCGCAGCGTCATCAAGCAGCTGGGCGTCAACCTCAACGCGGTGCTGGAGCAAGGCAGCGGCTCGATCACGGTCGGCCAGAGCGCCAACTTCAGCGTCAACGGCGCCCTGCCCGGCGGCGCGACCATCGGCGGCTCGTACCTGGAGGCGCTCGACAGCCTGACCGGCTCGATCCGCGCCTTCGAGCGCGTCGGCCTGGTCCGGACGCTGGCCGAGCCGAACCTGACGGCGGTGTCCGGGGAGTCCGCCCGCTTCCTGGCCGGTGGCGAGTATCCGGTGCCGGTCAACCAGGACAACTCCAGCGGCTCGGTGACGGTCGAGTACAAGCCCTTCGGCGTCGGACTGGCCTTCACGCCGGTGGTCCTGTCCGGCGGGCGGATCGCGCTCAAGATCTCGACGGAAATCTCCGAGCTGACCACCCAGGGCGCGTTCACCCTCAGCGGCGGCAGCACCGGCACCAACCTGACCATCCCGGCCCTGACCGTGCGGCGGGCCGAGACCTCCGTCGAACTGCCCTCGGGCGGCTCGATGATGATCGCCGGGCTGATCCAGCAACAGACCCGCGAGAACATCGACGCCCTGCCGGGCGCGGGCGCCATTCCCGTGCTCGGATCGCTGTTCCGGTCGCGGGACTACCTGTCGGGTGACACCGAGATGGTGGTGCTGGTCACGGCCTATCTGGTCGACCCCAACAATCCGGGCGCCTTCCAGACGCCGGCCGACGGACTGCGCTTCGCCAATGACGCCGAGACCATCCTGTTCGGCAAGCTGAACAAGACCGTGCAAGCCCCGCCGGGCGCCAACGCCGGACGGACCTGGCAGGGTCCGATCGGCTACGTGATCGAGTAGCGCGATGCAGAAGCCCCTCCTTTCCCGTCTGACGCCCGTCATCGGCGCCCTGTTGCTGGCCGGCTGCGCGACCACCGATCCCGACGCCATCGCGCGGTCGATGACGCCCAACGCGCTGGACGCCTGGACCGGCGCGATCCAGGTCACGCCGCAGCCGGACGAGATCCGGCTGGCCGCCCATCCCACGGGCCTCTCCGGCGCCCAGGCGCGCGCGCTTTCGGAGTTCCACGCCCGCTGGATGCAGGCCGAGGGCGGCCTGATCACCGTCGCGGCGCCCAACCAGGGCGGCTACCGCGTCGGCAGCGAGGCCCGCGCCTGGCTGCTAGGCCAGGGCGCGCCGGCGGAAAAGGTGCTGCTGATCGGCTATGACGCGGTCGATCCCGCGGACGCGCCGGTGGTTGTCGGATTCAAGCGCTACTCGGTCGCCACGCCCAACTGCGGGTCCTGGGAGAACGTCGTCCGCACCTTCGGCAACGGGTCCATGGACAACCTCGGTTGCGCGGTCACCTCCAACATGGCGGTGCAGCTGGCCAATCCGGAAGACCTGATCGCGCCGCGCACCATGGATCCGGCCGATCCCGCCCGCCGCGCGGTCGTGTTCGACAAGTACCGCAAGGGCGAGGTCACCTCCTCGGCCAAGGACGCCCAGGCCTCCGGCGCCGTTTCGCAGGCGATCCAGTAGCCATGGCCCCCAGCACCGCCAATCACGATCCGTTCGATCTGGGCTTCGACGCCGACGACGACTTCGCGCCGACTGGCGGCGATCCGTGGCGGGACAGCGGCCCTCTGGTGCGGCCGACGGCCGGGGCCGGAGACGATCCGTTCGCGGACTTCCCGCCGGCCCGACCGTCACTCGAAGACGATCCCTTCGCCGAGCTATCGCGTTCCCCGCCCCAGGCAGCGTCCCCAGTGCATTATCCGTCCGCCCATGCGCCCGTCCCCCCCGCCCCGGAGACTCCTGTCCTGCCGGAGGGAAGCGCGGGCGAGGCGAGCGTGCCGCGCATCGCCATCCACATCTTCTGCTCCCGCCCGGAAACGGCCGAGATGGCCGAGAAGGCGGCGGGCGACCGACGCATGTCCCGGGCGGCCACGCTGGTGCGGCCGGGCGGCGTGCAGGCGGCGATCGACCACTACCAGAACCAGCCAACGCCTTCCCTGGTCATCGTCGAGAGCCTCGACGCGGCGCCGGAGCTGCTCAACCAGCTCGAGCGGCTGGCCGAGGTCTGCGACCCCGGCACCAAGGTCGTCATCATCGGCTCGGCCAACGACATCGCCCTTTATCGGGAGCTGATGCGGCGGGGCGTCAGCGACTATCTGGTGCCGCCGCTCAGCCCCCTGCAGATCATCCGCGCGATCACCACGCTGTATGCCGATCCGGCCGCGCCCTTCACCGGTCGCCAGATCGCCGTGGTCGGGGCCAAGGGCGGCGTCGGCGCCTCCACCGTGGCCCACAACCTGGCCTGGTCGCTGGCCGAGCGTATCCAGGCCGGCGTCGTGCTGGCCGATTTCGACCTGCCGTTTGGCACGGCCGGCCTGGACTTCAACCAGGACCCGCTGCAGGGCGTCGCCGACGCGCTGAGCCAGCCGGACCGGCTGGACCCGGTGCTGATGGACCGGATGATGGTGCGGGTCACCGACCGGCTGTCGCTGTTCGCGGCGCCGGCGACGCTGGATCAGGACTACGACATTCCCCCTGATGCGTTCGAGGAGGTGGCCCAGAAGATCCGCGCCGCCGCCCCGTTCGTGGTGCTCGACCTGCCCCACGCCTGGAGCGCCTGGAAGCGCAAGATGCTGATCGCGTCCGATGATCTGGTCATCGTCGCCACCCCGGACCTGGCCTCGCTGCGCAACGCCAAGAACATGATCGACCTGGTGCGCCAGGCCCGGCCCAACGACGCCCCGCCGCGGCTGGTCCTCAACCAGGTCGGCGTCCCCGGCCGGCCCGAGATTCCGGTGAAGGATTTCTGCGAGGCTCTGGGCCTGGCCCCGTGCATTAGCCTGCCGTTCGAGCCCAAGGCCTTCGGTCAGGCCGCCAACCACGGCCAGATGATCACCGAGGTGGCCCCCAAGTCCAAGGCGGCCGAAGGCCTGAGCCAGTTGGCCCAGCTGATCGCCCGCCGTGAGCCGCCGCCCGTCCAGAAGTCGTCGCTCCTCGGCGGCCTGTTCAGCAAGAAGAAGTAGCGCCCGGTGTTCGGCAAACGATCCGACGCAGATACCGCCTCCGCCCGGAAGGCGCCGCCGCCTCCGCCGCCCGCCGGCGCGCCGATCGCGACGCGTCCGCAGTCGGATCCGGGCTCGACCGCCTCGGGAACGCCAGCGACCAAGCGCGAGGGCGCCGACACCGCATCGCTGGCCGGCGGCTCGACACCCCGGGAGAACACCAAGGCGCCCCGCGGACTGGACCAGCTGCGCGCCGCCCAGGGCCCGACGGCCCAGATCGTCCGGGAACAGAGCGACTATTATCACGCCACCAAGACCACGATCTTCAACGCGCTGCTGAACACCATCGACCTCAGCCAGCTGGCCCAGCTCGACCAGAAGTCGGCGGCCGAGGAGATCCGGGACATCGTCGCCGAGCTGGTGGCGATCAAGAACGTCTCGATGTCGGTCGCCGAGACCGACCATCTGGTCCAGGACATCATCAACGACGTCCTCGGCTACGGACCGCTGGAGCCGCTGCTGGCCCGGGACGACATCGCCGACGTGATGGTCAACGGCGCCAACCGGGTCTTCATCGAAGTCGGCGGCAAGGTCCAGCTGACCAATGTCCGCTTCCGCGACAACGCCCAGCTGATGAACATCTGCCAGCGGATCGTCAGCCAGGTCGGTCGACGCGTCGACGAGTCGAGCCCCATCTGCGACGCCCGCCTTCCGGATGGCAGCCGGGTCAACGTCATCGCGCCGCCGCTGGCGCTGGACGGTCCGACCCTGACCATCCGGAAGTTCAAGAAGGACAAGCTGACGATGAAGGACCTGGTGGACTACAAGTCCATCAGTCCGGAAGGCGCGCGGGTCCTGGGCGTCATCGGCGCCTGCCGCTGCAACATCGTCATCTCCGGCGGCACGGGTTCGGGCAAGACGACCCTGCTCAACACCATGACCGCCTTCATCGATCCGACCGAGCGGGTGATCACCTGCGAGGACGCGGCCGAACTGCAGCTGCAGCAGCCGCACGTGGTCCGCCTGGAGACCCGGCCGCCCAACCTGGAAGGCCAGGGCCAGATCACCATGCGGGACCTGGTCAAGAACTGCCTGCGGATGCGTCCCGAGCGGATCATCGTCGGCGAAGTCCGCGGCCCCGAGGCGTTCGACCTGCTGCAGGCGATGAACACCGGCCACGACGGCTCTATGGGCACGCTGCACGCGAACAGCCCGCGCGAGGCGATCAGCCGGATCGAGTCGATGATCACCATGGGCGGCTATGGCCTGCCCTCCAAGACCATCCGGGAGATGATCGTCGGCTCCATCGACGTCATCATCCAGGCGGCGCGTCTGCGCGACGGGTCGCGGCGCATCACCCATGTGACCGAAGTGGTCGGCCTGGAGGGCGACGTGATCGTCACCCAGGACCTGTTCGTCTACGAGATGAACGGCGAGGATGATCAGGGTCGGGTGACCGGCAAGTTCCGCTCGACCGGCATCGCCCGTCCGCGGTTCTGGGACCGGGCCCGCTACTACGGCCTGGAACGCGAGCTGGCCGAAGCCCTCGACGCGGCGGAGTAGCCCATGCTTGTCGCCCTCGTCGCGGTTCTCGCCTTCATCACCATCGGCGGCCTGGGCTGGGTCTTCGCAGGCGGCGACGGCGGCTCCGCCAAGGTCGCCAAACGCACCCAGGCGATCGTCAGCGGCGGCGCGCGCGAGGCCCGAACGCGCGGTCGGGGCGCCGTGGCCAATACCCAGGAAGTCCGGCGCAAGCAGATCCTGCAGACGCTCAAGGACCACGAAAAGAAGCAGAAGAAGGCCACACTGGCCATCGCCGCCCGGCTGCAGCAGGCTGGACTGAGCCTGACCGTCCGCACCTTCTGGATCTTCAGCGGCGTGTTCGGCCTGACCGTCGGCATTCTCGCGCTGGTGGCCACCCAGAAGCCGCTGGTCGCGCTGGGCCTGGCCTTCGCCGCGGGACTGGGACTGCCGCGCTGGCTGGTCGGCGTCATGGCCACCCGGCGCATCAAGAAGTTCACCCTCGCCTTCTCCGACGCCATCGACATCATCGTGCGCGGCATCAAGTCGGGCCTGCCGGTCCACGACTGCCTGAAGATCATCGGCAAGGAATCGCCCGAGCCCCTGGCCGGCGAGTTCCGCCGCATGGTCGAGAACGTCGGCATGGGCATGGCGATGGATCAGGCGCTGGAGAAGATGTACGAGCGCATGCCCACCAGCGAGCTGCGCTTCTTCGCCATCGTTCTGGCCATCCAGCAGAAGGCCGGGGGCAACCTGGCCGAGGCGCTGAACAACCTCTCCACCGTGCTGCGCGCCCGCAAGATGATGCGGGAGAAGATCAAGGCGCTGTCGTCGGAAGCCATCGCCTCGTCCTTCATCATCGGCTCCCTGCCGCCTGGCGTGGTGGTGCTGATCACCGTGACGACGCCGGCCTACATGGCGCCGATGTTCACCGACCCTCGCGGCCATCTGATGCTGCTGGGCGCCGCGTTCTGGATGAGCATGGGCATCCTGGTGATGCGCAAGATGATCAACTTCAAGTTCTGAGGACGGCCGATGGACCTCGTCAGACTTCTCACCAGCCCGGACAATCTGTTGACGGCCTTCGTCGCGGTGGTGGCCTTCGCCACGATCGTTTCGCTGGCCGGGCCGCTGTTGAAGACCAAGGGGCTCGAGGATCGCCTGAAGTCGGTGGCCAACCGCCGCGAGGAACTACGTCGCCGGTCCCGCGAGGAGATCGCCAAGCGCGGCGTCAGCGGCTCGAGCAGCATCCGGCAGGTGGACGAGGGCCTCTATCGCAAGGTGGTCGAGCGCCTGCAGCTGTCGCGGCTTCTCGAGGATCCCAAGGTCGCCGAGAAGATGGCCCAGGCCGGCTTTCGCGGGCCCAAGCCGATCAGCGCCTTCTACTTCTTCCGGTTCGTGATGCCGTTCGCCCTGGCGCTGACCACGGCCTTCTATCTCTTCGTGGTCAACGACTTCGGCCTGCCGTCGATGAGCAAGGTGACCTTCTGTGTCGCCGCCCTGGTGCTCGGCTACTACGCGCCCAACCTCTACATCACCAACATCGCCCAGAAGCGTCGCGAGTCGATCGTCGCGGCCTTCCCCGACGCGCTGGACCTGCTGCTGATCTGCGTGGAAAGCGGCATGTCGATCGAGGCGGCCATCCAGAAGGTCAGCGGCGAAGTCGGCGGCTCGTCGATCGAGCTGGCCGAGGAGCTGACCCTGCTCACCGCCGAGCTCAGCTACCTGCCCGATCGCCGGCTGGCCTACGAGGGCCTGGCCAAGCGGACCAACCATCCCGGCATCAAGGCCGTGTCGACGGCGATGATCCAGGCCGAGCGGTACGGCACGCCGCTGGGCACCGCCCTGCGGGTGATGGCCAAGGAAAACCGCGACCTGCGGCTGGCCGCCGCCGAGAAGACGGCGGCCGCCCTGCCGGCCAAACTCACCGTGCCGATGATCCTGTTCTTCCTGCCGGTGCTGTTCGTGGTGATCCTGGGCCCCGCGATCATCAAGGTCCAGGACACCCTGGCGCACAAGCCGCCGTCCTAGATCTAGTCGTCGAGCGCGCCAGACAGCACGGCCTCGGCGAAGGCGCAGTGCATGGCGATGCCGCGCGCCATCACCTGTTCATCCAGGGTCATGCGGTTGGAGTGCAGCGCGCAGCAGGCGCGGTAATCGCCGCCCACCCCGGTGGGAGCTGCGCCCAGGAAGGCCATCAGGCCGGGCGCCTTCTGCAGCACATAGGAGAAGTCCTCCGCCCCCATCATCGGGTTGGGCATCGTCATCCAGGCGCCCTCGCCGTAGAGGGCCTTGGCCGTGCGCTCGGCCAGCTCGACCTCGCGCGGGGTGCAGACGGTGACCGGGAAGCCGCGGATGATCTCGACCTCGGCCGTGCAGCCGTGGGCCGCGGCGACATGCTCGGCGACCCGGCGGATGCCGGCGTGCGCCGTCTCGCGGGTGCGCTCCGACAGGGTTCGCAGCGTCCCCTTCAGGAAGGCGTCCTCGGGGATGATGTTGTTGGTCGTGCCGGCCACGACATTGGCGATGGTGATGACGGCGGGGTCGAAGACCGAGATGGTCCGGGTGACCATGGCCTGCATGGCCGTGACGATCTCGCAGGCGACCGGGATCGGATCGATGGCGTCATGGGGCATCGAGGCATGGCCGCCGGCCCCGACGACGCGGATCTCGATGACGTCGGACGAGGCCAGCAGCGCCCCGGCCCGGCCCGCGAAGACGCCCGTCGGCATGTTGGGCGAGATGTGCAGCGCGAAGGCCGCATCCGGAATCGGGTCGATCAGGCCGTCGTCGAGCATGAAGCGGGCGCCGTGGTGGCCCTCCTCGCCCGGCTGGAACATGAACATCACCGTGCCGTTCAGCTGGTCGCGTTTCGCACAGAGGGCGCGGGCGGCGCCGGCCAGCATGGCCACATGCGTGTCGTGGCCGCAGGCGTGCATCGCGCCCGCCGTCCGGGAAGTGAACTCAAGACCGGTATCCTCGGTCAGCGGCAGGGCGTCCATGTCGCCGCGCAGCAGGACGGTCCGGCCGTTGGGCGATCCGCGCAGAATGGCCAGAACGCCGGTGGTCGACGGTCCCTGGCGGATCTCCAGCGGCAGCCCTTCCAGCGCCTTGAGCACCTTCTCCGTCGTCTTCGGCAGGTGCAGTCCCAGCTCCGGCTCCCTGTGGATCGCGCGGCGAAGCTCGATGGCGTCATGAAGGAGGGCGTCGCCGGCGGCGGTCCAGCCTTCGCGGTCGATGGTCAGGGCGTTCATAAAAGGACTCCGGATGTGAACGCCGCACCGTCGCGCTTTTCGCGGTGGCGGTCTAGGAGGGGGACATGAGCACCGTGACCTTCGCCGATATCGAAGCCGCCGCCGCCCGCCTGGACGGGCTGGCCGTCAGGACGCCCCTCATCGAGAGCCCGGCGCTGAATGCCGAGCTCGGCGCCCGCATCCTGCTCAAGCCCGAGACGCTCCAGCGGGCGGGGGCCTTCAAGTTTCGCGGAGCGATGAACAAGATCTCGCAGTTGGACGAGGCCGCGCGGGCGCGAGGCGTCGTCGCCTGCTCGTCGGGCAACCACGCCCAGGGCGTGGCGCTGGCGGCGCGGATGGTCGGGGCCCCGGCCGTCATCGTCATGCCCGCCGACGCGCCGGCCATGAAGGTCGCCAACACCCGGGCCTATGGCGCGGAGGTCATCCACTATGACCGCTACAGCGAGGACCGCGACGCGATCACCGAGCGGATCGCGCAGGAGCGCGGCATGACCATCGTCTGGCCGTTCGACGATCCCGACGTCATCGCCGGCCAGGGCACGGTCGGTCTGGAGATGGTCCAGCAGGCGCGCGCCCTGGGCGTGGAGCTCACCTCGGTGCTGGCCCCGGTCGGCGGCGGCGGCCTGGTCGCCGGGGTCTCGACGGCGGTGAAGGCCCTGTCGCCCCGCACCTCGGTTCTCGGCGTCGAGCCGGCGGTCTTCGACGACACCCGCCGTTCGCTCGAAAGTGGGACGCGGGAGAGAATCGACCCGGCGGCGCGCTCGATCTGCGACGCGCTGCAGTCGCCTTCGCCCGGCGCCATCACCTTCCCGATCAACCAGCGCAACCTCGACGGCGTGGCCACCGTCACCGACGCCGACGTCGCCGAGGCGATCCGTTACGCCTACACGACGCTGAAGCTGGTGGTGGAACCGGGCGGCGTGGTCGGGCTGGCCGCACTGCTGTCGGGCGTCGTCGACGTCGAGGACGTCACCGTCGGCGTCGTCCTGTCGGGCGGCAACATCGACCCGGGCCTGTTCGCCTCCATCCTCGCCGGAGAGCTCTGAGCATGATCGAAGGCTTCACGCCCCCCCAGACCCCGCTGCTGATGGTCCATCGCGCCGCGATGGAGCGAAACCTGCTGACCATGCAGGGCCTCTGTCGCGCCTCGAACGTCCGGCTGCGGGCCCATGGCAAGACACACAAGTGCTCGACCCTCGGCCGGCTGCAGGTCGAGCGGGGCGCGGTCGGACTCTGCGCTCAGTCGGTGGGCGAGGCCGAGGCCTTCGTGCGCGGCGGGGTGCTGGACGTGCTGGTCACCGCGCCGCATCCGGCCTGGGGCTCGGCGCGGCTGGCGGACCTGGCGCGGACCGGCGCCACGGTCGGGGCGACCGTGGACGACGAGATGCAGATCGAGCGGCTGGGCGCCGCGGCCCGGGCGGCCGGGGTCATCCTGAACTGCGTCATCGACATCGACCCCGGCACGCACCGCACCGGCTGCCATCCCTCGCGCGCCGTCGAGCTGGCGCGTCAGGCCGCCGCGACCGAGGGGCTGAACTACGCCGGGATCCAGTCCTACGCCGGGCATCTGCAGCACATCGCCGACCTGGCCGGCCGCAAGGCCGGGGACGACCGGGTGCTGGGCATGGTTTCGGGCGTCATCGCCGATCTGACCGCCGCCAACCTGGCGCCGGCGGTGGTCACCGGCGGCGGCACCGGCACGCACAGCTATGACCTCAAGAGCGGCGTCTTCACCGAGCTGCAGGCCGGGTCCTACGCCTTCATGGACGTCGAGTACGAGGCCTGCGGCGCGCCGGAGGGCGGCTGGCCGTTCGAGCAGGCGCTGTTCATCGCCGCCAGCGTGATCAGTGGCGTGCACAAGAGCCATGTCGTGGTCGACGTCGGCTTCAAGGCCAACTCCGTGGACGGCCCGCCGGCCAGGATCGCGGCCGGGGCGGCCCCGGGCTCGCTGTGGCGGCCGATGGGCGACGAGCACGGCATGATCCTGCACCCCTCGGCCCTCCCGCTGCTGAAGGGCGGCGACTTCATCGGCGCGGTGGACGCCTTGGACGCCGATCCGGCCGCGCCCTGGCCCGCCGACGCGCCCAGGGCCGGCGACACCGTCTGGCTGCAGCCGGGGCACATCGATCCGACCATCAACCTCTACGACGCCTTGCATGTCGTGGCGGAAGACGGGTCATGGGAACGCTGGGCAGTGGACGCGCGCCGGGTTTCATAGAGCGCGCCGATCCGCCTGGAAGCGGCAGGGAGACGGCCATGAACGACCTCGATTTCACCGGCAAGCGCGTGCTCGTCGTCGGCGGCACCAGCGGCATCGGTAACGGCATCGCCCACGGCTTCCGCCAGCGTGGGGCCAAGGTCGCCGTCTGGGGCACCCGCGATCAGGGCGACTACAAGGTCGAGGACGGGTCGGACCTGTCGGGCCTGAACTTCTTCCGCGTCGACGCCTCGGACAACGCCGCCGTCGAGACCGCGCCGGCCCCGTTCGACGGGCTGGACGTGCTGGTCCTGGCCCAGGGCACGGTCCTCTACCGCAAGGGCGAGTTCGAGATGGAGGGCTTCCGCAAGGTGGTCGGGGTCAACCTCGACAGCCTGATGGCCTGCGCGATGAAGTTCCACGCGGCGTTGAAGGCTAGCGGCGGCAATATCGTCACCATCAGCTCGACCGCCGCCTATCACGCCACCCGGGGCAACCCGGCCTACAACGCCTCCAAGGCCGGGGCCGTGGCCCTGACCCGCACCCTGGGACAGGCCTGGGCGAGCGACGGCGTCCGCGTCAACGGCGTGGCGCCGGGCCTGGTCGACACCAAGCTGACCAAGGTCACCACCGAGAACCCCGAGCGGCTGGCCGCCAGCCTGCGCGGCATCCCGATGCACCGGCTGGGCACGCCGGAGGACATGGCCGGCGCGGTGCTGTTCCTGGCCTCGCCGCTGGCGTCCTACGTCACCGGCCAGACCCTGATCGTCGACGGCGGATTGACCCTCTGATTCAGGCCTTGGCGAACATGCTTCCCCGGCGATAGGGTCCGCGCGAAAAAAACTTCGCCGGGAGAGCGCCGTTCCATGAAAAAGTTCCTGCTCGCCGCCATCGCGGTCTGCGCCGTTCCGCTGGTCGCCGTCGCCGCCGCGCCGGCTCCGACGGCCGACACCGCCCGCATGCGGGAGGACATCAAGTTGCTGTCCTCGGACGCCTTCGAGGGCCGCGCCCCCAACAGCGACGGCGAGGAAAAGACCGTCGCCTACCTGATCGAGCAGCTGACGAAGATCGGCCTGCAGCCCGGCGGCGACCTGAAGGACGGCAAGCGGGCCTGGACCCAGGACGTGCCGCTGTCGCGCTACGAGATCGTCGGAACGCCGACCTTCTCGGCCACCGTCGGCGGCCTGGCCCGACCGCTGGTTCAGGGCGAGGATCTGGCCATCCGCGCGGCCCAGACCAACGTCGACCAGGTCACCTTCGCCAACGCGCCGCTGGTCTTCCTCGGCTACGGCGTCAAGGCGCCGGAGCGGAACTGGGACGACTTCAAGGGCGTCGACCTGAAGGGTAAGATCGCCGTCGTGCTGATCAACGATCCCGACTTCGAGGGTGGTGAAGGGGATTTCGGCGGCAAGGCCATGACCTACTACGGCCGCTGGACCTACAAGTACGAGGAGGCCGCGCGCCAGGGCGCCCTGGGCCTGATCATCGTGCATGAGACCGAGGGCGCCTCCTACGGCTGGCCGACGGTCAAGAATTCCAACACCAACGAGATGTTCGACATCGTCCGCGAGGACCCGACGGTGGCTCACCCGACCGTCGAGGGCTGGATGCAGCGCGGCGTCGCCGTCGAGCTGTTCAAGGCCGCGGGCCTGGACTTCGAGGCCCAGAAGGCCGCCGCCCGCACCCGCGCCTTCACGCCGGTGGAGCTGAAGGGCGTCACCCTGTCGGGCGACTACCGGGTCAAGCACGAGGTCATCGTCAGCCAGAACGTCGCCGCCCTGCTGCCCGGCAAGACGCGTCCGAACGAGACGGTGATGTACACCGCCCACTGGGACCACATCGGCGTCGGCGCGCCGGACGCCTGGAGCGACCATATCTACAACGGCGCCATCGACAACGCGACCGGCACGGCCGGCCTGCTGGAGCTGGCTCGCCTGTTCAAGGCCGGCGGCCCAACCGACCGCTCGGTGGTGTTCCTGTGGGTGACGGCCGAGGAGAAGGGCCTGCTCGGCTCGGAATACTACGCCGACAAGCCGCTCTATCCGCTGGCCACCACGGCCGGGGTGCTGAACGCCGACGGCATGAACGTCTTTGGCCTGAGCAAGGACTTCACCATCTCGGGCAGCACGAAGCTCGAACTGCTGGACATGCTGGTCGCCGAGGCCGCCAAATCGGGCCGCACCTACACCCCCGACCCCAACACCTATGCCGGCTACTTCTTCCGCTCCGACCACTTCTCGCTGGCCAAGCGCGGGGTGCCGGCCATCTCGTTCGGCGGCGGGCAGGACTGGGTCGAGGGCGGCGTCACGGCCGGCAAGGCCGCGGCCGAGGCCTACCGCAAGGACCGCTATCACCAGCAGGCCGACAACTTCGATCCCAGCTGGCCGCTGATCGGCATGGCCGCCGACGTCGAGCTCTTGTTCCGGCTCGGGCGCGACCTGGCCAACTCGACCCGCTGGCCGGAGTGGGGCGAGGGCGTCGAGTTCAAGGCGACCCGCGACGCCAGCAAGGCGCAGCGCCAGTAGCGCCCAGCGCCGATGACCGTCAGCGTCTTTGATCTGTTCAAGCCGGGGGTCGGGCCGTCGAGCTCGCACACCATGGGCCCGATGACGGCGGCGGTGCGGTTCGTCGGCCTGCTGCGGGAGCGCGGCGTGCTGGCGGCCGTCACCGGGGTGCGGATCAAGTTCTACGCCTCCCTGGCCCTGACCGGCCGGGGCCACGCCACCGACCGGGCGACGCTGCAGGGGCTGATGGGGTTTGAGCCTGCGACCCTGGACCCGGACGCCGGCGAGGCGGCCCTGGCGGCGTTGCGCGAGACCGGCCGCCTGACGCTGGGCGGCGACGGGCCGACCCTCGCCTTCGACGAAGCGACCGACATCGTCTGGGCCGGCCGTGAGCGGCTGCCGCAGCATCCCAACGCCATGACCCTGACCGCGCTGGCGGGCGAGGTCGTCATCGCCGAGCGCAGCTACTTCTCCGTCGGCGGAGGGTTCGTCCGCGACGAGGACGAGATCTTCCGCAACACCGCCGACGAGGACGGCCCGCCGGTCCCCTTCCCCTATGAGTCCGGGGCCGAACTCCTGGAAATGACGGCGGCGGCGGGCGTCACCATCGCCGAAGCGATGATGGCCAACGAAAAGGTCCGCCGCACCGAGGCGCAGGTCATCGCGGGGCTTCAAACCATCCATACGGCCATGGAGGCCTGCATCGAGCGGGGCATGCGGATCGACGGCGTGCTGCCCGGCGGCCTGTCGGTCAAGCGGCGGGCGAAACAGGTCCACCAGACCATCATGGCCAAGGTCGAGAAGTCGATCAGCGACCCGCTGGCGGCGCTCGACTTCGTCAACCTCTGGGCCCTGGCGGTCAACGAGGAGAACGCCGCCGGCGGCCGGGTCGTGACCGCCCCGACCAACGGCGCGGCGGGCCTGGTGCCGGCGGTGCTGCGCTTCTACGACCGCTTCTACCAGGGCACGGCCGAGGGCCGCCGCACCTTCCTGCTGACCGCCGGCGCCATCGGCGCCCTCTACAAGAAGAACGCCTCGATCAGCGGGGCCGAGGTCGGCTGCCAGGGCGAGGTGGGCGTCGCCTGTTCGATGGCGGCGGCCGGTCTCTGCGCGGCGCTGGGCGGGACCAACGCCCAGATCGAGAACGCCGCCGAGATCGGCATGGAGCATAACCTGGGCCTGACCTGCGACCCGATCGGCGGCCTGGTCCAGATCCCCTGCATCGAGCGCAACGCCATGGGCGCCATCAAGGCCATCGACGCCGCCCGCCTGGCCCTGCTGGGCGACGGCGAGCACAGCGTCAGCCTCGACAAGGTCATCGCCACGATGAAGCGCACCGGCGAGGACATGAACGAAATCTACAAGGAGACGTCGCTGGGCGGCCTCGCCGTCGGGCTGGCCGTGAACCGGGTGGAGTGCTGATCATGCGCGCGCGCCTCTACGGCCTCGGGCGCCCGCTCGCCCTGATCGCCTTGCTGGTCGCGGCCGCCGACGCGATCCTGTTCCCGATGGCGCTGTTCACGGACGCCCTGTCGGACGACCTGCTGCAACGGGCGCTCTACGCCTCGGCCTTCGCGCTGGCGGTGCTGTTTCTGCGGGTGGTGTTCGACCCGGCCGTGCAGCGGGCCGTCATGGCGGCCAATCTCGAGCTGCAGCAGGGTCAGCCGTTCAAGTCGCGCTGGATTTCGCCAATGGACCCGACCTGGGGCGCGTTCGGCCGGCGCATGGGACACGGCGTTCTGCCCTGGCTGCGGCTCGTGCTGCTTGGCGAGTTTGTCGTTGGGCTGGTGCTGCTGGGAGGCAGCAGGACGCCGCCGCCGGTGCTGATCGCCGGCGCCGGCCTTGGCCTCTGCATCCTGCTGACGGTGAGCCAGCTGAAAGACCACGACGGTTCGGACGCGGAAAGTGTGGACGAGCCGCCAGCGTGAAGCGCGGCCGGTGACATGCGCTTCAGGGCGTGCCTCCTCCAGCCTGCCTGCGTCCTTCGCGACGCGCCCTGCGGGCGCTCCTCAGGATGACGAAGGTTGGTGGGTGGCCCTACAGACTTCGTCAGGGTGAGGCGCGCGAAGCGCGTCGCGAACCCCGCACGGCTTCGCCGCCTCAACGGGCCAGGGCCCGAACAGGTTGGGGAGGTGGTGCGGAGCGCTCCGGTCTTGCCCGGATGTCTGTTTGGGCAGGCTTTGCCAGCGGTGGGCAGGATAGACGCTCCGCGACGTTCGTTGGACAGGAGCGAGGACCCGGGCGCCGGTAGTGCGGCGTCTGATCCTTAAGCCCCTGGCGGGGGGCGACGTGGTGACTTGGCGCCGTCCCGGACCGCGTGAGTAACCCCCTCACGCCTGTCCCCGCTCGAACTCCATCCCCTCGCCGCAAGGTCGCTGGCCATGCGCCCTCCCCGTGCGACGGGACGCGATGAAGCATACGGGCCTTGGAGCGGAGGGGGATAAGTTCATTTTATCCCCCCATCTTCGTCTCCCCGGCGCAGGCCGGGGTCCATACGGGGCAAGGGCTCGGGGCGTGTCATGGATCCCGGCCTTCGCCGGGAAGACGGGGGATAGGTTGAGTGCGGCTCACCCCTTCCGCCCGCATCAGCCGTGTTGCTAGGGTGCGTCCCGAAGGAGACTCGCCATGACCACCGCAACCCTCCGCACCGGCTGCGGCGGCTGGACGTTCGAGCCGTGGCGCGGGGTGTTCTACCCCGACACGCTCAAGCAGAAGGACGAGCTCGGCTATATGAGCCGGCAGCTGCGGTCGATCGAGATCAACGGCACCTACTATTCCAGCTTCAAGCCCGACAGCTGGCGGAAGTGGCGGGACGAGACGCCGGACGGGTTCGTGTTCACGGTCAAGGGCAGCCGCTTCACCACCAACCGCAAGGTTCTGGCCGAGGCCGGCGAGAGCCTGGAGAAATTCTTCGCCCAGGGGATCGGCGAACTCGGCGACAAGCTGGGACCGATCTTCTGGCAGTTCGCCAACACCAAGAAATTCGACCCCGAGGACTTCGAGGGATTCCTCGCCCTGCTGCCGAAGACGCTCGACGGCCGGCCGCTCCGCCACGCGGTCGAGGTGCGGCACGACAGCTTCTGCACGCCGGACTTTCCGGCCCTGCTGCGCAAGCACGGGATCGCCTGCGTCTACGCCGATCACGCCACCTATCCGGAGATCGCCGACGTCACCGCCGACTTCGTCTATGCGCGGCTACAGACCGGCAGCGATGAGGTCGAGACCGCCTATGACGCGGCGGCGCTGGCGGCCTGGGCCGGGCGGCTGAAGACCTGGGCGGCCGGCGGCGAGCCGGTTGACCTGCCGAAGGTCGACCCGTCCCATGTCGCACCAGCCGCGCCGCGCGATGTGTTCGCCTTCATCATTCATGAGGGCAAGGTCCGCGCGCCCCACGGGGCGCAGGCGCTGCAGGCGTTGGTCGACGCCCAGGCGCCCGGCGGACCCGCGACAAAATAGCCTTGGGGGTTCGAGCCAGGGACGGTTCTCAACCTTCCCGTGAAACGATAGGATCCCCAATATGGGGCGGGCTGGTTTTGACGATGCGACACGGGCGACCGTCTTCCGCTTCCTGCAGGAAGCGCAGGGCCTGGCGACGCTCGACGCCCTGAACGCCGAGTTCCGCAAGGCGGTCGGCGCCCTGGGCTTCACCGGCGCCGTCTACATCCGCCTGTCCGCCGACGGCCGAGCCCTGCCGCCCAGGCCCGTATTCGGCGAGGGCGCGCCGGAGGGCTGGGTGGAGCACTATTTCGCCCGCAACTACGCCCGCTATGACACCGCCATCCCGATGTCGTTCCAGTCGCGCGAGCCGTTCACCTGGTCCGAGGCGGCGGGACGCGGGATGGAGAAGGAGACCGGCAGGCTGTTCGGCGAAGCCTTCGAATGGTGGGGCGCCGACGTGCTGATCTGCCCTGTGCGGGGCATCAACGGCGGGGTGTCGATCGTTGACCTGGCCATGCAGAAGGACCGCAAGCTCGACGAGGTCGAACGCTCGACCGCCCACGCTCTCGCCAGCCTCTACGCGGTGGTCGGCGAAGGTTTCCTCGACCGCCCCGATTGCCGCAACGAACTGGAGAAGCCGCTGAGCTGGCGCGAGGCCGAATGCGTCTACTGGGTGTGCTTGGGCAAGTCCGACGACGAGATCGGCGCCATCCTGTCGATCTCGAAGAAGACGGCCAACCACCATGTGGAGGCGGCCAAGACCAAGCTGGGCGTCGCCAGCCGCGCCAGCCTGGCCTGGCGAGCCTTCGCGCTGGGTCTGGTGCAGCCGCCGCTCTTCTAAGCCGGCAATAGGGTAAACGCCCCATAGGCCGCGCGCGGGACCGGTCGCAGGCTTCGCTCCATCAAGGAGCCGGCCATGATCCATGTCGTCACCCACGCCCAGCGGCACGTCTACGCCCAGCAGTTGACCGCCATGCATCGCATGCGCCGCGAGGTCTTTGTCGAAACGCGCGGCTGGAAACTGCAAACCCGGGAGGACGGCGGCGAGTACGACCGCGGCGACGACGACAAGGCCATCTACTTCATGATGCTGGACCGGGACGGCGGCCTGCAGGTCAGCGTCCGGGTCCGGCCGGTGACCGACTGGTCGATCCTGCTCGACGAGATGCCGGGCTGCGTCGAGGGGGATGTGTCGGCCCTTCGTCGGCCCGACGTCTGGGAGATGGCGCGGCACCTGGCCGGGCAACAGGGCCGCTCGGTCGGCGAGGCCAAACAGCGGGCGGCGGAATTCCGCATCGCCATGCTGGAGGCGGCGCTGCGCAAGGGCGTGACCCAGCTGATCGGCTCCGTCGACGTCGGGCTTCTGGCGCACGGCATCCGGGCTTGGCTCGACCTTAAGCCGCTGGGTCTGCCCGTCGTCTACCCGGAGGGCGGCGCGGCCGTGGGATACGAGATACCCGTCAGCGAGGACCTGATCGAGCGGCTCAAGCGCGCCCATGGCGTCACCCGCCCCTCCGCCTTCGAACTGGAGGTCGAGTCCGCCACGCCCTGGATGACGCCCGCCGGGCTTGAGGCCTCCTTCAGGGGGCCGGCCGCCTACAGCGAGGCGTTCCACGCATGACGACCCGCGTAACCGCCGCCCACCAGACGGCGATCGAGGACTACGAGGATTTCCTGGACCTGCTCAAGCAGTTGACGCCCGACAGGCGCAGGATCGTCGACGCGCTTCTCAGGAAGATCGCGGCCGTCGAACATGCCGACGGCGAGTCTGCGGCATTATCGCTCATCGAAGACGTATCATCGATCCTCGCCACAACCCCCACGACCCACTAGACTCGATTGCAGCCGACCGTCAGCGTCGGATATCGAGCGGTGCTCCAGGTTGAGCGCCGCCGGCTCGGGAGCGTTGAAACATGTCTGACCCCATCGACGTGGGCGTGGGGGCCCGCATCCGCATTCGCCGGCGTGAGCTTGGCGTGAGCCAGGGTCTTCTGGCGCAGCACCTGAATCTGACTTTCCAACAGGTTCAGAAGTACGAACGCGGCGCCAACCGGGTGTCCGCCTCCATGCTGGTGCGAATCGCCGAACGGCTGGGCTGCACGGTCGGCTATCTGGTCGGCGAGGACGGCGGGTCGGCCGGCGGCCTGGAGGGGGCCCAGCTGGCGCGGCTGGCCAACACCGGCGTCGCCGAGCTGGTCGAGGCCTTCAACGCCATCCAGAGCCCGAAGGCTCGCGCCGCCCTGATGCGGCTGGCGCGCAGCATGGCCGAGGACGACGCCGAGGCCGACTAACGCCTTGCCCCCGCCCCATGCTGACAGCATGCTGTCAGCATGGCCGTGAGAGGGTGGCATGAGGCGCGCGGAGCGACTTTTCCAGATCATCCAGATCCTGCGGCGCGGGCGAGGGCCGGTCACGGCTGACGCGCTGGCGCGGGAGCTCGAGACCTCGAAGCGATCCATCTACCGCGACATCGCCGCCTTGGTCGGTCAGCGGGCGCCCATCCGGGGCGAGGCCGGCGTCGGCTATGTCCTGGACGACGGGTACGACATGCCGCCCCTGATGCTGACCCCCGACGAGATCGAGGCCGCGGTGCTGGGCGCCCAGTGGGTCGCCGGGCGCGGGGACCCGGCCCTGGCGAGAGCGGCCAACGATCTGATCGCCAAGATCGCCGAGGCCGTGCCCGACAACCTTCGTCCGATGGTGCTGGAGCCCGCCGGCCGCGCGTCGCCGGCCTGGGAGAACAGGCCCGACAATATCGACATGGTCCTTGTGCGCGCCTCGATCCACGCCGGCCGCAAGATCCGCCTGACCTACCGCGACGAGCAGGACCGCGAGAGTGACCGGGTGATCTGGCCGGTCACCGTGGGCTACATGGAGACCAAGCGGCTACTGATCGGCTGGTGCGAGTTGCGCCAGGACTTCCGGAGTTTCCGAACCGACCGGGTCGCCGCAGCGGCCTTTCTGGACGAACGATTCCCGGAGCGGCCAGGCATCCTGCGGGCGCGGTGGCGGCGGTTCAATGCCGAGGAAATCGCGCGGGCGAAGGCGCGGCCGGCAAACCCGGGCGCCGGGGAACGCTGCGAGTCAGGCGAAGATTGATGCGATGTCGGCCGCGTCGAGCACGCGCCAGGCGCCGGGTTCGAGATCATCCGGCAGGGCCAGCCCGCCCAGGCTTTCGCGGTGCAGGGCCAGCACATGGTTGCCCATGGCCGCGAACATGCGCCGCACCTGGTGGTAGCGGCCTTCGGTGAGCGTCAGCTGGACCAGGGTCGGCGACAGAGTCTCCATCGTCGCCGGCAGCAGGGGCTTTGTCTCGCCGTCCAGCATCAGCCCGCCGGCCGCGAAGGTCTCCGCCTCGTCGCCGCGCAGCGGTCGGTCGAGGGTGACGCGGTAGCGCTTGGCCACATGGTTGCGGGGCGAGATGACCCGGTGCAGCAGGTCGCCGTCGTCGGTCAGCAGCAGCAGGCCGGAGGTCTCCTTGTCCAGCCGGCCGATGGTCGAGATGGCCGGGTCCCGCACCCGCCACCGCGTCGGCAGCAGGTCATAGACCAGCGGTCCGGCCTCCTTGTGCGAGCAGGTGACGCCCAGCGGCTTGTGCAGCATCAGGGTCAGCCCCGGCGGCGGGTCGATCGCCTTGCCGTCCAGCGTCATCCGGGCCGGCAGGTCGGCGGTGACGGGCACGCGCCGGTCGGCGTCGCGGACCGGTTCGCCGTCCAGCAGGATGCGGCCGTTCCTCGCCAGCGCCTGGATTTCCCGCCGGCTGCCGTAGCCCATGTTGGCCAGCAGGCGGTCGAGCCGCAGCGCGGCCGGCGCCTTGCTCACTTCACCGCCTCGATGACCTTGAACCCGCCCTGGTCGGCGCGGGGCGTGGCGGTGCGGAACAGTTCGGCCAGCAGGGCCTCGTAGGGCAGGTGCCGGTTGGCCACCAGCCACAGGGTCCCGCCCTTGCGCAGCAGCGACGCCGCCTGGCGGATGAAGGTCTGGCCCAGCTGTTTGTCCTCGATCCCCACGTCGTGGAACGGCGGGTTCATGACCACGAAGTCCAGGCTGGCCGGGGTGATCCCGGTGGACCGCACGTCGGCCCAGCGGATGTCGGCGCGCGGGTCGGCGACATTGCGCCTGGCCGCCTCGACCGCCCGGCCGTCGAGGTCGACCAGGGTCAGATGCTCGACGCGGGGCGAGGCCAGCACCGCATGGGCCAGCAGGCCGATCCCGGCGCCCAGGTCGGCGCCCTTGCCGGCCAGTGGCGGCAGGTGGCTGATCAGCAGGGCGCTGCCCGGATCGATGCGGTCCCAGCTGAACACCCCCGGCTGGGTCCACAGGCCAAGGCCCGCGTCGAGGCGCGGCGCGCCCTGGGCGATGGCCTCGTCGAGGCCGACCGGCGCGTCAGGCCGACGGGCGGTGCAGATGCGGTGGTGGCGACGCCCCTCCTCGTTGACCGCGCAGCCGAAGGCTTCCAGCTCCTTGCGCAGCCGCGAGCCGCCCTTGTCCTTGGGCGCGGCCGCGACCAGCCGCCTACCGGGCTTCAGCGCCCGCAGGGCCAGCGCCAGCACATGGCGGCGCTCGGCCGTGGCCGGCGGGGCGAGCAGGGTCGCGGACGCCAGGGAGTCGGGCGGGACGGCGGCGAAGTCCGGGCTGCCGGGAACGTAGGGCGAGAAACGCGTCGCGCCCTCGGGGGCCTCGACGACGTCGCGGGGCGGGGCGCCGTAGACGGCGTGGATGTCGGTGCTGTCGGTCACGAGGGCGTCTATAGCGGCGCTTCGAATGAGCGGACAGGCCTTGCGTCCTTCGACACGCCGCTGCGCGGCTGCTCAGGATGACTACGCTGGAAGGCCACCTACCATAGTCATGCTGAGCAGCGCTCGAAGAGCGCGTGTCGAAGCACGCAATGCTTCACCCCACCGCCACGATCTCCAGCTCTCCGCCCGCCACCATCGCCAGATCCCCGACGGTCTTGCCCAGCACCGCCTGGGCCAGGGGCGAAACGTAGCTGACGCTGCCCTTGGCCGGATCGGCCTCGTCCTCGCCGACGATGCGCCAGGTCTGGCGGCGGCCGTCCTCGCGCTCGACGGTCACCGACCCGCCGAAGCGGACGGTTCCGTCGTCATCCGTAGGTTCGACCAGCTGGGCGGTGGCGCGGCGCGACGACCAGTAGCGCAGGTCCCGCGTGGCGCGGGCCATGGCCGTACGGTCGTCCTTCACGTCGCCGCCCTGGGCCGCCGCGTACGCCGCCCGCGCCGAGGCCAGCTCGGCCTCGATGGCGGCCAGGCCTTGCGGCGTGACGAGGTTGGCATGGGGGGACACCGGCCGGTCGGGCAGGTTGGCCGCGACCGACTCGTAGTCCTCTTCCTTGGTGAAGGCGACGCTCATGGGGTCACCATAGCGGAAAGCCCCTCACCGCGCGCGCCAATGGCGGTTCGCGAAGCGCCAACGGCGGGGCGAGTTCGCGAATCGCCAGCGCTGTTTCGCGGGCTGGACTCACCTGGCCGGGCCGACGGCTTTAGTCTTTAGCCATCGACACCCGATGGACCCTGTCATGCAAAACCTGATGCGCGCCGCCCGTCCGCTGGGCAACGACCTCCTCTCAAGCCTGCTGTTCGCGGCGCTTGTCGCCCTCAAGGTGGACGCGCAGATCGCCACCTTGGCGGCGATCGGCTTCGGCATCGGCCATGTGGCGCTGTGGATCGCCCTGCGCAAGCCGATCGCGCCGCTGCAATGGGCCAGTCTGGCGCTGGTGTTGACGTTCGGGACCGCGGGCCTCTTCCTGCATGACGCCCGCTTCCTGATGGCCAAGCCGACGGTGATCTATCTGATCCTGACCGTGATGATGCTCAAGCGCGGCTGGATGCTGCGCTACATGCCGCCCATCGCTGTCGGCCACAGCGAGGCTGTCATGGTCTTGTTCGGCTATGTCTGGGCCGGCCTGATGGCGCTGACCGCCGTGGCCAACCTGGTGATCGCCGTCAGCTTCCCGAGCCTCTGGCCCGCATTTCTCGCGATCTTCCCGACAGTGTCGAAGATCGGCCTTTTCGCCGTGCAGTTCGCCACGGTTCGTCACCTCACCATCCGCAGCGTTCGCGCCCGGCGAGCCCAGGAAGCGCAGGCCGGGGCGCTTCCGGCGGCTTGACCGCCCTACGGTAAGGCGCCCCCCTCTGGTGAAAACAGGGAGACACGCCATGACCTTCAAGCCCGACGACCTGATGTACCGCCCCGGCCTGATGAACGGGGAGCGGATCCTGATCACCGGCGGCGGCACCGGCCTGGGCAAGGTCATGGCCGAGGCCTGCCTGATGCTGGGGGCGGAGGTCTACATCTGCGGCCGGCGCGGCAACATCCTGGAGGAGACGGCGAAGGAACTGATGGCCGCTCACCCGGACAGCCCGGGCAAGGTCGTCGGCATCGCCTGCGACATCCGCGTGCCGGAAGCGATCAAGGACATGGTGGACGCCATCTGGGCCGACGGCGGGGCGCTGACCGGCCTGGTCAACAACGCGGCCGGCAACTTCATCAGCCGCACCGAGGACCTGTCGCCGCGTGGCTTCGACGCCATCGCCAACATCGTCTTCCGCGGCTCGTTCTTCGTGACGCTTGAGTGCGGCAAGCGCTGGATCGCCGAGGGGAAGAAGGCGTCGGTGATCTCGATCCTGACCACCTGGGTGTGGAACGGCGGGCCGTTCACGGTGCCCAGCGCCATGTCCAAGGCGGGCCTGAACGTGATGACCCAGTCGCTGGCCGTCGAATGGGGCCCCAAGGGCATCCGCTTCAACGCCATCGCGCCCGGCCCCTTCCCGACCGAGGGCATGAGCGCGCGGCTGAACCCGGGCCAGCAGCAGAGCGCCTACGAGAACATGAGCGGCAATCCGATGAACCGGGTCGGCGAGATGGCCGAGCTGGCCAATCTGGCGGTCTATCTTCTGTCGAAGGGGTCGGAGTATGTGAACGGCCAGACCATCGCCATCGACGGCGGCCAGTACAACGCCAGCGGCGGCAACTTCTCCCGCATGACCGAATGGGGCGACGACCAGTGGCAGGCCGTGAAGGACATGATCAAGACGACCAACGAGAAGGACCGGGCCCAGCGGACGGTCTGACGCCGGGACCGCGCGAGCGGCCCACCGTCCGGCTGCTGCTGTTCTCGCCGGCCGGGCGGCTGCTGCTCATGCGGTTCGAGGACGCGGCCACCGGCCCGGGCGGCTGGTGGTGCACGGTCGGCGGCGGCGTCGACGAGGGCGAGGCGCTGGAAGAGGCCGCCCGCCGCGAACTGTTCGAGGAGACGGGCCACGCGGAGGTCGACCTCGGCCCCGTGGTCTGGATCCGCGAGCATGTGCTGATCGTCGAGGGCGAGCCGCGTCGACTGGTCGAGCACTACTTCTTGGCCACAGCCGTCCACGAGGACCTTGTCGACCACCACTGGACCGAGCTGGAGCGCCAGGTGGTCAAGGCCATGCGCTGGTGGGCGCCGGAGGAGATCGCGGGCAGCGACGAGGTCATCTTTCCGGAGGGCCTGGGCGCGCTGCTGCTGGACCTGCTGCGGGACGGGCCGCCGGGACAGCCGATCCGGCTGTGACGCGAAGATCATGGTTAATCAGACATTAACCGCCGCGCGGCAGGGTCGGCCCATGCGCCGCCTCGCCCTTCTCGCCCTGATGAGTCTCGCCCTCGCCGCGCCGGCGGGCGCGCAGGACGGCGGGCGCCTCCGCGGGATCCAGGCCGAGCCGGCGAGCGCGCTGCGCGGTCCGGTGGGGGAAACGCCCGACAACGGCGCGGGAGACGGCGGCGGCTCGCTCGCCGCGCTGGTTCCCATGCCGCCGCCGGTCGCGCCGGTCGGGACCCTGCCCCGAAGCGATGGTCGGCAATGCCGCAAGACCTGCAACCGCGACTACTACTTCTGCCTGTCGGCCGAGGAGGACACCTGCGCCCCGGCCTGGACTCAGTGCACGGCCCGCTGCGTCCGCGGTTGAGCGGGGCGCCCCAGCGTCACGGTTGACGCGCGGGGAAAGCCCCGACACCCTTCCCTGAACAACGATAACCAGGACGACTTTCCAGGGAGCACCACCGTGGCCGAACGTCTGCCCAAGGCCTGTATCATCGGCGCTGGCTGCAGCGGGTTCACCACCGCCAAGCGGCTGAAGGACGTCGGGGTCCCCTACGACTGCTTCGAGATGTCCGACGATATCGGCGGCACCTGGTACTACAAGAACCCCAACGGGATGTCGGCCTGCTACGACAGCCTGCATATCGACACGTCGAAGTGGCGGCTGGCGTTCGAGGACTTCCCGGTGCCGGCCGACTGGCCCGACTTCCCGCACCACGCCCAGCTGTTCCAGTACTTCAAGGACTACGTCGACCACTTCGGCCTGCGCGAGACCATCACCTTCAACACCACCGTGGAGAAGGCCAGGCGCAACGCCGACGGCCTGTGGGAAGTGACGCTGTCGACCGGCGAGACGCGGCTCTACGACGTATTGTTCGTCTGCAACGGCCACCACTGGAGCCCGCGCATTCCGGAGTATCCGGGCGAGTTCGACGGTCCGGCCTTCCACAGCCACGCCTACAGCGACCCGTTCGATCCGGTCGACATGCGCGGCAAGAACGTCGTCGTCGTCGGCATGGGCAACTCGGCGATGGATATCGCCAGCGAGCTGTCCCAGCGTCCGATCGCAAAGAACCTGTGGGTCTCGGCCCGGCGCGGGGTCTGGGTGCTGCCCAAGTACATGAACGGCAAGCCGGCCGACAAAGCCTCGATGCCGCACTGGATGCCGCGCAAGCTGGGCCTGAGCCTGGCCCGCAAGACCATCAAGAAGACGCTCGGCGCCATGGAGGACTACGGTCTTCCCAAGCCCGATCACGAGCCGCTGGAGGCCCACCCCTCGGTCAGCGGCGAGTTTCTGACCCGGGCCGGCTGCGGCGACGTCAAGTTCAAGCCGGCGATCAAGGCGCTGGAGGGCAAGAAGGTGCGCTTCGCCGACGACAGCGTCGAGGAGGTCGACGCCATCGTCTTCGCCACCGGCTACGACATGAAGTTCCCGTTCTTCGACGACGCCGAGCTGGTGCCGGACGCCGACCATCGCCTGCCGCTGTTCAAGCGCATGATGAAGCCGGGCGTGCCGAACCTGTTCTACATGGCCCTGGCCCAGCCGCTGCCGACGCTGGTGAACTTCGCCGAGCAGCAGACCAAGCTGGTCGCCGCCTACCTGACCGGCCAGTATCTGCCGCCGTCGCCGGCGGAGATGGAGCGCATCACCGCCAAGGACGAGCAGACCCACACCGCCCAGTACTACGAGGCCAAGCGCCACACGATCCAGGTCGACTTCGGCATCTACTGCCATGACCTGATGAAGGAGATCGAGCGGGGCGCCAAACGGGCGAAGGCGGCGGGCAACAAGCTGCCGGTCGAGGCGCGGGCTGACTCTTCACCTGTCATCCCGGCCGGAGCGTAGCGAAGAGCCGGGACCCAGAAGGGGCGTCCCGAACGCTGGGTCCCGGACAGCCGCTGCGCGGCTTCCGGGATGACAGTTTATTTTGCGAACGCCCGCAGGAACGCCGCCACGTGAAAGCGGCGGTAGCGCTCGATCTCGGCGTCGTCGCCGACCGGCAGGGCGTAGCCGACCGTGCCGAGCGTGGCCTGCAGGAAGGGCGCGAAGAACAGCCGGGCGATGAACTCCGGATCATGGCCGGCGACCAGTTCGCCGCGATCCATGGCGCGCTGGAAGGCGCTGGCGAGGGACGTTAGGCCCGGCTCGAGGATCTCGCGCCGGATGAAGCCGGCGATCTCCGGCCGGCGACCGGACTCATCCATGGCCAGCAGCAGGTAGCCTCGCGCCAGGCCGTGCCCCTGGGTGGCGGCCAGCCGGCGTGAGAAGCCCTCGATCATGTCGGTGATCGGCCCGGGATGGCCGGCCACCCAGGCGTTCAGCGCCCGCCCGGGAACAGCCAGATCCTCTTCCAGCAGGGCCTCGATCAGCCGGTCCTTGCCTGGGAAATAGCGATAGACGGCCGGCTTGGTCACCCCGACCGCGGCGGCGACCTCGTCCATGCGGGCGGCCTCGAAGCCCTTGCGCGAGAACAGGTCGCGGGCGGCGTCGAGGATCTCGCGCGGACGAGCGCGCGCCCGCTCGCCCCTCGGGCCGGGCGACCTGATCTCCATCCTCGACTCCGAAGGCATCGATTTCTCCCTCGCCTGCCCCGCAACCTAGCCCTATACTCATGGGTAACTAACAAAAATCGGAGGAATGCGGGTGACTCTCAGCGTTGATGTCTTCTGGTCGTTCAGAAGCCCCTATTCCTACCTCGCCACGCCGCAGCTGGTGGCCTTGCAGGACCAGTACGACCTGAACGTCGTGGTCCGCCCGGTGCTGCCGATCGCGGTGCGGATCGATGGCTTCTTCAAGCGGGTGAACCCGCTTTGGCCGCCCTATCTGGCGCGGGACATCTATCGCCTCGGCCAGATGCAGGGCACGCCGATCCGCTGGCCCAGACCCGATCCGATCGTCATGGACATCGCCAGCGGCGAGGTGCCGGCCGACCAGCCTTACATCCACCGCCTCACCCGCATGGGGCAGGCGGCGGCCGAGGCCGGCAAGGGCCTGGCCTACATCAGCGAGGTCGGGTCGCTGATCTGGTCGGGATCGACCGAGAACTGGCACGAGGGCGACCACCTGGCGAAAGCCGCCGAGCGCGCGGGCCTGGATCCGGAAGCGCTGGAAACGGCCGCGCGCGACGACGCCGACCGTCTGGACGGCGCCATCGAGGCCAACCAGAAGGCGCTCGAGACCGCCGGCCACTGGGGCGTGCCGACCATGGTCTTCGAGGGCGAGCCCTTCTTCGGCCAGGACCGCCTGGATGTCCTCCTGTGGCGGATGAAACAGAATGGGCTGCAAGAACGCGCCTGAGGCCTTCTGTCCGCTTGCTTGAG
>JASJPM010000011.1:0-62561 GCA_031426695.1 Caulobacter sp.
TTTTTCGACGCCGATTTCCCCGAGATGGGGGGCAGTTTTCCACGCCGATTCACAGAAGGGTCTCTCTGGACGTGCGCGTAGATCGCCGTCGACCGTAGGTTTGCGTGACCCAGGATCGCCCCGGTAAGCGCTAGTGCCTCCCCGCTCGACGTGGCCGTCGATCCGAGCGTGTGCCGTAGCGTGTGCGGAGTGACGCCGTGCAACTTGGCGATCTTGATCACTTCCGCCCAGACTTTGCGAGTGCTCTGATAGTAGCCGTCGCCCGTCTCGGCCGGGAACACATAGCCCGACTTCCGATCCTTGAGAAGCTCCGCAAGCAGCGCTGCGGCCGCCGGCCCGAAAGGACGAATGGACTTTCCGGTCTTCGTGTCATCGAACTCGAACAAGCTCTGGTCCAGTTTGACCTCGTGGACCTTGAGCGCCGCAATCTCGTTGCGACGACATCCAGTGAGCGCCCAAAGCCGCGCGATCGCGACGGCCTTTGGGTTGGCCCCATCAGTCTCTGCCTGATCGAATGCTTCTCCCAGCCGCGAGACTTCCTCCAGCGTGAGAAAGCGTTCGCGGCGGTTGTCCGTCTTCCTTACCGAAGCGTTCTCGACGGGGTTCGTCGTAGCGAAGCCGTGACGCGCCCCGAAGCTGAAGACGGCCGACACGTCGCGCACCACTTTTCTCGCGGCGCCTTCGCCGCCACGAACGATGATGCGCTTACGTGGCCCGACCTTCTCATCCTTGGCTGTCTTGCCGGCGGTGATATCCGCGACCATCGTTTCAATGTCGCCCGAGTTGATCTCGCTGGCCCGCCGGTGCCCCAGAAGCGCTTCGAAGTGATTGCGAAGCCGCGCCATTGTGTACTGCTTCGTCGTGGGCTTCATCGGCTTCCCCTTGTGGATGCCGCGCTGAATGAAGCAGCCATGTTCCTCATAAAAGTCGAGCAACTCGCGCACCGTCTTCTCGCGACGCTTCTCCTGCACGTCCCCGGCAGGATCTTCACCGCTTGCGGCGGCGCCCAACAAAATCTTGGCCTTTTTCCTTGCTTGATCGACAGTCAATGTTCCGAAGCGCCCGACGGTCAGGAATCGCCGCGGCGCGGACCGCCCCCCACCATCGGTGCGGTAGCGGATGATGAATGTCTTCGTGCCACTCTTTTCGACCCGCAGGCCGAAGCCTGTAAGCTCCAGGTCCCAGATGTCGTAACGGGCGTCGCGAACCTCGGCCTTCTCAGCTACCGTCTTCGTCAATCGAACGCTGGACGACCTATCCATGCCATACCTTCCACGCCCGTCTTTACACTGGACACCATCCTACAATGGTGTCCACATGGTGTCCACCGTGACGGAAAAGCCAGGCGCGATTGGTCGCAAATCCGGCGAAAAGCCATAAACTAAGTGATTGATATAACATGCAATTAGCGCTTTCTGGAGGGAGCGCGGCGGCCGTGGCGTAGGGGGCACACAACCTTGCCAAGGTTGGGGTCGTGAGTTCGAATCTCATCGCCCGCTCCATTTAGAAGATCGATCTCGTCAAAGGCCGGGCCCAGCGCCCGGCCTTTCGCGTTTCGGGCCCGGGCCGAGGCAGCGGCTCCGGTTCTGCGAACACCAGTCCCGGTTTGAAACGCTTTCTTTGGAACTGCCCCCCATATTGGGCGCCGGTGAATTCTCCAGAATGGGGAGTGGGGCGTTGTTCAAGGTCTTCTCGTGTCTCGTCAACGAGCACGACTACGGCATGGTGGCCGTCGCGGCGCTGGTCTGTCTGTGCGCCTCGCTGACGGCGTTCCGGCTATACTCGCGCATGAACGGGGCCCGGGGTCTGGCGCGCGCCGCCTGGCTGCTGTTCACCGCGCTGGTGGCTGGCTCCGGCGCCTGGGCGACCCACTTCCTCGGCATGCTGGCCTACGACCCCGGCATGAAGACCGGCTTCTCGCCGACCGGCACGATCATGTCGCTGATGGTCGCGGTGCTGTTCATGGCGGCAGGTTTCTTCGCCGCCGCCGCCAACCGTGAGCGCGACCTCGCCAACCAGCTGGCCGGCGGCCTGCTGATCGGGCTGGGCGTCGGCGCCATGCACTACACCGGCATGTCCTCCTTCGTGATCCAGGGCCACATCGTCTGGGAGGCCGCGACCATCGGGGCCTCGGTGATGCTCGGCGTGGCCGGCGCCTCGGCGGCGCTGATCCTGTCGGGGGACGCCCGCGGGATGCTGCGCCAGGCGCTCGGCGGCGTCACCCTGACCCTGTCCGTCTGCGCGCTGCATTTCACCGGCATGGGCGCCATCACCCTGGTCCCCGACGCGGCTATTGTCGTCCCCGACCAGCTGTTCTCCGGCGGGCTGATGACCCTGGCGGTGACCAGCATCACCGGCCTGATCGTGCTGGCCGGCCTGGGCGCGGTGCTGATCGAATCCCAGACCACCCAGTCGGCGCTGGAACGGATCCGCACCCTGGCCAACGCGGCCTACGAGGGCATCGTCGTTGTCCAGCAGGGCACGATCAAGGACGCCAACGCCGCCTTCTGCGAGATGGCCGGCGCGTCGCTCGACACCCTGCTCGGCAAGCCGCTCATGGACGGCATGCTGACCTTCGACGACTCCCGGGGCGTCCACACCGACGGCGCCGACCGCCGCGAGGGCCGCATGCAGCCCATCGACGGCGGCCGCTCGATCCCGGTGGAGATCTTCGCCCGCCTGATGGACGACGGCGCCCGGTCCGAGACCCGCGGCCTCACCGTCCTGGCGGTGCGTGACCTGCGCGAGCGCCGCTCGGCCGAAGAGAAGATCCGCTATCTCGCCGAGCACGACGGCCTGACCGGCCTGCCCAACCGCAATGCGCTGCAGGCCCGGCTGGCCGCCACCCTCGACCGCGTCGAGGCTTCCGGAGAGCGGCTGTCGCTGGTCTGCATCGACCTGGACCACTTCAAGGAAGCCAACGACCTGCACGGCCACCTGGCCGGCGACGCGGTGCTGGTGGAAACCGCCCGCCGCCTGCAGGAAAGCATCACCTCCCCCTCGTTCGCGGCCCGGCTGGGCGGCGACGAGTTCGTGGTGGTGCACGTCGTCGACCAGGACCATGACCAGGCCACGGCCGCCGCCGAGCTGGCTGGACAGCTGCTCGAGTCCCTGCGCGAGGCCGTCCAGTACGAGGGCCAGGAGCTGGCCATGGCCGCCAGCCTGGGCGTCTCGCTGTTCCCCGACGACGGCCGCACCGGCGAGGCCCTGCTGGCCAACGCCGACATGGCCCTCTACCGCGCCAAGGAAAGCGGCCGCGGCGCCTATCGCTTCTTCAAGCGGGAGATGGACGAAAGCATCCGCGAGCGCCGCAACCTGGCCCGCGAGCTGCGCCAGGCGATCATCGACGAGGATCTGGTCGTCCACTACCAGCCCCAGGCCCGGGCCTGCGACGGCGAGATCTGCGGCTTCGAGGCCCTGGTGCGCTGGAAGCACACGACCCGCGGCATGATCCCGCCCATCGACTTCATCCCGCTGGCCGAGGAGACCGGCCTGATCGTGCCGCTGGGCGAGTGGGTGCTGCGCAAGGCCTGCGCCGAGGCGGCGCAGTGGTCCCGGCCGCTCAGCATCGCGGTGAACCTGTCGCCGCTGCAGCTGAACCAGCCCAACCTACCGGCCCTGGTGCACCAGATCCTCATCGAGTCCGGCCTGTCGCCGGCCCGGCTGGAGCTGGAAGTCACCGAAAGCGCGCTGTTCAAGGACTACCAGCGGGCGCTGGACAACCTGCGCCGGCTCAAGGCCCTGGGCGTGCGCATCGCCATGGATGATTTCGGCACCGGCTTCTCGTCGCTGTCGACGCTGCAGTCCTTCCCGTTCGACAAGATCAAGGTCGATAAGAGCTTCGTGGAGAACATCCACCGCGACGCGCGGGCTACGGTCATCGTCAAGGCGGTGCTGGGCCTCGGCCGCAGCCTCGACATCCCGGTCGTCGCCGAGGGGGTGGAGACCGACGAGCAGCTGCAGTTCCTGCGCGGCGAGGACTGCGCCGAGGTGCAGGGCTACGCCATCGGCCGCCCGGCCCCGGCCGACACCCTGTCGGCCTGGACACATGGCGACGCCGTCGGCTTCGTCATCACCGCCCCGGCGGAAGTAATCGCCAAGCTGGCCGAGGCCAAGCCGCCGCGCCGGCGGAAGAAGGCGGCCTAGGGGTAACTCCTCATGCCGTCATGGTCGGACTTGTTCCGACCACCCATGCGTGACGAGCCAAACGAGAAGGGCGCGGAGTGATCCGCGCCCTTCCTGCTGTTCGCCGTGTTCATGGGTCCTCGGAACAAGTCCGAGGATGACGGGCCGAGAGGACCTTACCGCTTCTTCAAGCTCCCCAGCACGCCCCGCAGGATCTCGCGGCCGACCTGGCTGGCGATGGTGCGGACCAGGGTCTTGCCGAACGCCTCGCCCATGGTCTGGCGGCTGGAGGACCGGCGGGGCGCCGGCGCCCTGTCGTAGCGGTCGCGGCGGGCCTGTTCCTTCTCCCAGGCCTTCTCGTCGGCCTCGCGCCGTTTCGCCGCCGTCGCCTCGGCCTCGGCGGCTTCCGCCTGGCGGGTCGCCTGTTCGGCGCGGACCTTGAGCAGCTCGAAGGCCGACTCCCGGTCCTTCGCGGTGTCGTAGAGGCCGCGCACCGGGCTGGCGGCGATCACCGCGCTGCGTTCGGCCTCGGTGACCGGGCCCAGCCGCGAGGCGGGGGGCCGGATCAACGCCCGGGCCGTCACGCAGGGCGCGCCCTTCTCGTCCAGCACCGAAACCAGGGCCTCGCCCACGCCCAGCGCCTGGATGGCTTCGGCGGTGTCGAAGGCGGGATTGGGCCGGAACGAGGAGGCCGCCGCCCGCAGACCCTTCTGCTCGGCCGGGGTGTAGGCCCGCAGCGCGTGCTGGAAGCGGTTGCCCAGCTGGGCCAGCACGGTGTCGGGAATATCGGCCGGGTTCTGGGTGACGAAATAGATGCCCACCCCCTTGGAGCGGATCAGCCGCACCACCTGCTCGACCTTCTCCAGCAGGGCCCTGGGCGCGTCGCGGAACAGCAGGTGGGCCTCGTCGAAGAAGAACACCAGCCGCGGCTTTTCCGGATCGCCGATCTCGGGCAGCTCCTCGAACAGCTCGGCCAGCAGCCACAGCAGGAAGGTGGCGTAGAGCCTGGGGCTCTGGATCAGCCGGTCGGCGGCCAGCACCGAGACCACGCCGCGGCCGGCGCCGTCGACGCGCATCATGTCCGACAGCAGCAGCGCCGGCTCGCCGAACAGATTGGCCCCGCCCTGGGTCTCCAGGGTCAGCAGGCCGCGCCGGATGGTGCCGATCGTCGCGGCCGAGACGTTGCCGTACTCGACATCGATCTCCTTCTCGTTGTCGGCCACATACTTGAGGGCCGCCTGCAGGTCCTTGAGGTCGAGCAGCCGCAGCCCCTCGGCGTCGGCCACCTTGAAGACGATGTTGAGCACGCCCTCCTGGACGTCGTTCAGCTCCAGCATCCGCGACAGCAGCAGGGGCCCCATCTCCGACACGGTCGTGCGGATCGGATGGCCCCGCTCGCCGAACAGGTCCCAGAACACCGTCGGCGCGGCGTCGGGGCGCAGCTCCAGGTTCATTCCGGCCGCCCGCGCCAGCAGCTTCTCGCTCGGCGTCCCGGGCTGGCAGATGCCGGACAGGTCGCCCTTCACGTCTGCAGCGAACACCGGCACGCCCGCGTCCGAGAAGCCCTGGGCCAGGATCTGCAGGGTCACGGTCTTGCCCGTGCCGGTCGCGCCGGCCACCAGGCCGTGCCGGTTGGCGCGGTCCAGCCGCATCGTCTCGGGCTTGTCGGAATAGCCGACGAACAGGAGTCCGGGATCGTTCGCGCCGTTCATTGCGTTCTCCATGAAGTCGTGACCGGGAAGCTAGGCCGGGCCGGCGGGTTCGCCAAGCTGGCGCATTGACGGACCGCCGGCCGACCGCGAGACTCGCGCCAGCCCAGAATGAGGACTCCATGGCCCGAGCGCCTGCCAAGCCCGCCGCCGAGAAGCCCCCGACCCGGCCGGCGCCGGCGACGACCAGCGACAAGATCACCCGCAACGCCGTGGTGATCATCGCCGTCATCGCCACCGGCTGCGCCCTGTGGCTGCTGCGCGGGATCCTGACGCCGCTCGCCCTGGCGATGTTCCTGGCGATCATGGTCGACAGCTTCGCCCGGCGGCTGGAGATGCAGTGGCCTCTCCTGCCGGACGCCCTGTCGCTGCTGGCGGCGATTCTGCTGTCGCTGGTCATCTTCGGCGTCAGCGCCGTGGTCGTGGCCGCCAACGCCGCCGACTTCGCGAGCAAGATGGACATCTATCAGACCCGGCTCGACGAGCTCATCATCCAGTTCGGCGGGGTGTTCAGGTTCCTGGGCGGTGAGGCGCCGGACTCCGTGGCCGACCTGATCCGGCGGGGCAATCCGACCCAGGCTCTGAGCGCCTTCGCCAACGGCCTGCGCAGCTTCGGGTCCGATGCCCTGTTCGTGCTGATCTACCTGGGCTTCATCATCGCCGCCCGGGGCGGCTTCAGGCGCAAGATCGTGGCCCTGTTCCCCCACAACGGCGATCGCGACGAGGCGGTGCTGGTCTTCAACCGGATCCGTTTCGGGGTGGAGCGCTACCTCTGGGTCCAGACCGTGACCGGCCTGATGATCGCCGCCGGCTCCTGGCTGGGGATGATGGCCCTGGGCCTCGACAACGCGCTGTTCTGGGCCTTCCTGATCTTCCTGGCCTCCTACATCCCGATCATCGGCGGCATCGTCGGCGTCGCCTTTCCGGTCGTCTTCGCGCTGCTGCAGTTCCAGAATCCCCTGTGGGCGGTGGTGTTGCTTGTGATCCTGCAGACCATCCAGGCCGTGGTCGGCAACATCATCACCCCGCGCATGCAGGGCGACAGCCTGAACATCGATCCGGTGGTGGTGCTGCTGTCGCTGGCCGCCTGGGGCCTGCTCTGGGGCCTGCCGGGCATGTTCCTGTCGACGCCGCTGTCGGTGATGGCGATGATCATCCTGGCCGAGTTCGAAGGCTCTCGCTGGATCGCCATCCTGATGAGCGAGAACGGCGACCCGCGGGGCGTGGACGGCGCCGGCCGTCGCCGTGGCAGACGCCTGTTTGGCGATTCGCGCGAGAACACTTGAACCGCCGCAACGGGCGCCTATCTCAAGGTCTGTCCGGGACGCACTCCCCTGCCCGCCCGGACCCCCGGCGCCCCGCCCTCCCCCGAACGGGCGCCGCGAAGAAAGCGCCGCGTCATCCCCCCTGACGCCGCGCCCGGAGCGCCGCCGGACCCCCCCTCCGGCGGCGCATTCCGTTTCAGGGGGCCCTCCGCCCGGCCATAGCCAAACCGACTGGGGCGACGTAACGGAAAGTTCTTGCCTAAACCGGCGGGTCACGGTTGATCCGCCACCCAAGCGGGCTAGGCTCGCGGGAACGATCCACGGGGAAACGCCATGCAAGGCGAAAGCCTTCACCCTGCCGCGCAGGGCCTCGACGCCGCCGGCCTGACCAATGCTTTCGCCTCCGCGCTCGGCCGAAAGCCGGGCGGGCTGAAGCCTGACGAATCCGCCTTCATCAGCCAGATCGCCGCCGGCGCCCTGGCCGAGGAGCTGCCGCAGGGCTCGCTGGCGGACACCGGCGCCGCCCTGGCCGATTTCTGGACCTTCGGCGACAGCGCTCGCGGCGAGGTCCCGGCCATCCGCATCCGTGCCTGGACCGGCGTCGGCGGATCCCTGGGCCGCGACCTGCTGGAAATCGTCCAGCCGGACCGGCCGTTCCTCGTCGACTCGATCATGGGCGAGATCGCCGAGGCCGGATTCCCGATCCGCGCCCTGTTCCATCCGGTGGTCGAGCGCGGCGGTCGCCGCCTGTCGATGATCCAGGTGCACCTCGACCCGCTGGGCGACGACCGCGAGCAGTCGCTGATCGCCGCCATCGGCGCCGCCCTGGCCGACGTGCGCATGGCGGTGGAGGACTTCGACGCCATGCAGGCGCTGATGCGCCGCACGATCGAGGAACTGGCCGCCGCCAGGGTCCCGACCTCGCCCGAGGAGCTGGCCGAGGATATCGCCTTCCTCAAGTGGCTCGAGGGCGACGAGTTCGTGTTCCTGGGCGCCCGGGTCTACGAATACCCGCGCACCGCCGACGGCGGCTATGCGTCGGAAGAGCCGCTCTACCAGACCGAGGGCAACCTGGGCGTCCTGCGCGATCCGGACCAGCGCGTCCTGCGTCGGGCCAGCGAGCCGGCCATCCTGTCCCGGACGCTTCAGGCCCACCTCGAAAGCGCGCCCCCGCTGACCGTGGCCAAGTCCAACCTGCGCTCCCGTGTCCACCGACGCGGCTACATGGACTACGTCGGGGTCAAGCGTTACGGCGCCGACGGCAAGCCCTCGGGCGAGGTCCGCTTTGTCGGCCTGTTCACCGCCGAGGCCTATGACGCCCCGGCCCGCGACGTGCCGCTGATCCGCCGCAAGGTGGCCGGCGTCCTGGCGCGCGCCGGCGTGACCAGCGGCGGCCACAGCGAAAAACGCCTGCGCAACATCCTCGAGACCTGGCCCCGCGACGAGCTGTTCCAGACCTCCGAGGAGGAACTGCAGACCCTGGCTCTGGGCGTCATGCACCTGCATGACCGGCCGCGCGTGCGGATCTTCACCCGCCGCGACCCGTTCAACCGCTTCGTGTCAGTGCTGATGTTCGTTCCCCGCGAACGCTACGACTCTGGCGTTCGCGAGCGCGCCGGGCGGATCCTCGCCGAGGCCTTCGAGGGCCGCGTGTCGGCCTGGTATCCGAGCTTCTCGGACGCCCCCCTGGCGCGGGTTCACTTCATCCTGGGCCTGCAGCCCGGCCGCCATGCGGAGCCGGACCTTTCCGCCGTCGAGGCCGAGATCGCCGAGACCACACGCACCTGGGGCGATCGCTTCGACGCCGCCGTCCGCGCCGCGCCGCCCGCCGCCGGCGTCGCCCCGACCCTGGGCCGCTGGGCCGGAGCCTTCAGCACCGGCTACCGCGACTTCTACTCCGCCGAAGAGGCGCTGATCGACCTGGCCGAGATCGACGCCATGGGCGAGGACGGTTTCCGCACCCGCGCCTTCCGCAATGTCGGCGATTCCTCGATCCGCTTCCGGTTCAAGGTCTACCGGCGCGGCGAGTCGGCCCCGCTGTCGGAGGTCATGCCGATCCTCGAGCACATGGGCCTTCGAGCCCTGATCGAGGATGCTTTCGACCTGACGCCTCTGGCGGCGGACGGCGGCCGCGAGACCGTCTGGGTCCATGAGTTCCTGCTCGAGGACGCCGGCGGCGAGCACCTGGTCTTCGCCGACGTGCAGGACGCCTTCGAGGCGGCCTTCACCGCGGTCTGGACCGGCCGCACCGAAAGCGACGGCTTCAACCGCCTGGTGCTGGAGCTGGGCGTCTCCTGGCGCGAGGCCGCGCTGATCCGGGCGCTGGCCCGCTACCGCCAGCAGTCGGGCCTCGATCCCAGCCAGGCGGTGCAGGAACAGGCGCTTCGCGAGCACCCGGGCGTCGCCCGGCTGATCCTCGACCTGTTCCGCATCAAGTTCGACCCGGCCATCGCCGTCGACATCAAGGCGCGCGACACCCAGGCGGCGGGCGTCATGGACGAGATCGTCCAGTCGCTGCAGGCCGTCGAGAGCCTCGACCACGACCGCGTCCTGCGCCGCCTGGCCCTGCTGGTCGGCGCCCTGAAGCGCACCAACTTCTACCAGACGGCGCCGGACGGCCGGCCCAAGCCCTACATTTCGTTCAAGGTCGCGAGCCGCGAGCTGGACGATCTGCCCGCGCCCAAGCCCTACCGCGAGATCTTCGTCTCCGCGCCCCATGTCGAGGGCGTCCACCTGCGCTTCGGCCCCGTGGCCCGGGGCGGCCTGCGCTGGTCGGACCGCCGCGACGACTTTCGCACCGAGGTGCTGGGCCTGGTCAAGGCGCAGCAGGTCAAGAACGCCGTCATCGTGCCGGTCGGCTCCAAGGGCGGCTTCTATCCCAAGCACCTGCCGCGCGGCGGAACGCCCGAGGCGATCCGCGCCGAGGGCATCCGCGCCTACCGCACCTTCCTGTCGGGCCTGCTGGACATCACCGACAACATCGACGCCGACAACGCCGTGGTCCGGCCGCCGGCGGTGATCGCCCACGAGGCCGACGATCCCTACCTGGTCGTCGCCGCCGACAAGGGCACGGCGACCTTCTCCGACATCGCCAACGGCCTGGCCGAGGACTACGGCTTCTGGCTGGGCGACGCCTTCGCATCCGGCGGGTCGGCCGGCTACGACCACAAGGTCATGGGCATCACCGCCCGCGGCGCCTGGGAAGCGGTCAAGCGCCACTTCCGCGAGGCCGGCAAGGATATCCAGACCACGGACTTCACCGTTGTCGGCGTCGGCGACATGTCCGGCGACGTGTTCGGCAACGGCATGCTGCTCAGCCGCCACATCCGGCTGATCGCCGCCTTCGACCACCGCCACATCTTCATTGATCCGAACCCGGACGCCGCGTCGTCCTGGGAAGAGCGCAAGCGGATGTTCGAGCTCCCGCGGTCGTCGTGGGAGGACTACGACAAGAGCAAGATCTCCGCCGGCGGCGGCGTCTTCGCGCGGAACCTGAAGTCGATCGTGCTCACGCCGGAGATCAAGGCCGCGCTGGAGATCAAGTCCGACGCCGTCTCCCCGACCGAGCTGATGACCGCCATCCTCAAGGCCAAGGCCGAGCTGCTCTATCTTGGCGGCATCGGCACCTATGTGAAGGCGAAGGGCGAGAGCAACGCCGACGCCGGCGACAAGGCCAACGACGCGATCCGCGTCAATGGCGCCGACCTTCGGGTCAAGGTGGTCGGCGAGGGCGCGAACCTGGGCCTCACCCAGGCCGGCCGCATCGAGTTCGCGCGCGCCGGAGCGGGCGGATCGGGCGGGCGCATCAACACCGACGCCATCGACAACTCCGCCGGGGTCGACAGCTCCGACCACGAGGTCAACATCAAGATCCTCACCGGCATGGTCGAGCGGGCGGGCAAGATCACCAGCCGGGAGGACCGCAACGTCCTGCTGGCCTCGATGACCGACGAGGTCGCCGAGCATGTGCTGGCCCACAACTACGACCAGACCCTGGCCATCTCGCTGCTGGAACAGGACGCCCCCGGCGAGCTGGAGAACCACGGCCGGTTCATGACCGAGCTGGAGGCCAGCGGACGCCTCAGCCGCAAGGTCGAGGGCCTGCCCGACGTCGCCCAGATGGCCGAGCTGGCCGCCAACGGCGCGGGCCTGACCCGGCCGGAGCTGGCCGTGCTGCTGGCCTACGGCAAGCTCGACCTCTTCGACGAGATCGTCGCCTCCGCGGCCCCGGACGATCCCGCCTTCGAGCAGGTGCTGGAAGCCTACTTCCCGACGGCGCTCGGCCGGTACGATGACGAGATGAAGCGCCACCGCCTGCGGCGCGAGATCATCGCCACGGTGATCGACAACGAGCTGGTCAACATCTGCGGCCCGACCTTCCCCGCGCGCCTGCGGGCGGCGGCCGGCTGCGACACCCGGGCGATGGTCACCGGCTTCGAGGCCGCCCGGCGGATCCTCGGCTTCGGCGCGACCTGGGATGCGGTGGCCGCCCTGGACGGCAAGGCCCCGGCCGAGGGCCAGCTGGCCCTGTTCCGCGCCCTGGCCCACACCCTGCGCAGCCAGACCTACTGGCTGGCGCGGCGGGCGGGCGAGGGCGGCGTCGACGCCCTGACCGAACGCTACGGGGCCGGCATGAATGAGCTGCGGTCCCTGACCCCCGGCATCCTGTCCAGCTTCGAGCAGAAGACCGTGGCCCGCCGGGCGGCGATCTTCGTCAAGGACGGCGCGCCCGAGGTCCTTGCCCAGCAGATCGCGGCCCTTCAGCCGCTGACCACCGCGACCGAGCTGGTCGACCTGGCCAGCGGCATGGCCTGGCCGGTGGCGGCGGCCGCGAGGCTCTACCACCAGGTCGGGGCGGCCTTCAGCTTCGACCGGCTGCGGGCGGCGGCGGGCGAGAAGCGCGGCGGCGACCACTTCGAGCGGATGGCTGTGCGCCGGCTGGTCGAGGACATGCTGGCCGAGCAGGCGCAGGTGACCCGCGCGGTGATGACCTTCGCCGCGACCGCCGACGCGGCTGGAACGCCGGAGCAGGCGAAGTCGACCGTCACCTCCTGGGCGCAGATGCACTCCGGCCCGGGCCGGGCGGTGAAGCGCACAATCGAGGAGATCGAACAGGCCGGCGGCGGCTGGACCTTCGCCAAGCTCACCATCGCCAACGCCGCGCTGCGCGAGCTGGCGACGGTGGCGGTGAAGTAGCGAGTCAGGCCACCGCCGCCCGCAGCGCCCTCACATAGAAGCCCCGCGCCTGTTCGCTGAGGTCGGGGCGGAAGCGGGTGCGCGGGTCGTTGGCGTCATCGTCGTCGAAGGCGTGGGTGGCGTCCGGGAAGACCAGGGCCTCGACTCCCAGTCCGTCGCGGCGCAGCCGGTCCAGCGCCGCCTGCGGATGGCGCACCCCGACCACGGCGTCCTTGCCGCCGAGCACGGCGAACACCTTGGGCTTCGCGCCCTGCCAGCCGCGCGCCGAGGTCAGCGAGGGAAAGGCCGCGTAGGGATAGACCAGGAAGGTCCCGCGCACGCCCCTGAGCAACTCCGGGCCCGCGTCGCGCAGGCCGGTCATCCTGGCCGCGCCGTCGCCCTGGGCCATGGCGTCCATGATCGTCCAGCCGCCGTGACTCCAGCCGGCCGCCACCACGCGCGAGGCGTCGGCCCACGACTGGCCGCGCAGCCAATGCATGACCGCATAGAGGTCCGCCGCCCGCTGGGCTCCGCGCAGCGTCGCGCCGGTGCAGACCAGCAGGCTGCCGTCCATCCGCGACATCCCGCGCGGCCGGAAGCTGTCGACGATCACAACCGCGAACCCGGCCTTCACCGCCTCGGCGGCGTAGGTCTTCTGGAACGGCTGGGCGCCGGCGCAGCCGTGCAGCTGCAGCGCGACCGGAAAGGGGCCCGGCCCGAACGGCTTTGAGACCGAAAAGCCCGGGGTCATCCGCTCGGCGTGGCCGGCGACGGTGGTGGGTAGGGATGCCATGACCGCAGAATGTGAGCAAATGCTCACACGGTCAATGGTTTCCACGATCCTCCCCCACCGGGGGAGGGGGACCATGCGCAGCAGGGTGGAGAGGGTTCAGTGCAGGGCGTGCGAACAGCCTTGCACGGCTGCAGCGCTCATCCCTTCGGGTGCTCCTGATGGCGGCCCGCTCCACCACCCTTCGGGTGGTTCCCCTCTCCCGGAGGGAGAGGATTCGCCGAGGTCAGTGCCGGAACACCCGCACGCCGGTGAAGGCCATGGCCAGGCCGCGTTCGTCGGCGGCGGCGATGACCTCCTCGTCGCGGATCGAGCCGCCCGGCTGGATCACCGCGGTGGCCCCCGCGTCGGCCGCCTGGATCAGGCCGTCGGCGAACGGGAAGAAGGCTTCCGAGGCGCAGGCGCTGCCCTTCAGGTCCAGGCCGAAGTCGCCGGCCCGCATGGCGGCGATGCGGGCGCTGTCCTTGCGGTTCATCTGGCCGGCCCCGACGCCCAGCGTCTGGCCGGCGCGGGCGAACACGATGGCGTTGGACTTCACATGCTTGCCGACGGTGAACGCGAAAAGCATGTCGCGCACTTCCTCGTCGGTCGGCGCGCGCTTCGTCACGATCTTCAGGTCCGAGGGCTTGATCAGCGAGGTGTCGCGGCTCTGCACCAGGAAGCCGCCGGCCACCGAGCGAAACACCTCGCCCGGCGCATGGGCGTCGGGCAGGGCGCCGGTGACCAGCAGGCGCAGGTTCTTCTTGCCCGCGAACACGGCGATGGCGTCCTCGTCCGCGTCCGGGGCGATGACCACCTCGGTGAAGGTCTCGACGATCGCCTCGGCCGCCGCGCGGTCGAGCTTGCGGTTGACGGCCACGATGCCGCCGAAGGCGCTGACCGGGTCGCATTCCAGCGCCCGCTGGTAGGCGCTGAGCAGGTCGCCGCCGGTGGCGACGCCGCAGGGGTTGGCGTGCTTTACGATGACGCAGGCCGGTTCGCTGAACTCGGCGACCAGCTCGAAGGCGGCGTCGGTGTCGGCGATGTTGTTGTAGCTGAGCTCCTTGCCCTGCAACTGCCGGGCATTGGCCACGCCCGCGCGGGCCGGGCCGGCGGCGTAGAAGGCGGCCGACTGGTGGGGGTTCTCGCCATAGCGCATGGTCTGGATCAGCGTCCCGGCGATGGCCTTGCGAGCCGGCTGCGTATCGCCCAGCTGCTGTGCGAACCAGGTCGAGATGGCCGCGTCATAGGCGGCCGTGCGGGCATAAGCCCGGGCCGCCAGCGTCTTGCGCAGCGCCAGGCTCGTGGTCCCGGTCGCTTTCAGCTGTTCCAGCACTTCCGCCATGTCGGCCGGGTCGGTGCAGACAGCGACGTAGCCGTGGTTCTTGGCCGCAGAGCGGATCATGGCCGGGCCGCCGATGTCGATGTTCTCGACGCAGGCGGCGTAGTCGCCGCCGGCCGCGACCGTCGCCTCGAACGGGTAGAGGTTGACGTACAACAGATCGATGCCGCCGATGCCGTGGTCGCTCATGGCCTTGGCGTGCTCGGCCGCATCGCGCACGCCCAGCAGGCCGCCGTGGACGATGGGGTGCAGGGTCTTGACCCGCCCGTCCATCATCTCGGGGAAGCCGGTCAGCTCGGAGACGTCCTTGACCGGCAGGCCGGCCGCCGCGATCGCCGCCCGGGTGCCGCCGGTCGAGACCAGCTCGACGCCCAGCTCGGCCAGCACCTTCGCCGCCTCGACGAGGCCGGTCTTGTCGGAGACCGACAGCAGCGCGCGCTTGATCGGCGCGGCGTCGGGGGCGGCGGGATAGTCGGGGGCGGCAGGCATGGTTCGGCTCTCCGGAGGATCAGGAAGGAGCCCAGGCGCGCGGCGGGGCGCGCCATCAGCAAAAGTGGCAGCCGGTTTTGCGTCCGATGGCGCGCTACCTAAAGTAACGCGCCTTCCGGGCGGCGAACCGCTGCGCACTTCGCCTGAAGGCGCGTCGTCCGCGCTCCCCGGTGGTCGACCACCTTCAGCGCCAGTCACGCGAACGGGGGCCTAATACGGCGAGTGAAGGGCCAACTCAAGCTCTCCCTCCCCCTTGTGGGGACCGTTGCGAAATTCAATGTTCCGCAGACGTCTCGGAATCATTTGGGCGCCAAACCGGAATCAAAGCCGGAACAAACGCAGACGGGCCGACCGTATTGCAACGGTCCCCCACAAGGGGGGAGGGAGGGCGCTACCCCTCAGCCCGTGACAGCTTCCACCGCACGCGGCCGCCCTTGTCGGCGCTGGCCTGGCCCTTGAGCACCACCTGGACGGTGCGCCGGGCGATGCCGCCGTCGACGTGCAGCGACGGCTCGACCGACACCTCGACGGCGTCGTTGCGCAGCCACCAGCCCTGGTCGTGCGGGCCTTTCAGCAGCACGCTCTTGCGGTCGCGGGCCAGCGAGGCGCGGGCGTCCGGGTGCAGGTGGAAGCGGACGGTGAAGGGGTAGTAGCGGCGCGGGCCGGTGATTTCCTTTTCGACCCTCGGCCGGAAACTGTCCTCGCCGCGCAGCTCGTCGGTGACCCGGTCGAGGTAGAGCTTGCGGTCGTGGATCAGGCCGAAGCGCTTGACCCAGCCCTCGTGGCTGACCTCCAGCCAGGCGGCCGCCTCGGACTCGTGGCGGCGGGCCTCCACCACGCGCGGGGCGCCGATCAGCCGCGCGCCCAGCGCCCCCGCCGCGACGCCGCGCAGCGGCTGGCCGGTCGACAGGTCGGCGATGCTGGCGGTCGAGGCTGCGTCGGTCAGCCGCAGGGCCTGCGACGCGCCGGACGGCGCGCTCCAGCCGCAGCCGACGATGATCGGATCGGGGCCGCAGCAGATCTCCATCGCTAGCGGCTGGGCGCAGGCGGTGACGCTCCAACGGCCGCGGGCCGGCGCGCCGGCGTCGACCAGGATGGTCAGGGCCGGCGACTCCAGACGCTCATAGCCGCCATGCGGCGCGCGCCGGCGGACCCGGTCCTCGCCCTCCTCGTGGGCCAGGGCCGCGGCGATGCGCCGGGCCGGGGCCGCCTCGCCGCCCTGGAAGGCCGCCAGCCGTCCGTCGGGCAGGGTAAAGAACCGCGTCGCCGCGCTCAGCCGGTCGATGGCGCGCGGCAGTTCGTCGGGTCCCGCCTGCCCGCGCTGGTGCAGGGCGTCGTCCAGGGTCAGCAGGTCGAACAGAAGCTCCAGCCCCGCCTGGGGCGAGCGCGAGGCGTGGACCCCGTCGGTCCCCACGGTCAACGGCAGCTCCCGGCGCAGCCGCCCCACCGCCAGATCGATCAGCTGTTCCCCCGCCTCCCCGGCCAGGGCGCAGCCGGCGACGCCCGCCGCCACGGCCCGCTCCAGCGCCCGGTCGGGCGCCTGGCTGATACGGGTCAGGTGCCGGGCCTGGCGGGCCAGATCGTGCAGGAACACCGACCGCTCGGCGTCGGAGGCCGGCGCGGTCATCCGCCGCGCGGCGCAGGCGAGGTTGAACACCCGCCGCTCGAGAATGTCGGGCCCCCAGGAGAAGCCGTTCCAGCGGCCGAACACCCGCCGCCAGTCGCCGATTAGCCGCAGGCCGGTCTTGGGCCCCGCGTCGCCGGCGGCGAGCAGATCGCCCAGCCAGTCCATCCGGTGCAGGGCGACGGCGAAGCGGCGGTCCGGGCTGGCGCGGTCGAAGGGATCGCCCTGCGGCCCGACGGCCAGTTGGGACCCGGCCAGGTCGAAGACGCCGCCGAGGATCTTGCGGCCCCGCTCCAGCTCCACCGGGCGCAGGTCGCGGGGATTGGCGGCCAGCCCTTCGGGCCGGGGGCCGGCGATGGTCATGGTGTGGAAGGGCGTGCCGAACCACTCGCGCTCCAGGAACCGGCGCACGCCTTCGCCCGCGGCCTGGACGGCGAGCGCGGCGGAGGACGGAGAGGGCAGGCGGGGCGCGTCCACGGCGCCGGTCAGCCGCCCTTGAGGGCGCGAATGTTGCCGGCGTAGGCCTCGGGGCCGCCCTTGAACACCGCCGAGCCGGCGACCAGGGCGGTCGCGCCCGCCGCCATGCACTGCGGCGCGGTCACCGGGGTCACCCCGCCGTCGACCTCGATCTGGATGTCCAGGCCCGCCGCGTCGACCATCTTGCGCAGCCGCTCGATCTTGCGCAGCTGGCCGGGGATGAAGCTCTGGCCGCCGAACCCGGGGTTCACGGTCATGACCAGCAGCAGGTCGATATCCTCAAGGATCCACTCGATGTGCTCGACCGGGGTCGAGGGGTTGAACACCACGCCCGCCTTCGCCCCCAGCTCGCGGATCCGCTTGAGGCTGCGGTGCAGGTGGGGGCCCGCCTCGGGGTGGATGCTGACGATGTCGGCCCCGGCGGCGACGAAGGCCTCCAGGTAGGGATCGACCGGCGCGATCATCAGGTGGACGTCGAACGGGATCGAGACGTGGGGCTTGAGCGCCCTCACCACGTCCGGGCCGATGGTGATGTTGGGCACGAAGTGCCCGTCCATCACGTCGATGTGCAGCCAGTCGGCGCCGGCGGCTTCGACCGCGCGGCATTCCTCGCCGAGCTTCGAAAAGTCGGACGCCAGGATGGATGGGGAGATGATCGGGGCGGGCATGCCTTGGTCTAACCGCGCGGACGCGGCGGAACAAGGACGGGAGGCCGCGTCAGAACCGCCGGACCAGCCTTGCTGCGAAGAAGCCGTCGACGCCGCCGGGCAGATGCTGCGGCAACAGGCGCAGCCAGCCGTCTGGTACGGCGGCCTCCGGCGCTCCGCCCTCGCCGGGCTCGATGGGGTCGAGATCGAAGTCCGGGCGGCGGGCCAGGAAGGCGCGGACTTGGCCCTCGCCCTCTTCCGGCTCCAGCGAGCAGACGCAGTAGACCAGCCGGCCTTTGGGCTTGACCCGGTCGGCGGCGGAGTCGAGCAGGCGCTTCTGCACCGCCGCCAGCTTGGCGATGTCCAGCGGCGAGGCGGCCCACAGCACGTCGGGGTGGCGGCGGAAGGTGCCGGTGGCCGAGCAGGGCGCGTCGAGCAGCACCGCGTCGAACTTGCGCGTGTCCTTCCACAGGATGCCGTCGGCGGCGACGATCTCGGCCTCAAGGTTCAGGCGGGCGAGGTTCTCAGTCACCCGCTTGAGGCGGTCGGCGGAGCGATCAAGGGCCACGACGGTGGCGCCGGCCGCGGCCAGCTGCATTGTCTTGCCACCCGGGGCGGCGCACAGGTCCAGGGCGGTCTCGCCCGGTTTGACGCCCAGCAGCCGGGCCGGGATGGCCGCGCCGGCGTCCTGCACCCACCAGCGGCCCTCGCTGAAGGCCGGCCATTCGGCGACGTCGCCGCGCAGCGGGGTGCGGACGCTGCCGCCGGGCAGCACCTCGCCCTCCAGCAGGGTGGCGACGGCCTCTGCGTCGGCGGGGTCGCGGACCGTGAGGTCTGTGGACGGCTCCAGCGCGATGGTCGCGGCGACGGCGCGGGCGGTCTCCAGACCGAAGGCGGCCTTCCAGCGGGCCATCAGCCACTCGGGGGCCAGGGCTTCGGGATCGTCGGCCGGCGGGCCGTCGCGCAGCAGGCCGCGCAGGATGGCGTTGACCAGGCCCTTGAACGGCCGGGTGACCTTGGCCTTGTCGGTCAGCGTGACGATGGTCGAGACCGCCGCATGGTCCGGGACGCCCATCCAGAACAGCTGCGCCACGCCCAGCCGCAGCAGGGTGCGCACCCGCTCGGGCGGCTCGCGGGTCAGCTTGGCGCCGATGGCCCGGTCGATCGGCCCCAGCCGGCGCAGCGTGGCCATGGTCAGGGCGCGGGCGAAGGCGCGCTCGCGGGGGTCCAGCCGTGTCGAGGCCGGCGCGATCAGGGCCTCGTCGAGGCCCGCGCGTCGCGCCAGGGCGGCTTCCAGGAAATGTACGGCGGCTTCCCGCGCGGGAAGTCCGGCTTCTTCGATCTCGCTCACACCGCGCCCCGTGCCCGTTTGCGGCTCCGGGCGCAAGAGGGGCGCGCGGTCCGGATCAGGCGGACGCCGGCCTGCGCAGGGTGAGCAACACCGCCACGATGAACAACACCATGCCCAGCACGGCGGGCGCTTCGGCGGTGACCATCAGGGCGCCGCTGACCTTGCCGGCGATGACCCGCGGCAGAAGGATCGCCATCCAGATCGCCCCGCCCGCCGACAGGACGAGGTTGGTCCAGGGCAGCCAGCCGCCCTTGACCGTGCCGGGCAGGGCATAGAAGCCGCCCATGATCGACAGCGTCACCCAACCGAGCAGGTTCAGGTGCGTATGCGCCGCGTGCAGGGTGTGATCGCCGGATTTGCCCATCTGCATGCCCCAGGCCATCCCGGCCAGGCCACACAGTGCGGCGACGAGAAAGAAAGCGGTTGAGACGCGTGGCATGGTCGAAGCTCCCCGAGGCTGGCCCGCCTCCCCGCGGGCGGGAAGACGAAACCAGCGTTCGACGAAACGATCAAGCGGCGGCGAGGGCGCCCTCCCGGCGGCGGAAGCTCAGCGCCACCGCGCTCAGGAAGGTAATGAAGCCCAGGATGATCAGCGGTCCGCCGAGCATCAGCAGCGGCGCCAGCTGGGCCTGGGTGGCCTTGCCCGTGAACAGCAGCACCAGGGCGCTGATCATGGCGATGACGCCGATGTTGTTGAGGAAGAAGTTGGTCTTCACCAGCCAGCGCGGCGTGTGCTTGCCGACCAGCGCATAGAAGGCGCCCATGACGGAAAGGCTGACGAAGCCGAGCAGGTTGAGGTGGGCGTGGGCCGGCGAGGTGGCGAAGTCATGAGTAACGCTCATGTACATGCCCCAGCAGGTTCCAATGACGATATAGATCGCGGCCATCATGAAGAAGGCGTTGGGCCAACGTGACATAGTTGTAATGCTCCGTAGTTTCTTGCTTTTGTTGCGGCGCGCCCTAAATCACCACTGATCGTTGTTCGCAAGACGGAGTTCGGTTAAATCTTGTCCATGCATGATGACAACGAAGGTCCGCTTCCGCCCGGGGCCAACCCTGACAAGCGTCTGACGCCTGCCGCCCGCCGAGCGCTGGAAGAGGCCGCCGCGCGCCGCGCCGCCGCCGGTGACGACACCCGCCCCGTCGAGGAAGGCGGCCCCGCCGGTCCGGAGCCGACGCGCTATGGCGACTGGGAGCGAAAGGGCATCGCGGTCGACTTCTGATCCGCGTCCCGACGCCCGACCGACCCCCATCTCGCGCCACGTCGTGCGGGGCGAACTTTAACCACGCGCCCTTCGCCCCTCAGGGGCAACCGGTCGCGCGCCGGAGCCGAAGGGACCAGTGTCCGCCTTTCGCAATCCGGAGTGGCGCCATGACGTGGTTCGCAAGGCTGACCCTGGGGGTGCTGAGCCTTCTGGTGCTCGCCCGCGCCGCCTCGGCGCAGACGCCGCAGTACCAGGTCTATTTCGTCCAGGATGACGGCACGGTGACCCCGGCCGAGGTCTATCAGCCCCAGGGCGCCGCGCCGGCGCAGGGTTATGTCCAGGGCTACGGCCAGGGCTCGACCTACCAGGGCGGCTACGTCGCCGATGCGTCCCCCGCCCAGGGTTACGGCGGCCGGCCGCCGTGCTGCGCGCGCGGCTACGACCATCCGCCGGCGCCGCCCCCTCCGCCGCCTCCGGCGTACCGCGGTTGCTGCGCCTCCGCCCCGCCCCCGACCTACAGCGCCGGCTGCTGCGCGTCGCGGCCGCCCTGCGCGCCGCACCCGCCGCAGCCTCCCCACCCGCCGCACGGCTGCCCGCCGCCGGGCTGGGGCGAGGTCACGCTGAACGACAGCTTCTTCTGGGGCGGCGGCGGCGTCGGGCCCGAGTACATCCCGGGCGGCGGCGGGGGTGGCGGCTACGCCTACGCCGGCGCCTCGTCCTATGCCTACGCCAGCGCCTCGGCCAGCGCGCGGGTCAGCGTCGGCGGCCGCGGCGGCTACAGGCCGCCCCACAAGCCCCCGCACAAGCCGCGCGGCGGCAAGAAGGGCTGCGGCGGCTGCCACTAGGGCCCGTCAGGCCCGCGCCATCTCCGCGCCGATGTTCAGCGCCGCCTCGCGGGGATCGCCCGCGGCGGTGATCGGCCGGCCGACCACCAGATGGCTGGCGCCGTTGTTCAGGGCGTCGGCGGGAGTGGCGGCGCGGGCCTGGTCGTCGGCCCCGGCCCAGGCCGGACGAACGCCCGGCGTCACCACCAGGAAGTCCGGGCCGCCGATGCGCCGAGCCAGCGCCGCCTCGTGCGGGCTGGCCACCACGCCGTCGACGCCGGCGTCCACCGCCTGGCGGATGCGCCGCTCGACCAACTGCTCCACCCCCATGCCGTAGCCGATCTCGGCGAGGTCCTGGCCGCTCAGGCTGGTCAGCACGGTGACGCCGAGAATCTTCGCCGAGGTTTCGCCGCCCCGGCCCTTCACCGCCGCCTTCATCACCTGCGGCTGGGCGTGGACGGTCAGCAGGTCGCAGGCCCCGGTCCCGACGATGGCCGCCGTCGCCTTTTCCACCGTCGCGCCGATGTCGTGCAGCTTCCAGTCGAGGAACACCTGCCGGCCGCGCTGCTTGAGGTCGCGGGCCATATCCGTGCCGCCCGTGGCCAGCAGTTGCAGCCCGATCTTGTAGAACGAAACACTATCGCCGAGGGTCTCGACCATGGCCTCCGCCTCGGCGCGGCCGGGCAGGTCGAGGGCGACGATCAGGCGCGGGTCGGCGACGGGCATGTGGGCTCTTCCTGGTCTGGAGTGCGCGAGCGCGCTCAGGGCGCCGAGAGGTGGCGCGCAATTCGACGATTTGGGCTAAGACCGCTGAATGAGCCTGACTGAATACGCCGTCAACTTCTTCGTCGCCCTGTTCGCGCTGCTGGACCCGATCGGCAACGTGCCGGTGTTCGCGGCGGCGACGGCGGGCGCCCTGGCGGCCGGGCGGCGCTGGGTGGCGGTCTACATCAGCCTGTTCGCCTTCGTGTTCATGACCTTCTTCTTCTTCAGCGGCCTGGCGCTGCTGGAGTTCTTCGGCATCTCCCTGCCGGCTTTCCGCATCGCCGGCGGGGTGATCCTGTTCCTGATGGGGCTGGAGATGGCGCGCGACGACTTCACCGCCATGTTCGCCGACGCCGCCGAGGGGGCCGAGACCGAAGGCGCCCGCGCCTACGCTCGCCGCCGGTTCGAGCGGCTGGTCGTTCCGTTCGCCATGCCGCTGCTGATCGGACCCGGGGCGATTTCCAGCGTGGTCATCTTCGCCAGCGAGGCCAAGCAGTTCGGGCTGCAGGGCATGGCCGCCGGCATCGGCGTGATCGCCGCGGTCAGCGTCGTGACCATGCTGTGCTTCTGGCTGACCCCGGTGATCAGCAAGCTGTTGGGCCGCATCGGCCTGACCATCATCGTGCGGGTGCTGGGCCTGATCCTCTGCGCCATGGCGGTGCAGTTCATCATCATCGGCGTGTCCGACGCCGCCCGTAGCGGCATCATCAAGACCGACGTCGTCACGCCCTATACGGCGGAGAAGTAGGTCACACCTTCCGGAAGCGGGCGCCCTGGCTGGCCATCAGCGCCAGCGCCCAGTCGTCGGGCAGCAGCTTGGCGACCGCGGCGATGGCCTTGTTGGGCACGCCGGTGACGCAGACCGGGCGATTGGCCTCGGCCGCCTCGTAGCCGGCGGCGGCGACCTCGTCGGCCCCCAGCCACAGCCAGTCCGGCGTCGACTGGCTGACCTGGGCGCGCGTGGCGTTGACGTCATGGAACTCCGAGAAGGTGAAGCCCGGGCACAGGGCGCTGACGTGCACGCCGGTGGCCAGGTTCTCCAGATGCAGGCTCTGGGAGAACTTGATCAGGAAGCTCTTGGTCGCCGCGTACTGGGTGTGGCCGGCCGGGCCGGGGACGAGCCCCGCCAGCGAGGCGACGTTGACGATGCGGCCGAACTTCCGCTCGATCATGCCCGGCAGCAGCTTGTGGACCAGCTCGCACGGGGCGATCAGCATCACCTGCAGCATGTCGCGCTGGGCGGCCCAGTCGGTCTCGGCATAGGCGCCGGGCAGGCCGTAGCCGGCGTTGTTGATCAGGGCGTCGACCACCCTGCCGTGCCCGGCGAGGTCGGCGAGGATGGCGTCCGTCGCCCCCGCTTCGGCCAGGTCGACCGACAGGGTCAGGGCCTCGACCCCGAAGCGCAGCCGGATCTCGCCGGCCAGCGCCTCCAGCCGGTCGGCGCGACGGGCCGTCAGGGCGACGTCGTAGCCGTGACTGGCGTAGATGCGGGCGAAGGCGGCGCCGATGCCGGCGGAAGCGCCGGTCACCAGCGCGAGGCGGCGGGCCATGCGGTCGGACCTTTCAGGACCTTGAGAGAACAGGGTCCAAGAGTGGCCCGCCCGCCGCGCCGGTTCAAGCCGCCCGGGCGACAACCGTTTCCGCGCCGCGGGCCCAGCGGAGGGCGGCCCTGGCCACGCGCTCGCCGAGCAGGCGGGCGGTCTCGCGGTCGCCGGCCGGAGGCGAGACGTCGGGGGAGGCGTTGTCGGCCTGCGCCGCCAGGCCGTTGAACGATCCGACCCTGTTGAGGGTGTCGGGCCCGCGCTGCGCGGCGGGGACGGCCGGTGAGGGGATGCCCAGGTTGATCCAGTTCATGCCGTGCTGGGCGGCCAGGATGGCCAGGCTCTCGAGGGCGTGGCCCTTGTCGCCCGAGAAGCTGTGGGAAACGGTGAAGCCGGCGGCCAGCTTGTCTTTCCAGCCCCCGGCGGCGAACACCTTCGAGGATGCCTCCGCGAAGGCTTTGAAGGCGGCCGAAACGTCGCCCATGTAGGTCGGGGCCCCGAAGATCACGGCGTCGGATCCGGTGACGGCGTCGAGGATGGGGTCGAAGTCCGGAGCTCCGGGATCGATCTTCAGCAGGACGGCCTCGCCGCCGGCGTCGCTGACGCCTTGCGCCACGCTCAGCGCGAGGACTTCGTTGTGGCCGTAGCCGGAATGGTAGGCGATGGCGATGCGGGGCATGCGGCCCTCCTCATATGTAATCGTAACAACGACAATTACATATTGGGCGGTTCCCGGTTCGCAAGGGAACGGTAACAGAAACGATCACAGTTTTTCGGGGTCGGTGCTCAGAAGGTCTGCGACGGTGATCGTCGACAGTCGCGTGGCGGCGGCCTGGTCAGCGGCGCTGATGGCGGCGCTGACCGCCTCGGGGATCCGCTCGCCGACCGGGCAGCCGGCGGCCCCCGGCGGCGGCACGCCCAGGTGGGTACAGCCGTGCACGGCGCGCAGCACCCGATCCAGGCCGATCTCCGAGGGCGGCAGTTTCAGCCAGGCGCCGCCGCCGGCCCCGGCGCGGGTGTCGATCAACCCGGCCCGGGCCAGCATGGCCGTCACCCGTCGCACCACGACCGGATTGGTGGGCATCGACGCGGCCAACTCGGCGCTGGAAATGGCGTGCTCGGGCGCCGTCGCGCCCTTGTGGGCGAGGTAGGCCAGCGCGTGCGCGGCGACGGGAAACTTCTGGCTATCGGACATGGTGTGGCCGAAAGGTAGGAACGGACAGGCCCGCGCGCCATTAAATTCGACGACAGGCGTTACGCCAGCGCGTGATTGAACCCGCCTTCGATTGGGTGTATCGCGCCCGCCGCAGTCGCTTGGGAGCGGGCGTTGGGGTTTGCCCGGCGCGATCCCGGAGGGATCCCATGGTTTCCGACGCCGCCGGCGCTTCCGTACCGGACAAGGCCAGCCCGGCTCCCGGCCATGACGGCCACAAGCCGCAGGGCTTCCTGGCTCTCGTCATGGGCTCGATCGGCGTCGTCTTCGGCGACATCGGCACCAGCCCGCTCTACGCCATGCGCGAGGCGCTTCATCACACCCGGACCGGCGTGGACACCGAACTGGCCGTGCTGGGCGTGGTATCGCTGGTCATCTGGGCGCTGATCCTGGTGGTGACCCTCAAGTACGTCGTCCTGCTGATGCGGGCCGACAACAAGGGCGAAGGCGGCACGCTGGCCCTGATGGCCCTGGCCCGCCGGACCCTGGCCAAGCCCAACGGCAAGCGGTCAGCGACGGTGTTCTTCCTGGGCGTGATCGGGGCGGCGCTGTTCTATGGCGACGGCATCATCACCCCGGCCATCTCGGTTCTGTCGGCGGTTGAGGGTCTCAAGGAGGCCCCGGGGATGGCGGGCCGGGTCGACAACTGGATCCTGCCGATCTCGGCCGGCATCCTGATCGCGCTGTTCATGGTCCAGTCGCGCGGCACGCACCGCGTGGCCGCCTTCTTCGGCCCCATCACCCTGCTGTGGTTCCTGGTGCTGGGCGGCCTTGGCCTCTACCACCTGTTCGACGACCCCTCGATCCTGCGCGCCGTGCTGCCGCACCACGGGATCATCTTCCTGTTCCAGAACGGCTTTCTGGGCTTCGTGATCCTGGGCAGCGTCTTCCTGGCGGTGACCGGGGCCGAGGCGCTGTACGCCGACATGGGCCACTTCGGGAAGAAGCCGATCCAGGCCGGCTGGCTGTGGCTGGTCTTCCCCTGCCTGGTCCTCAACTACCTGGGCCAGGGCGCCCTGATCCTGGCCCACCCCGGCGCGCGCGAGAATCCGTTCTGGGAGATGGTGCCCGAGGTGGCCTACTGGCCGGTCCTGGTGCTGGCCGCCACCGCCACGGTCATCGCCAGCCAGGCGGTGATCACCGGCGCCTTCTCGGTCACGCAGCAGGCGGTGTCGCTGGGCCTGTTGCCGCGCATCGACATCCGCCGCACCAGCGAGACCCAGGCCGGCCAGATCTACGTGCCTCAGGTCAACACCCTGCTGCTGATCGGCGTGCTGGTGCTGCTGTTCAGCTTCAAGACCTCCAGCGCGCTGGCCGCCGCCTATGGCATCGCGGTGACCGGCTCGATGTTCGTCGACACCCTGCTGGCCTTCGTCATCGTGCGCTTCCTTTGGAAGTGGCGCTGGTCGGCGACCCTGGCGGTGCTGGTGCCGCTGGTGGCCATCGACCTGACGTTCATCTCCTCGAACCTGCTGAAGATCCCGCAGGGCGCCTGGATGCCGCTGGTGTTCGGCGCGGTGCTGGTGCTGATCATGTGGACCTGGACCAAGGGCGCCCAGATCCTCACCGACAAGACCCGCCGGGACTCGGTGCCGCTGGTCGACCTGATCGACATCCTCAAGGCCCGCGCCCCGCACCGCGCGCCCGGCACCGCCATCTTCCTGACCAGCGACCCGGACATGACCCCGGTCGCCCTCATGCACAACCTCAAGCACAACAAGGTGCTGCACGAGAAGAACGTCATCGCCACGGTCCGCACCGCCGAGACGCCGCGCGTGCCCGAAAGCGAACGGGTCCGCATCGAGGTGGTCAACGACGACTTCAAGAAGCTGATCATCAGCTATGGCTTCATGGAAACGCCCAACGTGCCGAAGGCTCTGACGCTGCTGCGCAAGCAGCAGGGGCTGAAGTTCGACATCATGTCGACCAGCTTCTTCCTCGGCCGCCGTTCGGTGATCGCCTCGGCCCACAGCGGCATGCCGCTCTGGCAGGACAAGCTGTTCATCTTCCTGATGCGCAACGCCGCCAACCCGACGGACTTCTTCAAGATCCCGCCCGGCCGCGTGGTCGAGCTGGGAGCCCAGGTGACCGTTTGATCCGGGCGATCTCCATCGGCGGGGATGTCCTGTGGATCCTCGCCCTGGCGCTGATGGCGTCGTTCACCCTGGCCGCCTGGAAGCGGATTCCGGCCGCCGCTGGCGTCCCTGTCCTGTGGAAGGCCGCCGTCCCGCTGGCGCGGGCCCCGCGCTGGGCGGCGCTGCTGGCCCTGCCGCTTGTCGCCTTCGCCATTGGCGCCTGGCTCCAGGTCGAGAGCCGCGAGCCGGGAAGGGATTTGACCGGCGCGCTGATCGTGCTGGGCGTTCGCGCCACCCTGGCCCCGCTGTTCGCCATCCTGCATCTGGGCCGCGTCCAGAAGGCGCTTGTCATCCTCGAGGCCGAGGGCGCGCTCGGTCCGCCCCGATAAAGGCCACAAACCGGCGTTCTGCTGACTGCCATGATCGACCGCCGCGCCCTGATCGCCGCCCTGCCCGCCCTAGCCTTGCCGGCCGCGGCGCGCGCCCGGCCCGACTGGCCCGCCCGGCTGGTCGCGGCGGCCAGACGCCAGATCGGCCGCACGGTTCTCTATGATCCCGCCTATGTCCGGCTCGCCTATCCCGGCGGCGATGTACCCGCCGACCGGGGCGTCTGCTCCGACGTGATCATTCGCGCCTACCGCACGGCCTTCGGGGAAGACCTGCAGAAGCTGGTCCACGAGGACATGACGCGCGCCTTTCCGGCCTATCCGAAGAGCTGGGGGCTCAAGCGGCCCGACCGCAATATCGACCACCGGCGGGTGCCCAATCTGGAGACGTTCCTGACCCGGCGCGGCGCCTCGCTGCCGCTGGCCGGCGGCTGGCGGGCCGGGGATCTGGTCACCCAGCGGCTGGGCGGGTCGCTGCCCCACATCTCCATCGTGGCGGCCGACGCGGCGGCGGGGGAGACGCCGTTGGTCATTCACAACATCGGCGCCGGGACGCGGGCCGAGCCGATGGCCCCGGCCGGGGTGGTCGGCCGCTTCCGTTTCGCGCCGGTTTTGGGTTGACCGACGGGCCGGGGCGCCGTTGAACGCGCGCGAGTTTTCTCCCCGCCGCAGGATATCGCCCGTGCCCGCCCACAAGTCCGTCAAGAAGGTCGTCCTCGCCTATTCGGGCGGGCTCGACACCTCGATCATCCTGAAGTGGCTGCAGACCGAGTACGGGGCGGAGGTCATCACCTTCACCGCCGACCTGGGCCAGGGCGAGGAGATCGAGCCGGCGCGCGCCAAGGCGCTGGCGGCCGGGGTCAAGCCGGAGAACATCTTCATCGAGGACGTGCGCGAGGAGTTCGTGCGCGACTACGTCTTCCCGATGTTCCGCGCCAACACTGTCTACGAGGGCCAGTACCTGCTCGGCACCTCGATCGCCCGGCCGCTGATCGCCAAGAAGCAGATCGAGATCGCCCGCAAGATGGGCGCCGACGCGGTCAGCCACGGCGCCACCGGCAAGGGCAACGACCAGGTCCGCTTCGAGCTCGGCTACTACGGCCTGGAGCCCGACATCACGGTCATCGCCCCCTGGCGCGAGTGGGACTTCAAGTCCCGCGAGGCGCTGCTCGACTTCGCCGAGAAGCACCAGATCCAGATCACCAAGGACAAGCGCAACGAGGCGCCGTTCTCGGTCGACGCAAACCTGCTGCACTCCTCGTCAGAGGGTAAGGTGCTGGAGGATCCGGCCGTCGAGGCGCCGGAGTACGTCCACATGCGCACGATCGCGCCCGAAGACGCGCCGGACAGGCCGCACGTGTTCACGATCGACTTCGAGAAGGGCGACCCGGTCGCCATCGACGGCGTGGCGATGTCGCCAGCCACGCTGCTGACCGAGCTGAACCGGCTGGGCCACGACAACGGCGTCGGCCGCCTCGACCTGGTCGAGAACCGCTTCGTCGGCATGAAGTCGCGGGGCGTCTACGAGACCCCGGGCGGCACCATCCTGCTGGCCGCCCACCGCGGCATCGAGTCGATCACGCTGGACCGCGGGGCCATGCACCTGAAGGACGAGCTGATGCCCAAGTACGCATCGCTGGTCTACAACGGCTTCTGGTTCGCCCCCGAGCGCGAGATGCTGCAGGCGGCCATCGACTACAGCCAGGCCAAGGTCACCGGCCGGGTGCGGGTCAAGCTCTACAAGGGCAATGTCACCGTCATCGGCCGCGAGAGCCCCTACAGCCTCTACGACCAGGACCTGGTCACCTTCGAGGAGGGCAAGGTCGCCTACGACCACCGTGACGCCGGCGGCTTCATCAAGCTCAACGCCCTGCGCCTGCGCGTGCTGGCCAAGCGCGACAAGCGCGACGCCGGATAGGCCCACGTCAGCCGTTCCACGGATCCAGGCGATTGTAGGGGTAAACGTCGCGGATCTCGTCGGCGAAGAACCCGCCCTTGGAGTCCGCGTCCAGGAAGCTGCGATGCACCTCGCCCGGGACGCCGACGTAGACGTAGCGGTCGCCGTCGGCGAAGCGGACGAACAGCTTGCCGTGCTCGTTTTCGTATTCGATGTCGGTGATGGCGGTCGAGTCCACGCGCATGCCGTCTCCCTCCGGCGGTAAGCGCCCCACAGGGCGAGAATGCCTGTCCGCGTCATGGGTTCCGGCGCGTGGCGAAGCATGACAGGCTGACGGTTCGGGACGACGGCGCAGACCGTCGGGGGCCTTCGGGAGAGAACCTGCAATGCAGTCGTACGCCTATGTCGCCATCGTCACGCTCGTGGCGCTGCTGGTCTATGTCTGGATGGGGATCGGCGTGGGCGGCGCCCGGCGCAAGTCCGGCATTTCCGCCCCGGCCATGACCGGCGATCCGCTGCTCGAGCGGGCGATCCGGGTGCAGATGAACACCCTGGAGTGGCTGCCGATCTTCCTGCCGTCGCTTTGGCTGTTCCATCTGTTCTGGACGCCGCAGGATCCGAGCGGACGGATCGCCGCCGCCATCGGCGCGGTGTGGATCGTCGGCCGCGTTCTCTACGCGCTCGGCTATGTGAAAGACCCCGCCAAACGCGAGCTGGGCTTCACCATCCAGGCCCTGGCCGCCGCCGTCCTGCTGTTCGGCGCGCTCGGCAAGGCGGTGTGGATCCTGCTGGCCTAGACCTTCAGCCCGGCCAGGACGACGCCCTGCCAGATCGCCAGGCCGGTCACCAGCAACCCGACCAGCCAGGTCAGGGCGCGGACCGGCAGGACCTTGGTCATCCAGCCGGCGAACGGCGCGGCCAGCATGCCGCCGGCGATCAGGCCGCCCACCGACCAGGCGTGGTCGCGCAGGCCCGTGGCCTCCCAGTGGCCGCTGAGGATGGCCGTCACGAAGGTGGCGGAGATCGCCGAGGCGACGAAGAATTCCGCCGCGTTGGTGGTGCCGATCGCCTGCCGGGGTTCGGCGCCCGAGCCCATCAGGGTGCTGGTCACCACCGGCCCCCAGCCGCCGCCGCCGATGGCGTCGAAGAAGCCGCCGATGAAGCCCAGCGGCGCCGGCCGCTTCCAGCTGAGCACCTTGGGCCGCGCGCCCTTCCAGGCCCGCCACAGGATCACCAGCCCCATCAGCCCCAGCCAGGCCACCACCCACGGCTTGACCACCTTGCCGTCGATCGAGGTCAGGACATAGGTGCCCATGACCCCGCCCACGACGCCGCCGGCCGACAGCAGGCCCAGAAGCTTCCAGCTCACGTTGCGATAGATGATGTGCGACACCGCCGAGGCCGCGCCGGTGAACACCTTGGCCGCATGAACACTGGCCGAGGCGTTGGCCGGCGGCACGCCCAGCGCCAGCAGCACGGTCGAGGAGACCACGCCATAGGCCATGCCCAGCGCGCCATCCACCAGCTGCGCGGCGACGCCCACGGCGAAGAAAATCCAGAAATCGGGATCCATGTCCACCTGGCGAAACGACTGACCTGACAGGCATCGCAGGTAATCCCACCTGCGTCACTCGGGATTCACTGAGGCGGGGCTCAGGAAATCTGCCGCTCACGCCCTCTTGTCCGCAGCGTGAAGGCCGTGCGATGGCCCGGCGATGATCCTGCCCGTCGATCCCGCCCGCTACGGCGCCTTCCTGGCCATCATGTCGGTGATGGCCGTGACCCCGGGCCCGGCCAACCTGTTCGCCATCGCCGCGGGCATGCAGCGGGGCCGGGCGCAGGCCCTGATCGGCGTGGCCGGGATGAACGCCGCCACTCTGGTCTGGTTCGGCGGCGCGGCCCTGGGCCTGGGCGCCCTGGTCGCCGCCTTCCCCGCCGCCTTCCGGCTGCTGGCCGTGGCTGGCGGCCTGTATGTCGCCTGGCTGGGCGTGCGTTCGATCTGGTCGGGCCTGAGGGGCGAGGGCGGCGGCCCCGCCGAGGCGCCGGACGTCCACAGGGCGCGCTCGGCCTTCCTCGACGGCTTCTCGGTGCAGATCGCCAACCCCAAGGCCCTGCTGTTCTTCACCGCCGTCCTGCCGCCGTTCATCGACACCGGACGGCCGATCGTCCCGCAGCTGCTGCTGTTCGCGGCGGCCACCATCGGCTTCGACGTCATCGCCATGAGCGCCTATGGCCTCGGCGGGGCGGCGCTGTCGACGCGGATGAGCGAGCCGGCCTTCAAGCGCGGCTTTTCGCTGCTGGTCGGGCTGCTGCTGATCGCGGCGGCTGCGCTGATCCTCTCGCGTCATTAGCAGCCAGGCGGCCGGAGTGCTGCCGCCAACCTATTGAGCAGACACGACATTTCCGCGTCGTTAACCCTTGCGGGCGCCTCATCGAGTCATCCAGCCTGCGGTTCAGGACAAGGAGGCGACCATGACTGACGACTTCGAACGCCAGCTCCGCGGCGAGCGGCTGACCACTACCGAGGTGCTCTACTACATGCCCGACTGCCCGGCCCTGCTGCAGCGGTTCCTGTGGCAGACGCTCGATCTGGCGCCGAAGTTTCCGCGCGTGCACCGCTTCCTCGATTTCTGGCGGCGAGAGATCGATGCGACGATCCATTCGGTCACCGTGGCCTCGCCCGGCCTGATCCAGCCCGCCCGCCTGCGCATCGCCCGGCATATGGAGAGTCTTCACTAGACCCTTGGCGCAACCTCCGCCCGGCGCCATGTGTTGAAGTGTGAGGGACGAAACAGGGGCTGACAGCGCCGCCCGGCGCCGCCGGCTCCGCGCTGGAGTGGACCACCATGACTTTGAAAGCCGTCGCGATGGCCGGACTGCTGGTCGCGACCACGGCGCTGACCGCCTGCGCCACCGCCACGCCCTACCAGCCCAATGTGCCGGGACAGTCGGTGTCGGGTGGCTTCTCCGAGGCCCGGCTGGAGACGGATCGCTTCCGCGTGACCTTCGCCGGCAACAGCCTGACCTCCCGCGAGACGGTCGAGCGCTACCTGCTCTACCGCGCCGCCGAGATCACTGTCGGCGAGGGCTATGACTGGTTCGCGCTGGCCGATCGCAGCACCGACCGCAAGGCGCGCACCTATGTCGACCCGGCGCCGGCGCCCTTCGGCCCCTATGGCTACTGGCGGCCGTCCTGGCGCTACTACGGGGCGGCCTGGGGCTGGCGGCGCTGGGATCCCTGGTACGGCGATCCGTTCTGGGCCGACCGCATGGACGTGCGCACGGTCGAACGGTTCGAGGCCTCGGCCGAGATCCTGCTGGGCAAGGGGCCCAAGCCGTCGGGCGATCCGCGCGCCTTCGACGCCCGCGACGTGATGGCCAACCTCGGCCCGACCATCCAGCGACCGGTGACAAACTGAGCGGCCAAGGAAAAAGGGCGGCTCTCGCGAGCCGCCCTTCATCTTCGATATCGGGTCGCGTGTTAGCGCGGCGCCATGCGGATGGAGCCGTCCAGACGGACGTCTTCACCGTTGAAGTAGCCGTTGCGGATCATTTCCAGCGCCAGCGAGGCGTATTCTTCCGCCTGGCCGAGACGCTTGGGGAACGGCACCTGGGCGCCGAGAGCCGCCTTGACCGCTTCCGGAGCCGCCGCCAGCAGCGGGGTGTTGAAGATGCCCGGCAGGATGGTGTTGACGCGGATGGCTTCGTTGGACAGGTCGCGGGCGATCGGCAGGGTCATGCCGACGACGCCGCCCTTGGAGGCCGAATAGGCCGCCTGGCCGATCTGGCCGTCCTCGGCCGCGACCGACGCGGTGTTGATGATCACGCCGCGATCGCCGTCCGGCAGCGGCTCCAGGGTCAGCATGCCGGCCGCCGACTTGGCGATGCAGCGGAAGGTGCCGACCAGGTTGATCTGGATGATCATGTCGAAGTGCGACAGCGGGAAGTGCTTGATGTCGCCGGTGGTCTTGTCGCGGCTGGCCGTCTTGGCGGCGTTGCCGGTGCCGGCGCAGTTGACCAGGATACGCTCCTGGCCGTTGGCCGCGCGGGCCTTCTCGAAACCGGCGTCGACTTCGGCGTCGCTGGTTACGTTGACGGCGCAGAAGGTCACGCCCAGTTCTTTTTCGAGCGCGGCGCCGCGATCGGCCTGGCGGTCGAGGTCGAAGATGGCGACCTTGACGCCCTGGGCGACCAGGGCGCGGACAGTGGCCTCGCCGAGGCCGGACGCGCCGCCGGTGACGACGGCGGAAATGGAGGAATCAAGCTTCATGGACGGCTCCCCGTGCGTTGTGTTGAACTACAGTCGAACAGCGGTTTAGTCCTATGAGCGCCAATTCCAAGCCGTCACCCGACGTCAACTCGATCATCGACCCCTCGAAGGCCCTCGTTCCGGAGGTCGTCAGGGTCAATGAACAGCGTGTGGCAAGGGGCTTCTGGCCCAAGATCCGCAAGGTCGCGACGAAGGTTCCGTTCGCCGCCGACGCCCTGTCGGTCTGGTGGTGCGCCCGCGATCCGGCCACGCCCCGGGCGGCCAAGGGCGTGATGCTGGCGGCCCTCGCCTATTTCGTCCTGCCCACCGACGCGATCCCGGACATCCTGGCCGGCGTCGGCTTCACCGACGACGCGGCGGTGTTCGCCGCCCTGATGGCGGTGGTCGGCAAGCACCTCAAGCCGGCGCACAAGGCCTCGGCCATGGCCTTCCTGCGAAAGGTCGCCGGCGACTGACATGGGCCCGGGGGGGACGCTGAGTTTCGAGAATCCGGCCGCCATCGCCCTGTCGGTGATGGCCCTGGCCATGCTGGTCTACGGCCTGGCGCTGGTCGGGCGTGCGCCGTCCCTGCTGCGGACGGTGGTCAAGACCCTGGCGGTCGCCGCGCTGGCGGTCGCCGCCGCCCTGCTGCAGGCCCCGTGGGTGCTGGTCGCCGCCCTCGCCGCCTGCACGGTGGGCGATGTCTTCCTGTCGCGTGACCCGAAGCGTTGGCTTCCGGCCGGGCTGCTGGCCTTCCTGATCGGACACGCCCTCTACATCGCGCTGTTCGCCGCCTGGAAGGATCCGCTGCTCGAGCCCGGCCCGGTCCGGCTCGCCGGCTTCTCGGCGCTGGCGGCGCTGGCGGTGACGCTCTTGGCCTTCCTGTGGAAGCACCTGGGCGCGCTGCGGCCGGCGGTGGTTCTCTATGTGATCGTCATCTCGGTGATGACCGGCTTCAGCTTCATGCTCGACGCCGCCTTCTGGCCGGCCATGGTCGGCTCGGTCGCCTTCCTGGCCTCCGACGCGGTGCTAGCCGTCAGCCTGTTCCGGGGCGAGGTGCTGTTCGGCTCGACCCGCGCGACCCACTGGGCGGTCTGGTTCCTCTACTGCGCGGCGCAGATCGGCATCACGGCGGCGTTCGTCAGCCTCTAGGCCCGCGCCTTCTTCGACAGCTGGTGTTCGCGCAGGGTGATGAACAGGGTCGAGACCACGACGATCGCCGCCCCGGCGATGGTCGCCCAGGTCGGGACCTCGTTGAAGATCGCAAAGCCGATGGCGGCGGAGAACACCAGCCGGGTGTAGTCGATCGGGGCCATGGCGGCGGCGTCGCCGATCTGCATGCCCTTGATGTAGCAGCCCTGGGTGATGGTCCCCATCACGCCCATGGCGGCCAGCAGGGCCAGGTCGACCGGCTCGGGCCAGCGCCAGACGAACAGGGCCGGCGGCAGGGCGAAGACCAGGCCCAGCACCGCCGACCAGACCAGCAGGGTGAAGGGGCTGTGGTCCCGCGTCATCACCTTCATGCCGGTGATGGTCATGGCGAAGCCCAGGGCCGCCGCCAGCGCCGCCATCTGGCCCAAGCCGAAGCCGTGCCCCGGCGCGCCCGGCTGCAGCATGACCAGCACCCCGGCGAACCCGACCAGGGCGGCCCCGATGCGCAGCGGGCCCAGCGGCTCGCGCAGCACGAAGAAGGCCAGCGGCACCAGCCACAGGGTGCGGGTGAACGACAGGGCGTTGGCCTCGGCCAGCGGCAGGACCTGGAAGGCGTAGAAGCTGAGGATCATCGACACCGTGCCCACCGCCGAGCGGAAAAACAGGATGCCCGGCCGCGTGGTGTGGAAGGCCCCGCGCCAGTCGCGCAGGATCATCGGGGCCAACACCAGCAGGCCCGCCGCCTGGCGGTAGAAGGTCTGCAGCGCCGCCGGATAGTCGTCGCCGAGGAACTTGATCAGCGTCGTCATCACGGTGAAGCCGAGCGCCGAGGCCAGCATCCACAGGGCCCCCCGGACGTTGGGGGCCAGCGTCGGCCGCTGGGTCAGCGGCGCGACGGGAGGAAGTTCGTCCGGCACCCGTCAGGTCTTCTGCTGGGCCGCCATGGCCAGACGCATCTCCTCGGCCTGCGCGGGGTTGATGCCCAGCGCGTCGAGGATCGGGCTGCCGGCGTTGGGATCCCAGGAGCCGCGACCGCCGATGGTCAGGCCGCCGTCGACGACGATGTGGGTGCCGGTCACGAAGGCCGAGTCGTCGCAGGCCAGGTAGAGGGCGGCGCGGGCGATATCCTCGGGCATGCCGGCCTTGGGCACCGGCTGGATCTTCGGGCCGACCTCTTCCATGCGCGCCGCCATCTGGTCGGCGACCTCGCGCGGCAGGCCCATGGAGGCGCCGAAGATCGAGGTGGCGATCAGGCCCGGGCAGATGGCGTTGACGCGGATCTTCTGCGGCGACAGCTCGGCCGCCGCGCAGCGCGACATGTGGATCACGGCGCACTTGGCGGCCGAATAGGCCAGCGGGCCGAAGCCCGCCTGCAGCCCGGCGATCGAGGCGGTGTTGATCACGCTGCCGCCGCCGCGCTTGAGCATCTCCGGCAGGGCGTACTTCATGCCCAGGGCCGGCCCGCGCACCAGCAGCGCGAAGGTGTGGTCCCAGCCCTCGGTGGTCATGTCGGCCACGCCGCCCGGCGCGCCGCCGTGTCCGGCGTTATTGAACAGGATGTCCAGCCCGCCGAAGCTGTCGACCGCCAGCTGCACCGCCTTTGCGATATCGGCCTCGACCGTCACGTCGCAGTGGGCGTAGCGGACGCGGTCGGGGAACCGCTTCTCGAGCATAGCCCCCTTCTCGTCCTGCAGGTCGGCGGCGACGACCAGCGCGCCCTCGGCCACGAACAGTTCGACCGTGCCCAGGCCGATGCCCGAAACCCCGCCGGTGATCAGGGCGATCTTGCCCTCAAGACGTCCCGCCATCTGTCTCTCCCCTTGATGTGCTGTCCCCCCGTCAGCGGGGGGCCGGGTCGGGTCGCCGTGTCTCCGGCGTTCCCCGACCCGAAAGTTCAGTTTCCGATCCCCGCCTCCGCGGGTCGGGTCGCGCGTCCTTACGGAAGCACGACCACCTTGCCCATGGCCTTGCGGCTGGCGAGGTGGGCGATGGCGTCGCCGGCTCGGGCCAGGGGGAAGGTTTCCGAGACGTGCGGCTTGATCTTGCCCTGCGCGTACATCTCCATCAGCTGGCGAACGTTCTCCTGGTGCGCCTTGGGATCGCGGGCCACGGCCGCGCCCCAGAAGACGCCGACGATGTCGCAGGACTTCAGCAGGGTCAGGTTCAGCGGCACGGCCGGGATGCCGGCCGGGAAGCCGATGACCAGGAAGCGGCCGCCCCAGCCGGCGGCGCGGATGGTCGCCTCGGCGTAGTCGCCCCCGACGGCGTCATAGGCCACGTCCCAGCCGTTGGGGCCGCAGGCGTCCTTGAACAGGTTGGCCAGCGCCTTCTTGCCGTCCTTGTCGAACGGTCCGGTCGGATAGACGACACCGGCGTCGGCGCCGCGGGCGATGGCCAGATCGACCTTCTCCTGGCTGGAGGCCGCCGCGATGACCCGCGCGCCCATGGCCTTGCCCAGTTCGACGGCCGCCAGACCGACGCCGCCGGCCGCGCCGAGCACCAGCAGGGTCTCGCCGGCCTTCAGGTGGCCGCGGTCCTTCAGACCGTACCAGCTGGTGCCGTAGGTCATCATGAAGGCCGCCGCCTCGTCGAACGGCATGGCGTCGGGGATCGGGGTGACCCGGTGCGCTTCCAGCGCCAGCTCCTCGGCCATCCCGCCCCAGCCGGTGGAGGCCAGCACGCGCTGGCCGACCTGCAGATGGGTGACCCCCTCGCCGACCGCCTTGACCACGCCGGCGACCTCGCCGCCCGGCGCGAAGGGCCGGTTGGGCTTGAACTGGTACTTGTCCTCGATGATCAGGACGTCAGGGTAGTTGACGCCGCAGGCCTTGACCGACAGCACCACCTGGCCGGGGCCGGCTTCCGGGCTGGGAAGCTCCTCGAGGACCAGGGTCTCGGGTCCGCCCACGCTCTTGCTCAGCACCGCCTTCATGCCGTCTCTCCCGCTCTTTCATTGATCGGCCCGGAAGCGTATCGCGGGCTTTGACGAAGCTTATAGGCCGGAGGCCCGCCTTGGCGAACAATTGTTTGAGTCTGGTCATCCATGGCGGCGCGGGGGCCCGTCGGGGCCGCGACTACAGCCGTGAGATCGTCCATATGCGCGAGCTGGTCGAGGCCGGCCGCGACCGGCTGGCGGCCGGCGCTCTGGCCCTGGACGTCGCCGAGGAGACGGTGCAGGCGCTGGAGGCCAGCGGCCTCTACGTCGCCGGGCGCGGCGCCTCGCCCAACACCGCTGGCGCCTATGAGCTGGACGCCTGCCTGATGGACGGCGCCACGGGCCGGGCCGGCTCGGTGGCGGCGCTGCAGGGGCTCCAGAGCCCCATCGCCGTGGCCCGGGCGGTCATGGACTGGACGCCGCACGTCATGCTGGCCGGGGAGGGCGCGGCCCGCTTCGCCGCCGCCCAAAGCCTGGCGGTGATCGCCGATCCGGCCGCCTGGTTCACCCACGCCGGCCAGGACGAGTCCAACCACCCGCCGGGAACCCTGGCCCACGGCACCGTCGGCTGCGTGGTGCGCGACGCCGAGGGGCGGCTGGCGGCGGCCACCTCCACCGGCGGGGTGTTCGGCAAGCTGCCGGGCCGGGTTGGCGACTCTCCGCTGATCGGGGCGGGCGCCTGGGCCGACGAACGGGTCGCTGTCTCCTGCACCGGCCAGGGCGAGTACTTCATCCGCGTCGCCGCCGCCGTGCAGATCGCCCATCGCATGGCCTTCGGCGGCGAGGCGCTGGCCCCGGCCGCCAACGCGGTGCTGGCCGCCATCCGGGCGCTGGGCGGCGAGGGCGGGCTGATCGCGGTCGACGCGGCGGGCAATGTCGCCATGCCCTTCGTCTCGGCCGGCATGAAACGCGCGGCGCTGCTGCCCGACGGAGACATCGTCTCAGCGGCCTTCTGAAACGAGAATGACGGGAGCCTAGTGGCCCGTCAGCTTCTGCAGGATGTTGATCGGGAAGCCGAAGCGCGGGGCCCCGAAGCTGACCGCCAGCGCGTAGCAGACCTCGCCCGGTTCGGCCTTGGGCTCGTGGCTGAACCCCGGCCGGCCGACGTTGACGTCGCCGGGGCCGTAGCGGTCATGCCCGTCATGAAAGGCCCCGGTGACGACCAGGGTGTATTCCTCGCCGTCGTGGTCGTGCTCGGCCACGTTCGCGCCCGGCTCGATCCGCAGCAGCTGGGTCTCGCCGCCGCCGTCCATCGGCAGCTTCAAGGACCGGATTCCGAAGCCCAGGAACTTCCAGCGATTGCCGTCGCCCATCGCGTCGAACACCGCTTCCCGCAACGGGTCGGGCAGCATGAGCACCTCGCCCAGACCCCGTCCGGCGTCGCCCGCGGCCGTCCTGGCGCGGGTGTCGATGGCGGCCAGCGCGTCGATCCGGGCCAGGGCGCGGTCGGCGGCGTCGGCCTCCAGAGCGGCCGGGGCTTCGTCTTCGAGGAAGGTCCCGCCCACGACGTCGCCCGGCATGACCGGCGCGCCGCGAAGGACCGCCGCCGTCGCTTCCATCAGGCGCAGGCCCGGGTGGCGGCTGGTGTCCAGCAGGGTCGGTTCAGTGCTCATGCGGGCCTGCAACTCCTTGAAAAGAGCCGATATGGAGCGCGGCCGCGCACGGTCAAGGCGCTCATCGCGCCGCCTCCAGGCGGACCCGCAGCTTCTCGAAGGCCAGCCGCATCCGCGACTTGACCGTGCCCAGGGCCAGCCCGGTGCGCTCGGCGATCTCGCTGTGGCTGAGGTCCTCGTAGAAGGCGGCCCTGATCATCTCCCGCTGCTCGGGCGGCAGCTCGGCCAGCGCCAGGGCGATCAGCGTCCCCCGCTGGCCGGCCAGCAGGGCCGCGTCCGGCAGCACCTCGGCCTCGGGGCTCAGCATCGGCTCGTCCGGGTCCAGCGTCGCCGTACGCTCCCGCCGGAACAGGTCGATGCGGCGGTTGCGGGCGATGCGGTAGATCCAGGTCGAGGCGTTGGCCTTGCCCCGGTCAAAGCTGGCGGCCTTGCGCCAGACGGCGACCATCACGTCCTGGGTCAGGTCCTCGGCCCGCGCCGGCTCCAGACCCAGCCGGCCGAGGTAGCCCTTCACCCGCGGCGCGTAGTGGTCGAACAGTTCCGCGAACGCCGCCCTGTCGCCGTGCAGGGCGATGCGCTCGATCAGGTCAGCAAAGGCGTCGGCGCCGCGGTCTTTCACGGCCCAGCCATAGCGGCGCCCCGGCGGATTGGTCCAGCGCCGCATTCCCTGCTATGATGTTCTCTTCTCAGCTTTCCGGATCCATTGCCTTGGGCGCGACCCTCGATCTTGCTCGCGCGACGCCCGCCGTCGCCGCCGTCAACCTCTCCGGCCTGACCCGCGGGCAGCTGGCCGCCGCCCTGGTGGAGGCCGGCGTCGTGCCGGCCCCCAAGGCGAAGATGCGCGCCGGCCAGATCTTCCGCTGGGTGCATTTCCGGGGCGTCACCGACTTCGAACAGATGACCGACGTCGCCAAGGAAACTCGCGCCGCCTTGGCCGAGGCCTTCGTGCTGACCCGGCCCGAGATCGTCGAGCGCCAGGTGTCGAAGGACGGCACCCGCAAGTACCTGATCCGCGTCGCCCCCGGCATCGAGGTCGAGGCCGTCTACATCCCCGACGTCGGCCGGGTCGGCGCGCTGTGCGTCTCCAGCCAGGTCGGCTGCACGCTCAACTGCACCTTCTGTCACACCGGCACCCAGGCCCTGGTCCGCAACCTGACCGCCGCCGAGATCGTCGCCCAGGTCCAGGTGGCCAAGGACGACCTCGACGAATGGGCGGTCGACGGCGAGGACCGCAAGCTCTCGAACATCGTGTTCATGGGCATGGGCGAGCCGCTGTACAATCTGGACGCCGTCGCCGACGCCATCGAGATCATCAGCGACAACGAGGGCATCGCCATCTCCCGTCGCCGGATCACCGTCTCGACCAGCGGCGTGGTCCCCCAGCTCCAGGCGCTGGGCGAGCGCACCCAGGCCATGCTGGCCATCAGCCTGCACGCCACCAACGACGAGCTGCGCGACGTGCTGGTGCCGCTGAACAAGAAGTACGACATCGCCACCCTGATGGAGGGCATCCGCAACTACCCGGGCATCTCCAACGCCCGCCGCGTGACCTTCGAGTACGTCATGCTCAAGGGCGTCAACGACAGCCCGGACGAAGCCCGGGCGCTGGTCCAGCTGCTCAAGGGCGTCCCGGCCAAGATCAACCTGATCCCGTTCAATCCCTGGCCCGGCACGCAGTACGACTGCTCGGACTGGGCGACGATCGAGCGTTTCGCGGCAATCCTCAATCGCGCCGGCTACTCCAGCCCCATCCGCACGCCGCGCGGCCGGGACATCCTCGCCGCCTGCGGCCAGCTGAAGAGCGAGAGCGAGAAGGTCCGCGCCTCGGTGCGGCGTCGCGACGCGGCGGCGCTCGCCTCCGGCTAGAAGCTTGCACGGCGGGGGGCAGGCCGTGCTAACCGTTGCCGACGTCTCCCCTGTCGGAAGTCTCCATGCCGCCGCAGCTGCAGTCCCCCGAAATCCAGGCCTTCGCCACCGGCATTCCGGTCGCGCTCGGCGACGCCGGGATCACCCTTCTCATCCTGGTCATCGGCGCGGCGATCTACGCCTTGCTGACGCCACATCGCGAAATCACGCTGATCCGCGAGGGCAACACCGCCGCCGCCCTGTCGCTGGGCGGCGTTCTGGTCGGCCTGGCCATTCCGCTGGCGGCCTCGCTCAGCGCCTCCAACTCCAAGCTGGAGATCGCCATCTGGGGGGTGATGATCATCTCCGTCCAGCTGCTGGTCTTCCGGATAATTGACCTGCTCCTCCACGGCCTGCCGCAGAGGATCCAGGAGGGTGAGATATCGGCCGCGACCCTGCTGGTCGGGGCCAAGGTCGGCAGCGCCCTGATCCTCGCCGCCGCCATGCGCTAGGGGCGGCCCCGCCGTGCATTTCCCCCGCCTTCCCGACTGGCTGGTCTACACGGCCATTGTCGCGGCGCTGCTGATCGCCTCGGTCAGCCGGCGCGAGCGCGCCGACGCGCCGCCGCCGCCGCCGCCGGTGCCGGGGGAGGAGGGCGTGCCGCTGGGCCCGTCCTCGCCGTTCGATCCCTCCGTCGTGGTCGAGGTGCCGGGCAAGAAGGCGCCGGGTTCGGGCACGGCCTTCTCGGTTTCCGACACCGGCGTCTGGCTGACCGCCCGCCATGTCGTCGATGGTTGCCGTCAGACCGCCCTGGTCGTGGCCGAAGGCCGGGGCGTGGCGGCCACGGTGCAGATCGATCCCAACGGCGAGGCGGCGGTCCTGACCACGGACGGCGGCGCGCCCGCGCTGCCGCTGATGCTGGACGACAGCCGGCTCAAGCGCGGTGATCTAGGCTACCACACCGGCTTCCCCCAGGGTCAGCCGGGCGAGGCCGTTTCCCGCCTGCTGGGCCGCGAGAACCTGGTGGTGCGCGGCCGCGGGGCCCGCACCGAGCCGGTGCTGGTCTGGGCCGAGGTCGGCCGCACCGACAATCTCAAGGGCACGCTGGCCGGCCTGTCGGGCGCTCCGGCGCTGGATTCCGCCGGCCGCGTGATCGGCGTCACGGTGGCCGAGGCGCCGCGCCGCGGCCGGATCTACACCACCTCTGCGGCCACGATGGGCCGGGCCCTGACCTACTCGCGCCGCCGCCCGGCGACCTTCGCCACCGGCGAGCCGGTCAATGTCGAGAACTACGGCCGCGTCGCCGACGGCCTCCGTCGCGACCTGCGCGTGGCCCAGGTGGTCTGCCTGGGGGGTTAGGCGGGGTCGGACTCGTCCTCGGTCTTCGGCAGGTCGCCCTGACGAGCGGCGACCATGAAGCTCAGCGCGATCGAGAAGACGCCGATGGCCGTCGAGTACAGGTAGAACACCATGTAGCCGGTCCCCAGCGCCGCCGCCGTGACCTGTGATTTCTCCATCGCGGTGGCGTAGCTCTCGGGCGGCACCCGGTCGAACAGGCCTTTCAGCGCGGAGACCGGCCCCCCGGCGTCGGCGGCGCGGGCCGTGGCCTCGACGATGCGGCCGGACTGGCTGGCCAGCAGCTTGCCGGGCAGGGCGTAGAGGGACGAGAACAGGGCGTACTGGGTGGCGGTGAAGCCGACGGTCGTCAGGCTCGACATGTAGGCGATCAGGCAGGTGCCGGCGATGCCGCCCGCGACGTTGTCCATGGCGATGGCGACGAGCAGCGCGAACAGGCTGTGGCCCTGCGTCGCCAGCCAGGCGAACGACAGGTTGCTCAGCGTCCCCACGAAGGCCCCGATGATCAGCGCCCGCATCAGGCCCAGCCGGATGACCGCCAGGCCGCCCAGGGCGACGCCGATGACCGACATCACCACGCCGAACACCTTGCGGACCTCGGCGATCTCCAGCTTGCTGAACCCCAGATCGACGTAGAAAGCCCCGTTGATGTTCAGGACAAAGTCGGAGACGCGATACAGGCAGATCAGCGCCAGGATCAGGCCCGCGATCTTACCGTAGCGGGTGAAGAAGTCCGTCAGCGGCTGTCCCAGCGCCCCCGAGAGGTAGGCGCCAGGCCGGGTCTGGACTCCGGGAATCCGCCGGGCGGCCAGCGCGATGATCCCGAAGCCTGCGACGACGGCGAGCAGCTGGAACCAGACCTTGTTGTCGGAGGCCCAGGCCGCCTTCATCGCCTCCCCGAGCGCGCCGGCGCCAAGCGCGTTGAGGATGTCGGCCAGGAAGGTGGCGCTGGCGGCGAGACCGGATCCGACCAGCAGGCCGCCGAGGATGAGGACCGCGAGCCGCAGCGTCCACTCGATCACCTCCGCCACCGGGCGCGGCCGCGCGTCACCGATATCGATGGGCCGGACGCTGTGCGCCGTCTCGCGGGGCGCCGCGAAGACAGCGGCGACGCCGACCAGCATCAGCGCGGCCATCGCCGCGTAGGACAGGCTCCAGCTGTAGGCCTCGGCCAGGATCAGCGGAACCGCGCCGGCCACGATCATCGCGATGCGATAGCCCCACTGGTAGGCGGCGGCCATGGGGCCCTGTCGCGCGTCGTCGGCGGCCTCGATCCGCCAGGCGTCGATGACGATGTCCTGGTTGGCGGACGCGAACCCGACCATGACCGCGAACACCGCCATCAGGCCCAGGTTGGTGGCCGGATTGACACCGGCGATCAGCCAGAGCCCCAGCATGATGACGGCCTGGGAGACCAGCATCCACGAGCGCCGGTGTCCGAACAGAGCGGTCAGGAACGGCACCCGCGTCCGGTCAACCAGCGGCGCCCAGAGGAACTTCATCGCCGTGGCCAGGGTGGCGAGCCCGAAGATGCTGATGGTCGCCAGCGACAGGCCGGCGTCCCGCAGCCAGATCGACAGGGTGTCGAAGACCAGAAGGTTCGGAAGCCCGGCCGAGAACCCGAGCACCAGCATCACCAGGGTGCGCCGCTCGCCGAAGGTCGCCAGGGATTGCAGGAAGGTCGGCTTGGCCTTCGGCTCGGCGCTGCTTTCGGCTTCCGTGGTCATCTGGCGCGTCCCCCGAGGCGGGGCCGCGCCCCGCAAATCAGGAGGCGACCTTGGCCTCTCGCGGGGCGTCCGTCCAGCCGACCCAGCGGGCCAGGACGGCGCGCAGGGCGGTCTCTGTCAGGGGCTTGACCAGGAAGTCGTCCATGCCCGCCGCCAGGCAGGCGCGGCGGTCGTCTTCGAAGGCGTCGGCGGTCAGGGCGACAATGGGTGTCGTCACCCCCCGCGCCCGGATCGCGCGCGCCGCCTCGACTCCCGACATGCCGGGCATCCGCACGTCCATCAGCACCAGGTCGTAGCGGGCCGCGGCCATCGCGGCGACGGCTTCCTCGCCGCTGCCGGCCCGGTCGACATGCGCCCCCTCCCGCTGCAGCAGGGTGCGGGCCAGCAGGGCGTTGATCGGATTGTCCTCAGCCAGCAGCACCCGGGCGCCGGGGGCGGAGGCCTCGGCGATGCGTTCGTCGTCCTGCGGTCGGGTTCCGGTCTCGTCGACGCCCAGCGCGGCCAGCACCCGGGCGGCGATCGACGCCGGCCGCAGCGGCTTGATCAGGTAGCCGGCGAAGCCGGCGGACCGGCTGCGGGCGATGCGGCCCCGCTCGTCGGGGCGCAGCAGGATCAGGCAGGGCCGTCCGGCCGGCGCCTTGAGAGCCCTGCGTCCGGTCGCCAGGGCGTTGTCGATCAGCAGCACCGCCTCGGGCGGCGCGATGACCAGCAGATCCTCCAGACTGGCCGCCGCGGCCGCGCGGCCGCCGAGCGCCTCGATCTGCCGGGCCGCCGCCTCGCGCAGGATGGCGTTGGGCGAGGCGATCCCGACCAGTCGCCCGGCCAGCGGCGCATCTCCGGTCGCCGCCTCGGCCGACCGGAAGGGCGCTTCGAGCCAGAAGGCCGCGCCGCCGCCGGACGCGTCCTCGACCCCGACCTCGCCGTCCATGGCGCGGCCCAGACGTTTGACGATGGCCAGGCCGAGGCCCGCGCCGTTGAGACCCGTTCCGCCGTGCGCCGGATCGGCGTGGACGAAGGGCTCGAAGATCTTGTCCCGCACCGCCGGCGGCACGCCCGGCCCGGTGTCGCGCACCACCAGCCGCAGCCGGCCGTCCGGCGCGGTCTGGGCCGACAGCAGCACGCCGCCGGTCTCGGTGAACTTGATGGCGTTGCCCGCGAAATTGAGCAGCACCTGCCGCAGCCGGCCCTCGTCGGCCATGACCGGCGGCACGTCGGCGGCCACGGTCCAGGCGATCTCCAGCCCCTTTTCATGGGCGCGGGGGCTCATCAGCTCGGCCACCTGCCGCAGCAGGTCTCCCAGGTCGCAGCGGGCCGGATGCAGCTCGATCCTGCCCTCGCCCAGCCGGGCCAGGTCGAGCACATCGTTGACCAGCGCCAGCAGATGGTCGCCGCTCTCGCGCAGGGCGGAGACATAGGCCTTCTGTTCGGCGCTCAGCCGGGTGCCGTCCAGCAGCCGGGCCATGCCCAGTACGCCGTTCAGAGGCGTGCGGAACTCGTGGCTCAGGGTGGCCAGCTGTTCGGGGGTGATGGCGCGGGCGTCAGACATGCCCGCCACCCTGCCATAGGCGGCTTAACGGCCGGTCAAGCGGCCCGGCGGTGGGTCAGCAGGTACAGCAGGAACAGCGTCGCGAAGGCCAAATCCCCCAGCGACAGGATGAAGGCCGAGGACGACAGGGCCGCCGCGCCGCCGCTCAACCAGACCAGCAGCGGGATCGGCGCCTTGCCGATCACCCCCAGCCACAGGATCGGCCGGTTGGCGACCGGGTCGCGGGCGACCATGGCGTAGCCGATGCCGAGCACAACGATCAGCAGCGAGGCCAGGCGCGTCATCAGCAGATCGTCGGGAACGGGCTGGCCGAGGCTCGCGAGCATGGCCTCCGGCGCCAGCAGCATCGGCAGGCCGACGGCGAAGTTGAACAGCGCCGCCACGACGAAGGTCACGGTCCAGATACGCATGATGGGTCAGCCCCCGCTGAGCGCCCCGAAGAGCAACACCTCGTCATCCTCGCCGACCGCCCGGCCGATGTCGAGGACCCGGTCCTGCCGACATCGATCCGGGAAGCAGACGCGGGAATGCCGGCCGTCAAGGGCGGCCGCGCCCGCCCCGAGACCCGCCTCACCCCTGCGCGTCGAAGAACGCGTCGGGACTCTCCACCTCGACCAGCCTCCCCCGGCGGATCTCCAGGAACCGCGTCGCCGCCGTCCGCGTGAAGTAGCGGTCGTGGGAGACGAAGAGGCAGGAGACCTCGCTCTCCTCCAGCTGCGCCTCCAGCGCCTCCTGACCTTCGATGTCGAGGTGGTTGGTCGGCTCGTCGAGCAGGTAGAGGTTGGGCCGCTCCAGCTTCATCCGCAGGAACATCAGCCGTGACCGCTCGCCGTAGCTCAGCAGAGCGATCGGCTGCTGGATGCGGATGAAGGAAAAGCCCGCCTGGGCCAGCAGGCGGGTGGCGTCGCGGTCGGTCGCCTCGGGTGCGGCGGCGACATAGTCGAGCAGGGTGGATTTCAGCGGCAGGGCCCGCATCGACTGGTCGAACACCGCCAGCCGGGTCGCGGGGTTGAACCGCACGGCGGCCTGGCCGTCGTAGTGTTCGCGCGCCGGGTCGAACGCCGCCGCCAGCGCGGTCAGCAGGGTCGACTTGCCGGCCCCGTTGACGCCCAGGATGGCGATGCGGTCGCCAGACGCCACGCTGAGCCGGTCGATGGTGATCAGGGTGCGGGCGTCGTCCGGCGTCTTCACCGTCAGCCCCATGAGACGCAGCGCCACCTTGGCGTCGATCTCGGCGTCCGACAGCTCCAGCCGCCGCTCCCGGGAGACATAGGCGTTGGTGCGGTCGGCCTCGATGCGGGCGATGCGCGTCTCGATCGCGGCCTTGCGCTTGTTCAGCTCCGGGTTCTTGACCGCCCAGACCTTGTAGCGGGCGGCGGCGGCTTCCAGCCGCTTGACCTCCTTCTCCTCCAGCTTGCGGTGCGCGGCGGCGACGGCGTCGCGGCGCAGCAGTTCCTCGCGGGCCGTGGAGAACGACGTCTTGAAGGCGTGAACCCCATCGCTGCGCAGGAACAGGGTGCGGTCGGTCACCCGGTTGAGGAACTCCCGGTCGTGGGAGACGATCAGCATCGGCACGTCGAATCCGGCGGTCAGCCACAGCTCGAGCGTGTTGATGTTGGACAGGTCCAGGTGGTTGGTCGGCTCGTCCAGCAGCAGGATGTCGGGCTCCTCCAGCCGCGCCGCCGCCGCGATCAGCAGCAGCCGCTGCCATCCGCCCGACAGCGAGCCAAAGGTCTGGTCGGCCACCGCCGGCGCCACGCCGATCTCGTCCAGCAGCACGTCGATGCGCCAGTCGTCGTCCCCGGCCCCGATGGTCTCCAGCGACCGACGCAGCACCTCGCGGACCGGCAGGTCGGCCAGGCCCTCAGGCGTGTCCTGCGGCAGCGAGCCGACCCGCAGGCTGCGGGACCGGATCACCTGGCCCTTGTCGAGCTCCAACTCGCCGGTCAGGCAGCGCAGCAGTGTCGACTTGCCGGCCCCGTTCTCGCCCACCAGGGCCGTGCGGGCGCCGTCGAGCAGGAAGGACACGGTCTCGAACACCGGCGTCACCCCGTGGTGGAAGCTGGCGTTCTCCATGCCCAGGACAGCCTGTCGCGGCGCCATGACCCCTCATCACTCCCGTCGGCCATCTGACCGTCGCCCGGGACCTAGCGGATATGAGCGCGCGCGCCAAACCGGGTCATCAGGCCGCCGGCGCCGGGCTGGCGCCCACCCGGCGATAGATGAGCGCCTCGGCGACGTGCAGCCGCTTGACGCTCGCCGTGCCCTCAAGGTCGGCGATGGTGCGGGCCAGGCGCAGGGCGCGGGTCCAGCCCCGGGCGGTCAGGTGGCCGGCGTCGGCGGCGCGGGCCATCAGCGACCGGGCCGCCTCATCCAGTCCGGCGGCCTTGTCCAGAAAGTCGCCGTCGGCCATGGCGTTGAGGCTCGGCGCCTCGGACGGCCAGGCCCTGGCGCGCTCGACCTGCGCCGCCCGCGCGGCGGCCACCCGCGCGGCGACCTCGGCCGAGCCCTCCGACGGCGGCGGCAGGGCCAGGTCGGCGGCGCTGACCGGCGGCACGTCGATCTGCAGGTCTATGCGGTCGATCAGCGGCCCCGAGACCCGGCCCTGATAGTCCCGCTGACAGCGCGGGGCCTTGCCGCAGTAGCCCTTGCCCGGCCCGCCGTGGCCGCAGCGACAGGGGTTCTGGGCGGCGACCAGCTGCACCCGGGCCGGATAGCGGATGTGGGCGTTGGCGCGGGCGACCATCACCTCGCCGGTTTCCAGCGGCGCCCGGAGCGAATCCAGGGCCTGCGAACTGAACTCCGGGAGCTCATCAAGGAAGAGCACGCCATTGTGGGCCAGCGACACCTCGCCGGGCTTGGCCTTCAGCCCGCCGCCGGTCAGGGCGGCCATGCTGGCCGAATGGTGCGGGCTGCGGAACGGCCGGGCGCGGGTCAGCTCGCCCCGCGCGATCAGCCCCGCCACCGAATGGACCATTGAGGTCTCGAGCAGTTCGGCCGGCGACAGAGGCGGCAGGATGCCCGGCAGCCGCTGGGCCATCATCGACTTGCCCGACCCCGGCGGGCCGCTGAACAGCAGATTGTGACCCCCGGCGGCGGCGATCTCCAGCGCCCGCTTGGCCTGTTCCTGGCCCTTCACCTCGCGCAGGTCCGGGACCCGCCCGCCCTCGACGATCGGGCCGGGCTTGGGCTCCGACAGCAGCTGGGTCCCCCGGAAGTGGTTGATCAGCCCGATCAGCGAGCGCGGCGCGATCACGCGGGTGCCGCCGGCCCAGGCGGCCTCGGCGCCGCAGGGCTCGGGGCAGATCAGGCCAAGATCCATGGCCCCGGCCGCCACGGCCGCCGGCAGCACCCCGGCCACCGGGCTGATGGTGCCGTCCAGCGACAGCTCCCCCACCGCCACCCAGCCGTTCAGGGCGTCGGGCGGGATCACCCCCATGGCGCCCATCACCGCCAGGGCGATCGGCAGGTCGTAGTGGCTGCCCTCCTTGGGCAGGTCGGCGGGCGCCAGATTCACGACGATCCGCTTGCCCGGCATGGCCAGCCCCAGGCCGGTGAAGGCGCCGCGCACCCGCTCCCGGCTCTCGGCCACCGCCTTGTCGCCCAGGCCGACCACGACCATCACCTGCTCGCCGCCGGTCAGCTGGACCTCGACGTCGACCCGGCGGGCCTCCACGCCCTGGAAGGCGACCGTCACCACGCGCGCGACCATATTCGCTCCCGGCTACAGGACCTGTGACTTATCCACAGACGCAACCATAACGGGTAGGAAAGATCAAGAACGAATAGTGAACCAAAAAAGAAAACGAGGTGAATCAGTCGGGTAGCCGACAGAGTTCATCCGTTGCTTCGGATCGTCTCGATGCGGTCGAACAGGACGGCCGCGGCGTCGGCGCCGCCGAACCGCTTCAGCTGCTGGGCGCCGGTCGGCGAGGTGACGTTGATCTCGGTCAGATAGTCGCCGATAACGTCGATGCCGACGAACAGCAGGCCGCGCCGCTTCAGCTCCGGACCGATGATGGCGCACAGCTCCAGGTCGCGCGCGGTCAGCTCGACCGCCGCCGCCCGGCCGCCGCGGGCGAGGTTGGAGCGGACTTGTCCTTCGGCCGGGATGCGGTTGATGGCCCCGACCGGTTCGCCGTCGACCAGCAGGATGCGCTTGTCACCCTTGCTGACCGCCGGGATGAATTTCTGGGCGATGACCTGCTCGCGGCTGATCATGGCGTGCAGTTCCAGCAGCGCGTCCAGGTTGGGATCGTCAGCCTTCAGCCGCACCACCCCCGAGCCGCCGCCGCCGTAGAGGGGCTTGAGCACCATGTCGCCGTGGCGTTCGCGGAAGTCGTAGATGGCGTCGATGTCGCTGGTGATCAGAGTCGGCGGCTGCACGCCCGGGAAGTCGGTGACGAACAGCTTCTCCGGCGCGTTGCGCACCTCGGTCGGGTTGTTCACCACCAGCACCTTGGGATGGACCTTGTCCAGGAAGTGGGTGGCGGTGATGTAGGCCATGTCGAACGGCGGATCCTGGCGCATCAGCACCACGTCGACGTCGTCGGCCAGGTCCAGCAGCACCGGCTCGCCCAGGGTGACATGGTCGCCCTTCACGGCGCGCAGCGTCGCCGGCCGGGCCCGGGCGCGGACGCGGCCCTCCTCCAGCGACAGCTTGTCGGGCGTATAGACCCAAAGCCGGTGACCCCGGCTCTGGGCCTCCATCATCATCATGAAACTGGAGTCGGTATCGATGTTGATCCCTTCGACGGGATCCATCTGCACGGCGACCTTCAGCGACATGGGAGCTTTCCTTGGGGGCCGACGACCGGCGGCCTTGGACTTAGTCCCTCGAACGCGGGTTCGCCAGTGGGGGAGGGCCTTGATCCCGCAATCCACTGTCATCCCGGCCGCAGCGAAGCGGAGAGCCGGTAAGCCCGCCAAGGTCGCCCTCGTCGCCATCGCCCGCAAGATCGTTGTCGCCGCCAACGTCATGCTCAAGACCGGCGCGCCGTGGCAGAAGACCCCTTGACCCAATACAGTCGCCGGATCGCCTGCGGCGTCCGGGATGACAGTGGAGGTGACTAGTTCAGTCTTAGCCTCACCCGCTCCCGTGCGGCTCGGGCTGCGATGGCAGCGCCGCCGTCCAGCTGCTGGGCGCGGCCCAGCGCCTGCAGCGCGCCGGCCAGGGCGCCCTGGCCTTCGCGGGCGCGGGCGACGTCCAGCCAGGGGCGGTGGTCGGAGGGATCCAGCAGGGCGCGGCGCAGGGCCGAGCGTTCGGCGCGGGGCCAGTCGCCGGCCGCCTGGGCCCGGGCGAAGATGTTGTTCTGCAGCCGGATCAGCACCTGGCGGTCTGTGGTCGGCGCCATCAGCAGATCCAGCCGCCCGGCGACGTCCGGAGTCAGGCCCGTTCGCAGCGCCCGCCGCGACAGCTCCGAGGGCAGCACCACCCGGCCCTCGCTGAACGGATCCAGCGCCAGCGGCCCCTCGACGGTCTCGATGCGCAGCAGGAAGTGGCCGGGAAAATCGACCCCCTTCACGTCCAGCCCGGTCTGGCGGGCGGCGTGCAGGTAGAAGATCCCCAGCGACACCGGGATGCCCTTGCGTCGCTCGGCGACGGCGATGATGTCGGCGTTGGCCTGGTCCTCGAAGGTGATCAGGTCGCCCTGCAGCCGCAGGTCGCCGGCCATGGACTCGGCGATGGCCTCCTCCGGCGACTCCGTCTCCAGCCTGCGGGCCAGGCGTTCGGCCCCCTCGGCGCCCAGGGCGCGCGCGGCGGCCTCGTCCCGGCTGTCGTCGTCATGCACGGCGCAGGCGAGGGCGGCCTCGAACAGGGGGAAACCCTCGTCCGGTCCGGTCCCGACCTGCGTCAGGAATCCCTCGGCTTCGTCCCGCGTCATGCTCAGGCGCCCTTCCACGCATCGGGAATATGGCGCGGCAGGCGGCCGGGGGCGAGGGCGATCAGGTCCAGCCGGATGGTGGCGCCCTTCAGGGCCGGGCGTCCGGCGACGATGGCCATGGCCGAGCGGCGCAAGCGTTCGCGCTGCTCGGCGTGCACGGCCTCCAGCGCGTTTTCGAGCGTCGTGCGCCGCTTGACCTCGACCACCGCCAGCACGTCGCCCTTGAGGGCCAGGATGTCGATCTCGCCCTGTGGCGCGGCCAGCCGGAAGCCGAGTATCCGGTAGCCCCGCGCCATCAGCAGCAGCGCGGCCAGCACCTCGCCGCGCCGGCCCGAGCGCCGGGCGGCCTGGCCGCGCGCGCTGCGGGCCGCCGTCATCCGGCGTCCTTCAGGGCCAGGGCCCGGCGGTAGAGGTCGCGGCGGTTGAGGCCCAGCGACTTCGCCACCTCCGACGCCGCCTCGCCGGGGGCCAGGCGGGTCAGGGCCTCGGCCAGGGCCAGGTCGGCGTCCGCTTCGCTGGCCACCTCGGCGACGCCCGGCCCGACCAGGACGACGATCTCGCCCTTCGGCTCCTCCAGCGCCGGGTCGACGGCCAGCTGGTCCAGCGTTCCGCGCACGGCCGTCTCGTAGAGCTTGGTCAGCTCCCGCGTCACCGCCGCCTGACGCGGCCCGAACACCGCCAGCATGTCCTCCAGGCTGGCGCGCAGGCGTGGGCCGGTCTCGTAGAAGATCAGCGTGGCGCGGGCCTGGGCGAACTCAGCCAGGAAGGTCCGTCGCGCCGCGCTCTTGGGCGGCGTGAAGCCGGCGAACAGGAAGCGGTCGGTGGGCAGGCCGGCCAGGGTCAGGGCCGCCAGCGCCGCCGAGGGGCCCGGGATGGGGAACACGCGAAAGCCGGCCTCGACCACCTCCTTCACCAACCGATAGCCGGGATCGGAGACCAGTGGCGTGCCGGCGTCGGAGACCAGGGCCACGCTCTGGCCGGCCTCCAGCGCCGCCATGATCCGGGGGCGCGCCCGCTCGGCGGCGTGCTCGTCATAGCGGGCCATGGTCTTGCTGAGGCCGTAGGCGGCGAGCAGTTTGCCGGTCACCCGCGTGTCCTCGGCCAGCAGCAGGTCGCAGCCGTGCAGCACGTCCAGCGCCCGCAGGGTGATGTCGCGCAGGTTGCCGATCGGCGTCGCCACCACATAGAGGCCGGGCTCCAGCGGGACGTCGGACAGGGGCGGGGGCGGCGGATGACGGGACAAGCGGGGCTCCAGGATGGAACAGGAGAGCGCCTTGCCCGCTGTCGTCAGTCAAGGGATAGAAGCATTGGGTCTTCACCCGGAGCGTCGTTCGATGAAGAAGCTGATCGCCGGATTCGTGCTGCTCGCCGTCGTGGCGGTGGCGATCCTGGGGGCCTGCTGGTGGTTTGACGTCCGCCAGCGGCCCAAGGTCATCACCAGGCACCAGGCCGAGATCGGCCGCCTGCTGGAGACGGCCGGCTGGGTGTCGCCGGGCCGGACCGGGCCGAAGCTCTACATGGTCAGCTTCCGCGACTGTCCCAGCTGCGCCCTGTTCAAGGCCGAGAACTTCGCCGACCTGCACGAGGCGCAGGTCGACACCCGGGTCATCGTCATCGCCCGCCCCGACCTGAACGGCCAGGCGCAGTCGACGCCGGCCGAGCGGGCCACGGTGGCGGAGCTGTGGATCGGCCGCAGCTGGCCGCTGTACGAGCGCTGGACCGCCGCGCCCGCCGCCGCCTGGACGGCCGCCGGCATTCCCCCTGTCGAGGGCGACATGGCGCGCACGGCCGTGATCGAGGCCGGTCGCGGCTTTGTCGACAAGCTCCAGCCGCTGCTCAAGGCCAACGGGGTCTCGTTCGAGTATCCCGTTCTCGTCTGGTGGTCCGCCGACGGCCAGATGAAGACCTGCGCCTGCACCACGGCGGCCACCGCCAAGGCGCTGCGCAAGGACCTCGGGGTTCTCTAAGGCGGCCTACAGCGGCGCGAACTTCGCGGTGAAGTGGCGCATGGCGGTCGGCTGCCAGGTGATCTCAAAGCCCTTCAGCGCGTTCTTGCGGGCCACGATCTCCTCGAAGACCTCGACGATGTAGTCGGCGTGGCTCTGGGTGTAGACCCGGCGCGGGAAGGCCATGCGGACCAGGTCCATCGGCGCCTCCACCTCGGTCCCGTCGGGCCTCAGGCCGAACATCACCGTGCCGATCTCGCAGGAGCGGATGCCGCCCTCAAGGTACAGCGCCACGGCCAGGGCCTGGCCGGGGTATTCCTTCGGCGGAATGTGCGGCAGCAGCCGGCGGGCGTCGATGAACACCGCGTGGCCGCCGGTCGGCCGTACGATCGGCACGCCCATCGCCTCCAGCCGCTCGCCGATGTAGGCCATGCTGCGGAGGCGATAGCGCAGGTAGTCCTCGTCGATGATCTCGACCAGGCCCTGGGCGATGGCGTCCAGGTCGCGGCCGGCCAGTCCGCCGTAGGTCGGGAAGCCCTCGGTCAGGATCAGTCGGTTGCGCGCCGCCTGGGCCAGGTCGTCGTCATTCAGGGCCAGCCAGCCGCCGATGTTGGCGAAGGCGTCCTTCTTGGCCGACATGGTCATGCCGTCGGCATCGGCGAACATGTCGCGGACGATGTCCTTCACCGAGCGGTCCGCCTGGCCGGGCTCGCGCAACTTGATGAAGTAGGCGTTCTCGGCGAACCGGCAGCCGTCGATGATGAAGGGCTTGCCGTGGGCCTTGGCGATCTTCGCGGTCGCCCGAATGTTTTCCAGGCTGACCGGCTGGCCGCCGCCGGCGTTGTTGGTGACGGTGATCATCACGCAGGGGACCGCCGGGCCGTGTTCGGCGAGGTAGGCCTCCAGCCGCGCCAGATCCATGTTGCCCTTGAACGGATGCAGGCTGGTCGGGTCCAGGCCCTCGGCGATGACCAGGTCGGCGGCCTCCGCGCCGGTCGCCTCGATGTTGCCGCGGGTGGTGTCGAAGTGGGTGTTGGACGGGATGAACTTCCCGGCCCCGCCCAGGATCGAGAACAGGATGGCCTCGGCCGCCCGGCCCTGGTGGGTGGGGATCACGTACTTGAACGGCATCAGGTCCTTCACCGCCGCCTCGAAGCGGAAGAAGGACGGGCTGCCGGCGTAGCTTTCGTCGCCCGACATCAGGGCGGCCTGCTGCCGGGCGCTCATCGCCGAGGTGCCGCTGTCGGTCAGAAGATCGATCAGCACGTCCTCGGAGTGCAGCGCGAAGAGGTTGTAGTCCGCCGCCGCGATCAGGCGGGCGCGTTCGTCCCGCGTGGTCATGCGGATAGGCTCGACCGCCTTGATGCGGAAGGGCTCGATGATGGTTTTCATGGGTCTGTTTCCATTGAAGCGCGGCGCAACGCGCGCTAACCGGTTTGGCGATGCCTTTATCCGTCCGCGCCGCCTACCGCGAGCGCCTTTCCGCAGGGGATATCAGACCCGACGCGGCCCAGGAGGCGGCGCTGGGCGCGCTGTCACGGCTGGAAGGCGACCTCAACGCCCTGTCCGAACCGGGCTTTTCGTTCTTCCGCAAGCCGAAGGGGGCGCGTGGCGTCTACCTCTGGGGGCCGGTCGGGCGCGGCAAGTCCATGCTGATGGACCTGTTCTACGACTCCGCGCCGATCGCGAAGAAACGGCGGATCCACTTCCACGTCTTCATGGCCGAGATCCACGCCGGCATCGACGCCTGGCGCAAGGGCGACGCGGCGGCCCGCAAGGCGCGGTTCGGCCAGAGCCGGGGCGATGATCCCATCGCCCCGACCGCCGAACTGATCGCCGAGGACGCCCGGCTGCTCTGCTTCGACGAGTTCCAGGTCACTGACATCGCCGACGCCATGATCCTGGGACGGCTGTTCGAGCAGCTGTTCGCGCTGGGGGTGACCCTGGTGGTCACCTCCAACCGGCCGCCGGACGATCTCTACAAGGACGGCATCAACCGCCAGCTCTTCCTGCCCTTCATCGCCATGCTGAAGGAAAAGCTCGAGGTCGTGTCGGTGCGCGGACCAGTCGACTTCCGGCTCGACCGGCTGCGCGGGGCCGGCACCTGGCTGGCGCCGGCCGACCCCGACAACCAGCGGACCTTCGACCGCCTGTGGACGGACATGCTGGACGGCGCGCCCGAGATCGGCGCCACGCTGGAGGTTCTGGGTCGCAGGCTGCACCTGCCGCGGGCCAGCGGCGGCCTCGTGCGGGCGAGTTTCTCCAGCCTCTGCGATCATGCGCTCGGGCCCCAGGACTACCTGGCCGTCGCCGGGCGCTTCCACACCGTGTTCCTGGAAGACATCCCGCGTCTGGTCCCGGCCAAACGCGACGCGGCCAAACGCTTCAACACCCTCATCGACGCCCTCTACGAGGCCGAGGCCAAGCTGGTCGCCCTGGCCGAGGTCGAGCCCGAGCGGCTCTACCCGGAGGGTGACGGGTCGTTCGAGTTCGAGCGCACCGTCTCGCGACTGCAGGAAATGCGCTCGTCCGACTGGCTCGAACGGGTGCGGGATTGAGGAGATCGCCGTGAGCGTCAAGGATCGGGTTCGCGTCCGCGAGACGCGGCTGCTCTCCGACAACTGGTACGTCCTGAAGACGACCAGCTTCGACTGGAAGCGTCGCGACGGGACCTGGCAGACCCAGCATCGCGAACACTACGACCGGGGCAACGGCGCGGTGCTGCTGCCCTACAGCCTGCCGGGCCGCACGGTGCTGCTGGTGCGGCAGTTCCGGTATCCGGCCTTCGTCAACGGTTACGACGACCTCCTGATCGAGGCCGCCGCCGGCCTGCTGGACAACGCCGAGCCGGAAGCGCGCATCCGCGCCGAGGTCGAGGAAGAGCTCGGCTATCGGCTGGGCGCGGTCAGCAAGATCTTCGAGGCCTTCATGAGCCCCGGCTCGGTGACCGAGATCCTGCACTTCTTCGTGGCCGAGTACGACGCGGGGATGAGGATCAGCGACGGCGGCGGCCATCCGGACGAGGGCGAGGACATCGAGGTGCTGGAGACGACCATCGACGAGGCCCTGGCCATGATCGCCGACGGCCGGATCCGGGACGCCAAGACCATCATGCTGCTGCAGCATCTGGCGCTGACCGTATTCCGAAGCTAGAGCCCGGACCCTTCGGCGCAAGCATCGCAAGACCAACAACAAGGGAAGGAAACCACCATGTTCTCCCACATCATGATCGGGACCAACGACCTCGAGCGGGCCAAGACCTTCTATGACGCGCTGCTCGGCGCGCTGGGCGTGCCCGCCGGCTTCGTCGACCGCCACCGGATCTTCTACCGGACCCCGACCGGCGTCTTCTCGGTGTCGCTGCCGATCAACGGCGAGCCGGCCACCGCGCCGAACGGCGGCACCATCGGCTTCGCCTGCGACTCGCCCGCCCAGGCCGACGCCTGGCACGCGGCCGGCGTCGCGGCCGGCGGGACCACCTGCGAGGATCCCCCCGGCGTGCGCGGCGAGGGCCCCGGCAGCATGTACCTCGCCTATCTGCGCGATCCGGACGGCAACAAGCTCTGCGGCCTGCACCGCCTGTAGCGACCGGGGAGCGGCGGTCGCCGCCGCTCCCATCGCACCCCATTTCCCGTGCGGGAAGCGCAAGTCGTTCGCCGAAAAGGCCCCGCTCGCGTTGACACCCGCGCCCCGGGGGTTAAATCCGGTGCGGCCTTCTCCAGAAGACCGCGCAACCACGAGTCCCAGATGACCGAAGCTTCGCCGGGGGTCCGCGAGCGACCCCTTTCGCCCCACCTCCAGGTCTGGCGCTGGCATGTGACGATGGCGGGTTCGATCCTGCATCGCGGCAGCCTGATCGCCCTCTATGTCGGCATCCTGATCCTGGTCGGCTGGCTGCTGTCGCTCGCCGCTGGTCCGGACGCCTATGCGAGCTACATGGGCCTGCTCGGGTCGCTGCTCGGCAAGCTGGTGCTGCTGGGCCTGACCTTCGCGTTGTTCTTCAACCTGGCGAGCATGGTGCGGCACATGATCTGGGACGTGGGCAAGGGCTTCCGCCCGAAGGTCGCCGACACCATGACCATCGCCAGCTTCGTCTTCGCCGCCGTGGCCACCGCCGCGGTCTGGCTGATCGCCGCCAGCACGGGAGCCCTGTGATGGCCGGGACGAGCAGCAACTTCCGCACGCCGCTGTCGCGGGCCCGGGGCCTGGGCGCCGCCAAGCACGGCGCCGGCCACTTCATCGCCGAACGGGTCAGCGGCATCGCCCTCATCCCGCTGGCCCTGTGGGCCGCCTTCTCCGGCCCGATGCTGGCCAAGGGCGACTTCGGCTCGGCCTCGACCTGGCTGGCCCAGCCGCTCAACGCGGTGCTGGCCGGGCTGCTGGTTGTGGTCGGCTTCTTCCACCTTCGCCTGCAGATCCAGGTGGTGGTCGAGGACTATATCGAGGGCTTCGTGGCCAAGACCGGCCTGCTGCTCCTCAACCTCTTCGTCTGTGTCCTGGGCGCCGCCCTGGGCCTGTTCGCCATCCTCAAGGTGGCCCTGCTGTCGGGAGCCCTTTGATGGCCGCCTACAAGTTCATCGACCACAAGTTCGACATCGTGGTGGTGGGCGCCGGCGGCTCGGGCCTGCGCGCCGCGCTCGGCTGCGCCGCCGCCGGCCTCAAGACCGCCTGCATCACCAAGGTCTTCCCGACCCGGTCGCACACGGTCGCCGCCCAGGGCGGCATCTCCGCCTCGCTCGGCAACATGGGCGAGGACGACTGGCGCTGGCACATGTACGACACCGTCAAGGGCTCGGACTGGCTGGGCGACCAGGACGCCATCGAATACCTGACCCGCAACGCCCCGGCGGCGGTCTATGAGCTCGAGCACTGGGGCGTGCCCTTCTCGCGCACGCCGGACGGCAAGATCTATCAGCGCGCCTTCGGCGGCATGACCCGCAACTACGGCGAGGCCCCGATCCAGCGCACCTGCGCGGCGGCCGACCGCACCGGCCACGCCATGCTGCACACCATGTACGGCCAGGCGCTCAGCAAGGACGTCGAGTTCTTCATCGAGTTCTTCGGCCTGGACCTGATCATGGACGACGGCGTCTGCCGCGGCGTGACGGCTTGGAAGCTGGACGACGGCACCCTGCACCGCTTCCAGGCGCAGCGGACCATCCTGGCCACCGGCGGCTACGGCCGCGCCTATCTTTCGGCCACCAGCGCCCACACCTGCACCGGCGACGGCGGCGGCATGGCGCTGCGCGCCGGCCTGCCGCTGCAGGACATGGAGTTCGTGCAGTTCCACCCGACCGGCATCTTCCCGGCCGGCTGCCTGATCACCGAGGGCGCCCGCGGCGAGGGCGGCTATCTGACCAACTCCGAGGGCGAGCGCTTCATGGAGCGCTACGCCCCCAGCGTGAAGGACCTGGCGCCGCGCGACATGGTCAGCCGCGCCATGACCATCGAGATCCGCGAAGGGCGCGGGGTGGGTCCCAACAAGGACCACATCTTCCTGCACCTGGACCACCTGGACCCGAAGATCCTGCACGAGCGCCTGCCCGGCATCTCCGAGACCGCCAAGGTCTTCGCCGGCGTCGACGTGACCCGCGCCCCGATCCCCGTCCTGCCGACCGTGCACTACAACATGGGCGGCCTGCAGACGAACTACCACGGCGAGGTGGTGACCAAGACCGGCGACAACGCCGACACCATCGTGCCGGGCCTGATGGCCGTGGGCGAGGCGGCCTGCGTCTCGGTGCACGGCGCCAACCGCCTCGGCTCCAACAGCCTGATCGACCTGGTGGTGTTCGGCCGCGCCGTCGGCCTGCGTTGCGCCGAGATGGTCAAGCCGGGCGAGGTCCAGCCGGAGATGAAGGACGTCATGACCGACGCCCATCTGGCCCGCTTCGACCGCTTCCGTCACGCCGACGGGACGCGCACCACCGCCGACCTGCGGCTGGAGATGCAGCGCGCCATGCAGGAGGACGCCGCTGTCTTCCGCACCGGCGAGTCGCTGAAGAGCGGCGTCGATCGCATCGCCGCCGTCGTCGCCGCCCGCAAGGACATCAAGGTCTCCGACCGGGGCCTGATCTGGAACAGCGACCTGATGGAGACGCTGGAGTTCGACAACCTCGTCGGCCAGGCGGCGGTGACGGTGAACAGCGCGCTGAACCGCACCGAGAGCCGCGGCGCCCACGCCCGCGAGGACTTCTCCGACCGCAACGACGACCAGTGGATGAAGCACACCCTGTCCTGGTTCGATGACGCCAGCGGCAAGGTGAAGATCGACTACCGGCCGGTCCACAATTACACGATGACCAACGAAATCAGCTACATCCCGCCCAAGGCGCGGGTGTACTAGGCCCTTACGCCGCAAGGCTTTCGGAACGGCGCGCCACCCGGTCGGGCGGCGCGCCGTTTTCGTTTCAGGGCCGCATCAGGACGCAGGCTTCACAGCGGCCGAGCCCGGCCTCCATGCCGTCTGCACGGCGAGGGCGTCTGCTCCGCTTCCGATCATCACGGAGGGGCATGATGTCCGACCCGCTACCCGAAGCCGCCGGCGCCTACATCAGGCTGCCCAGACCGAAGTCCGCCGGCTGGGGCGGCAAGGCGCTGCTCGTCTGCCTCCTGGCCCTGCTGATGGCCATCCCCGGCCTGTTCGTGCTGGCGCTGGTCCATGACCGCGCCAACCGCTCCGAAAAGGTGGTGGCCGAGGTCTCCGGCATGAAGGGCGGCGCCCAGCAGGTGCTTGGCCCGCTGATCGTCGCCCCTTACGTCATCCCGGCCGTCAAGGCGGGGGAGGAGGCCCGTTACGGCTGGTACGTGCTGTCGCCCGACACAGGCTCCGCGACGGCCAGGGTGGCCAGCAGCACGCTCAAGCGCGGCATCTTCACCGTGCCCGTCTATGAGGCGAGCGTGGACATCGAGGCGGTCTTCCCCGCCGCCCCGGCCGCGCCCGGCGTGCCGGCCGGCGCGAACGTGGACTGGAGCCGGGCCCGGGTCGTGCTCGGCTTCTCCGACCTGCGCGGCGGCAAGCTGGACCCGGCCGGGATCGTGACCGGCCCCAAGGGTCCGGCCCAATTGGCCTTCGCGCCGGCCTCCGACATGGATCTGGGCCGCCCCGGCCGCGCGACCGACGCGGGCGAGGCGATGCCCGACGGGGGCAGCTTTGGCCTGATGAGCGCACCGGCGGCCTCGCTGCTGGCCGGCGGCGTCTTCAGGACCCGGCTGGTCTTCACCGGCGCCCGGCGCCTGTCGATCATGCCGTTCGCCCGGTCGACGCGGGTGACCGTCACCGGCGACTGGCCGGACCCCGGCTTCGACGGCGGCTTTTCGCCGACCGTTCGGCAGGTCAGCGGCGCCGGCTTCAAGGCCGACTGGACCGTGCCCTTCATGGCCCGGGGGCTGGCGGCGGAAGGGCCGTCGGACGCGGTGTCGCTGCTCGAGCTGGGCCGCAAGGACCTCGGCGTCAGCTTCGTGCCGGCCAACAACCCCTACCAGTTCGTGATGCGCGCCCTGAAGTACGCGGTGATGTTCGTCGGCCTGGTCTTCCTGACCTTCTTCGTGTTCGAGGCGCTGTCGGGGCGGCGGCTGCACGCGGCCCAGTACGTGCTGATCGGCCTGGCCCAGATGGTCTTCTATCTGCTGCTGCTCAGCCTGTCGGAGTATGTCGGCTTCGACCGGGGCTTCGCGATCGCCGCTGTCGCCACGGTGCTGCTGATCGGTCTCTACGCCGGCGCCGCGTTCCGGGCGCCGCGCTACCGGGTCCAGGCGATCGTGGTGTTCAGCCTCGTGTACGGCCTGATCTACCTCTTGATGCGGCTGGAGGACTTCGCGTTGCTGGCCGGCTCGGTCGCCGCCTTCACCGGCCTGACGGCGGCCATGTGGCTGACCCGGAACATCGACTGGTACGGCGGCAAGGCCCAGGTTGTCGCGACCGACTCGCAACAACCCCTGTCCCAGCAGGGATAACGTCACGGAATGGCCCCTGTCGGCGTGGACAGGGGCCGCTACGCGCTCTAGATCGTCACCCAGGCTAGGTTACGGAACGAAGCGGCGTCATGGTTCAACTCGCGCTCCCCAAGAATTCCCGCATCGGCAAGGGCCGGCATTTCGCCGCCCCGACCGGCGCAAAGCGCGTCAAGACCTTCAAGATCTACCGCTACGATCCGGAAGGGACCGACAATCCGCGCTGGGACACCTACGACGTCGACGTCGACAAGTGCGGCCCGATGCTGCTGGACGTCCTCATCCACATCAAGAACGAGGTCGATCCGACCCTGACCTTCCGCCGGTCCTGCCGGGAAGGCGTCTGCGGCTCCTGCGCCATGAACATCGGCGGCCGCAACACCCTGGCCTGCACCCAGGGCTGGGAAGACGTCGTCGGCAAGGAAATCCAGATCGCCCCGCTGCCCAGCCAGCCGGTGGTCAAGGACCTGGTCCCCGACCTGACCCTGTTCTACGCCCAGTACGCCTCGATCGAGCCCTGGCTGCACACCGAGACGCCTGAGCCGCAGACCGAGTGGAAACAGTCGGAAGCCGACCGCGCCAAGCTGGACGGCCTGTACGAGTGCATCCTCTGCGCCTGCTGCTCGACCTCCTGCCCCAGCTACTGGTGGAACGGCGAGAAGTACCTGGGCCCGGCCACGCTGCTGCACGCCTACCGCTGGCTGATCGACAGCCGCGATGAGTCGACCGGCGACCGCCTCGACGCGCTCGAGGATCCGTTCAAGCTCTACCGCTGCCACACGATCATGAACTGCGCGCAGGTCTGCCCCAAGGGGCTGAACCCGGCCAAGGCCATCGCCGAGATCAAGAAGATGATGGTGGAGCGGGTCGCCTGATCCGACGGTCCACTTGGTGACCGGGCCGGTCCTGTGCCGGCCCGTGGCCTGGGCCGCCCTTGCCTGGGGCGCGGCGGAGGCGTTCCTGTTCTTCATCGTACCCGACGTGATCATCGGTCTTGTCGCCATGCGCCGCGGCCTGCGGGCCGGGCTGCTGGCGGCGCTGCTCGCCGCCACGGGCGCCGCGATCGGCGGCGGGGCGATGTACCTGTGGGCGCAGCGCCAGCCGGTTCAGGCCCGGGCCGCCGTGGCCGCCGTCCCCGCCGTCTCCGACGCCATGATCGCCCGCGCCGACCGGGAGATGGCGTCGGGCTGGCTGGTCGCCGCGATGAAGGGCCCGCTGACGAGTACGCCCTACAAGGTCTACGCCGCCCTGGCGCCGTCGCACGGGATCAGCCTGCCGGCCTGGGTCGCGGCGGCGTGGCCCGTGCGGCTGCCCCGCTTCCTGCTGGTTGCGGTCGGAATGGCCCTGATCGGGCGCCTGGTCCGGACGCGGATTTCCGCCCGTATTGGGCTGGCCGGCTTCACGCTGGGCTGGGTGATGTTCTATGGCTGGTTCTGGCTGAGCCATCCGGGCTGAGACAAAATGATCCGGCGGGC
>JASJPM010000012.1:0-11291 GCA_031426695.1 Caulobacter sp.
CGCCCTGCCCCTCGGCGGCGTGGGCCAGGCCGGGCGCGGACAGCGTGGCCAGGGCGAGCGACAACAGGACGGCGGCGGGGCTTGGTGGCGTCACGGTCAGGATCTCCGGGCAAGGGGGATGGGCATGATCACCCGGGCGTCCGCGGCGGCGCGCGCGGCGACCTCGCCGATCAGGATGAGGACCGGGCCCTGCGCGTCCATAGCGCCCATCGCCTCTTCCAGACCGTCGAGCGGCGCCTGGACCCGCCGGGCGGAGGGCGCGCCGGCGTTCTCGATCGCGGCGGACGGGGTTTCGGCGGCCAGGCCGTCGGCGATCAGTTGCCCGGTGAGCAGGCCGACCGCGCTGCGGCCCATGTAGAGGGCCAGCGTCGTCTGGCCGTCGGCCAAGGCGCTCCAGTCCAGGTCAACCAGCCTGCCGCCTTCGGTGCGGGCGGTGGCGAATAGCACCCGGCGGGCGACGCCGCGATGGGTCAGCGGAATGTCAAACTGGGCGGCGGCGGCGCAGGCGGCGGTGACGCCGGGCACGACCTCGGTCGCCACGCCCCGGTCGCGCAGATAGTCGACCTCCTCCCCGACCCGGCCGAAGATCGAGGGATCCCCTCCCTTGAGACGCACCACAATCAGCCCGCGCCGGGCGAGGCGCAGCATCAGGCGGTTGATCGTCTCCTGCGCCATGCTGGCGTGGCCGGCTCGCTTGCCCGTCTGGATGCGGACGCAGCCCGGCGGCGCGAGGGCGATGACCTCGTCGGAAACCAGCGCGTCATAGAGCAGGGCCTGGGCGCCCTGCACGGCGCGCATCGCGCGGACCGTCATCAGGTCGGCCGGGCCAGGTCCCGCGCCGACCAGCAGCACGCGACCGGTCGAGGGGTCAGACGGCATGGGCGGGCTCCCTGGTGGCGGTGATCATGCGGGCGAGTTCGGGACGGCAGGAGCCGCAGTTGGTCCCTGCCCCGGTGGCGGCGCCGACCGCGTCGGGGCTCCCTGCCCCGGCGGTGATGGCGGCCTCGATGGCGCGGGCCCCGACCTTCAGGCAGGCGCAGACCATTGGTCCGGCATCGACCACCGGCCCCGGCGGGCGGCCGAACAGCAGGGTGGCCCGGGCCTGTGGCGACAGCGGCTGTTCAAACAGGTCGATCAGCCAGTCGCGGGGCGGCAGGGTCCCGGCGGTGGTCATGAACAGCACGCGGGTCAGCCGCTCGCCGCTCACCCAGGCCAGCCGCAGGGCGCCGGCGTGCGCGTCCTCATAGGCCAGGACCTCGCCCTGCGCGCCCCTGGCGGCCAGCCGGCGGACCGCCTCGCGCTGCGTCTCATCGCCCCGCCCGGCGAGCTCGAACTGACGGCAGCCGGTCTGCGGGATGCGCCGCCAGATGACCCCGTCGGGCAGGCTCGGAGTCCGGGTCTCGGTGGTCAGCAGGAAGCCCTTCCAGGTCTCGCGCCAGGCCCTGATCCGGGCGGGCGTGTGCTTGAACTCCGGCTGGCCGGACACAGGGTCGAGGTTGGGCGCGATGAGATGGTTCGAGCGCCCGGACGGCGCGAAGACATCGGTCCAGTGCATGGGCATGAACAGACTGCCGGGGCGCTGGCGGTCGGTCAGGCGCGCCGTCACCACCGCCTCGCCGCGCGCGGTGATCACGCGCGTCAGGGCGCCCTCGGCCACGCCAAGCGGCCCGGCGTCCTCCGGATGGATCTCGACGAAGGGCTCGGGCGCGTGGCGGCACAGATCGGCCGCCAGGCCGGTGCGGGTCATGGTGTGCCACTGGTCGCGGATGCGGCCGGTGTTCAGCGACATCGGATAGACAGCGTCCATCGCCGAGGCCGGCGGAGCGGGCCGAACCGGAACCATCCGGGCCCGTCCGTCGGGGGTCTGGAAGCGGCCGTCCTCGAACAGGCGTGGTGTACCGACGCCCGGGGCAGGCGCCGGCCACTGCACCGGCTCCAGCGCGTCGTAGGCGGCGCGACCCAGGCCCATCAGGCCCGACAGGTTCAACAGCCGCCCGGTGTTCTCGTAGGCGGTCAGACGGGTCCATTCGCGAAACACCGCTGCCTCGTCGGCCCAGGAGAAGCCGTCGGCGAAACCCATGGCGGCGGCCACATCGGCGATGATCCGCCAGTCCGCCCGCGCCTGCCCCGGCGCCGGGAACAGCGGCCGCTGGCGGGAGATGCGGCGCTCCGAGTTGGTCACCGTGCCGCTCTTCTCGCCCCAGGCCAGGGCCGGCAGCTTCACATGGGCGTACTTCAGGGTGTCGGTCTCGGCGACGCAGTCGGAGACGACCACGAACGGGCACTTGCCCAGCGCCTCCCGCACCCGCCCGGCGTCGGGCAGGCTGACGGCGGGGTTGGTGGCCATGATCCACACGGCCTCGATGCGGCCGTCGTGGATGGCCTCGAACATGTCGATCGCCTTCAGGCCCGGCCTGGCGGCTGTCTTCGGCGCGCCCCAGAAGCGGGCGACGCGGGCGACCTCCTCTGGCGCGAAGTCCATGTGGCCGGCCAGGGTGTTGGCCATGCCGCCCGTCTCCCGCCCGCCCATGGCGTTGGGCTGGCCTGTGATCGAGAACGGGCAGGCGCCGGGCTTGCCGATGCGGCCCGTGGCCAGGTGGACGTTGATGATCGCCAGGCCCTTGGCCACGCCCTGGGCCGACTGGTTGGCGCCCATGGAAAACAGGCTGACCGTGCGCGGACGGGCGGCGAACAGCTCGTAGAAGGCGGTCAGATCCGCCAGCGCCACGCCGCAGTCTGCGGCCACGGCGGCCGGCGACTGGTCCGCCTCGGCCAGCGCCGCCTCGACGACGGGAAAGCCGTTCACATGGGCGGCGATGTACTGGCGGTCGACAGCCCCGCGCCGGATCAGGTCAGCCAGCAGGCCGTTCCACAGCCGCACGTCGCTCTGCGGCGCGAGGGCCAGGTGAAGGTCGGCCCCTTCGGCGGTGTCGGTGCGGCGCGGGTCGATGACCACATGCTTCTGACCGCGCGCCCGGGCCGCCTCCATGCGCCGGAACAGCACCGGATGGGTCCAGGCGGCGTTGTGGCCGCTGAACACGACGAGATCGGCGAGGTCGAGATCCTCGTAGCAGCCCGGAACCAGGTCGGCCCCGAAGGCCTGTTTGTGCGCCGCGACCGCCGAGGCCATGCAGAGCCGGCTGTTGGTGTCGATGTTGCCCGAGCCGATGAAGCCCTTCATCAGCTTGTTGGCGGCGTAATAGTCCTCGGTCAGCAGCTGGCCGGACACGTAGAAGGCCACCGAGTCCGGGCCGTGTCGGGCGATGGTCTCGCGGAAGCGGCGGGCGATGAGGGCGGTGGCCTGTTTCCAGGCGACCTCCCGCTCGCCAACCATCGGGTTGAGCAGGCGGCCTTCCAGCCCGACCGTGGCGCCCAGCGCCGCGCCCTTGGAGCAGAGGCGGCCGAGGTTGGCGGGATGGGCGCGGTCGCCGGCCACCGCCAGAGCCCGGCCCTCGCCCGCGACGGCCGACACGCCACAGCCGACCCCGCAGTAGGGGCAGGCGGTCCGGACGGTGGCGGCGGCGCCGTCAGCCATCGACCGCGACCCCGGGCAGGCCCAACAGCAGCCGACCATCCCTGACTTCCAGCGGCACGACAGGCGTGCAGCCCTTGCCCCGGTCAGCGCCGGTCGGCTCGCCGCTGGCCAGATCTATGGTCCAGCTGTGCAGTGGGCAGGTCACGGCGCTGCCGTGAACGATGCCCTGGCTGAGCGGCCCGCCCTTGTGCGGGCAGGCGTCCATCAGGGCGAAGACCGCGCCATCGCCGGTGCGGAAGATGGCGACATCGCCATTGGGTCCCGGCACACGGCGGGCGCCGCGCCTGGGAATATCAGTCACCGCCCCGACGTCGATCCAGTGAACCACGGGCGGTTTGGTCAGGGCGTTCATGCGGGGACAAACTCCAGACGACGGCTGAGCGGCGTGAACTCCTCGGCGTGGCGACCGGCCACCCGCTCGGCCCAGGGGTCGATGCGGGCGCTGCGCTGGGAGACGACGAAGCGGTCGTAGAGGGCCCGGCGATTGTCCGGGTCGGTGACCTGGTCGCGAATGGCGTCCAGCCCCACGCGCGCCATCCACTTGTAGATCCGCTCCAGGTACCAGCCCTCCTCGCGATAGAGCTGCATGATGGCGGTGATGACCCAGAGCGCCTCCTGCTCGGTGGCCACCCGGGTCAGCACCTGCGTGCCCTGGATGTGCAGTCCCGCCGCGCCGCCGACGTGGATCTCGTAGCCGCTGTCGACGCAGATCACGCCAATATCCTTGCAGGTCGCCTCGGCGCAGTTGCGGGGACAGCCGCTGACAGCCAGCTTGACCTTGGCCGGCGCCCATGAGCCCCAGAGGAACTTCTCCAGCTTGATGCCCAGGCCGGTGGAGTCCTGGGTGCCGAACCGGCACCAGTCGCTGCCGACGCAGGTCTTCACCGTGCGCAGACCCTTGGCGTAGGCGTGGCCGCTGACCATGCCGGCGGCGTTGAGATCGGCCCAGACGGCGGGCAGGTCGTCCTTCTTCACGCCCAGCAGATCGATGCGCTGGCCGCCGGTGACCTTGACCGCGGGGATCGCGAACTTGTCGGCGACATCGGCGATGGCGCGCAGCTCGTCCGGCGTCGTCATGCCGCCCCACATCCGGGGCACGACGCTGTAGGTGCCGTCCTTCTGGATGTTCGCGTGAACGCGCTCATTGATGAAGCGCGACTGCTTGTCGTCGCGGTACTCGGTCGGCCAGGCGCAGATGAGGTAGTAGTTGAGGGCCGGGCGACAGGATGGGCAGCCGTCCGGGGTCGACCATTCCAGCGCCTGCATGACGGCGGGCAGCGACTTGAGCTGCTCCGCCACGATTCGCCGGCGCACCTGGCCGTGGTCGTGCCGCGTGCATTTGCAGGCCGGTTTGGGCCCGGTCTGGATCTGGAAGCCCTCGCCGAGCGTCAGCTTCAGCAGCTGCTCGACCAGCGGCGTGCAGCTGCCACAGGAGGCCGAGGCCTTGGTCACCGCCCGCACGTCGTCGAGGGTCGAGAGACCCTGCACACTGATAGCGCTGGTGATCTGGCCCTTGCAGACGCCGTTGCAGCCGCAGATTTCCTGCTCTTCGGCCATGGCCGCAACGGCCGCGCTAGGGTCCAGGCCGGCCAGCCCCTCGGTGATCGCCTGACCGAAGATCAGCGTCTCGCGGATGGAGGCCACGTCGCGGCCCGACTTCATGAGGTCGAAGTACCAGCCGCCATCGGCGGCGTCGCCGAACAGCACCGCGCCGGCCACCTTGCCGTCCTCGATGACCACCCGCTTGTAGACGCCCCGGGCGGCGTCGCGGAACACGATGTCCTCGCAGCCCTCGCCGCCAGCGAACCGGCCCGCCGAGAAGACATCGACGCCGGAAACCTTCAGCCGCGTCGACAGGACCGAGCCTTCGTAGGTCCCCTCCCCGTCGGTCAGCGCCTGGGCCAGGGCCCGGCACATCTCCCAGATCGGGGCGACCAGACCATAGCACTGGCCGCGATGCTCGGCGCATTCGCCGACCGCGAACACCGCCGGATCGGAGGTGCGCATGGCGTCATCGACGACCACGCCGCGACCCACCTCCAGGCCCGCGGCCTTGCCCAGCGCGGCGTTGGGGCGGATGCCGACGGCCATGACCAGCAGGTCACAGGGCAGGACGGTTCCGTCCTTCAGCTTCAGGCCGGCGACCCGGCCCTCGGCGCCGACGATCTCCTCGGACTGGGCGCCCAGCACGGTCTCGACCCCGCGATCAGCCAGCGCCTCGCGCAGCAGGAAGGCGGCGGACTCGTCCAGCTGGCGCTCCATCAGCACGTCCATCAGATGGACCACCGTCGCCGCCATGCCCCGGCGCGCCACGCCGTAAGCGGCCTCGAGCCCCAGCAAACCGCCGCCGATGACAACCGCACGAGCGCCGGGCCTCGCCGAGGCCGCGACCATGGCCTCGACGTCGTCGAGGTCGCGGAAGGTGACCACGCCCTTGAGGTTCGCGCCCGGCAGCGGCAGCCGCACGGGGTCCGAACCGGTGGCGAGGATCAGCTTGTCGTAGCCGACGTCCAACCCGCCCTCGGCCAGCACCCGGCGACCCGCCAGGTCCAGGCGCGTAACGGTACGGCCTGCGTGGAGCGCTATGCCGTTGTCGCGGTACCAGGCCTCGTCGTTGATGACGATGTCAGCGAAGGCCTTCTCTCCGGCCAGCACCGGCGAGAGCATGATGCGGTTGTAGTTGACCCTCGGCTCGGCGCCGAAGATGGCGATCTCGTAGCGGTCCGGATCGCGCTTGAGGATTTCCTCCACCGCGCGGCAGCCCGCCATGCCGTTGCCGACAACGACCAGTCTTTCCCTGCTCATGATCGTCGCGCCCTAGAGCCGGACCGGAACGGCGGAGTCGTCGCCCTGCAGGGTCGGCCAGACCGCCCGCCAGTGAGTCTTCAGCCCCAACAGGGCGACCAGCGCCAGCAGGGCCAGCACCGCGAAGGCCAGGAAGCCGGCCTGGTAGCTGCCGGTCAGCTTGCGGGCCAGGCCCAGGCTGGAGGCCAGGTAGAAGCCGCCCAACCCGCCGGTCATGCCGATCAGGCCGGTGACCACGCCGATCTCCTTACGGAACCGCTGCGGGGCCAGCTGGAAGACCGCGCCGTTGCCGGCGCCCAGGGCCGACATGGCGAAGATCATCACCGCCAGGGCGATCCAGGCGCTGGGCATGTGGAAGCTGGCGGCGGCCAGGCCGATGGCGGCCAGCACATAGACCGTCCCCAGGGTCCGCACGCCGCCGATGCGGTCCGCCAGGGCGCCGCCGACCGGCCGGATGAAGGAGCCGGCAAAGACGCAGGCGGCGGTGAAGAATCCGGCGATCACCGGGTCCAGCCCGTACTCGGCGTTGAAGTAGATGGTCAGGGACGAGGACAGGCCGACGAAGCCGCCGAAGGTCACCGCGTAGAGCAGCATCAGCCACCAGGCGTCCGGAACCTTCAGCACGTCGAGGTATTCGGTCAGCTTCTTGGGCGCGGGCTGCTCGGGCGCGTCCTTGGCCAGGACGATGTAGACCACCAGCGCCACGGCCAGCGGAATGGCGGCCAGACCGATGACATTGCCCCAGCCGAACATCTTGGCCAGGCCCGGCGCGAACAGGGCGGCCAGCGCCGTGCCCGAATTGCCGGCCCCGGCGATGCCGAGCGCCAGCCCCTGATGCTCGGGCGGATACCAGCGCGAGGCCAACGGCAGGGCGACCGCGAACGAGGCCCCGGCGACACCGAGCAGCAGGCCCAGCACCAGGACCTGCGAATAGTTGTGGACGCCCAGGACCCAGGCGGCCAGCAGACCGGCCAGCACCAGGACCTGACCGATGATGCCGGTCTTCTTGGGGCCGATCCGGTCGACCAGCACCCCGGCCACCAGCCGCAACAGAGCGCCCGACAGCACCGGCACGGCGACCATGAAGCCCTTCTGGGCGGGGTCGAGATCAAAGTCCCTGGCGATGGCGACGCCCAGCGGTCCGAGCAGCACCCAGACCATGAAACTGAGGTCGAAGTAGAGGAAGGAGGCGAACAGGGTCGGCGTGTGGCCTGACCGCAGGAACGAACGGGTCGTCATGATGTGAGCCTTCGGATGCGCGTGAGCGAGAACGGCGGCGTCGCCGGGGCAGGTGACCGCATCCGAGCGGTCGTCTTGATCGGGCCGGAACATCGTTGTCCGCAGGCCTGAGGTCAGGGGAGCGCAGATCCGCCTGAACGCCGCCTGCTTCCGGTGAGGCGCGGCCGGAAAATCGACAATCGCATGATTATGCGGCGCCGCAGCATGGCTGTGGTCGAAATGAGGGCGCCCAGCCGGGTCAGACGCGCGCGGTCAGCGCCTTCGCCAGCAGGTCGCCGCGGAAGACCCGCGACGCCAGCGCCGCGTGATCGACCTCCGGCCCGATCTGCCCCCAATGCTGCATCTGCGAGAGAATCCACAGGGCGTCGGCCTGGCTGGGCGTCGCGGCGCCATCGCGCTGGAAGATGATTTCCCCATCCAGGGCGCGGGCGATGGCGGAAGCCGGCGCGTCGACCAGGTCGGGCCGGGCAAGCAGCGTGGCGAGGTCCTGTCGGTTGGCGGCGGCGTCGCACCAGATCCCCGCCCGGGTCAGCGCGCGCAACAGCGCCTCGAGCAGGGGTCGGTCCCGTTCCGCCCAGGCCCGGGAGACGCCCAGCACCTTGTCCGGGGCGCCGGGCAGCAGCGTCGAGGTCGTCGCCAGCATCTCCCCGGCCCCGGTCGCCATGGCCATGGTGTTCCAGGGCGCGCCGACGCAGAAGCCGTCGATCCGGCCGTCCGCAAGCTGCTCCACCATGCGGGGGGGCGGCACGACGATGATGGAGACGTCCAGGTTCGGATCGACCTCGGCGGCCAATAGCCAGGCGCGCAGGGCGTAGTTGTGGATGGCGTAGGGAAAGACCACCGCGAAGGTCAGACGCGGACGGCCATCCTGTCGGCGAGCGGCGACAGCCCCGGCCAGCGAGGAGGCGGCGATCTCCGCCGCCAGCCCGACGGACGCCGTGATGCCCGCGCCGTTCCGGTTCAGCGCCATCGGGGCGATCATCGCGGCGGACTCCCGGGCGGCCGCTAGGGTCGCGGCGAGCGGGATCGGTCCCAGCATGTGGGCGCCGTCCAGGGCCCCGAAAGTGACCTTGTCCCGGATCGTCGCCCATGACGCCTCGCGGCTGAGGGTCACGGCCAGGCCCTCGTCGGCGAAGAAGCCCATCTCCCGGGCGACCACCAGCGGCGCGCAATCGGTCAGGGGGATGAACCCCAGCGTCAAGGCCGTCACGACCCGTCCCCTCCCCTCAGGATGCCGGCGAAGGCGAGCAGATCGGCCGCCACCGCGCTGATGGAGCGGCCCTTGTCCATGGCCAGCTTGCGCAGCAGCCCGTAGGCCGCCGCCTCGTCCAGCCCCCGCTCCTTCATCAGCAGGCCCTTGGCCCGATCCACCGTCTTGCGCGACTCCAGGTCCGCCCGGGCCTTGGCCAGGTCGCCGCGAAGTTGCTGCATCAGGTAGAACCGGCTCATCGCCACGTCCAGAATTGAGCGGACCCGCCCGGGGGCCAGACCATCAACCACATAGGCCGCCACCCCGGCGCGGACAGCCTGCTCGGCGAGACCGGGCTCAGAGCGGTCAGCGAACATCACGATGGGACGGGGATTGGCCTGGCTGGCCTCGCGCAGGCTTTCGAGCGTGTCGCGGTCGGGACTGTCACAGGCGACCACGATGACGTCCGGCTCGAACGCCAGCGCCTCAGCCGCGTCAAACACCGCCGACTGTCGCACCACCGCCGGATCGACGCCGGCCAGCCCCTCGGCGACCAGCGCCGCCCTGGCCGGATCGGGATCGATCACGAGAACACGCATGCGTCTCGCCTAGCGCCGCACGAGCGACAATCACCAACAGGATTGCCCCCCCGGGCCGCCATTGCGTTCAGGCGCCCAATAAACACGCATCGCAGCCTGTGGGTGGGATAGTCTCCCCTGCACGATCAGCAGAGCGGCCGCGGGAAACAAGCATCAGCGGCTGGAAGGGAAAAGTCTAACGTGTGACTTCCACAGTGCGCCAGCAGCGGGCCTTCAGTGAGCGCCAGCAGCAGACATACCAGCATGCGCCGAAAGCGGACGTCCTAATTGTCCGCAATGAGTCGAGGCTGTGTGAAAACGCCTTGCTGGCCCGAGACCGCCCATCGACTCGTCGTGGAAATCGCTGATTTGGCGCTCTGTCGCTCATGGCGGCCGGTCGGGACCCGAAAGCCTTCCTTCGCGAAACGGTTTGGTCCCGAGTTTTCACACAGCCTCAGTCAGACTCGGAAGTTGACGTCCAACAGTCGCGCCTAGCGTCCATTGTCGGAAACTTGAGATCGAGCGGTTCAGAGGCCGCCATGGGATCGGCGATGGACCAGCATCTCGGCGGCGAATCTACTTGATTTGTATCATTGCCGCCTGCTTCGGAAGGCGCAATTGTCCGGTCAAAGGAGCAATCGTCTGATCCGGTTTCTCGCCCTTCTGATTGTCTGGACCGCCGCGCTGGCCTTGCCGCTGGTCGCTGCGCCGGGGGCGCATGCCATGGTGAAGGCGACGCACTGTCCGATGGAAGCCAGCGGCATGTCCGCCGCTGATCACGCGACGATGGGCTGCTGCGATCATGGTGACGGCGGTTCCGGGCAGACGGCGCCCTGTAAGCCCGGCATGGCCTGCTTCGCGACGGCGGCGGCCCTTCCCGCCGCGAGCGTTGATCTCTCGATCATCACCTTCGATGGCGTTGATCAGTTCCGGGCCCCGACGCGGGCGCTTGCATCCCTGCCGCCCGACCAGAACATACGACCTCCCATCGCGCTCTGACCCTCGACTGACCGCCGGCCCCTCTGTGCGCTGGCCGCTGGCGCTCGCGCGCCGTCATGAGGAGTTTGGAGCATGTCTCCCTTGAAATGGGCGTGGGTGCTCGCCCTGAGCGCCATCGCCGCCTCGGCCCAGGCCGAGCCGATGACCTTCGACCAGGCGCTCGCCCGCGCCGGTGAGACGGCGCCCAGCGTCAAGGCCGCCGCCCTGCGCGTCGACGCGGCGCGGGCGGCCAGCCGAAACGCCGGGACCCTGCCCGACCCCAAACTGGCGCTGGGGGTCGAGAACCTGCCGATCAGCGGTCCCATGGCCGGCCGCTTCGGCGCCGACCAAATGACCATGGCCAGCGTCGGGGTGATGCAGGACATGCCCAGCCGCCCCGCCCGCCGGGCTGCGGTCGAACGCGCCGGCGCCGAGGTCGGCATGGCCGACGCCCAGATAGGCCTTGAAGCGCGGGCGGTCCGGCTGGCGGTGGCCCAGGCCTGGGTGGAGGTTCACTACGCTCAGGTGCGGCTGGCGGCGCTGGACGAGGTGGAGACGGCCCTCGGGCCGGTTCTCGACACCGCGCCGTCGGCCGTGACGCGGGGGGCGCGACCCGCCGAGACCGTCGATCCGGCCGAATGGCGGCTGGCCCTCGCCGACCGCCGCAGCGCGCTGACGGCCGACCTCGCCAGGGCCCGGGCGGCGCTGGTGCAGTGGACCGGTGATCCGGAAGCCACGGCCAGCGGCGAGCCGCCGCGGTGGGACGTCGATCCTGTCATGCTGCGCGCGGGCCTGGACCGCCATCCGACCCTGCTGGCCTATGACGCGGGCGCCCAGCTGGCCGACGCGGACCTGGCTGGAGCGCGGGCCGCGCTGACGCCGGACTGGAGCTGGGAGCTGGCCTATCAACGGCGCGACCCGATGTTCGGCGACATGGTCTCGGCGCGGGTCACGGTGTCCCTTCCCC
>JASJPM010000013.1:0-184635 GCA_031426695.1 Caulobacter sp.
CAGCGCTCCCCAAAGCCGCCAACATTGGGCCAGCCTATCTGGGGCGAGTGGTGAAGCCAATGACAGCTAACCACCCTTAGCGGACACGACAGGTCAACCGCATTCAACGCCAGAACAGCGCCAAAAATGAAACGCCCCGGAGATCGCTCTCCGGGGCCTCTCGCATGGATCGGTGGGTCGGGAGCCGGCGAACCGGCTCCCGGGTCGTGGCTAGCCGTGGGCCAGAACCGCCAAGAGCAGGAGCGCCACGATGTTGGCGATCTTGATCATCGGGTTCACGGCCGGGCCGGAGGTGTCCTTGTAGGGATCGCCGACCGTGTCGCCGGTCACCGCGGCCTTGTGGGCTTCGGAGCCCTTGCCGTGGGTGACGCCGTCGCTGTCGGTGAAGCCCTCTTCGATCACCTTCTTGGCGTTGTCCCAGGCGCCGCCGCCCGAGGTCATCGAGATGGCGACGAACAGGCCCGTCACGATCACGCCCATCAGCATGGCGCCGAGGCTGGCGAAGGCGTTGACCTTGCCGGCGATGGCGTTGATCGCGAAGAACAGCACCACCGGCGAGACGACCGGCAGCAGGGACGGCACGATCATTTCCTTGATCGCGGCCTTGGTCAGGATGTCGACGGCCTTGCCGTACTCGGGCTTGACCTCGCCGGTCATGATGCCGGGGTTCTCGCGGAACTGGCGACGAACCTCGACCACGACCGCCTGGGCGGCGCGACCGACGGCGGTCATCGACATGCCGCCGAACAGGAAGGGCAGCAGGCCGCCGAACAGCAGGCCGACCACGACGTAGGGGTTGGAGAGGTCGAAGGCCACGGCGCCGAGGTCATAGAAGAAGCTGCCGGGAGCGGCTTCGGCCGTGAAGAACTTCAGGTCCTCGGTGTAGGCGGCGAAGAGCACCAGGGCGCCGAGGCCGGCCGAACCGATGGCGTAGCCCTTGGTGACGGCCTTGGTGGTGTTGCCGACGGCGTCCAGGGCGTCGGTGGTGACGCGGACTTCCGGCGGAAGACCGGCCATTTCAGCGATGCCGCCGGCGTTGTCCGTCACCGGGCCGAAGGCGTCGAGGGCGACGATGAAGCCGGCCAGCGACAGCATGGCGGTCACGGCGATGGCGATGCCGAACAGGCCGGCCAGACCGTAGGCGACGATGATGCCGCCGATGATCACGATGGCCGGGGCCGCGCAGGCTTCCAGCGACATGGCCAGACCCTGGATCACGTTGGTGCCGTGACCGGAGACCGAGGCCTGGGCGACCGACTTCACCGGGCGGAAGCCGGTGCCGGTGTAGTACTCGGTGATCACGACGATCAGGGCCGTGATGACAAGGCCGACGATCGAGCACCAGAAGAGCTCCATGGCCCCGTAGGCCTTGGCTTCGAGCGCGCCGTAGGGCGTGAACTCGATCTGGCCGCTGACCAGCATCGGGAACAGGAAGTAGAGGGCGACGGCCGACAGCACGCCGGTGACGATGAGACCCTTGTACAGGGCGCCCATGATGTTCTGGCTCTTGCCGAGGCGGACAAAGAAGGCCCCGATGATCGAAGTGACGATGCCGACGGCGCAGATCGCGAGCGGCAGCACCATCATGTTGGCGGTGAGCGCCGCATCGGCGCGGAAGAAGATGGCGGCCAGGACCATGGTGGCGACCGTGGTCACCGCGTAGGTCTCGAACAGGTCGGCGGCCATGCCGGCGCAGTCGCCGACGTTGTCGCCGACGTTGTCGGCGATCACCGCCGGGTTGCGCGGGTCGTCCTCGGGGATGCCGGCCTCGACCTTGCCGACGAGGTCGGCGCCGACGTCGGCGCCCTTGGTGAAGATGCCGCCGCCGAGACGGGCGAAGATGGAGATCAGCGAGGCGCCGAAGCCCAGAGCCACCAGCGAGTCGATGACGGTCCGGCTGGTCAGCTCGTTGCCCATCGGGCCGGTGAGCACCCAGTAGTAGCCCGCGACGCCGATCAGGGCGAGGCCGGCCACCAGCATGCCGGTGATGGCGCCGGAGGTGAAGGCGGTGTTCAGGCCCTTGGCAAGGCTCTCGGAGGAAGCCTGGGCGGTGCGGACGTTGGCGCGGACCGAGATCAGCATGCCGACGAAGCCGGCGGCGCCCGACAGGATCGCGCCGACCGCGAAGCCGACCGGCTGTTCCCAGCTCTTGAAGAACAGGGCCAGCACGACGATCACCAGGACACCGACGATGCCGATGGTGGTGTACTGACGGTTCAGATAGGCCTGAGCGCCTTCCTGGATCGCCGCGGCGATCTCCTGCATGCGCGCATTGCCAGGCGATTTCTTGAGCAGCCCCATGGTCTGCACAACGCCGTATACGACGGCGAGCAGACCGGCGCCGATCGCCAGCCAGAGAAAGTCGATGTCCATAGTTTCCAAGCGCCCCTGTTTTGCTCGGGAACCCGGGACCCCTGGCCAGTCTTGCGACCAGTACCGATCAGACCCCGTAGCACCCGATTGCGGGACGCCTGTGTTGGCGTCCCTTGTTGTTCAGATGACCGTGTTTGCCAGTTGGCCCGCGAGGGCGCAACCGGTTGGGGCGCGGTGAGTGCGAGCGGGGCTCAGCGCCCGGGCGGCGTCGGCAGGCGGCTGCGCTGCTTGGGGGTCTGGCTCATCAGCTGGGCGGAGGTGAAGTTGGAGGCGCCGGCGATGGCCTTCGCTTCCCGCAACAGGGTCGCGACCAGACGCTTCTCGTCGATCTTCGTGTAGTCGGTGGCGACCGTGAACGGCGTCCGGTGCCCGGCCCGCACGACGGCGTCGCGGAACCAGGGCTCCCGCGTACGCATCGCCGCTCCGTCGGCCGACGGCGACAGCGTCAGGCGCAGCTGGACGAACACATAGTTGATCAGCTTGCCGTTCACCGCGATCGGCAGGGCGATCGGCGAGATGTTGACGTAGGGCTCTTCCTTGGCCTTTTCCTCGCCGCCGCCGGAAGCCTGGGCGGCGGTCGCGGCGAAGGCGAACGGAACGGCGGCGAGAAGCTGGCGGCGGCGCATGACGATCTCATCGCACGCCGTGGTTAAGGCCAGGTTAGATCAGCCGTGGGTCCAGCCCAGACGCGCAACCTTGACCTCGTCTCCGTCGAAACAGGCGGTGATCCCCTGCCCTTCGACGAAGCGGCCGACGACCGTCAGGCCGGCGGGAACCTCCCGCGCGGCGTCCAGCGCACAGACGATCTGGTAGTCGTCCCCGCCCGTCGCGAGCGCGGTCAACGCCTCTGCTGTGGCGGACTGCCCCTGGAGCCAGGCGCGGGCCTCCGGCGATAGCGGCACGGCGTCCAGGTCGATCCGAACGCCGCAGTCGCTCGCCGTGGCGATGTGACCGGCGTCGGCCAGCAGGCCGTCCGACACGTCCGCCGCCGCGCGGGCGTGCGCCCTCAGGGTCGGGATCAGGTCCACGCGGGGCATGGGCAGCCGGTAGCGGTCCGCCAGTGCGGCGCTGTCGAGTTCGCCGCGCGCCGCCTTCAGGCCCAGCCAGCCGTCGCCGATCACGCCGCTGACCGCCAGAAGGTCGCCGGGCCGGGCGCCCTTGCGCAGGATCGCGCCACCCTGCGGGACCCAGCCCAGCAGCGTGGCGGTCAGGGTCAACGGGCCGGGCGTCGTCACCGTGTCGCCGCCCAGCAGACTGATGTCGAAAATCTCGCCGTCCGCCGCCAGCCCCCCGGTGAACAACGCCTTCGCCGACCAGTCGGCTCCAGTCGGCCAGGCCGTGGAGAGGAAGTAGCCCCAGGGCTGCGCGCCCTTGGCGGCGAGGTCGGACAGGTTCACCCGCAGCAGCTTGCGCGCCACCAGGTCCAGCGGATCGTCGGTGAGGAAATGGACGCCGGCGACCAGGGCGTCCTTGGTGACCACCAGGTCAAAGCCTGGCCTGGACGGGATCACCGCCGCGTCGTCGAGCAGATCGAGCGCTTCCGGCGCCCCCCGGGTCAGAGGCCGCAGAAGCTGCGCGATCCAGTCGAACTCACCCCCGGGCATCGCGGGCGATGCCGTCGAGGGCGCCGTTGACGAAGCCGGGCTCCGGCCCCTCGAAGAACGACTTGGCGATCTCGACATACTCGTCGATGGCCACCTCGACCGGCACGTCGGGACGGCGGATCAGCTCCCAGGCGCCGGCGCGCAGGATGGCGCGCAGCGTCGCGTCGATGCGCTCCAGCCGCCAGCCGGTGGCCAGCCGGCCGATGACCGCCCCGTCGATGGAGGCCTGCTCGGCGACCACGCCCTTGACCAGTTCGCCGAAGAAGACCTCGTCGGCCTCGGCGAGGGTTTCGCCCTCCATGTCGCGGTCGAAGCGGTGCTCGGTGAATTCGGCGATGACATCCTCTGCCCCGGCGCCCCCCATTTCCATCTGATAGAGGGCCTGGATCGCGGCCAGACGGGCGACGGTGCGGGCGCGGCGCTCGCGGGTGCTCAGGTTGACCTTTTCGTCCGTCGCGGCGACCAGCTTGTCGTAGGCCGCCTTCAGGGACGCGGGCTTGCCCTCGCCGCTCATCAGGACCGTCCCGACAGGCGCTGGCGGATGCTCAGAACCTCCAGACAGGCGCGCGCGGCGCCGCCGCCCTTGTCGCCCTCGGACGGCCGGGCGCGGGCCCAGGCCTGCTCCTCGTCCTCGACGGTGATGATGCCGTTGCCGATGGCCAGTCCCTTACGGACGGCCAGGTCCATCAGGCCGCGCGAGGACTCGTTGGACACGATCTCGAAGTGATAGGTCTCGCCGCGGATGACCGTGCCGAGCGCGACATAGCCGTCGTAGCGGACGCCCTTGCCCCCGGCGTCCTCGGCGATGGCGATGACGGCCGGGATCTCCAGCGCGCCCGGCACGGTGATGATGTCGTACTCGGCGCCGAAGGCGCTGATGGCGTCGGTGGCGCCGGCGAGCAGCGCGTCGGCCAGCTCGGAGTAGAACCGCCCCTCGACGATCAGGATGCGGATCTTTTCATCGGACATGGTCGGTTACTCCTGCCCCTCTCCGGGGGTCTGGATGGGCTGGCGGCCGACGATCTTCAGGCCGTAGCCTTCCAGCGCCGCCGGCTTGAACGTGCTGGAGGTGAGCAAGACCATTTCCCGCACCCCGAGGTCCAGCAGGATTTGCGCCCCCACGCCATAGTCGCGGATGGCGTTGGTCCGGTACTGCGCCCCGGCGTCGCCGCCGTAGCGGTCCGACAGCCAGGTCGGGCTGGGGTCACGGATGAACACCGCCACGCCCGGGCCGTCGTTCTCGCCGATGGCGCGCAGGGCCGAGGCGACATAGTCGCGGCGACCGCCGCTGAAGCCCAGCATGTCGACCGCGAAGTCGACCTGGTGCATGCGGACCAGCGTCGGCTTGTCGCCCTCGATCCGTCCCTTGACCATGGCCACGTGCTCGGACCGGTCGATCAGGTTGCGGTAGATCATCATCCGGAAGTCGCCGCCGTGGACGCTGTGGAACGGCGTCTCCAGCACCCGGTCGACCTGGCGCTCGGTGCGGCGGCGATAGGCGATCAGGTCGGCGATGGTGCCGATCTTCAGGCCGTGCAGCTGGGCGAAGGAGACCAGGTCCGGCAGACGGGCCATGGTGCCGTCGTCCTTCATGATCTCGCAGATCACCCCGGCCGGGTTCAGGCCCGCCAGCCGCGAGATGTCCACGGCCGCCTCGGTATGGCCGGCGCGGACCAGCACGCCGCCGTCGCGGGCGACCAGCGGGAAGATGTGGCCCGGCGAGACGATATCGTCGCAGTCCTTGGTCGGGTCGATGGCCACCGCCACGGTGTGCGAGCGGTCATGGGCCGAGATGCCCGTGGTGACCCCCTCCTTCGCCTCGATCGAGACGGTGAAGGCGGTCGTCATGCTCTCGCGGTTGTCGGCCGTCATCGGCGGCAGGCGAAGCTGGCGGGCGCGATCGCTGGTGATCGACAGGCAAATCAGGCCGCGGGCGTGCCGGGCCATGAAGTTGATCTGCTCGGGCGTCGCGAACTGGGCCGGGATGATGACATCGCCCTCGTTCTCGCGGTCTTCGGCGTCGACCAGGATGTAGGGCCGCCCGTTGCGGGCGTCCTCGATGATGTCTTCAATCGGCGAGATGGGGGTGTCGTGGGACATTTACGCAGTCTCCTGCCACCGCGCGAGATAGCGCGCCAGCATGTCGATCTCGAGGTTGACCAGGTAACCGGGCGCGAGCTCGCCCAGGGTCGTGACTTCCCACGTGTGCGGGATGAGGTTGATGTCGAAGACGTCGTCCTCGACCGCGTTGACGGTCAGGCTGACACCCTCGACGGTGATCGAGCCCTTCGGGGCGATCAGCCGGTGCAGCGGGCGGGGAACGCGGATGCGGATGCGGTGCGAGCCGCCCTCGGGTTCGACCGACAGCACCTCGCCGACGCCATCGACGTGACCCGACACGATGTGGCCGCCCATCTCGTCGCCCAGCCGCGCGGCGCGTTCCAGATTGACGCGGTGGCCCTCGGTCCAGCGGTTCAGCGTGGTCTTCGACAGGGTCTCGGCCGAGACCTCGACGGCGAACCAGCCCTCGCCCTTCTCGACCACCGTCAGGCAGCAGCCGGCGTGGGCGATGGACGCGCCCATGTCGATCGTGGCGACGTCGTACGCCGTCTCGATCTCGTAGCGGCGGTCGCGGTTGGTCTCGCGCACGGAGCGCACGCGGCCCACGTCTGTGACTATTCCGGTGAACATCAGGCCTTCTCGTAGCGTTCCCACAGATCGTCGCCGACCGCCTCGACCGCAACCCTTCGGAAACGTGGCGCGGCGGCCAGATCCTTCAAGACGAAGGCGCCCACAGCGGGCCGGCCCTCGTCTCCGAGCACGATGGGGGCCCGGAACCACTCCAGCGCATCCACCAGGTCCGCCGCCAGGAAGCTGGCCGCCACCTGACCGCCGCCCTCGATGAAGATGCCTGACGCCGCACCGAGGGGCAGATGCTCCCGCAGCGCCGCCAGCGCCGCCTTCGGCTCGGGTCGACCATCGACTTCAGCCACCTGAAGCACGGTGACCCCAGCGTCAGTCAAACGGTTGTTTGGATTCCGCCCGGTGATCACCACGGTTGGCAGCCGCCCGGCGTCGCGGACCAGCTTCGATGTCAGCGGCAGGCGCTGACGGCTGTCGAGCACGACCCGAACAGGTTGGAAGCCGACGAAGCCCGGCAGGCGGACCGTGAGCTCCGGATCATCGGCGATCGCTGTCTCGACCCCGATCAGGACGGCCTGATGCAGGGCGCGCAGCCTGTGGACCTGTTCCCGCGCCGCCGGACCGGTGATCCAGCGGCTCTCGCCCGAGGCCGTGGCGATCCGTCCATCGAGCGAGGTGGCCAGTTTGAGGGTGACCCCCAAAATCAGTCCTCGAGATCGTCCGACAGACCCTCGGCGCTCAGGAACTGCGCGAAGTCGTCGGTGTGCTTGAAGTCGCGGTAGACCGAGGCGTAGCGGACGTAGGCGACGTCATCGAGCGCCTTGAGCGCCTTCATGACCATCTCCCCGACCACCGAGGAGGCCATCTCCGTCTCGCCCATGCTTTCCAGCTGGCGGACGATGCCGTTGATCAGCCGGTCGACCCGCTCGGGCTCGATGTTGCGCTTGCGCAGCGGCAGGGCCACCGAGCGGGCCAGCTTCTCGCGGTCGAACGGCGTGCGCCGCCCGGACCGCTTGACGATGGTCAGCTCGCGCAGCTGCACGCGCTCGAAGGTGGTGAACCTGCCGCCGCATTCGGGGCAGAGGCGACGGCGACGGATGGCCGCGCCGTCTTCCGACGGGCGGCTGTCCTTCACCTGGCTTTCCATGTGTCCGCAGAACGGGCAGCGCATATCTGGGCCCCTCCCGGAGGACCGTGCCTATTAGTTGTAGATCGGGAAGCGCGCCGTCAACGCCATGACCTGTTCGCGCACCTTCGCCTCGACCGCCGCGTTGCCTTCGGCGCCGTTGGCGGCCAGGCCGTCGACGACCTCGCCGATCCAGCGGCCGATCTGCTGGAACTCCGCGACGCCAAAGCCGCGGGTGGTGCCGGCCGGGGTGCCGAGACGCACGCCGGACGTCACGGTGAACGAGGCGGTGTCGAACGGAATGCCGTTCTTGTTGCAGGTGATGTGGGCCCGCTCGAGCGAGGCTTCCGTGTCGCGGCCGGTCACGCCCTTGGGCCGCAGATCGACCAGCATGACGTGGCTGTCGGTGCCGCCTGAAACGATGTTGACGCCGCAGGCCATCAGCGTGTCGGACAGGGCCTTGGCGTTGGCGACCACCTGTTCGGCGTAGGCCTTGAAGTCCGGCTGCAGCGCTTCGCCGAAGGCCACGGCCTTGGCGGCGATGACATGCTCCAGCGGGCCGCCCTGCAGGCCGGGGAACACCGCCGAGTTGATCTTCTTGGCGATGGCCTCGTCGTTGGTGAGGATCAGACCGCCGCGCGGGCCGCGCAGGGTCTTGTGGGTGGTGGTGGTCACCACATGGGCGTGCGGCACGGGGTTGGGGTAGGCGCCGCCCGCGACCAGGCCGGCGTAGTGGGCCATGTCGACCATCAGCAGGGCGCCGATGCTGTCGGCGATCTCGCGGAAGCGCTTGAAGTCGATGGCGCGGCTGTAGGCCGAGCCGCCGGCGATGATCAGCTTGGGCTTCTCGCGCTGGGCGACCTCGGCGACGTTGTCATAGTCGATGTACTGGTCCTGCGCGCGGACGCTGTAGGCGACGGGCTTGAACCACTTGCCGGACTGGTTGGCGGGGGAGCCGTGGGTCAGGTGGCCGCCGGCGGCCAGGTCCATGCCCATGAAGGTGTCGCCCGGCGTCAGCAGAGCCAGGAACACCGCCTGGTTGGCCTGGGCGCCCGAGTGCGGCTGGACGTTGGCGAAGCCGGCGCCGAACAGCTGCTTGGCGCGATCGATGGCCAGCTGCTCGATGACGTCGACGTACTCGCAGCCGCCGTAGTAGCGCTTGCCCGGGTAACCCTCGGCGTACTTGTTGGTCAGGATCGAACCCTGGGCCTCGAGCACCGCCTTGCTGACGATGTTCTCGGAGGCGATCAGCTCGATCTGGTTCTGCTGCCGCTCGAGCTCCTGCGCGATGGCCTTGGCGATCGCAGGATCGGCGGTGGTCAGGTCAGCGCCGAAGAAGGCGGGGCGGGTCGGAGTCGTGGCGTTCATGGTCAGATCCCCTGGCAACGGCGCATCGGCGCGCCCTCTTTAGTGTGCATTGCGAAAAATGGGAGGCCGCATTTGCGTTCGGTCGCTCCCGGCTTGACGATTTCCGGCATGGGAGGCGGCCGCCGGCCCCGCCTGTCGTTCGGAACCCCCCTCTTCACGACGCGTTGCAGACGACAGTCGTCCGCCCGCCAGGGCCGACGGCGCACAGCGTGGCATCTAGAGGAGAAGGTGAGTAATGGCCGACGAAACCGGGCACAACGAAACGTCGGAGACCGAGATTCTGGCCCACGCCTCCGACATCGTGGCGGCCTATGTGAGTCGAAACGCGGTGGGTGCGTCGGCCCTTCCGGACCTGATCCGAACCGTCCACCAGTCCCTGAGCGGCCTGAATGGCGCAGCGGCGGCCCCGCCTCGCGAGAAGCAGAAACCGGCCGTGCCGATCTCGAAGTCGATCCAGCGTGACTACATCGTCTGTCTTGAGGACGGGGCGCATCTGAAGATGCTGAAGCGCTATCTGCGCTCGCGCTTCGGCCTGAGCCCAGAAGACTATCGCCGCAAATGGGGGCTCCCGCCGGAGTACCCGATGGTCGCGCCGGCCTACGCGGAGCGTCGGTCGAACTTCGCCAAGCAGATCGGTCTTGGAAAGGGCGTTCGGCGGCGGGCTTAGCTCCGGTTGGTTGGAAGCGTCTTACCTCATTGGCGGGCTTCGATAAAGCTCCCCAATTTCGTCATGGCCCGAACAAGTCGGGCCATGACGAACAGTGGTTGCGAACTAAGCCGCCACCCCGCCCACGCGGGCGATGTTGCAGTGCGCCCAGAGGTTCTCGAGCGCCCGGACCAGGTCGCGCATCATCTCGTCGGTATGGAACGGCGTCGGGGTGAAGCGCAGGCGTTCGGTGCCGCGCGGCACGGTCGGGTAGTTGATCGGCTGCACATAGACGCCGTGGTCCTCGAGCAGCATGTCGGAGACCATCTTGCAGTGGACGGCGTCGCCGACCATCACCGGCACGATGTGGCTGACCGAGCTATCCATCACCGGAAGGCCGGCTTCCTTCATCATCCGCTTCAGGGTCGCGGCACGCTCCTGATGAGCCTCGCGAACCTCGTTGTGTTGCTTGAGCCAGCGCACCGAAGCCAGCGCGCCCGCCGTCAGCGCAGGCGGCAGCGAGGTGGTGAAGATGAAGCCGGACGCATAGGAGCGGATGGCGTCGATGATCACGGCGTCGGCGGCGATATAGCCGCCCATGACGCCGATCGCCTTGCCCAGCGTGGCTTCGATGATGTCGATCTCGGCCGCCACGCCGTCCCGCTCGGACACGCCGCCGCCGCGCTCGCCATAGAGGCCGACTGCATGGACCTCGTCGATATAGGTCAGCGCGCCGTACTTCTTGGCCAGCGCGATGGTGCCCGGAATGTCAGAGATGTCGCCGTCCATCGAATAGACGCTCTCGAACGCCACCAGCTTGGGGGCGTCGGGATCGGCCGCCGCGAGCAGCTCCTCGAGGTGGGCGAGGTCGTTGTGACGGAAGATCACGCGCTTGCCGCCGCCATTGCGGATGCCACTGATCATCGAGGCGTGGTTCAGTTCATCGGAGAAGATGATCAGGCCCGGCAGGATCTTGTAGAGCGTCGACAGCGTCGCCTCGTTGGAGACGTAGCCGGACGTGAACAGCAGCGCCGATTCCTTGTCGTGCAGATCGGCCAGCTCGCGCTCGAGCTCGACGTGGAAATGGGTGGTGCCGGAGATGTTGCGCGTGCCACCAGAGCCTGACCCGGTGGTGTCGATCGCCTCGTGCATCGCATCAAGCACGACCGGGTTCTGGCCCTGGCCGAGATAGTCGTTGGAGCACCAGACCACGATCTGCGACTCGGATCCGTCATCACGGGTCCAAGTGGCGCGCGGGAAGGCTCCGCGGTGACGCTTCAGGTCGGCGAAGACGCGATAACGCCCTTCGCTGCGCACCTGCTGAACGGCGGTCTCGAATGCGGCCTTGTAGTCCATCGACGATGCCCGGCCCCCTTGGCGGCAACCCGCCCGACCGGCTCCTTGGTTTCTTCAGCGCGGCTTTTGGCGCCGCTGTACGCCCGTGTCCACTTACGGGAGTTTCATCTTGAAACCTAATACGTGAATCTACGGAGGTCTTGCGCGAACAGCTCGCAGATCAGCGGCGGGTCGTCGCGGCTTGCAAGACCTTCAGGCATCCAGTCCCGCGAGCTTGCCGCGGAACAGCTGCAGCATGGCCGAGAAGTCCTTCTGGCCGTAGCCCAGCCCGTCAAACAGCGCGTATAGCGCCTCGGCCTGCGCGCCGAGTGGCGTCGTGGCCCCGGACCGGGCGGCGGCCTCCTGCGCCAGCTTCAGGTCCTTCAGCATCAGCGACGTCAGGAATCCGCCTTCATAGTTACGGTTGGACGGCGCGGCCTCGACCGGGCCCGGCCACGGGCTGTAGCTGGTCAGCGACCAGCACTGGCCCGACGACTTGGAGGCGATCTCGAAGAATCGCTCAGGCTCAAGCCCGAGCTTTTCGGCCAGGGCGAAGGCTTCGCAGGTGCCGATCATCGAAATGCCCAGCAACATGTTGTTGCAGATCTTCGCCGCCTGGCCCGCCCCCAGGCCGCCGGCGTGGAAGACGGCCCGCGCCATGGGCGTCAGGGCCTCCTCGAACGCGGCATAGTCCGCCGACTCACAGCCGACCATGAAGGCCAGCGTTCCGGCTTCCGCGGCCATGATTCCGCCGCTGACCGGGGCGTCGGCGAATCGAAAGCCGCCCGCCCTCGCCTGCTCACCCACGGCCCGCGCGCTGTCGACATCGATGGTCGAGCAGTCGATCAGCAGGGCTGTCTTCGGCGCATGGGCCAGCACCTGTTCGCCGTAGACGGCGCGGACGTGCGCCCCGGCCGGCAGCATGGTGATGACGACGTCCGCCGACTTCACCGCATCGGCGACCGAGGCCGCCGGGCGGCAGCCCGCGGTTACAGCCTTGTCGACCGCGGCCTGCGACAGGTCGAAGGCATGAACCTCGCGGCCTGCCTTCACCTGGTTGGCGGCCATGCCGGCGCCCATGGCGCCGAGACCGATAAACGCGACTTGGGTCATGAGAGGCTACTTCGGCTTGCGGAACTTGAGGACGAACTGGTCGGAGCGACCCTTGATCGAGTCGTCGAACACGCTGGCGGTGCGCGGGTCGGCGGGGTTGCGCAGGATGTCGCTCTCGGCCTCCAGCACGAACCCGGCGGCGGCCAGCTCCGACTTCACCATCGCGATGTCGATGCGGTGCAGCTTGTTGGAATCCCGATCGCCGGTCCCATCGGCGGCGTAATGGTCGATGACCAGCAGCACGCCGCCGGGCTCCAGCGCGGCGAACATCTGCCGGTTGATCGTCGCGATCTGTTCGGGCGTCGCCGAGCCCAGGTGGAGGTCGTGGTAGTTCAGGGCGGTGAGGATCAGGTCCAGCGGCTCGGGAAAGGTCACCGTCCCCAGCGAGGCGCGGACCGGGACGATGTTGGGCGCGAACGTGACCGTTTCGTCCTGCCCGGCGGCGTAGCGGGCCTGATAGGCGATAAACTCGGAGGCCTGGTAGGCGTAGACCTTGCCGGTCGGGCCGCCGGCGCCGGACAGGATGCGGCTGAAGTAGCCGCCGCCCATCATGAAGTCGGAGACCTTGTCCCCGGGCTGAACGCCAGCGAAGGCCAGGATCTCGCCGGGCTTGCGGTTGGCGTCGGCGGCCCGCTGGGCCTCCGGGCGCGCAGTGCTGGCCACCGCGGCGGCGATGTTCGTCGGAATCTCCGTGGCGAAGGCGCCGCCGGCGAGGATCAGCGAGAGACCGCCGGCGAGGGCGGCGAGGCAGCGGCGGGCCATCAGCGGGCGCTCCTGGGTTTGCGGAACTTGAACGCGAACTGGTCGGTCTTGCCGCGGATGCCGGCGTCGAAGACGTTGGTCGTCAGCGGATCGCGGGCATTGCGCAGGATGCGGCTCTCGCCCTCGTAGATGAAGCCGGCCGCCTCGACCTCGCGCCGGACAACGGCCGGATCGATGCGGTGCAGCAGGTCCCATTGCGCCATCGACGTACCGGCCTTGGCCGTGTGGTCGACGATGATGTAGACGCCGCCCGGCTTCAGGGCTTTGAAGGCCTGCCGGTTCACGACGCCGAGGTCGACAGGCCCCATGAAGGGCAGGTGCAGGTCGTGGTAGTTCTGGGCCGTGAAGATCATGTCGACCTTCTCCGGCGCGCCGAACTCCGGCATCCGGCGCAGGATCATCCGGGTGTTGGCGAACGGCGGCTTGTTCACGAAGGCCGCGATCGACGGCGGGCGGCCCTTGGCCACGGCGGTCAGCTCATCGGGCACATAGGCGTAGACGCGGCCCTTGGGCCCGACCGCCTTCGAGAAGATGCGGGTGAAGTAGCCCTGCCCCGGCACCAGGTCGATGACCCGCATGCCCGGGCGAAGGCCGGCCCATACCAGCAGCTGGCCGGGCTTTCGGGCTGCGTCGCGGGCCTTGTCGGCGTCGGGACGCGCCGGGTCGGCCAGGGCCGCCGACAGGAAGTTCGGGATGGCGATCGGCGCATCCGTCGGGGGCGGAGGCGGAGGCGGCGGAACGGTTTCACAAGCGCTGACGGTGAGGACGGCGGCCAGCGCCAACCAGCGGGCATGGGTCTTCATTCTGGCAGTTCTCTTCCCTGGTGTTTCCCCGACCCGGCTCTGTTCTTATGCCGGAAGTCGTCTCAAGTCAGCGGCGTCCATTCCTGATCGGCTGGAAGGGGCGCGAAGATGTCGTCCAGCACCGCGTCCTGGACCTCCGCCACCGCCGGCGGCGACCATTTCGGCGCATTGTCCTTGTCGATGATGACCGCCCGGACGCCTTCGAGGAAGTCGTGCATCGCCACGACCCGGGCGCCGATGCGGTATTCCATGACCATGTTGTCGGCGAAGTCGGTCAGGGCCGCCCCGTGGGCCAGCTGGCGGAAGGCGACCTTCAGGGTCTGCGGCGACTTGGTCGCCAGCGTCTCCAGCTGCGCCTTGGCCCATTCGCCGCCGTCGACCTGGAGGCGATCAAGGATGGTTTCGACGCTTTCGCCGTCGAATAGGCGGTCGATGTCGGCCTGGTGGGCGGCGATGCGGGGGTGGCCAGGGTCCTCGACGCAGGTCGCCAGCGCGCCGGCCAGAGCGTCGGGGTGCGCCAGAAGCGCCGCCTTGAAGGCTTCGACCTTTTCGGAGGGCATGAAGTGGGTGGCGATCCCCAGCGCGCAGCAGTCGGCCGCCTTGATCCGCGCGCCGGTCAGCGCCAGCCACAGCCCCGCCCTGCCCGGCAGCCGCGGCAGGAACCAGCCGCCGCCGACATCCGGGAACAGGCCGATGCCGGTCTCGGGCATGGCGAAGGTGGTCCGCTCGGTGGCGATGCGCACGCCGGCCGGCATGGAAAGCCCGACGCCGCCGCCCATGGTCACCCCGTCCATCACCGCGATCACCGGCTTGGGATAGACGAACAGCAGGTGATTGAGCCGGTACTCGGTGTGGAAGAACAGCCGGGCGGCCTTGCCGTCCCCCGCCCCGCTCTCGGCCAGCATGCGGATGTCGCCGCCGGCGCAGAAGCCGCGCTCGCCGCTGTGGTCGATCAGGACGCAGCGGACGGCGTCATCCGCCTTCCACGCCCGCAGCGCCGCGATCATCGCCTCGCACATGCCCAGCGTCAGGGCGTGCAGGGCCCTGGGCCGGTTCAGCGTGATGCGGCCGACGCCGGACTCGATGCGGCAGAGGACTTCGGGTTCGGCGGTCACTGGCGGAACATCTCCCGGCTGATGATCACCCGCATGATCTCGTTGGTGCCCTCGAGGATCTGGTGGACGCGCAGGTCGCGCACGATGCGCTCCAGCGGATAGTCCTGCAGATAGCCGTAGCCGCCGTGCAGCTGCAGCGCGTCGTTGGCCACGGAGAAGCCGGCGTCGGTGGCGAAGCGCTTGGCCATGGCGCAGAGCTTGGTTGCCTGCGGGTCGCGCTTGTCGAGCGCGTCGGCGGCGCGGCGGACCATCAGGCGGGCGGCCTCCAGCTCGGTGGCCATGTCGGCCAGCTTGAACTGCAGCGCCTGGAACTCCTTCAGCGGTTTGCCGAACTGGTTGCGGGTTTCCATGTAGGCCTTGGCGGTGTCGAGCGCGAAGGCGGCGCCGCCCAGCGAGCAGCTGGCGATGTTCAGCCGGCCGCCGTCCAGACCCATCATGGCAAAGCGGAAGCCCTCGCCCTCCTGGCCGACGCGGTTGCTCTCGTGGACGCGGACATTGTCGAAGTTCACCTGCGCCGTGGGCTGGGCGTTCCAGCCCATCTTGCGCTCGTTGGCGCCGAAGGAGAGGCCGTCCTGGCCCTTCTCGACCACGAAGGTCGAGACGCCCTTGGCCCCGTCCCCGCCCGTGCGGGCCATGACCACATAGACGTCCGACACCCCGGCGCCGCTGATGAAGGCCTTGGAGCCGTTCAGCACATAGTGGTCGCCGTCCTTCCTGGCCGTCGTCCGCATGCTCACCGCGTCCGAGCCCGAGCCCGGCTCGGTCAGGCAGTAGCTGGCGATCAGCTCCATGGTCGTCAGGCGCGGCAGATAGCGGGCGCGCAGGTCCTCCGACGCGAAGCGGTCGATCATCCAGGACGCCATGTTGTGGATGGTCATGTAGGCGGCCGTCGGCACGTCGCCGTAGCTGAGCGCCTCGAAGATGATCGAAGCATCGAGGCGCGACAGGGCCGAGCCGCCGACGTCCTCCTGGACGTAGATGCCGGCGAAGCCCAGGCCCGCCGCGGCGCGCATGACGTCGACCGGGAAGTGCCGCTCCTCGTCCCACTTCGCCGAATGCGGGGCGAGTTCGTCCCGCGCGAAGGCCTGGGCCATCTCCTGGATCGCGCGCTGATCGTCGGTGAGCGAGAAATCCATGCGCGGTTCGCCTCCACTGCGGCAAGGGTCTGCCCCTGCCCGTTCATTGCGGTTGATGACCTGCCGCCCGCGGCGCACCCTGTCAACGACCGCGAACCGCCAAAGGATGATCGTGACCAACACCGTGCTCAAGAAATCCGGCGCCGATCGGACGATCGCCTTCGCCGGCTACGGTCTTCTCGCGGCCTCGGTGTTCACCGCCGGCCTCACCGGACTGGCCGGGGTGATTCTCGCCTATGTGTCGCGAAGCCAGGTCTCGCCGGGCGTGAGACGGCATCTCAACGCCCAGATCGGCATCTTCTGGGTGGCCCTCGTCCTCTTTGTCGCCTCCCTGGCCGCCGGCATCGCCGCGACCGTGATCGAGATCGATGACCTTCGGAACGGCTCGGGCGTCTACCTCGCCGAGTTGCGGTTCCTCGACTGGTCCATCGATGTCAGCGCCTGGCGACTGGTTCCCCAGGTCGTCGGCCTGGTCGTCGCCTCGGCGGTGGTGGGCATGATGGGCGCCCTTTGGACCGTCATCGCCCCCCTGATCGGAGTCATCCGGCTTGCCACCCACGCCGGTGAAGGCGTAACGCGCAAGGCATGACCGTCGCCCCGCTCGCCCCCTACCCCGCCACCCGCCTGCGCCGTCTGCGCCAGGCCGACTGGAGCCGCCGCCTGGTTCGCGAGAGCGTGCTGACACCGGCCGATCTCATCTGGTCGATGGTCGTGCACGAGGGCGAAGGCCGCATCCCCGTGGCCTCCATGCCGGGCGTGGAGCGGCTGTCGGTCGACGACTGTGTGAAGGCCGCCGTCGAGGCGCGAGACCTGGGCATCCCGGCCATCGCCATCTTCCCCTACATCGACGGGGCCAAGAAGGACGCCGCCGGCTCGATGGCCGCGGACCCGAACGGGGTCATCTGCCGCGCCGTCCGGGCCATGAAGGACGCCGCTCCCGAGGTTGGCATCATGTGCGACGTCGCGCTGGACCCCTTTACCGACCACGGCCACGACGGGATCATCGAGAACGGCGACATCGCCAACGACCCGACCATCGAACGGCTGGTCGAACAGGCTCTGGTCCAGACCCGCGCCGGCTGCGACATCCTGGCCCCCTCCGACATGATGGACGGGCGCATCGGCATCATCCGCGCGGCGCTGGAAGCTGAAGGATTTCAGAACACTCTGATCATGTCCTACGCCGCCAAGTACGCCTCGGCCTTCTACGGCCCGTACCGCGACGCTATCGGCTCGGGCAAGCTCGGGACGCTGGGCCCCTCGGACAAGAAGACCTACCAGCAGGACCCGGCCAATACCGACGAGGCCCTGCGCGAGGTCGCCCTCGACATCGCCGAGGGCGCCGACATGGTCATGGTCAAGCCGGGCATGCCGTATCTCGATATCGTTCAACGGGTTGTGCAGGAATTCTCCATGCCGACCTTCGCCTTCCAGGTCAGCGGCGAGTACGCGATGATTATGGCGGCGGCGCAGAACGGCTGGATCGACGAACAACGCGCCATCCTCGAGAGCCTGGGCGCCTTCAAGCGCGCCGGCTGCGCGGGCGTGATCACCTATTTCGCGCCGCGGGCGGCGCGGATGCTGGGGGCCTAGCCGCCCGTCTCCTGACGGATCCGCGCCTCGATCAGGTCCAGCGCGATCTCGCGGATGCGCTCCGGCGGCCGGCCGAGCAGGTCAGCCAGCGTCGCCCCGAACAGGCCGACGCCGAGCGCCATGCTGATGCAGACCAGCATGAAGTCCTGGACGGCGGCGTCATCAGGCGGGCCGTCCAGCTGCATCCGCAGGGCCGAGACCTCCTGAACCGCTTGGCGGATAGCGGTCATACGCCTGGCCTCGCCGGTCAACTCCAGCCAGGCGGCGAGTCGGGCGCCGCCCCGGGTCCCGAAGGCGTCAAACAGCGCCCGGGCGCCGGCGCCGACGCGGCCGACGGCGTCCTGGTGCTGGCTGAAGTCGACGGCGATCCGCTCGACCAGCTGGCGGATCATCCGCGCCATCAGCGCCGTCTGGACCCCGTCGATCGAGCCGAAGTGGTGCAGCACCGTGGCGTTGGCGACCCCGGCCCCGGCGGCGACGTCGGCCAGCTTCAGCGCCTGCGGGCCCTTTTCCAGCAGGATCGCCTCGCAGGCGGCGAGGATGTTCTCGCGCGCCGCCTCCGGCGATCTGCGGACTCTCGCGGGGCGTTCTATTGACATTTTTGTCGGTAAGGCCGATCTGGATGCATACGCCTTCCTAGCCCTCCCTCCCCGAGGACGCCATGACCCTGAAGAACACGCCCGCCGACGTCGCCGTCCTGCCGCGTGACATCCGCTTCGACGTCGCGCCGGCCGGCGCCGGTCCCTGGCTGGGCGGCGATCCAGTGGGCACGGCGGTGTTCAACGCGCTGTCGCTGACCTTCCCGGACGGCGAGCGCCTGTTCATGGACGCGGTCCGCAACTACCGGGGCCAGCTGAGCGGCAAGCTGCTGGAGGACGCGCGCGGCTTCATCGCCCAGGAGGCCATCCACTCCCGCGAACACCACGGCCTCAACGGCGCCATCGACCGCAGCAAGTACGCGGTCGCCGAGATCGAGGCCCAGGTCCGCCAGCGCACCACCTTCGCCCGCGACCGCGGCCCGATGGCCATGCTGGTCTCGACCATCGCGCTGGAGCATTTCACCGCCATGATGGCCGACATGTTCATGGCCAACCCGGAGCTCTTCGAGGGCTCCGCGCCCGACATCGAACGCATGTGGCGCTGGCACGCCATGGAGGAGACCGAGCACAAGGCCGTCGCCTACGACGTGTTCATGGCCGTGACCAAGGACTGGTCGCCCTTCAAGCGCTACATGATCCGCTGCCGGGCGATGTTCTTCGTCAGCATCATGTTCACCCGCAACATCTGCCGCTACGCGGCGCGGCTGCTCGAGGCCGACGGCTATTTGCCGGACGCGGCGCTGAAGGCGGTGGACCGCTATGTCTGGCGCAAGCCGGGCCTCTTCCTGCGCGGCTGGAAGACCTATTTCGCCTGGTACCGCCCCGGCTTCCACCCTTGGGACCACGACAACCGCCAGGAGCTGGCGGCCTGGAAGGCCGAGTTCGACGGTGCGGTCGCGACGGCGGCCTAAGGCCGCTCCAGCCGCGCCACCAGGCTCGAGGTGTCCCAGCGGCTTCCGCCCATGGCCTGAACCTCGGCGTAGAACTGGTCGATCAGGGCCGTGGCGGCGATCCGGGCGCCGTTGGTCCGGGCCTCGTCCAGCGCGATGCCCAGGTCCTTGCGCATCCAGTCGACCGCGAAGCCGAAGTCGAACTTCCCTTCGCTCATCGTCGCCCAGCGGTTCTCCATCTGCCAGCTCTGGGCCGAGCCCTTGGAGATGGCGGCCAGCACGCCGTCGGTGTCCAGGCCCGCCTGCTTGGCGAAGTGCAGCGCCTCGGCCACGCCCTGCACGGCGCCGGCGATGGCGATCTGGTTGCACATCTTGGTCAGCTGACCGGTCCCGACCTCGCCCATGCGGCGCACGGCCTTGGCGTAGGCGCTGATCACCGGCTCGGCCCGGGCGTAGGCCGCCGCGTCGCCGCCGGCCATGATGGTCAGCTGCCCCGACTCGGCGCCCGCCTGCCCGCCGCTGACCGGCGCGTCGACGAACCAGCGGCCGCCCTGCGCCGCCAGGTCGGCCATCTCGCGGGCGACCTTCGCCGAGGTGGTGGTGTGATCGACGATGATTCCGCCCGGCGCCATGGTCGCCAGAGCCTGTGGAACCACGCCGCGAACATCATCGTCGTTGCCGACGCACAGGGCCACCAGCTCGGCTCCCGCGCAGGCTTCGCCGACCGTCGCGCCGGCCCGGCCGCCGTGAGCCGCGACCCAGCGATTCGCCTTCTCCGCCGTCCGGTTGAAGACCGCGACATCGTGGCCCGCCTTGACCAGATAACCGGCCATCGGAAAGCCCATCACGCCAAGGCCAATGAATGTGGTCTTCATGGAGCTTTGCCCTCACTGCGTCCTTCGACACGCCCGCTGCGCGGGCTGCTCAGGATGACTATTGGGGGAAGCTCCCCAAGGCTAGTCATCCTGAGCAGCGATCGCAGATCCCGTGTCGAAGGACGCACGAACTCAACACCATCTTAACATCCGGCGGCGACCTTCCTGATCAAGGTTAAGCGGGGTTTCACCATGGCGCTCAGCAGCGACGCGCCCATCATGATCAAGAAGGTCAAGAAGGTCGTCGGCGGGGGACACCACGGCGGCGCCTGGAAGGTCGCCTACGCCGACTTCGTGACCGCCATGATGGCCTTCTTCCTGCTGATGTGGCTGATCAACACGACCAGCCCGGAGCAGAAGCGCGGCATCGCCGACTATTTCGCGCCAGCCAGCGTCGCCGAGACGACCAGCGGCTCGGGCGGCATCCTGGGCGGCACGGCGCTGGGCGACGACGGCGCCAAGAGCTCCGGCTCGATGTCCACCGTCGAGCAGATGGCCCCCGAGGCGCCGCCCAACGTCAAGGAAACCGGCCAGAGCGAGAACAGCCCCGGGTCGAGCAGCCTGGATCAGGCCAGCGAGGAATCGCTGCGCAAGGAACTGCAGGCCCGTGAGGAGGCCGCCTTCGCCTCCGCCGCCCAGTCCCTGCGCCAGGCGCTTCAGGACATGCCCGAGCTGGCCGAGCTGTCGAAGCAGATCATGATCGACCAGACGCCGGAAGGCCTGCGCATCCAGCTGGTCGACCAGGAGGGGCGCTCGATGTTCAAGGAGGGCGCGGCCGCCCCCAACGACCGGGCGCGCATCCTGCTGCGCGCCATCACCCGGATCATCAACCAGCTGCCCAACCGCATCAGCATCAGTGGCCACACCAACATGAGCCCGACCGGTCGCACGGCGACCAGCGACTGGAAGCTGTCATCCGATCGGGCCGACATGTCGCGACAGTTGCTGCAAGGCTTCGGTGTCGACCCCGACCGGGTCTACCAGGTCGCCGGCAAGGCCAATTCCGATCCGCTGTATCCCGACGACCCCATGCTCGCTGGCAACCGCCGCATCTCGATCATTCTGCTTCGGGAGGCGCCGGTATTGCCGCCGGATTGACGAACAAGGGTCGCCCAATGCCTGCTTGCACCTTTCGGAATCATCGGCGCTAATCCTTTTTGGGGACTGAGGAGGGCCGCAAGGCCACGGGGCAGTGACGCATCACTTCACATCGAGACGGATGCGTTTCTTCCTGACGGCCCCCTCGCCGTGCCCGTACCTGCCGGGCCGCGAGGAGCGCAAGGTCTTCGCCCACCTGCCCCCTGGCGACGGTCCCGCGGTCAACGACAGCCTGACCCAGTCCGGCTTCCGCCGCTCCCAGCACATCGCCTACCGCCCCGCCTGCGAGAGCTGCGGCGCCTGCGCCTCAGCCCGCATCCCGGTCGGCGACTACCAGTTCAGCCGCTCCGAGCGGAAGACCCTGGCCCGCAACGCCGATATCCGCCGCCATCTGGTCGAGGCCGAGGCGACGATGGAGCAGTTCGACCTGCTGCGCCGCTACCTGCTGGCCCGCCACGCCGATGGCGGCATGGCCGAGATGACCTGGCCCGACTATGTGGCCATGGTCGAGGACACGGCGGTCCGCACCCACATCATCGAATACCGCACCCCCTCCAAGGACGGCGGCCCGGGCGACCTGATCGCCTGCATCCTGGTCGACCTGATGGGGGACGGCCTGTCGATGGTCTACAGCTTCTATGATCCGCGGGAGGAACGCCGCAGCCTCGGCACCTTCATCATCCTGGACCATATCGTCCAGGCGAGCCTCAACGCCCTGCCCTACGTCTATCTGGGCTACTGGGTCCCGGGCAGCGAGAAGATGGCCTACAAGGCGCGCTTCTCGCCGCTGGAGACGCTCAGGTCCCAGGGCTGGATGCTGCTGTCGGCCCGCGAGCGCGCCGAGGCCGGCGAAGCCCTGGACCGCGAACGCCGGCTGCGCGGCCCGGCGATGCCCCGTCTCGGCAAGAAGTAGTCTCTTCAGTCCCACGGCCCCTTGCCCGGCGCGACGATCGCCGTGGGGCCGTCGACGCCGCCCGCGTACTTCACCAGCGCCGCGATGCGCTTCTGGATCGGCGGGTGGGTGGCGAAGATGTCCATGACGCCGGACGGTTCATTGTCCAGGAACATCGCCTGCACCGCTTCCGGCGCCGCCAGCTTGACCGGCGCGGCGGAGATCTTGCGCAGGGCGCCGATCATGGCGTCGGGGTTGCGGGTCAGCTCCACGGCGCCGGCGTCGGCGACGTACTCGCGGGCCCGGGACAGCGTCATGCGGATGACGATCGCCAGCACATAGCCGACCGCCGCCACGGCCAGGGCGACCAGGATGAACAGCCCCGCGCCCTTGCCGTTCTTGCCCGACCGACCGCCGCCGCTGAACCGCAGGCCCCGGAAGATGATCTGGGCGACCAGGGTGATCACGCCGGCGAACACCGAGGCGATGATCATGGTCCGCACGTCGCGGTTCTCGATGTGGGTGAGCTCGTGGCCCAGCACCGCTTCAAGCTCTGCCTGGTCCAGCGCCGCCATCAGGCCGCGGGTCACGGTGATGCTGTACTGCTTCTCGTTGACCCCGCTGGCGAAGGCGTTCAGCGCCTCGCTGTCGATGATCCTCAGGCTCGGCATCGGCACGCCGCGCGAGATGCAGAGGTTTTCCAGCAGGTTGTAGAGGTCCGGTTCCTGCGTCCGGGTCACCTTTCGTGCCCCGGTGGCCAGGTCGATGATCGCGGTGTTGCCAAACCAGGCGACCAGGAACCAGACGCCCGAGACCGCCAGCGCCAGCGGCGCGCCGGCGATCATCATCCGCCCGGCCAGCGCCAGGTCCCCGCTGATCGAGCCGCTCGACGGCAGGAAGCCGGCCCCGATCAGCCCCAGCGTCAAGCCGTAGACGATGCCCAGCAGCAGCACCGGGAACCCGGCGAGCAGGATCGCCGACCGCAGGTTGTTGGCCTGAATGTGGGTGTAGAGGCCGAACGCCCCCATCGGCCCGGCCTAGAACTTCACCGCCGGAGCCACGTCCAGCGCCGCGCGCTGATCGCCCAGGTCGAAGCTGCTGCGCTCGGCGAAGCCAAACATCGCGGCGAACAGCACCGCCGGGAACGACTGGCGGCCGGTGTTGTACTCGGCGATGGCGTTGTTGAAGAACCGGCGGGCGGCGGCCAGCTTGTTCTCGACGTCCGACAGCTCGCTCTGCAGGCCCAGGAAGTTGGTGTTGGCCTTGAGGTCCGGATAGGCCTCCGACAGCGCGAACAGGCGGCCCAGCGCGCCGGTCAGCACGCCCTCGGCCTGGACCTTCTCCTCGACCGAACCGGCGTGGGTGGCCGCGTTGCGCGCCGTGATCACTGCGTCCAGCGTGGACTTCTCATGGGCGGCATAGCCCTTCACGATCTCGACCAGGTTGGGGATCAGGTCGTGGCGCTGCTTGAGCTGCACGTCGATGTCGGCGAAGGCCTGGTCGGCCCGGGCCCGCAGGGCGACCAGCCGGTTGTAGACGCCGACCAGGATCAGGGCCAGCACCCCGGCGACGACCAGGAGGATGATCAATTCCATGTCAGGCCCTTCCGAGGCAGTGGACAGGCGACGGTATCGCTACTTCTCCGGATCGACCAGCGCCTGGTAGACCAGCTGCGCCGACAGCTCGTCCAGCCGCAGGCGGCTGCCGCCCAGCACCTGGATATAGCCCAGGAAGGCGACGTCGTTCTCCGGATCGACCCAGAACCAGGTGCCGGCCGCGCCGCCCCAGCTGTAGCTGCCCTTGCCGGCGATCGTGCCCGCCTTGGCCGGGTCCATGATCACCGCCACGCCCAGCCCGAAGCCGACGCCGTCGCCCAGCGGCTTCTTCGCCAGCTGCTCGTCGGTCAGGTGGTTGGTCGCCATCAGCTTGATCGTGGCGGGCGAGAGGATCCGCGCGCCGTCCAGCTCACCCTCGTTGGCCAGCATGGTCGCGAAGCGGGTGAAGTCGGCCATGGTCGAGACCAGCCCGCCGCCACCGTTCGGCGCCGTGGGGATCTTGTCGACCGGCAGCACCATGAAGCCCTCGGCCGGGACCAGCTGGCCGGTCTTCGGGTTGAAGGCGTACAGGGTCGCCAGGCGTGAGCGCTTGTCTTCCGGAACCCAGAAGTCGGTGTCGACCATCTTCAGCGGCGTGAAGATGCGGCTGCGCATGAAGTCCGGCAGGGTCTGACCCGACAGCTTCTCGATGATGTAGCCCTGGATATCGACGGCGATCGAGTAGCGCCACTCCGTCCCCGGCTGGCTGGCCAGCGGCAGCCTGCTCGCCTCGGCCATGCCCGCGGCCAGGGTCGGGGCGCGGAACATGCCGCTCTGCTGGTAGACCTTGTCGACATAGTTGTCGTCGATCAGCCCGTAGCCGAAGCCGGCGGTGTGGGTCATCAGCTCGCGCATGGTCGCCGAGCGGCCGATCGGCTCGAGGATCGGCTTGCCGTCGGCGTCCAGGCCCTTGAACACCTTCAGACCCGCGAACTCCGGCACATACCTGGTCACAGGCTCGTCGAGCCGCCATTTGCCCTCTTCGTAGAGCATCATCATGGCCACGCCGGTCACCGGCTTGGTCTGGCTGTACATCCGCCAGAGGGTGTCGACCGTCACCGGCGCGCCGCTGGCGCTGTCGACCTTGCCGTAGATGTCGCTGTGAACGACCTTGCCGTGGCGGACCAGCACCGTGGCGATGCCCGGGACCATGCCCTTGTCGACCACCGCGCGCAGGCCCGCGTCGAGCCGCGTAAGGCGCTCCGACGAGAAGCCCATCTTCTCTGGCGTTGCCGCCGGCACGCCCACCGCGGCGGGCTTGTCGGCGGCGAAAGCCGGCGCGGCGACCATCCCGGTCAGGGCCAGCGCGGTCGCGGCGGCCAGCAGGCCCCTGCGCAGATCGATCATGGAAACTCCCCCTCGGCTCGAACGGCCGTTTGACGGAAGAGTAACGGCGCTCGCCGACTCGGCAAGCCTGTCTGTGCGTCCTTCGCGACGCGCGATCCTCCCTCCCCCTTGTGGGGAGGGACAGACCTGCGGAGCAGGTCAGGGTGGGGCATGCAGGTGGCCGCCTTCAGCGCCGGATGAGGATCGCTACGGGCCCCACCCGTCTCGTCTCGCTGCGCTCGCCGAGCCACCCTCCCCACAAGGGGGAGGGAGACTGGAGACACGGCGTCGCCGCCTGGGCGGACCTGGGCCCGAACAGGTTGGGGAGGTGGTGCGGAGCGCTCCGGTCTTGCCCGGATGTCTGTTTGTGCAAGGTGCAAGAATGGGAAGACCGTGACGCTCCGCGACGTTTCGTTATCCGGGAGCCGCCGGTGGGCAGCGCTCTTAGCGCTTAGCCGGCAAAGCCTCCGACGGGCGGGCAAGGCAGCGGCCTCGTCCCGGACCCGGCGAGCAACCCCCTCGCCGCTGTCCCCGCTCGAACGCCATCCCGACGCCGCAAGGTCGCTGGCCATGCGCCCTCCCCGTCGACGGGACGAGAGTGAAGCATACGGGCGCCGGATCGGACGGGGATGAAATCAGTCTGCCCCCCATTTCCGCCTCCCCGGCGCAGGCCGGGGTCCATACGGGGCAAGGGCTCGGGGCGTCTCATGGATCCCGGCCTTCGCCGGAAGACGGGGGATAGGGGCCTGACTTCTCCGCGCACACTCAACAAAGCCTGGGCCCTCGTCTCCGCGAGAATGAGCCGGCTGCACCGTCCCGGCAGCCCCGGGAAACGCTAGGCGGCAGTCCAACACATCGTCGAGGCAGGCCACCCGACGCCGTCTTCAGGGCCCGCACGGCGGCGTCCCCAATGTCGGGACCGCGGCAGAACCGGCTCAGGCCGCGGGCGGCTCCGGCGCCGAGAAGAACATCCGCTCCAGCTCCACATCGGAATACATGCCGATCAAATCGTCGAGGACGGCGTCGCGCCCGCGAGCTCCTCCAGCGGCCTCGACCACATCCAGCTTAAGCGTCGACAGCCGTTCCCGCCATCGCGCCAGCCTTCGCCTGTGCGTCGCCTGCAATCCCACGCCCCCTAAACGTCCTCCAGATACGCCACGCCCGGCGCGGTCTTCAGGGCGCCGCGCAGGGAGGCGTCGAGGGTGTAGAAGCCGGGCAGCTTGAGCTCGACCTCGCGGCCGCCGCCCAGGCCCGCGACCAGCACCACTTCGCCGCCGCGCTGGGCCGCCGCGCCGGTCAGCCGCTTCTTGAGGGCCTCGATCTCGGTCGACTGCGGCGAGACATGCACCCGCAGGCTGGCGGCGACATGCTCGACCGCCTTGTCGAGCGGCTCGGCGTCGTCGCCGAAGAAGCGCACCTCGCCGTCGCGGGACTTGGCGCGGACCTTGATCAGCACCGCCTTGCCAGGCTCCAGCGCGTCGCGGCACTTGCGCAGCGCCTCGGGCGGGAACAGCACCTCGTACTCGCCGGTCGGGTCGGACAGGGAGACGAAGGCGAAGCGGTCGCCGCTCTGCTGCACCCGCTCCTGGCGGCGGCGCACGACGCCGGCCATGCGAAAGGCCTCGCTGCCGGCCTCGGCCTGGACGATGGCCTCGGTGACCATGGTCGTCCGCCGCCGGCGCAGGACGTCGACCATGTCCTCCAGCGGGTGGCCGGTCAGGTAGAAGCCGACGGCGGCCAGTTCCTCGTCCAGCCGCCGGATCTGGTCCCAGGGCTCGGTGCGCGGCAGGCGCGGGCGCGAGCTCTCGGTCTTCTCGCCGCCCAGCAGGCTGAGCTGGTCGGAGTTGCGGTCGCTGGCCTCGGCCTGGCCATGGGCGATCAGCACATCGGCGGCGGCGACGATCTGGGCGCGGTTGGGGTGCAGGGAATCGAAGGCCCCGGCCCGGGCCAGGTTCTCCAGCGCCCGCTTGTTGACCTGGCGCGGATCGACCCGCTCGACGAAATCGAACAGGTCGCGGAACGGCCCGCCCTCGCGGCGCACCTCCACAAGGTGCTGCATGGCGGCGAAGCCGACGTTGCGCACCGCGCCCAGCGCATAGAGCACCGCCCCGTCCTCGACGTCGAAGTCGGCGCCCGAGCGGTTCACGTCCGGCGGCAGGACCTTGACCTTGAAGCGGCGGGCGTCCTGGTAGAACACCGCCAGCTTGTCGGTGTTGGAGATGTCGAGGCTCATCGAGGCGGCGAGGAACTCGACCGGCGCGTTGGCCTTGAGCCAGGCGGTCTGGTAGCTGATCAGCGCGTAGGCGGCGGCGTGTGACTTGTTGAAGCCGTAGCCGGCGAACTTCTCGACCAGTTCGAAGATCGACGAAGCCTGGGCCGGATCGACGCCGCGTTCGGAGGCCCCGGAGACGAACCGGGCCTTCTGCTGGTCCATCTCCTCCTTCTTCTTCTTGCCCATGGCCCGGCGGAGCAGGTCGGCTTCGCCCAGGCTGTAGCCGGCCAGGATCTGGGCGATCTGCATCACCTGTTCCTGGTAGACGATGACCCCGTAGGTCTCCTTCAGCACCGGCTCGAGCGAGGGGTGCAGGACGTCCATCGGCCGGCGGCCGAACTTGGTGTCGACGAAGGCGTCGATGTTGTCCATCGGGCCGGGGCGATAGAGGGAGATCAGGGCGGTGACCTCCTCCAGAGACCCGGGCCGCATCTTGCGCAGGGTGTCGCGCATGCCCTGGCTTTCCAGCTGGAACACCCCGACCGTCTGGCCCGAGCCCATCAGCTCGTAGGACGGCGCGTCGTCGAACGGCAGCTTGCTGAGGTCGATGTCGGCGCCGCGCCGGGCCAGGTGCTTCACCGCCCGGTCGAGCACGGTCAGGGTCTTGAGGCCCAGGAAGTCGAACTTTACGAGGCCCGCGCTCTCGACCCACTTCATGTTGAACTGGGTGGCCGGCAGCTCCGAGCGCGGATCCTTGTAGAGCGGCGTCAGCTCGGTCAGCGGCCGGTCGCCGATCACCACCCCGGCGGCGTGGGTCGAGGCGTTGCGGTAAAGCCCCTCCAGCCGCAGCGCCACTTCCAGACACTGGGCGACGGAGGGGTCGTCGTCGCGGGCCTGCTTCAGGCGCGGCTCGATGTTGATGGCCTGGGCCAGGGTGGTGGGGTTGGCCGGATTGTTCGGCACCATCTTGCAGAGCCGGTCGACCAAGCCGAGCGGCAGCTGCATTACCCGTCCGACGTCGCGCAGCACGGCGCGGGCCTGAAGGGTGCCGAAGGTGATGATCTGGGCGACCCGGCCCTTGCCGTACTTGTCCTGGACGTACTCGATCACCTCTTCCCGCCGCTCCTGGCAGAAGTCGATATCGAAGTCGGGCATGGAGACCCGCTCGGGATTGAGGAAGCGCTCGAACAGCAGCCCGAAGCGCAGCGGGTCCAGGTCGGTGATGGTCAGCGCCCAGGCGACCAGCGAGCCGGCGCCCGACCCCCGCCCCGGCCCCACCGGGATGCCCTGGGCCTTGGCCCATTTGATGAAGTCCGAAACGATCAGGAAGTAGCCCGAAAAGCCCATCCGCTGGATGACGCCGATCTCGCGCTCCAGCCGGGCCCAGTACTCGCCCTCCCCGGCCGCGAGCTGCAGGCCCTCGAGCCGGCGTCGCAGGCCCTCGGCGGCCTGGTGGGCCAGTTCGTCGGGCTCGGTGCGCCCCTCGGTGGTCGGAAAGCGCGGCAGGATCGGATCGCGCTTGTTGACCATGAAGGCGCAGCGCCGGGCGATATCGAGGGTGTTGTCGCAGGCCTCCGGCAGGTCGGCGAACAGGGCCCGCATGGCCGCCGCCGGCTTGAACCAGTGCTCGGCCGTCACCCGGCGCCGCTCGTCCTGGCCGATGAAGGCCCCGTCGGCGATGCAGAGCAGCGCGTCGTGCGCCTCGTACATGTCGCTCTGGCCGAAGAAGACGTCGTTGGTGGCGACCAGCGGCACGTCGTTGTCATAGGCCCAGGCCACCAGCCCCGGCTCGGCGGCCGCCTGTTCCGGCAGGCCGTGACGCTGCAGCTCGACATAGAGCCGGTCGCCGAACACGCGGTGCATCTCGGCCAGGGCCGCCGCCCCCTCCCCCGCCTTGCCGGCCGCGAACAGCGGATCGACCGGTCCGTCCGGCCCGCCCGACAGCAGCAGCAGCCCCTCGGCGTGCTCGATCACCTTCGACCAGGGCACGCAGGGCTCGTCGGCGGGGTCGACGTCCAGATAGGCCGACGAGGAGAGTTCCGTGAGGTTGAGATAGCCGCGCTCGTTCTGGGCCAGCAGGACGATCACCGGCGTCCGCGCCCAGCGCTCGCTCCGCCCCTCGCCGATGCCGGTGACCGGCAGGGCGCAGGCGACGATCGGCTGGACCCCGGCGTCCTTGGTCGCCACCGAGAATTCCAGCGCCCCGAACAGGTTGGCCCGGTCGGCCACCGCCACGGCCGGCATGTCCGCCGCCGCGGCCATCTTGCCGACCACGTCGGCCTTGATCGCCCCCTCGAGCAGCGAATAGGCCGAGCGGACCCGCAGGTGAACGAACCCGTTCTCCATGACGGCGGCGTCGGCCATGCGGCTACTCCTTCGGACAGATCATCCTTCTACGACGATTCAGCGTCGCGGCGCGGTCATTCGGCCCCGATCAGGCGGCGAGGTAGGCGACCGAACACATCATCCAGCAGAAGCCGACGACGGAGAACAAAGCCAGCGATTCACGCGCGATCCGGGCCATTCGGGCCTCCCCAGGTCAAAGCCAATATCGAGTTGCCCGTTTGTTCTATGTTGCGTTTTTGTTCTCGTCAACTGGTGAATCGTCGTTCTCCCGGAACGGTCCACCGGACCGTCCTCAGGAGCGGCGCCACCAAAGCGGTCGCCGGGGCCGCTGGAATGCGCGTGAGCTATCGACAGCCTAGCGGCCACCGGTCCTTCACCAGCCAAGCCCAAGGCGCTTAGTGGGAAGCGAGCGAAGAACGCCCGATGGGGCGCTAAAGGAGCCTTCAAGGACCGGCCTACCCCTTCGCCGGTCTCGGCTTAGGCTGCGGCGCGGTGCCGAGCATACAACTCACCACTTCGTCACGGCGACGGGCGACCTCGGTTTCCTCACCCTCACACTTGTCGCTCATTGATACCCAGTCCCTCTGCATCGTCCTCGTCTAGATGCACAATCCTGTGACCTGCGAGCTTCTCACAGCCGCTCTCGACCAGCCCAATGAACTCGCGAGCGTCGGAAAAGTAGTTCCGAAAGGCGATGCGCACTTCGTCCGTAGTGTCGGCGCGAACCAGTACGATGTCCTTCCCAGGATTGGCCTGCTCCAACTCGAACAGAACACGAATGGCTTCGGTCGCGCTCGCGTAGCTTCGCGTCTCCAACTCATCATCGTCGGAGAAAATGAGGATGACATTGCGGTTGGACGTAACCTCTGCATCCGCCGCATTCAGGTTCCTCAGCAGGTTCAGCAGTCCCAGTTCGTGGTCGAGTTTTACGAAAGTCTGCAACACATCTTCGTCTGACATGTCGGGGAGGTAGGATTTGCGATCCTCATGAGCGCGGGCGATGATCTCGCTCGCGTAGACCATGGCCGTCTCGTAACGCTTGTCGCCCTCTTGGAACTTGGGCTGGCTGGCAGTGATAAAGCCAATGACTTCCACAGCGGTTGCCCACGCGTGCTGAACCGCAGTGCGGTACTGCAATTCGATCAGAAGTCCCTTGCTACCTTTTCCGCTCTCGGACTGAACGTCGTATTCATAGACGTCGTGAATCCCGCGATAGCCAGTGTCCTTCGGACGCTTGATGTAGTCGTACTTGTCGACGTCGTTCTTGCGCTTGTGATTGAATTTCGCAGCGTGGAGCCTCTGCCGGAAATCATAGAGATCAGCCATGTTTGGGAAGATGAGGCGACAGCCCGCCACGTCATCCATGCGGGCGAGTTCCATTCCCTGGAACCGCTGTAGCTTCCCGAAGATTGTGCGCTTTCGCTTGTGGCGCTGGGCGACAACGATTGGCGTTCCTTTGGTCCTATTCCGCAGGATCGCTTGGAACGTATTGAGCACCGGCTTGTGCGCAGCTCGCCACACGTTGATAACCACCAAGTCATCGACGGTTTCCTTGCATGCGCGTACCGCGGCGCCGGCCCTTGTCACGCGGCTCTTTGAGCCGCCCGGATAGTTAGAATCTGGTGCCTTAGCCACGGTTGGCCCCCAAGGGGGTAGCTCTGCAACCGTACCCCGCAGCCATGCTCATACATCGGCGTCAGGCCAGCCGCGACTCTGTCTTCCACCATCATTCTCCGGGGCTGGCACTTGGCATGCTAAGTGGACAATTGCGCCGGTGAATCGGTGTTCTCCCGGACTGTCCGGCGGACCGTCCGGGAGACGCAGCCGGATATGTCAGGGCGTGGAATTGGCGGACTGGCTGTCGCCGGCCTTCGCGGCCTTGGCCTTGGGGGCCGGCGGCGCGGGGTTCATCGGCGGACGGTGTTTGGCGACGATGTCGGCCTGCTCGGCCCGGCGGACGGCGCCGGTGATGTTCAGGCGGGCCAGGATCTCGGTGGCGCCGTGCTCGGTGCGCGCCTCTTCCCAGTTGTCGAAGACGGCGCGGTGCAGGCTGTCGGTCTCGCCGGCGTGGATGACCTTGGCCACATCGCCGACCCAGCTGACAAACAGGTAGTTGGCCCCGCCCGGCGACACCGGCTTGAGCTCCTCCAGCGCCTTGTAGCGGTACTGGGCGCCGGACTGGCCGGTGATGTCGAACTGCCGGGTCAAGCTGGAGCTCCCGTCGAAGATGAAAACACAAACCCCTGAAAAGCCTGCGAAAGCGGCGAAACCGGGGCGATCAATGGTCCGTGAACGTCGTGATGTGGCCAGGCGTTCCCGCGAGCGGGAGGCCGGCTAGCCGCGCCGCTTTTCGAGATGGCCGTCCTTCATGGCGAAGACGCGGTCCATATAGCGGGCGAGCTCAAGATTGTGGGTGGCGATCACGGCGGCGACGCCGGTGGTGCGGGCCAGTTCGTAGAGCTGCTGGAAGACGACGGTGGCCGTCTCCGGGTCGAGGTTGCCGGTCGGCTCGTCGGCCAGCAACAGGCGCGGCTCGTTGGTCAGCGCCCGGGCGATGGCCACCCGCTGCTGCTCGCCGCCCGACAGCTGCGCCGGCTGGTGGTCGAGGCGTTCGCCAAGGCCAAGACCGGTCAGAAGGGTCTCGGCGCGCTCACGGGCGTAGGCCCCGCCCCGGCCGGCGATCATCGCCGGCATGGCTACGTTCTCCAGCGCCGTGAACTCCGGCAGCAGGTGGTGGAACTGGTAGACGAAGCCGATGGTGGTCAGCCGCACCTTCGTCCGGGAGCGGCTGGACAGCTTCGTGCAGTCCTGGCCGTCGATGCTGACCGTGCCGCCGTCGGGATGCTCCAGCAGGCCCGCCGCGTGCAGCAGCGAGGACTTGCCCGAGCCCGAGGGGCCGATCAGCCCGACGATCTCGCCGGGCATGACGTCCAGGTCGACGCCCTTGAGCACCGGCAGATCGCCCGAGCGGGTGACATAGGTGCGCTTGACGCCGCGCAGGGAGAGCACAGGGCTACTCATAGCGAAGCGCCTCCACGGGATCGAGGCGCGAGGCCAGCCAGGCCGGCAGCAGGGTGACGATGAAGCTCATGAACAGGGCCCAGCCGGTAACCAGTCCGACCTCGCTCCACTCGATCTTCGCCGGCACATGGCTGAGGAAGTAGACCTCCGGGTTGAACACCTGGGCGCCGGTGACGCCCTCGACCAGCTTCTGGATGGTCTCGATGTTCAGGCAGACGACGACGCCCAGGACCAGGCCGGTGGCCGCGCCCAGCACGCCGATCAGCGAGCCGGCCATGAAGAAGATGCGCATGATGGCGCTCTGGCTGGCGCCGACGGTGCGCAGGATGCCGATGTCGCGCCGCTTGTTCTGCACCATCATCACCAGGCCGGCGATGATGTTCAGGGTGGTGATCGCCACCAGGATCATCAGGATCAGCCGCATGGCCGAGCGCTCGATCTGCAGCGCGTTGAAGAAGCTCTCGTTTTCCTGCGTCCAGTCGAAGACCAGAGCCGCCGGGCCGGCCGCGCGGGCCAGGGCCGGCTTCATGGCGATGGCCTCGTCGGCGCTCTCGACCATGATCTCGATCTTGTCGACCGAGCCCTCGCGGCCGAAGAACAGCTGGGCCTGTTCCAGCGGCATGTAGATGAAGGCCTGGTCGAACTCGCTCATGCCGACCGAGAACACGCCGCCGACGGTGTAATCCTTCTGGTTGACGCTCTGGCCGAAGGCGGTGGTCGCGCCGGTCGGCGAGATCAGGGTCACCGGGTCGCCGGGCGCGACGCCGAGCGCGGCGGCCATGCGGTCGCCGATCAGCACCAGGTCGCCGCCGTACTCGCCCTGGCCGTAGCCGTCGAGCGAGCCGCGCTTGATGTTGCCGGCGATGATCGCTGTGGCCTTCACATCGGCGGGCGAGACGCCCCGCACGATGGCGCCGGTGATCTGGGCCGGGCCCATGACGATCACCTGGCCCTGGATCATCGGGGTGGCGCGGACCACGCCCGGCACCTTGCGGATACGGGCGACGGCCGCGTCGCGGTCGGGACTGCCCAGGATGCCGCCGGCCACATAGGCGTGGCCGTTGAAGCCCAGCAGCCGGTCGAGCAGCTCCGAGCGGAAGCCGTTCATCACGCTCATCACCGTGATCAGCGCGAACACCGCCATGGCGATGCCGACGAAGGCGAAGATGGTCACCAGCGCTACGCCGCCGCTCTTGCGGACGGCCAGCAGGTAGCGGAACGCGATCGCCCGCTCCCAGAGCCCGAAGGGGGCCGCGCCGGAGGCCAGGGCCTTGCTCATCCCGGCTTGCCCGTCAGCTGCGCCAGCACCGCGTCGAGCGGCGCGACCGACTTCTCGCCGGTGGCGCGGTTGCGGATCTCGACGTTGCCCTCGGCGATCGACTTGGGACCGACGATCATCTGCCAGGGCAGGCCGATCAGGTCGGCGGTGGCGAACTTGCCGCCCGGACGCTCATTGGTGTCGTCGTAGAGCACCGTCTTGCCGGCCGCGTGCATGGCCGCGTAGGCCTTCGCGCAGGCCGCGTCGCAGGCTTCGTCGCCGACCCGCAGGTTGATCAGCGCCAGATCGAACGGCGCCACGGCTTCCGGCCAGATGATGCCGTTCTCGTCGTGGCTGGCCTCGATGATGGCGCCCAGCAGACGCGAGACGCCGACGCCGTAGCTGCCCATGTGGACGACGTGGTCCTGGCCGTCGGGACCGCTGACGCGGGCCTTCATCGGCTCGGAGTACTTGGTCCCGAAGTAGAAGATGTGGCCGACCTCGATGCCGCGGGCGGTCAGACGCTTGTCCTCGGGGATGGCGGCGTAGGCGGCCTCGTCATGCATCTCGTCGGCGGCGGCGTAGAGTTTCGTGCGGGCCTCGACCAGCGGCGACAGGTCGCCGTCCCAGTCGACGTCGGGGCCGGGGGCGCCCATCTCGACCAGGTCCTTGTGGCAGTAGATCTGGCTCTCGCCGGTCTCGGCCAGGACGATGAACTCGTGGCTGAGGTCGCCGCCGATCGGGCCGGTGTCGGCGCGGGTCGGCACAGCCTTGAGCCCCATTCGCGAGAACAGGTTCAGATAGGCGACGAACATGCGGTTGTAGGCCGCCCGGGCACCGGCCTCGTCGAGGTCGAAGCTGTAGGCGTCCTTCATCAGGAACTCGCGGCCGCGCATGACGCCGAAGCGCGGGCGGCGCTCGTCCCGGAACTTCCACTGGATGTTGTAGAGGTTCTTGGGCAGGTCCTTGTAGCTCTTCACCGAGGCGCGGAAGATGTCGGTGACCACCTCCTCGGCCGTGGGGCCGTAGAGCAGGTCGCGCTTGTGGCGGTCGGTGATGCGCAGCATCTCGTCGCCATAGGCCTCGTAGCGGCCGCTCTCGCGCCACAGGTCGGCCAGCTGCAGGGTCGGCATCAACAGCTCGATGGCGCCGGCGCGGTCCATCTCCTCGCGCACGATCTGCTCGACCTTCTTGAGCACCCGCAGGCCCAGCGGCAGCCAGGCATAGATGCCGGCGGCCTCCTGCTTGATCATCCCGGCGCGCAGCATCAGCTGGTGCGAGACGATCTGGGCGTCGGACGGCGCTTCCTTGAGCGTGGGCAGAAAATAGCGCGACAGGCGCATCGAGATCCCCGGGTGGACAAAGCAGGGGCTGACTTAGCCTCCGGCCCCCTGCATTGGCAACGCGGGCGGCGAAAAGAAGGCCGCCGGACCAGCCGGCGGCCTTTCAGTCATCGTCGGGGAAAAACGCCACGGAGCAAGACCGGCGAACCGGTCTCCATGACGTCAAGCTAGCGCTGCTTCGCGGGCGGCCACGAGCCGGTCCCGTCGGGCGCGCCCCGCGCGGCGGGATTCGCCCAAAGAATGAGCGCTCCGGCCCATGCCGTGCGCCCGTCGCCCAAATGGCGGGCGGAACTCAGTAGTTGGTCGGCATCCGCGGCAGGGTGATCAGGCCGAACTTGATGACCGCGAACAGGATCAGCCACAGCACCGCCGCCACCCAGGTGGTGGTGATGAACTTCTTCTTGAGGTTGGGATTGACCGGCGCGCCGGGATCGCCGCCGCCCGGCACCTCCAGCCCCTCTTCCGCATAGGTGCGGTTGCCCAGCGGCAGGACGGCGAACAGCACCGTCCACCAGAGGGTCAGATAGATAGCGATGCCGGTCCCGATACCCATCAGTGATGTCCGTCCTTGGGGGTTTCCATCAGTTCGACCAGCATGCCGCCCATGTCCTTGGGATGCACGAAGATGATCAGGGTGCCGTGGGCGCCGATGCGCGGCTCGCCCAGCACCGTAGCGCCCTTGGCGACCAGCGCGTCGCGCGCCTCGTAGATGTCCTCGACCTCGAAACAGATGTGGTGCTGGCCGCCCTTGGGGTTCTTGGCCAGGAAGCCGTGGATCGGGCTCTTCTCGCCATAGGGCTCGATCAGTTCGATCTGGCTGTTGGGCAGGTTGACGAAGCAGACCCACACCCCCTGCTCCGGCATCGCCCACTTGTCGGTCCACGAGGTCGCGCCCAGCAGGTCGCGGTACATGTTCAGCGCCTCGTCGATCGAGGGGGTGGCGACGCCGACGTGGTTGAGCTTGCCGATCATGATGCGGACTCCGGATGGATCTTGCGGTCGGCGGTGGTCTACACCGCCTGCCTGCCCCTTGCTACGCCTGCCGTCGCGGCAGGAAAAAGCCGATGGTGAGCAGGCCGAAGGCGAAGCCGCCGAGGTGTGCCTGCCAGGCGATGCCGGCCACCTCGCCGCCCATCCCGCCCATGACGCCGAAGGCGACGGCGACGATGACGTTGGCGATGATCGGCCCGGGCAGCTGGCGCGCGACGTCCATGGACAGCAACGGCAGGACGACGCCTTCGCGCGGCAGGCGGATCACCGCCGCCCACAGGCCGAAGATGGCGCCGGACGCCCCGATGACGGCCCCGCCTCCCGGGCTGAGCAACAGCCAGACCAGGCTGCCGGCGAGGCCGGCGCCGAGATAGAAGACCAGCCACTTCAGCTGGCCGCCCAGGCTCGGCCCCAGCCGCCGGGACAGGATCATCCCGAACGGCAGCAGGGCCGACAGGTTCATTACGAGGTGCAGGAAGCCGCCGTGCATGACCATCGCGGTCAGCAGCGACCACCAGCGGCCCTCGGCCAGCGCCTGACCGCTGAAGGCGCCCAGATACTCGACCTCGAAGCCGGGGCCGGCGGGCGTTCGCATCCACATCTGGATCAGGAAGGCGGCCCCGGTCAGCGCCAGCACCAGGAACAGCGCGCGGTTCTCGGCCCATTTGATGCCGAGCGAGGTGTCTTCGGGCTCCGCGGCGGGATCGGACGCAACAGCGGAGTCCGCGACGCCCCAGGGCCTCGGCGGGTCGCGGCGCGGATCGTCCAAAGGCGGCGGGGGCGTGTCCATGCCCCTCAAGTGGGTCAGGGGCGGGGCAGCGTCAACGGGCGGAAGCTCTGCGACGCTCGACGAGACCGGCGATGAGACCAACTGTGGCGCCGGCAAGATAGCAGATCCACGGGAGTGCAATCACGGTCGAGGACAGGCTTCCGAAGTCTGTTCCCCGTAGCGAAATGGCCACGCCAGTCACGAATACCGCCAGAAGCAAGAGCTCGCCAAGCCTTGCACCGATACGCTTGAGTCGGGGTGAGCCGCCTGTGTTCAGCCCAACAAAGGCCAGCACCCCCAGGCCAGCGATGACAACGCCGGCCACCAGACGGCCTGTCGGGCTGAAGATTTCGCCCGGTACGAAGGACATCTGCAGAGCCAGGCAGATCGATCCAGTCAGCAAATGGATGCTCGTTTCGCCCTTGGCCTCGCTCCGCGCCGGCGACGTGTCGGAGGCAGCAGCTGATTGCGGCTCGTGTGGCGGGATGAACACCCTTGCCAGGCGGCGCGAGGCGATCAGGTAGACTGTGAGACCGGCGACACCTGCCCAGGGGCCGGACACCGTCGCGGACGCGGTCATGGAAAGTTGAGCGACGGCGCCAACCCCGGCGGCGGCTATGAAAACCGCCGGTGTCCGCCAACCGCCCAGCCAGCCCCGATTGGCGGTCGCCATTGGCGTCAGGGCGAGGATGACGAACGCGGCGCCTAGCCAGACAACCCCGCCGACCGGCACGGGCAGAAAGGCATGGCTGACCAGCGTCCACCAGCGCCCTTGGGCCAGCGCCTCGGCGGACAGGCCGTAGACCGATTGATCGACGATACCGTCGGGGCCGGGCGGCTCAAGGATGGTGCACGCAACGATGCCGAGGGCGAGGATCAGCGCCGGCCAGCCATAGCGGAGCATGATCCAGCCCTGACTGAGGGCAGTTCGCCAGTGCCCCGCTATGACGCCGCCCAGGCCGCGCGTCGTAGACTGCGTTCGGCCGCTTGCTATCCTCTCGAGCGGCGAAGATTTCGACACGCTGCATCCCCGGGCCCAGCATAAGCCTAGCGGGCGCGCTCCAACCGCTCAACCCTCAGTTCAGATCCGCAGCACCGTCGTCTCGACCACCGGGCGGCGCTCCCAGATGCGGTGAGCGGCCTTCTTGACGGCGCGATTGAGGGCGGTCTCGACGGTTTCGTCCAGGCTCCGCTCCTCGGCCGGGATGCGCTTGAGCGCCTGGGCGGCGTCCTCGCCCAGGTCGTAGACCGCCTCCTCGACCGAGTACTCCTCGTCGCCCGGCAGGCCGACGGCCTTTACCGTCGGGCCGGCGACGATCTTGCCGTTGGCGTTGAGCACCACCGAGACGACCAGCATGCCATTGAAGGCGGCGTGGCGACGTTCGCGCAAGGCCTCGCCGTTCTCGGGCGTCATCACGCCGCCGTCGATGTAGAGGCGGCCGGCGGTCACTTCGTCGATGATCTCGGCGCGGCCGGGAGCCAGACGGACCATGTCGCCGTTGCGCGGCGCGACCGTCTGCGGGACCTGCAGGTCGCGGGCGAAGGCGGCGTGTTCCAGCAGGTGGCGGCGCTCGCCATGGGTCGGGACGGCGATCTGCGGCCGGGCCCAGGCGTACATCTGGGCCAGCTCGTCGCGGCACGGGTGGCCGGAGACGTGGATGCCGGGGTGATCCCGCTCGGTGTAGAGGCGCACGCCCCGGTCGGCGAGCTTGTTCTGCAGGTTGCGGATCGGGATCTCGTTGCCCGGAATGACCCGCGAGGAGAAGATCACATGGTCGCCCTGCGACATGCGGATGTGCGGGTGGTTGCCCTCGGCGATGCGGGCCAGGGCGGCGCGCGGCTCGCCCTGGCTGCCGGTGCAGAGGTAGAGGATCTGATCCTCGGGGACGTTCTTGGCCAGATGGTCGTCCAGCAGCGGCTGGATGTCCTTCAATAGGCCGACGCTGCGGGCGGCGCCGGCCATGCGGTGCATCGAGCGGCCGGCCAGCACAACCTTGCGGCCGGCGGCCTGGGCGGCGCGGATCACGGTGTCCATACGGGCGACGTTTGAGGCGAAACAGGCCACCGCCACCTTGCCCTTCAGGCCGGCGATCAGGGCGTTCATCGCCACGCGGACGTCGGCTTCCGAGCCGGCCGAGCCGTCGACGAAGACGTTGGTGCTGTCGCAGACCATGGCCAGCACGCCCTCGTCGCCGAGCTTGCGGATGGCGTCGATGTCGGTGACGTCGCCCAGCATCGGGTCGGGGTCGATCTTCCAGTCGCCGGTGTGCAGGATGGTGCCCAGCGGCGTGCGGATGGCCAGGCCGTTGGGCTCGGGGATGGAGTGGGTCAGGGTGACCAGCTCCAGGTCGAACGGACCCAGGCTGAACTTGCCGCTCAGCGGCACCTCGGTGATGTCGACCTCGTCCAGCAGGTCGGCGTCGCGCAGCTTCTCGCGCAGCAGATAGGCGGTGAAGGGCGTGGCGTAGACCGGGGCCTTGAGCCGCGGCCACAGCCAGGCGACGGCGCCGATATGGTCCTCGTGGGCGTGGGTCAGCACGATGCCGAGGATGTCGTCGGCATACTCCTCGATGAAGGTCGGGTCGGGCAGGATGATATCGACGCCGGGCGTGGTCTGGTCGCCGAAGGTCACGCCCAGGTCGACGACGATCCACTTGCGATCGTCCTCGGGGCCGTAGCCGTACAGATTGAAGTTCATCCCGATCTCGTTCGACCCGCCGAGCGGCAGGAAGACGAGTTCGTCGTTCTCATGTGGGGTCATCAGGTCGCCAGCCGCTGGTTGCGGCGATGGATCTCGAGCAGACCGCGGATAGTCAGGTCGGGATCGTAGTGGTCAATCATGGTGGTGGCGTCCTCGAACAGCGAGACGACGCCGCCGGTGGCGACAACGGTCAGGTGCTCGCCCCGTTCCGCCTTGATCTTGCTGATCAGCCCCTCGATGAGGCTGATGTAGCCCCAGAAGACGCCGGACTGCATGGCCGTCACCGTGTCGGTGCCGACCACGCGGTTGCGCTCCGGGCGCTGGATGGCGATGCGCGGCAGCTTGGCGGCCGCGTCGTGCAGCGCCTGCATGGAGAGGTTGATGCCGGGCGCGATGATGCCGCCCTCGAAGCCGCCGTCGGCCGCCACTATGTCGAAGGTGGTGGCGGTGCCGCTGTCGATGACGATCAGCGGGCCGGGATATTCGATGTGGGCGCCGATGGCGTTGACCAGCCGGTCGGCGCCGGCCTCGGACGGCTTGTCGATGCGCACGGCGATGCGCAGGTCGGCGTTCTCGCCGACGATCAGCGGCTCGACGTGCAGGTAGCGGCGCGACAGGTTGCGCAGGTTGAAGATCGACTGCGGCACGACGCTGGAGATGATGCAGCCGGTCAGCAGCTTGAGGCTGAGGCCGTTCATCTCGAGCAGTTGCGACAGCCAGACGGCGTACTCGTCGGCCGTGCGGGTGCTCTCGGTGGCGCTGCGCCACTGGGCGATCCAGTCCTTGCCGTCATGCACGGCGAACAGCGTGTTGGTGTTGCCCTGCTCGATCGCCAGCAGCATTCACAGACTCCCCGCTGGTTCGGCAAAGCCGGACCAGCACGATTCAGATGAGGCGGATCGAACCACTGACGGCTGCGTCATCCGCTACGATCCGCCGAAAAACACGTCGCCGGCCGTGATGCGCCGCAGCATTCCGTCTGGCAAGCGCAGACGCAGCGCGCCGTCGGGATCGAGGCCCTCGGCGACGCCTTCGGCCGTCTCGTCGGTCAGTCGCGCGATACAGGGTTCGCCCAACCCATGGGCCCGCAGCGTCCAGGCCTGCGCGATCGGCGGAAAGCCCCCCTGCGTCCAGGTGGTCAGCCAGCGCTGGAACGCATCACGCAGATGCTCGACGGCCTCGAGCACGTTCGGCGCGCCGCCGGGGCGGTGGGCGGCGAGATTGGTCGCCGGGCGCTCGGACTGGACCGGCGAGTACGCCAGGTTGATGCCGATGCCCACGGCGACCCAGGCCGGCCAGCCCTGGACCTGTCCGGACTCCAGCAGGATGCCGCCGGTTTTCACTCCGGCCACCATCGGATCATTGGGCCACTTCAGGGAGACCAGCGACGGCGGCACATAGCGATCGATGACGTCAGCCGCGGCCAGGGCGGCCACGAACGACAGCTGGGCGATCTCGGCCAGCGGCCGGTCGGAGGTGAACAGGAAGGTGGCGGCGAGGTTGCCGCTCGCCGTCTCCCAGGCCCGGCCGCGCCGGCCCCGCCCCGCTGTCTGGCGCAGCCCGACCAGGCAGACCGGCCAGGTCTCGCCCCGGGCCGCGCGCCGCGCGGCCTCGGCGTTGGTGGAGTCGATCTCGTCGAAGACGATGATCTCGAAGGACGTCAACCGGCCGGGGTCCGCGTCAGCCGAGGACGGCCGCGGCCGCTTTCGACAGCGGATCCAGCCAGACCAGCGCCACCAGGCCGACCGGGAAGGAGAACAGCGCCGCGCCGATGGCGATGGTCCGGGCGCTGAACGCCGGCTGCTCCACCGCGCCCGGCGCTGCGTCGAACCACATCACCTTGATCAGGCGCAGGTAGTAGAAGGCCGCCACGACCGAGCCGACCAGCGCGATGATCGCCGCCCAGGCCAGGCCCGCGTCCAGCGCCGCCTTGAAGACGTAGAACTTGGCGAAGAAGCCGCTGAACGGCGGCAGGCCGAGCGCCGACAGCGAGAAGGCCGTCATGGCCAGGGCGATGCCGGGCTTTTCCTTGAACAGGCCGGCCATGTCGTCGATCGTCTCCATCGGCCGCCCGTCGCGCTGCAGCGCGGTCAGGCAGGCGAAGAAGCCGGTCACGTCGACCATGTAGAGCACCATGAACATCAGCATGGCCTGCACGCCCGCCTCGCCGCCGGCGGCCAGACCGATCAGGGCGTAGCCGATGTTGGCGATGGAGCTGTAGGCCCACAGACGCTTGAGGTTCTTCTGGGCCAGACCGGCGAAGGCGCCGACAAAGACCGACAGCAGGGCGATGACCAGGATCACCTGCCGCCACTGCTCCACCGCGCCGCCGAAGCCCTCCTGCAGCACCCGGGCCAGCAGCACCATGGCGGCCAGCTTGGGCGCGGCGGCGAAGAAGCCGACCAGCGGCGTGGGGGCGCCCTCATAGACGTCCGGCGTCCACATGTGGAACGGCGCGGCCGAGACCTTGAACGCCAGGCCGCAGATCAGGAACACCAGGCCAAACAGGATGCCCTGCCCCGCCCCGTTCTCAACCGCGCCGGCGATGACGTCGAACTGGGTCGAGCCGGCGAAGCCGTAGATCAGCGAGGCGCCGTAGAGCAGGAGGCCCGACGACAGGGCGCCGAGCACGAAATACTTCAGGCCCGCTTCCGAGGATTTGGCGTCGTCGCGGCGGAAGGCGGCCAGGACGTAGAGCGCCAGCGAGTGCAACTCGACGCCGATGTAGAGCGAGATCAGGTCCCCGGCCGAGACCATGACGCCCATGCCGAGCGCGGCCAGCAGGATCAGCACCGGCAGCTCGAACTTGTCCTCGCCGCGCCGGGCCAGCCAGCGGTCGGCCAGGATGATCGACAGGGCGCTGGCGCCGTAGATGGCCGCCTTGGCGAAGGCCGACAGGTCGTCGACAATCACGCCGCCAGCGAAGGCCCGGCCTTGCGGGCCGAGGACGGCGAAGGCGGCGGCGACCAGCAGGGCCAGCACGGCCAGGCCGTTGAACACGACCCCGCCCTTGCCGCGGAAGGCGCCCAGCACCAGCAGGGTCATCGCCGAGACGGCGAGGATGACCTCGGGCCAGACGAGCGAGAGGGATGCGAGAGTCATCGGCGGCTCACCCGGCCACAGCGGCGCGCCAGGCGCCGACCAGCGCCTCGACGGAGGCGCCGGTGATGTTGAAGACGACGTCGGGCTGGAGGCCCAGGTACAGGGTCGAGAGGATCAGCGGCGCGAAGATCAGCACCTCGCGGCGGTCCAGATCGCTGATCTGGGCCAGGGCCGGATTGGTCATCTCGCCGAACACGACGCGGCGATAGAGGGACAGGGCGTAGACGGCCGACAGGATCACGCCGGTGCTGGCCACGAAGGCGGTCCAGGTCGAGGCCTTGTAGACGCCGGTCAGGGTCAGGATCTCGCCGACGAAGCCGCTGGTGCCCGGCAGGCCGACGTTGCCCATGGTGAACAGCATGAACACCGCCGCGTACCAGGGCATGCGGTTTACCAGACCGCCGTAGAAGGCGATCTCGCGGGTGTGCATGCGGTCATAGACGACGCCGACGCAGAGGAAGAGCGCGCCGGAGATGACCCCGTGGCTCAGCATCTGGAAGACGGCGCCCTGCTCGCCCTGCACGTTGCCGCTGAAGATGCCCATGGTCACGAAGCCCATGTGGGCTACCGAGGAGTAGGCGATCAGCTTCTTGATGTCGGTCTGACGGAAGGCGACCAGCGAGGTGTAGACGATGGCGATGGCCGACAGCGCGAAGACCAGCGGCGCGAACATCTGGCTGGCGTCGGGGAACATCGGCAGGCTGAAGCGCATGAAGCCGTAGCCGCCCATCTTCAGCAGGATGCCCGCCAGGATGACCGAGCCGGCGGTCGGCGCCTCGACGTGGGCGTCCGGCAGCCAGGTGTGCACCGGCCACATCGGCATCTTCACCGCGAAGCTGGCGAAGAAGGCGACCCACAGCCAGGGCTGCAGCCAGTCGGCGAACTTGTACTGCATCAGCTCGGGGATCGAGCTGGTGCCGGCGACGCCGATCATGGTCAGCACCGCGGCCAGCATCAGGACGGATCCGAGCAGGGTGTAGAGGAAGAACTTGTAGGCCGCGTAGACCCGGTTCTTGCCGCCCCAGATGCCGATGATCAGGAACATCGGGACGAGGCCCGCCTCGAAGAACAGGTAGAACAGGATCAGGTCCAGCGCGCAGAACACGCCGATCACCAGGGTCTCCAGGACCAGGAAGGCGATCATGTATTCCTGGACGCGCTTGTCGATGTTCTTCCAGCTGGCGAGGATGCAGATCGGCAGCAGGAAGGCCGTCAGCAGCACGAACAGGACGGAGATGCCGTCCACGCCCATGCGGTAGCTTAAGCCCGCGAACCACGGGATCTCCTCCAGGAACTGGAAGCCGGGGTTGGTCGTGTCGAACCGCACGGTCAGCAGGACCGACAGCGCGAAGGTCGCAAGCGTGGTGACCAGCGCGATCCAGCGGGCGGCGCCGTCGGCGCGCTCGCCGCTCTGGCCGAGGACTTTCAGCAGCAGGATCGCGGCCACGCCGGCCAGCGGCAGGAAGGTGATGAGGGAGAGAATTCCGGTCATGATCTAGGCGCCCCTCACCGAGACCATTGGTACAGCGCGTAGGAGAGCAACCCGGCCACGCCGAGCAGCATCACAAACGCATAGTGGTAGACGTAGCCGGTCTGAAGCTGACCCGTCCGCTTGCCGACCGCGCGGGACAGGGCGGCGACGCCGTCCGGTCCCAGGCCGTCGATGATCTTCTGGTCCCCGCCCTTCCAGAACACGTCGCCCAGGAAGCGGGCGGCGCGGACGAAGGTGGCCTCGTACAGCTCGTCGAAGAACCACTTGTTGTAGAGGAAGGTCCACAGCGGGCCGCGGTTGGCGGCCAGCCGCGCGCCCATGCCCTCGTTGAGCAGATAGACCCAGACCGCGACCAGCAGGCCGATGGTCGAGACCACCAGCGGCGACCACTTCACCCAGGTCGGGACGTTGTGGGCCTCGTGCAGCACATGGTTGTCGGCGGCCGAGAAGATGGCCCCGCGCCAGAACTCCGCCTCGTGGTGGCCGACGAAGTACTCGACGAACACGAAGCCGGCGGCGACCGCGCCGATGGCCAGCACGGCCAGCGGGATCAGCATGACCAGCGGGCTTTCGTGCGGCTTGTGGTCGTGACCGTGGCCGTGATCGTCGTGGCCGTGATCGTCATGCGCGGCGTGGGCCGCGTGGGCGTCATGGCCGTGGCCGTCGGCGTGGTGCGCGTCGGCGCCCCACTTGGCCGTGCCGTGGAAGGTCATGAAGGCCAGGCGCCAGCTGTAGAAGGCGGTCAGGCCCGCGGCGAACACGCCGATCACGAAGGCGAACAGTGCAAAGCCGTTGTGCTCGCTGGCCGCGAAGGCCGCCTCGATGATGGTGTCCTTGGAGTAGAAGCCCGCGAAGCCGCCGATGCCCGGGATGCCGATGCCGGTGATGGCGATCGTCCCGATGGTCATCACCGCATAGGTGAAGGGCAGGTACTTCCACAGGCCGCCCATCTTCCGCATGTCCTGCTCGTGGTGCATGCCGTGGATCACCGAGCCGGCGCCCAGGAACAGCAGCGCCTTGAAGAAGGCGTGGGTGAACAGGTGGAACATGGCCGCCTCGTAGGCGCCCACGCCGGCGGCGAAGAACATGTAGCCGAGCTGCGAACAGGTCGAATAGGCGATGACCCGCTTGATGTCGTTCTGGGCCAGGCCGACCGTGGCGGCGAACAGGGCGGTTACGGCGCCGATCAGGGTCACGACCTGCTTGGCGACCGGCGCGTACTCGAACATCGGCGACAGCAGGCAGACCATGTAGACGCCGGCGGTGACCATGGTCGCCGCGTGGATCAGGGCCGACACCGGGGTCGGGCCTTCCATGGCGTCCGGCAGCCAGGTGTGCAGGAAGAACTGCGCCGACTTGCCCATGGCGCCGATGAACAGCAGCACGCAGGCCAGATCGACCAGCGGCCAGTCCTGGCCGATGAAGGTCCAGGTCTTGCTGGCGCCGGCGGCGATCAGCGGGAACAGCTCGGCGAACTGGATGGTCCCGAAGGCCCAGAAGGTCGTCATGATGCCGAGCGCGAAGCCGAAGTCGCCGACGCGGTTGACGACGAAGGCCTTGATCGAGGCGGCGTTGGCGGTCGGCTTCTTGAACCAGAAGCCGATCAGCAGATAGGACGCCAGCCCCACCCCTTCCCAGCCGAAGAACAGCTGCATGAAGTCGGCGGCGGTGACCAGCGCCAGCATGGCGAAGGTGAACAGCGACAGATAGGCGAAGAAGCGCGGCTTGCTGTCGTCCTCGGCCATGTACCCCCAGCTGTAGAGGTGCACGAGGGCCGAGACGGTGGTGACCACCACCAGCATGACCGCCGACAGGCCGTCGATGCGGATCGACCAGGCCGACTGGAAGTCGCCGATGTTGATGAAGGGCGCGACCGCGACCGTGAAGGGCTCCATATGGCCCCAGGTCCACTGGCCGAAGGTGTACCAGGAAAGGCCGCAGGCCAGCAGCAGCAGGCCGGTGGTCACCGACTGGGAGGCGACATTGCCGATCCGGCGGCCGAAGAGGCCGGCGATGATCGCCCCGACCAGCGGGGCGAAGACGAGCAGGGTGACGAGCTGTTGCAACGGGTCAGCCCTTCATCACGGAGGCGTCGTCCACGGCGATGTCGCCGCGGTTGCGGAAGAAGGTCACCAGGATGGCCAGGCCGACGGCGGCCTCGGCCGCGGCGACGGTCAGCACGAACATCGCGAAGATCTGCCCGACCACGTCGTGGAGGAAGGCGCTGAAGGCCACCAGGTTGATGTTCACCGCCAGCAGGATCAGCTCGATGCTCATCAGGATGACGATGACGTTCTTGCGGTTCACGAAGATGCCGAAGACGCCGATCGTGAACAGGATGGCGGCGACCGTGAGGTAGTGCGTCAGACCGATCATTCGCTGATCCCCTCACCCGGTTTGATGTCGACGATGGTCATGCCGGTCTTGGGGGTCCGCGCGTTCTGGGCCGGGATGCTCTGGCGCTTGATCCCCGGCTTGTGGCGCAGGGTCAGGACGATGGCGCCGATCATGGCCACCAGCAGCACCAGGCCGGCCGCCTGGAAGAAGTAGACGTAGTCGGTGTAGAGCACCCGGCCGATGGTCTCGGCGTTGCTGACGTCCGGCAGCGAGGCCTGGGGCGTGGCGTTCTTCGCCGCCGCGCCGTTCACCGCCACGTTGATCGCGATCATGACCATCTCGACGGTCAGGATGCCGGCCACCAGCAGGCCGATCGGCAGGTAGCGGGCGAAGCCCTCGCGCAGTTGGCTGAAGTCGACGTCCAGCATCATGACGACGAACAGGAACAGCACCGCCACCGCGCCGACGTAGACGACGATCAGCAGCATGGCGAGGAACTCCGCGCCGATCAGCACGAACAGTCCCGCGGCGCTGAAGAAGGCCGTGATCAGGAACAGCACGGAGTGAACCGGGTTGCGCGCGAAGACGACCGCGAGACCCGCAAGGATCGTCACTGTCGCCATCAGATAGAAGGCTATCGCCTGCAGAGCCATGTGGGCCCCTTACCCCTCTCAAACGGACCGGTGAATCGCGCGCCTCCCTTATCGGTAGGCGGCGTCCAGTTCCAGATTCTTCGCGATTTCGCGTTCCCAGCGGTCGCCGTTATCCAGCAGCCGCGCCTTGTCGTAGTAGAGTTCCTCGCGCGTCTCGGTCGCGAACTCGGTGTTGGGCCCCTCGACGATGGCGTCCACCGGGCAGGCCTCCTGGCACAGGCCGCAGTAGATGCACTTCACCATGTCGATGTCGTAGCGCGTCGTGCGGCGGCTGCCGTCCTCGCGCGGCTCGGCCTCGATATAGATGGCCTGGGCCGGGCAGACGGCCTCGCAGAGCTTGCAGGCGATGCAGCGCTCTTCCCCGGAGGGATAGCGGCGCAGCGCGTGCTCGCCCCGGAAGCGCGGCGACTGCGGGCCGCGCTCGTTGGGATAGATCACCGTCTTCTTGGGGGCGATCATGTACTGCATGGCCAGAACGAAGGCGCCGCCGAACTCGAGCAGCGCCGCGCCCTTCAGGGCCTGTCCGATGCGCTGCATCATGATTGGGCCGCCTTCTTCGGGATGGAACAGATGTAGTTCGACAGCTGGGCGGGATCCTCGCCCTGGACGCCCTTGGGACGCACCTCGCCGCCGGCGCTCGCGCACTCGGCCTTGGCCCTGACCATGGCGTCGTAGTTCACCAGGCCGCGGCCGAGCGTGTAGGTCGAGACCCCGCTCTCGGTCGTGGCGCAGGCGGCCAGGCCCAGCGCGAGCAGAAGCGGCGCGGCAATACGCATCACAGGTACACCTTCTGGAAGACCTTGTAGCCGGCGACCAGGAACACCCCGACCAGCGAGGTGGGCAGGAACACCTTCCAGCCCAGCCGCATCAGCTGGTCGTAGCGGTAGCGGGGCACGATGGCCTTGGCCATGGCGAACATGAAGAACCAGAAGACCACCTTGGCGCTGAACACCAGCAGCAGCACGAAGCTCTGCAGGGTGGGGGCCCAGCTCGCCATGAAGTCCGTCGGGAAGCCGGGGTTCCAGCCGCCGAAGAACAGGATGGAGATCATCGCGCACATCAGCACGATGGAGACGTACTCGCCGAGCATGAACAGCAGATAGGGCGCGGCGCTGTACTCGACCTGGTAGCCGGCCACGAGCTCGGACTCGGCCTCGGGAAGGTCGAACGGCGGCCGGTTCGTCTCGGCCAGGGCCGAGATGTAGAAGATGACCATCATCGGGATCATCACCAGCGCGATCGGCAGGTTGGCGAGGCCGCCGCCGAACACGTTCCAGTTCCAGAACCAGCCGGACTGCTTCTCGACCAGCTCGGTCAGGTTCATCGTCCCGGCCAGCAGGATGACGGTGATGATCACGAAGCCGATGGAGACCTCGTAGGACACCATCTGCGCCGCCGAGCGCAGGCTGCCCAGGAACGGGTACTTCGAGTTCGAGGCCCAGCCGCCCATGATGATGCCGTAGACGCCCAGCGAGCTCATCGCCAGCAGGTAGAGGACGCCGACATTGATGTCGGAGATCACCCAGCCGGGAGCCAGCGGGATCACGCCCCAGCCGGCCAGGGCCAGGGTGACGGTGATGATCGGGGCCAGCAGGAAGACCACCTTGTCGGCGCCGGCCGGGATGATCAGCTCCTTGAGGATGAACTTCAGCAGGTCGGCGAAGGACTGCAGCAGGCCGAACGGCCCGACCACGTTGGGTCCCTTGCGCATCTGCACGCCCGCCCAGATCTTGCGGTCGGCCAGCAGCAGGAAGGCGATCGAGATCAGCAGGAAGACGACGATCAGCAGGATCTGACCCAGGGCCAGACCAAACCAGAGCCAGGGAGAGGTGGGTTCGGTCACCGGGCTACTCCGCGGCCATCTTCGCGGCGCCGGAGGCGACGGCGGCGCATTCGGCCATCGTCACGCTGGCGCGCGCGATCGGGTTGGTCAGGTGGAAGGCCGTCACGGCGCTGGCGAAGGGCGCTTCGCCCATCTCGCCCGCGGCGCCCAGCCCGGACAGGTCGAACGCCGTCGGGACCGAGCCCGGGGCGAAGTCGATCTGGCCGAAGGTCGGATGGTCGGCGAACAGCTTCAGGCGCAGCTGGTCGAGGCTGTCGTAGGGCAGCCGCGCGTCCAGATAGTCGCTGAGCGCGCGCAGGATGGCCCAATCCTCACGGGCCTCGCCCTTGGGGAACACGGCCCGCTCGCCCATCTGCACCCGGCCCTCGGTGTTCACGTAGAGGCCGTTCTTTTCGGTGTAGGCGGCGCCCGGCAGGATCACGTCGGCCTTGTGCGCGCCGCGGTCGCCGTGGCTGCCGAGGTAGACGGTGAAGGCGCCCGAGGCGCTGGCCTCGATCTCGTCGGCGCCGAGCAGGAGCAGCACGTCCAGCGCGCCCGGCTTGACCATCTCCAGCGCCGTCTTGCCGCCCTCGCCCGGGACGAACCCGAGGTCCAGGCCGCCGACGCGGGCTGCCGCCGTGTGCAGCACGTTCCAGCCATTCCAGCCGTCGCGGACGACGCCGAAGTTCTTGGCCAGACCCGCGAGGGTCTTCAGAACCGCCGCGCCGCCGGGGCCGGTCAGGGCGCCCTGCCCCACGATGATCGCGGGACGTTCGGCAGCCTTGAAAGCCTGCACGAAGTCGGACTTGCTCTTGGCCAGGCCGGCCAGCGTCTGACCGCCGGCGCCCAGGTAGTCGTAGTCGTAGGTCAGGTCGGCGTTGTCGCCGATGACGCCGATGCGGGTCTTGCCGGCGATCCACTGCTTGCGCAGGCGGGTGTTGAACACCGGCGCCTCGAGGCGCGGGTTGGTCCCGACCAGCAGCACCACGTCGGCGTTCTCGATGCCGGCGAAGGTCGAGTTGAACAGCCAGCTCTCGCGCGGCCCGGCGCCCAGCGCCACGCCGTCCTGGCGGCAGTCCAGGTTCTTCACGCCCAGCGACCCGAACAGGTCGAGCGCGGCCTTCATCGACTCGGCGTCCTGCAGGTCGCCGGCGATGACGCCGACGCGGTCGGGCGTCGTGGCCTTGATCCTCGAAGCGACGGCGGCGAACGCCTCGCCCCAGGTGGCGGGGGCCAGCTTGCCGTTCACCCGGACATAGGGGCGGTCGAGGCGCTGACGGCTCAGGCCGTCGACGGCGTAGCGGCTCTTGTCGCTCAGCCACTCCTCGTTGATGTCCTCGTTGACCCGCGGCAGGGCGCGCAGCACCTGGGCGCCGCGGCTGTCGACGCGGATGGCCGCGCCCATGGCGTCCATGACGTCGATGCTCTGGGTCTTCTTCAGCTCCCAAGGACGGTACTGGAAGGTCCAGGGCTTGTGGGTCAGGGCGCCGACCGGGCAGAGGTCGTTGACGTTGCCCGACAGCTCCGACGCCACGGCCTTGCCGAGATACGTCGTGATTTCAACGTCTTCGCCGCGGGAGATGAGACCGATGTCCGGCACGCCGGCCACTTCGGTGATGAAGCGGACGCAGCGGGTGCACTGGATGCAGCGGGTCATCACGGTCTTGATGACCGGACCCATTTCCTTCTCTTCGACGGCCCGCTTGTTCTCGTCATAGCGGCTGTCGTCGCGGCCATAGCCCATGGCCTGGTCCTGCAGGTCGCACTCGCCGCCTTGGTCGCAGATCGGGCAGTCCAGCGGGTGGTTGATGAGCAGGAACTCCATCACCCCTTCGCGGGCCTTCTTCACCATCGGCGTGTTGGTGAAGATCTCCTGGTTCTCGGCGGCCGGCAGCGCGCACGAGGCCTGGGGCTTCGGTGGTCCGGGCTTCACCTCGACCAGGCACATGCGGCAGTTGCCGGCGATGCTGAGCCGCTCGTGGTAGCAGAAGCGCGGGATCTCTTCCCCGGCCAGTTCCGCGACCTGCAGAACCGTCATCCCGGGTTCGAACTCGACCTCGACGCCGTTGACCTTAGCTATGGGCATGAGAGACCCCTTTCACGCCCTTGAGGCCCAGCACCCAAAGCATTCCGATCGCGGCGACCACGACCGAGATGCTGAAGGCGCCCATCCAAATCGACAGAGCAAGCTGCCCGCGAAGCTCAGCCGGCAGCGCGGCGTCCTGTGCCGACATGAGCGCGACGAACCCCGCCATCAGTAGGATCGACGCTACCGTGGGAGCGGCAAGCCAAAGGCCCCGATAGCCCATCCGCCGAACGACGAGCGTGAGCGGGACAAGCAGGAGAAGGCTGAAGGTCAGCTGCCCGATCGGATAAACGACGTAGGTATCCATCCGCCCTACTCCGCCGCGATCAGCGTGGCGCCCATGACGTGGGGCTTGCCGGCGCGATAGCTGGTGATGCGGTCCTCCACCTCATGGCGGAAGTGGCGGAACAGGCCCTGGATCGGCCAGGCGGCCGCGTCGCCCAGGGCGCAGATGGTGTGGCCCTCGACCTGGGTGGTGACGTCCAGGAGGGTGTCGATCTCCTTCATGTCCGCCTCGCCGGTGGCCATGCGCTCCATCACCCGCCACATCCAGCCGGTGCCTTCACGGCACGGCGTGCACTGGCCGCAGCTCTCGTGCTTGTAGAAGTAGCTGAGGCGCGCGATGGCGCGGACCAGGTCGGTGTCCTTGTCCATGACGATGACGGCGGCGGTGCCCAGGCCCGACTTCAGCTCGCGCAGGGCGTCGAAGTCCATCGGCAGGTCTTCGCACTGCTCGGCCGGGATCATCGGCACCGAGGAGCCGCCCGGGATGACGGCCTTGAGGTTGCCCCAGCCGCCGCGAATGCCGCCGCAGTGGTCTTCCATCAGCTGACGGAAGGGGATGCTCATCGACTCTTCGACGTTGCAGGGCAGGTTCACGTGCCCGCTGACGCAGAACAGCTTGGTGCCGGTGTTGTTCGGACGGCCAAAGCCGGCGAACCAGCCCGCGCCCCGGCGCAGGATGGTGCCCACCACCGCGATCGACTCGACGTTGTTCACCGTCGTCGGCATGCCGTAGAGGCCGGCGCCCGCCGGGAACGGCGGCTTGAGGCGCGGCTGGCCCTTCTTGCCTTCCAGGCTCTCCAGCAGCGCGGTTTCCTCGCCGCAGATGTAGGCGCCCGCGCCGTGGTGGACGTAGCAGTCGAAGTCCCAGCCGTGGACGTTGTTCTTGCCGATCAGCTTGGCGTCATAAGCCTGCTTGATCGCCGCCTCGAGCACCTCGCGCTCGCGCACGTATTCGCCGCGAATGTAGATGTAGCAGGCGTGAGCCTGCATCGCCCGCGAGGCGATGAGGCAGCCCTCGATCAGCAGGTGGGGATCATGGCGCATGATCTCCCGGTCCTTGCAGGTGCCGGGCTCGGACTCGTCGGCGTTGACGACCAGGTAGTGCGGACGGCCGTCCTTCACTTCCTTGGGCATGAACGACCACTTCAGGCCGGTGCCGAAGCCCGCCCCGCCGCGACCGCGCAGGCCGGAGTTCTTGATGTTGTCGATGATCCAGGCGGGACCGGCGTCCAGCATGTCCTTCGTCGCGTTCCAGCAGCCGCGCTTCTTCGCACCCTCCAGACCCCAGTCATGGAGCCCGTACAGGTTGGTGAAGATGCGGTCCTTGTCTTCGAGAATGCCGACCATGATCTCAGACGTTCGGATTGAAGGGATTGGCCCGGCGCCATTGGGCGCGCCGGAAAATGACGTAGATAAAGAGAGCCCAGCCCAGCGCGATGACGCCGTAGCCGACCCAGATCGCCTCGCCCGGCCAACCGGCCGCGAAGCGCGACGGCAGCACCATCGCCGCCCCGACCAGGATCATCAGGAAGCCGACGAGGCGTTCCTTGCGATGCAGGCCGCGCAGGGTGTCGATGTAGGCCATGCGCTTGCCCAGCAGCTCGGCTTCGCCGGTGTCGGTCATTGGACGATGTCCCCCGACCGATCAGGCCTGAGCCCGGCCTTCTGGGCCTTCACGTACCGCAGCATCACCACGGCCATCGGCGCCGCGCCCAGGAAGACCAGGGCGATGAAGGCGACAGTGTTTTCAGTGACCAGATAGGCCGCCACGCCCGCCAGCACGCAGACGATCTCCCAGACCCATGCGATCTGGAAGGGACGGTGTCTGAACAGGCCGGGCAGAGGCTGGCTCAAGCGGGAGTCTCCGCCTTGCCGGCCTTCGTCGCCTTCTCGGGCGCGTTGGGCAGCTTCATCTTCTTGGCCCGCGACCCGTCATAAAGCGCGGGGTCAAGCAGCGTCTGTATCTTGCCGTGCGGCTCCGACGCGCCGCGGCCGACGTAGGAGCCGGGCTTGGGCGACTTGCCGGCGGCGAAGTCGTCGAGGATCTGGCCGAGCGTCTCGGGCGTCAGGTCCTCGTAGTAGTAGTCGTTGATCGCGGCCATCGGGGCGTTGGAGCAGGCGCCCAGGCACTCGACTTCTTCCCAGCTGAACTTGCCGTCGGCGGAGATGTGGTTCTTGGGGCCGATCTTGTCTTTCAGGACCGTCTTCAGGTCGTTGGCGCCGCAGAGCATGCAGGGCGTGGTGCCGCACAGCTGCACGAAGGCGACCTTCCCGACCGGCTCCAGCTGGAACATCGTGTAGAAGGTGGCCACTTCCAGCACGCGGATCACCGGCATGCCCAGCAACTCGGCGATGGCGCGGATGGCGGGCTCGGAGACCCAGCCTTCCTGCTTCTGGACCAGCCACAGGATCGGGATCACCGCCGACTGGCGGCGCTCGGCCGGGTACTTGGCGATCCACCAGGTCGCGGTCGCCATCGTGTCGGCGCTGAACGCGAACGAGGCGGGCTGTTCCTTGGCGAGACGACGGACGGACATGCGTCAGGCTTTCACGAAATCGACGCGGGCGATCTTGCCGTCCGCGAACGTGTAGATGGCGGCGACCTCGAAGGGCGTCGCGTCGGGCGAGCGGAAGACCCGCTCATGGTCGATGACGGTGTTGCCGATGACCACGCGGCCGACCAGTTCGGCGCGGTTCTGCGGAAACTGCGCGAACAGGCCCTCGTAGCGGGCGCGATAGTCGGCGATGCCGCGCAGGTTCGGCTCGGCGTTCAGGTCGGCCACGACCACGTCATCCGCGAAACAGGCGCAGTGGGCGTCCAGATCCTGGGCGTTGTAGGCGTCGAGCTGGGCCTTGGCGAGGTCGAGCGGGCTCACCGGTCGATCTCCCCGAACACGATGTCCAGCGAGCCGAGGATGGCGCTGACGTCGGCCAGCATGTGGCCGCGGTTGAGGTAGTCCATGGCCGCCAGGTGCGGGAAGCCGGGCGCGCGGATCTTGCAGCGGTAGGGCTTGTTGGAGCCGTCGCTGACCAGGAACACGCCGAACTCGCCCTTGGGCGCCTCGACGCAGGCGTAGACCTCGCCGGCCGGGGTCTTGAAGCCTTCGGTGTAGAGCTTGAAGTGATGGATCAGCGCTTCCATCGACGCCTTCATCTCGGCGCGGCGCGGCGGGGCGATCTTGTTGTCGGTGGTCATCACCGGCCCGCGCGTCTTGCGCAGCATGTCGCAGGCCTGGCGGATGATCTTCGTCGACTCGCGCATCTCCTGCATGCGGCACAGGTAGCGGTCGTAGCAGTCGCCGTTGACGCCCAGCGGGATGTCGAACTCGAAGTCGTTGTAGTTCTCGTACGGCTGGTTGCGGCGCAGGTCCCAGGCGATGTTCGAGCCGCGGACCATGACGCCCGAGAAGCCCCACTCGATGGCGTCCTGTTTGGTCACCACGCCGATGTCGACGTTGCGCTGCTTGAAGATGCGGTTGCCGGTCAGCAGGGTCTCGAGGTCGTTGCACATCTTCGGGAAGGCCACGGCCCAGGCGTCGATGTCCTCGACCAGCGCGTCGGGCAGGTCCTGGTGGACGCCGCCGGGCCGGAAGTAGTTGCTGTGCAGACGAGCGCCGCAGGCGCGCTCGTAGAAGATCATCAGCTTCTCGCGTTCCTCGAAGCCCCAGACGGGCGGCGTCAGGGCGCCGACGTCCATGGCCTGGGTCGTCACGTTCAGCAGGTGGTTCAGGATCCGGCCGATCTCGCTGTAGAGCACGCGGATGATGCGGCCGCGGATCGGCACGTCGACGTCCAGCAGCTTCTCGATGGCCAGGCAGAAGGCGTGTTCCTGGTTCATCGGCGCCACGTAGTCGAGGCGATCGAAGTAGGGGATGTTCTGGATGTAGGTGCGGGCCTCCATCAGCTTCTCGGTGCCGCGGTGAAGCAGGCCGATGTGCGGGTCGACCCGCTCGACCACTTCGCCGTCCAGCTCCAGCACCAGGCGCAGCACGCCGTGCGCGGCCGGGTGCTGGGGGCCGAAGTTGATGTTGAACTTGCGGACCGGCGTTTCCGGGATAGCCGGGATGTTGGCGGCGTCGTCGGCCATGATCAGCTCCCCGCCTTCTCGTCGCCCGGCAGCGCGTACTTGGCGCCTTCCCAGGGGGACAGGAAATCGAACTGCCGGAACTCGGCGATCTTCACCGGCTCGTAGACCACCCGCTTCAGCTCGTCGTCGTAGCGAACCTCGACATAGCCGGTCATCGGGAAATCCTTCCGCAGCGGATGGCCGTGGAAGCCGTAGTCGGTGAGCAGCCGGCGCAGGTCCGGGTGGTTCTCGAAGAAGATGCCGTACATGTCGAACGCCTCGCGCTCGAACCAGTTGGCGGCCGGGAAGATGTCCGACACGGACGGGACGGCGGTGTCCTCGTCGGTCTGCACCTTCAGGCGGATGCGGTGGTTCTTCACCAGGCTGAGCAGGTGGTAGACCACGTCGAAGCGCAGCGGGCGCTCGGGATAGTCCACGCCGCACAGGTCGATCAGCTGGTGGAACCGGCAGTCGGGATGGTCGCGCAGCTGGGTCAGGGCCTGATGCACGCGGTGCGCCGGGCCGGTCACGGTCAGCTCGCCGTAGGCGATCTCGTAGCTCGTGATCGCGCCGGTGCTGTTGGCGACAATGGCCTGGCCGAGGGCGTCGAGGTCGGTGCTCATCGCTCGATGGTCCCCGTGCGACGGATCTTCTTCTGCAGCTGCAGCACGCCGTAGACCAGCGCCTCGGCGGTCGGCGGGCAGCCCGGGACATAGATGTCCACCGGCACGATCCGGTCGCAGCCGCGCACGACGCTGTAGCTGTAGTAGTAGTAGCCGCCGCCGTTGGCGCAGCTGCCCATGCTGATGACGTAGCGGGGCTCAGGCATCTGGTCGTAGACCTTGCGCAGCGCCGGAGCCATCTTGTTGGTCAGGGTGCCGGCGACGATCATCACGTCGCTCTGGCGCGGGCTGGCGCGGGGCGCGAAGCCGTAGCGCTCCAGGTCGTAGCGCGGCATCGAGGCCTGCATCATCTCGACCGCGCAGCAGGCCAGGCCGAAGGTCATCCACATCAGCGAACCGGTGCGGGCCCAGGTGATCAGGTCGTCGGCGGCGGCCGTGACGAAGCCCTTGTCGGCCAGCGCCTGGGAGACGCCGTCGAAATAGGGGTCATGGAGCCGGGGGTCGTAGCCCTCGACGGTCGCGCGGCCGGCCGAACCGGCGGGAACGATCACTCCCATTCCAGGGCGCCCTTCTTCCATTCGTAGATGAAGCCCACGGTCAGCACGCCCAGGAAGGTCATCATCGACCAGAAGGCGAAGACCGTCTGTTCCACGGGCAGCTTCAGCAGGGTGACCGCCCAGGGGAACAGGAACGCCACTTCCAGGTCGAAGATGATGAACAGGATCGAGACCAGGTAGAACCGGATGTCGAACTTCATCCGTGCGTCGTCGAAGGCGTTGAACCCGCACTCGTAGGCCGAGAGCTTTTCAGGGTCCGGCGCCGACGGGCCCAGGGTCGCCGAGGCGACCGTGAACAGCACGCCGAGGATCGCCGCGATTCCGAGCAGAATCACGAGCGGCAGGTACTGGAGGAGGAAGGCGTTCATGGGTGTCCCGGGAAGGAGTCGGGCGCCTTGTAGCCCATGCCCGTGGGGCGTTCAAACGGCAGGCAGATATTGAGAACCGTTATCAGGATTACGCGCGAGTCTTGCTCCCCGGCGAACGGTGTGCAGTCTCTCGACCCGTGAGCAAACGCCCGGTCGCCCTTCGAGTCCTCGACGCTGTCGAACGCCTGGGCGACCGGTTGCCCGACCCCGTCTTTATCTTCCTGTGGCTGATCGGCGCGCTGGTCCTGTCCAGCATCGCCTTCGCGGCCATGGGGGTGTCGGCGGTCAACCCGGTGACCGACGAAACCCTCGTCGCCAAGAGCCTGCTGGCGCCGGAGAACGTCCGCACCCTGCTGACCGAAATGGCGAAGACTTTCACAGGCTTCGCGCCGCTCGGGCTGGTTCTGCTGGTCATGCTGGGGGCCGGGGTCGCCGAGCGGGTGGGCCTGCTGGCCGACACCATCCGCCGGCTGGTCGCGGCCTCGCCGGTCAAGCTGCTGACCCCGATGGTGCTGATCATCGGGCTACTGTCCAACCACGCCGCCGACTCGGGGATCGTCGTGCTGCCGCCGCTGGCCGCCGCCGTCTTCGCCGCCGCAGGCCGCCATCCGATCGCCGGCCTGGCGTGCGCCTATGCCGCAGCCATCGCCTCCTTCGCGGGCAATCCCCTGCCCGGCCAGTTCGACGCACTGATTCTCGGCTTCACCGAGCCGGCCGCCCGGCTGCTGGACCCGGCCTGGACCGCCAACCTGGCGGGCAACTGGTACTTCACCATGGCCGGCGCCGTGGTCTTCACCCTGGTCGGATGGTGGGTGACCGACAAGGTGGTCGAGCCGCGCCTGGGTCCCTGGACCGGGGCTCGGACCGACGCCGAGGGCGAGGAGGCCCCGGTCGTTCCGCGCGGCGCGCTCGGCCTGGCGGGCCTCGCCGCCCTGGCGGTGATCGCGCTGTGGGCGGCGCTGGTCCTGCTGCCGGGCGGCCCGCTGCGCGACACCACCGCCGAGGGACCGGCCCAGTGGACGCCCTTCTTCCGCTCGCTGATCTCGGCCTTCTTCCTGCTCTTCATGGTCGCCGGCTGTGTCTACGGCATGCGCACAAAGGTCATCCGCAAGGACAGCGACGTCGTGCGGCTCGCCGCCGACTCGATCGCCGCCATGGCCCCCTACATCGTGCTGGCCTTCGCCGCCTCGCACTTCATCGCCATGTTCAGCTGGTCGAACCTGGGGGCCATCACCGCGATCAAGGGGGCCGGCGCGCTGCGCGAGTCGGGCCTGCCGCTGCCGCTGATCCTGGTCGGGGTGACGATTCTGGCCGCCGTCCTCGACATGTTCATCTCCTCGGCCTCGGCCAAGTGGGCGGCGCTGGGCCCGGTGATGGTCCCGATGCTGATGCTGCTGGGCGTCAGCCCGGAGATGACCACCGCCGCCTACCGCATGGGCGATTCCAGCCTGGTGATCGCCTCGCCGATGAGCGCCTATTTCGTGCTGCTGCTGGGGTTCGGGCGTCGTTGGCTCCCGAACCTGGGCGTTGGGGGGCTGATCTCGATCCTGCTGCCCTACGCCCTGGCCTTCTTCGCGTCGGGGATGCTGATCACCGGCGTCTGGGCCCTTCTGACCCTCGCCACCGGACCGGTCGCGCCTTTTCACTACCTCGTCCCGCAGTAGCTGTTGACAGGCCCCGAGGCGGGACCTATCAGACGCCCCTCGCCGCAGGGCGAGCATCTTTGCGGGTGTAGCTCAGTTGGTTAGAGCGCCGGCCTGTCACGCCGGAGGTCGCGGGTTCGAGTCCCGTCACTCGCGCCATTTCCCTGAAATCGGCGCACCAAATCCCCGCACGGCGCGTATTCGACGCATCCGGCCGCCAGGGGGCTGACGCGACTCTCGCGTTGCTTTAGTCCGGGTTCTGATGATTGAGCCTGATCAGGAGCCCCTGCGAGACCGACAGGTCGCCGCGCTCTGTTACCGCACTTCTCCGCGCCTGGAGATCCTGCTGGTGACGTCGCGCGAGACCCGGCGCTGGGTCACGCCCAAGGGCTGGCCGATGAAGGGAAGGACCGACCACGCAGCCGCCGCGGTCGAGGCCTTCGAGGAAGCGGGCGTGGACGGAGTGGTCGCCGAGCAGGCGCTCGGGACCTTCGGCTACGACAAGATCCTCAAGAGCACCGAGATCCGGGCTGTCACCGCCGCCCTCTATCCGTTGCAGGTCGTCGTGCTGCGCGAGGACTGGCCCGAGAAGGGCCAGCGCGAGCGGCGCTGGTTCACGCCGGCCGAGGCCGCCGAGGCGGTGCAGGAACCTGAGCTGGCGCGGTTGATTCTGGCGTTCGGGAACAAGCCGGGCTGACACCTCTTCTCCCCGCAGCGAGGAAGGTCATTCCTCGCCCTTCCGGTCCTTCAGCTGGCCGCGTCGGGCCAGAGCTTCGCGCAGAAGCACCTCGAGCTGCGCATTGACGCTGCGCAGCTCGGCGGCCGCGAGGCGCTCGACCGCTTCGAGCACCTCGGGCTTCACCCGCATCAGGAAGGCGCGCTTGCCGGGGCTGGCCACGACCTAGCCGTACAGCGTGCCGGTGTTGAGCACGGGCTGGGCGTCGCGGTCGCCGCAGAGCACGACCAGCAGGTTGGAGACCATGGTCGCCTTCCGCTCGTCGTCCAGGTGCACCACGCCGCGCTCGCTGAGCTGGTTGAGCGCGCTTTCGACCATGCTGACCGCGCCGATGACGATGGTCCGCCGGGCCGCCAGCACCGCCTCCGCCTGCTGGCGCCGCAGCATGGCGCCGGCGATCTCGGGCGCATAGGCCAGGTGCATCAGATGCGTCTCGTCGATGGCGATGCCGGCCACCGCGACGCGGGCCTGCAGGTCCTCGCGCAGCTTCTCGCCGACGATCTCGGCGTCGGCCCGCAGAGTCGGCTCCTCATGCTCGGCGTGGTCGTAGGCGTAGTGGCGGGCCGTCTCGCGCAGGGCGGTCTCGATCTGGATGTTGATGAAGGCGGCGTAGTCGTCGACGTCGAACAGGGCCTGGGCCGAATCCTCGACGCGCCAGACGACGTTGGCGGCGATCTCGATCGGGTTGCCGCGCTTGTCGTTGACCTTCAGCATCTCGCTGGTGACGTTGCGGACGCGCAGGCTGATCTTCTTGCGGGCGTACCACGGCAACACCCAGCGCAGCCCCGTGGTGCGGTCGGTGCCCCTGTAGGCGCCGAACAGGGTGATGGCCGCGCCCTCGTTGGGCTGCAACGCGTAGAAGCCGACCAGGCCCACGGAAGCGATGACGATCAGGACGATGCCGAACAGGCCCTGCAGCTCTCCGCCCGGGCTTTCGATCTTCGTCACCGACCAGATTCCCAGCGCCAGCATGGCCAGGATCAACAGCAGCACCAGGCCGCCGTTCATGCCGCCGCCGACGCGCTCGACGGTGCGGTTGATAGTCGTGTGCTCAGCCATGGGCCCCTCCATAAGTGGTAGCAAAGTGATATCGCTTTTCCTCCGGCCGTCAATCGGACTTGCGGCGAACGCCTCGGGGCGGTTAGGCGAGGACGACACGGGGGAACCATGGCGCGCATTCTGTTCACCACCTGGGAAGGCGGCGGTCACGTCCAGCCGATGCTGCTGGTCGCGGCGGGTCTGAAGGCGCGCGGCCATCAGGTCGTGGTCCTCAGCGACGCCTGCAACGCCGACGACGCGGCGGCGCTGGACATCCCGTTCCGCCCCTGGCGACACGCGCCCTCGCGGCCGGACAAGACGGCCGCCAGCGACCTGCTGCGCGACTGGGAGGCCGACAACCCGATGGAGTCGGTGTCGCGCCTCTGCGACCGGATCATCGCCGGACCTGCCGCGCTCTACGCTCGCGACGTGCTGGAAGTCCTGGAAGAGGCCCCGGTCGATCTGGTCGTCAGCCAGGAGCTGCTGTTCGGCCCGATGATGGCGGCGGAGGCGGCGGGCGTCCCGCTGGCCCTGTTCTGCGCCAATGTCTGGCCCTTCCCCACCCTGCCCGGCCTGCCGCCGTTCGGGGCCGGCATGGCGCCGGCCGCCAACGACCAGGACGCCATGCTGCACCAGATGGTCGGCCAGACGACACGGACCATCTTCCAGATGGGGCTGCCGGCGCTGAACGCCGCCCGTGAGGGCCTGGGCCTGCCGCCGCTGGCCGACCTGTTCGACCAGCTGGCTGTGGCGCGAAGGGGCCTCCTGGGGACGAGTCAGGCCTTCGACTTCGCGCCCGACCCGCTGGCCGAGCCGTTCGCCTACGCCGGCCCCTATGTCGCCGACCCGGCGGGCGTGCAGGCGTGGGAGTCGCCGTGGCCGGCCGGAGACGACCGTCCGCTTGTCGTCGTCACCTCCTCCTCGCTCTACGAGGCGCAGGAGGCCCTGCTGAAGCGCACCGTCGCCGCGCTGGGCGCCCTGCCCGTCCGGGCGGTGGTGACGCTGGGCCCGGCGCTGGACCTGGCGGACTTCCCGGGCTCTGAGAATGTCGTTGTGGTCGCCAGCGCCTCACACGCGGCGCTGATGGGTCAGGCGGCGCTCTTCGTGACCCACGGCGGCCACGGCTCGGTCATCCGGCCGCTGATGGCCGGGCTGCCGGTGCTGGTGCTGCCGGGCCTGCGCGACCAGCGCGACAACGCCCAGAGGGTGGTCCATCGCGGCGCGGGCCTGATGCTGGAGCGCGATGCCGCGCCGGAGGCGATCGCGGAGGCGGTGCAGGCGCTGCTGGATGCACCGGCCTATCGTGCGGCTGCGCGGGCGCTCGGCGCCGCCATCGCCGAGGACCTCGCCGGCCGGCGCGCCGAGGACCTGCTGGAGGCGCTGCTCTAGGCGGGCTTCAGCCGGTAGTGGCTGACACCCCACTCCTCGCCGCCCCGGTGTCCGAACAGCCCGGCGGTGGCCAGGAAGAACAGTCGCCAGCGCCGCCGCCAAAGCTCCGCGTCGGCGCCGTAGACCTCGCGCATGATCCGGCGGACGGCGAGGTCCTCGCGATCCATGTTGGCCAGCCAATCGAGCGCGGTGCGCTCGTAGTGCCGGCCGCTCCAGCGCCAATCGGCCTCCAGCGTGAAGATGTCGCCGAAGTCGCGGATCAGATCATGGCTCGGCATGAAGCCGCCGGTGAAGAAGTAGCGGCCGATCCAGTCGGAGGGGTCCTCGCTGGTGAAGCGGTAGGGCGCGGTGCGAGACGAGAAGACGTGCAGGAACAGCCGCCCCTCGGGTTTCAGCCAACCCCGCACCCGCCCCAGCAGCTGCGCCCAGTTGGCCATGTGCTCGAACATCTCCACCGAGACGACCCGGTCGAAGACGCCTTCCGGCTCGAAGACATTGGCGTCGGCCGTGACCACCGTCAGGTTCGTCAGGCCCTTCGCCCTTGCCCGCGCCTCGATATGCTCGCGCTGGCCGCTGGAGTTGGAGACCGACACGATGGTCGCATTGGGATAGCGCGCCGCCATCCACAGGCTGAGCGAGCCCCAGCCGCAGCCCAGCTCCAGGATGCGCTGTCCGTCCTTCAGGTCGGCATGCTCGCAGGTCTCCGCCAGCGCGGCGTCCTCGGCCTGGGCCTGGGCCAGGGTGGCGCCGGGGGCGTAGAGGCAACTGGAGTATTTCAGCCGCGGCCCGAGCACGCGTTCGAAGAACTCCGGCGGCAGTTCATAGTGCTGGTCGTTGGCCGCCTCGACGTGTTCGGCGATCGGCCGGGTCCGCATGTCGACCGCGAACCGGGCGGCGGCGTCCCGGGGCAGTCCCAGCAGCTCGCGACGCTGCCCCTCGACCAGGTGCGAGATCACGGCGCGGCGGAGCCGGTCCGGCGCCGGCAGGCCCTCTGCGGCCTGGATCGCGGCGGCGAGCAAACTCATGCGGGGTCCTTTCGGGGCGGCAGCGGGATGAAGACCGAAACGCGGCGCTGGTAGGTCCGGTAGGCGTCGCCGCGCGAGCGGAGCATCGCCGCCTCCAGCGGCGGCACGCCCGAGCCCTTGATGAGCAGCAGGGCCATGAAGGCCGGGCCGACCAGGGCCAGCCAGCCCCAGGGCCAGGCCGCGCCGATGGCGATGACCGGCCAGGCCATCCAGACCAGCCACTCGAAGAAGTAGTTTGGGTGTCGCGACCAGCCCCACAGGCCGGCGTCGCAGACCTTGCCGTGGTTGGCGGGATCAGCCTTGAACCGCGCCAGCTGGGCGTCGGCCAGGCCCTCCCCGCCGATCGCCAGCAGCAACAGCGCCACGCCGGCGGCGTCCTGCCAGCCGAGCGGGCCGGGCCGGTGGGCGGCGACCATCACCGCCACCGCCAGCAGGGCCCCGGACAGCGCCTGGATCTGCAGGAAGCCAAACATGCGACGGTCGAGGGCGTCGCCCCACTCCTCGCGGAAACGGGCGTAGCGGGGGTCCTCCGCCGGGGACGCGGCCACCCGGCGCAGCAGGTGCGTACCCAGCCGCAGCGACCAGGCCGCGACCAGCGCGGCGGCGAGCCACTGACGAGCGCCAGGCGCCGCGCCGGCCAGCGGCCAGAGCGCCAGCACCACCCCGGCGGCGCCGGTGGCGTAGCTCCACCAGACATCGGTCCATCCGCCATTGCACCGAGCCCGCTGAAAGGCCCAGGCGGCGGCCATGACGAGGCAGAGACCGGCGGTGACGGCGAGAGCGTGCGGCAGCATGAACAGGCTACGCGCGGAGTGGGGAGTTGGATCGGTGGACCGCTTTCACTCGAACCGATCCAAGGGTATGACGCCATCATCAACCGCGCGCGGCGCGGCGAAGGGCGGCTAGCTCAGCTGGTCAGAGCATCTCGTTTACACCGAGAGGGTCGGCGGTTCGAACCCGTCGCCGCCCACCATCCTGCTTCTCTTTGAGACCTTCGCAGGACAAGCCACGAGGCCGGCACTCGAAGCAGGGCCCCTGACGTCGCGCCCCACAAAAGCGAAGAGGCGGCCGTCCCGTCAGGACGACCGCCTCCTCAAGTCTCGAACGACGTCGTGAGCGGCTTAGCCGTTCAGCGTCGTCTTCAGGCCTTCACCCACCTGGAAGCGGGCGGTCTTCGACGCCGGGCGGCTCACGGTTTCGCCAGTGCGCGGGTTACGGGCGGTGCCCGCGGCGCGGTTGACGGCCTTGAACGTGCCAAAGCCCACGAGGCGAACGTCATCGCCCTTCTTCAGCGACGCGGTGACCGCATCGACGAAGCTTTGCAGAGCCGCGGCGGCTTGCGTCTTGTTGAGACCAGCGCCATCGGCGATGGCGGCGACCAGTTCGGCCTTGGTCATAGAATTCTCCCAGCCAGTGTTGTGCAGCGCGGCGCTCCCGTTCCGGGCGAGCCGTTCGCTTGCGAGGGATTATGGCGGAAGGCGTGACCCCGTCAAACGAAAGGCCGCCCGGGAATCAGCCGGACGGCCCAAATTATCGTTGATAACTTACCTTGGGTGACCGCTAGTGGGTGATCACCGTGTCAGCGTCGCCATCTTCGACCTTCGCAGGTGCAGCAACGATGTCGTCCGACTCGGTCCATTCAATCGGCGTCAGAGGCCCTGTAAGGGCCAGAGCCAGCACCTGATCGATGGTCGAGACCGGGATGATCTCCAGCCCGGCCTTCACCGTCTCCGGCACCTCGGCGAGGTCCTTCTCGTTCTCTTCCGGGATCAGCACCGTCTTGATGCCCGAGCGGAGGGCCGCGAGCAGCTTCTCCTTCAGGCCGCCGATGGCGGTGACCCGGCCGCGCAGGGTGATCTCGCCGGTCATGGCGATGTCCTTGCGGATCGGATTGCCCGTCAGGACCGAGACCATGGCCGTGGCCATGGCCGCGCCGGCGGAAGGACCGTCCTTGGGCGTGGCGCCGTCCGGGACGTGGACGTGGATATCGGTCTTCTCGAACACCGACGGCTTGATGCCGAACGCCGGGGCCCGCGAGCGGACGTAGCTGTTGGCCGCCGAGATCGACTCCTTCATCACGTCCTTGAGGTTGCCGGTGATCGACATCCGGCCCTTGCCGGACATCTTGATCGCCTCGATGGTCAGGATGTCGCCGCCGAACTCGGTCCAGGCCAGGCCCGTGACGATGCCGACCTGATCCTCGGCGTCGGTCTCGCCATAGCGGTACTTCTTGACGCCCGCGTACTTGGCCAGCCGATGGTCGTCGACGGTGATGGTCTCGACGTTCTCACGCGACAGGTCGCGGACGACCTTGCGCGCCAGGTTGCCCAGTTCCCGCTCCAGCGACCGCACGCCGGCTTCCCGGGTGTAGTAGCGGATAAGGTCGCGGATCGCCTGATCGGGCACCACGAACTCGGCCGAGGTCAAGCCGTGGTCCTTGGTCAGCTTGGGCAGCACGTGCCGCTTGGCGATCTCGACCTTCTCATCCTCGGTGTAGCCGGGGATGCGGATGATCTCCATGCGGTCCAGCAGCGGCTGGGGCATGTTCAGGCTGTTGGCCGTGGTGACGAACATCGTCTGGGAAAGGTCGTAGTCGACCTCCAGATAGTGGTCGGCGAAGGTCGAGTTCTGCGCCGGGTCCAGGACCTCGAGCAGGGCCGAGGACGGATCCCCGCGCCAGTCGCTGCCCATCTTGTCGATCTCGTCGAGCAGGAAGAAGGGATCGACCGCCTTGGCCTTCTTCATCGACTGGATGACCTTGCCGGGCATCGAGCCGATGTAGGTGCGGCGGTGACCGCGGATCTCGGCCTCGTCGCGCACGCCGCCCAGCGACAGACGCACGAACTCGCGGCCGGTCGCCTTGGCGATCGACTTGCCCAGCGAGGTCTTGCCGACGCCCGGAGGGCCGACGAGGCAGAGGATCGGGCCCTTCAGCGTGCCGGTGCGCGCCTGGACGGCCAAGTACTCGAGGATGCGCTCCTTGACCTTCTCCAGACCGTAGTGATCCTCCTCGAGGATCGCCTCGGCCTTCACCAGGTCGATCTTCTTGGGCTTGGCCTTGCCCCACGGAATGGACAGCAGCCAGTCGAGATAGTTGCGCACCACGGTGCTCTCGGCCGACATCGGGCTCATGTTGCGCAGCTTCTTGAGCTCCGCCTCGGCCTTGGTCCGGGCTTCCTTGGACAGCCGGGTCTTCTTGATGCGCTTTTCGAGCTCGATGAGTTCGTCGCGACCGTCGTCCTGGTCGCCCAGCTCGCGCTGGATCGCCTTCATCTGCTCGTTCAGATAGTACTCGCGCTGGGTCTTCTCCATCTGGCGCTTCACGCGCGAGCGGATCTTCTTCTCGACCTGCAGGACGCTGATCTCGCCTTCCATCAGCGCGAAGACCTTTTCCAGGCGCTTCACGATGTCGAAGATTTCCAGCAGCTGCTGCTTGTCGGCGATCTTCACCGACAGGTGGGCGGCGATGGAGTCGGCCAGCTTGCCGGGCTCGGCGATCTGCGGGATCGAGGCCAGGGCCTCGGGCGGGATCTTCTTGTTGAGCTTGACGTAGTTCTCGAACTGCTCGGCCACGGCGCGGGACAGGGCCTCGGCCTCGTGCGCCTCGCCGCCATCTTCGGCGATCACGGCGGTCTCGGCCTCGTAGTAGTCCTCGCGGCCGGTGAACTTGACCACGGCGGCGCGGTCCTTGCCCTCGACGAGCACCTTCACCGTGCCGTCCGGCAGCTTCAGCAGCTGCAGCACGGTGGCGATCACCCCGACGTCATAGATGTCGTCGGTGGCGGGATCGTCGTCGGCCGAGTTCTTCTGGGTGGCCAGCAGGATCTGCTTGTCGCCCTTCATCACCTCTTCGAGGGCGCGCACGGATTTGTCGCGTCCCACGAACAGGGGAACGACCATATGGGGAAACACCACGATGTCCCGAAGCGGCAACACCGGAAGCGTACGGATGTCGGTCATACCAATCTCCTTGGCGCGACCCGGGATCGGCGTCGCGCTCCGGTCCCCGAAGGACCGGCCTTGTTACGGATATGTGGCCGCTTCGCGAGCGCATTCAAGCGCAGGGGCCCTCTCGCGGCATTGGGTCCCACACACGGGCGCGTGAACGGTGGAGGGATCGGGGACCGATTGTCGCCGATCCCGCCTGGTCGCTCCCCTCCGGCAAGGAGGAGAACCGACCGGCCTCACCCTTCGACCGCGTCCCGGGTCGCGCCGACCCGCTGCGCCAGGGCCGCGCCCATGAATTCGTCGAGGTCGCCGTCCAGAACCCCTGCCGTGTCCGAGGTTTCCACCCCGGTGCGCAGGTCCTTGACCATCTGGTAGGGCTGCAGGACGTAGCTGCGGATCTGGTGGCCCCAGCCGATGTCGGTCTTCTGGTCTTCCAGCGCCTGTTGCTCGGCTTCGCGCCGCTGCAGCTCGGCCTCGTAAAGGCGCGCGCGCAGCATCTTCCAGGCTTCCTCGCGGTTCTGGTGCTGGCTACGGCCGGCCTGGCAGGCGACCGCGATGCCGGTCGGGATGTGGGTCAGGCGCACGGCCGAGTCGGTCTTGTTGATGTGCTGGCCGCCGGCGCCGCTGGCCCGGTAGGTGTCGGTGCGCACGTCGGCCGGATTGATATCGATCTCGATGGTGTCGTCGACTACCGGATAGATCCAGGCCGAGGCGAAGCTGGTGTGGCGCTTGGCCGCCGCGTCATAGGGGCTGATGCGGACCAGGCGGTGCACGCCGGCCTCGGTTTTGAGCCAGCCGTAGGCGTTGGGACCCTTGACCTGCAGCGTGGCCGACTTGATGCCCACCTGTTCGCCGCCGGTCTCCTCGACGATCTCGACGGTGTACCCGTGGGCGGTGGCCCAGCGGGTGTACATGCGCAGCAGCATGTTGGCCCAGTCGCAGGACTCGGTGCCGCCGGCGCCGGAGTTGATCTCGACATAGGCGTCGTTGCCGTCGGCCTCGCCCGACAGCAGGGCCTCCAGCTCGGCCTTGGCGGCGCGGGTCCTGATTTCCTTCAGCTGGGCGCGGGCGTCCTCGAGGGAGGCTTCGTCGCCCTCCGCGTCGGCCAGTTCGGCGTAGTCCACCGCGTCAGCCAGGTCGGTCTCGATCGACTTCACCGCGTTGATGCGGTCGGCCAGCTGCTGGCGCTCGCGCATCAGGGCCTGGGCGTCGGCGGGCCTGTCCCACAGCGTGGGGTCTTCGGAACGGGCGTCCAGCTCGTGGAGACGTCTTAGTGCGACATCCCAGTCAAAGACGCCTCCTGAGCAGTCCCGCGGACTGCTCGATGTCAGCCTTGGCGGCCTCGACATCCGGTCTCATGAAATCACCCTGTCTGGTTCGGAGCGGCGGGAATAGGCCACGCCAGGCGAAAGTGGAAGCCGGTTTCGCCGCCCGACGTGGCCTACACTTTTGATTCCAACGCCTTTGGCGCGCCAAAGGCTTGGGGCCGACCCGGCCCTCAATACAATCCGCTCAGATCGTCGGGGACCTTGGGCCGGACCGGCGCGGGCGGCGGCGGAGGAGCCTGTTCAGTGCTCAGCTTCCCGCCGGGCCAGGCCTCCTGATAGGACACCGGCCCGTCGACCTTGGGCGCGACGACCGCCGCCTTGGGTTCGCTGCCGGGGCGGAACGCCTCGCGCTGGCCGCCGACCGTCATGAACTTGGCGGTCTTGGGGGCGACGAACGGCGTGGGTGGCAGGGCCTGGAGGGACGGCTCCTGCATGAAGTTGATGAAGATCGGCAGGGACGAGACGCCGCCAACCTCCCCCTCCCCCAGCGACCGGTTGTCGTCGAAGCCGACGAAGACCCCGACCACGATGTCGGGCGTGAAGCCGACGAACCAGGCGCTGCGGTACTCGTTGGTGGTGCCGGTCTTGCCGGCCACCGGGCGGCCGAGCACCCGGGCCTGGGTGGCGGTGCCGCGCTGGACCACGCCCTCGAGCATGGAGGAGATCTGGAAGGCCGTGATCGGGTCGATGATCTGTTCGCCGGCGGGCGGAACACGCGGGCTCTCCTCGCCGTTGAAGCCGGCGATGCAGCCGCGGCACTCGCGCTGGTCGGACCGGTAGATGACCTTGCCCTCGCGGTCCTGGACCAGCTCGATCAGGTGCGGCTGGGCCATGCGGCCGTTGTTGACGAACGCGGTGTAGGCGGCGGTCAGCTTGAAGGGCGTGGTCTCCCCTGCCCCCAGCGCCATGGCCAGAACCGGCTCCATCGAGCGGACGATGCCGAACTTCTCGATCAGGGCGACGATCTTCTTCATGCCCACGCTCTGGGCCAGGCGCACGGTCATGGCGTTGCGCGACAGCTCCAGGCCGCGCCGCAGCGGCATCGAGCCGTAGTATTTCTTGTTGTAGTTCTCCGGCGTCCAGTCCTCGCCGTTGACCCCGCCCTTGAAGGTGATCTGGGCGTCGGTGACGTAGCTGGCCGGGGTGAAGCCGCCCTCCGGCTCGAGCGCGGCGGCGTAGACGAACGGTTTGATGGCCGAGCCGGGCTGGCGCATCGCCTGGGTCGCCCGGTTGAAGTTCGACAGCGAGAAGGAATAGCCCCCGACCATGGCCAGCACCCGGCCCGAGCGCGGCTCCATGGCCACCAGGGCGCCGTTGACGGCCGGAACCTGTCGCAGACGGTAGCCCGCGCCGCTGGCGGCCGGCTCGACAAAGATCATGTCGCCGACCTTGAGGCCCTTGCCCGCCCTGGCCCAGGCGACGTCCTCGGCGACCAGAGTCCCGGGCTCGTAGTCCTTGGCCGGACGCACGCGGACGCCGCCCTCGACGCTCTCGACCGCGGCGGCGCGCCAGCCGCGGCGCTCCGACGGCGGCGTCTTCTTCAGCGCGGCCTTTTCCCAGCCCTCGGCGAAGTCGGTCGTGCCCCAGGCCCCACGCCAGCCGTGGCGTCGGTCGTAGGCCTCCAACCCATCCATCAGCGCCACGCGCGCGGCGGTCTGCAGCCGCGGGTCCAGCGTGGTGCGCATGTAGTAGCCGCCTTCCATCAGGCGGTCGTCGAGCGTCGCCAGCCCGCGGCGGCGGACCTCCTCGACGAAATAGTCGGCGTCCTTGTACTTGGCGCGCGACGGCGCGGCCTGGACCTTGAGGTCCTCGGCCATGGCCGCCTCGGCGGCGGCGCGGCTGACCCAGCCCGACTCGGCCATCTGGCCCAGCACCCAGTTGCGCCGGCCGATCGCGTTCGCCTTGCGGCGGATCGGGTGGTAGTTGTCCGGCCCCTTGGTGACGGCGGCCAGATAGGCGCTCTCGGCCAGGGTCAGGTCGCTGGGGGCCTTGCCGAAGTAGTTGTAGGCGGCGGCGCCCACGCCGTAGGACCGGTAGCCCAGCCAGATCTCGTTCAGGTACAGTTCGAGGATGCGGTCCTTGGTCAGCGTCTGTTCCAGACGGCGGGCGAGGATGGCTTCCTTCAGCTTGCGGCCGACCGTGGCGTCGCTGGTCAGCAGCACGTTCTTGGCGACCTGCTGGGTGATGGTCGAGCCACCCTCCAGACGCTTGCCCTGCACGGCGTTGAGCACGTTCTTGGCCATGGCCCGGCTCAGGCCCTGCATGTCGACGCCGCCGTGCTGGAAGAAGTTGCGGTCCTCGGCGGCGAGGAAGGCCTGCACCAGCTGCGGCGGGATCTGGTCGTAGGGGACGAAGATCCGGCGCTCGCGGGAGAACTCGCCGATCAGGGTGCCGTCCCAAGCGTAGACCCGGGTGGCGGTGGGCGGGTGATAGTCGGCCAGATCGCCGGCGTCCGGCATGTCGTGGAACAGCCATGCGGCATAGATCGCCAGCGCGAAGCCCGCGACGGCGATGACGCTGAGCGCGGAGACGCCGACAATGGCCACCCAGCGCTCGGGCGGCTCATCGAACGGCCAAAGTCGGCGGATGGCCTTCTCAAGCATGGGGCCTGCTTAGCCTGACTGGCGGCGGGCGCCAACGGCCCTGAGCTAGCGGCTGGCCACCTTCGCGTCTCGCGCGAACCAGTCGTCGATCGCGTCGGCGACCGAGTCCATCAGACGGGCCCGGCGGCGGGGGTCAGTCAGGGCGCGTTCGTCCTCGGGATTGTTGATGAATCCCATCTCCAGCAGCACCGCCGGCACGTCCGGGGCCAGCAGGATGGCGAGGTTGGCGTCACGATGGCTGCGGCGCAGCAGTTCGGTCTCGTCGCTGATGTTCTCCAGGAGCATCTCGGCGAAGGCGGCGGAGCGGTTGCGGGTGGCCCGCTGGGTCAGGTCCAGCAGGATGTCGCTGACCGTGCGGTCGGCGCCCAGGCTGGCCGGCATCAGCCAGTCGTCCTTGCCCAGCACCGAGGCGACGCGGCGCTCGCCCTTCTCCGACAGGGTGTAGACGCTGGCGCCGCGCACATCGGCGGTCGGGCCCGAATCGGCGTGCAGGGAGATGAAGAGGTCGGCGTCGGCGGCGCGGGCGATCTTCACCCGGCCATCGAGCGGCACATAGGCGTCGCCGGTCCGGGTCAGCACGACGCGGTAGCGGCCGGACTTCTCCAGACGGGCCTTGAGCGCCCTGGCCGCGGCCAGGGTGATGTCCTTTTCGTGCGTGCGGCTGCCGATGGCGCCGGGATCCTTGCCGCCGTGACCGGCGTCGATGACCACCACGCGCGGGCCCTTGCGCTCCGGGGCGCGGGTGATGATCGCCGCCCTGGGCCGCGCCGTCGTCGAGACGGTGGTCGGGGTCAGCGAGGGGCCTGCGCCCGGTCGGGCCTTCAGGTCGATGACATAGCGATAGGCCTTCACCCCGTCGCCGGGGGGCAACAGGAACCGGCGCCGCACCTCGGCGTCGCGGGACAGCTCGAGATTGAGCCGGGCCGAGCCGCCCGTGCGCTCGACATGCCAGCGTCGGACCAGGCCCTGGCCGGCCCCGCGCAGATCGGCGGGCGCGTCTATGCGCGGCAGGGAGACGATAACCGTGCCGTCGGCGCCGTCGGCCACCAGCTTGCCGACCACCGAGCGATCGAGGTCGACCACGACCCGGGTCTCGACCTGGTCGCCGCCCAGCCTGACCTTGAGAAGTCCGGGCGCGGTGGCCCCCTGGGCGACCGCGGCGACGCCGAATCCCGACAGAGTCAGGCCGGCCAGGGCGACGACACCCTTCCAGCCAGCCAGAGTTCCGCCGGATCTGAACGCCCGCATTCTACAGCCCCAACTCACCGCTTCGCGATTTGGCGGTCAGTATCGCCGGGGGCGCGTATCGAATTGGTTAAGGCTTCTCAAACGCGGCGCGGCGCTTTCCTTTTGCGGAGGGATGAGGCTAATGTCGTTCCTGCGCGCCGACCTCGCGATGACGAGGATTCTCCGCGCACGAACGTAATAGGCCGCGCGTCCGGCCCTCGCCCTCCGGCGAAGACGCACCATCCGATCCCGCGCAGACCATTGCGCGACAGGGAAAAACCTTATGGGCAGCGCAAACGCCCCGGCCTGGCATTCGCCCCTTCGCATCGCCGCTTGCGACGCGACGGACGGCCGCGCGGAGCGCGCCTCCACCACAGACCGGCGACCGGGCCAAGGCTCCGCTGCGCGCCGGGGAGACAGATTCAATGACCAAAAAAATGCTTATCGACGCGGCCCACCCGGAAGAAACCCGGGTCGTGGTCGTCGACGGAACCCGGATTGAAGAATTCGACTTCGAAAGCCAGTCCAAGAAACAGCTTCGCGGAAACATCTATCTGGCCAAGGTGACGCGGGTGGAGCCCAGCCTCCAGGCCGCCTTCATCGAGTATGGCGGCAACCGCCACGGCTTCCTGGCCTTCAACGAAATCCACCCCGACTACTACCAGATCCCCCTCGCCGACCGCGAAGCCCTGCTGCGCGCCCAGGCCGAGGAAGATGACGAGCCGGTCTCCAGCCGAGGCCGCTCGCGCAGCGCGCCCGCCTCGGAAGGCGACGAGGACGAGGACGAAAGCCCCGGCGGGTCGGACGACGAGGACGATGTCGTCGAGGAAGAACTGGCCCGCCGCCGCCGCCGGCTGATGAAGAACTACAAGATCCAGGACGTGATCCGCCGCCGGCAGATCATGCTGGTCCAGGTCGTCAAGGAAGAGCGCGGCAACAAGGGCGCGGCCCTGACCACCTACCTCTCGCTCGCCGGCCGCTACGGCGTGCTGATGCCCAACACCGCCCGCGGCGGCGGCATCAGCCGCAAGATCACCACGGCGACGGACCGCAAGAAGCTCAAGACCATCGTCCAGAGCCTGGACGTGCCCAAGGGCATGGGCCTGATCGTCCGCACGGCCGGGGCCAAACGCACCAAGACCGAGATCAAGCGCGACTACGACTATCTGCTGCGCGCCTGGGAAAACATCCGCGAGACCACCCTCCATTCGATCGCGCCGGCGCTGATCTATGAGGAAGAGGATCTCGTCAAACGCACCATCCGCGACCTGTTCGACAAGGACATCGACGCGGTCTGGGTCGAGGGCGAGCGCGGCTACCGCGACGCCCGCGACTTCATGCGCATGCTGATGCCGGCGCAGGCCAAAAAGGTGCAGGCCTATCGCGAGGCGACACCGCTGTTCGTCGCCCACAAGGTCGAGGGGCATCTGTCCCAGATTTACACCCCGACCGTGCCGCTGAAATCCGGCGGCTATCTGGTCATCAACCAGACCGAGGCGCTGGTCGCCATCGACGTCAACTCCGGCAAGTCGACCAAGGAGCGCAACGTCGAGGCCACCGCGCTGAAGACCAACATGGAAGCGGCCGAGGAGGCCGCCCGCCAGCTGCGTCTGCGCGACCTGGCCGGCCTGATCGTCATCGACTTCATCGACATGGATGAGTCGAAGAACAACCGGGCCGTCGAGAAGAAGCTGAAGGACGCCCTCAAGGACGACCGCGCCCGCATCCAGATGGGCAAGATCAGCGGCTTTGGCCTGATGGAGATCAGCCGCCAGCGTCGCCGCTCCGGTGTGCTGGAAGGCACTACCCACGTCTGCGAGCACTGCCAGGGCACCGGCCGCGTCCGCTCCACCGAGTCGGCGGCGCTGGCCGCGCTGCGCGCCGTCGAGCTCGAGGCGCTGCAGGGCGGCGGCGAGGTGACGCTGAAGGTGTCGCCGGCCGTCGGCCTCTACATCCTCAATGAGAAGCGCGCCTACCTGACGCGCGTGCACCAGACCCACCACCTGTTCGTCACGGTGCTGATCGACCAGACCCTGGGCCAGGCCGACCACGAGATCGAGCGCACCGCCAGCGGCGAGCACTCGCTTCACGCACCGGAAGTCTATGCGGCGCCGTCCGTCGGCTACGCCCCCGACGATGACGACGACTTCGTCGACGAGGTCGAGGAAGACGAAGAGGACGAAGACGAGGACGAGGACGTCTCCGAAGCCGACGACGAGGACGACGGCGACGAGGCCCTCGCCTCCGAGGACGGCGAAGGCGCCGAGGCCCGCGACGACGGCGATCGTCGCGGCCGCAGCCGTCGCAACCGTCGCCGTCGTGGCGGACGCCGCGATGAAGGCGAGCTCGACGTCGCCGCCGACCAGCCCGAGCGCGAGCGCGAGCTCGCCGAGGGCGAAACCGAGACCGAGGAAGAGGCCAACCAGCGCCGTCGTCGTCGCGGTCGTCGCGGCGGTCGCCGCATGCGCGACGAGTCGCGGCCGCAGGACGGCTTCTCCTGGACCCGTCCCCGGGTGCCGTTCGGCGATGACCCGTTCGTCTGGCACGACCCGGCGGTGCTGGCCGAGGGCGGCGGACAGGCGCCCCGCGCCGAACGTCCGGAACGCGCCGAACGCCCTGAACGCGCCGAGCGCGCGGAGACCACGTCGGCTCCGGCCGTCGGGGCCGCCGAGGAAGAGCGCGGCGAACGCGGCCGTGGCCGTGGTCGCGGCAGAGGCCGCGGCCGGGATCGCGGTCCCCGCGCCGACATGGTCCCGACCGAGGTCGAGATCGACGCCGTGGCCGACGAGGTCATCGCCGAGGCTTTCGACGCCCCTGCGCCCGACCTGACCGTCGCCGAGCCGGAGCTCGCCGCCGCCGCGCCTGCCGACGACATCTGGGTCGAGCTGCCGGTCGTCGATGAGGCGCCCGCCAAGAAGCCGCGCCGGGCGCGCAAGCCGAAGGCCGCCAAGGCCGATGAGGTCGAGGTCGAGGCTGTCGCCGAAGCCCCTGCCGTCGCCGAGGCCGAGGCCGCGTCGGAGCCCGAGCCCGCCGTCGCCGAACCGGAGCCGGCGCCCGCGCCCGAGCCGATCGCCGAAGCCGTGGTCGAGGCGGCGCCGGAACCGGTCGTCGTCGCGCCCGATCCGGCCGAAATCAGCGCCCCGCCCGAAAAGCCCAAGCGTGGCTGGTGGCGCCGGGGCTGATCGGTGATTACACTCTAGAGGTCAAGCGCGGGGGCGCGAACCGGAGAGTACCGAGGCATGACCTCCAGCCGGACCAATCCGCGGCCGTTTCGCGCCATCGTCGGCGCCCTCGCGCTGGCGGCGACGACCCTGACCCCGATCGCCCAGTCCTGGGCGCAGTCGGGGCGGGGCCCGAGCCTGCTGCGCGACACGGAGATCGAGGAAATCCTGCACCGGCAGGCCGACCCGATCTTCGCGGCGGCCGGCCTCAACCCGAAGGATGTCCGCATCCTGCTGGTCGGGGACAACTCGCTGAACGCCTTCGCCACCCAGGGCCAGCAGATGGGGCTCAACACCGGCCTCATCCTGGAGGCCGCCACGCCCAACGAGCTGAAGGGCGTCATCGCCCATGAGACCGGCCATATCGCCGGCGGCCACCCGATCCGGTCGGGCGAACTGACGCGCGCGGGACTGCGGCCGATGCTGCTGACCATGGGCCTGGGCCTGCTGGCGATGATGGCCGGGGCGCCGGACGCCGGGGCCATGGTCATGGCCAGCTCCGGCCAGATGGGCACCCTGGGCGCGCTGGGCTACAGCCGCGAACAGGAAAGCCGCGCCGACCAGGCCGCCGTCGGCTTCCTGGAGCGGACCGGCCAGTCTGCGGCGGGGCTGGTCGAATTCTTCGACAAGTTCCGCTATCAGGAAGTCTTCGCCGAGGCCCGGCGCTTCCCTTATTTCCGCAGCCACCCGCTGTCGTCCGAACGGATCGAACTGCTGCGCAACCGCGTGACCACCCAGAAGTATTTCGCGGCCAAGGACTCGCCCGAAGACGTCGCCGAGTTCGCGATGATGAAGGCCAAGATCGACGGCTTCATGAACCCGGCGGCGGCGCTAATCCGCTACAAGGAAAGCGACACCGGCATCCCGGCCCGCTACGCTCGTTCGATCGCCTACTACCAGTCCAAGGCGCCGGACCGGGCGCTGAAGGTCCTCGACGGCCTGCTCATCGACCAGCCCGAAAATCCCTACTTCTGGGAGCTGAAGGGCCAGATCCTGTTCGACTACGGCCGCATTGCCGAGGCCGAGGCCCCGCAGCGCCGGTCGGTCGAGCTCAAGCCGGACGCGCCGCTGCTGCGGATCAACCTGGGCCAGACCCTGGTCAATCTGGACGATCCGAAGAAGCGCGACGAGGGCATCGCCGAACTCAAACGGGTGACCCTGCTGGAGCACGACAATCCCGAGGCCTGGCGGCTGCTGGCCGTGGCCTACGACCGCCGCGGCGACGAGGGCCTGGCCCGGCTGGCCACCGCCGAACGCTATTACGCCTATGGCGCGCTGAGCGAATCCCGCGCCTTCGCCATCCGCGCCCGTCAGCTGCTCGATCGCTCGAGCACCGACTGGGTGCGGGCCACCGACATCGTCATGGCCTCCGACCCGTCCGACCAGGACATGCGCGCCCTGTCGCGCGAGGCCGGCGGCGGCTGAACCTCCAGGATCCCTCCCGAATGCGTGTTCTGTTCATTGCTGCGCTCACCCTGACGCTTGCCGCCTGCGGCCAGCCAAAGGTCGAGCCCGAGTTCGGCGCCAAGGTGCGCGCCTATCTGCTTGAAAACCCGGAGGTCCTCGTCGAGGTGTCGCAGGCTCTGGAGGCCAAGCAGCAAGCCGCGCGCGCCGAAAAGGCCAAGGCCAGCATCGGCCCCAACCGCGGCAAGCTGGAGCGCGACACCCGCGACCACGTCCTCAATCCGGACGGCGACATCACGGTGGTCCAGTTCTTCGATTACAACTGCGGCTACTGCAAGGTGATCGCGCCGGAGATCCTGGACATGGCCCGCACCCGGCCCAACGTCCGGTTCGTGTTCAAGGACATGGTGATCTTCGGGGCGGCCAGCGAGTACGCCGCCGCCGGCGCCTCCCTGGCCCGGACGCCGGCCCAGTTCACCTCGCTCCACAACGCCCTGATGACCGCCAAGCCGCTGAACGACGCGGCGGTGGATCGCATCCTCATGGCCCACGGCCTCAGCCCCGCCGCCGCCCGCGCCGCCATGGCCGACGGCAAGCGGCAGACCTACCTGCGCGACGTGCAGACGCTGGCGCATGACATGGGCATCGACGGCACCCCGGCCTTCGTCGTCGGCGACAACGTCGTCCACGGCGCCGACCCAGAGTCGCTCAAGGCCGCCATCGCCGCCGAGCTGCGCCGGAAGAACAAGACGACCTAGGCTCTGACGGGGACCCGCCGGAAAGGGCGTATCCCCCTCTCAGATCAGGTTGAACGACACCTTCGACGGGTCGCCATCACCCCAGCCCGCCCGCGCCGCGGCGGCGTCCCGGGCGGCGAAGCCCTCCTGCCCCAGCAGAGCCTCTGCCCGCCCCGCCACGGACATGGCCAGCGGGTCATCGGGCCATTTGGCCAGCACCGCCCTCGCCTGCCCCAGCGCCGGCGCAGCCTGACCGTCGGCCAGCAGCGCGGCGGCCAGGCTGCGGCGCACCGGGTACCACCAGACCGGCGGGTCGCCGCCGTCGCCGAACACCTTCTCCTGCCGTTCGGCGGCCTTGCGGAAGTGCTGGCCGGCCACGGCGTAGCGGCCCTCGATCATCGCCGCGCGGCCCAGCAGCACCTCCCGGGCGATGGAGGCCTGGGCGGCCAGAAGCTTGTCGCCCGCGGGCTTGATGGCCAACGCCTCGGCGCGCACGCCGACCGCGTCGCCCTTGCGGGCCAGCGCCTCGCCCCGGCCATAGTGGCGCATGGCGCCCAGGAAGGCGTGCTTGGCGTCCGGCGCGGCCAGGGCAAGGACCTTGTCCGGGTCGTCGTAGCGCCCCCGGGCGAACCAGGCCGAGCCGGCGATCAACTGCATCCACGGCGATTCGAGCTTGTCGGCCGGCAGTCCGGCGAAGCGGTCCGCGATGGTCAGCGCCGCCCTCGCCTCGCCGGCCATCATGGCCCCGCCGAGCGCGAAATGGACGTTGTGCCCGAAGTAGGGGATCTCCCAGTCCGGCTTCTTCCAGCCGGTCTGGCCGATCCAGACCTTGTCCGCCTCGATGGCGGCCAGGTTGGCGAAGGCGGCGTCACGGTATCGGCCGACGCGGTACCATGTGTGCGAGGGCATGTGGATCAGGTGGCTGGCGGCCGGCGCCAGGCCCCTGAGCCGGTCAGCGTAAGGCACGGCCTTGGCCGGAACCTCGGCCCATTCGGTGGCGTGGATGTAGAAGTGGATCGCGCCGGTATGGTCCGGATTGCGAGCCAATACTGTCTCCAGCAACCCGACCGCCCGCTTGGCGCCGGCGTCGCTGAAGCCGGTCATCTGGGAGTCGGCGGCCAGGACGCCGACGGCGTCGTCCGTCGGGTAGCGCTTCACGAGCTCCGACAGGGCCTTCGCCCAGGCCTTCTCGCCGGACGCATAGCGACGGACGACGGCGGCGATCAGCAGCCGCTCCTTCTCCGGCGCCCCGGCGGCGAGCGCCTGGGCCCGCAGCGCGTGCTTCAGCGCCGTCTTCTTCTCCGCGCCGCTGATGTCGTAGTTGATCGTCGGCCCGTCGGCCCAGGCCTGGCCCCAGGCGCACATGGCGCAGGCCGGATCGAGCCGCGCCGCCTCGGCGAAGGCCGCCTTGGCCGGCTCGTGCTGGAAGGCGTGGGCCAGCCGCAGGCCGTAGTCAAACCAGCGCTGCGCCTCGGGACTGGTCGTGGTGATGATCAGCGAGGCGTTGCCGAAGCCCGACAGCATCTTCGGCGGCTCGGTCCGGGATTCGCCTCCCGCCGGCTGTGCGCTGGCCGCCTCGCTGCCGCAGACGGTGGAGATGGCCAGCGGGTCGAAGACCGCCTCGTCACGCGTCCAGGACGGGCCGGCCAACAGGACCGCCGCCGTCGCCAGCGACGATCCGAACACCCACTTGCGACGCATGACGACCCTCTTTGCAGGGCTGGACGCTAGCGGCGCGGTGCGGGGTGCACAACCGGCGGCGTTGCGGCGTGACAGGCCTTGAGATCAGTCCTGCCTGTCCTGCGCACCCGACGGCGTGCGCCGCCTAGATCAGCCCCGCCAGCGGCGAGCTCGGGTCGGCGTACATCCGGCGCGGCATGCGGCCGGCGAGATAGGCTTCGCGGCCGGCGATGACGGCGTGCTTCATGGCCACGGCCATGCGGATCGGGTCCTTCGCCTCGGCGATGGCGGTGTTCATCAGGATGCCGTCGCAGCCCAGCTCCATGCCGATGGTGGCGTCCGAGGCCGTGCCCACGCCGGCGTCGACCAGGACCGGCACCTTCGCCTGCTCGACGATGAGCCTAAGGTTGACCTTGTTCTGGATGCCCAGGCCCGAGCCGATCGGCGCGCCCAGCGGCATGATGGCGGCGGCGCCGGCCTCCTCCAGCTTGCGGGCGTAGACGATGTCGTCGGTGCAGTAGACCATCACGTCGAAGCCCTCGGCGACCAGCAGCTTCAGCGCCCGCAGGGTCTCCTCCATGTCCGGGTAGAGGGTCTTGGGGTCGCTCAGCACCTCCAGCTTGACCAGCGACCAGCCGCCGGCCTCACGCGCCAGCCGCAGCGTCCGCACCGCCTCCTCGCCGGTGAAGCAGCCGGCGGTGTTGGGCAGGTAGGTGAAACGGTCGGGCTTCACATAGTCCATCAGCAGCGGCTGGCTGGGATCGGAGATGTTCACACGCCGCACGGCCACGGTGACGATCTCCGCCCCGGCCGCCTCGGCGGCGGCGGCGTTGGTCGCGTAGTCCTTGTACTTCCCCGTCCCGACGATCAGGCGCGAGGTGAAGGTGCGGCCGGCGACGGTCCAGCTGTCGGGGGCAACGTTGGGGGCGGGGGTGGTGTCGAGCGGGGCGGTCATGGGGAGCCGTTTACGCCGAGGCGACGGCGGTGGAAAGGTGGATGGCGCGCGTCAGGTCAGGTCGGTGAACGGGTTCCAGGCGACTTCCCACAGGTATCCGTCCGGGTCGGCGAAATAGGCTGAGTACCCGCCCCAGAAGACATCCCGCGGCGTCTTCACCGCCGTCGCGCCGACGGACACGGCGTGAGAGAAGACCGCGTCCACCTCTTCCTTCGATCCGACATTGTGGGCCAGGGTGACGCCGCTGAAGCCATGGCCGTCGTCGGCGACGGTCGCATCCTTGGCCAGCTCGCCGCGCGGGAAGAGGGACAGCCAGCTGCCCTCGAGCCGGAACATGACATGCTCCTGCCCCTCGGTGTGGTTGTGCGCCGCAAAGCCGAGGCCGTCGCGGTAGAAGGCGAGCGACTTGGCGAAATCGCGCACGCCCAGGGTGATGATGCTGATCTTCGGTTTCACGGGCGCTGCCTTCGATGCCGGTTGTGCAGCTTCCTCCATGCGGCGGCGAAGCGGAAGGCGCCGCCCGCGCCTCTGCACCGAATCTGCACGACAGCGGTTCGCGCCCTGCACCCCTCCCCCGTTGACCCTGCGAGCGTTGGGCCGATGATGCTCCCCATGCAGCGCTCGATCCTGATCGTCGACGACGACCCCCACATCCGCCAGCTTCTGGCCTTCGCCCTGGCCAAGGCCGGGCTGGCCACGCGCGAGGCCGAGGACGGCGAGGCGGCGCTGGCGGCGGTTGCGCAGCAACGGCCCGACCTGGTGGTGCTGGACATCAACATGCCCCGGCTCGACGGGCTGGAGGTCTGCCGCCGCCTGCGTGCCCAGGGCGACCTGCCGATCCTGTTCCTGTCCTCCCGCGACGACGAGATCGACCGGGTGCTGGGCATCGAGCTGGGCGCCGACGACTATGTGGTCAAGCCGTTCAGCCCGCGCGAGGTGACCGCCCGCGTCCAGGCCATCCTGCGCCGGGCCGGCGGGAACAAGACCGTTGACGCCGAGGCGCCGGTCGCCCCGGTGGTGCGCGGCCGGCTGACCCTGAACCTCGATGGCTGGAGCGCCCTGTGGGACGAGCAGGAGGCGGCGCTGACCGTCACCGAGTTCGGCATCCTCAAGACCCTGGCCGCCGCGCCGGCCAAGGTCTTCACCCGCGACGCCATCATCGACAGGCTGCATGGCCCCGGCTTCGCCATCACCGACCGCACCATCGACAGCCATGTCCGCAACCTGCGCGGCAAGTTCACGGCGCTGGGCGGGCATGACGTGATCGAGACCCGGCCCGGGGTCGGCTATCGCCTTGGCGCCTGCACCGGCGCGCGGGCGTGATCGAGCGGCTGAAGGCCCTCATCAAGCGTCACTGGCCGCGCCTGCGGCTGCGGACCATCCTGCTGATCGTGCTGCTGGTGGTGGCCGCCATGCCGATCGCCGGGATGGTGCTGCTGCGGGTCTACGAGAACACCCTGGTCCGCCAGACCGAGGTCGAACTGGTCAGCCAGGGGGCGGCCCTCTCGGCCACGGCCCAGGCGCTGTGGCCCGGCGCGGCCCCGCCGGTCCGCGCGCCGGACAAGGACGCCCCCGGCTACTACCGCCCCGAAAGCACCGGCATCGACCTGTCGGCCTCGCCGGTGCTGCCGTCACGCCCGAGGGCCACGTTCACGGCGAGGCCGGCGGACGCAGCCGCCCTGGCGGTGCTGCCCGCCCTTCGCCCGATCATCGACGAGACCACCCGCACCACGCTCGCCTCTGTCGTGGTGCTCGACCGCAACGGCCGCGTCGTGCTGGGCCTGGGCGAAGGCCGCAGCCTGGCGGACCTGAAGGAAGTGAAGTCGGCGCTGGCGGGCAAGCCGCTGACCGTGATGCGGCGGCTGTCGGACTACCGCAAACGCTACGACTTCGAATGGCTGAGCCGGGCGTCGGGCATCCGGCTGCACCACGCCCGGCCGATCGTTGTGAACGGCCGGGTCGAGGGGGTGTTGCTGCTGTCGCGCTCGCCCCGGGCGCTGTTCCGCGGGCTTTACGAGGATCGCGGCAAGTTCTTGCTCGGGCTGGCCGGCATCATCGCCATCCTGGTGGTGCTGTCGGGCCTGGTGTCGCGCGGCATCACCCGGCCGATCGAGGCCCTGAGCCGCGCCTCCCGGGACGTGGCCGCCGGCATCGGGGAGGTGCCGGCGACGCCGCGCACGGCGGCGGTGGAGATTCGCCAGCTCTACGAGGACTTCGCGGCCATGGCGCAGGCCATCACCCGGCGCTCGCGCTACCTGCGTGACTTCGCCGCCGCCGTCAGCCACGAGTTCAAGACGCCGCTGGCCGGGATCACCGGGGCCGTGGAACTGCTGCAGGACCACGGCGCAACCATGAAGCCGAAGGATCGCGAGCGCTTCCTGGGCAACATCGCCGCCGACAGCGGGCGGCTGAACCAGCTGGTCACCCGCCTGCTCGACCTGGCGCGGGCTGACATGGCCAGGCCGGAGGCCGGGATCGCGGTGGAGGTGGCGCCGTCAGCGCTGCGCGTCGCCGACGCCCTGGGCGAGCGCGGCGCGGCGATCACCCTGGATCTGCCCGACGGCCTGCCGCGCGTGGCCGCGCCGGAAGCGACGCTCGAGACGGTGCTGACCGTGCTGGTGGAGAACAGCCGCCAGGCCGGCGCGACGGCCGTGACGATCGCCGCCGCGACCCGGGACGGGCGCGTGGTGCTAGCGGTGACGGACAATGGGCCGGGGGTGGCCGAGGGCGACCGCGAGCGGCTGTTCGAGCCCTTTTTCACCAGCCGGCGGGCCGAGGGCGGCACAGGCCTGGGCCTGGCCATCGCCCGGTCGCTGCTGGCCGCCAGCCAGGGCGAGATCCGATGCGAAGCCGCGCCTGACGGGGCGCGGTTCGTGGTCTCGCTGCCGGCGGCGGCCGAAGACTAGGCGGCGGCCGCGGCCTTGGCGGCGGCCTTGGCGGTGGGCTTGCCGGCGACCAGCGAGCTGACCGTGACTTCGCCGATCTCGACCTTCACGCCGAGAAAGGTCATGCCGCCGTCGAAGCTGATTTCGTTCTGGGCGACTTCGTTGCTGCGCTTGAGCAAGGACGCGTCGCTGTGGGTCAGGTGCAGCACCATCGCCTTGCGCTTGACGCCGCGGCCTTCGGCTTCGGCGATGGCGGTGCGCAGTTCGGAGACGGCGTCACGCTTGCGCGCGGGCGGCGTGTAACGGCTCAAGGCCGGGGTTGTCTGGTTCATGTCTGGTCGCCTTTCTCCCCCGACGCCCCGCGACGCGGGTCGAGTGTCGGGCAGGACGGCGGTCTGGCGAGTCGCCGTACAGGGCTCCTGGGGAGCGTGGAACCTTTCTAGCACGAAACGGTCCGTTGCGCCGCACACAAACGAAAAACGGGCCGGCGCGAGCCGACCCGTCATCGTCGTTCAACAGGAGGCGAGTGTTACTCTGCCGAGCCCAGTTGACCGGCGGACATCTTGCCGCTGCGCTGATCGCGCTCGAGTTCGAAGCTGAGCTTCTGGCCTTCATAGATCGAACCGAGCGACGAACGCTCAACCGCCGACACGTGCACGAACACGTCGCCGCCGCCGGCGTCAGGTTGGATGAAGCCGAAGCCCTTGGTGGCGTTGAACCACTTAACAGTACCGGTAGCCATTGTAATATTGCCTTGCAGAAAGTCGGTATCACGGCCCGCAAGATGCGGCCGCACGATCAAAAATCCAGGAGGAAGGGAGGGCTTTCGCGGGTCAATCCTGTGGATTTCCGCAATCGCTGGCCGAGCCAGATCGAAATTCGATACGTCCGTATCTCACGCAGAACGTAATGCGGCAAGTTTATATTTTTCGCACCGCCGTCGGTAACTATAGAGCTGTCGCCGAATACACCTAGCCGCCGCCAATAAAGGTGACGATCTCGAAACGGTCGTTCTCAAGCACCGGGGTTGCCGCATGCAGGCTGCGGGGCACGATCTCGAGGTTGCGTTCGACGGCCACCTTGCGGGTTTCAAGCCCCAGGGCCGCGACCAGATCGGCCACGGTGGGAGCGTTCTCGACGTCCCGCTGCTCGCCATTGACGAAGATGCGCATGGTCCCGCGCTTGTGACCCCGGCAAAGCAAAGATACAAGGGCCGCGAAACGACGGCGGGGCCTAATGGGCAAACCCATCCATGTGCTGAGCGGGCCGAACCTCAACCTGTTGGGGACCCGCGAGCCGGAAATCTACGGACGCGATACGCTGGCCGACGTGCAGGCGCGGTGCGAAGCCCGCGCAGCCGCGCTGGGCCATACGATCGTGTTCCGGCAGTCCAACCACGAGGGACAGCTTATCGACTGGGTGCAGGAGGCCCGCACCGAGGCCTGCGCGCTGATCATCAATCCCGCGGGCTATGGTCACACCTCCGTGGCCCTGCTCGACGCGCTGAAGACTCTCGCTATACCGATCATCGAATGCCACCTGTCGAACCCGGCCGCGCGCGAGGCGTTTCGTCGGGAGACCTTTGTTTCACTCGCCGCCACCGGGGTCGTCTCTGGCTTCGGGGCCGCAAGCTACGAACTGGCGGTGGAAGCCGCCTCCGGCCTGATCGGCGCCACCGGCGCCTCGGCCTGACCTGAAAACCCTAAGGTAGACGCTTCATGACCACGCCCAAGGCCGCTCCCGAGTCCGGCGACGCCAACACCATCGACACCAAGGTGGTTCGCAAACTGGCCGACATCCTGAAGGACACCGGCCTCACCGAGATCGAGGTCGAGACCGGCGGCCTGAAGATCCGCGTCGCCCGCGAACTGACCGCCGCCACGCCGGCCGGCGCCGTCTACCAGGCCGTGGCCGCCGCACCGCCGCCCGTCGCGCCCGCCGCCGCGCCGGTCGCCGCCGCCGTCGTGGAAGCCGCTCCGGCCGCCGCCGTGGGCGACAAGGTCAAGTCGCCGATGGTCGGCACCGTCTATCTGTCGTCGCAGCCCGGCGCGGACACCTTCGTCAAGGTCGGACAGTCGGTCGCCGAGGGCCAGACCCTGCTGATCGTCGAAGCCATGAAGACCATGAACCCGATCCCCTCGCCGCGCGCCGGCAAGATTGTCGAGATCCTGGTGTCTGACGCCCAGCCCGTCGAGTTCGGCGAGCCGCTCGTCATTATCGAATAGGCCCCGCCGTGTTCGACAAGATCCTGATCGCCAACCGCGGCGAAATCGCCCTGCGGGTCCACCGCGCCTGCAAGGAAATGGGCATCGCCACCGTGGCGGTGCACTCCGAGGCCGACGCCAACGGCATGTGGGTTCGCCTCGCCGACGAGAGCGTCTGCATCGGCCCGGCCCCGGCCGCCAAGAGTTACCTGAACATCCCCTCGATCATCGCCGCCTGCGAGATCACCGGCGCCCAGGCCGTTCACCCCGGCTACGGCTTTCTCTCGGAGAACGCCCGCTTCGCCGAGATCGTGAACGCCCACGGCTTCACCTTCATCGGACCCAAGCCGGAGCATATCCGGATGATGGGCGACAAGATCACCGCCAAGCAGGCCGTCAAGGACGCCGGCATCCCGGTCGTTCCCGGCTCCGACGGCGGCGTGACCACCGAGGAAGAGGCTTTCGAGGCCGCCGCCAAGATCGGTTTCCCCGTCCTGATCAAGGCCGCCGCCGGCGGCGGCGGACGCGGCATGAAGGTCGCGGCCACCCAGGAGGACCTCTACGAGGCCGTCTCCACCGCCCGCTCGGAAGCCCGCGCGGCCTTCGGCGACGATACCGTCTACATGGAGCGCTACCTCCAGACCCCGCGGCACATCGAGCTGCAGGTCGTGGCCGACAGCCATGGCAACGTGGTGCACCTGGGCGAACGCGACTGCTCGCTGCAGCGCCGTCACCAGAAGGTGCTGGAAGAGGCCCCCTCCCCGGCGCTCAGCCCCGGCGAGCGCGCCGCCATCGGCAAGGTGGTGGTCGATGCGATCCGCGCCATCGGCTACCTGGGCGTCGGCACCATCGAGTTCCTGTGGGAGAACGGCGAGTTCTTCTTCATCGAGATGAACACCCGCCTGCAGGTCGAGCACCCGGTCACCGAGGCCATCACCGGCATCGACCTGGTCCGCGAGCAGATCCGCATCGCCGCCGGCCTGCCGCTCAGCTTCACCCAGGAGGACGTCACCTTCGAGGGCCACGCCATCGAGTGCCGGATCAACGCCGAGAACGCCCGCACCTTCACGCCCTCGCCCGGCACCATCACCGGCTTCCACGCTCCGGGCGGCCTGGGCGTGCGGCTCGATAGCGCCCTCTACGACGGCTATTCGATCCCGCCCTACTACGACAGCCTGATCGGCAAGCTGATCGTCCACGGCCGCGACCGCGACGAATGCATCGCCCGCACCCAGCGCTGCCTGAACGAGATGGTGGTCAGCGGCGTGGAGACGACCATTCCGCTGTTCCAGGACCTCCTGCAGCAGGAAGACATCCGCAAGGGCGACTACAACATCCACTGGCTGGAAAAGTGGATCAAGGCGCAGGGGTAGCGCCTCGATCGGGGACATGTACTTCAGTACGTGTCCCCTGAAGCGGCAATCCTCGAGATCACTGCGATGCCGATCTACCAGTTCATGGTGCATGGCCAAGATCCTGACGATCCGGAGCGCCACGGCTTCTATACGACCCGGCATGCACATGCGACTGAACAGAGGACCGCCGAGGCGCTGGTGCTCGCCAGCCTCGCCAAAGAGTTTACGACGGGTGTTTCGGCTGACCATTGGGCGGCCGGCCCGCCGCTACTGACGGTCGAGAAGGCCCGGCGCATTGGCTGGCTGACGGCATTGCGGGCGCCAAACCGCGGTAGCACCTTCTATCGCGAGGAAGCTGCTGGGGACACGCACTGAAGTGCATGTCCCCGCCCCATGCGGTATCAACGCCCCCATGGCCCATGACGTCTTCGACCTCGAGGAACTGCTCGCCTGCTACCGGCGGGGCGTGTTCCCGATGGCCGACGCGCGCGAGGATGACCGGGTCTTCCTGATCGATCCGCAGCGGCGCGGCGTCGTCCCGCTGGACGGCTTCCACGTCTCCAAGAGGCTGGCGCGGACCGTGCGGTCCGACCGCTTCACGGTGACCGTCGACCAGGACTTCCACGCGGTGCTGGAGGCCTGCGCCGAGGCTGTCCCGGGCCGCACCGAGACCTGGATCAACCATCCCATCCAGCGGATGTATGAGGCGCTGCATCGCCAGGGCCGGGCCCACAGTGTCGAGGTGCGCCTGGAGGGCGCGCTGGTCGGCGGCCTCTACGGCGTGTCGCTGGGCGGCGCCTTCTTCGGCGAGAGCATGTTCAGCCGGGCGCGGGATGCGTCAAAGGTGGCGCTGGTCCATCTGGTCGCCCGGCTGATCGCCGGCGGCTACCGGCTGCTGGACACCCAGTTCCTGACCGAACACCTGACGCAGTTCGGGACCATCGAGATCACGCGGCAGGCCTATCGTCGGCGGCTGGACGAGGCGTTGGCCGCCCCGGGCGACTTCTACCGCTTCGCCGGAACCGGGGCGGACGCCCTGCAGGAGATCAGCCAGGCGTCATAGACCGGATGCTGCAGCGGGTTGAGGCCGGGCGAGGAGGCGAACATCCAGCCGCGGAACACCTGCCGGGCAGCCGGGGCGGAGCGTCCCGGCGCGGCTTTCGGCTGCGAATCCACGGTCAGGTAGGCCGCCGAGTCGGGCTGTTCCTCGTCCGCCGCCGTCGTCTCGCAGGCGCGAACGGTGATGATCAGCGTCTTGTAGCGGATCGGCTGACCGACCGGGGCCTCGAACTTCAGGGTCTCGGCGGTGACCTTGTCGATGGCCTGGATGATCGCGGCGCCGCCGCGGACGCGCGGTGCGGGCGCGGCGGGCTTCTCGACGACCTTGGGCTTGGCCGCCGCCTGGGCCGGCTTCTCGGCGGTGATCGGCGCGGGCGTGGGGGGCGGGGCCGGGGCGGGCTGCACGGGCGGCGGCTCCTCGGCCGCCGGCGCCACGGGCTCGGCGGGCGGAACGGCGGGGGGCGTCGGCGCGGGCTGCCGCGCCTGGGCCAGGCCCGCGGCGGCCACGAGCGCCAGACCGGCCACAAGGGTGAGCCTCAGCCGCACAGGCGCCGTCCTATTCCGGAGACCAGGCTTCGTAGTCGCCGGTGGCCTTGTCGCGCTGGCCTTCGCCGCTGATCGAGCCCTTGGGGCGCCAGGCGTGGACGGTGCCGGTCAGGTTTGGACGGTGGTCCTTCTCCCAGGCGCGGCGCGGCAGCGGATGCGTCGTGGGCGGCTCGTCGAAGGTGTAGCGAAGCCAGCCGTGCCAGTCGGGCGTGACCTTAGAGGCTTCCGCATAGCCGTTGTAGATCACCCAGCGGCGCTTGCGCCCGACGTCGTAGCTGTCGCGGTCGTCGCGCGCCTCATAGTATTTGTTGCCCAGTTCGTCCTGGCCGACGAAGACGCCGCGGCGTCCGATATGGAACTTCTGGCCGATCGTGGCGCCGTTCCACCAGGTGAAGATCGCTTTGAGCACGCGCTGATCCGGTATTTTCAAGGCTGTTGAGGCGCGCGGACCATAGCCGCTGGCCCGGCCGGCGTCCAGCGCGCCGCCCCGCAACATCTTGTGGATGCGACAGCTTCGACACGCCATATCTATTGCCCGCCTCCGGCCCGCTCTCTAGTTTTGCCAGAACCTGTGCAGGAGAGTCGGGTCCATGCGTTTTGCGAGGCGGCTGGCGAAGAGAACGCCCCCCGAGCTCGAGCTGCGGACGGTCGAGACCGCCGACGCCCTGCATGGGGTGCTCGCGCCTCGCGGCTGGACCACCGCGCGGGTCGAGGCCTGGCTGGACTGGGCCGAGGCGGCGACCACCGACGGCGGCGCGCCGGCGCGGGACGGCTTGCTGGCCGGCGGGCCCGACCGGTTCGCCGCGGCGATCACGCAGCGGGCGGCGACACTGGGCGCCTTCGACCGAAAGCCGGACGGCTCGGCCTTCCAGGCGGAGCTGCAGACCCTCCTGTCCCTGGGCCTCACCGCCTTCGGGCCCGGCCGTCCGCTGGATGGCGGAGGCGACATTCCGGTCGTCGGCACGCCCGCCTTCACCCTCGCCGTCCGCCGGCTGATCGCCGAGACCGAGGGGCGAGCGCTCGCCGTTCGCGCCGCTGGCTTCCTGGGCGAGCGCCTGCATGCGGTGGCCGACGCCGTTCGGCGCTGCGAGGGCGACGCGGCCGCCTGCGCCGATCCGGCCGGCAACCCTGCCCTGGCCCGCGCCTCCCTCGCCGCCCGCGCGGCCGGAGCCGGCGACGACGCCATCGCCGACGCCATCGCGCTGGGTCTGTCCGGCGACGCGCCCGATCCGGCCTGGCTGCAGCTGCCGCCCGCCCCCGGCCTGATCGCCGCCACCGATCCGGCGCTGCTCGACGCCCAGCACGCGACGGTGGGTTGGCGGACCGGCGCCCTGACCCTGGCCGGCGACCTGGCTGCCGCCGCGCGCCTTCGCGCCGCCATGGCCGGCCCCCGGGCGGCGCTCGACGTGCGCCTGCTGGCCGATGACGCCGAGGATCTGGCCCAGGCGATCCGCATCGTCGGCCTCGCCCTCAAGGTTCAGGCCGCCGACGCCGAGGCGGCGACCCCTGCTCTGACGCTGGCCGGCGTCGCCGAGCGGTTGATGAGCCGGGGCCTAGCCTACGCATCGCCGAAGGGCCGCGACGCCGCCCGCGCCCTGTGGGCCGGCGCCGTCGAAACCGCCCGCGATCTGGACGCCGCCACGCCGGGCCTGCCCCCGCTGGCCGTCATGCCGCTGGACGACGCGGAGCTGGCGCTGCGGCTGGGCGGCCCGAGCCTCGGGACCGCCCCCCTCCCCGTCCTGACCACTCTGGCCGAGACGGCCGACGGCGAGGTGGTGCGCGTGCTGCCCGCCGCCGTGCTGGACGGCCTGACGGCGCTGGGCGCCGACCTGGACGCCGCCCGCGTCCATGCCCTGGGTCACGGCACGCTGGAGGACGCCCCCGGCGTCGGCCACGCCGAGCTGCAGCACTGCGGTTTCACCCAGTACGAGATCGAGGCCGCCGAGGGGCAGCTGCCCTTCGCCGCCACGCTGTCGGAAGCCTTCGCGCCGGGCGTCATCGGCGTCGGCTTCGTCGCCGATGTGCTGGGCGCCTCGACCGAGGCGGCCACCGGCGCGGCGTTCGACACCCTGGCCTTCGCCGGCTTCACCCGGGCCGATGTCCGCGCCGCCGAGCAGTATGCGCTGGGAAGCGGCGATCTGGCCGCCTGCCCGGGCCTGGACGAGGCCGCCCGCGCGGTGTTCGCCGCGTCGGACCTGGCCGCGCGGCTGGCGATGACGGCGGCGGTGGAGGCCGCCACCGACCTGCCGGCCGTCACCGACCTGGCCCTGCCCTTCACCGCAACCCCCGCCGACGCGCTGGCCGCGCAGGAGGCGGCCGTCCGCGCCGGGCTGGGCGCCTTCCGCATCGTGCGCGAGCCGGCGCCGGCCGCCTTCACCCTTGCGCTGCCCGAGCCGGAGACCCCGAAGGCCGCGCGGGCCGACCCCGTGATCACCGAACGGGTGGTCGAGAAGATCGTCGAGGTCGAGCGCAGCCGCCGCAAGCTGCCCGACCGCCGCAAGGGCTACATCCAGAAGGCGGCCGTCGGCGGCCACAAGGTCTATCTGCACACCGGCGAGTACGACGACGGCGAGCTGGGCGAGATCTTCATCGACATGCACAAGGAAGGCGCCGCCTTCCGCAGCCTGATGAACAACTTCGCCATCTCGATCTCGATCGGGCTGCAGTACGGCGTGCCGCTGGACGAGTTCGTCGACGCCTTCGTGTTCACCCGTTTCGAGCCCGCCGGGCCGGTGACGGGCAACGACTCGGTCAAGTCGGCCACCTCGATCCTCGACTATGTGTTCCGCGAGCTGGGCGTCAGCTACCTGGGCCGTGACGACCTGGCCAACGCCGACCCGGGCGAGCTGAACGCCGACGGTCTGGGCAACGGCAAGGCCGACCATGACGCCATCGTCGCCTTCGACGATGTCGAGCCGCAGCCGGCGTCGCGGTTCATCTCCAAGGGCTTCGCCCGCGGCGCCGCGCCCGACAACCTCGTCTTCCTGCCCTTCGGCGGCCGCAAGACCGAGGTCGCCGGCGAACTGCTGCAGCGCGCCGCCGGCGTCTGCCCGGCCTGCGGCGACCTGGCCGTCATCGGCGGGGTGTGCGGGGCGTGCGGGTCGCAGGGGGACGGGTAGCTACGCCCCCTTCCCCTCGTCATCGTCGGACTTGTTCCGACGACCCATGAACACGGGCATTCGAGATCATGCGCCGTTTCTCGCCGCGCCTCTCCTTGGACGCCCACCACGCATGGGTCGTCGGAACAAGTCCGACGATGACGGGGAGTGTGTGCGAGCTTCCATGCTCAACGCGCCTTTAAGCTTGCGGCGTTAAGGATGGCCGCAGCCACCGATCGGAAGACCGCGCCGCCATGACCCGTCTCGCCCTCCTTGCCATCGCCGCGACGCTGCTCGCCTCGCCGGCCGCCGCCCAGAACGCCGGACAGATCGCCCGGGTGAAGGCCGGGGCCAGTTGCCAGGGCTGCAACCTGTTCCAGGCCGACCTCTCGGGTCTGGAAAAGACCGGCCAGAACCTGTCGCGGTCGCGCCTGCGCCAGGCCGACCTCAGCCTGGTGGTGATGAACCGGGCCAGCTTCGCCGGCGCCGACCTGCGCGACGTCAACGCCTATGGCGGCGTGTTCGGCGGGGCCAGCTTCGCGGGCGCCAACCTGACCAACGCCAGCTTCGTGGGAACCTACCTTGTCGGGGCCCGGTTCGCCGGCGCCAACCTGACCGGAACCAACTTCAGCGGGGCCGAACTGGACCGCGCATCGGGCCTGACCCAGCGCCAGCTCGACAGCGCCTGCGGCGATCAGGCCACCCGCCTGCCCGGCGGGCTTCGCATACCGGCGTGTCGCTGAAATCCAACGGGTTACCGCGATTTAAGTGGAGTTCCGAAGGCGAGCGGGCCAAACAAAAGTGGAGCTTTTCCCGCCCCGGAGCCGCCAGCCTCTGATGACCCGTTTCGGCCTCGCCCTGTCCCTGTTCATCCTGTCGGGCGCCCTCGCGGCGACCCCGGCGAAGGCGGTGGCTGGTGAAAAGGACATCGCCCGGCTGGTGTCGTTCGGCGGGGCCTGCGCCAAGTGCGACCTGTCGGGCCGGCGCCTGACCAACGCGCGGTTCGCCGGCGCCAATTTCGCCGGCGCCTCGCTGGTCAACGCCGATCTGCGCGGCGCGACCTTCATCCATTCCAGCTTCCAGGGCGCCCGGCTGATGAACGCCGACCTGCGCGGCGCCGAGATCGTCGCCAGCGACTTCACGTCGGCCAATTTCTCCAACGCCTCGCTCGACGGCGTCGAGGCGCCCGGCGCCAGCTTCGTCCGCGCCAAACTGGCCAACGTCAGCGCCCGGGGAGCCGAGATGCCCGGGGCCAACCTGTCGTTCGCCGACCTGTCCGCCGCCCGGTTCACCGGCGCCGAGCTGGTGGGCGCCAAGCTGCTGCACGTGGACGGCCGGGGCGCCGATTTCGCCGACGCCGAGCTGACCGGCGCCATGCTGGTCTCCGGCCGCTTCGACGGCGCCTCGTTCCGGGGGGCGGACCTGGACCGCGCCATGCTGACCGGCGCGAGCTTCGCCGGCGCCGATTTCCGCGGCGCGAGCCTGGACGGGGCGATCCTGGCCGGGGCCAACCTGTCGGGCGTGCGCAACCTGCGTCAGAGCCAGCTGGACGGCGCCTGTGGCGACGAGAAGACGCGGCTGCCGTCCGGGCTGAAGATCAAGACCTGCGGCAATCGCCGGATGATCATCGTGCGCGACGCGATGATCCCGCAGCCCCCGGCGCCGCCCAAGCCGCCCAAGGCCGCGCCGCCCGCGCCGAAGATGATCATCGCCGCGCATTAGGGGGGACTGCTTCCAGTGTCCCCGCAGGGGACATCGGTAGCTGTCCCCGACAGTCAAGGATCGCGAAGGGTCGGGGACAGCTACCGTCTATTGACGGAAGCAGTCCCCGCGAGACCCGCTCTACTTGATCGGCGGGGCGAGCCGGATGTGCAGTTCCTTCAGCTGACGCTCCTCGACCTCGGAGGGGGCGTTCATCAGCAGGTCCTGGCCCTGCTGGTTCAGCGGGAAGGCGATGACCTCACGGATCGCCGTCTGGCCGGCCAGCAGCATGACGATGCGGTCGATGCCGGGGGCCAGACCGCCGTGCGGCGGCGCGCCGAACCGGAAGGCGTTCAGCATGCCGCCGAACTGCTCCTCGACGACGTCGGCACCATAGCCGGCGATCTCGAAGGCCTTGAGCATGATCTCCGGCTTGTGGTTCCGGATCGCGCCCGAGCACAGCTCGTAGCCGTTGCAGACGATATCGTACTGGTAGGCGAGCATCGACAGCGGATCCTGGGTCTCCAGCGCCTCCATCCCGCCCTGCGGCATCGAGAACGGGTTGTGGCTGAAGTCGACCTTCTTCTCTTCCTCGCTCCACTCGAACATCGGGAAGTCGACGATCCAGCAGAACTCGAAACGGTTCTCGTCGATCAGCTTCAGCTCCGTGCCGACCCGCGTACGAGCCGCGCCGGCGAACTTGTAGAAGACCTTGGGATCGCCGGCGACGAAGAAGGCCGCGTCGCCCTGGCCCAGGCCCAGCTGGGTCATCAGCGCCTGCGTCGGCTCCTGGCCCAGGTTCTTGGCGATCGGGCCGCCCCAGCCGCCCTGGTCCTCGGACCAGAAGATGTAGCCCAGGCCCGGCTGGCCCTCGCCCTGCGCCCAGCTGTTCATGCGGTCGCAGAAGGCGCGGCTGCCGCCGGTCGGGGCCGGGATGGCCCAGACGGCGTTCTTGGCGTCGGCGCCGAGGATCTTGGCGAACAGGCCAAAGCCGCCATCGCGGAAGCTCTCGGAGACGTCCGCCATCTTGATCGGGTTGCGGGTGTCAGGCTTGTCGCTGCCGTACCAGGCGATGGAGTCCCGATAGGCGATGCGCGGGAACGGGTACGGGGTCACCGGCTTGCCGCCGGAGAACTCCTCGAACACGCCGTGCATGACGGGCTCGATCGCCGCGAACACGTCTTCCTGCGTCACGAAGCTCATCTCGACGTCGAGCTGGTAGAACTCCAGCGACCGGTCGGCCCGCAGGTCCTCGTCGCGGAAGCAGGGGGCGATCTGGAAGTAGCGGTCGAAGCCGCTGACCATCAGCAGTTGCTTGAACTGCTGCGGGGCCTGCGGCAGCGCGTAGAACTTGCTGGGGTGCAGGCGCGAGGGCACCAGGAAGTCGCGCGCGCCTTCCGGCGAGGAGGCGGTCAGGATCGGCGTCTGGTACTCGAGGAAGCCCTGCCCCACCATGCGGTGGCGGATCGAGTGGATCACCTTGCTGCGCAGCACGATGTTCCGGTGCAGCGTCTCGCGGCGCAGGTCGAGATAGCGGTGCTTGAGGCGGATTTCCTCCGGGTAGTCCGGCTCGCCGAACACCGGCAGCGGCAGCTCGGCCGCTTCCGACAGGACCTCGATCGCCGACACGCGAATCTCGACCTCGCCCGTGGGCAGGCCCGCGTTGATGGTCTCGGCCGAGCGGGCCACCACCTCGCCGTCGACGCGGATCACGCTCTCGGTGCGGACGCGCTCGATCAGGTCGAAGCCCGGCGTGGTCGGCGAGATGACCAGCTGGGTCAGGCCGTAGTGGTCGCGCAGGTCGACGAAGACCAGGCCGCCATGGTCGCGCTTGCGATGGATCCAGCCCGACAGCCGCACATTGGCGCCGGTGTCGCCGCCACGGAGCTGACCACAGGTGTGAGTGCGATAGGCGTGCATGATCTCAAGTCATCTTCTGGCGGCCGGGAGGCCGGATTCCGGGAGGCGCGGAAGGGCGCATGAGGAGGCCGGAAAGTCAAGGATTCGAGGCGGGTTTGTCCGGGGACATGTACCGTCTTTGGTACGTGTCCCCTGCAGCTTCGAAGCCTATGGGGACACGCACTGAAGTGCATGTCCCCGGCTGGCCGGCCCCTTCGCCCGCGAGGGGAGAAGGGGTCGAAGCGTCCACAGCCGCGCACCGCCTGTCCACGCCTGCCCGTCCTTGCCCCGTCGCTGCCTTCGCCATGCATGCTAAACCACACCCGTGACCACCCGCCCCCGCCAGCTGACCATCCCGCTCGCCAGCCCGCCGCTCCACACGCGGGCGGCGTTCGTCGAGTCGGCGGCCAACGCGCAGGCGCTGGCGCTGCTGGATCGCTGGCCGGCCTGGCCGGGCGGGGTGCTGGCGCTGGTCGGTCCCGAAGGCGCGGGCAAGACGCATCTGGCGACGATCTGGGCGGCGGAGGCCGGCGCGGCGCGCTACAGCCCCGGCGCCGACCTGACGGCGCTGGACGGCCGGCCGGTTCTGGTCGAGGACGCCGACAAGGTCGGCGAGGGGGCCGGCGACGAGGCGCTCTTCCATCTGATCAACCGCGCGCCGACCGACGGCGGCCTGCTGCTGACGGCGCGGACGCGGCCGACGGCCTGGCCCGCCGCCCTCCCCGACCTTCGCTCGCGGCTGAACGCCCTGACCGTGGCCGAACTGGGCGAGCCCGACGACGCGCTGCTGATCGCGGTGCTGGAGGCGCTGTTCCGCGAGAAGCTGCACCGCCCGGCGCCCGACCTCTACGCCTATCTGCTCAAGCGGATGCCGCGCTCGATCGCCGCCGCCCGCGAGATGGTCCGCTTGCTCGACCAGGCCGCGGGCGAACAGGGCCGAGCGCTGAACCGGGTGCTGGCCCGCGAGGTGCTGGACGAGACGGCGGACCTGTTCGGGGAGTGAACACCCTCCCTCAGTGCGCCCCACCGCCCGCCGGCAGGTGGCTCTTGTCGTGCTTGCCGACCCGGTCGACCAGGGTCTGGCCGGCCTGGTTCATGCCGATGAGTTCGACCTCCGCGCCCTGGCGGCGATAGCGGAACACCACCTTGTCGACCGCGGCGACGCCGGTCAGGTCCCACAGGTGGGCGTCGGTCATGTCGATTTCGACCCGGGTCGGATGGCCATGATACTCGAAGACGGCGGCGAACAGGTCGGCGGAGGCGAAGAACAGCTGGCCGCTGACCTTGTAGCGCAGCACCCCCTCCTCCGGCGTCTCGATCTCGGTCACCGTGATGGTCTTGCCGACCTTGCGCATGAAGAAGACCGCCGACAGCAGCACGCCCAGCACGACGCCCTTGGAGAGGTCGTGGGTCAGCACCACCGTCGCGGTGGTGGCGATCATCACGATTGACGACTGGGCCGGCGTGGAGCGCAGGTTCAGCACCGACTTCCAGTCGAAGGTGCCGACCGAGACCATGATCATCACCGCGACCAGGGCGGCCATCGGGATCATCGCCACCCAGTCCTGCAGCACCAGGATCAGGAACAGCAGGAACAGCCCGGCCCACAGGGTCGACAGCCGCCCCCGCGCGCCGGAGGTCACATTGATGATCGACTGGCCGATCATGGCGCAGCCGGCCATGCCGCCGAAGACGCCGGCGGCGATGTTGGCGATGCCCTGGCCGCGCGTCTCGCGGTCCTTGTCCGACGGCGTGTCGGTGATGTCGTCCAGCAGGTTGGCGGTCAGCAGCGATTCCAGCAGGCCGACGAAGGCCAGGGTCGCCGCCACCGGCGCGATGATGGTGAAGGTTTCCCAGGTCAGCGGCACCGCCGGCAGATGGAAGACCGGCAGGGTGGTCGGCATCTGGCCCATGTCGCCGACCGTGCGGACGTCGAGCTTGAGGAGCACCGCCACGATGCTGAGCACGATGATGGCGACCAGCGGGGCCGGGATGGCTTTCGTGATCAACGGGAAGCCGTAGATGATCGCCAGGCCGGCGGCGACCATGGCGAAGGTCTGCCAGTTGGCGCCGATCAGCTCGGGCATCTGGGCCAGGAAGATCAGGATGGCCAGCGAGTTGACGAACCCGGTCATCACGCTGCGCGACACGAACCGGATGTAGCGGCCCAGCTTCAGCAGGCCCACGATGACCTGGAACACGCCGGTCAGGATGGAGGCGGCGAACAGGTATTCGACGCCGTGCTCCTTCACCAGCATCACCATGACCAGCGCCATGGCGCCGGTCGCCGCCGAGATCATGGCCGGACGGCCGCCGACGAAGGCGATGGTCACGGCGATGATGAAGCTGGCGTAGAGGCCGACCGCCGGATCGACCCCGGCGATGATCGAAAAGGCGATGGCCTAGGGAATCAGGGCCAGGGCGACGACGGTCCCCGCCAGCAGGTCACGGCGGGGGTTGGCGAGCCATTGCTGGCGCGCGGAGGCGATAATCGACATGGGTGCGTTCACTAAAGGCGGGCCGCCAGCGAAGATCGCATCGGCGGCGCGAAGGTTTCCCGAGGGATCGGCGCCCGGGGTAGCCACCCGGTCGCGCCGGGTCCTTGGAGGCGGGGGTCATCGTCGATGTCGGCCGACAAATCAAGGCTGTGCGGGCCCGGCCCTCAGAGCAGCGCCACCACCGCGAAGCCGACATAGGTGCCGATGGCCGTGCCGATTGTCCCGGCGATCAGCCCGGGCAGGACCAGGTCCTCGCGACCGAACGCCTCGGCCAGCGACACCGCGCTGGTCGCGCCGCCGATGTTGGCGTTGGAGGCGATGGCGACGATCTCCGGCTCGATCTTCAACAGCTGGGCGGCGGTGACCAGCACCACGCCGTGCACCAGCATCAGGATCGTGACGAAGGCCATCAGCATCAGGCCCAGCGGCCCGGAGGCGATCAGCGCGGCGATATCGATGCTGGCCCCGACGACGATGAGAAACACATAGACCCCATAGAGTCCGAGCGGCCGGCTCAGCGTCATGCGCGCGACCACCGGAATCTGCGCCGCGACCAGCGCCAGAGTGGTCAGGATCAGGATGGAGGGGACGGCCAGCCCCAGGCTCTTGAGCCCGGCGGCGGCCAGATTGGCGACGACCACGCCGGTCAGGGCCAGGGCCAGCGGCAGGGCGACGGCGAGACTGCCGGTCAGGGGCGTGGCGAGGGTGGCCTCCGGCGCTTCATCGGGCGTCGCGGCGGTCCGCTCGCCCGGCTTGCCGAACAGGCCGGTGCGGTACAGCAGGACCGGCATGGCCACGGTGATCAGGATCCAGACGCCGGTGGCGATGTTGTCGACGACGACGGCGGTCGCGTAGAGGTCGCCCTCCCGCAGCACGCCATAGTGCAGCGCGATGGCGTTGAAGTTGGCGGCGCCGCCGATGTAGGTGCCGGCGAACATGCCCGACAGGGCTTCGAAGTTCCCGCCCAGCATCGCCCGGGCCGGGGTCAGCAGGCCCGCGACCAGCACCCCGGCGGCGGTGCCCGCGGCGCCGAGTCCGAAGGCGATCAGCATGGGGCCGCCAGCCCTGCGCAGGGCCTTCAGGTTGGCTTCGAGCAGGATCAGGAAGATGGCGGCCGGCGTCACCACCGAGAAGATCGGGTCATAGACCGGGCCGCCGGCCCCGGCCGGCGGAATGATCCTGAAGTTGGCCAGCAGGGCGCCGACCACGATGACGATCAGGGCCGCGCCGACCTTGCGCCCCCACGACAGCCGGCCGACCAGCTCGGCGACCGCCACCCCGACCGCGAGCACGGCCAGCAGGGCGAGCGGCGACTGGATCAACGCCATCCAGACACCGCCGCCACGTTCGCAAACCTGTTCATCGACTGCCTCCCCGTCGCCCGAGAAGACGACAGGCGGCGCGTGACCGCAAGAGCGCCGGGCGCGCGGCCTTGCGGGCCAGGCGCGGGCGCTGCGAAGATGGGCGAAACCAGAGGAAACGCCCCATGCCCAACGCCATCGGCTACGCCGCCACCGCCGCCGACAGCGGCATGAGCGCCTTCCATTTCGAGCGGCGGGCCCTGCGGCCCGACGACGTGCGGATCGACATCCTGTTCTGCGGCGTCTGCCACAGCGACCTGCACACGGCCCGCAACGACTGGGGCGGCACGATCTATCCCTGTTGCCCGGGCCACGAGATCGTCGGCCGGGTCAGCGCCGTCGGCCCGCAGGTGCGGAAATTCCGCGAGGGCGACATGGCCGCCGTCGGCTGCCTGGTCGACAGCTGCATGGACTGCGACCAGTGCCGCAAGGGCGAGGAGCAGCTGTGCCGCAACCGTTCGACCGGCACCTACAACAGCAAGGACCGGATCACCGGCGAGCTGACCTTCGGCGGCTACAGCGATCATATCGTGGTGCGCGAGGCCTTCGTTCTGAAGATCCCGGACGGCATGGACATCGCCCGGGCCGCGCCGCTGCTCTGCGCCGGGATCACCACCTACTCGCCGCTGAAGAAATGGAACGCCGGACCGGGCACGCGGCTGGGCGTGGCAGGCCTGGGCGGGCTGGGCCACATGGCGGTCAAGCTGGGCGCGGCCATGGGCTGCGAGGTCACCGTCATCACCGGCTCGGAGTCCAAGCGGGCCGACGCCCATGCGCTAGGCGCCAAGCATGTTCTGCTGTCAGGCGACAAGGAGGCCATGCGCGCGGCGCGCAACGGCTTTGACCTGATCATCGACACCATCCCGGTGGCGCACAAGCTTCAGGCCTACCTGCCGCTGCTCGACATCGACGGTTCGCTGGTAATCGTCGGGGCCATCGATGAGATCCCGCCCTTCCACAGCGGCCTGCTGCTGGGCGGCCGCCGCCGGGTCAGCGGCTCGCCGATCGGGGGGATCGCCGAGACGCAGGAGATGCTGGATTTCTGCGCCGCAAAGGGCGTGCTGCCCGACTGCGAACAGATCGCCATCCAGGACATCAACCACGCCTATGAGCGGATGGAGCGGTCGGACGTGAAGTACCGCTTCGTGATCGACATGGCGTCGCTGGGCGCGGAGCGTAAGGCGGCGTGATCCCCGCGCCTGATCCCGAGGTGATGGCGACGATCGCCGCCGGCGCTGCGGGCGCCGTCGCCGTAAAGGCCCCGGCAGGCCAGGTCCTGTTCCGGCCTGAGGATCCCTGCGGCGGCTTTTTCGCACTGCGACGGGGGGTCATTCGCGTCGGGCTGACGTCCGCGTCGGGCCGTGAACTGCTCCTGTATCGCGTCAGGCCAGGTCAGATATGCCTGCAGACCTTTGCCTGCCTCATCGAAGACCGCCTCTATGCCGCGGAGGGCGTCGTCGAGCAGGACGTTGACGCTGTTCTGCTGCCGCCACCGGTCTTCGACCGCCTGATCGGCGACAATGCGGTCTTCCGTGCGGCCGTGCTGGGCTCAGTGGCCAGCCGATTTGGAGACCTCGAAGGCGTCGTCCAGGCGCTCGCCTTCACCGGACTGCCGGCGCGTCTCGCGGGCGCCCTGGTCGAACGAGCGATCGATGACGTCGTCAGCATCACTCACGAAATCCTTGCCGCCGAGATCGGCTCGGCGCGCGAGGCGGTCAGCCGGCAGGTGGCGCAGATGTCGCGCGACGGTCTGGTCGTCCAGGGGCGGGGCGTTATCGAGATTCTCGACCGGCCGGCACTTGAGCGGCTGGCGCGGTCAGCTGGGTGACTTGGTCACAGACACCGCGCGCGCACCTGTGGGATCCATCGCCTCACCGGACTGACCCGGGTGAGGGAGACTGGACATGAAAGTCAATGAAGGCGGACTTGACCGCCTGCTGCGCGTGATCGTCGGGATCGCGATCCTGTCGCTTGTTTTCGTCGGACCGCAGACGCCCTGGGCCTGGCTCGGGCTCGTGCCGTTGCTGACCGGGATCGTCGGCTTCTGCCCGCTCTACGCCGTCCTGCGGCTGAACACCCTGGGCAAGCGCAGCTAGCAGCGACGTTCCCCGACGGCGAACGCCCCGAGACCTCAGGTCCCGGGGCGTCCGTACAGTCAAAGCGAGCCGCGTACGATCAGGCGGCCGTCTTCCAGGCCGGTTCCAGCGTGGTGTGCGGCGGGCAAGGCGCCACGGCGCCGGTCGGCAGGCCGGCCAGCTCGTTGGCGTAGCTATGGTTCACGTCGCGGTGGTGGGCCTCGTCGGCGCGGACCACCAGCACCACGTCGCGCAGCGTCGCGTCATCGGCCAGACCCCAGTAGGTCTTGGCGATCTGCGGGGCCGGCACGTTGGGCGAGCGGCCTTCGTCGATCTCGGCCAGGTAGTGGCTGTAGCTGATCACCGCCTCCTCCTCGAAATAGCCGACCACCCGGTGGGCGGTCTTCGAGGACACGAGGTAGAGGCCGAAGAAGAACAGGTAGAAGACCCACTGCACCGAGACGATGACCAGCCGCTCGAACAGCGTCGGCTTGCTGATCTCGATGAAGGTCATCAGGTGCATGCGCTCGTTCTCGGCCTCGTCCATCAGCGTCTTGATCCAGCCGCGGTCGTCGCACATGCGGCGCAGGCAGGTCAGGTGGTTGATGGTGGCGCCGACCATGCCGGGCACCGCGGCGACGGTCTCCAGCACCACGGCCCGGTGGCCGTAGCGTTTGGCGAAGAAGGTGTCGGCGCAGAAGCGCAGCAGCTTGGTGAAGCCGAAGGCGACGCGGTCGGAGAGGCCCTTGGGCTGGTGGTGGACGGAGACGTCGACAAGCGGGGCGGTCATGGGAACTGAACTTTCGTACAAGGCCGGCCGATGCCGGCTGTCGGTGAACCGGGGCTGATCTACCCGTCGCCCCGGACGGCTGATATTCGGCAGCCTCCCTTAGGTAATGCTCCCTAGGGAGGATGCGAGCCCTCGACCGCCGCCAGGTGTTGACTCCGCCCCCTGGTCCGGAACCTACGGGGGTGGGACCGGTTCCGGACCACAGGAGACCCCCATCATGTCCCGCACCGCCAAACACGCCGTCCTCCACCGCATGGTTCTGCCCGACCATGTCTGTCCCTGGGGCCTGAAGGCGTTGCATCTGCTGCGCAGCCGCGGCTTCACGGTCGATGATCGCCGGCTGACCACGCGCGCCGACGTCGACGCCTTCAAGGCCGAGCACGACGTGAAGACCACGCCGCAGGTGTTCGTCGACGGCGTGCGGATCGGCGGCCATGACGACCTGCGCCGGCATCTGGGCCTCAAGGTCGTCGACCCCAAGGCCGCCACCTACCGGCCGGTGATCGCCGTCTTGGCCACCGCCGCCCTGATGGCGCTGGCCGCGGCCTACGTCGCCTCGGGTCAGTGGCTCACCATCCGGGCCGGCGAGTGGTTCATCGCCTTCAGCATGTGTCTGCTGGCCAGCCTGAAGCTGCGCGACCTCCAGAGCTTTTCGGGGATGTTCCTGGGCTACGACCTGCTGGCCCGCCGCTGGGTGCCCTACGCCTACATCTATCCGTTCGCCGAGCTTCTGGCCGGGGTTCTGATGATCGCCGGCGTGCTGACCTGGCTGTCGGTACCGGTCGCGCTGGTTATCGGCGGCGTCGGCGCGGTTTCGGTGTTCAAGGCGGTCTACCTGGACAAGCGCGAGCTGAAATGCGCCTGCGTCGGCGGCGACAGCAACGTGCCGCTTGGCTTCGTGTCCCTGACCGAGAACCTCATGATGGTGGCCATGGCGCTGTGGATGGTCTTCGGCGCGCCCTCGATGGCCGGCGGGGCGATGGGGTAGATGAGCCGCCCGCCCCGGCCCCATCGACAAATCCGTAACAGACCCCCTGTAACACCCCCGTCATGACCCTTGCCGCGACCGGCGCGGCGGGTGACAAGACGCCGGACCGGACAGGGACCCCATGACCGACGCCGCGACCGCAGATTCCAGCGACCAGACGACCTCGGCGCCCGCCCCGGCCGGCCTGACCCTGGACGAGGACCTGCTCGCCTCGCCGGAGCGGTTCTTCAATCGCGAACTCAGCTGGCTGGCCTTCAATCGCCGGGTGCTGGAAGAGGCGGAGAACCCGCGCCACCCGCTGCTGGAGCGGCTGCGCTTCCTGTCGATCAGCGCCAATAACCTGGACGAATTCTACATGGTCCGCGTGGCCGGGCTGAAGGCCCAGGTCCGCGAGGGCGTGCGCGTGGTCAGCCAGGACGGCCTGTCCGCCCCCGAGCAGCTGCTCAAGGTCGACGCCTCGGCCAGCGAGCTGATGGCCGACCAGCAGCGCATCTGGGTCGAGCTGCGCGCGGCGCTGGACGCCGAGGGCGTCCGCCTGTTCGACGCCAAGGACGTGTCGCCGGGCGACCGTAAGAAGGCCGAGGATATCTTCCTCAACCACATCTTCCCGGTGCTGACGCCGCTGGCCATCGACCCGGCGCACCCCTTCCCGTTCCTGCCCAACCTGGGCTTCGCCCTGGCGCTGAAGCTGCGCAAGCCGGACGGCAAGGAACTCTACGCCCTGGTGCCGGTGCCCAGCCAGGTGCGCCGCTTCTGGGAGCTGCCCTCCGACACGCGCGGCCGCAAGGCGGAGGTGCGCTACATCGCGCTCGAGTCGCTGCTGATCCTGTTCATCGACCACCTGTTCCCCGGCTACATCGTCGAGGGCCGCGGCCTGTTCCGCCTGATCCGCGACAGCGACATCGAGATCGAGGAAGAGGCCGAGGATCTGGTCCGCGAGTTCGAGGCCCAGCTCAAGCGCCGGCGCCTGGGCGGGGTGGTGCGGGTCAAGATCCAGACGGCCATGCCGCAGGACCTGCGCGAGTTCATCCTCGAGAGCCTGCACGCGGGCCCCGACGACGTGGTGCTGATCGACGGCAAGCTGGGCCTGGCCGAGATGAGCCAGATGATCCCCGAAGGCCGGGCCGATCTGAAGTTCAAGCCCTTCACGCCGCGCTTCCCCGAGCGGATCCGTGACCACAACGGCGACTGTTTCGCCGCCATCCGCGAGAAGGACATCCTGGTCCACCACCCGTTCGAGAGCTTCGACGTGGTGGTCCAGTTCCTGCGCCAGGCGGCGCGTGACCCCAATGTGCTGGCCATCAAGCAGACGCTGTACCGCACCAGCCAGAACAGCCCGATCGTCGCGGCCCTGATCGAGGCGGCCGAGAACGGCAAGAACGTCACCGCCCTGGTCGAGATCAAGGCGCGGTTCGACGAGGAGAACAACCTGCGCTGGGCCAAGGACCTGGAGCGGGCCGGCGTCCACGTCGTATTCGGCTTCGTCGAGTACAAGACCCACGCCAAGCTCAGCCTTGTGGTCCGGCGCGAGGGCGAGACCCTGCGCACCTACTGCCACTTCGGAACCGGCAACTATCACCCGCAGACGGCGCGGGTTTACACCGACCTGTCGCTGTTCACCTGCGATCCGGCGCTCGGCCGCGACTCGGCGCGGCTGTTCAACTTCATTACCGGCTACGCGGTGCCCGAGCGGCTGGAAAAGCTCAGCTACAGCCCCGAGACCCTGAAGACCGACCTGATCGAGATGGTCGGGGCCGAAATCGCCAACGCCCGTGCCGGCAAGCCGTCGGGCATCTGGGTCAAGCTCAACGCCCTGGTCGATCCGGAGATCATCGACGCCCTCTACCGCGCCAGCCAGGCCGGGGTGCCGATCGACTTGGTCGTGCGCGGCATCTGCTGCCTGCGCCCGGGCCTGCCGGGCCTGTCGGAGAACATCCGCGTCAAGAGCATCGTCGGCCGCTACCTGGAGCATTCGCGGATCGTCGCCTTCGCCAACGGCGGCGAGATGCCCGGCGCCCGCAGCAAGGTGTTCATCAGCTCGGCCGACTGGATGCCGCGCAACCTGGACCGCCGAGTCGAGGCCCTGACCCCGGTCGACAATCCCACGGTCCATCAGCAGGTGCTGCAGCAGATCATGGTCGCCAACCTCAACGACGAGGCCCAGAGCTGGACCCTCGACGCCGAAGGAGGCTACAGGCGCGATCCGGCCTGGGATCGCCCCGGCGCCTTCTCGGCCCACGAGTACTTCATGAACAACCCCAGCCTTTCCGGCCGCGGCCAGAAGGTGCGCGACCTGCCCCGAGCCTTCGATCATGTTGGCCCGCGCCGCTAGCGCCGAAACCCTGGAGAACCGCGTGCGGGAACAGCGCGACGCCGCCGTCATCGACGTCGGCTCCAACTCCGTGCGTCTGGTCCTCTACCGCATGGAAGGCCGGGCCATCTGGACGGTCTACAACGAGAAGGTGCTGGCGGGCCTCGGCCGCGACCTGGGCGCCACCGGGCGTCTGTCGCCCGGCGGCGTCGCGCAGGCGATGGCCGCCCTGCGCCGCTTCCGCGCCGTGCTCGACGCAGCGCAGACAAAGGACGTCTTCACCGCCGCCACCGCCGCCGTGCGCGACGCGGCCGATGGCGAGGCCTTCGTCGGCCGCGTCGCCGCCGAGACCGGCCTGCAGCTGCGGGTGCTGAGCGGCCGGGAGGAGGCCCGCTACGCCGCGCTCGGCGTCCTCGCCGGCTCGCCGGACGGCGACGGCGTGGTCGGCGACCTGGGCGGCGCCAGCCTTGAGCTCGTACGACTGGGCCCGGACGGCCCGGTCGAGGGCGCCACCCTGGCGCTGGGCCCGTTCGCGCTGAATGGCCTGAAGGGCGACAAGCTGCGGGCCGAGGTCCAGACGCGGCTCGCCCCCCACGCCCACCGCTTCACCGCCCGCACCTTCCAGGCCGTGGGCGGCGCCTGGCGCAACCTGGCCCTGATGCACATGCGGCTGGCCGCCTATCCGCTGCAGATCGTCCACCAGTACGAGATCAGCCGAGCCGACGCGCTGGACACCGCCCGGTTCATCTCACGGCAGTCAAAGACATCGCTGGAAGCCATTGAAGGGGTTTCGAAAAAGCGTCTGGAGACCCTGCCTCACGCGGCCATGGTGCTGGAGACGCTGATCGAGAGTCTCGGCCTGGAGCGGATCGTCATCTCCGCCTACGGCCTGCGCGAGGGGCTGCTGTTCGAGGCCATGCCCGCCGCCGTCCAGGCGCTGGATCCGCTGGTCGAGGGCTGCGCCGCCCTGACCGCTCGCCAGGGCGTGGACGAGACCCTGGGCCCGACGCTGGAGGCCTGGCTGGCCCCGGTGTTCGACGCCCTGCCCAGGGTGATGGGCGACCGCGAGCCTGTCCTGCGGGCCGCCGCCTGCCGGCTGGCCGACCTCGGCTCGCGCCTGCACCCCGACCACCGGGCCGACCTGGTCTTCGAGCAGGTGTTGCGCGCGCCGATCGCCGGCATGCGCCACGCCGAGCGCGCCTTCCTCGCCGTCGCCGCCTTCGCCCGCCACACCTCGGCCTCCTCCGTGCCGGAGGGGACGACGGTCTCGCGCCTGCTCACCGACGCCCAGCGCCGCCGGGCCCGCGCCCTGGGCGCCGCCATCCGGCTGGGCAGCGACCTGTCGGGCCGCAGCTCGACCCTGCTGACCCAGTCGCGCCTGGGCCTGCACGACGGCCGGCTGGTGCTGACCGCCATGGACGGCTGGTCCGACATGCTGCTGGGCGAACAGACCACCCGCCGCGCCACCACCGTCGCCGGCCTTCTGGGCCTGCCGCTGGAAGTGCGGCGGGTATGACGATGCGCATGCCCGCCCCTCCGGCCCGTCCATGACCGAGCCCGTTCGACCCGCCCGGCGCATGCTGGAAGAGCTCGACTACCAGCCCACGCCCATCGGCCCGGTGTCGCTGCGCCGCCGCTGGATCCCGGCCATCGAGGCCGATGTCTTCGAGGTGATGCTGGGCGACGAGCATCTGATGTCGAGCCTGTTCACGGTCGGCGAGACGCGGCTGGCCGAGCTGGGGCTCGACTGGGCCCGGGGCGAGGCGCTCAAGGTCCTGGTCGGGGGTCTGGGGCTGGGCTACACGGCCCACGCGGCCCTGGCCGACCCCCGCGTCGCCGGCGTCGAGGTCGCCGAATACCTGGCGCCGGTCATCGACTGGCACCGGCGGGGCCTCACCCCCCTGGGCGCCGCCCTCAGCGCCGATCCGCGCTGCACGTTCCGGCACATCGACTTCTTCGCCCTCGTCGCCGCGCCGGACCAGCGCTGGGACGCCATCCTGCTCGACATCGACCACGCCCCCGACCGCTGGCTCGCCCCCGCCCACGCCGACTTCTATGGCGAGGCGGCGCTGGCCCGGCTGAGGGACGCCCTGGCGCCGGGCGGCGTCTTCGCCCTCTGGTCGGACGACGGCCCCGACGAAGCCTTCCTGGCGCGCCTGTCGGCGGTGTTCGCGACCGTCGATGCGGTGGAGGTCCCGTTCCCCAACCCGATCACCGGCGGAACCTCGCGTTGCACCATTTACCGGGCGAAGGGGTAGTTCGCCCCCGCATCCCTTTGGACTTTGGCGCGGCCTCCGAGGCGGCTAGGCTGGTCAAACCACCGCCGGAGCCCGTCATGACCCACCCTCTTCCCGCACAGGGCCAGCCCTGGGACGCCGTGCGCGCCCGGATGACCGACATGGCCGGCAGCGACGTAAAATGGCGGGACGGCAAGGCGGCGGTCTATGTGTTCAACGCCGGCGAGGATCTCGACCGGGTGCAGAAGGAGGCCTACGCCCTCTTCGCCTCCGAGAACGGCCTGGGCCCGGCCGCCTTCCCCAGTCTGGCGCGGATGGAGCAGGAGGTGCTCGGCTACGGCCTCTCCCTGCTGCACGGGCCGGAGGGCGCGGCCGGAGCGATGACCAGCGGCGGCACCGACTCCATCCTGATGGCCGTGAAGGCGGCCCGCGACTTCGCGCGCAAGGAGCGGGGCCTGACCGGACAGCTGAACATCGTGCTGCCGCGCTCGGCCCACCCGGCCTTCGACAAGGCCTGCCTGGTCATGGAGATCGAGGTCCGGCGCACGCCGCTGAAGGCCTACCTGGCCGATCCGGAGGCCATGGAGGCGGCGGTCGACGAAGCCACGATCATGATCGTCGGCTCGGCCCCCTGCTTTCCGTTCGGCCTGATCGATCCGATCGCGGCGCTGGGCGAACTGGCGCAGCGACGCGGCCTGTGGCTGCACGTCGACGCCTGCGTCGGCGGCTACATCGCGCCGTTCGTGCGCATGAACGGCGGCGATGTCCCGCCGTTCGACTTCGAGGTTCCCGGCGTCTCCTCGATGTCGGCCGACCTGCACAAGTACGGCTACTGCGCCAAGGGCGCCTCGACGGTCTTCTTCCGCAGCGAGGCGCTGCGCAAGCACATGGTCTTCACGGTCAGCGACTGGCCGGCCGGCAAGATGACCACCCCGACCCTGGCCGGCACTCGCCCGGGCGGCGCCATCGCGGCCGCCTGGGCGGTGATGAACTACCTGGGCGTCGAGGGCTATCGCCAGCGCCACGGCATGGTCACCCAGGCGCGGGAGCGGATCGAGGCCGGCGTCCGCGAGCGCGGCTTTACGGTGATCGGCGCACCGCAGCTGGGCATCATCGCCTTCACCCATCCACAGGTCGACGGCCTCGCCATCCTGGGCCAGCTCTACCAGCGTGGCTGGGTGACCAGCGCCGTCACCGAGCCGCGCGGCCTGCACCTGATGCTGTCGCCGGTCCACCTGTCGGTCGCCGACCAGTACCTGGCCGACCTCGACTGGGCGACGGAAACCGCGCGTGGCGGCGGCGGGACCGGCGGCGCGGCCGTGGGCTACGGGCGGTAGCGGTCAAGGGCCGCGTGTCGAAGCACGCAGCGGACTTCAGCCGATGATCTCTTGAAGCGCCCGTCGCAGGGCGGCCTGGTCCTGCTTGGACACGGCTCCCAGCCGCCTGATCACCAAGCCCTGTTCGAGCGTCGCGATCACCGGCTTCACGGCGGACGGCTTGAGCAGGCCGGCAGCCCGCCAGTCGTTCAGCCAGACCTCGCCAAACGTGGCCGCTGGCCGCAACTGGCTCGTGACGGCCATGATCAACAGGTCAGGCTTCGCCTGGTTGTAGGCGTCACCGCTGACCACCACGGCGGGGCGCTTCTTGGTCGCCGTCTGGTTGGTGAAGGGAAACGGGACGAGGACGATGTCGCCGAAGGCGAAGGATCGCACCTCAGAGGGCATCGTAGGCGTCGTCTTCCGGGTTGTTCCACACGGCGGCGAAGGCGGGGACGCTCGCAGCCGCCGCCGCGCGGGCGAGCGCGCGGTCCTGCTCCCGCTCCCGGACTTGGTCGACGAACTGCTCGACCTCGGCCATCAACTCGACCGGCAGCGCGGTGATCTTGTCGATCAGGATTTTGGGGTCGAAGCCGCCCATGACGTCTGCCTCAAGGCCGGAACCGCAGACGTCAGCCTAGCATAGGCGGGTTCGGCAGGAAATCGCGGGGAACAGGCCGGCGCGTACCGGAATCGCTTTGGCAAGGCAGCCGCCTTGTGCAGCCCCCGATGGAGACTCCCGAGACCTATACTCCGGAGACAAATGGAGACATTGCGGGACAATCGACCCCCTCCCCGCGCGCCCGGCGCCCGGCCTCGATCCCCGCCCCTCTGAACGGGCGCACAATGGGTCATGCGCCGGCTGAACCGACCCTCAACCCCCAACGCCGCAAGGGACCCGCACCCCGCCCGTCCCGGCGGTCAGGGTCTCGCGCGGCGCCTCGTCCGGTCCTTAGGCGAAATCCATCCCCCTGCCGCGCATCGTGAAGCGAACGCTTCACCGTCGGCGAAAGGGAATGCGAGACATTGGGGACAATTGGCGGCGTTTAGCCGGATCTCGCGGATTTCGTCGAACTCACGCGGGATCTCGCCGGATCTGGCCGAATCTCGCCGCCGCCCGCCTATCCCGCCGGCATGGTCCGCTCGCGCACGGCGATGCGGCCCAGGATGCCCTTGACGATCAGGTCCATCGGCTGGCCCTCGCGGTAGTCGGCGGCGGCGACGAAGTTGACGCGGTCGTCGCTGATCAGGCGGTGGAGCTTGGTCTGGTCGCGGGGCTCGGTGCGCGGGTCATAGGCGGCGATGGAGTGGCCGCCCTTGGTGTGCATCATCTTCATGGTCGGCACGTCGGTGTCGCCGTCGCCGATGAAGATCATCCGCTCGAAGGGCACCGGGCGATCCTCGTCCGGCACGTAGCGGTTGATGCGCTCGTGCTCCCAGTTGTTGTGCACGCCCTTGTTGATGCGGAACAGGTACTGGGTCTTGGTCGTGTAGTTGATGCCCACGGCCGGCCACACCGCCTCGTCGGCGTCGTTGTAGACGTACTTGCTGGCGAACACGTGTTCGAACCGGTGGGCGATCGGGCAGCCGGCGATCATCTCGGCCAGGCCCGACGACAGGATGAAGTGCTGCACGGTCAGGCCGTAGTCGGCGCCAAAGGCGTTGATGCGGTCAAACCAGCTCTCGTCCCGCAGCCCCTCGAACAGGGCGACGTCCTTGCCGTGGTCCTGCAGCAGGCCGCGGGTGACGTTGATGCCCTTCTCGCGGGCGGTCTGCAGCATCAGCTGCATGTACATCAGGATGTCGTCGCCGTCGGACCGGATGGTCTGCGGCCTGACCGTGTCGTTCCAGAACTCGGCCGGCGTCATCCCCAGCGCCGGGATGAAGCTGGTCTCCTGCATGTTGCCCCGGGCCAGGGTGCCGTCGAAGTCATAGATGATGGCGGTGGTGCGGACGGGCGCCATCTGGAGTTATCCCGCCGCCGCCTTCGGGGCCCGGCGCACCTCGACCACCCGCACGCGCGCGCCGTCCAGCACCAGGGCCAGTTCGCCGCGCTTGAGCTTCAGGGCGTCGGCCCCGAAGGCGTCGCGCCGCCAGCCGGTCAGGGCGCCGACGTCGGCGTTGTCGTCGTTGGCGATCTTTTCCAGGTCCGAGACGGTGGCGATCAGCTTGGAGGCCACGCCCGCGTCTTCCGACCGGGCCTTGAGCAGGACCTTGAGCAGTTCGACGATAGCGCCGGCGGCGACGTTCTGCGGGCCGCGCTCGCGGTCGATCTTCGGCGCGTAGCCTTCCGGGTCCTTGAGGGCTTCCTTGATGGCGGCGATCAGGTCGGGGCCGAACTTGCTGCCCGAGAATCCCTTGGGCACGCCGCGCAGCCGGTCGATGGCGGCGGCGTCGGTCGGCGCCTGGGCGGCCAGTTCGTCGATGGCGTCATCCTTCAGGATGCGGCCGCGCGGCTGGTCGCGCTGCTGGGCGGTGCGTTCGCGCCAGGCGGCGACGGCCTTGAACACCGCCAGGTACTTCGCCGTGTGCTTGCGCGGCTTGAGACGCTTCCAGGCGTTCTCCGGGTCGACGTCGTAGAGCGCCGGGTCGGTGAGGGCGAGCATCTCCTCCTCGACCCAGGCCATGCGGCCGTCCTTCTCCAGGCGGGCGCGCAGCATCGGGAAGAGTTTGGCCAGGTGCGTCACGTCGGCCAGGGCGTAGGTCAGCTGGCTGTCGGCGAGCGGCCGGCGGGCCCAGTCGGTGAAGCGGCTCGACTTGTCGAGCTCGATCTTCAGCATCTGGCGGACCAGCGCGTCATAGGCGATTTGCTCGCCAAAGCCCGCGGCCATCCCGGCGATCTGGGTGTCGAACAACGGCCGGGGCATGGCGCCCAGGTTGTTGAATATCTCGACGTCCTGACGGGCGGCGTGGAACACCTTGAGCACGGTCTCGTCGCGCAGGATGTCCAGAAGCGGGTTCAACTCCAGGTCATCGGACATGGGGTCGATACAGGCCTCGGCGCCGTTGGGCGCGGCCACCTGGATGAGGCAAAGCTTGGGCCAGTAGGTCGTCTCGCGCATGAACTCGGTGTCCACGGCGATAAAAGGCTGGCCTTTCAAGGACTTGCAGAATTCCGCCAGTTCGGCGGTGGTCGTAATCGGCTGCATCGGGTAGCTATAGCCCCGCGCGGGGCCGAGTCTGCAAGAGGCAAGGCGATTTCCGCTGCATTTTCATACCGTAACTCGTCGCGAAGACTCCCCATGACCGATCGGCCAAACGGCCTCACCTACGCCCAGGCGGGCGTCGACATCGACGCCGGCAACGCCCTCGTCGAGGCCATCAAGCCGCTGGCCCGCGCCACGGCGCGCCCTGGCGTGGCCAGCGGGCTGGGCGGCTTTGGCGCCCTGTTCGACCTCAAGGCCGCCGGCTACGAGGACCCGCTGCTGGTCTCCACGACCGACGGCGTCGGCACCAAGCTGAAGATCGCCATCGAGACGGGCCTGCACGATACGGTCGGCATCGACCTGGTGGCCATGTGCGTCAACGACCTGCTGGCCCAAGGCGCCGAGCCGCTGCTGTTCCTCGATTACTTCGCCACCGGCAAGCTGGACGTGGCCACCGCGACGCGGGTCGTGGCCGGCATCGCCGAGGGTTGCAAGCTGGCCGGCTGTGCGCTGGTCGGCGGCGAGACGGCCGAGATGCCCGGCATGTACGCCGACGGCGAGTACGACCTGGCCGGATTCAACGTCGGCGCCGTGAACCGCGACGGCGTGCTGCCCAAGCTGGAGACCCAGCGGGCAGGCGACGTACTGATCGGCCTCAGCTCCAGCGGGCCGCACAGCAACGGCTATTCGATGGTCCGCAAGGTGGTCGAGCGCTCGGGTCTGGCCTGGGACGCCCCCTGCCCGTTCGCCGAGGGCGTGACGCTGGCCCAGGCGCTGATGGCGCCGACGCGGATCTACGTGAAGTCGACCATGGCCCTGATCAAGGCCGGCCAGATCAAGGGGCTGGCCCACATCACCGGCGGCGGCCTGATCGAGAACCCGCCCCGCGCCATCGCCGAGGGCCTGGTCCCGCGCTTCGACTGGAACGCCTGGCAGATGCCGCCCGTGTTCCAGTGGCTGCAGGCGACCGGCGGCATCTCCGAACACGAGATGCGCCGCACCTTCAACTGCGGCGTCGGCCTGCTGCTGATCGTCGGCAAGGGCGAGGCGCCGGACGTGCTGGCGGCGTTGCTGGAAGCGGGCGAGGACGCGTTTGTGTGCGGCGAGCTGGCGAACGGGTGATGGCGGTGAGGCCTTGCGTCCTTGGCGACGCGGGCCAAGGCCCGCTCCTCAGGATGACGAATTCAGTGGAACGCCCCCGTCTTCGTCATGGTGAGGAGCGAACGCAGTGAGCGTCGCGAACCACGCAATGACGGACCGCGCCAAAGTCGCCGTCCTGATCAGCGGCCGCGGATCGAACATGACGGCCCTCGTCGACGCGGCCAAAGCCCCCGACTGCCCCTACGCGGTGGTCCTGGTCCTCTCCAACAAGCCGGACGCCGAGGGCCTGACCCTGGCCGCCGCCGCCGGCGTGCCGACCCTGGCCATCGACCACCGCCCGTTCGGCGCCGACCGCGAGGCCCACGAGCGCGCCCTCGACGCGGCCCTGCGCGAGGCTGGAGCGGAGTATGTGGCGTTGGCCGGCTACATGCGGGTGCTGACGCCCTGGCTGGTGGAGGCCTGGGCCGGACGGATGATCAATATCCACCCCTCCCTCTTGCCGAAGTATCCGGGGCTGGACACCCACCGCCGGGCGATCGAGGCCGGTGATCCGGAAGCGGGCTGTAGCGTGCATCTGGTGACGGCCGGCGTCGACGAAGGCCCCATCCTCGACCAGGCCCGTGTGCCGGTGCTGGCCGGCGACACGCCCGAAACCCTGTCCGCCCGCGTGCTGGCCGCCGAACACAGGCTCTACCCCGCCGCCCTGGCCAGACTGGTGGCCGGCTGATGGGCCGCCTGCGAGGCTGCGAGACCTGCAAGCGCCAGTGGCTGGTCGACGGGCGGCTGCCGAACCGGCTGGGCGTCAACGCCGGCGGGGCCGTGCTCTACCGCTGCGACGCCTGTCAGGCCCGGTGGGAGGAGACTCCGCGCGGCACGCAGGTGATCACGGACGACGAGGCCCGTGAGAGCTATCCGGGGCTGGCCGGGCTGCGGTCCTAGCCCCGTCTCCCGTCCCGCGCCGCCAGCAGCGCCGCGACGGCGGCGCTCACGGCCGCGCCGACCCACAGCGCCGCCCCGCCGATCCAGCCATAGCTGAGCGCGCCGAGCACAGCCCCCGTGGTCAGCGACATCCACAGCATCAGGAATGGCGCGAAGTCCCAGACCGGTCCGCCCCGCATCGCCGCGGCGATCCGCTGGCCCATGCGGACCAGGGCGCCAGTCATATAGGTGACGCCGATGGCGATATCGCCGTCGCGCTGGAACACGGCATTGAGCGCGCCCATGGCCAGAGCGGCGAAGGCCGCGGAGGCGGGACTGCCCTGCCCGGCCAGCCAGGCGGCGACGGCCAGCAAAGCGGTGACCAGCGTCAGCACCGACACGCGCCGCCAGCGCCACCACTCCGGCGCGGCCAGCACGCCGCCGATCACGCCGACGACGAACAGCCCGATCAATCCGCCGGCCGTGCCGACGATAGTCAGGTCGCCCAGGGCCGCGCCGACCCCGAGCCGGGTCGAGTTGCCGCTCATGAAGGAAACAAAAAAGCCGCCGAGTTGCAGGAACCCGACGGCGTCAATGTAGCCGGCCAAAGCGGCCAGCAGCGCCGCCAGCAACAGAGCAGATCTGCTGTAGCGGCGCATGGTCGCTTCGACCCTAGCCGACGATGTCGGCGTCGGTGAAGAACTGGGCGATCTCGATGCCGGCGTTCTCGATCGAGTCCGAACCGTGGACCGAGTTCTCGCCGATCGACAGCGCGAACAGCTTGCGGATCGTGCCTTCGGCGGCCTGCTCCGGGTTGGTGGCGCCCATGACTTCGCGATAGCGGGCCACGGCGTTGTCGCCTTCCAGCACCTGGACGACGACCGGTTCGGCAGTCATCTGGCCGACCAGCTCGCCGTAGAACGGGCGCTCGGCGTGAACTTCGTAGAACTTCTTGGCCTGGGCTTCGCTCAGGCGGACGCGGCGCTGAGCGACGATACGCAGGCCCGCGTCTTCGATGACGGCGTTGATCTTGCCGGTCAGGTTGCGGCGCGTGGCGTCGGGTTTGATGATCGAGAAGGTGCGTTCGGTCATGGCTAGTCTGGGAGCCTTACACAGAGTTGGTGTTTTGAGGGTCGCGGGCTTATAGCGGCGGGCCCTCGATCCGCCAACCTTTGTGACGACCTAACTGTTTCATGCTTCAGATCAATGACCTCACTTTCGACGCCTGGGGGCGGCGCTTCTTCGAGAAGGCCGGCGTCTCGCTGCCGCCCGGGTCCAAGGTGGGGCTGGTCGGCCGCAACGGTGTGGGCAAGTCGACGCTGTTCAAACTGATCATGGGCGAGCTAGTCGCGGGCGGCGACGAGATCCTGCTGCCCAAGGGCGCCCGCATCGGCCAGGTGGCGCAGGAGCACCCCGCGACACCGGTATCGCTGATCGACACCATCCTTGAGGCCGACGCGGAACGCCACAGCCTCCTGACACGGTTGGAGACCGCCGACCCCGAGGAGATGGGCGACATCTGGACCCGCCTCATCGAGATCGACTCCGACGCGGCGCCCGCCCGGGCGGCGGAGATTCTCGCGGGCCTCGGCTTCAGCGTCGAGGACCTGGAGCGGCCGATGGCCGAGTTCTCCGGCGGCTGGCGGATGCGCGTCGCCCTGGCGGCGGCGTTGTTTTCCGAGCCGGACCTGCTGCTGCTCGACGAACCGACCAACTACCTCGACCTCGAGGGCGCGATGTGGCTCGAGGCGCGGCTGAAGAAGTATCCGCACACCGCCCTGATCATCAGCCACGACCGGGAACTGCTGAACAACAGCTGCACCCACATCCTGCATCTGGCCCAGGCCAAGCTGGAGATCTACACGGGCGGGTACGACGACTTCGAGAAGATGCGGGCCGAGAAGTCGCGGCTGCAGCTGTCGGCCAAGGCCAAGCAGGACGCCGAGCGCGCCCACCTGCAGTCCTTCGTCGATCGCTTCAAGGCCAAGGCCTCCAAGGCCGCCCAGGCCCAGTCGCGCATGAAGCGGCTGGCCAAGATGGAGCCGGTGGCCACCACCATCGAGGAGCGCGTCGCGCCCTTCACCCTGCCCTCGCCGCCGCGCCCGCTGGCTCCGCCGCTGATCCGGCTGGAGCGGGCCAATGTCGGCTACGAGGAAGGTCGGCCGATCCTCAAGAACCTGAACCTTCGGATGGACCTGGACGACCGCATCGGTCTGCTGGGCGTCAACGGGGCCGGCAAGTCGACCTTCGCCAAGCTGATCGCCGGGGCGCTGGGCGTGCAGACCGGCGAGTTCCACCGCGACCGCAAGATGCGCGTCGGCTGGTTCCACCAGCACCAGATCGAGGCCATGGACCCGGAAGACACGGCGCTGGAGATCATCCGCCGCGCCATGCCCGAGGCCACCGAGTCCTCGCGCCGCTCGCGCTTGGCCCAGTTCGGCCTGCCGTTCGAGAAGCAGGAGACCACGGTCGAGAACCTGTCGGGCGGCGAGCGCGCGCGCCTGCTGCTGAACCTGGTGGCGATGGATGCGCCCCACATGCTCATCCTCGACGAGCCGACCAACCACCTGGACATCGACTCGCGCCGCGCGCTGCTGGATGCGCTGAACGACTACGAAGGCGCGGTGATCCTGATCACCCACGACCGCTCACTGATGGAGCTGGTCGCCGACCGACTGTGGCTGGCCGCCGACGGCTCCATCAAGCCGTTCGACGGCGACATGGACGACTATGCGAAGTTCGTGATCGACCGGGCCCGCGTCGCCGCCCGCGCGCCGACCCAGGTGAAGCGCGAAGAGCCGGCCGCGGCGCCCCCGCCTCCCCCGCCGCCGCCCCGTCCCGCCGCCGGGATGGCCGGACCGCTCAAGCGCCGGCTCGATGCCGCCGAGGCTGTTGTCGCGCGAACGACAAAGGCGCTGGAAGAGATCGACTCGGTCCTCGCCGACCCGGCCCTCTATGTGAAGAACCCTGGAAAGGTCGCCGAGTTCGGTCAGAAGCGCCTGAAGGCTCAGGCCGCCGTCGACAAGGCCGAGGCCGAGTGGATGGAGATCGCAGAGCAGCTGGCGGCGGTCGAGGCCTGAGGGCTCAACGCGCCGGTTCGAGGCTCCGCAGGTAGGCGATGAGGGCGGCGGACTCGTCGGCGCCCAGGACGACACCCGGCATGCGGGGATGGGTGTAGCGTGACCCCTCCTCCTGCATCCGGTCGGACGGCAGGATCATGCCCTCCTCCAGCAGACGACGCAGGCCGCCCTCATCGTAGCGGAGGTGAAGCCCGGCGAAGGCCGGCGCGGCGGGCATCGGGCTCGGTCCATGAGAGACAGCGTGACACCCGCCGCACGACCGCTCGGCGATCTGCTTGCCATAGAAGACGTCGCCCGGCGGCTGCGCCGTCGGCGGAGCCGGAGTCGGACCGGCCGGCGGTTGGCCCGCGCAGGCCGCGAGGATCAGAAGGCTGAGTATAAGGGCGCTTCGCATGGTCCCGATCTCCGCAGGTCGGCCCGCCCGACGCGAAGCGGATGAGGCGCCTCGCCGGAGCGTCCGGTCATGATCTGTATCAACTTCGAGCGGGGTTTGCGCAACTCTGTAGGGATTCACCCCGGCCGACCGTCCTTGGACCATCCACCACGACGCCGAGCCCACGGCGCCGGGCCTTGGTCTAAGTAAGGAATTCCTGATGATCCCCGCCGCGGAACACGAACTGGTCCTGGAACGCATCCTGGACGCCACGCCCGACAAGATATTCAAGGCCTGGACGACGCCGGAGCTGATGAAGCGGTGGTTCGCCCCTGCGCCCTGGAGCATCGTCTCCGCCGACTGCGACCTGCGGGTCGGCGGCTCGTCAGGGATCGTCATGCGCAGCCCGGAGGGCGAGGATTTTCCCAACCCCGGCGTCTATCTGGAGCTGATCCCGAACCGGCGCATCGTCACCACCGACGCCTTCCTGCCCGGCTGGATCCCGACCGGCCAGCCGTTCATGGTCGCCATCGTCGACCTGGAAGATCTCGGCGACGGGCGCACCCGCTACATCGCCAGGGCCCGGCACTGGACCGCCGAGACCAAGGCGCAGCATGAGCAGATGGGCTTCCACGAAGGCTGGGGCCAGGTCGCCGACCAGCTGAACGCCCTTGTGAAGGCGATGTGAGGGGTTGCGTCCTTCGCGACGCTCGCGAAGAGCTCGCTCCTCAGGATGACGAACTCAGTGGAACGCAAACCACCTTCGTCATGGTGAGGAGCCGGCTCTCGGGCCGGCGTCGCGAAGCACGCTCCGCCTATCCGCACTTCACCTCTTTCACGATCCCCGTCTCGGCGTCGAAGAAGATGTTCAGCCGGTCGGGCCGGTAGTCCATCGTCACCGGACAGGTGGTGCAGGCCACGCGCCGCTTTGACGGGTCGGTGGGCACCGGGATTTCGCTGCGATTGCGACCGACCAGGTACTGCAGCGCGCCGGACTTGCAGGCATCCTCGGGCGGCGGCGGCGGCAAGGGCACGGTCGGCGCCGCGGATATGGGCGGCGGGGCCGGCGGCGCGGGCGGCGGCGTCGAGGCGCAGGCCGACAGGGTCAGCACCGCGGCGAGCGTGGCCAGCTTGCGGATCATGCCTTCTTCTCCCATCCGCGCTCGGCCTGCTGCCAGTAGCTGATCGGCAGGCCCTGCGCCTTGAACGTCTTCCATCGGCCGCGGGCGGCGGCCAGCGCGGCCTCGTCACGACCGTCGAACAGGATGATGCACCGCGCATGCGGCGAAAGATCGCCCGGCTCGGCGCCGTCGATCAGGAACAGGGCGTGCGCCGCGTTCGGATTGTCCTGCCCGCTGGTCAGCAGGATCGGCTGGTGGTCGGCGAACGGCTCGTCGGCCATGCCATGAGCCAGGAAGCTGTCATCCCGATAGTTCCACAACCAGCCGTCGAGATGCTCGATCCGCTCAGGCTCCGGGGTGCGGACCAGCGCCCGCCAGCCGCGCTTCAGCGTCTTGTCCAGCAGGTCGGGCAGCACCTGGTCGAGCGACGAGCGCTCCAGGTGGTAGAACCAGACCTCGCAGGGTGGATTGCTCAAATGCGTTGCGTCCTTCGACACGGCCTTCGGCCTGCTCAGGATGACTGGATCGGGGTGGTCCACCGATCCAGCATCGTCACACCACCCTAGTCATCCTGAGCATCCTGCGCAGCAGGCGTGTCGAAGGACGCAAGGCGCCGGATCACACCTCGTACTTGTCCGCCACCATCTGGTTGAGCAACCGCACACCGAAGCCTACGGCGCCGTCCGGGATGGTCGGAACCGTCGAGGGCTTCTTCCAGGCGGTGCCGGCGATGTCGAGGTGGGCCCAGGGCACGCCGTTGACGAACTTCTGCAGGAACAGCGCGGCGGTGATCGAGCCGCCCGGCCGGCCGCCGGTGTTCTTCACATCGGCGATCATGCTCTCGATCTGCTTGTTGTAGGCGTCCGGAAGCGGCATCCGCCACAGCGTCTCGCCGGAGGCCTTGGACGCCGCCAGAAGATTCTCAGACAACGTATCGTTGTTGCTGAACAATCCGGCATAGTCGTTACCCAGCGAGATGATGATCGCGCCGGTCAGGGTCGCGAGGTCGACCATGAATTGCGGCTTGAAGCGGTCCTGGCAGTACCAGAGGGCGTCGGCCAGAACGAGCCGGCCCTCGGCGTCGGTGTTGATGATCTCGATGGTCTGGCCGGACATCGAGGTGACCACGTCCCCGGGACGCTGGGCGTTGCCGTCGGGCATGTTCTCGACCAGGCCCAGGATGCCGATGGCGTTGACCTTGGCCTTGCGGCCGGCGAGCACATGCATGAGACCGGCCACGGCGGCGGAGCCGCCCATGTCCCACTTCATGTCTTCCATGCCGTCGGCGGGCTTGATGCTGATGCCGCCGGTGTCGAAGGTCACCCCCTTGCCGACAAAGGCGATCGGCTGGGTGTCGCCGCCGTTCTTCCACTGGATGACAACCAGCTGGCTGTCGCGGATGCTGCCCTGGCCGACGCCGAGCAGGCTGCCCATGCCCAGCTTGGCCATCTCGGCTTCGCCAAGAACCTCGACCTTGAGGCCGAGGGACTCCAGTTCCTTGACCCGGCGGGCGTACTCGGCGGGGAACAGGACGTTCGGCGGTTCAGAGACCAGGTCGCGCGAGAAGTAGACGGCCTCGGCCAGGGCCTTCAGCGGCGCAAAGGCGGCTTCGGCCTCGGCCACGTCATCAGTGATGACCTTGACCACCTCGACCGAGGGCTTCTTCTCGGCCTTCTCGGTCGTCAGGTATTTGTCGAAGCGGTAAGCGGCAAGCGTCGCCCCCAGCGCCGCACGGGCCGACTCCTCGGCCTTGGCGCCCGGGGTGAAGACATGCAGCACCGTGGCGCCCGACAGCTTGACCGCGCCATAGGCCTGGGCCGCGAACCGTTCGGCCGTGTCGCCGCCCCAGCTGTCCGCGGGGCCGGAACCCACCACGACCAGACGCTGGACGTCGACGCCGGCAGGCGCCACCAGCTCGACCGTCTGGCCCGGCTTGCCGGCGAAGCGCGGCGCCGCCGACAGGGCGCGGGACAGAGCCCCGGACGTCGCCTTGTCCATCGCCTCGGCGGCGGTGGACAGGTGGCCGTTCTCGAAGACCATGACCGCGGCGGCGCCGCCTGTGGGGATCTTGCCGACGTCGGAGGCGACAAACTCGATGCGCATGGAACGCTCCTGAAAGTGGTCCGCGCGGCATAGTCCAACCCGCGCCGCGAGGGAAGCGCGGGCGGTTGTTTCCGGCGCATTCGGGGGTATAGAACGGACCACCCCTGCTTCGGGGTTTCCCCGAACCTTCAACGGGCCCAGCTTCCCTCTATGCGTCTGATCGAGCGCTATCTTTTTCGCCAGCTGCTGACGCCGACCCTGCTGGCCACCGCCGCGCTGGGCGCCGTTGGACTACTGAGCCAGAGCCTGGGTCGCCTCGACATCATCATCGAGCAGCGCCAGACGGCCTGGGTCTATCTGCAGGTCATCCTGCTTGCGATGCCGCAGCTGATGAACCTGATCCTGCCGATCGCCATCTTTGTCGCCGCCCTGGTGGCGTTGAACCGACTGCAGACGGACCATGAGCTGGTGGTCTGCCAGGCCGGCGGCATGAGCCGCTCGCGGCTGGTGTCGCCGGCGCTGCGGCTCGCGACGCTGGCGGTGCTCGTCGGCCTGGCGGTCAACCTCTGGGTCCAGCCGGCCTCTTACCGGGCGATGCGCGAGATCGTCTCGGCGGCGCGCACCGATGTCGCCGCCACCCTGGTCCGCGAGGGCGAGTTCTCCGAACCGGCGCCGAGGCTGACCGTCTATGGCCAGACCGTCGATCCGGACGGCAAGATCCGCAATCTGTTCATCCATCACCGCAAACCGGACGGCGGGGCCACCACCTACACCGCACGGGAAGGCCGGATTACCGAACGCGCCGGCCGGCCGGTGCTGGTGATGCGAAATGGATCAAACCAGGAGTTCTCCACGACCGGCGTGCTGAACTACCTGTCGTTCGAGGAGTACGCGCTCGAGCTCGCGGACTTTCTCAGCACCTCCGACACCGTCACCTACAAGGCCTCGGACCGCTATCTGCACGAGCTTTTCAATCCGGACCTGTCCCAGGCGTACGAAAAGAAGAACCGCGAGAAGCTGCTGGCCGAAGGCCATTCGCGGCTTGCGTCCCCGCTCTACAGCCTCGCCTTCATGGCCCTGGCGCTGGCCGCCGTCCTCGGGTCCAGCTTCAGCCGCCTCGGCTATGGTCGCCGGATTGCCGTCATCGGCGCGGCGGCGGCCGGCGTGCGGATCATCGGCTTCGCGGTCCAGGCCGCCTGCGAGGACACCCCGGCGCTCAATGTCCTGCAGTATCTGATCCCGTTGGCGGCGATCGCCTGGGGGTTCGGCCAGCTCTATCGACCCGTGCGCCGTCGCCACGGATGGCGCGAGTGGCTGCCGTTCGGATTCGCCGAATCGCGCAACGGGCCATCGACGGGGGTGGCCACATGAACCTCGGAATCGGACGGCTGGAACGCTATGTGCTGTCGCGTACCCTGCTCGGGGTCGCCGGGGCGTTGGCCGTCATCGGCTCCGTCATCCTGCTCATCGACTTCGTAGAAGTGTCGCGGACGGTCGGCGGCCGGGGCGACGCGGGCTTTCCCCGTCTACTCTGGCTGACCCTGCTCAAGGCCCCGTCGACGATCCTGACCCTGCTGCCCTTCGCCTTCCTGTTCGGAACACTGGCGGCGTTCGTCGGCCTGAACCGCCGCAGCGAGCTGATCGCCATGCGCGCGGCTGGCGTCTCTGCCTGGCGTTTCATCCTTCCGGCCACCGCCGCAGCCTTCCTGGTCGGCGCCGCGACAGTCGCCGCCCTGAACCCGCTGGCGGCGATGCTTGGCGCGCAGTTTGAACAGTCCAGGAACGCGGTGCTGGAGGAATTCCAGACCTCGACGCCCAAGGACACCTGGCTGCGCCAGGGCGACGCCTCCTCACAGGTGGTGATCCGCGCGCGATCGCACGACCAGGTCGACGGCACGGTCCGGCTCAAGGATGTGTCCATGTTCGTTTACCGCGTCACCGCCAGCGGCGGCCTGGAGTTCTCCCGCCGGATCGAGGCGGACGAGGCGCGGCTGATGCCGGGCTACTGGCGCCTGAAGGGCGTGCGCGAGGCGGCGCCGGGCGCCGGTTCAGTTCGGTCAGAAACCCTCTCCACTCCCTCGACTCTGGACGAACAGGCGGCGATCGAACGCTTCACGACGCCCGAGGCGATCGCGTTCTGGCGCCTGCCGGCGACCATCCGGGGGACGGAGACGGCCGGCTTCTCCGCCCTGCCCTACCGCCTGCGACTGCACCAGCTGCTGGCCACACCGATCCTGTTCGCGGCCATGTCGCTGCTGGCGGCGGCCTTCTCGCTACGGCTTATGCGTCTGGGCGGACTGGCGGTGCTGGCCAGTTCGGGCGTGGCGCTGGGCTTCGTGTTTTTCTTCTTCAACCAGTTCTGCGGGGCGTTGGGGAAGGCCGAGATCGTGCCGGCCGCCGCCGCCGCATGGGCGCCGCCTCTGCTGGCGCTGTTATCGGGACTGACGCTGCTTTGCTATACGGAAGACGGTGGAATCGTGCGGGGGCGCGTCGCCGGGAGGAAGACCGTCACATGACCACCACGAGCCGAGCCCTGAGACGGCCCAGAGGGCATGGCCGTTTGCTGGCCAGCGCGGCCGGCTTGGCGCTGGCCGCTGGGGGACCGGTTCTGGCGCAGGACTTCGCGGCGATTCCGACCGCGCCTGTCGCGCCGACGGCCAGTGAGGACGGCCTCGGCGACGACGGCTTCTACCTGGAGTCCGACAGCCTCATCCAGGACGACGGCAATCAGGTCGTCACCGCCGAAGGCGATGTCGAAGTGCGTTACCGCGGCCGCACCCTGCGCGCCCGGTCTCTGATCTACGACATCCGCAGCGGCCTGATCACGGCGCGGGGCGAGGTGGTGGTCATCGACCCGTCCGGCGCCGTCAGCTTCGCTGACGAGATGGTGCTGGACGAGGAAATGCGCGCCGGCGTGGCCCACGGCTTCTCCGCCCGCCTTGAGGGCAACGTCAAGCTGGCCGCCAGCACGGCGGTGCGCCGCAGCGACCTGGTCAACGAGTTGACCCAGGCGATCTACACCCCCTGCGAGATCTGCGCCGACGACAAGAGCAAGCCGCCCACCTGGTCGATCCGCGCCGACAAGGTGGTCCAGGACCGCGAAAAGCAGATCATCTACTACCGCAACGCGGTGATCGAGATGTGGGGCGTGCCGGTCTTCTACGCGCCGGTCTTCTGGCATCCGGATCCAAGCGCCGAGCGCAAGAGCGGCTTGCTGGCCCCCAGGATCCTGGCCTCCGCCCGGCGCGGCCTGTCCTACGAACAGCCCTACGCCCTGATCATCTCGCCCTCCGAAGATCTGGTGATTAGCCCGCAGATCAACACGCGGGTGAACCCCTTCCTGAACCTGCAGTGGCGCAAGCGCTTCTGGTCCGGACAGATCAACGCCCGCCTCGGCTTCACCTACGAGCGGGACCTCGACGGCGACGGCGACCGGATCGGCGACCTGACCTCGCGCAGCTACGTCCTCGCGGACGGGGCGTTCCGGATCAACGAGGACTGGCGCTGGGGCTTCGCCGCGGAGCGGGCCTCCGACGATCTGATCTTCGACAAATACGACATCAACGACGTCTACGAGCAGCGGGGCCTGCTGCCGTCGGACGACCGGCGACTGACCTCCCAGCTGTACGCGGTGCGCCAGGACGAGCGCTCCTGGTTTTCGGTCTCGGCGCTCAGCATCCAGGGGCTGCGCCCGATCGACATCGACCGGACCTTCCCGACCATCGCGCCGATGATCGAGGGGCGGTGGGAGCCGGAAGGCCCGGTGCTCGGCGGACGCCTGCGGCTGCGCGGCAGCGCCGTCGCCCTGACGCGCGAACAATCCCAGTTCGTAGCGACACAGCCTGGCGCGGACAGCCGACGGGTCAGCGCGCTCGCCGACTGGCGGGACACCTGGACCTTCGCGAGCGGCCTGCGGTTGTCACCGTTCGCCGAGGTGCGCGGCGACGTCTACGACCTGGACGAACTGCCCGCTCCGGGCCCGGCGGCCGAGACGACCGCGCGCGCCTTGGGCGTGGCCGGCCTCGACGTCAGCTTCCCGCTGGTGCGGCGGGACGGCGCTCGCACGATCGTGCTTGAGCCCCTGCTGCAGGTGGCCCTGTCGCCCGACGTCGACGTGAACACGCCGATTCCCAACGAGGACAGCGCGGTCCTTGAGTACGACGAGACCAACCTGCTGCGGGCCAACAAGTTTCCCGGCTTCGACCGATACGAAGGCGGAAGCCGCGTGAACGTCGGGGCGCGCGCGAGCGTGCTCTACGACGATGGACGCGGCGCCAGCATCCTGGTGGGCCGCACATTCCGATCGGAACCGGAACCGCAGTTTCCGGCCCGAAGCGGTCTGCAGACCAGCAAGTCCGACTGGATCGTCGCGGCGGAGGGGCGCCCCTTCGAGAGCGTCAGCTTCTTCACGCGCGCCCGGTTCAGCGAGGACAAGGGCGATGTGCGACGCTTCGAAGCAGGGGTCGACGTCAACACCGCCCGCGCCCGCGGCTTCGTCCGCTATCTGCGTGACAACCAGGACATTACCGGCGTCCAGCGCGAGGACCTCGACTTCGCAGGCGAAGTGATGGTCACCGGCAACTGGGGCGTTACGTTCGCTGGCGTCCGTGACGTCGAGAGCGATGTCTGGCGGCGCCAGGAGTTCGGCGGCCTTTACCGGGACGACTGCCTCGATATCGCCGTCGTCTGGGTGCACGAGGAAACCTACAACAGGTCGCTGGGCCCATCGGACTCGGTGATCCTGCGCCTAACGCTCGCCACATTGGGCGATAAAGGCTACAGCCAGTGACGAACGGTCGGAACCAGGCGCGTCTGCCCGTCGAAGCATTCAGGGGAACGACAAGATTGAATACGTCGACGCGTAGCGTGACGAGGCTGGCACTGGCGGCTGCGTCCGCCCTGAGCCTCGGTTTCGCCCCCATGGTCAATGCCCAGGAGGCCCCTGTCCCCGGGACCACCGACGCGGCCCTGGCCGAAGTGATCGAAGCGGCGATCGGCGAAAGCGTCGCCGCCGTGGTCAATGACGACATCATCTCGACCTACGATCTGGTCCAGCGGATGCGGCTTCTGTCGATCACCGCTGGCATCCAGCCTGACGAGAACACCCTGCCCCAGCTGCAGCGGGAGGCCATGCGCTCGCTCATCGAGGAGCGCCTGCAGATCCAGGAACTCCGCAAGGTCGAGAAAGAGCACAAGACCGAAATCATCGCGAGCGACGCCGAAGTCGACGCCGAACTGACCGAGGTCGCCAAGGGCAACAATCTGACCGCCGACCAGATGCTGGCCCAGCTGCGCAGCGCCGGAGTCGGTCCCGAGACCCTGCGCGAGCAGATTCGCGCCGAGGTCAGCTGGCAGGGCTACATCCGGGGCCGCTATGGCAGCCGCCTGCGTATCGGCCAGGACCAGATCAAGGCTGTCCAGGAGCAGCTGACCATCTCGGCCGGCAAGCCGCAGTACCAGATCAGCGAAGTCGTCATCGACCCTGTCCGGGTCGGTGGCCTCGACAACGCCGTCCAGGGCGCCGGCCAGCTCATCGAACAGATCCAGCAGGGCGCGCCCTTCCCCGCGGTCGCCCGGCAGTTCTCCTCCTCCGCCACCGCGGCCAATGGCGGCGACGCCGGCTGGGTCGGCGCCGGTGAGATGCCGGCCGAGGTCGAGCAGGCGCTCGAGCAGCTTCGCCCCGGCCAGATCTCCCGCCCCATCGTCACCGACGACGGCGTCTACATCATCGCGCTGCGCGACAAGCGCGCCGGCTCCAACGTCGCGCTGGTCAGCCTCAAGCAGGCCGCCGTGCCGCTCGCGGCCGACGCCTCGCCCGAGCAGGTGCAGGCCGCCGCCGCCCAGCTCGAGGCGCTGCGCCCGCTCGTCACCGGCTGCGCCGATCTCGAAGCCAAGGCCGCGGACGTCCAGGGCGTCATGGCCGGCGATCTGGGCGAGGCCGAGGTGGCCGGCCTGATCGAGGGCTTCCAGACCGCCGTGGCGACCACGCCCGACGGCCAGCTGTCGCAGCCGATCCGCACCAACGCCGGTCTGCACCTGATCATGGTCTGCGGTCGCCGCCAGAGCGGGGCGCAGATCCCGACCGCGCAGCAGATCGAAAGCCGCCTGGTCGGTCAGCAGCTGTCGATGATCTCCCGGCGCCTGCTGCGCGACCTGCGCGGTACGGCGACCATCGAGCAGCGGTGACTCCGGCGCCACTCGCGCTGAGTCTTGGAGATCCCGCCGGAACGGGACCGGAAATCACGGCCAGGGCCTGGCGGGCGCTGCATGAATGCGGTCCGGCCTTCATGGTTATCGGCGACCGCCAGGCGCTGGAGTCGGCCCCGGGCAGCCCTGTCCCCGTGCAGACGGTCACCCGGCCGGAGGACGCGGCGCTGGTCTTCGCCGAAGCCCTGCCGGTGATGGACATTCCGCTGACCACCTCGGTGGTGGCCGGCCAGCCCAACCCCGCCAACGCCGCCGCCGTGATCCGCTGGATCGAGACCGGCGTCGGCCTGGCGCTCACCGGCGCGGTCGGCGGCCTGGTCACCGCCCCCATCGCCAAGGCGCCGCTTTACGCCGCCGGCTTCGGCTTTCCCGGCCACACCGAGTTCCTCGCCGAACTGACCGCCGCCAGCCGCCACGACGGCGCGCGCGGCCCGGTGATGATGCTCACCGCCGCCGACCTGCGGGTGGCGTTGGTGACCATCCACGAGCCGCTGGCGAAGGTTTCCTCGCTGCTCACCGTCGAGAAGATCGTCAACGCCGGGCTGGTCACAGCCCAGGCCCTGCGCCGCGACTTCGGCATCGCCGCCCCGCGCCTGGCAGTCGCCGGCCTGAACCCGCACGCCGGGGAATCGGGCGCTCTGGGCCGCGAGGAAATCGAGGTCATCGCTCCGGCGGTCCGCGCGCTGCGCGAGCTGGGCGTCGAGGCGAACGGCCCCTCGCCCGCCGACAGCCTGTTCCACCCGGAGGCCCGCGCCCGCTACGACGCCGTCCTGTGCATGTACCATGACCAGGCGCTGATCCCGGTGAAGATGCTCGACTTCTGGGGCGGGGTGAACGTCACCCTGGGCCTGCCCATCGTCCGCACCTCGCCCGACCACGGCACCGGCTTCGACATCGCCGGCCGGGGTCTTGCCCGCCCCGACAGCCTGATCGCCGCCATCCGGCTGGCGGCGGAGATCGCGGCGCGGCGAGGGTAGCACCTACCCTTCTCCCCTCGTTCCCCCTTCCCGTCATCGTCGGACTTGTTCCGACGACCCATGCGTGGTGCGCTCCGGGAGTGGCGCCGATGGGCGGAAGCGCGTAACAGCCGACGCCGTGTTCATGGGTCGTCGGAACAAGTCCGACGATGACGATAGTTGGGAAAGATCACCGAACGCCGATGACCGGGATCGACCAACTCCCCCCGCTCCGCGAGAGCTTGGCCGACCACGGCCTGCTGGCCGACAAGAGCTTTGGCCAGCACTTCCTGCTCGACCTCAACATCACGCGGAAGATCGCCCGGCTGGCCGGTCCGCTCGAGGGCCAGACGGTGATCGAGGTCGGGCCCGGCCCCGGCGGGCTGACCCGCGCGCTGGTCGAGGCCGGCGCAAGGGTCATCGCCGTCGAGAAGGACGCTCGCTTCCTGCCGCTGCTGAACGAGCTGGCGGCGGTCTCTGACGGCCGGCTGACGCTGGTGGAGGCCGACGCCCTGAAGGTCGACGAGGCGGCGCTGGCCGGCGGGCCGGGCCATGTGGTCTCCAACCTGCCCTACAACGTCGGCACGCCGCTGCTGATCAAGTGGCTGACCGGCCCCTGGCGGCCAGTGTCCATGACCCTGATGTTCCAAAAGGAAGTCGCCGACCGCATCGCCGCCCCGGCCGGCGCGGACGCCTACGGCCGACTGAGCGTGGTCTCCCAGGCGCTGGCGAGGGCGAAGGTGGTCATGGACCTCCCCGCCCGCGCCTTCACCCCGCCGCCGAAGGTCGCCTCCGCCGTGGTGCGCCTGGACCCGCTGGCCGACGCCCCGCCGGCCGACCTGGTCGCCGCGCTGGAGAAGGTGACGGCCGCCGCGTTCGGTCAGCGGCGAAAGATGCTGCGGTCGAGCCTGCGGCTGCTGGGCGGCGAGGCGCTGTGCGAGAAGGCGGGGATTGACCCGAACGTGCGGGCAGAGACGGTGCCGGTGGATGGGTTTCTGAGGCTGGCGCGGGCGCTTTAGCGGTGCTGTGCGTCCTTCGAGACGCTCGCCAAGGCTCGCTCCTCAGGATGACGAAAGTGCGGGTACGGCAACTAAGCACGTCATGCTGAGGAGCGGACCGTCAGGTCCGCGTCGCGAAGCACGCAAGCCCCACTACCCCTCCCCGGACTCCGGGATCGCCTCCGCCAGCAGATCCGCCACCAGCGGTTCGATCCAGAGGTTGCGCGAGGCCTTGCGGCGCTCGGCGTGGTAGATGTGGGCCAGCTCGGCGTAGGCGCGGTCGAAGTCGTCGTTCATGACCACGTAGTCGAAGGTCTTCCAGTTGGAGACCTCCTCCTTGGCGCGGGCGATGCGCTCGCGGATCACCTCTTCGCTGTCCTGCGAACGGGCGTGCAGCCGGCGGTGCATCTCGGCCAGCGACGGCGGCAGGATGTAGACCAGCACGCAGTCCTGGCGCGCCTGGCCGCAGATCTTCATGGCGCCCTGGAAGTCGATGTCGAACAGGGTGCTCTGGCCCTTGGACAGCGCCTCCATGATCGGGATCTTCGGGCTGCCGTAGCGGTTGCCGTAGACCTCGGCCCACTCCAGGAACTCGCCGCGCTCGACCATGGCGTCGAAGGCCGGGCGGTCGACGAAGTGATAGTCGCGGCCGTCGTGCTCGCCGGGACGCGGCGAGCGGGTGGTGGCGGAGATCGACAGGTGCAGGTCGGAATGGTCGGCGACCAGCCGCCGCGTCAGCGAGGTCTTGCCCACCCCCGACGGCGCGACGACCATCAGCATCAGGCCCCGCGTCGGCCGGGCCTCTTCACTCGACATTCTGCACCTGCTCGCGGAACTGCTCGATCACCGCTTTGAGGTCGAGACCGATGGCGGTCAAGGCCGGGGTCGCCGATTTCGAACACAGGGTGTTGGCCTCGCGCATGAACTCCTGCGTGAGGAAGTCCAGCCGGCGGCCGGCGGCGGCGTCGCTGGCGATCAGGGTGCGGGCGGCGGCGATGTGGCCGGCCAGGCGATCCAGCTCCTCGCGCACGTCGGCGCGGGTGGCCATGGCGGCGGCCTCCTGGACGATGCGCTCCTCGCTGGCGGCCTGGCCGAGCAGCTCGGTCATGCGCCCGGCGAAACGGTCCTTGATGATGGCCGGATGGGCGGCCGCTTCGGCGCCGGCGGCGGCGACCAGCGTCTCGACCCGATCGATCATGCCGGTCAGCACCGGCGTCAGCGCCGCGCCCTCCTCCAGCCGCGCCGCCTTCAGCGCGTCCAGAGCCAGGGCGATGGAGGCGGCGATGGCCTGTTCCAAGGCGGCCCGCGCCTCGGGGTCCTCGGCGGCCTCGGTCACCTCGATGACGCCGCGCAGCGCCAGCAAGCCGTCGGCGGTGGGGCGCTTGACCCGCTTGGCCTTCACATAGGGCGTGACGGCGGCCAGGTAGCGCTCCAGCTGGTCGAGGTTGACGCTGGCGGCGCCGGCGCTCTCGGCGCGGCGGGCCTGGACGCTGACGTTGACCTGCCCGCGCTGGAAGCGGGCCTGCGATCCGTCGCGGATGGCCTTCTCAAGCGACTCGAAGCCCGGCGGCGCCTTGAAGCGGGTCTCCAGGTTGCGGCCGTTGACCGAGCGGGCCTCGATGGCCCAGGTCCAGTCGCCTTGCGCGCCCTCGGCGCGGCCGAATCCGGTCATCCCCGAAAGGGCCATCTACTTGCCTGTCCGCGCGCGCCAGGCGCGCCATTTCTCGACGTTGCGCTGGTGCTCCTCGTAGGTGACGGCGAAGGCGTGCCCGCCGGTGCCGTCGGCGACGAAGAACAGGTAGTCGCTGGGCGGCGGGTCGAGCACCGCCGCCAGGGCCGCGCGCCCCGGGTTGGCGATCGGCGTCGGCGGCAGGCCGTCGATCAGGTAGGTGTTGTAGGTGTTGGCCGGATTCTCCAGCTCGGACTTCAGAATCCGACGGCCCAGGGGTTTGCCCTTGGTGATGAAGTAGATGATCGTCGGGTCGCTCTCCAGCCGCATGCCCTTGCGCAGACGGTTGGTGAACACCGAGGCGACCTGGGGACGCTCGCTGGCGACGCCGGTCTCCTTCTCGACGATGGAGGCCAGGATCACCGCCTCCTCCGGCGTGGTCACCGGCAGGCCCGGCTGGCGCTGGGCCCACAGGGCGGCCAGCAACTTGTCCCGCGCGTCCATCATCCGCTGCAGCACGGCGGCGCGATCCTCGCCCCGCTGGAAGTCGTAGGTCTCGGGCAGCACCGTGCCCTCGGGCGGGGTGGGCGCCAAGCCCGTCAGCGCTTCCTCGGCGTTCAGGAGCTCGATAACGGTCTCGGACGTCGCGCCCTCGGGAATGGTCACCTGGTGGCGCACCACGCGGCCGGCGCGGATGTCGTCCAGCACCCTGGCCATCGAGGCGCCGGAGGCGAACTCGTACTCGCCGGCCTTCAGGTCGCGGGCGACGCCCGTCACCTGGGCGGCCGCCTTGAAGATCGCGCCGGAGCGGATCACGCCGGCCCGCTCCAGCGACGAGGCGATCTCGTTGAGGCCCGCGCCGCGGCGCAGCAGCACGGTGCTGTACTGACCCGCGGTCGCCTCCGGCCCCGGACCGCGATAGGTCCAGACCGCCCACAGGCCCAGCAGCATCACCGCCAGACTCAGCACGGCGAAGCCGCTCATGCCCATGATGACGAGCCGCCGCATCAGCGGCAGCCCCTCGGAACGTGCGGCTTTTCTGCTCACGGCGCCTTCTTGAAGATCACGCAGGCGTTGGTGCCCCCGAAGCCGAAGCTGTTGGACATCGCGGCATGCATCTCAACCGGCTTCGCCTCGTGCGGGACGAGATCGATCTCGGTCTCGAACTCGCAGTTGTCCAGGTTGATGGTCGGCGGGACGACCTGGTCGCGCAGGGCGAGGATAGTGAAGATCGACTCCACCGCCCCGGCGGCGCCTAGCAGGTGGCCGGTCATCGACTTGGTCGAGGACATCTTGGCGGTTTTCGCGCTGTCGCCGAGCAGGCGGGTGACGGCGCCCAGCTCCAGGCCGTCGGCCATGGTCGAGGTGCCGTGGGCGTTGACGTAACCGATGTCGGACGCCTCCAGGCCCGAGTCCTTCAGCGCCGCCGTCATCGCCCGGAAGCCGCCGTCGCCATCCTCGGAAGGCGCGGTGATGTGGTAGGCGTCGCCCGACAGCCCGTATCCGGCCACTTCGGCGTAGATCTTCGCGCCGCGCGCCTTGGCGTGTTCGTATTCCTCAAGCACCAGGATGCCGGCGCCCTCGCCCATCAGGAAACCGCCCCGATCCTTGTCGTAGGGCCGCGAGGCTTGCGTGGGCCGGTCGTTGAAGTCGGTGACCATGGCGCGGCAGGCGACGAATCCAGCGACGCCGATCGGGCAGATGGAGGCCTCGGCCCCGCCGGCGATCATGATGTCGGCGTCGCCGTACTTGATCAGACGGGCCGCGTCGCCGATGGCGTGGGCGCCGGTAGCGCAGGCGGTGACCACCGAGTGGTTGGGGCCCTTGAAGCCGTAGCGGATCGAGACCTGGCCCGAGGCGAGGTTGATCAGGGCCGACGGGATGAAGAAGGGGCTGATGCGGCGCGGACCCTTGTCGCGCAGCTCGATAGCCGCCTCGGCGATGGTGTTGAGACCGCCGATGCCCGAACCGATGATCACGCCGGTTCGGAAGGCGGTTTCCTCGTCGATCTCGGTCAGCCCGGCGTCGCGGACGGCCTCGTCGGCGGCGGCCATGGCGTAGAGGATGAAGTCGTCGACCTTGCGCTGGTCCTTGGGCGCCATGGTGCCGTTGGGATCGAACGATCCCTCGACATCGGGACCGCCACCGCCGCGACCGTCAACCCGCGGCACTTCGCAGGCGATCTGGCAGCCATATTCGGTGGGGTCGAAGCTGGAGATCCGCCCGGCGCCGGACTTGCCGGCCAGGACATTCTTCCAGGTGATGTCCACGCCCTGCCCGAGCGGGGTCAAGAGGCCGAGGCCGGTGACGACGACGCGACGCATGGATCTACTCCTCCCGGGTCCGAAACTACGGACCGCTCAAACGAAGACCGCCGCGCATACCGGTTTCCCGGTAGCGCGGCGGCTGATCGTACGGACTAGGGTCGACGGATCAACCGCCCACCTTCTCCGTGATGAACTTCACGGCGTCGCCGACCGTCTGGATGTGTTCGGCGGCGTCGTCCGGGATTTCGATATCGAATTCTTCTTCGAAGGCCATGACCAGCTCGACGTTGTCGAGGCTGTCAGCGCCCAGGTCATCGATGAAGCTGGCCTTCTCGGTGACCTTTTCGGGATCGGCATCGAGATGCTCGATGACGATCTTACGCACACGCTCGAGAATGTCGGACATTCTGTAGGTCCTCTTTGGTATTGTCGTGGCCGCGCCAGCCAAGGCTGGACACGGAAAATCGCGCTCCGCCTACCATGTTCCTTTCGGGGTGGCCAGCGGCCAGCCGACGAACAGGTGGGCTTCCTCTAGATCATCGCCATGCCGCCGTTGACGTGCAAGGTCTGACCGGTGACGTAAGCGCCCTCCTCGCTGGCCAGGTAGACACAGGCGGCGGCGACGTCGTCGCCCGAACCGAGACGACCGGAGGGTATTTTCCCAAGGATTGCCTCGCGTTGCGTGTCGTTGAGGCCATCGGTCATCGGACTGGCGATGAAGCCCGGCGCGACCGTGTTCACCGTCACGTTACGGGACGCCACTTCCTGGGCCAGGGCCTTGGAAAATCCGATCATGCCGGCCTTGGACGCCGCGTAGTTGGCCTGGCCGGGATTTCCGGTGACGCCCACCACGGAGGTGATTCCAATGATCCGGCCCCAGCGGCGCTTCATCATGCCCTTCAGGGCGGCGCGGGAGAGTCGGAAGTAGGATTCAAGGTTCACCTTGATGACCTGTTCCCAGTCCTCGTCCTTCATCCGCAGCATCAGGCCGTCGCGGGTGATGCCGGCGTTGGCGACCAGGATGTCCAGCGGCGCGCCGGCCGCTTCTTCGGCCTTGGCGACCAGGCCGTCGACGCTGGCCGAATCGGACAGGTTGGCCGACGCGATGGAGACCCGCTCGCCGAACTCACCGGCCAGGGTCTTCAGCACCTCCTCGCGGGTGCCCGACAGCACGACGTGCGCGCCCTGGGCATGCAGCGAGCGGGCGATGGCGCCGCCGATGCCGCCCGTGGCGCCGGTGACGAGGGCGGTCTTGCCGGTGAGGTCGAACATCTTGTTTCCCTTTCCCCGTTTCCCCGGCGAAGGCCGGGGCGCAGGTGAAGCCCGCGAAACCCGGACTGGATCCGGGTCCCGGCCTTCGCCGGGAATGCGGGCCAGATTGCTAGAGCGAGGCCGCGAACGCTTCCAGATCGGCCGGCGTATTGAGCGGCGTAGCCTCGGCGTCCGGGGCGATGCGCTTAGCCATGCCCGACAGCACCTTGCCCGAGCCGGCCTCGGCGAAGCGGGTGACGCCGCCTTCGGTGGCCATCCACTCCATGCTTTCGCGCCAGCGCACGCGGCCGGTGACCTGCTCGACCAGCATCCGGCGGATGGCCTCGGGGTCCAGGGTCGGTCGGGCGGTGACGTTGGCGACCAGCGGCGCGCGGGGGGCGATGATGGTCGCCCTTGCCAGCGCCTCGGCCATCTCGTCGGCCGCAGGCTGCATCAGCGGGCAGTGGAAGGGCGCCGAGACGTTCAGCGGGATGGCGCGGGCGCCCAGCGCCTTGGCCTTCTCGATGGCGCGGTCGACGCCGGCCTTGTCGCCGGAGATGACGACGTTGCCGTTGTTGTTGTCGTTGGCCACGACGCAGACGCCCACTTCGGCGCCCGCAGCGGCGGCGGCCTCGGCCAGGGCGACATCGGTCTTGGGCCCGATCAGCGAGGCCATGGCGCCGGCGCCCACGGGCACGGCGCGCTGCATGGCCTGGCCGCGCAGCTTCAGCAGCCGGGCGGTGTCGCTGAGGCTGATTGCTCCGGCGGCGGCGAGGGCCGCGTATTCGCCCAGCGAGTGGCCGGCCACGAAGGCGGCCTTCTCGATGGCGACGCCGAATTCCTTCTCCAGCGTGCGCGAGACCGCCAGGCTGACCGCCATCAGGGCCGGTTGAGCGTTCTCCGTCAGGGTCAGGTCTGCTTCGGGCCCTTCCTTCATCAGCTTGAAAAGCTTCTGGTTCAGGGCGTCGTCGACCTCCTGAAACACCTCGCGGGCGCTGGCGAACGCCTCGGCCAGTTCGGCGCCCATGCCGACGGCCTGGCTGCCCTGACCGGGAAAAATGAACGCGAGGCTCATGGAAGTCCTCTCAGAAAGTGACGAATCCGGCGCGCACGGTTAGGGGAAAGGGTAACAGCGGGCAAGTTTCGCGATTTGCCGCTGAATCCGTGTCAGGATGAAATCTTGCCCGCCTACAAGCTGATCATCTTCGATTTCGACGGAACCCTCGGTGACACGATGGGCTGGTTCCTCGACGCGTCCGACTCCATGGCCAGCCGGTTCGGCTACCTGCCGATCGACCGCGGCGACCTGGACAACCTGCGCCGCAAGAGCGCGCGGGAGCTGATGAAGCTGCAGAAGGTCTCGGTCCTGAAGCTGCCGATGCTGGCCGCACACTTCCAGAAAATGATGAAGGCTGACGCCGGCAACATCCGCATGTTCGACGGCGTGCCGGAGATGCTGCGCGCGGTTCACGCCGCCGGGGTGAAGATCGCCATCGTCAGCTCCAACTCCGAGGAGAACATCCGCATCGTGCTGGGGCCCGAGCTCTGCGGACTGGTGTCACGGTTCAGCTGCGGAGCCTCGGTGTTCGGCAAGGCGAGCAAGTTCAAGAAGGTGCTCGCCGCGATGAGCGCCAAGCCCGCCGAGGCCTTGAGCATCGGCGACGAAACGCGCGACATCGACGCGGCGCGCGAGATCGGCATGGCCACGGGAGCGGTCTGCTGGGGCTACACCAACGCCGAGGCGCTGAAAGCCTATGGCCCGACGCATGTTCTCGAGACCGTCCTGGACATTCCCGCCATCGTCGCCTGAGACGGCTCGTTCGCCTCTGGTGTTGCCCCGGCGTCATCGCCTAGCCTGCCCGCAACAATAAGGGAGGACGACGATGCGGGCGGTTGTGCGTCGGGCTGGCAAGCTGATCTGCGATGACATCGACGAGCTGGATCCGGGCCCCGGCCAGGTGCGGGTGAAGACGCTGCTGTGCGGCATCTGCGGCTCCGATCTCCACGCGCTGCACCACCTGGACCACATGGTCGAGATGGGCCGCCGCTCGGGCGGCGGCGGGGGCGATCTCGACCCGGCGGGCGACATCGTGTTCGGCCATGAATTCTGCGCCGAGGTGCTGGAGGGCGGCCCGGGCGCGACGCGGCTCAAGCCCGGCACGCGGGTGGTCTCCATGCCGGTGAACATGAGTCCGACCCGGTTCGACGCGGTCGGCTATTCCAACCTCTATCCCGGCGGCTTCGCCGAACGGATGATCCTGACCGAGATGCTGCTGCTGGAGGTCCCCAACGGCCTCTCCACGGAGCATGCGGCGCTCACCGAGCCGATGGCCGTGGGCGAGCACGCCGTGGCCAGCGCGGCGTTGGACAAGGACTCGGTCGCCCTGGTGATCGGCTGCGGCCCCGTCGGCCTGGCGGTGATCGCGGCGCTGAAGGTGCGCGGCCACGGCCCGGTCATCGCCGCCGACTTCTCACCCCGCCGCCGCGCCGCGGCCGAGGCCATGGGCGCGGACGTCGTCATCGATCCCAAGGAGACCGGCCCGCACAGCAAGTGGGCTGACTTCGGCGTACCGATGACCAGCGAGGCCATGCGCGCGGCGCTATTCTCCGGCGCCCAGTCCGGCCGGCCCGTCGTGTTCGAGTGCGTCGGCGCGCCCGGCGTGCTGCAGAGCGTGATCGAGGGCTGCCCGACCAAGGCGCAGATCATCGTCGCGGGGGTCTGCATGGAGCCCGACAGGATCGAGCCCTCTCTGGCCATCAACAAGCAACTCGATCTGCGGTTCGTGCTCGGCTACCAGCCCGACGAGTTCGCCCAGACGCTGCACAACATCGCCGAGGGCAAGATCAACCTCGAGCCGATGGTCACCGGCACGGTGGGTCTGGACGGCGTGGCGCAGGCCTTCGTCGATCTCGGCAACCCCGAGAGCAATGTGAAGATCCTGGTCGACCCCTCGCTCTGAACCCCCTCATTTGGGGGACGAGGTGGTCGCTAGAGGCGTCTAGGGTCTGGATGTCGACGCAGGGGCGTCGGCGTCCGGGCCGGTACGGCCTGAAACGACGGGTGTCTTCGTGAAGCGCGTTTTCATGGGTCTGGTCGCGGCGGCGGTGTCCGTCTGCTCGCTCGCGGCGGCGGCGGCGGTGGCCGTTCCCGACCCCGTCCGCAAGCCGGTTGAGGCCTTCTACACCCGCGAACACCAGGACATGGTCGACCCTGACGAGCCGAACGGCTTCAAGATCCAGATGCCGTCCGACATCTTCTCGAAGGTCGACGTCAATGGCGACGGCGTCACCGACTGGATGATCGACTACGAGCGCGCGCAGAATCCCTCCCTGTTCTGCGGCACCGGCGGCTGTCGGCGGCAGGTCTATGTGTCCCGCGACGGCGGCTATGTGCTGGCCTTCGACCGCGTGATCCGCCAGTTCAAGCTTCGCAAGGCCAAGGGTCAGCGCCTGCTGGACCTGGACTTCCACGGCAGCACCTGCGGCAAGGCCGGCGTCGAGGACTGCCCGCGTGGCTATGTCTGGAACGAGGCTTCAGGACGGTTCATCGAACGCCCGGACGCCAAGGGCGGGACCTGGCTGCAGGGTGGCCCCTCGCCCCTGGTCGCGACACCGCTTTCGGCGGCGCCCCAGGCCGTGAAGGCCCAGCTGGCGCGCCGGGCGGCCTTCTGCGCCGCGGCGGGCGGCAAGGCGCCCGAAGGTGAGGACAGCGCGTTCAACGACCTGCCGGATCTGAACGGCGACGGCGTCCGCGACTGGGTCGTGGGCTCCTACTATGACTACTGCGAGATGGGCGAGACGGGGAAGGACAGTCCCCCGGTCCCGACCGTGATCCTGATCAGCAAGGGCGGCGACTTCGTCGTCGGCTTCGAGGCGACAGAGGCCGACTGGGGCGTAGACCTGGCGCCGACCCCGACCTTCATGACCGTCGAAGGCGCCGATGATTGCGCGTTCCGGGAGGAGAAACCCTGCGCCAAGGTCGCGTGGCGATGGAACGGCGAGATGCTGGTCCGCAAGCCCTGAGCGCTGGACCCGGCGGCCGGGCGGGCTAACTATCGGGGCAACCCGGAGACCCGACATGAAACGCCTGCTCGCCGCCGTCGCGCTCAGCGCCGCCCTCGCCGCCCCTGCCTTCGCCGCCCTGCAGCCGGGCGTGAAAGCCCCAGACTTCGCCACCACCGCCTATTTGGACGGCAAGCCCGCGTCCTTCAGGCTGTCCGAGGCCCTGAAGCAGGGGCCGGTGGTTCTGTACTTCTTCCCGGCGGCTTTCACCGACGGCTGCACCATCGAGGCCCGCGAGTTCGCGCTCGCCTCGCCGGAGTTCAAGGCCATGGGCGCCACGGTGGTCGGGGTCACGGCGGGCAACACCAACCGGCTGGCGGAGTTCTCGAAGAGCGAATGCCGCGACCAGTTCGCCGTGGCGGCGGTGTCCGGGGACACCATCAAGGCCTATGACGCCACCCTGGCGATCAAGCCCGACCTGTCGGGCCGGACCAGCTACGTCATCGCCCCCGACGGCAAGGTGCTGTTCGCCTACTCGAACTTGACCAACCCCGTCGAGCACGTCACCCGCACCAAGGCGGCGGTGAAAGCCTGGAAGGCGGCGAAGGCGAAGTAGCGATCAGGAGTCGGTCCGCGTCGGCCTCTTCGGATCAATCATGGCGCCGCAGTCGACCTTGGCGCACACCCGCCGAAGCATCTCCACCTGCATGCCGGGCATGATCTCGGTCATGATCTTGCCGGACGCTGTGCTGAAGGCGGGCATCTTGTCGACGACACCCTGGCCGACCGGGCTTTCATAGAAGTCGGCGAGGCCGCAAACCTCGGCTTCCGTGAAGCTCGCCACCATCACGGGTGCCAGGGCGTCCATAATCGCCGGTGTCATTTCGACTGCCACCTCGACGATGGCGTCCAGGATGAGCCGGTCGCGCTCAGGGTTGGCGGGCCTACCCTGTTCGCGAGACTGCTCGGTCATCGCCGGAATCAGGGCCTTCATCATCGCCGCCATCGTCGCCTCGAGCCGCATGGCCTTGTTGTACCGCTTGGCGCAGTCCAGCGCCGCATGCGACGGCGCGGCGGCGGCAGGCGGGGCAGCAAGGGCCTGCGCGCCGCCGGAAGTCGACAGAACGGCCGCGCAGACGGCCAGGGTTGCGAGACGCGACATGATGGAACTCCCCCGAAAGACCCCGCCAGGTTGACACAGCCCCCGGCGCCGCCGCAATCCCGCGCCACGCTTGCCTTTCCGGCGGTTCTCGCGTACTAGCGCGCCTCTTCACGGAAGGCGGTCTGTCGCGGAACCTTGAATGGGTCGGGAAACTCCCGTCCGCCGCGACCAGAGCCATCGTGACCGGGGACTCTTCCCTCCCTGGCCGCGCCGCCTTCCAAACCGGAAGAAGGAAACCTATGGCGCTCTACGAGCACGTGGTCATCGCGCGGCAGGATATCTCGCCGCAGCAGGCCGAAGCCCTCAACGAGGAAATGAAGGCACTCATCGAAGGTCTGGGCGGTCACATCGCCAAGATCGAGTACTGGGGCCTCCGCAACCTCACCTACCGCATCAAGAAGAACCGCAAGGGTCACTATTCCCTGCTGGCGATCGACGCTCCGTCGGACGCCGTCAAGGAAATGGAGCGCCAGCTGTCGATCAACGAAGACGTGCTGCGCTACATGACCATCCGCATGGAAGAGCTCGACCTCGAGCTGTCCCCGGTTCTGGCCCGTCGTGATCGCGACCGCGAGCGTTCGGATCGTCCCGAGCGGCCCGACCGGCCCCGCGAAGACTTCGCGGCTTAAGGGAGACAAGGATCATGACCGACACCACCGCTCCCGAAGCGACCTCGGCCCCGGCCGCGAGCGGCGCCCGCCGCCCGTTCTACCGCCGCCGCAAGGTCTGCCCGTTCTCCGGCGCCAACGCCCCGAAGATCGACTACAAGGACGTGAAGCTGCTGCAGCGCTACGTCTCCGAACGCGGCAAGATCGTGCCGTCGCGCATCACCGCGGTCTCGGCCAAGAAGCAACGTGAACTGGCCAAGGCCATCAAGCGCGCCCGCTTCCTGGCCCTGCTGCCCTACGTCGTGAAGTAGGAGAACGACCATGAAAGTCATTCTGCTCGAACGCGTCGAGGGCCGCGGCGCCCTTGGCGATGTCGTCACCGTCAAGGACGGCTTCGCCCGCAACTACCTCCTGCCCCGCTCCAAGGCGCTCCGCGCCACGGCGGCGAACCTGAAGGTCTTCGACGCCCAGCGCGCCGAGATCGAAGCTCGCAACGCCAAGGCCAAGGAAGCCGCGGCGGCCGCCGGCGAGTCTCTGGACGGCACCTCCTACATCCTGATCCGTCAGGCCGGCGAAAGCGGGCAACTGTACGGTTCGGTCGCGGGTCGTGACGTCGCCGACATCATCAACGGCGCCGGCGGCAAGGTCGATCGCTCGATGGTCGTCCTCGACAAGCCGATCAAGACGCTCGGCGTGCACGAAGTGAAGGTGAAGCTCCACTCGGAGGTCATCGTCACCGTGAACATCAACATCGCCCGCAGCCAGGACGAAGCCGAGCGCCAGGCGCGCGGTGAAAACGTCATCACGTCGCAGTTCGATGAAGATGCGGCCCTCGCGGCGGAAGCCGCGGCGGACATGCTTGAAGGCGGCGCCGGCAAGCAGGACGGCCTGGGCGACGAGTACTAGACTCATCTCCCTGCCGAACGAGATCGGGCGGTCCGGCATCCGGGCCGCCCTTTTTCGTGCGCGGCTCCCGGGCTTGTGCTTTGCGGCCGGCGACGGTCGGTCCGAACATACATGGAACTTCACAACTGAATCGGACCTGCGGCCATACAGCCGCAGTCAGCCGACAGCCGTCACGTTAATCTGAGTAAATGGCCATCGTCCCCGCTCTCGACCTGCGTCCCGTCGATCACGATCCGCAGATCCACGCCGCGCCCTCGAACATCGAGGCCGAACAGGCGCTGCTGGGCATCCTGATGTACGACAACGCCGCCTATGAGCGGCTGAGCGACCAGCTGCAGGGCCGGCACTTCTACGAGCCCTTCCATCAGCGGCTCTACAGCGCCATCGAGGCGCACATCCGCAAGGGCCAGTTGGCCGAGCCGATCCTGCTGGCCGAGGAGTTCAAGAAGGACGCGGCCTTCGAGGAACTGGGCGGCATCCGCTACCTGGCCGACCTGTTCGAGCGCGCGCCGCCGGCCGCCAACGCCGCCGACTACGGCCGGGCCATCTATGACCTGGCGCTGCGCCGCGACCTGATCCGCATCGGCGGCGAGATCATGGTCGAGGCCCAGGGCGCCGACCCCGACATCACCGCCCGCGACCAGATCGAACAGGCCGAGCAGAAGCTGTACGGCCTCGCCGAGAGCGGCACGTCCTCGGGGGGCTTCGTCCCCTTCTCCAGCGCCCTCACCGGCGCGGTGCAGATGGCCGCCGAGGCCTACAGCCGCGACGGCGGGCTGGCGGGCCTGTCGACCGGCCTGACGGACCTGGACCGTCAGCTGGGCGGCCTGCACCCGTCGGACCTGCTGATCCTCGCCGGCCGCCCCTCGATGGGCAAGACAGCGCTGGCCACCAACATCGCCTTCAACGTCGCCCGCAGCTACGCCTGGGAGCCGCAGCCGGACGGCTCGCGCAAGACGGCCAGCGGCGGGGTCGTGGCCTTCTTCTCGCTCGAAATGAGCGCCGAGCAGCTGGCCATGCGGATCCTGGCCGACGCCTCCGGCGTGTCGGGCGACAAGCTGCGCAAGGGCGAGATCGACGCCAGCGAGTTCGGACGTCTGCGCGACGCCGCCATCGAGATTCAGGAGGCGCCGCTGTACGTGGACGCCACCGGCGGCCTCTCCATCGCCAAGCTGACCGCCCGGGCCCGTCGTCTGAAACGCTCGGTCGGCCTGGACCTGATCGTCATCGACTACCTGCAGCTGGTCACCACCGACAACGGCGGCCGCGACTCCAACCGCGTGCAGGAGGTCTCGGCCATCACCGGCGGCCTCAAGGCTCTGGCCAAGGAGCTGAACGTGCCGGTGCTGGCGCTGTCGCAGCTCAGCCGCCAGGTCGAAAACCGCGAGGACAAGAAGCCCCAGCTCTCCGACCTTCGGGAATCGGGCTCGATCGAGCAGGACGCCGACGCCGTCATGTTCGTCTATCGCGAGGCCTATTACCTGGGCCGCACCGAGCCGCGCGAGGGCACGCCCGAGCACATGACCTGGCAGGAGGAGATGGACAAGATCGCCAACCTCGCCGAGGTGATCATCGGCAAGCAGCGCCACGGTCCGATCGGCACGGTGAAGCTGCACTTCAACTCCGACACCACCAAATTCGGCAATCTCGCTCGCGAGGGCCGGTTCGACGTGCGGTAGAGCCCCCGGCTATACCCCTCGCACCTTCCCGCGCTTGACCCTGCCGCGCCCTGCCCTTAGCCGGGCGGCATGACTGCGGCCTTGCTGACCATCGACCTCGACGCCCTGGCGCGGAACTACCGGTTCCTGCGCGATACGGCCGGCGTGGAGGCGGCGCCGGCGGTGAAGGCCGACGGCTACGGCCTGGGGGCGCTGGAGGTGTCCCGTCGGCTGCTGGCCGAGGGCGCGCGGACCTTCTACGTGGCCAGGCTGGCCGAGGGCGAAGCGCTGCGCGCCGCCCTGGGCGCCGGCCCGGTGATCCAGGTGCTGGACGGCGCGACGCCCGGGGCGGTCTCGCGTCTTCTGGCCGCGGATCTGACTCCGGTCATCAACAGCCTGGAGCAGGCCGCGCGTTGGCGGACCGAGGCGCGCGGGCGCCCGGCCACCCTGCACGTCGACACCGGCATGAACCGGCTCGGCGTCGCCCTGGCCGAGGCGCGGGGGCTCGCCGGCTGGGACGCGGTCGAGCTGATCATCAGCCATCTGGCCTGCGGCGCGCAGCCGGAGCATCCGATGAACGGCCGGCAGCTGGCCGTCTTCCGCGAGGCGCGCGAGCTCTTTCCCGCGGCGCGGGCCGGGCTGGCGTCTTCGGGAGGCATCTTCCTCGGCCCCGACTACGCCTTCGATCAGGTGCGACCGGGCGTCAGCCTGTTCGGCGGCGGCCCGCGCGACGTCCCCGATGACCGCATCGCGCCGGTGGCGACCCTGGAAGCCCCGATCCTGCAGGTCCGCGATGTGCCGGCGGGCGACACCGTCGGCTACGGCGGCGCCTTCCAGGCCACCGCTCCCACCCGGGTGGCGACCGTCGGGGCCGGCTATGCCGACGGCATCCCCCGCGGCAGTCATCCGGCCGGCGAAGTCTGGTTCGACGGCGCGCCGCGCCGGATGCTCGGCCGCGTCTCCATGGACCTGATCGCCGTGGACGTGACCGGCTGTCTGGCCGCCCGTCCTGGCGCCATGGTCGAGATCCTGGGCCCCAACCGGCTTGTCGACGACGCAGCGGCGGCGGCTGGAACCACGGCCTACGAGCTTCTGACCCGCCTGTCGCACCGCGCCGAACGGCGCTGTGTCGGCTAGTTCAGGCCCCCGGCCAGCGCCGCCGCGCCGACCGCGCCGAGCGCGCCCATGGCGATGATGGACCCGACGATCATCCCGATCAGGGCATAGACAACCAGCATCGCGATCACCACGACTACGGTGTAGCCGATGGCCTTGTCGGCCGGCGCCTTCATCAGCCTGGGTAGGCCCAGGTAGAGCAGGTAGAGGCTGTAGAGACCGAGAATCCCGAGGAAGCCCAGCATGGGCACAAGGCTGAAAACCCCGGCCAGCCACATCGCCGTGCTGCCATAGGCAGCCACCTTGAGCGCCTGGATCTGGTTCTTCTCACCCCCGAAACTCGGGGCGAGGGCGTCGATCACCAGCGCCATGACGTAGATGCCCGCCAGGGAAAGCGCGTAGCCGACCACCGCGCCAACCAGCGTGAACGGCGCGAACAGAAAGCCGCCGAACAGGGTCGCGCCGAGGAACTGGCAGACCGGCCCGATGGCCGCCAGGATCATGATGTAACCGGTGTAGAGGCCCTTCACCGTGGCCGGCTCGACCGCGATGGCGTCCCAGGTCGGCGTGGGCCGCAACAGGATATCCTGCACCCTCTGAACCAGACCGGACGAGGATCCTCCGTCAACAACGCTCATCTGTCGCCCTCCCAGGCCGCATGATAGCTTTCGCAAGGGAAACCTACCGGAGTCGCGCCCTTTGGCGAGACACGGTTCCGCGAACAAGGCCGCGTGGATTGGCCGGGCGGCGTTCCCGTTTTGTCGCTATGGTCTCTTGTCCCTCGAATCAGGAGCGCGCATGGCTCGCGACGGCGCTGTCTATGTCTGCCAGTCCTGCGGCGCGGCGCAGTCGAAGTGGGCGGGCCAGTGCCCCGCCTGCAACGCCTGGAACAGCCTAGTCGAGGAGGTCACCTCCCGCCCGCCCGGCGCGCTGGCGCCGACCAAGGCGAGCAAGACCCGCGGCCTGGCCTTCGAGGGGCTGGAAAGCGAAAACCCCGAGCCGCCTCGCATCGTCACCGGGGTCGACGAGTTCGACCGCGTCTGCGGCGGCGGCGTGGTGCCGGGCAGCGCCATCCTGCTGGGCGGCGATCCCGGGGTGGGCAAATCCACCCTGCTGCTGCAGGTGGTGGCCAACGCCGCCCTGCGCGGCGCCCGCTGCGCTTACATCTCCGGCGAGGAGGCCGTCGAGCAGATCCGGGGGCGCGCCGGCCGCATGGGCCTGGCCCAGGCGCCGGTGAAACTGGCCGCCGAGACCGCGCTGCGCGATATCCTGGACGGCCTGAAGCGCGAACAGTTCGACTTGGTGGTCATCGATTCGATCCAGACCATGTGGAGCGACGCCCACGAAGCCGGCCCCGGCTCGGTGACCCAGGTGCGCAGCTGCGCCGCCGAACTGGTCCGTCTGGCCAAGAAGCGCGGCATTGCCATGATCCTGGTCGGCCATGTCACCAAGGACGGCCAGATCGCCGGGCCGCGCGTGGTCGAGCACATGGTCGACGCTGTCCTCGCCTTCGAGGGTGAGCGCGGCTACCCGTTCCGCATCCTGCGCGGGGCCAAGAACCGCTTCGGCGCCACCGACGAGATCGGTGTCTTCGAGATGGGCGACATCGGCCTGAGCGAGGTTCGCAATCCCTCGGCCCTGTTCCTGAACGAAGGCGGCGAGCGGGCGGCCGGCGCGGCGGTGTTCGCCGGAATCGAGGGCAGCCGGCCGGTGCTGGTCGAGTTCCAGGCCCTGGTGGCGCCCAGCGCCTATGGCACGCCGCGTCGCGCGGTGGTCGGCTGGGACAACGGCCGGCTGGCCATGGTGCTGGCCGTCCTGGAGTCGCGCTGCGGCCTGGGGCTGGGCAACCGCGACGTCTACCTCAACGTCGCCGGCGGCTTGCGGATCAGCGAACCGGCGGCCGACCTCGCGGCGGCGGCGGCGCTGGCGTCATCGGCGCTGGACGAGGCCCTGCCCCAGGACTGCGTGGTGTTCGGCGAGGTCAGTCTGTCGGGCGAGGTTCGGCCGGTCGGCCGGATGGAGTCCCGCCTCAAGGAAGCTGCCAAACTGGGGTTCAAGCGGGCGCTCGCCCCGGTCGGGGCCGGCGACGCCCTGGCGGTGACCGGAGTGTCACGGCTGGCCGACGCGGTCAGGCGGATCGGAGAGCAGTCGTGGAGTTGAAACCTCTCTGTCATCCTGAGCAGGCCCAAAGGGCCGTGTCGAAGGACGCAGCGAGTCATTGCGTGGTTCGGCACGCGCCTGCGGCGCTGCTCACCATGACTGAAGTGCAAGCATGACCCAGTTCGACTTCATCGCGGGCCCTCTCCTGATCGTCTCGGCCCTGATCGGCTTCAGCCGGGGTGCGACGAAGGAACTCATGACCGTCGTCGCCTTCCTCGTGGCGGCCATCACAGCGGTGTTCGCGCTGCGATTCACCGCCCCGATCGGCCGGTCGATCGTCGATCCGGACTGGGCCGGCGTCGGGATTGCCCTTCTGTTTGTCTTTGGTCTGACCTATATCGCGCTGCGATTGCTCGGCGCGGGTCTCCAGCGGCGGGTGCACGAGACCCAGGCCCTGGGGATTCTGGACCGCGGCGTCGGCGCCGGGTTCGGATTTGTCAGGGCCATGGTGCTGCTCGGGGCGTTCAGCCTTCTGTTCCAGATGGCCAGCACGACCGAGACCGCGCCGAAATGGGTGACAGGCGCCCTCACCTATCCGCTGGTGGACGCGTCCGGCCGGATCCTGAAGGCCTTCGCGCCGGAAGGATTCGACGTGGTCCGCGCCGTCGCACCGACCCTGGAACGGGCGGTCGAGGCCGGCGCGGCGCCGAAGGGCGACGGAACGGGTTACGGCGAAGGCGAGCGCGACGCCATGGACGATCTAGTGGAGAAGACGCGATGACCCGCCTGGGCAGGACGACGGACACCTACTCCCATCTCGTCCAGCGTGATCCCGACGACGACACGCTGCGCCTCGAATGCGGCGTTTTCGGTGTCTTCGGCGTCCGCGACGCCGCCGCCATCGCCGCTCTCGGCCTCCACGCCCTGCAGCACCGCGGTCAGGAAGCCTGCGGCATCGCCGCCTTCGACGGCAAGAGCTTCCATACCGAACGCCACCTGGGCCACGTCGGCGACGCCTTCGGCGGCGATGACCTGATCGACCGCCTGCCGGGCAGCCACGCCATCGGCCATACCCGCTACGCCACCGCAGGCGGCAGCGGCATCCGCAACGTCCAGCCGATGTTCGCCGATCTCGAGGCCGGCGGCGTCGCCCTGGCCCACAACGGCAACCTGACCAACTTCCTGGCCCTGCGCGAGCGGCTGGTCAGCGAAGGCGCCATCTTCCAGTCGACCAGCGACAGCGAGGTGATCCTTCACCTGATCGCCCGCTCGCGGAAGGCGCGCGTCGTCGACCGCTTCATCGACGCCATCGGCCAGATCGAGGGCGGCTACGCCCTGGTCGCCCTGACCAACAAGAAGCTGATCGGCGTGCGGGACCCGCTGGGCATCCGCCCGCTGGTGCTTGGCGACCTGGGCGGCAAGCCTGTGCTGGCTTCCGAGACCTGCGCCCTGGACATGATCGGCGCCCGCTTCGTGCGCGACATCGAGAACGGCGAGATGGTCGTCATCGACGAATCCGGCGTGGAGAGCCTCAAGCCCTTCCCGCCGCAGCGGGCACGGCCCTGCGTGTTCGAGTATGTCTACTTCGCCCGTCCCGACAGCGTGGTGAACGGCCGCTCGGTCTACGATGTGCGCAAGCGCATGGGCATGCGGCTGGCCGAGGAGACACCGGCGGGCGCCGACGTGGTCGTACCGGTGCCCGACAGCGGCGTTCCGGCCGCCCTCGGCTACGCCCAGGCCAGCGGCATTCCGTACGAGCTGGGCATCATCCGCAGCCACTTCGTGGGCCGCACCTTCATCCAGCCAACCCAGGGCGTTCGCGAGCTGGGCGTGCGCATGAAGCACAGTCCCAACCGCGCTGTGCTGGCCGGCAAGCGGGTGGTGCTGATCGACGACTCCATCGTTCGCGGCACCACCAGCCGCAAGATCGTGCGCATGGTCCGCGAGGCCGGCGCCACGGAAGTGCACCTGCGCTCGGCCAGCCCGCCGATCATGTGGCCGGACTTCTACGGCATCGACATGCCCGACCGCGAAAAGCTGCTCGCCGCCCGCAAGTCGCTGGCCGAGATGACCCGCTTCCTGGAGGTCGACAGCCTGGGCTTCCTGTCGGTCGAGGGCCTCTACTGGGCGCTGGAGGCCGGTCCCCGCGATCCGGCCGCGCCGCAGTTCACCGACCACTACTTCACCGGCGATTACCCGACCCGCCTGCTCGATCGCGAAATTGCCGAAGGCCAGGCCGACGGCGGCAAGCAGCTGTCCTTCCTGGTCAGCGCGTGAGTCAGCCGTCGGCGAGAGCCGGCTGGCTGAAGGGCCTCAAGCCCGACCCCTATATCGTCGCCATCTTGCTGATGGTGGTGTTGGCCAGCCTTTTACCGGTGAGCGGCCAGGGCGCGGTGTGGTTCGGATGGCTGACCAAGGCGGCAATCGCCCTGCTGTTCTTCCTCCATGGCGCGCGGCTGCCGCGCGAGCAGGTCGTGGCGGGCCTGATCCACTGGCGCCTGCACCTGACGGTGCTGGCCTTCACCTTCGTGCTGTTTCCGGTGCTGGGCCTGGGCCTGATCCAGCTGCCCGAATGGCTGCTGCCGGCGCCTCTGGCGGCCGGGGTGCTGTATCTCTGCCTGCTGCCGTCGACGGTGCAGTCGTCGATCGCCTTCACCTCCCAGGCGCGCGGCAACGTTGCCGCCGCCGTGGTCGCCGCCTCGGCGTCAAACCTGATCGGGGTCATCCTGACGCCGCTGCTGGTCGGGCTGTTCCTGCACACCACCACCGGCGGCCTGTCGCTGAAGGCCGTGCAGGACGTCGCGGTGCAGATCCTGCTGCCCTTCATCCTGGGCCAGCTGGCCCGTCCCTGGATCGCCGCCTGGGTGGCGCGCAACGCGAAGCTGGTCAGCTACACCGACCGGGGCTCGATCCTGCTGGTCGTCTACGGGGCGTTCAGCGCCGCCGTGGTCGGCGGGTTGTGGACGCAGGTCAGCGCGCTGGAGCTGACCGTGCTGCTGGTCATCTGCGGGGCCCTGCTCGCTGTTGTCCTGACGGCCACCCTGCTGGCGGCGCGCGCGCTGAACTTCAGCAAGGAAGACGAGATCGTCGTCGTCTTCTGCGGCTCCAAGAAGGGCCTGGCCACGGGCGTGCCGATGGCCAGCATCCTGTTTCCGGCCGCGACGGTCGGCTTCATCGTCCTGCCGATCATGCTGTTCCACCAGCTGCAGCTGATGGCCTGCGCCGTGATCGCGCAGCGTTACGGCGCGCGCGCCGACTGACAGGCCCTTGCGCTGGATCAAGGCGGCGCGGCCCCGACGCCTTAGGCTTGAGGCTGACGCTCAGGAGCCGACCATGGAAGCCAAGCCCCCGCTCAGCCGCGTGCTGTTCGCCACCGACCTGTCCCACGACGGCGATCTCGCCTTCGCCCATGCCCTGCGCGTCGCACTGGCCGCCCGGGGCGAACTGGCGATCGTCCATGCCGGTCCCCGGGACTTGGTCGGCAAGGAATGGGAGCAGTTCCCGCGCGTCCGGGCCAGCCTGGCCGGCTGGGGTCTGCTGGAGCTGGGCGCGCCACCTTCGGCGGTGCTGGATCAGCTAGGGCTGCATGTCCGCAAGATCGATGTTCCCGACCCGGATCCGCTGCACGGGGTGACGGACGTGCTGGAACATCGGCCCTGCGACCTGGTGGTGCTGGCTAGCCAGGCGCGGCAGGGCGTTGATCGCTGGCTGCACCCCTCCCTGGCCGAGCCCATAGCGCGGCAGGCGCATACGCCGACCCTGACGCTGCCGCCGTCCGCCCAGGGGTTTGTCGATCCGAAGACCGGGGCGGTGAGCCTGTTGAATGTGCTGGTCGCCGTCGACCATCGACCGAGCGCCGCGCGCGCGCTGACCACGATCGCTGACCTGACGGCCATGCTCGGGGCGCGAGGCGCGATCATCCACCTTCTGCACGTCGGTGACCGCTTTCCTGAAACGCCGGTTCCGGAAGCCATCGCAGCCCGCGTTCGCACCCGTCAGCAGGCGGGCCCGATCGTCGATGCGATCATCGACACCGCGGCCGAGGTCGAGGCCGACCTGATCGTCATGGCCACGCGCGGTCACGACAGCCTGCTCGATTCCCTGCGGGGCAGCACAACCGAACAGGTGCTTCGCCAGGCGGACTGTCCGGTGCTGGCGGTTCCGACATGATCGCCGCCTGCGCACGGGACAAGCCGCGCAACCCTCGCTAAAGGGAGGCGCATGGATTCCAAGCCCCTCCACAACCGCATCGCCCTCGTCACCGGCGCCACCCGCGGCATCGGCCAGGCCGCCGCGCTCGGCCTCGCCCGCGCCGGGGCCCATGTCATCGCGCTGGGCCGCACCCAGGGCGGGCTCGAAGCCCTCGACGACCAGATTTTCGCCGAGACCGGCGCCCACGCCACGCTCGTACCGATCGACCTTCGCCAGCCCGAGGGCCTGGACGCGCTCGGCGCCACGATCCACGAGCGCTGGGGGAAGCTGGACATTCTGGTCCACGCCGCCGCCGTGCTCGGCGGCATCACCCCGACCGGCCATATCGACCCGAAAAAGTGGGACGAGACGCTCGCCGTGAACCTGACCGCCAGCTGGCGGCTGATCCGGTCCATGGAGCCGCTGCTCAAGGCGTCAGACCGGGGGCGGGCCATCTTCCTGACCTCCGGGCGCGTGGCGCGTCCCAAGGCGTTCTGGGCCGCCTACGCGGCCAGCAAGGCCGGCATGGAGGCGCTGGTGCGCTGCTGGGCCGACGAGGTGGAGAACACCACGGTCCAGGCCGTGCTGCTCGATCCCTCGACCATGCGCACGCGCATGCGGGCCGAGGCCTACCCCGGCGAAGATCCGCTGACCCTGCCCGAGCCTTCGGAGATCGCGCCCCTGGTTGTGCAGTTGGCGCAGGCCGACCTCGGCCCGACCGCGCCGACGGTGGTGTTCAACGACTGGAAGGCTTCGGGGACAGTTTAAGGTGTCCCTGCAGGGACACCTTAAACTGTCCCCTACACTCGCGACCTACTTCTTCCCCGTGCGCGTCGTCGGTCGGGGCGGACGCCCCTTGACCGAGCCGCCGCCGCGCAGCTTCTGGATGCCTGGCCGCGAGCCCTTGGCGCCCTTGGCCTTGGTGAACTTCAGGGCGGTGGCGGCGCGGGCCTTGGCGGCCTTGACGCCGGTCAGCTTGACCACTGTCTTCTTCACAGGCTTGGGCGCGGGCTCGCCGCTCGCCTCGGCGGCCGCGGCGGCCTTCTCGGCGCGGGCCTCGGCGGCCAGCGACATCGCCTTTTCCTTCTTGGCCTCGCCGCCCTGCTGGAACGACGGCGCGCCGGACTTGGCCCCACCCTCGGCATAGGGGTTCTTGTTGCTCTTCAGCGACAGGCGGATTGGCACGCCGGGCATATCGAAGCTCTCGCGAAGGCTGTTCACGAGGTAGCGGCGGTACTGCTCGGGCATCTGCTCGGCGCGGCTGGAGAACAGCACGAACGTCGGCGGACGGGCCTTGGTCTGGGCCATGTACTTGGGTTTGATGCGCTTGCCCCCGACGGCGGGTGGCGGGTGCCGCTGGATGGCCATGGCCAGCCAGTCGTTCAGGTCCCGCGTCTTCACCTTGGTCGACCAGTCGTTGTGGGTCTTCAGGATGGCCGGCATCAGCTTGCCGATGCCGTAGCCGGTCTCGGCCGACAGGGCCACGACCGGCGCCCCGCGCACCTGGGGCAGCATCCGCTCGGCGTGTTCGCGGAAGGCCTTCAGCTGGCCGGCCGGATCCTCGACCAGGTCCCACTTGGCCAGAACGAAGACCAGGCAGCGTCCTTCCCGCTCGACCAGGTCGGCGATCTGCAGGTCCTGGATCTCGAACGGGTGGGTGGCGTCCATGACCAGCAGCACCACCTCGGCGAAGGTGATGGCGCGGATCGAATCGGAGGTGGACAGCTTCTCGAGCTTGTCCTGCACCTTGGCCTTACGGCGCAGGCCGGCGGTGTCGACCAGCCGGATGCGGCGGCCCTCGTGCTCCCACTCGATGGAGATCGAATCGCGGGTGATCCCGGCCTCGGGGCCGGTCAGCATGCGGTCCTCGCCGATCAGGCGGTTGACCAGGGTAGACTTGCCGGCGTTGGGGCGGCCGACGATGGCGATCTGGATCGGCTTGTCGCCGTCGTCCTCGTCCTCGACGCCGGCCAGCTCCTCGCGCAGGACCAGGGCGGCGTAGAGCTCGGCCATGCCCTCGCCGTGCTCGCCGGAGATGGCCAGCGGTTCGCCAAAGCCCAGCGACCAGGCTTCGGCGATCCCGGAATCGCCCTGCCTGCCCTCGGCCTTGTTGGCGCCGAGGATCACCGGCTTCTCGGTCAGGCGCAGCAGCTGGGCGAAGATCTCGTCCCCGGGCGTGATGCCCTCGCGGGCGTCGATCAGGAACAGGACGACGTCGGCCTCGTCGATGGCCAGCTCGGTCTGCTGGCGCATCCGCGCCTCGAGGCTCTCGTCGGTGACGTCCTCGAAGCCGGCGGTGTCGATCAGGATCAGTTCGAGATCGCCCAGGCTGCCCTTGGCGAAGCGGCGGTCACGGGTGACGCCGGGCTGATCGTCGACAATCGCCAGCTTCTTGCCCGCCAGGCGGTTGAACAGCGTGGACTTGCCGACGTTCGGCCGGCCGACGATGGCGAGCTTGAGAGGCATGGTGGAAACGGCCTTGAGACGGCGCCCGGGTGGACGCCGTCGGAGGATAGCAGAATTGCGCGGAGTGCAAGGGGCGCGGCCTGCGGGGCCGCGCCCTTACCACGGAACGCTAGCGGATAGCCACCAGCTGGGCGTCATCGGTGACCAGGTAGACCATCCCACCCGCCGCGATCGGCGAGATCAGCACCGGGGCGCCGACGTTGATGGTCTTGATGATCTCGCCGGTCTTGGCGTTGAGGGCCACGGCGCGACCGTCGCTGGACGCCAGGATCAGCCGGTCCGAAGCCAACACCGGGCCGGCCCACAGGGTGCGGCCGCCCTTGTCTTCCTTGCGGCCGAGCCCCAGGAAGCCGCCCTTTTTCTTGACGGTCTCGCCCTCGTTCAGGTTTCGGATCCAATAGACCTCGCCCTTGGAGCGGGAAGCGCAGATGACCTCGCCAGCCTGGGAGACGATGTAGACCACGTCGCCGGCGGGCCAGGGGCTGCTGATCGAGGCCACCGGCAGCGACCAGCGCGCCTGTCCCGAACGCAGGTCAGTGGCGGCGAACACGCCGGAGTGGCTGGCGGCGTAGATGTCGCCCTCATAGACCACGGGGCGGCCGGCCACGTCGCGAATCTCCGACAAGGCGCTGGTCCGGCTGGCCTTCGCCAGGGTGGTGTTCCACAGATCGTTGCCGTTGGCGGCCCGCAGGGCGACGACTTCGCCCGAGGCGAAGGCGCCGATGACCGTGTCGCCGGCCGCCGCGGGGCTCGAGGACGCCAGGATCCGGGCCGGCTCGACCAGCGCCTGGTAGGTCCAGCCGGGCGCTCCAGTGGCGGCGTCGAAGGTCAGCAGCTCGTTGTCGGTGCTGATCACGAACACGCGGCCGTTGGTGACGATCGGCGCGCCGTGGATCGGCGAGCCGGTTTCGCGGCGCCAGCCCACTTCGCCGGACGCGGGATCGACCTGGGCCACGAAGCGGAAGCCGGACGAGACGTACAGCTTGCCGCCCGACCAGGCGACGCCGCCGCCGAAGCCGCGCTTGTCGCGCTTGGTGCGGGCATGGATGGCCTTGCGCCAGATCACCGAGCCGGTCTTGGCGTCGACAGCCGCGAGGTCGGACTCGGCGTCCATGACGTACAGGCGGCCATCGACCAGGATCGGCGGGGCGGTGACGTGGAAGTGGCGGTTGGAGCCCTTGCCGAAGCCACGGCGCCAAGCGACCTCGAAGGCCGGCGCGGCCTCGACGTGATCGACCGTCTGGGCCGGGTCGCCGCCGGGCTGCGGCCAGTTGGCGGTGGCCGTGGCGACGGGCAGGTAGAAGTCCAGGCCCTTCAGGCTCTCGGTCGTCTCGACCTTCTGGTCAAAGGCGACGATCGAGATGCGGCGGCCGTCGCCCGCCACTTCCTTGGGCTCGTCCTTCTTGAACGGGTTCATGTCGCCGACCGCGCTGAGGGTCGAGCAACCGGCCAGCGCCAGGGCGCTGGCGGCCAGGACGGCGACGCCGCCGATACGCTTGGTCATTGGGCGGGTCCCTGTTGGACTTGGGGTTCGGCGCCCGGCGGCAGCATGCCCGCGGGCAGCGTCGGCGCCGGAGCCGGAAGGGCGGCGGCGGCCTTGACGGCCGCGGGAATGGTGGAGGCCGAGCCGGAGTCGATCAGGGCGATGGCGGCCTGCGCGCGCTGGCGCATGCCGTCGGACGCGTCGAGCACCTGCGACAGGACGACGAAGTCGGCCTTCGCGTCGGCCGGCTTGCCCGCCATGATCTTGGCGAAGGCGAGCGCCTCGCGGGCTTCCAGGCGGTAGGGCCGCTTCTCTTCCATCAGGGGGGTCAGCCTCGCCTCCAGATCTTTGTAGGGAGCGGTATCGAGAAGCGCCAAGGCGGATTTGAGGCGGGCTTCGTCAGCCAGCACGGGGTCTTTGGCGACCTTCGCGGCCTCGTCCAGCAGGGCCACGGCCTCGTCGGTCTTGCCCGCGTTCAGGCGCATGCCGGCCTGCGACATCAGCGCCATGGCCGGGTAGCCCTTCACCGGGGCCTTGGCCACTTCGCCCAGCAGGGTGAAGGCCTTGGTCTCGTCGCCCTGTTCGCGCGCCTTCATCGCCTCGATGTAGGTCATGGCGGCCTTGTCGCCCTGGCTGGTGGTCCAGGCGTCCCAGCCCCAGAGGCCCCCGGCGAAGATCACCGCGGCGACGCCCACGCCGATCGCCCAGGGCAGCAGCTTCAGCCCCAGCGCCTTGTAGCGCTCGGCCCGGATCTGCTCCTCGACCTCTTCAAATACATCGACCACGTACAGACGCTCCGAATTCCGGCGATAAGGCCGGGAACCTATAGGGTCAGCCGCGCCGCTGCAACGCGGCGCAACGGCTGGATGTCAGGGCTTCTTCGAGAAGTAGGTCTCGGCCTCGCCGGGGAAGGTCCGGGCCCGCACGTCGGCGGCGTAGGACGCGGCGGCGGCGGCGATCTCGCCCTTCAGATCCGCGTAGCGGCGCACGAACTTCGGGGTCCAGTCGAACAGGCCCAACATGTCGTCTGTGACCAGGATCTGGCCGTCGCAGCCGGCGCTGGCCCCGATGCCGATGGTCGGGGCGGCGATGGCGGCGGTGATGTCCCGGGCCAGAGGCTCGGCGACGCCTTCGACCACCACCGCGAACGCGCCGGCGTCGGTGGTGGCCCGGGCCTCGGCCAGGATGCGTTCGCGCTCGGCGTCGGTGCGGCCCTTGGCCTTGAAGCCGCCGTCGACCAGCACGGCCTGGGGCCGCAGGCCGACGTGGCCCATCACCGGAATGCCGCGCTTGACCAGGTAGTCGATGGTCGCGGGCACCGTCGGGCCGCTCTCGACCTTCACGGCCTGGCAGCCGGTCTCCTTCATGATCCGCGCGGCGTTGTCATACGCCACGCTGGGATCGCCCTCGTAGGAGCCGAACGGCATGTCGACCACGACCATGGCCTTGCGCGAGCCGCGCATCACCGCCTGGCCGTGCAGGATCATCATCTCCAGCGTGACCCCGACGGTGTTGGGCAGGCCGTGCACGACCATGCCGAGCGAGTCGCCGACCAGCAGCAGGTCGCAGGCCTCGTCGAGGATGGCGGCGACCGGCGCAGTGTAGGCGGTCAGGCAGACAATCGGATCACCGCCCTTGCGAGCAGCGATGTCCGGCGCGGCGAGTCGGCGCACGGGGTCCTGGCGGTGAGCGGACAGGGCGGCGTCCCCCTTCGGGTTACTTGAGGTCCTCGACCGCCCGGGTGACGGCGAAGGCGAGGGCCATAACACCCAGCGCCGCGCCCATCCAGATCACCTGTCCGCCATAGGGCAGCGCGGAGGCGGCGTCGCCGACCTCCAGCAGGCTCATCAGCGAACCGCCAAGCGCCTCGGCCTGCCGGCCGGTGGCGGCGGCGGCCGTCTCCAGCACCATGCGCGAGCCCAGCACCTGGGCGACCCCGATCAGGCCGGCGACCAGTCCGGCGGCGCCGAGCGCCAACTGTCGCACATTCCAGCCGCGATCGAGCCGCATCTCCACAAGACGCGCGAAGGCTTCGCTGTCAGGCATGGCCGGCGGCTCGTTGAACAGCCGGTCCAGCTTCATTTCGAAATCGAGGTCAGACATGACCCACGCTCCCCGCCGGCTCGCCTTCCGCGCCTGTCGCAGGCGCAAGTCGTAGCCGGAGCTTATCCAGACCACGTTTGACATGAGATTTGACCGTTCCAAGTGGCAGGTTCAAGGCATCGGCGGCCTCGACGTGAGAAACGCCGGCTCCGTAGCAGAGCGAGACGCACATGCGCTCGGCCGGCGACAGGGCCTTCATGGCCTCGTCCAGGTCGATCCGCGAGGCGACGAAGCTCTCGCCGCCATGGCCTTCGTCGGCGGTTTCCGCCTCCAGGTCGAAGCGGGCCTCCTTCTTCCAGCGCCGCACGTACAGCCGGGCCGCGATCTTGCGGACCCAGGCCGAGAAGGCGCCCTCGCCGCGGTACTCCGCAATCCGCTCGAAAGCGGCGAGGAAGGCGTCCTGGGCGATGTCGTCGGCGATGGAGGCTTCGGCGCCCATGCGCCGCAGCAGTCCCCGCACGGCCGACCCGTGACGGCGAACCAGTTCGCCGAAGGCCGGTCGATCGCCCGCCGCCGCGAGGGCGGCGAGCTCGACATCGTGCAGACTGGCGGGTGGTCGTGCCCCGGCCATGTGCTTGCGCTCCCCTGACAAGCTCCCTGAACGCTACTGCTTGTCTTTGTTCGGGTTGAAGAAGCTCAGCGCAATGTAGGCAGCGCCGATGATGGAGGGGATGATCGCCAGTCCGACGGCGGGGTTGAACACTTCCTCGTGGGCGAAGCCTACCCAGAAGCCCATGCCGGCAATGCCGGCGCCGGCGGCCAGCCAGATCACACCGGTCCGCAGGTCGCTCAGAGCCGACGGCGCGACAGACGATGTACGGGTAAGCGCATCGATCGACTCGGCCGACATCGGGATTCCCTTCTCGATGGCGCTACGCAACGTAGCCTGGACTTCACGCCGAACCCGGGCTTTGGCCAAGATCCAGATGATCGCCGGGACGAAGCCGAACACACAGACGATCGCAACGATTGGGATGAGAAATTCCATGGCAGTTGTGTCCTCGATGTCGGGGCGGAGCGTCGTTGCGTCCGCCTTCTGACAGGTAGAGGCCCGCAGGATCACCTACGGATGCGCCATTCTGGATGAAATGTTCGTAACGCGAAATCCGCCCGCCGCCGGCGGCTTCCGTCCGACCGTCAGGCGAAGGCGGCCGCGTACCGGTCCGGCGAGAATCCCACCACAAGCGCGCCGTCCACGTCCAGCACCGGCCGCTTGATCATCGAGGGCTGGGCGACCATCAAGGCGATGGCCTTGTCCTCGTCGATCCCCTGCTTGTCGGCGTCGGGCAGCGAACGGAACGTCGTGCCCGAGCGGTTCAGCAGCACCTCCCAGCCCACCTTGCCGGCCCAGCCCTTCAGCGTCGCCGCGTCGATCCCGACGGCCTTGTAATCGTGAAAGGCGTAGGCGATCCCCTGCCCGTCCAGCCAGGTCCGGGCCTTCTTCATGGTATCGCAGGCCTTGATGCCGTGCAGGGTGACGGTGCGGGTCATGGGCGCCTCAGCCGATCGTGAACAGGGAATAGACCGGCCCGGTCGCCGTCTGCACGCCCGTGCCGACGACGACGGCGTCGTTGAGCCAGCGATAGCGCTCATCGCCGCATTCAAACCGCGCGACGACGGCCAGGGAATACTCCGACGGATCGAGCACCGCCCCCTTCGCGAACCGCGCCATGACCTCCGGCGCGGCGAGGAACCGGCCCTGGTAGGTCACGTAGGCCATGGCGCCGTCGTCGGTCTTCAGCGTCAGGCGGACGTCGATGACCATGACGCCGTCCGGACGATTGATCACCCAGTCGGCGCCGCCGATCACCGTGCCGGACAGGCGCGCGCCAGCGAAGGTTCCGCCAATCACCGGCGCGATCCGGCGAAGGCCAGCCGGCGTCCCGCCGATCAGGGTCATGGCGCGGAAATCGACGGTCAGGGTCAGGGTGGTCAGGGGAGTGTGCTGGAGGCCGGTCATGACCCCGCCCTAGCATCGGTCGATCAGTTTGTATCGGGGGCCGCGTCGGCGCGGGCGAAGAAGACGGTCACCTTCATGCCCCTGCCGGGGCTGGACTCGACCTCGACCGTGGCCTGGGCGTTCTGGCGCAGCGACTGGACGATCAGCACGCCCAGACGGCCGGCCTTGGGCCAGACGACTCCGTCGGCCAGGCCGTTGCCGTCGTCGGAAATGATGACCCTGCAGCCGGTATCGTCGATCAGGCTGTGCAGGCTGATCGTGCCACCGTCCCGACCGACGAAAGCGTGCTTGAGGGCGTTGGTCAGCACCTCGTTGACCACCAGGCCGGCCGGCATGGCGACGTTGATCGACACCGGCCAGGTGTCGACCTGCAGGTTCAGGTGGATTCCCTCGACCGCATGGGCCTGCATCACCGCCGAGGCGATCTGGCTCAGATAGACGCCCAGATCGACGCTCTCGCCGAAGGAATCGGCTGAGAGGGTCTGGTAGAGAATGGCCAGGGCGCCGACGCGGCCGGCCAGCCGGTCGAACGGCTCTCCGGCGGCGCCGTCATGGGTGTTGCGGGCCTCCAGCCGGATCAGGGCCGTGATCATCTGGAGATTGTTCTTCACGCGGTGCTGCAGCTCCTGCAGCAGGATATCCTTCTCCTGGACCAGCAGTTCCAGATCGGCGCGATCCCGCGGCCCGATCTCGGCGAGCGCCACCAGCCTGAACATCGGCCGGCCGTCGTCGTCCTGGATGATGTTGGACCAGGCGTCGACGGCGACCGGGCCGCCCTCCCCGTCCAGGTTGAAGGCGCCGATGTAGTCCTCGTCGGCGGCGATGGCGTCGCTGAGATTGCGGCCCGCCGCCGCGGACGCGATCGTGTTCAGAACGCCCCAGGGGCGCCCCTGGACCGAGGCGGCGACCTGTCCGGTAAGCCGTTCGAACTCGATGTTGGCGTAAGTCACGCGCTCGGAAGGGTGCAGTTCGGCCACCGCGACCGCCAGCGGCATGTGGTCAAGGAACTGCTTGAAGCGGTCGCTTTCCAGCGCCTCCGCCAGGTTTGGCGTGTCGAGCAGACTGCCCACCGCCGACTTGTCTTCACTGTCCGACATCTGCGCGGTCGCCCTCGGGTTCGCTGGATCAATGGGTACAACGCGCGAACTCGGCCATTCGTATGGGCCGCTTCGCGAGGCCGGAGAAACAGGTTCGTCGCGCGGCGGGCCGCTACCGCCGCGACGGGAACTGCCGGCGGGCCGTCAGGCGGGTGACGAAGGACTCGTGGCTTTCCAGGCCGTCCAGGTCGTCGATGCGCCGGGCCAGCGCCTCGGCCTCGTCCGCCAGCGGCTCCGCGTCGGCGCGTGTCGCGGGGCGACTCCACAGGATGGCGATGGCCGACCGCAGCAGGACCAGCGCCGCCCGAGGATAGCGGGCGTCCAGCCGGGCCGACCATTCTGCCAGGTCTCCCGCCTCGCCGGCCACCTCGTCCCGCCGCGCCAGAACCATCGCGGCCGCCTCGGGAAGCGCGGGCCAGGCCATCAGGAAGGCGAGCCCCTCGGCGAACACCGGGTAGCGCGCGGCGATGTCGAACGCACGGTCGCTGGCCTCGACATCGTCGAAGTCCGGGAGGGCCTTGAGGAAACGGCGCAGCTGGTCCGCCGACAGGGTCCGTTCGAAGGCCGCCCAGCGCTCCTCGTGCGCGGCCGTCGTCTCGCCCGACTTCTCCAGCACCTCGATCCAGGCGTCGTACCAAGGCTCGGCGGCCGGATCTGCCCGGCCATCGAGGGCGCGGGCCCGGTTGCGCGGGTCGGCCGCCTGCAGGGTCGCCAGCGCCTCCTCGATCCGCCCGGCGCCCAGCAGCCGCCGCCCGACCGCCGCCGCCGTACCGGGATCGTGGCGCAGGGTCGAGGGCACGGTCTCGAGGAAGGCGTCGACATCGCCGGCCGCGTCGGCCACCGCGCGCAGCACCCGGGCCGAGGGCTTGAATGCCGGCCGGGCGGCGATGCGAGCCTGGAGTTCAGCCTGCACTGCGGCGCCGAACGCCTGACCGAAGCCGGCCAGCGCAGGGCCGAGCCGCTCGGCCCAGGAGGCCGAACCACGGAACAGCATATCGGCCACCTCGCCGGCCAGCGCGATGTCGGCCGGCGCGCGCGGCGCGAGGTCCGTCATGTCCTCAGCCGCCGCCTCGAAGACCTGCGCCAGCTCGCCCTTGGGGTCCTTGACGCGCAGGGACAGGCCGTCGGCCAGGTCGAGGAAGGTCCACAGCCGCCGCATGGCCAGGCCGGCGTCCAGATCGGCCAGCCGTCCGGCGATCATCCGGCGCAGCACATGCAGATCGAGGATCAGCTCCGGCCGCTTGCGCCATGACACCTTGGCCTTGCTGCCGCCGACCATGGCCAGCCGCTTGTCGATTTCCTCGGCCAGGTGCGGCGCCCCGACCCGCGCCGCCAGTTCCATGCGCAGGCGTCGCTTGAGGGCCGGCTGGCTGTCGCTGAGTTCAAGCAGGAGCGCGGCGAGGCTCTCGGCGCCGAGCGCTTCGAGGTTGGCCGCCGTCAGTCGCCGGGCCGAGGCTGGAGCCTTCTTCGCCGTCATGTGTCCGGGCGTAGCCGATCCGGCGTCTGGCGGCCAGTCGAGAGCGCTTCGGACAAGCCCTCCATAGGAAGCCTGATAGGGGCTTCACCTGAATCTTGTCGTTCCGCGGCGGCGGAAAGCGTCTTCGAGACGGTGGCGGCGCGCCGGCCGGCCAACTCGCTCCCCTCCCCGACCTAGCCGAATTGCGCGATCATCACGGTCCGGTCCTTGGCCTCGCCGCCCCCGACCACAGTCTGGCCGTCCACCTCAAGCCAGGCATGAGCGCTGAGCACGCCGCCGTCACGAGCCACGCCGAAGTACACACGGGATACGACTCCCCGCCGGGCGAGAAGGGCGCGCGCGGCCAGAGCTTGCGGCAAGCACACCGCCTTCCAGGGCACGTGGCGCGCCGCTGTCACGGTCGCCCGCCCGACGCGGGCCGGCAGGTCGTCCGGATAGAGTCGGGGCGCGGGTTCATGGTTCAGCCACGTCGCGACCGTCCGGAAGGGCAACAGGACCAGAGCCAGGCGAGCCACGGCAAGCGCGGCGACCGCTTCGATCAGGAGCCAACGATCCAGCGGCTCCCGCGCCCGCCATGCCGCCAGTCGCTGTCTCGCCGTCATGCTCGCCTCGTCCTCACGCCCAGGATCAAGCCCTTGCCAGCTACAGCTGGCAAGTCAATCGTGGCAGCGCGCGAGCAGCGACCCCGAACTATGCCGTCCATTTGGCGGCCATGTAGACGCGCCAGAAGTAGGCCTCGGCTCCAGCGAAAACTCCAGATTCGGGCCCGCGGGACGAAACCTGCGTCTCCGATGGGCCGACGCGTCACTTGGCGGCTAGCATGGGCCGCCAATCACTGCTCCAGGCCGATGCACATCATCTTCAGCTCGAGATACTCGTCGAGACCGAAGTGAGACCCCTCCCGGCCAAGCCCCGATTCCTTGACCCCGCCGAATGGCGCCACCTCGGTTGAGATCAGGCCGGTGTTGAACCCCACCATGCCGTACTGCAGGCCCTCCCCCATCCGCCAGGCGCGGTTCAGATCGCGGGTGAAAACGTAGGACGCCAGCCCGGCCCGCGTATCGTTGGCGATGGCCAGGGCTTCGGCCTCGGTCTCGAACTGCACGAGCCCGGCCAGCGGTCCGAAGGTCTCCTCGCGGTTCAGCAGGGCATTGGCGGGCACGTCCGCCAGCACCGTCGGTTCGAACCAGGTTCCGGTCTCGCCCCGGCGCCCGCCGCCGGTCAGCACCCGGGCGCCGCCGGCCAGCGCGTCAGCCACATGGCGCTCGACCTTCTCCACGGCGGCGATGTTGATCAGCGGCCCCTGGTCGGTGGGTCCCTCGAGACCGTCGCCGACCTTCAGGCCGTTGACCCGCGCCGTCAGCCGGGCGGCGAAGGCGTCGTAGACTCCGGCCTGGACCAGCAGACGGTTGGCGCAGACGCAGGTCTGGCCGGTGTTGCGGAACTTGCTGGCGATGGCCCCCTCGACGGCGGCGTCCAGGTCGGCGTCGTCGAAGACGATGAACGGCGCGTTGCCGCCCAGTTCCAGCGACACGCGCTTGACCGTACCCATGCAGGCGGCGGCGAGCATCTTCCCGACAGGCGTCGAGCCGGTGAAGGTGAACTTGGCCACCCGGGGGTCGGTGGTCATGACCGTCCCGATCGGCGCCGGCGGCCCGGTGACGATGTTGAACACCCCCGCCGGCAGCCCCGCCTCCTCGCCCAGAAGCGCCAGCGCCAGGGCGGAGAAGGGCGTCAGCTCGGAGGGCTTGAGGACCACCGTGCAGCCCGCCGCCAGCGCCGGGCCGACCTTGCGGGTGATCATCGCGGCCGGGAAGTTCCAGGGCGTCACCGCGGCGACGACCCCGACCGGCTGCTTGAGCACGACGATGCGCTTGTCGGCCTGGTGGCCGGGGATCACCTCGCCATAGACCCGCTTGGCCTCCTCGCCGAACCATTCGATGAAGCCGGCGGCGTAGGCGATCTCGCCTTGGGCCTCGGCGAGCGGCTTGCCCTGCTCGGCCGTCATCAGCCGGGCCAGATCATCGCGGTGGGCCATGATCAGCTCGAACCAGCGGCGCAGGACGCCGGCCCGCTCCTTGGCCGATTTCGCCGCCCAGGCCGGAAAGGCCGCCTGAGCCGCCGCGACCGCGTCGAGGGTTTCGGCCGCGCCGAGGGACGGGACATGGCCCAACACCCGGCCGGTGGCCGGATTGGTGACGGGAATTGACGCCTGACCGGTCACCCAGGCCCCGCCGATCCAGGCGGCCTCACGCAGGAGGTCGGGTCGCTTCAGCGCCAGCCGGGCGCGTTCGGCGGTGTCGTGTTGCTCGCTCAAGACTGACGCTCCAGGGCGGCTTCGAGGATATCCAGGCCCTCATCAAGGATAGCATCCGACGCGGTCAGCGGCGCGAGCAGGCGGATGGTCTCGCCATAAACCCCGCAGGACAGCAGGATCAGGCCCTTTTGCAGCGCACGAACGGTGACCGCCTTGGCCTCGGCGCCGTCCGGCTCGCCGCCGGGCGCGCGCAGAATGTCGAAGCCGACCATGGCCCCGGGCCCGCGGATGTTGGCGATCGGAACCAGGTCGTTGCGCTGGCTCATCGCCGCGAGCCGCCCGCGGATGCGCGCGCCCTGGGCGTCGGCCCGCTCCATCAACTTCTCCTCGGCGATCACGTCCAGCACGGCCAGGGCCGCGGCGCAGGCGATCGGCGGTCCGGCATAGGTGCCGCCCAGACCGCCCGGCTCGGCGGCGTCCATGATCGCCGCCTTGCCGATGACGCCCGAGAGCGGAAAGCCGCCGGCCAGCGACTTGGCGATGGTGATCAGGTCCGGCTGCACGCCGCTGTGCTCGATGCCGAACATCTTGCCCGTGCGGGCGAACCCGGCCTGGACCTCGTCGGAGATCAGCAGGATGCCGTGGCGATCGCAGATCTCGCGCAGGGCGCGCAGCAGCTCGACCGGCGCCGGCTGGAAACCGCCCTCCCCCTGCACGGGTTCAAGAACGATGGCCGCCACCCGCTCGGGCTCGACATCGGCCCGGAACAGGAACTCCAGCGCCCGCAGGCTGTCCTCGACGGTGACGCCGTACTGCGGAACCGGGAACGGCGCGTGGAACACCTCGGCCGGCAGCGGCCCGAACAGGCGCTTGTAGGGCGCGACCTTGCCGGTCATGGCCATGGTCAGCATGGTCCGGCCGTGGAAGCCGCCGGTGAAGGCGATGACCGCCGAGCGGCCCGTCGCGGCGCGGGCGATCTTGACCGCGTTCTCGACCGCCTCGGCGCCGGTGGTGAAGAGGATGGTTTTGGCCGGGCCGTCGAAGGGCGCCAGCGCGTTCAGCCGCTCGGCCAGGGCGACGTAGGGCTCGTAGGCCACCACCTGGAAGGCAGTGTGGGTATAGGCGTCGAGCTGGTCGCGTACCGCCGCCAGCACCTTGGGATGGCGGTGGCCGGTGTTGAGCACAGCGATGCCGCCGGCGAAATCGACGTAGCGATTGCCCTCGACGTCCCACAGCTCGGCGTTCTCGGCGCGGGCGGCGAAGATGGCGGTGGCGGTGGATACGCCGCGCGGCACGGCGGCCAGGCGACGGGTCAACAGGTCAGCGTTCGCGGACATGGGGATGCACTCCGAAAAATCAGGTTCAGGTCGAAGGCCGGAAAACCGGCCGAAGGGACAGTGGGTGGCTCAGGCCGGTGGGCGCTGTCGGTCGAGCACGATGGCCGGGACAGCCGCCGCCAGGCCGCTGAGGAACAGGCCGGCGACCGAGATGTTGATCAGGCCGTCGTACTTCCCGCCGCCGGCCACGAAGGCGGCCATCGCCGGTCCGGAGGCCAGTCCCATCTTGGAGAAGAACCCGGCCAGGGCGGCCATCTGCCCGGCCTTGTCGAAGGCCGCGCTCATGCCCAGCAGGTAGGGAATGACGAAGGCCCAGGTGATGGCCGTGCCGATGTTGGCGACCAGATAGATCCAGGGCAGCTGGCTGAAGTGAAACGCCCAGGTTCCGACCAGGGTCAGGACCAGGCCGGCGACGATCGGCCAGAACCGGCCCAGACGCACGCCCAGCGCCACAACCAGCAGCGATCCCAAGGCGCCGATCCAGTTGGCCGCGCCAAGGGAGTCGGTAATGAACTTGAGGTTCAGCCCGGAGGACTTCCCAAGGCCGATGATGTAGGCGGCCAGCCCCATGTTCGCCGCCTGGAACAGGAAGATGGCGGTGAAGACCAGCACCAGCGGAATCCAGCGGGTCGCCGGTCTGGCCGCCGCGAGCACGGGCCTGGGCGCGGCGGCGTAGGTCCCAAGGAACGGAACCATGGCCAGGGTCGCCAGGCTGAAGGCGGCGAGGGCCAGGAACAGGACGCCGTGCCCAAACAGCGGCACCAGCCGGGGCAGGAACATCAGGCCCAGCCCGCCCAGACCGAACTGCACGACCAGCAGCATGCCGAAGGTGCGGTCAGGCGTCGCCGACCGGGCGATGACCCCGAACGCCACGCCGACCAGCAGCCCCCCGATCATGCCGTGCAGAAACCGGATGCCCATCAGGATCTCGGCCGCCTTGATCAGGATCGAGACAAGGTCGATGGCGACAAGGCCCAGCAGGACGGCCACCGCGGTCGGCCGCCACGGCAGCCGGCGGATGACGAACACGGCCGCAAGGGCGCCGACGGCCGCGCCGTAGACATTGGCGGAGGCCACAAGCCCGGCTTCCTTCGCCGATAGCCCGGCGCCGCTGATCAGCCCGTCGACGAGCGCCGCCATGATGTTCACGTAGAACAAGCCGGCGGTGGCCAGGAAGGACAGCAGCACGCTGGCCAGCAGGCTGTCCTCCGGGACCTTGGGAAGGCGTCCGGCGACAGTGGGGGCGACGAGGTCGGTCATGGACACATCCGCTTGATCTTGTCGGCCGCGACAGCGGCCGGCCCCCAGTCGAACACCGCGCTGTCGCCGAAGTAGTAGTAGGTCATCCCGCCGGGCAGCATGGCCACCGAGATGCCGCCGTAGCCGGACATGAACGGCGTCCAGATCGGCGCTTCACAGCCCAGCTTCACGCCCAGGCGCCGCGCCCAGAATCCGCCCCTGTACCGGTAGTTGGGGCCGTCGGCCTGCAGTCCAGGCCGGGCCGGATCACGCTGCAGGGCGGCGCCCAGCATCCGATCATCGAGCATGGGGCGGCCGTCGATCCGGGCGCCCGCGTCCAGCCAACCGGCGATCCGGACGATATCATCGGCATGGTAGGCCAGCCCCCAGCCCGCGAAGGGCTGGCGGACCGCGTCATAGGTCCGGCGGGTTTCCAGGATGGTCGGGCTGAGGTTCAGGTTCCGCCACAGGGGCGCGACCACACTGTCGTAGAGGTCGCCGGCGCCGTCCCCTCGCAGCAGGTCGGCCATCGCCGCGCCGAGCAGGTAGGTGTCGGTCGTATGATAGACGAAGGTCGTCCCGGGCTCTGCGCGGCGGCGATACTTGCCGCAGGCATAGGCGACCTTGGCGGCGTGGCTGTCCGCGTTGAAGAAGGCGCTGATGGACGGCGCGCTCTCGTCGGCCTCCGACGCCGTCGAGCCATAGACGCCCGTCGTCATGTCCAGCGCGTGGGTCAGGGTGACGCCGGCCCAGGTGTCGCCAACGGCGCAGGCCGGCACATGGTCCGAGATCAGCGCGTTCGACACGCCAGGCTTCAGCGCCTCCAGCCGCATCAGGCCGACGCCGGCGACGATGGACTTGGCCGTGGAATAGGACGGCAGGGCCAGAACCTCGCAGAAGGGATAGTCACCGTGCCGGGTCTCGCACGGGCCGGCATAGTGCACGCCGTCGACCACCAGCCCGTAGGCGGCGGGCGGGTCGGCGTCCGCCGGCGTGACCAGGTCGAGGCCGGCCAGGCTAAGACCCGGATATCGCGTCGCCAGCTCGGCGACCGGGCGGACGGGCAGACGGCTTGCGACCTCGGCCCTGTAGGCGGCGATGACCGCGTCGCGGTCCGCGATCTGCGCCGGCGAATAGCGGGCCGGCGCCTGGCCCCAGGCGTCGAATTTCAGATAGGCGCAGGTCTCCGAGGCGACCTCGAGCGCGGCGCTCAACGTCGCGCCGTCCGGCTTGAACAGGAAGGTCAGGACGCCGTTGTGGATGCAGTTGGCGTTGCGCTCCATCAGGGCCACCGGAAGGGCCGCCCTCAGCCAGCCCCCGTCGGCGGCCTCCTGCCAGACCCGGCCGGGACCCAGGATCCACTCCCATTCGGAATGGTCGCCGGCCACCGGCGTCCGCCGCGTCGGGATCAGGACGTCGCCGTCCTGGACCAGTTCGAAATCGAAGTCGGGAAGCGTGGCGCGCGCCGCCTTAACGGCCTTCGTCGCACCGGTCTCATCCTTCAGGACGGTCATGCCCAGCCGGAGCTTCGACGTCTCCAGCCGCAGTCTGCCCTCGAACCGGCCGGTCGCGGGCGTCGCGCCGGCGGCGGGGGCGAAGGCGACTAGATCCACGGGATTGTCGAAGCCGGCGCCGGTCGACAGCACCTCGAACCCGAGCGCGGACCGTGCGCCGGCCGCGCGCTGCAGGGGACGGCCGGTGACGGCAATGGCGTCGCCCCAGCACTGCGCATCGGGTCCGCCCCGGGCCCTGAACCGGACCAGCAAACGGGCATTGTCGTCGCCGTCATACGGCGCGACCTCGCCCCTGACCAGGGTGACGCCGTCATCCTTGCCGTCCCGGACGGAGACGATCTCGCGCCAGGTCACGGCGCTGTCGCCGGAAGCCTCGGCGATGCAGGCGTCGTCGGCGCCCAGCGACAGACCGGCCAGGGAGGCGGCGACCGAAACCTGCGAGAACCCGCGGGTGGAGACCACTGCGGTCGCCGACGCCTGGCGGGTGAAGCGGAGCGACACGTTGCCCTGATAGGTGGTCAGCCGGACGTCGCCCGCGCCGGCGGCGCCCCAGCCGACGGCCTGACCGTCCTGGAAGTCGTCCACGAAGATCGGGGCGGCGGCCGCCGATGTCGCGCAGGCGAGCGCGGTGGCGAGCGCAAGGCCTCCCAGGCTGCTCCGGCGCATCAGACCAGCTCCAGCGGATCGAGACCGCCGACCGCCAGGGCCGTTGAAAGTGGGCTCAGCTGGTCGGCGTAGCGCCGCCACAGGCCGACCGAGCGACCGTGTATTGGCTGGCGCACCTGAACCGCGCTGGCCGTCGCGGCCGGCGTCGGATTGTCGTGAAAGCGCAGGCAGGCGTCCTGCCAGTCGAGCCCGCAGTGGGCGATGATCTCGCGGCTGACCGTCTCCTGGTCACTGACCAGCGCCTCGTAGTCCACGTCCAGGAACCGGCCCGGCAGCACCTCGCGCCAGTGATCCATCAGCCGGCGATAGGCCAGGATGTAGGCGGCGAGATTCTCCAGGTCATAGGAGTAGGGACAGCCCATCCGGAACAGGGTCTTGTACAGGGCGTATCCGCTGTCCATCGCACCCCGACGCAGATGCACGATCCTGGCGTTGGGCAGGGCCCGGGTGATCAGGCCGATGTAGAGGAAATTGACCGGCGTCTTGTCGATCAGCATGGGCCCCGCGGCGCCGTAGCCGGCGATGCTGTCCAGGTAGGCGCGGCCCAGAAAGGCCGGGTCCAGCGCGGCGGAGCGGCGGATCAGATCGCCCTTGCCGCCCGCGGCGCCCGCCGTGCGCATCAGCGACAGGGCGAAGTCGTTGATCTCGCCCAGGCTGTCGACCGCGCTGTGGGAGCTGAGAATGCGGTCGACCAGGGTTGTGCCGCTGCGCGGAAGACCCAGAACGAAGATCGGACCGACGGCCGGGTCTCCGGCTTCGGCGCGCTCGAACAGCGGATTGTCGAAGACCCGCGCGATCTCGGCCATGGCGGCGACGTCGGCCTCGACGCGGTAGCTGAGCAGACCGCGACGACGGTCCGCGCCGCGCTTGAGCCAGGCGAAACTCTGCTCGGCGTCGCCCAGATCCTCCAGCTCCTTGGCCAGGGCGTAGCAGAGCGCAACCTCACCCGGTCCGGCGGGAGTCTGCTCCACCGCCCGCAACAGCTCGGCGACGTGGTTGGCGGCGGGTGTCTGCCGACGCAGCGTCGACCGGTTCTGCCAGGCGTCGGTGTCGCCCGGATTGAGGGCGATGACCCTGTCGAGCAGGGCTTCAGCCTCGTCTGCTTCCCCCGTCGCGATCAGCGCGGACGCCAGATTGTAGAGGCAATGCGGGTCGTTCGGCGTCAGCCTCGCCGCCGAACGGTAGCAGCGCGCCGCGGCGGAGGGCTTGCCGCAATGGGTATAGTGCTCGCCGAGATGCTGCAGCAGGCGGGCGTCGCCGCCCGCCCGCGCCTCGATGCTGGCCAGTCTGGAGAGCGCCTCCGCAACACGGCCGTCACGGAGGAGCGGGGCGACCTTGCCAAGCTCCTCCATCAGGCTCTCCGTCACCGCCAGGCTGGCCATTGGTCTTCTAGAAGCTGTAGTCGATGGAAAGGCCGATGGTCCGCGGCAACGAGATGAACTCCTTCGAGCTGTTGCCGAAGTAGCCCACGCCCGGCGCCGTGCCCATGTAGGCCTCGGTGAACTCGCCCGTCACGCCGTCCTCGTTGAAGACGTTCTTGACGAACAGGGTCGCGCCCCACGGCCCCTTGGAGAGGGTCGCCGAGGTGTTCCAGATCTGGAAGCCCGAAAGTTCGGTATTGAACTTGGGACCGCCAATCGCGTTGCGGGTGCTCGACTGATAGTAGCCGCTGCCGCGGGCCACCAGCTTCACATCACCGCCGAGCTGCCAGGTGTAGTCGGCCGACAGGGTCAGGGCGTGGCGCGCCGTCCCGGGCAGGCGGGCCCCGTCGAGCGCCAGGGTCGTGCCCAGCGGGCTGACCACGTCCTCGGTGAGGGTCGCGTCGGTGTAGGTGTAGCCCACCGTATAGTGCAGCGCGTCGGTCGGTCGGCCGTCGATGGAGGTCTCCAGACCATAGCTGCGGGCCGCGCCGCCATTCTGGACGACATAGAAGCCCCAGGCCGGCGTCGCGGTGTTCAGCTGGATGTCGTCCCAGTCGATGTAGAAGACGGCGGCGTCATAGGTGAACGATCCCATCCGCCCCTTGATGCCGGCCTCGTAGTTGACCACCGAGTCGGACTTGTAGGTCTGCCAGCGCGGATCTTCGGCGAAGTTGCCGGCCAGCGGCACGGCGTTGGAGCCGCCGCGGCGGTAGCCTTCGGAGACCGTGGCGTAGAACAAACCGTCGTCGCTGAACTCCCAGGCGAGGTTGCCCTTGAACAGGGTGCGGCTTTCAGAGGACTCGAACCGGGCGCTCACCGGCTGGCTGAGCGAGGTGTAGAGCGGCACGTCGATCAGGGTGTTGTTGACCGCCTCGTTGTCGAACCAGCGGAAGCCGCCGGTCAGCGACAGGCTGTCGGTGGCGTGCCAGGTCAGCTCGCCGAAGACGGCCTTGTCGGTGAAGTCCTCATGGCGGCGATAGAGGAAGTCGCGATCGCTCGACACGGCGGCCGGGAAGCCGCTCCAAAGGTCCCACCAGCGCTTGAAGCCGCGCAGATAGCTGTCCTGCGCCGCGATGAGCGTGTCGTCGTTGTAGAAGGCGCCGATCACGTAGTCGAAGTCGCCCCCGACCTTCGAGACCAACCGAATTTCCTGGATGGTCGCCTTGTCGGAGTAGCCGCGGACGGCCGACGCCATCGGGCGCGGGTAGTTGTAGTAGAAGCTGAGGAACCCGGCCTGGGCGTAGAAGCCGGTATTCTCGCTGACGCTGTCGCCCTCGTGCTCGTAGTGCGAGGTGGACGAGGTCAGGGTCGCGAACCCTAGGTCGATGTTCATTTCCAGGCTGGCCAGGCTGACGTCGCGCGAGGACGGCTCGAGCTGTACAGACCCGTTCTCGTAGTCGCCGTAGCGGTTGCCGAACCCGTCCAGGCCGCGGGTGACCTGGCGACGGCCGCCGACCTCGTCGGACTGCACGGCGTAGTTCAGGGTGCCGTCGAACCAGTCGTTAGGCGCCCAGCGCAGGGACATCCGCCCGAACCAGACCTCGACCGTGTCCGCGTCCTTCTTGCTGGTGTAGGCGGCGTCGGGCGACAGCACCCCGCTCGGGGCCGCCGGCCCGCCCGTCGCGTCGAGCACGTAGAGGTTCACGTAGTCGGTGAGGCCAGGGTAGTCGAGGCGGCTGGCGGTGGCGCGGAAGGCCAGGGTGTCGCCCAGCGGTATGTTGATCGTGAAGTCCCCGGCCCAGCCGATGCTGTCGGAGCCCTCGACCTGGCTGCCGGTGACGTTGACGCTGCCCTCGAACACGCCAAGGCGCGGCGCCCGGGTGATGTAGCGAACCGTACCGCCGAGCGAGCCCGAACCGTAAAGCGTGCCCTGCGGCCCGCGCAGAACCTCGACCCGCTCCAGATCCTTGAGCAGGAAGCCGGCGAACAGCGGCGTGTCGTTGATGTAGGTCGAGACCGGCGCGACGCTGGAGACCGCGTAGTCGCCCAGCGCGTTGCTGTCGACGTTGATGCCCCGGATGAGGACGTTGTTGACGACGCCGGAGTTGCGATAGCCGCGATCCACCACGGCAACGCCGGGGATGCCGCGCATCAGCTCGGCGCTGTCGAGCGTCTTGGTGGCTTCGATCGTGTCGCCCGAAACTGCGGACACATTGTAGGGCACGTCCAGAACGCTCTGTTCCCGACGGTTGGCGGTGACCACGATCTCGTCGACCGTGGCGCTTGCCTCCTGGGCCATGGCGCCGCCGGCGGCCGCCAGCCCCATGACCAGGGCGCTGATTGAAACGGCGCCCCTCAACATCGACTTGTTCATCTCAGATCCCCCATGTTCCAGACAGCCGCGCTGCCGTTCGTTGTCCAGCGCGGAACCCCGCGCCGGGATGTACGCGTCTCAAGTCTTGATCACTCTCAGCACCGGCGGCGCCGACCGTTCCGACCCCGGCTTTTCCAGCGGCCCCAGTCCCGAGAAGGCGGGCGACGCGGCGAACCCGTCCCGATAGGGCGGGAAGGTGATCGGCGTGTCGCGCAGGCTCTTGAGGGGCTGTCCCAGCCCATGCCAGCCGCGTTCACGCACCCGCGTCACCTGGTCCAGATCCAGTTCGACGGCGATGACCTCATGGCCAGAGCCCGCCTGATGAATGACTTCACCGCCCGGCCCGAACACGCCGGACAGGCCGACCCCGAGCGATCCGGCGGTGTTGATGTCGACAAAGAAGACCTGGTTCGTCACCGCGCTGGCGCGGGCGACGGCGAGTTCGGCGTCGCGGTCGATGGTGTTGGTCATCCCCGGGTGGAGGATCACCTCCGCGCCCATCCAGGTCAGGGTCCGGATCGTTTCCGGGAACCACATGTCGTAGCAGATCGACAGGCCGAACCGGCCGACGCCGGGCACATCGAACACGACGAACTCGTCACCGCCGGTGACGCCCTGCTCATAGGGCAGGAACGGATAGATCTTGCGGTAGCGGGCGACGACCTGGCCGGTCGGATCGATCACGGGCGCGGTGTTGTAGATGCGACCGCCGTCCTGCTCGAACAGGGACCCCGGCACCAGCCACACCCCGGCGGCGCGGGCGGCTTCGCACATCTTCGCCTCGGCCTCGCCCGGGAGCGGCTGGGCGTGGGCGGTACTCGCCCCGAACAGCGACAGCTCGCCGAGCACGACCATCTCCACCCAAGGCAGGCGCGCCTTGACCGCCGCGACCTCGGCGGCGATGCGGTCACAGTTGTCGCCCTTGGCGAGCTGGAGCTGGAGGGCGGCGATACCGATGGGACGCATGGGAACTCTCGAAGCGGGCGGCGGAGCCCTGTCCGATGAGAGTGGCCGGACACGAAGATGTCACATAGCGCCAGTGGCGACCCGTTGATGGCGCCAGTTTGCCATCACGTCGCCTGGCGGGCGAAAACTGGCCCCAAGGCTCAGTCCGCGTCCGCGCGCCGGATGACCGCCGAGTCGATCAGGCGGCCTCCGGCGTCGAACCAGCCGATGCGATCGCCGACGATGGTGGTCATCAGGCTGGAAGTTTCACCGTACGACCACCGGTTCCACTGCCGCCGCCAGAAGTCGCCCTCCACCCACCAGCGGCCTTCGTCGCAGTCCTCGTTGGCGTAGCCGGCCCGGCCGACCATCCGCCCGTCGGGCAGCAGTTCGATGGTGCAGGGGTCGCCGTAAACTGTCTTGCAGAGCAGCACCGAGCCGGACATCGCCGCCTGAAGAGCATCGCCCGTAAGTCTCGCCTCGGCGGTTTCGGGGAAGGTGTGCGCGGTCCCCGGCAAGTCCCGCATCAGGTCGGCCAGCGCCGCCACGCCTTCGCGGATCCGGTCCAGGGGAAGGCTGGTCACACCTAGCCGGAAGATGTTCCGGGGCGCCTTGTTGTCGGCATAGTAGGGACCGACCGGTTCGATCAGCACCCCGCGCCGCTCCGCCTCGGCGGCGAACTCCTCGACATCGAGATGGTCCGGTCCCCGAACCCAGTAGGTCGCCCCGCCCCGCAAGGGCGCGATCGCGACGGCGTTCTGCAGATAGTGGTTCAGCGCATCCCGCAGGGCGGTCCGGCGCTCCCGGAACAGGCGGCCGAGCCGCATCATGGTCGCGTCGTAGTGGCCCATGGCGAGGAAGTGCGCCGCCGCCCGCTGGTTGTTCAGCGGCGGGTGCCGGACCGTGAGATGGCGCAGCCGTCGCGCCTCGGCGATCACCTCCGCCGAAGCGACCATGAAGCCCAGGCGCAACCCTGGTCCCAGCACCTTGGAGAAGCCGGCGACGTAGATGACCCGGTCGTCGCGATCGAGGCTGCGCAGCGCCGGGCAGGCCTCATCCAGGTAGTTGGTCTCGCAGGCGAAGTCGTCCTCGATGATGATCTGGTCGCGGGCGCCGGCCTTCTTCAGCAGCGCCTCGCGCCGCACCTGGGTCATCATCACCCCGGTCGGGAACTGATGGCTCGGCGTGACATAAAGGAGATCGCAGTCATCAAGGCGCCGATCGACCACCATGCCCTCGTCGTCGACCGGTTGGTGAACCAGCCGGGCCCCGCGATCGGAAACCAGACGCCGCATGTCCGGGTAGCCCGGGTTCTCCATGCCCACGACCGATGTTCCGTCGACCAGCATCTGGCTGACCAGCGCCAGCGCCTGCTGGGCCCCGACCGTGATCAGGATTTCGTCCGGCCGGGCCTGGATCCCGCGCCGGGGCAGAACCTTGGTGCGGATCTCCTCGATCAGCATGGGGTCATCCGCGTCGCCTCCATCCATCGACCATCGGCTGATGTCGGCGACGGACAACGCCTGACGGCTCGCTTCGCGCCATTCGGCGACAGGGAACAGGGAAGCGTCGAAAAGACCATCGATGAACGGATAGGGATACTGGCTCCAGTTCGGCGTCCGGCGGGGATTCGGCTCGTCGCCCTCCCGCGACTTGAAGCGCTTGGGCCAGCGCGACGTCGCCGCCGGCTCACGCCGGCCAGCCACCGACTGGACGGCCGTCAGGCCGCGCAGCATGTCATGGTCCGCATAGATGCCGCTGCGCTCGCGGCTGACGAACAATCCCTCGTCGAGAAGCTTCTGATAAGCCAGCGTCACCGTATTGCGCGCCACGCCCAACTGGGCGGCGAGGCTCCGGGAGGAGGGCAGACGCTTGCCGGGCGGAAAGGCCCCCGCGCAGGCCGCTTCGACCAGCTTGCGGCGCACCTGATCCTGAAGACTGAGGTCGCTGTCGGGATCGAGGAAAAGCAACGGCCGAGACATGTGGCAATCCTCGCGCGCCAGTGCGATCGATGTCCAGTGGATGCTGCCTGTCTGCCGCCAGCTTGTCTCCGCACTGGGGGTGGATCGCCCTTGCGGCGAAGCGACCGCTCAAACGTCAGCTACGGGCTGGAGCCAGGCTCGGTATCTCAAGGTTCCAGCGCGACAGAAACGCCCCTCCCGGAACAGGCATGAGGAACAGACGAACGCCCCTACCCCGCCTGTCTGCGCCAGCAAATGCTCGGTCCGCACCCGAAGGCTAAAGTCCCTCTGTCATCACCGCCCCCCTCGCCGGGGTAGGTTCCGCAGGCTAACCGCCCTCATTCCCACTCGATTACTCAAACACCAGCAAAACCTTGTTTTTGTTGTCGTTCTTTCGTCAGCACTATGATCGGCCCCGACCCTAAAACCGACAGAATACTGATGAGTTGATTTAATTATAGAAAAATACCGGTATAACATTGGCGTGATGTCGCTATCCTTCGAGATCTATTTCGAGGGTCAAGACTGTTGTAGGGCAAATCCAGGATCCGCGTTACTCCGTCATCCGACGTGGATACTATCGCCGGGAATCCTGGCATCGATCCTCTCCGCAACCTGATCAAGGCATGTCCCACAGCGTGGTGTAGCTGCGGCGGTGTGATCACCGAGCTCTCCGGCTGGGCCGGGCTTGGTCGGGCTGCCCCGATGGGCAAGCTGGCGAGAGGATCATCGCTCAGCTGGGCGACGGATTCCACTGTCATGCAGCGCGACCGCGGACGTGCCTAAAGTCAGAGAGGAGTCAGGAGCGGGCATTGGCTCCGCAGCGAACTCCAGATGCCCCCTCTTGTAGTCCAGCAACGACGCCAGCACGACTGCTCGCGCTGAACACCCCGCCTGCGGAAACACCCGAAGCATCAGCTTGCGCGCCCCATAAAACTGACTACACTCATATCTGATCAATGTCATATACGGGCCACTGACCGGCCCCTCCGACATTCGACCGCAGGCACGAGGCATCCCGCGATCAGACGGGAGAGGGAGGAAGCGATGACGGCGCGCACGGGACAGCAGTACCTGCAAGGCTTGAAGGACGATCGGACAGTCTGGCTCGGCAACGAGAAGGTCGATGTCCTGACCCACCCGGCCTTCGCCGGCTCGCTCAAGGGCATGGCCGCCTATTTCGACTGGCAGCACGCGCACGCCGATGAGTGCCTCGTCGAGGACCCCGAGACGGGCCAGCCGATGAGCGCCAGCCTGATCGTGCCGAAATCGGCCGAGGACCTGCAGCGCCGCCACCGGGCGTTCAACTGCTTCGCCCGCTACTCCAACGGCATGCTGGGCCGCACGCCGGACTATGTGAACGTGACCCTGGCCGGCTTCGTGGCGCGCAGCGACATCTTCAACGCCAAGGGCGACACGACCCATTCCGACAGGCTGAAGCGGTTCTATCGCGAGGTGGTCGAGAAGGACCTGTCGCTGACCCACACCATCATCCATCCGGTGGTCGACAAGGGACTGCCCGACACCGAAGGGGTCAACGGCGAGATCGCCCTGCGCGTGGTGCGCCGGACCCAGACCAGCATCATCGTGCGCGGGGCCAAGATCCTCGCCACGCTTGGCCCGTTCGCCGACGAGCTGTTCGTCTATCCCGGCCAGCCGCAGCCGCCGGGGACCGATCCCGCCACCTTGCTGGCCTTCTCCATTCCAATGGGGACCAAGGGACTGATCACCCTCTGCCGCGACCACTACGGCGTCGCGGGCGCCGCCGGCGACCGGCCCTTTTCCAGCCGGTTCGACGAACAGGACGCCTTCATGATCTTCGACGACGTCGAGATCCCGCTGGAGCGGGTGTTCATCGACGGCGACCTAGACGTCTACAACGGCCTGATGCGGCACGGCTGGGCGGCGAACATCATGCAGCAGACCTGCATCCGCGCCGCCGTGAAGCTGGAGTTCGCCTATGAACTCGCCGCCCGCATGGCCCAGGCGACGGGGGCCGACAAGCGGCCTGACACGGCGTCGCTGCTGGGCGAGCTCTGGGGCTACGGCTGCCTGACCCGTTCGGCCGTCAAGGCTGCGGAAGCCGACTGCCGCGACTGGGGCGCCGGCGCCGTGTTCTGCGACGACAGGCCCCTGCGGGCGCTGCGGGCGCAGATGCCGGGCTGGATGGTCCGGGCCAACGAGATCATCAAGGTCATCGGCTCGCACAACCTGCTGGCCACGGCTTCGCTCGACGCCATCGACAACCCGGAGATCGGCGGGCTGATCAACAAGTACATGCCCGGCGCCGGCGGCATGAGCGCCCGCGAGCGCGCCAAGCTGTTCCGCACGGCCTGGGACTTCGCGGGATCGGCCCTGGGCGCCCGCGCGGAGCTGTACGAGCGGTTCTACCTGGCCAGCGCGTCGCGCAACTTCGCCCTCGACCACATGTTCGCCCAGATGGAGCGGCCGTGGACCCAGGCGCCGGAGATGTGGGCGGAGATCGGCGTCGACTGACGCCAGCGGTTCGGGGAGGTCTCGTTCATCAGGGCGAGGCTCTCCCCCTCGCCCTGAACGGAGAAGCGGGCGCGGCTGTCTGGCCGCGCCCGTTGTTCATTCCGCTGTTCGAGACACCGCCGTCAGTCGCCGGCAAGGGGCTCCGGCGTGCCGGTGGCCCTTGCCGGGTGATCGGTCTCGTTCAGGCCGTCACGGTCGTCGTCGCTCAGGCGCGCGGCTCGAATTTGCCGAGCGCCACGCGCCAGACCGCCTCGGTGTTGGTCGGCTGGTGGCCCACCTGGTGGGTCGGCGCCGGCGTTTCCTGGACGGTGTTGCTGAGGCGGCCGATGCCGGTCACCTCGATCTCGACCACGTCGCCAGGCTGCATCGGCCGGGAGTTGGCTGGCGTGCCGGTCAGCACCACGTCGCCGGGCAGGAAGGTGATGTGCCGCGACAGGTCGGCCATGATGTAGGGGATGTCGAAGGTCATCTCGCTGACCGGACCGTCCTGGACGACCTGGCCGTTGATGTAGGTCCGCACGCTGGATTCACGGATGTCGACGCCGCGCACGATGCCCGGACCGATCGGGCAGAAGCCGTCCTGGCCCTTCACGCGCAGCATCGAGCCCGCGTCCGTGTCACGGAAGTCCTGGGCGCCGACATCATTGGCGACAGCGAACCCGGCGAGATAGTCCCAGACCTCGTCCGGGCCGACGTTGCGCATCGGCTTGCCGACGATGGCGGCGATCTCGCCCTCGTAGTTGAGGTACTGACAGTCGGCCGGACGGTTCAGCTTGCCCCGATGGGCGTTGAGCGTCGTCAGCGGCTTCTGGAAATAGGTTGGCGTCTTCAGCGGCGGGGCCTGGAACTCGACCCGGCGGGACTCGTAGTTCAGGTGGATGCAGATGATCTTGGTCGGGTCACAGGGCGGCAGGTAGATCGCCTCCGCTTCCGATGTCGTGCGGCCGTCGCCGAGGCGCAGGACGTCGCCTTCCGGCCGAACCCAGGTGGGTGTGCCTTCGAACAGGATGCGGCGCCATTCCTCGCGCGGGCCAGTGAGTACGGACATGTTCGTTTCTCCCGATGTCTGAGGGTCAGGCGGCGACGTGCACGCGCCCGTACTGGCCCGCCACCCAGGCGAGCGGGGTGTCGTCGCGGCGTTCGAAGTGTTCGACCTGGCCGAGGTAGACCTCGTGGTCCCCCGCCCGGGTCACGGTCGCGATGGTGCATTCAAAGACGGCCGCGGCGTTCTCGATGACCGGCGCGCCGCCGATGCCGTCGCGGATCGGCACGCCCTGCAGCCGCCGCTCCAGGGGCCGGGCCAGATCGCCGGCCAGCGACCGCTGGTCCTCCGACAGGATGCTGACCGCGAAGGACGGGGCCGAAGCGAAGACCGGGCGGCTGCGCGCCGCCAGGCCCAGGCACCAGAGCACCATCGGCGGCGCCAGCGAGACCGAGGTGAAGGAGTTGATCAACAACCCCGCCGCCTCACCGTCCGGCGTCCGCGCCGCCACGAAGGCCACGCCCGTTGGAAAGCGCCCCAGCGCGTGCCGGTACTCGCGTGCACGGTCTTCACGGCCGGACGGAAGGCCATCGCATTCAGTCATGAGTGCAGTCCTCCTGCGGTCCCGGGTTCGCGCCCGGGCGCGACCTGCCGATCAGGCCGGGACCATGAAGCCCTTCATGGTCCCCGGGACCGGCGCGTGGCCGAAGGCGTCTCGCTGGTAGTATTCCGACTGATGCACCGCCGAACGGCCGCCCCAGCCGATCTCGCTCAGGAAGCCTGACGGGTTCTTGAAGTAGAACGAAAACATCTGGTCGTTGGCGTGGCTGCCGGGCTCGATGATGATCGGCAGGCCCGCCTGTTTGACGAGGTCGTGGGCCAGGCCGACGTCGGCCATCTGCTCCATTTCCATCATGATGTGGTTGACCCGCTTTTCGCCCGGCCCCGCGAAAGCGAAGGTGTGCTGACGCTCGTTGCAATGCATGAACATGAGCGGGATCGGTCCCGGTGCGCCGGGAACGGCCAGCTTGTATTCGATGCCGCCGCGCATCCCAAGCAGGCGGTAGAAGGCGTAGTTCTCCTCGAGACTGGCCTTCGTCGACTGCATCACATGTCCGATGCCGCCGGCGCCGGTCTTGAACGGCCCATGCATGCGGCGCCCGGGATGGAAGGGCTTGTCGAACTGAACCAGCGGGCCGTGGAAGACCTCGACGGCGTGGCCGTTGGGATCGGTCAGGGCCATGACCGCGAGCACGCCGCGAGCTTCGGCTTCAGCGTCGGACAGCACGGTGACCGTGACCCCGCCATCACGCAGCTGGGCGGCCATCTCGACGAACTCATCGTGGCCGGCGACGCGCAGTCCGGTGACCTTCAGATCGTCCGACCCGTCCTCGATCAGGGTGATCCGGTGATGCCAGTAGTCCATGCGCAGCCAGCAGCGGTCCGGCGCGCCGCTTTCGACGACCTCCAGACCCAGAACATTGGCGGCGAAGCCTTTCCAGGCGGCGAGATCGCTGACGCCGAGGGCCAGGTATCCAAGCTCGGTGACTGAAGCCATGTTACGCCGCCTTTCCGGAGAAGGAGCCCTTGCGGACCGAGATGTTCTTGATGTCGCTGTAGAAGTCGAAGCTCCAGGTCCCGCCTTCGCGGCCGATACCGGAGTTGCGGCTGCCGCCGAAGGGCGCGGCCAGGTCGCGGACGAAGAAGCAGTTGACCCACAGGGTGCCGGCGACGACCCGAGAGGCGATGCGCATGGCGCGAGCCTCGTCCTGGGTGAACAGCACCCCGGCCAGGCCGTATTTCGTGCCGTTGGCCAGGGCGATGACTTCCTCGTCGGACTGGAAGGTCTGCCAGGTCAGGACTGGACCGAAGACCTCCTGCTGGGCGATCTCGGACGCCGGATCGACGTTGGCGAACAGGGTCGGCTGGAAATAGAGATCGCCGAAGTTGGCCGGCGAGCCGCCCCACAGCGCCTCGGCGCCGTCCGCCTTGGCCCGGGCCACGAAGCCCGCGACGCGGTCGAAGTGCTCCCGGGTGATCAACGGACCGACGCGGGTGGCGGCGTCGCGCGGATCGCCCACGACCATGTGGCCGGCGGCGTCGCGCACCTTGGCGAGGAACACCTGCTCGATCGACTTCTCGACCAGCACCCGCGTGCCGGCGAGGCAGACCTGGCCGGCGTTCATGTACTGGCCGGCGACGGTCTGGGCGGCGGCGTCGAGGTCGGCGTCGGCGCAGACGATGAAGGGCGACTTGCCCCCCAGTTCCGAGCTCATCGGGGTGATCGAGCGGGCGGCGGCCTGGCCGATCAGTTTCGCCGTGGCCGTCGAGCCGGTGAAGCTGATGCGGTCGAGATCCCCGTTATTGACCAAGGCGTCGCCGGCGGTCTCGCCGATGCCCTGCAGCACGTTCAGCACCCCGGCGGGAATGCCGGCCGCATGGGCGATGTCGGCCATCAGCGAGCAGGTCATCGGCGCCCACTCCGGCGGCTTGACCACCACCGTGTTGCCAGCGGCGAGCGCCGGGCCGACCTTCCAGGTCGTCAGCATCAGCGGCGCGTTCCACGGCGTCACCAGCGCCGAGACGCCGGACGGGTCGTAGCGGACGTGGTTGACCACTTCGGGGGAGTCGATGGCGTGATCCTGCAGGGTCAGCGCCCAGTCGGCGAAGAACGCGATGTTCTGGGCCGCCCGAGGGATCACACGGTGCAGGTTGCCAGCCAGCAGCGAGCCATTGTCCATGGTCTCGACCGCGGCGAGATCCTTCGCCCGCGCCCGAATGCCCTCGGCGAAGCGCTTGAGGTAGGGGAGCCGTCCCTCGGGGCCCAGCGCCGCCCAGGCCGGGAAGGCCCGCCGCGCCGCGTCGACCGCCTGGTCGGCCTCGGCCTTGCCGCCCGCCGCGACGTCCGCCAGGTGCGATCCGTCGACCGGCGACAGGGTCTCGAACCGATCAGTGGAGGAAACGCGACGCCCGTCGATCCAGTGGTCGGTCGAAACTGCCACGCCCGCGACCATAGCTGTGCTGCCCGTCACTCTTCATCCTCCCGTCACGCGCGGCTCTGCGGCCGCGTCCTTGCGTCAGGTCGAGTGGACACTGACGATCTTCATTTATGACTATAGTCAGTTTATAGAGGAGTCCGACGCCGTCAACCCCGCCCGGGATCGCGGGGCGAAATGGTCCGGCCGGCCGCATTGACTTTGGGCGGGCAAGCCCGAAAGGGTTGGGCAGACGAGCGTGAGGCGGAGGTCGAAGACAGGTGGCTGGACAGCGGAAAGCGCAGAACGTGGCGAGCGACGCTCCGGACCTGACCGCGCCCCGCGTTGGCCGTCGGGAGCGCAACAAGCAGGAAAAGCTGGCGCGGATCGTCGGCGCGGCTCGCAGGCTGTTCAGCGAGCGGGGCTTCGCCGAGACGACCACCCAGCAGATCGCCGAGGCCGCCGACATCGGCACCGGAACGCTGTTCCTCTACGCCCGGTCAAAGGAAGACCTGCTCGTCATGGTCTTCAGCGACGAGATGCTGGAAACCGCCCGGACCGCCTTCGCGAGCGTCGATGACGCGGCGCCGCTGCTGGACCAGCTGGTACAGGTCTTCTCCTCGATGCTCGCCTACCATGAGCGGGATCCGGATCTGGCGCGCATCCTGCTCAAGGAGGTGATGTTCCCGGACGGTGTCGGGCGGGCGGCCGACATCTCCGAGCTGCTGGAGGTGATCTTCGCCGGCCTGGCCGACCTGGTCGTCAGAGCGCGAGACGCCGGCCGCTGTCACCAGGACGCACCGCCCCTGCTCGTCGCCGAGAACCTGTTCGCCAACTACTATATGGACCTGCTCGGCCGCCTCGGCGGTCAGACGACCAGTGCGCAATTCGTCAGCCGCCTGCGCCAGCACCTGGCGATCACCATCAACGTCCCCGCCTGACGGCGGCGGCGTCCGCGCAAAGCGGTCCACTTCATATTGACTACAGTCATTTATGATGAAACTCATTTAATAAGCGCCGCCGTTCGCGAGCGGGCTGTGAACACGGGGAGGATCAGGCTTGTCACTCAAGACCCGCTGGGCAGCCGGTGAGGCGACCCTGGGCGCCTGGTGCATGATGCCTGGCGCGATGTCCGCCGAGGCCCTCGGCAAGGCCGGCTTCGACTGGGTGCTGATCGACATGCAGCATGGCTGCATGGACTACGAGATGGCCCTGTCGATGATCCGCGCCGTCGACCTGAGCAATGCCATTCCGATCGTCAGGGTCCCGTGGAATGATCCCGGCATCATCGGGCGGGTCCTCGACGCCGGGGCGCTCGGCGTGGTCATCCCGATGATCCAGTCCGCCGCCGACGCCCGCCGCGCGGTCGACGCCTGCCTCTATCCGCCGGCTGGCAGCCGCAGCTTCGGCCCCGTCCGTGTCGGTCTGCGAGACGGCCCCGGCTATTTCGCCACCGCCAACGCCCGGGTCGCCGTCATCCCGATGATCGAGACCGCCCAGGCGCTGGAGGAAGTCGAGGAGATCGCCCGCACGCCCGGTGTCGACGCGCTGTTCGTGGGCCCGTTCGACCTGTCGATCGCGCTCGGCCTGCCGCCGGGCGACAATGACGGCGAACCCGTATTCGACGCGGCAATCGCCCGGGTCGCCACCGCCGCCAAAGCCGCCGGCGTCGCCACGGCCGTCCTATCCAACGCCAAGGTCGCGCCGCTGCGGCTGAAGCAGGGCTTCCAGATGGTCTCGATCGTCACCGACATCAATGCCCTGGCCATGGCCGCCCGCGGCGACCTGGACACCGTCCGCCGCGCCACTGCTCCCGGAGAGACCGATGCTTGACCAGGCCACCCGCGCGAAGATCGTCGAGGATCTGATCGGGATCTATGAGACCCGCCAGGGCCTGCCGCTGCTGTCAAAGGCTTACCCCGGCATCGAGGTCGAGGACGCCTACCGCATCCAGGAAGCCTTCGTGGCCCGCCGGGTCGCCGCCGGCGCGCGCATCAAGGGCTACAAGGTCGGCCTGACGTCGAAGGCCATGCAGGAAATGTCCGGCGCGACCGAACCCGATTTCAGCGCCATGACCGACGACCTGTTCCTGCCGGAGTCCACGCCGCTGCCAATGGCGCGCTTCTTCGACCCGATGGTCGAGATGGAGATCGCCTTCGTGATGAAGGACGCCCTCTCCGGGCCCGGCGTCCTGCCGATGGACGTGATCCGGGCCACCGACTTCGTCGTGCCGGCGATCGAGATCGTCGACTTCCGCGTCTCGCGCGCGCCGGGCATGAACATCATAGACACGGTCGCCGACCTCGCCGCCTGTGGCGCGGCGGTTCTCGGCGCCAACCCGCGCCGCCTCGACGCCATCGACATCCGCCGGGTGAAGGGCGAGATCCTGCGCAACGGGATCGTGGAACACACCGGCGAGGCCTCGGCCGTTCTGGGCAATCCGGTGACGGCTGTGGCCTGGCTGGCCAACAAGCTCGGGCAGTTCGGCGTGAGCTTCCAGCCCGGCGACGTGATCCTGACCGGCTCCTTCGTCCGCGCCTTCCCGGTCAAGGCCGGCGACGAGATCCTCTGCCGCTTCGACCAGGGGCTTGGAGAGGTGGCGACGTCGTTCGTTTGATCGCAGACGGTCGTCCGCGCCGGGATCGGACGCTCTCAACGCCGTCTTTGTCAGAAGCGGGTCGTCAGAACGGGCACTGCGCCGATCGCCAGCTCCCGCAAGTCTGCCACCGCAGGGCTACGGGATCGCACTCTCCGAACCCGACGGCTAAAGTCCCTGTGTCATCAACGAAACCCCCTCGCCAGAGGCCACTCCCGCTTGCCCCGTCCCTCACTCCCACTCGATTACTCAAAATCTCTTAGGCGCTTGTTTTTAAGCACCTTTTTCGTATGCGCACTCAGCCATGCCGATCAGAAAGTCGACGAAATTCTAGTATCTTGATAACGCTCGCAAAATAGACCGATGTAAAAATTGCGTGATCCCGACACCTTTCGGGATGCATTGACAACGCCGCGTGTCTAGTGCGCCAACGCATCAGCTTCGCAAATCAACAGACTCAAGACTACCACGCGGCTCCATCTCTTACGATACCGCCGCCGCAGCGCGCTCATCGGCGCCAGTCCACAACCGTTTCAGCCTCCTGGGCGCGGGCGACCGCGCTCCGGCGACGGCTTCGTTCCATTTGGCGCTCCGGCCAAGTCAGTCAGGATCGGACAGTCGGGACGCTCATCGCCCGCGCAGCACTTGGCAAGATGGCGGAGCGTCTCCGCCATCGACCGCATCTCATCGATCCTGGCGTCAAGACCCGCGACATGCCTTTCGGCTATGCCTTCACTTCCTTGCCGGGTCTGCTGCGGTCCCGCCAAAGCGCCAGCAACTGACCGATCTGTTCAACCGGGAAACCGAGATTGCGCGCCCGGCGGATGAACCGCAGCACTTTGATGTCCCGCTCTCGATGGCCACGTCCGTGCCAGCCTGTAATGATGGACACGTCCATGCGTCATTTGATCCGCGTCATAACGCCGACCTCCTGGTTCGGATATTGAGCGCAATCGGAAGAGCGCCATTCGGCGTTGTCTGGAGATACCCGTCTGACCCGGCTTCTGACCCTGCTTCTGGTTTGGACCGCCGCGCTGGCCTTGCCGCTAGTGGCCGCGCCGTGGGCGCATGCCATGGCGGAGGGGCCGCCCTGTCCGATGGAAGCTAGCGGCATGTCCGCCGCCGGTCACGCGAAGATGGGCTGCTGCGAACACGGCGATGGCGGTTCTGGGCAGACGGCTCCCTGCAAGCCGGGCATGGCATGCTCCGCGATGGCGGTCGCGATTCCCGCCGCAGGCGTCAATCTGGCGATACCCGCCTTCGACAACATTGATCCCGTCCAGGCCCCGACGCGGGCGCTTGCGTCCCTGCCACCCGACCGGGACATACGCCCCCCCATCGTTCTCTGACCCTCGACTGACCGCCGGCCTTCTGTGCGCCGGCCGCTGGCGCTCGCGCGCCGTCATGAGGAGTTGGACCATGTCTCCCTTAAAATGGTGGTGGGCGCTCGCCCTGAGCGCCATCGCCGCCTCGGCCCAGGCCGAGCCGCTGACCTTCGACCAGGCGCTCGCCCGCGCCGGTGAGACGGCGCCGAGCCTCAAGGCCGCCGCCCTGCGCGTCGACGCGGCGCGCGCGGCCAGCCGAAGCGCCGGGTCCCTGCCCGACCCCAAACTGGCGCTGGGGGTCGAGAACCTGCCGATCAGCGGTCCCATGGCGGGTCGCTTCGGGGCCGACGAAATGACCATGGCCAGCGTCGGCGTGATGCAGGACATGCCCAGCCGCCCCGCCCGCCGGGCGGCGGTCGAACGCGCCGGCGCCGAGATCGGGATGGCGGACGCTCAGGCAGGCCTTGAAAAGAGGGCGGTCCGACTGGCCGTCGCCCAAGCCTGGGTCGACCTCTACTACGCCCAGGCGCGACTGGCGGCTCTGGACGAGGTGGATAAGGCCCTCACGCCGATTCTCGGCACGGCGCCCTCGGCCGTGACGCGCGGGGCAAGACCCGCCGAGACCATCGATCCGGCGCAATGGCGGTTGGCCCTCGCCGATCGCCGCAGCGCGTTGATGGCCGACCTTGCGAGGGCCCGGGCGGCGCTGGTGCAATGGACCGGCGATCCGGAAGCCGCGGTAGATGGCGAGCCGCCGCGCTGGGAGGTCGATCCGGTCATGCTGCGGGCGGGCCTGGACCGCCACCCGACCTTGCTGGCCTATGACGCCGTCGCCCGGCTGGCCGACGCGGATCTGGCCGGAGCGCGGGCCACGCTGGCGCCGGACTGGAGCTGGGAGCTGGCCTATCAGCGCCGCGACCCGATGTTCGGCGACATGGTCTCGGCGCGGGTCACGGTGTCCCTTCCCC
>JASJPM010000014.1:0-39466 GCA_031426695.1 Caulobacter sp.
ACCTTCCGCGGCTACACCATCGTCGACCCGGCCACGGTGCTGACCACGCACCTGACCGAGATCCTCAAGGACAACATGGCCGACCTGCTGTCCTTCGCCGAGGTGCAGAAACTGCTCAAGGATCTGGTGGTCGACCAGAAGAAGCTGGCCGACGACGTCATCCCGTCCATCGTCACCGGCACCACCTTCCAGCGCGTGCTGCAGGCCCTGCTGCGCGAGCGGGTCTCGATCCGCGACCTGCAGGCCATCCTCGAGGGCGTCGCCGAGGCCGCGCCGCACACCACCTCGATCACCTCCCTGGTCGAGTCGGTCCGCGCCAAGCTGGGCCGCCAGCTGTGCTGGGCCAACCGCGGCGACGACGGCGCTCTGCCGATCGTCACCCTGTCGCCCGACTGGGAAGTGGCCTTCTCCGAGGCCCTGGTCGGCAATGGCGAGGAGAAGCAGCTGGCCATGGCGCCCAGCAAGCTGCAGGAGTTCATCCGCGGCGTGCGCGAGGCCTTCGAACGCGCCGCCCTGGCCGGCGACAGTCCCGTCCTGCTGACCAGCCCGCTGGCCCGCCCCTACGTCCGCCAGATCATCGAGCGCTTCCGCGGCCAGACTGTGGTGATGAGCCAGAACGAAGTGCATCCCAAGGCGCGCCTGCGGACGGTTGGGCAGGTTTAAGTGCGCCTCTATCCTCTCCCAGGAGGGAGAGGAAGGAGACGCACTTGATCGCGTAATCAAGTTCTGCCAGTCTCTTGATTGACTGATCAAGAGGGCCGTCCCGTGGAACCGACCCGCGAGCGCATCCTGTTCGCCGCACTGAAGCTCTTCTCGGAGAAGGGCTATCTGTCGACCTCGGTCGCCGACATCCTGCGCGAGGCCGGGGCCAACTCCGGCAGCCTGTATCACTTCTATCCGACCAAGCAGGACGTGCTGCTGGCGGTGCTCGAGATGTACCGCGACGGCATCTACCCGATGCTGCTGGCCCCGGCCTGGGAAGGGGTTGACGACCCCGTCGAGCGGGTGTTCGCGCTGCTGGGCGCCTATCGCGAGATGCTGCGCGCGACCGACTGCCTGTACGGCTGCCCGATCGGCTCCATCGCGCTGGAGCTGCATGAGCCCGACCCGCCGGTGCGCGAGCTGCTGTCGGTCAACTTCGACGGCTGGGTTCGCCATGTGAAGGGCTGCCTGGACCAGGCGAAACACCGGCTGCCGCCTGGCACGGACACGAAGGCGCTGGCCATCTTCGTGCTGACCACCATGGAGGGCGGGGTGATGCAGTCCCGCACCCACCGCACCCTGGACGCCTTCGACGCCTCGGTGGCCGGCCTGCGGTCCTACATCACCCTGCTCGAGGCCGCCGCCGGCGGCCAGGCGAGCGACCAGCAACAGGAGACCGGCACATGAACCGCGTCCTTCCCGCCGTCCTCGCCGCCGCGATGCTGAGCCTGTCCGTCGCCCACGCCGCCGAGCCGGCCAAGTTCCCCGACTGGCGCCAGTACCGGGACGTGACCAACAGCTCCTTCGTCGAGGCCGACGGTGATCGCGTGCTGCAGCTGTCGATCGTGGTGAAGGCCTCGCCCGCCCAGGTCTGGGACGCCTTCACCACGGCCGAAGGCTACCGCGCCTGGGTGGCGCCGGTGGCGGCCGTCGACCTGCGCATCGGCGGCGACATCGAGGCCAGCTACGATCCCGCCGCGAAGATCGGCGGCCCGGACAACATCAGGAACCGCATCGTCGCCTATGTGCCGCAGCGCCTGCTGTCGTTCCGCAATGTCCAGGCGCCCAAGGCGCTGAAGCACCGCGAGCTGTTCGGCGACACCGTCACCACGCTGGAGATCGAGGATCTGGGCGCCGGCCGCAGCCGGGTCAGCCTGACCAGCGTCGGCTACGCCGCCGGCGAGGGCTTCGACTTTCTCTTCCGCCACTTCGAGTGGGGCAACGCCTACTCGCTCAACGAACTGAGGAAACGCTTCGAGACCGGCCCCATCGACTGGGCCGCCGTCTTCGAACGTCAAAAAGCCGCGGCCGCCTCGGCCACGGTCACAGGGGGAACGGCCAAATGAACATGCGGGCTTTGATCGCGGCGACCGTCATCGGGACGGCGTTGCAGGTGGCGATGGTCTTCGCCGGACACTTCATACCGGCGGTGGCGAACCTGTTCGCCGTCGCTGGCATCCTGATCTCGCTGGTCGCGGGCCTGCTCTATGCGCGGGCGGCCAGGGGCGGCTGGAGCGACAGCCTGCTGGGCGGCGCCGTCGCCGGCGGCCTCTGCGCGCTGATCGGCATCGCCATGTCCTGGGCCATGGGCGACGTCGAGGCGATGCTCCTGGCCCTCGGCACGCTGAGCTCCGCCGTCGGCGGCGTGATCGGCGGGGCGGTGGGGAAGGTGATTACGAAGTAGCGCGCGCTACTCGCCGTCCTCGAAGTGATAGTGCTCGAGATACCCGGTGGAGAATTGCTGGATGAACTCCGGCGCGTGCTGGTCAGGCTCCGGCTTCAGGTAGCCCTCTTCGACCGCCCAGTCGAAGAGGCCCGTGTCGAGCGGGTATCGGGTGAGCACGCCGTTAAGACGGTGCTTCTCTATCCACTGGCGTGCACGCTCTTCGTCTCGAAAGACGCCGGCCGCGTGATGGCCGCCGATGCCGGCGAAGATCCAGACCGAATTCGACACGCGTTCAATCCACGAACACCGCCGCGCGCTTCTGCATGTTCGACATGACCGCCTCGATCTGGTTGGGCGAGCCGATCAGGGCCGTCTGCTCGACCGACTCGGCCAGCAGCACGGTCTTCTGGTCGGCGCCGGAGGCGGCCAGGTCCAACAGCCGCTTGTCGGCGCGGATGGCGTGCGGATTGCGGGCCGCGATCTCGGCGGCCAGGGCCAGGGCGTCGGCGCGCGGATCGGCGCAGACCCGCGTGGCGAAGCCCAGCGTCACCGCTTCCTCGCCGGTGAACTGCCGGCCGCTGTAGGTCAGCTCGCGCACCACGTCGTCGCGGGCCAGCTGGCGCATCAGCACCAGTCCGGCCATGTCGGGCACCAGGCCCCACTTGATCTCCATGACCGACATCCGGGTGTCGGCGGTCACATAGCGGATGTCGGCGCCCAGGCAGAGCTGGAAGCCGCCGCCGAAAGCCACGCCGTGGACCGCCGCGATCACCGGGACCGGAATCTCGCGCCAGACCATGACCGCGTGCTGGGCGCGGTTGCTGCCGCCCGCCGTGCGGTCGGCGGTGACCAGGGTCTCGCTCCCGCCCTTGCGCTCGCCCGACGCCATCTTGCCGAAGTTGCCCATGTCGAGCCCGGCGCAGAAGGCGCGGCCTTCGCCCGACAGCACCACGACGCGGAGGCCGGGCTCGGTCTTCAGGCGCTCGCCGGTCGCGATCAGCGCCGAGAACATGGCGTCGTCCAGGGCGTTCATCTTGTCGGTGCGGATCATCCGGACGTCGGCGACGCCGTTCTCGATGGTCACGGAGATGCGGTCTTCGGCGCTCATGGCGGGCGTTTTCCTGTCGTGTTTGCGACAGCTAACGGCGGGCGCGGGCCCTCCGCAAGCCTGTCGCCGGGGAACCCGCCCGCCATTCCGGCGCTTGTCCTTGTTGCCCGCGCCCCTCCGCGCCGATAGACATGCGACGACAGAGGCGGCGTCCGCGCCGTCCGGGGAAAGAGTAACGATGGCGCCCAGATCCAGGACGAAAAAGGCGGCCGGCGGCATCCTCTGGGATCTGCTGACCTTCGACCGGCTGATGACCGGCCCGGTGGTCCACCTGATCTACTGGGCGGGCCTGGGCGTGATTCTGCTCGGCGCGTTCGGCGCCATCGGCGCGGCCGTGGGCGTGGCGCTCAACGACGACAACCTGATCGGCAAGCTGCTGGCCCTGCCGGTGACGGTGGCCGGCGTGCTGGTCTGCGTGGCGCTGGCGCTGCTGTGGCGCTCGTTCTGTGAGCTCTACGTCGCCGTCTTCCGCATCGCAGATGACCTGCGCGCCCTGCGCCAGGCCAGCGACGCCGACCATGTGCTGAAGCGGCCGACTCCGCCGCAGAGCTAGCGTGCGGGCGGCTCAGTCCCGGCCAACTTCAATCCGTCATGGCCCGACTCGTTCGGGCCACCCATGCGTGGTGAGCCGGAAGGCCTTGCGTGCTTCGACACGCGCTCTTCGAGCGCTGCTCAGCATGACGTGGGTGGGTAGCCTTCTTTCTCAGTCATTCTGAGCAGCCGCGCAGCGGCGTGTCGAAGGACGCACGGCGGACGCGGTGTTCATGGGTGGCCCGAACGAGTCGGGCCATGACGGAACGGAGGGTTGAGAGGAAGCGCTAACGCCCCCGCAGCGCCTTCACCACCGCGCCGTAGGTCGACTTCGGACGCCCGGCGTTGTCGAACATCAGCGGGGCGTCGCGGCTGTTCTCGCGGGTCAGCCAGCTGTCGCCGTCGCGCAGGCCCCAGACGGTGAAGGCGAACTGCTGGCGCTCGGGCAGAGCGGCGAACGCCTCCATCGCCTCGCCGTACAGGGCCGCCTGCCGTCGCTCGGCCCCGGCGCGGTCGGCCAGCAATCCGCCGCCGACCACTGAGACATCCAGCTCCGACAGATGAATCGGCAGGCCAAACCCGGCCAGCGCCTTCAGCGTCCGGGTGATCGCCCCGGCCGGCAGGTCGGCGTCCAGGTGGGTCTGGCAGCCGATGCCGCCCAGCGGTACGCCCTGCTCCAGCAGCTGCTCGATCAGCCGCATGTAGCTGGCCAGCTTCGCCGGCTTGCTCTCCAGGTGGTAGTCGTTGGTGAACAGCACCGCCTGCGGGTCGGCGGCGCGGGCCGCCTCGAAGGCGACCTGGAAGTGGCCGACCTGGCCCAGCTTGCGGCTCCACAGGCTGTCGCGCGGGCCCGAGCCGTCGTCCCTGATCGGCTCGTTGACCACGTCCCAGCCCGAGGCCAGGCCGCGATAGCGGCCGACCATGGCGGTCACGTAGTTGGCCAGCGCCCCGGCGAAGCTCTGGCGGCTTTCGTCCAGCCGGACAAAGGCCTCCGGCTCGTTGGCGTACCAGACCAGCGTATGGCCGAAGAGCCGTATGCCCCGGTCGCGGGCGAAGGCGGCGATGGCGTCGGCGCGGTCGAAGCGGAAGGAGCCGTCGGCCTGGACCACGTATTCCATCTTCATCTCCCACTCGGCGGTGAGCTGGGTGAAGTGGCTGGCGGCGAGCGAGGTCCAGGCGGGGTCGCTCAGCTGCGCGGCCTGCACCGCGACCCCGACCGGGAAGGGGGCGAGGGTTTTGAGCGGCGGAGCGTCGACCGGCTGGGCGGCGGCGGGCTGGCGCGAGCAGCCGGCGAGGGCGAGGCCCGAGAGTATGGCCGTGCGGCGTGTTACCGGATGCTCCCCCCTGGGGGAGCTGTCGGCGCGAAGCGGCGACTGAGGGGGTGAGTTCATTGACCCCCTCCGTCTCGCCTTCGGCGAGCCACCTCCCCCAGGGTGGAGGATCTGGAGGGGCCGCATCTCACGGAATCACCGCCCCGACATCCGCCGCAGGCCGAGCTCGTCGAGCGCGGCGGTGTCGCGGCGGTCCTGTTCCTTGCGGGCGGCGGTGGCGTGGGCGTCGTTGACGTGCTCGTACTTCTTCAGCGCCTCGAAGGCCTCCGACAGGGCGTCACGGGCGCCGGCCTCTTCGCGGCCGATGGCGTCGATGTCGGCCTGGACGGCGGCCTTGCGCTGCTTGAGCCCCTCGCGGAAGCCGGCCAGGTACCAGCCGGCCTCGGCGTCCTGGCGGGCCCGCAGCAGCTCGGCCTCGCCCTCGGCCTCAAGGACGACCAGGCGCAGTTCGGCGGTGGTGCGCCGGTCGACGATCTCCGCGAGACGCTTCTGCAGCATCTCGACCTCGTGGGTGGAGATGCGGATCAGGGACTTCATCGCCTTCACTGAACGCTACCCGTCAGAATGCCGTCGAGGCGGTTGAAACAGTCGTCCAGCGTGGCGGTCTCGTCCTTGTCCTGCGACAGGAAGGCCTCCAGGTCCGGGTTCAGCGCGATGGCGCGGTCGATCTGCGGGTCCGATCCGGCCCGATAGGCGCCGATGCGGATCAGCTCTTCCATGTTGCTGTAGGCCGACAAGGCCTGCCTTGCGGACTTCACGATCTCGCGCTCATGGGGCAGCTGACAGCCGGGCATGGTCCGACTTATGGACTTGAGGACGTTAATGGCAGGGAAGCGCCCGCGCTCGGCGATGCTTCTTTCCATCACGATGTGGCCATCGAGGATGCCGCGCACCGCGTCGGCGATCGGCTCGTTGTGGTCATCGCCGTCGACCAGCACCGTGAACAGGCCGGTGATCGGTCCCGCCGTGGTGCCGTCGGGCCGCACGGGCCCGGGGCCGGCCCGCTCCAGCAGCTTGGGCAGTTCGGTGAAGACGGTGGGGGTGTAGCCCTTGGTGGTCGGCGGCTCGCCGGCGGCAAGGCCGATCTCGCGCTGGGCCATGGCGAAGCGGGTCACGCTGTCCATCAGGCAGAGCACTTCCAGGTCCTGGTCGCGCAGCGCCTCGGCCACGGCCAGGGTCATGTAGGCGGCCTGACGACGCTTCAGCGCCGGCTCGTCGGAGGTGGCGACGACCACCACGGCGCGCTTGAGGCCTTCCTCGCCGAGGGTCTCCTCGATGAACTCGCGCACCTCGCGGCCGCGTTCGCCGATCAGGCCGACGACGACGGCGTCGCAGTCGGCCTGGCGGGCCAGCATCGACAGCAGCACCGACTTGCCGACGCCCGAGCCGGCGAAGATGCCCAGCCGTTGGCCCCGGCAGGTGGTGGTGAAGACGTTCATCGCCTTGACGCCCAGGTCCAGCCGCGCGCCGACCCGGCCGCGGGCGTGGGCCGGCGGCGGCGCGGCGCGTAGCGGATAGGACGCCTGGCCCTGGGGCAGGGGGCCCTTGCCGTCGATGGGCTGGCCGAAGGCGTCGACGATGCGGCCGAGCCAGGCCTTGGTGGGCCGGACCAGGCCGCCGTCGGGCTGGATGCGGATCTCGGCCCCCGGCGCGACGCCCTCGACGGGGCCGAAGGGCATGAGCAGGGCCCGGGTGTCGCGGAAGCCGACGACCTCGGCGGGCAGCGGCGTCGCGCCGCGACGCTCGATCTCGGCCCGGGCGCCGATGGGCAGGTGGGACAGGCCGCCCCGCGCCTCGATCAGCAGCCCGTTCACGGCCGCCACGCGGCCGGACACGGACAGCGGTTCGATACGCTCGACGGCGGCGATCAGACTGCGCAACGCGATGGCCCCGGATTACCCAGCGGCCATCATGGCAAGGTTGCTTTAACCATAAATGAAGCGCGGCCCCCTCAGCGCCAACGGTCGCCGGGCGCCGCGACAAAGGTCTCCCACACATGGCGCCAGGGGATGACCAGCGGGAAGATCACCCCCATCAGGCAGGCGACCAGGGTTTCCGTCGTGCCGGCGCTCATGCCCCCGGCCCGCCAGGCGGGCAGGCCGACCAGGGCCAGCCACATCCCCTTCCAGATCAGCTCGAACATCAGCAGCGGCAGCATCTTCACCGGATAGCGCAGCCCCAGCAGGGCCAGCAGCGAGACGGCCGCCAGCACGCACTGAACGACGCCGCCCATCAGCGACCAGTCCCTGTCGGGGTTCAGAATGCCCGGCCAGACGGTCAGGCCCAGTCCGACGGCCATCAGCAGGTAGGCGGCCCTGAGGGCATAGAGGCGCAGCAGCGAGACCTGGGTCATGCCGGGAATTCCTTGCGGTGATGTGAGGGGGTGTGGGGGGCGGCGGGTTAGCCGACGTCCTTGAGGATCTTCTCGATCGCCGCCAGCCGGGTCTCGATCGAAGTCAGGGCCGAGGCCGTCGCGCCGTGATCGGCCACGGCCTTCTCGGCGATCTGGCGATAGGCCTCGTCACTGGCCAGCCGGGCCTTGGCCTGCTGGATCAGGGCGAAGTAGCGCATGCCGAAGACCAGCAGAATGGTCCCGAGCGGCAGGCAGAGGGTCGTCAGATAGAGGGCTGCGGACATGGGGTTGGCCTTTACGTCTCTGATTTGGTCGTGAGGGAGGGCGCGGCGTCGCTGATCGCGGCCGGCGTGAGGTGAAGCGCGAAGTCGGCGACCTCGAAATAGTTGAGCGCCTTGCCGTCGGCGGACAGCTCCAGCCGGCTGGTCACCAGGCCGGCCTCCTCCAGCTTCTGGAGATGCAGGTGCAATAGCGGCCGGCTGATGCCGAGTTCGCGGGCCAACTGGCTGATGTAGTTGCGCCCGCCCGCCTGCAGCGCCGCGATGATGCGGAGCCGGTGCGGACTGGCCAGCGCCGCCAGCATGGCGAGCAGCCGGTCTCCGGAAGGCGGGTCGGTCTCTTTCATGTGTCAGAAACATCTGACGCATGTCAGCGCGTCAAGGCGCTGACTTCTCCTGGCGCTACCGCCCGGCTGCGGCGCCGTTCAGCGTCGCCAGGAAGGCCTTCCGATCCGTCAGCTTCAGCGCGACCCTGCGGGACGGTGCGTTCGGCCGCGGGATGTCGATCACCACCGTGGGCCCGAACAGCGAGTCGCTCGTCTCCACGACCGTCACCGTCCTTTTGGGGATCCGGTACTCAAGGCCCATGAGCCCGTATGGCGCGACCAGGTTGAACGGAAAGGTCGGAGTGATCCAGAGCTCGTCGCCGGCGATCGCCACCATGAGACAGTTCGACGCCCGGCCCAGCAGGGTCCCATGGGCGCGACCGCTCGCACGAAGCTCGCAGAAGGCGGCGCCGGTCGGCGGGCGCGGAACAAGCGGTTCCCCACGGGTGCGCCGACTGTTGATGCTGAACCAGATCCACGGCGGCCAGGTCAGCAGCATGCCGGTCAGCCAGACCGCCAGGAAAACATCTTCAAACTCGGCCAAGGGTGACTCCGCCGACCCGCGTCAGTGCTGGGCCAGGCTCAGGACGTTCCCGTCCGGGTCGTTGAACCAGGCGACCTTCGCCTTGCCGTCCGGCGCGGTCCAGACGCCCAGGGCGTCCTGCCCGAAGCCCTCGTAGATCGTCATGGTCACGCCCCTGGCAACGAGCGCCCGGATCGTCGCGGCGATGTCGGCCACCTCCCAGCCCAGGACCGGATGCGGCCCGGCCTGGTAGCCGTCGATGTGGACGATCCGCAGGACGGCGCCGTTCATCTCGAGCACGGTGGCGAAGGGATCGTCGGCGACGAACCTCAGCCCGAGCGTGTCGGTGTAGAAGGCCTTCGAGGCCTCCCGATCGCGCGTCAGCACGAAGGTGACGACGCCGGACGAAGACAGCACGCTCATGGCCAGACTCCCGCTTGCCTTTGATGACCCTAACGCGACCTGAGCGGCGCGGCGACTCCCACAGGCCGCCCGGTCCTCAGGGCGTCGGCGCGGCCCGCGTGGAGTGGAAGAACCGGATCCGCCAGCGGGTCCCGTCGTGATTGAGCACCGCCGACTCCAGCCAGGTGATCGGCTTGGTCCCATCCTTGGCGGTCGTGGCCGAGCCGGTGTTCACATAGGTGATCCAGGCCAGGTCGCAGGCCACGGTCGTCGCCGGCTCCTGGACGGTCCAGACCAGCGTCTTGCCGTCGGCGTGAGCCTTTTTCACCAGCTCGAACAGCGCCATGCCGTCGAACCGCTTGCCGGCGTCGTAGCTATAGAAATCCGGCGTGACGACGCCCTGGAAGCCAGCCGCGTCGTCGGCGGAGAGGGCGGCGTACATCTCGCGCAGGGTCCCGGCGACCGGCGCGGCGTCCTGCGGCGGACAGGCGGCGAGCGCGGCGGCGGGCGCGAGCGACAGCAGCACGGCGGCGGTGAGGGCTTTGAAGGTCACGGCGAAGTCTCCGGCTGGACGCTGGCGACTATCGGCGGCTCAGGACTTTTCCGCCAGCGCCTCGCCGACCGTCGGCGCCTCTTCGTTCAGGTGCATATGCCGCAGGTCGCCGGGGATCAGGCCCTCGCCGCACTCCTGGCAGACGATCTTCGGCGTGAACGGCTTGCCGCAGTGATCATGGATGAACTGCACCGGCCCGGCGCCGGCGTAGACGTGGCGGTTGCCCCAGTCGGCCAGGGTCAGCAGCACGCCGCGCAGGTCCTGGCCCTTGGCGGTCAGCACATATTCGTTGCGGGGCGGGCGGGTCGAATAGGGGCGGGTCTCCATCACCCCGTGCGCCACCAGCGTCTTCAGCCGCGCGGCCAGCACGTTGCGCGCGACGCCGAGCCGCTCCTGCCACTGCTCGAAGCGGCGCACGCCGCGAAAGGCGTCCCGCAGGATCAGGATCGTCCAGGGATCGCCGACGATCTCCAGCGTCGCGGCGATGCCGCAGGTCTGCTGGGAATAGTTCGCTGTTCTGCCCATGTCGGGAGAATGTGGTTTCCCTAAAGGGAAAGCAAGAGGGTTGTTTTTCTGGATCGACTTATGTAAGTTGTCTTTCGCAACTTACTGTCCTGTTGTAACCTGGAGGCGGCCCGCCGTCGGCGACGCCGCCTCCGTCTTTTCCTGATTGTCTTCGCGGGAATCCGGGTCCAACTGTCCCCGCGATTTTCCGAAAGCCGGAGTTTTTCCGATGGCCGCAGCCGATCCCGTCGTCATTGTTTCCTACGCGCGCACCCCTATGGGGGGGTTCCAGGGCGCGCTTTCCGGTGTGAAGGCCACCGACCTTGGCGCCGCCGCGGTGCGCGCCGCGCTGGAGCGGGCCGGGGTCGGCGGCGACAAGGTCGAGCAGATCTTCATGGGCTGCGTGCTGCCCGCCGGCCTTGGCCAGGCGCCCGCCCGCCAGGCGGCGCTGGCCGCCGGCCTGCCGCTGTCGGTCGAGGCGACCACCGTCAACAAGATGTGCGGCAGCGGCATGCAGGCCGCCATCATGGCCCATGACGCCCTGGCCGCCGGCAGCGCCGACCTCATCGTGGCGGGCGGCATGGAGAGCATGACCAATGCCCCCTACCTGATGACCAAGCACCGCGGCGGGGCCCGCATCGGTCACGACACGATCAGCGACAGCATGTACCTGGACGGCCTGGAGGACGCCTACGAGCCCGGCCGCCTGATGGGCTCGTTCGCCGAGGAGTCGGCCCGCGCCTACCAGTTCACCCGCGAGGACCAGGACGCCTACGCCATCGAGAGCCTGTCCCGCGCCCGCGCCGCCATCGACAGCGGCGCCTTCGCCGGCGAGATCACGCCGGTGACGGTCAAGACCCGCAAGGGCGAGGAGGTCGTCTCCATCGACGAACAGCCGGGCAAGGCCGATCCCGCGAAGATCCCGACGCTCAAGCCCGCCTTCGCCAAGGACGGCACCATCACCGCCGCCAACGCCTCCTCGATCAGCGACGGCGCCGCCGCCCTGGTGATGACCCGCGAGAGCGTGGCGAAGGCCCTGGGCCTGCCCATCGTGGCGCGTGTCGTGGCCCACGCCGCCCACGCCCATGAGCCCGGACAATTCACCACCGCGCCGGTCCCGGCCATGCGCAAGGCGCTGAAGAAGGCCGGCTGGAGCGTCGAGGACGTCGATCTGTTCGAGGTCAACGAGGCCTTCGCCGTGGTCGCCATGATCGCCCAGCGCGAGCTGGGCATCCCGCGCGACAAGCTCAACGTCAACGGCGGCGCCACGGCGCTGGGCCACCCGATCGGGGCTTCCGGCGCCCGGGTGCTGACCACCCTGCTGGCGGCGCTCAAGGCGCGCGGCGGCACGAAGGGCCTCGCCAGCCTGTGCATCGGCGGCGGCGAAGCCACCGCCATGGCCGTCGAACTGGTCTAGCCGCCGACGCCCGCCCGCGGCGACTGCCAGGCGCCGTCGACCTGGACCAGCACGTCGCCGGCCTTCATGCCAGCGGGGCATTCGCCCAGGTTGCGGGCGGAGACGTCCTGCTGCGCCCCGCGGGTGACGCCGTCCAGGCTCATGACCGAGTCCGCCTTCATGACATAGGTTTGCGTCAGGTCGCCGGTGAGGGTGCCCGAGCTGACGAACAGGCGTCCGCCGCGCTCGCAGGCGATGTCGAAGGCGTGGCCGTCCGCGGTCTTGCTCCAGACGCTGCGCGAGCAGTTGCGGCGATCCATCCCCTGGGCCACCACGGCGCTCTGCCCCTGCACCTCAGGGTCGAAGCAGGTGCGGACCTTGCCTTCCATGCCCGGGGTTCGGCTGGTCAGTTCCCACAGGCCGCCCGCCACGGTCGGCGCGGCCTCAATCCCCGGTGGGACCGGCCCCGTCGGCGTAGCTTCCGCAGCGGTGACAGCCTTCTCCCCGGTTGTCGCCGATGTGTCCGCGGACCTGTCGCAGGCGGCAAGGGTGATCGCAGCAAGGCAGACGCTGACGAGAATGCGCATGGTCGAGGCTCCCGGAACTGACGCGACCGCGACGATATCCGGGTTCGCCCGGCGGCGCGAGGCGCCTATAGTGACTCATGGCTGACATCACGGACAACACCGCCGCCGGGCGCTACGAACTGATCGAGGCGGACCAGACCGCCTATGCCGATTATCGGCTCGAGAACGGACGGCTGGTCATCGACTACGTCTTCTCGCCGCCGGCATTGCGCGGGGCCGGAACCGCCGGACGGCTGATGGCGGGCGTCGTCGCTGACGCCCGGCGCCGGGGACTGAAGATTACCCCCCTTTGCGGTTATGCGGCGACCTGGCTCAGGCGCCACCCTGACGGCGCCGACCTGCTGGCGTAACGACGGTCCGGGTGTAAGCTGGCGCTGGGTCGGACATTTTTCTTGGGGGTCTCAGTAATGTTCAAATCCGTTGCGACCGCCGGGGCATTGGCGATCGCGGTTTCTTTCGCCGGGACCGCGCAGGCGCAATCCTACCTTCCCGACTGGGGTATCGCGGACATGCGGCAGGCGGTCGTCGCCGCCGGCGCCACGGTGTCGCGGGAGGACAATACGAAGGATCCCTATATCGCCGCGACAACGGCTTCGGGGCTCAAGTTCACCATCTCGGGTCGAGTCTGCGAGGGCGCGGACGGCGCCAAGCGCTGCAAGGGCGCGTTCCTGCAAAGCAGCTTCACGATGGACAGCGACGCCGAGGTCGACGCGGCCGTGAAGGAATGGGCGCCGCAGTTCGCCGCCGTGTCGATCTCGAACGACGGGTCGAAGGGTATGCTCGTCTCCCGCTACCTGATCTTCGACTACGGAATCCATCGCGACAATCTCCGCCTCAACCTCCAGGTCTTCACGGGCATCGCCGAAGACATCTGGGGCGAAATCTAGGAACACATGGTGAAAACGATGATGAAATCTCTCGCCGTCGCCGGCGCGTTCATGATGGCGGCCGCCGCGACCCCGGCCGCCGCCCAGGGCAATCTCCTCACTGACTGGGGCATCGACGATGTGAAGCAGGCGTTCACCAACGTCGGCGTGACCGTCACCGACTCCGGCACCGAAGAGTCGGGCGCGCTCTACGTCTACGGCAAGACCGCCGAGGGCATGAAGTTCCTCGCCTATGGCACGGTGTGCTCGGGCACGCCCAAGCGCTGCAAGGGCCTGAACCTCAGCGCCGGCTTCACCCTCGACAGCAGCGCCGAGGTCGATCGCCGCGTGAAGGAAATCGACCGCATGGCCGTCGGGGTCCGCAATGGCGGCGAGAACTCCCTCGACGTGAACCGCTACGTCATCTTCGACGACGGCATCACCCGGAAGAACCTCGAGATGAACATCTCGGTGTTCCTCGGCATCAGCGACGACATCTGGAACGGCGGCGGGACCTGATCCCCGGCCGTCGGCCGTTGCCCTCCGGCGAGGCGTTGATATCGTCGCTGTCCACGGCGGCGCTCAACGACCGCGCGGGAGGATTCCATGGCCGGCTCCAACAGCGTTGACCGCGACCTGCGCCGCCGCGCCGAGGCGGTGATCCCGGGGGGAATGTACGGCCACCAGTCGGTCGCCCTGCTGCCCGACGACTATCCGCAGTTCTTCGCCAGCGGCGACGGCGCCTGGATCACCGACGTCGACGGCCGCCGCTACCTCGACTTCATGTGCGCCTACGGGCCCAGCCTGTTCGGCTACGCCCACCCCGAGATCGACGCCGCCTACGTCCGGCGTCTCGGGCAGGGCGACGCCTTGACCGGCCCTTCGGCCCTGATGGTCGAACTGGCCGAGGCCATGACGGCGATGGTCAGCCACGCCGACTGGGCGATGTTCTGCAAGAACGGCACGGACGCCACCACCATGGCGATGATGGCCTCGCGCGCCCAGACCGGCCGCAAGACCATCGTGCTGGCCAGGGGCGCCTATCACGGCGCGGCGCCCTGGTGCACGCCCAGGCCCGGCGGCACGACGGCCGAGGACAAGGCCAACCAGATCTTCTGCACCTACAATGACATCGCCAGCCTGGAAGCCGCCGTGGCCAAGGCGGGCGACGACCTGGCCGCCATCTTCGCCGCCCCGTTCCGGCACGACGCCTTCGTCGACCAGGCCGCCCCCGATCCCGCCTACGCCCGCCGCGCGCGGCAGCTGGCCGACGAACGCGGCGCCATGCTGGTCGTCGACGACGTCCGCGCCGGGCTGCGCGTGGTCCGCGACTGCAGCTGGGAAGCCATCGGCGTGCGGCCGGACCTGTCGACCTGGGGCAAGTGCATCGCCAACGGCCATCCCATCTCGGCCCTGCTGGGCAGCGACAGCGCCCGCGCCGGCGCGGCCTCGATCTATGTCACCGGGTCCTTCTGGTACGCCGGCGCGGCCATGGCGGCGGCGCTGGAGACCCTGCGGCTGGTGCGCGACACCGACTACCTGGAGCGCATCCAGGGCCTGGGCGAACGCCTGCGGGCCGGCCTGGCCGAGCGGGCGTCCGCCGCCGGCTTCGGTTTCCGCCAGACTGGCCCGGCGACCATGCCGCTGTTCCTGTTCGACGACGACCCGGACCTGCGCAAGGGCTTCTGCTGGTCCAGCGCCATGCTGGCGCGCGGCGTCTACGTGCACCCCTGGCACAACATGTTCCTCTGCGCGGCGATGACCGACGCCGATATCGACTTCGCCCTCGACGCGGCCGAACAGGCGTTTCAAACTCTCGGTACGCAGGCGCACGACCTGCCGCCGGTGGAGAAGCTCGCCTTCCTCGCCGCGCGATAACGATACGGGAGGATGGCGGATGGGGTTCGCGAACTACGCGGAGTACGACGGGCTGGGCCTGGCCGAGCTGGTCGACAAGGGCGAGGTGACCCCCGCCGAGCTGGTCGAGGCGGCCATCGAACGCATTGAGCGCCACAACCCGACGCTCAACGCCGTCGTCCACAAGGCTTATGACGAGGCCCGCAAGACCGCCGCCGGCGACCTGCCCGAGGGGCCGTTCAGGGGCGTGCCGTTCCTGATCAAGGACCTGGGCGCCAAGGTCACCGGCTGGCCGCGCAGCTCCGGCTCCAACTACGCCCAGGTGGCGTCGGACGCGGAGGACAGCGAACTGATCGCCCGCTACCGCGCCGCCGGCGTGGTGCTGGTCGGCAAGACCAACACGCCCGAGTTCGGCATTCCCGGCGTCACCCAGTCCGAGCGGCTGGGCCCCTGCGGCAATCCGTGGAATCCCGAGCATATCAGCGGCGGCTCCTCCGGCGGCGCGGCCAGCGCCACGGCGTCGGGCATGGTGCCGCTGGCCCACGCCAGCGACGGCCTGGGCTCGATCCGCATCCCCGCGGCCAACTGCGGCCTGGTCGGGATGAAGATCACCCGCGACCGCACCCCGATCTGCGAGGTCACCGACGGGGCCATGGGCTTCTCGGTCCACCATGTCGTCAGCCGCACGGTCCGCGACAGCGCCGCCATGCTGGACGCCACCGACGGGCCGCAGCCGGGCGATCCCTTCACCCACCCGACGAAGGAGCGGCCCTTCCTCGAGGAGGTGTCGCGCAGCCCCGGGAAGCTGAAGATCGCCTGGTCGGTGGAAACCCCCAGCGGCCGGCCGATGAGCGACGAGATGATCGCCGCCACCCACCGCACGGCCGAGACCCTGAAGGCGCTCGGCCACGACGTCTTCGAGATGGGGTTGGGCATCGACTACCGGCAGATGTACCGCGCCCAGGGCCTGGTTTCGGCCAGCAACTTCGCCGCCTCGATGCAGCGCTGGGTCGAGGCGCTCGGCCGCGAGCCTCAACCCGGCGAGCTCGGACCCCTGGCCCAGCGCGCCTACGACGCCGGCCGCCGGATCTCCGGCCAGCAGGCGCTGTGGGGCTGGCAGCAGCTGCGGCTGTTCAACATCCAGATCCTCGAGCGCTTCCAGAACTTCGACGTCTACCTGACCCCGACGATGAGCCGCACCTCGCCGCGCATCGACGAGCTCGACCCGCTGGTCGGCGACCTCAAGGACTTCGACCGCAACCAGGCCAGCACCTACGGCACCACCCCGCCGTTCAACTTCACCGGCCAGCCGTCGCTGTCCCTGCCGCTCTGGCAGAGCGAGGAGGGGCTGCCGATAGGCATGATGTTCACCGGCCGCTTCGGCGACGAGGCGACGCTCTACCGCCTGGCGGGGCAGCTGGAGAAGGAACTGCCCTGGGCCGGTAGGAAGCCGCCGGTGTGGGGCTGACGGCATAGCCGCACTGCGTCCTTCGCGACGCTCGCTTGAGGCTCGCTCCTCAGGATGACGAGCGTGGTTTGGTCGCAACAAACTTCGTCATGGTGAGGAGCCGGCTCTCGAGCCGGCGTCGCGAACCACGCAATGCATCGACGCTTCGGAGACATCCATGAAAGCCGCCGTCTACTACGAGAACGGAACCCCCGACGTCCTGAAATATGAGGACGTGCCCGACCCCGTCTGCCATCCCAAGGGCGTCATCATCCGGGTGCTGGCGGTCAGCATCGAGGGCGGCGACACGCTCAACCGCTGGCGCGGGCCGCTGGTCACCGTCCCGCACATCGTCGGCTACCAGGCGTCCGGCGAGATCATCGAGGTCGGCTCGGAGGTCACCCACCTGAAGGTCGGCCAGAAGGTCGCCACCGTCGACGGCCACGGCAGTCACGCCGAGCTGCGACCCGTCCCGGCCCGCAACTGCTGGCCGATCCCCGACACTCTCGACCCGCGGCGGGCCGCCGTCATCCCGGTCGCCTTCGGCACCGCTCACGACTGCCTGTTCGAGTTCGGCCGCCTCAAGGCCGGCGAGACCGTTCTGGTCCAGGCCGGCGCCTCGGGCGTGGGCCTGGCCGCCATCCAGCTGGCCAAGGCCGCCGGCGCCACGGTGCTGGCCACCGCCTCCAGCGACGAACGGCTCGAGCGGCTGAAGGCCTGGGGCCTCGACCACGGCATCAACTACAAGACCGACGACGTCGCCCGTGCGGTGATGAAGATCACCGACAAGAAGGGCGTCAACCTGGTCGTCGACAGCGTCGGCGGCGCGACGTTGCAGGGCTCGCTGGCCTCGCTCGCCTACCGCGGCCGCTGCTCGATGGTCGGCAACGCCGGCCGCGAGCCGATGACGGTGGATGTCTCCAGTCTGATGGGCGGCAACCGCTCCCTCAGCGGCGTCTTCCTCGGCGCCGAGATCATGACCGACCGCGCCCACGACATGATCCAGGGCCTGATCGAGGATGCGGCCAAGGGGGTGTTCAAGGTGGTCATCGACCGCGAGTTTCCGCTGTCGGATGCGGCGGGCGCGCATGCCTATATCGAGAGCCGGCAGGCGGTCGGGCGGGTGCTGCTGATTCCGTAAACGTCTTTCCTCCCCGGAGCGCAGCGAGGGGGAGGACCGACCACTCGCCCCCTCCCGCCCAGCCCCCGGCTCCCCATATGCCCAACATGACCAAGCTCTCCGTCCTCGACCTCGCCCCTGTCGTTCAGGGCTCCACCGTGCGGCAGGCGCTGCACAACAGCCGCGACCTCGCCCAGCACGCGGAAAAGTGGGGCTACGAGCGGTTCTGGCTGGCCGAGCACCACAACATGCGCGGCATCGCCAGCGCGGCGACGTCGGTGCTGATCGGCCATGTGGCGGAGGGCACCTCGACCATCCGCGTCGGGGCCGGCGGGATCATGCTGCCCAACCATGCGCCGCTGCAGATCGCCGAGCAGTTCGGGACCCTGGCCGAGCTCTACGGGCCGCGCATCGACCTGGGCCTGGGCCGCGCGCCCGGCACCGACCAGCTGACCGCCCGCGCCCTGCGCCGGACCATGGTCGGCGACGTCGACCGCTTCCCGCAGGACGTCGTCGAGCTGCTGCATTTCCTCAAGCCCGCCGTGCCCAACCAGGGCGTGGTGGCGACGCCGGGGGAGGGCACGAACGTGCCGGTGTGGATCCTGGGCTCCAGCCAGTTCGGCGCCCATCTGGCCGCCGCCCTGGGCCTGCCCTACGCGTTCGCCTCGCACTTCGCGCCGCAGGAGATGGAGGCGGCCGTGGCCGCCTATCGCGCGAAGTTCGAGCCGTCGGAATACCTCGACAAGCCCTACGTGATGCTGGGGATCAACATCATCGCCGCCGATACGGATGAAGAGGCGAAGCTGCTGTTCACGTCGCTGCAGCAGGCCTTCGTCAACATGGCCCTGGGTACGCCCGGCCGCCTGCCGCCGCCGCTGGAAGGCTTTGGGGACCGGCTCGACGGCATGGCCTCGGCGCGCCTGGCCCAGGCCCTGCGCTGCTCGATCGTCGGCGGGCCGGAGACGGTGCGAAAGGGGCTGGCGGACTTCGTCGCCTACACAGGCGCGGACGAGCTGATGGTCACCGCCTCGGTCCACGACCACGCCGCCCGCCTGCGCTCGTTCGAGATCACGGCGCAGGCCAACCGGGCGATGGTTGAGGCGGCTTAATCCAAGACATTGCGTCCTTCGCGACGCGGCCTGGCCTGTTCTTGCGTCGACTGGTGGTTGGTCCTTGCGGCCGCTCCTCAGGATGACGAACGTGGGTGGGCTTCAACAACGCTCGTCATGGTGAGGAGCGAGCTCTTGGGCGAGCGTCGCGAACCACGCACGGCCGCTGGTGCACCTCCCGGGTAATCGATCCGCCACCGCGGGCGGGGTCGGCCCCCGTCACCCCACGAACACCACCGTCACGCCGGCCTTCACCGCCGCCGCCAGCTGTTCGGCGTCCCAGTTGGTCAGCCGGATGCAGCCGTGGCTGAAGGTCTTGCCGATCTGCTTGGGTTCGTCCGAGCCGTGGATGCCGAAGGTGTCTTCCGACAGGTCGATCCACACCGAGCCCACCGGGCTGTTCGGTCCGGCGGGAACCGTCACCTTGGTCTTGCCCTTGCCATAGGTCAGCCGGCTGGGATCGTAGGTGTAGGTCGGCGCCGGGGCGATGGCGCGGACCGTCATCGTTCCGCTCGGCGCCGGGCGCTCCTCGCTGCCGATGGTCGCCGGATAGAAGGCCAGCAGCTTGCCGTTGGCGTCGAACGCCTTGACGGCCCTTTCGGCCTTGTCGACCTCGATCCGGGTCACCGCGCCGTCCAGTTCGGTCTCGCGGACCGCCGGCACGACGATGCGGGTCCCGGCCCTGGTCAGGTCGACGCCCGGATTGAGCGTGGCGAGCAGCGCCTCGGTGGTGTGGAACTTCTCCGACAGCAGCTCCGCCGGTCCGCGATAGGACAGCGCCTTCAGCCTGGCCTTCGCCTCCAGGTCTTCGGGCATGGAGGCGACGAACGGGCCCGCCACGTCTTCTGCCGTGATCGTGTACTCGGTCAGGGCCGGGTCAGGGTCGAAGGTGGTCAGGGCGGCGAACACCTGGGCGTCCAGCTTTCCGTCGACCGGCAGGCCGTTGGTTTCCTCGAAGGCGGCGATGGCCTGGCGGACGTTCTCGCCCGACAGTCCATCGATGACCCCCGGCGAGAATTGCGCCCGGTCCAGCAGGACCTGCGCGCGCAGGACGGCAGGCGCGGCGATGGCGGCGTCGGCGGGCGGCGTCGCCCAGGCGGCGGTGTCGATGCTCTGGCGGCTCAGGGGCTGGACGGGCGCGGGGGCCACGATCTTCGCGGCGGGAACATCATCGGCTGACTTGCCATCGCCACAGGCGGCGAGGGCCAGGAGCAGGGCGGCGGACAGGGGAACGCGGATCACAGGCAGACCTCCAGGGTGTGGAGGCTAAGCGCGCGTCGCGCCTCGCTGTTCCGGCGGCGACCATTCCCAGTGCCAGGGCTCGAACACATAGTTCACGAAGCCGTAGCGGTGGGCGTTGCGGACCATCCAGCGATAGACCGGCGTCTGCGACTGGGCGAGGCGGTTGAAATTCTCCGTCGAATCCACCCGTCCGCCCGGCGCCGCGCCGACCACAAGGTCGAAGGCCAGGCCGGTGCGATGGGCCGAGCAGGGCGCGCGACCGACGTTGTCGCACGACCCGGGGATCAGGCAGCGCAGGTCATTCTCTTCCGGGCTGCGGTAGCCGGAAAAGATCAGCAGCGCCTGACGGTCGCGGGCGATGGCAGGATCCTGGGCCCGGGCGTCGGCAACCATGCGGCGCAGGGCCGCCAGGGCGTCGGCGCGCGCCTGGGTCGGTTCGCTCCCGTAGACTTCGCCCGGGTCGGCGAGCGCCAGGGCTTCCGGCGAGGGGGGCGGCGGACAGCCGATGGTCCGGTTGAGGATCACGAACGGCCGCTTCAGATGCCAGCGCACGCGCATGACGTCGAAGGTGGCCGCGTCCAGCACGCCGCTGGGCGGCAGCCCGTGGGCCTGCTGCCAGCCGGCCAGGGCGTTGGCGAAGCCGGTGCTGTCCCAGGCGCAGCCCGAACCGATCTCGACGGCGATGTGCGGGGCATAGGTCCGCCAGCCGGTCTCCGGCCGCTTGAACGGCGCGAAGGCGAGGGTGTCGATGTCGGCCGCGTTGCGCGTGGCCGCGGCGGCGAACCGTGGCGCGTCAACGCAGGTCTCGGTCCGCGACGCGCCGAAGCGGGGCGTCACACTGGCCGGGAGCGGTTGTGGCAGGGCGTCATAGGCGAACGTCGGCTCTGTCGCCATGGGCGTGCGTGCCGTCGGCGCGAAGAGGCCGACGCCCAGTATGGCCGCCGCGACCAGCACCGCCGCCAGTAAAATCCACCGCATCCCGCCACCCTGCGCCCCGTTCGCAGGGAGGGGAACGGCTGAAGCGCACGGATGTTCCTTGCTGGCCTCCTGCGTGCTTCGACACGCGCTCTTCGAGCGCTGCTCAGCATGACTAGGGTGGGTAGCCTTCCAGCTCAGTCATCCTGAGCAGCCGCGCAGCGGCGTGTCGAAGGACGCACGGCGACCGCCGCGTTCATGGGGGACCCGAACGAGTCGGGCCATGACGGGATCACAGAGGAATGCAGCCCGGGACCTACGCCGTCGCCTTCACATAGGCGTCCCGCAGCTCGCGCTTCAGCACCTTGCCGATGTGGCTGCGGGGCAGGACATCGATCAGGACGACGTCGGCCAGGCGCTGGGTCTTGCCGACCTGGCCGTTGACGAAGGTCTTCAGCGCGTCGGGCGTCGCCGTCGCGCCCGCTTTCAGCGCCACATAGGCCACCGGCGTCTCGCCCCACTGGTCCGACGGCGCGGCGATCACGGCGGCCTCGGCGACAGCCTCGTGCTGCATCAGCACCGCCTCCAGGTCGCTCGGATAGACGTTGAATCCGCCGGTGATGATCATGTCCTTGCGGCGATCCATCAGGGTCAGGAAGCCGTCCTCGTCCAGCCGGCCGACATCGCCGGTGCGGATGTAGAGCTCGCCGGTCTTGGGACAGACCCACTGGGCCTCGGACGTCTTGCCCGGCTGGTTGTGATAGCCGCTCATCACCGCCGGCGAGCGGCCGATGATCTCGCCGACCTCGCCGGGACCGACCTCATTGCCCTCTTCGTCGATCAGCTTGATGACCGCGCCGGGGCTGGGCAGGCCGACGGTGTGCAGCTTGTCCGGGTAGAGGTGGGCCTGCAGCATGAAGCCGCCGCCGCCCTCGGTCATGCCGTAGTATTCGGTCAGGCCGCCGGGCCAGCGCTCGATGGCCTGCTTCTTCAGCTCGGCCGGGAACGGCGCGCTGGTGGCGAACTTCATCTGGAAGCTCGACAGGTCGTACTTGTCGAAATCGGGGTGCTCGAGCAGGCGGCGGTACTGCACCGGCACCAGCATGGCGTGGGTGACGCGGTTGTCCTGCGCCGCCTTCAGCCACTTCAGCACGTCGAACTTGGGCAGCATGACCATGGTGCCGCCACCCGCCAGGGTCGGGAAGAAGCAGACCAGGGTGGTGTTGGAGTAGAGCGGCGTGGAGATGAAGCCGACCGCGTCCGGGCCATAGCCGATGCCGTCGGCGCGCGGGGCCAGGTGGCGCCAGCGCATGCCGTGGCTCTGCACGATGCCCTTGGGTGTGCCGGTCGTGCCGGAGCTGTAGATGATGTTGAACGGGTCCTTGCGGTCGTGCTTGACCGGCGCGGGCTTGCTGCCGACCGGCGGCAGCCAGGCCTCGAGCGCCTGGCCGACGTCGGACCCGTCCAGCGCGATCTGGCGGGTGACCACCTTGCCCAGCGCCTCGCCCATCTCGGCGGCGACGCCCTTGTCGAGGAAGAACAGGCCGGCGCCGCTGTCGTTGACCATGGCTACGATCTGGTCGGGCGTGGAGGAGGGCGCGATCGGCGCCACCGCCGCCCCGGCCCGCAGGCCGCCGAGGAACAGCGCGGCGTATTCGATGGAGGTCGTGGCGCAGACCGACACCGCCTGGCCGTGGGTCAGCCCGTCCCGCTGCAGGCCCGCCGCGATGCGGTCCATCAGCGCGTCCAGCTCGCCGTAGCTCAGCGACCGACCGTCCTGGACCAGCGCCGGGTGCGTCGGCTTCTGCGCCGCGTGCAGCCGGATGAGGTCGGGAACGGTCCCGAAGTCCTCGGCGATCATCTGGTCGAGGGTCATGCGTGGTCTTTCACCATCAACTGTCATCCCGGACGGCCGCAGGCCGATCCGGGACCCAGAGGTCTGTGCCGGGTCGCTGGGTCCCGGGCGCCGCGAACGGCGCCCGGGATGACAGCGGTCCTATAGGTCCTTGAAGCCCTTGCCCTCGGCGGCGAGCTTTTCGAGCAGCGCGGACGGCTTGAAGAAGTCGCCGTGCTTGTCCTGGTACTCCTTCAGCCGCGCCACGACATGGGCCAGGCCCAGGCTGTCGCCGTAGTGCATCGGGCCGCCGCGGTAGACCGGCCAGCCGTAGCCGTTGATCCACACGGTATCGATGTCGCTGGCGCGGATCGCCTTGCCTTCTTCGAGGATCTTCGCGCCCTCGTTGATCATCGGCAGGATGGTGCGCTCGAGGATCTCCTGGTCGTCGACCGTGCGGGCGTTGACGCCCGACTTGGCGGCGAAGTCCTTGATGATCTGCTCGGTGACCGGCGAGGGCTTGGCGTTGCGCTTTTCGTCGTAGTCATAGTAGCCGGCGCCGGTCTTCTGGCCGCGGCGATCCAGTTCGCAGAGCTTGTCGCGGATGGTCGCGCTCTTGTTGGTCTCCTTGCTCCAGCCGATGTCGAGGCCGGCCAGGTCGCTCATCGCGAACGGACCCATCGGGAAGCCGAAGTCATAGAGGACACGGTCGACGTCCCAGGGCATCGCGCCCTCGGCGACCAGCGCCTGGGCCTGGCCCTGACGCGAGGACAGCATGCGGTTGCCGACGAAGCCCGGGCAGACGCCGACCAGCACGCCGACCTTGCCGATGGTCTTGGCCAGCTTCATGGAGGTGGCGATCACCGGCTTGGAGGTCTTGTCGCCGCGAACGATCTCCAGCAGGCGCATGACGTTGGCCGGCGAGAAGAAGTGCAGGCCGATCACGCTCTCGGGACGGCTGGTCGCCGAGGCGATCTCGTTGACGTCCAGATAGCTGGTGTTGGAGGCCAGGATGGCGCCGGGCTTGGCGATGCCGTCCAGCTTGGCGAAGATGTCCTTCTTGATCTCCATGTTCTCGAACACGGCCTCGATGATCAGGTCGCAGTCGGCCAGATCGGACAGCTCGAGCGAACCGCTGAGCAGGCCCATGCGCTTTTCGACGTCGTCGGTCGTCAGGCGGCCCTTGGCGGCGGTGTTGTCGTAGTTCTTGCGGATGACGCCCAGGCCTCGGTCCAGGGCCTCCTGCTTCATCTCGACGATCTTCACCGGGATGCCGGCGTTGAGGAAGTTCATGGAGATGCCGCCGCCCATGGTGCCGGCGCCGATCACGCCGACCTTCTTGACGGGCAGGATCTCGGTGTCATCCGGCACATCGGGGATCTTGTTGGCGGCGCGTTCGGCGAAGAAGACGTAGCGCTGGGCGGCCGATTGCGGGCCGGTCATCAGCTCCATGAACAGGGTGCGCTCGACCTTCAGGCCTTCCTCGAAGGGCAGGTTGGCGGCCGCCTCGATGCACTGGATGTTCGATTCGGGGGCCTTGAAGCCGCGGAACTTGCGGGCGTTGGCCTTGCGGAATTCGGCGAAGACTTCCGGCGAGGCGCCGGCCACGTCGCGGTCGCGGACCTTCTTCAGCGGCCAGTTCTCGGCCACGACCTTCCTGGCGAAGGCGATGGCGCCGGCGCGGAGGTTACCCTCCTCGACCATCTCGTCGACCAGGCCCATGGCGTTGGCGGCCTTGGCGGGGACGTGGCTGCCGCTGGTCATCATTTCCAGCGCCTTCTGGGCGCCGACGATGCGGGGCAGGCGCTGGGTGCCGCCGGCGCCGGGCAGCAGGCCCAGGTTCACTTCCGGCAGGCCGACCTTGGCCGACGGAACCGCCACGCGGTAGTGGGCGGTCAGCGCCACTTCCAGGCCGCCGCCGAGCGCGGTGCCGTGGATCGCCGCGACGACGGCCTTGGGCGAGTTTTCCATCATGTTCTGGACGTCGAAAAGGCTGGCGCCCTTGGACGCGCCGCCGAACTCGCTGATGTCGGCGCCGGCGATGAAGGTGCGGCCGTCGCAGATCAGGACGATCGATTTCACCGAGTCGTCGGCGATCGCGGCCTTGAAGCCTTCGTACAGGCCGTCGCGCACATTGGCCGACAGCGCGTTCACCGGCGGCGAGTTGAGGGTGATGACGGCGACGTCGCCCTCGTTGCTCAGATCGGTGACGGAATTGATTGCGGCCATGGCGCGTCGCCCCTTATGTTCGTTGAAACACTTGTTTGAGCGCAAACTGCCGAGCCGGGCCGCCAGAGTCCAGTACGCAGCCATGGGAGAAGCACGATGGACCTCGATTTTCTGCCTGAGCACGCCGAGTTCCGTAAGGAAGTCCGCGGCTGGATCGAAGCCAACTTCCCGGCCGAGAACCGCCGGAAGATGGACGCCGGCGAGCATCTGACCAAGGAGGACATCCTCTCCTGGCACCGGATCCTCAACAACAAGGGCTGGCTGACCCCGTCCTGGCCGGTCGAGTACGGCGGCACCGGCTGGGATTCGGTCCGCAAGTACATCTTCTCCGAGGAGCTGGCCCGGGCGCAGACCAGCCAGACCAGCTTTGGCCTGGGGATGATCGGGCCGGTGCTCTACACCTTCGGCACGCCCGAGCAGAAGGCGAAGTTCCTGCCCGGGACCATGAACGGCGACATCTGGTGGTGCCAGGGCTACTCCGAGCCCGGCGCCGGCTCCGACCTCGCCGGCCTGTCGACCCGCGCCGAGCGCATCAAGGGCGACGACGGCAAGGAATACTACGTCGTCAACGGCCAGAAGACCTGGACCACCCAGGGCCACTTCGCCGACTGGGGCTTCTTCCTGGTCCGCACCGACGCCACGGCCAAGAAGCAGGAGGGCATCTCCTTCCTGCTGATCGACATGACCACCCCCGGCATCACCGTGCGCCCGATCATCACCATCGAGGGCGGCCACGAGGTCAACGACGTCTTCCTCGACAACGTGAAGGTCCCCGTCGAGAACCTGATCGGCCAGGAGAACAAGGGCTGGACGGTGGCCAAGTATCTGCTCGGCCACGAGCGCACCGGCATCGCCGGCGTCGCCCGCTCCAAGCGCGGCATCGAAAAGCTGCGCGAGATCGCCGCGAGCGAGCCGGCCGATGACACCGCCCCGCTGCTCAAGGACGCGGACTTCCGCCGCAAGATCGCCGAGCTGGAGATCGACCTGGCCGCGCTCGAGTACACCGAGCTGCGCACCCTGGCCGGCGAAGCGTCCGGCAAGGGCCCCGGGCCGGAAGCCAGCCTGCTGAAGGTCAAGGGCACCGAAGTCGGCCAGCGCCTGACCGAGCTGACCCTGGAGGCCGCCGCCCACTACGGCGCGCCGCACGCCAAGGGCCTCTCCGGCGACAACAGCCTGTCGATCCCCAGCTGGGCCGCCAAGTCGGCGCCGACCTACTTCAACATGCGCAAGACCTCGATCTTCGGCGGCTCCAACGAGATCCAGCGCAACATCATGGCCAAGGCCGTCTTGGGGCTGTGACGCACCCCGCCGGGGACATGCACTTTGAGTGCGTGTCCCCCGCCGCTTTCGCGATCCTTCCATGTCATCCTGAGCAGTCCGCGAAGCGGACGTGTCGAAGGACGCACGGCCTCACTGCGTCCTTCGACACGCGCCTGCGGCGCTGCTCAGGATGACGTGGAAGGGGAGGTCGAGAAACGGAGCTAGCCGAACAGGCCGCTGAACCAGCCGGCGATCACAGCCCACACGCCGGCCAGCCAGGCGAGCAGTCCACCACCCGTCTTCACGGCCTCCTCCGGCACGAACCAGCTCGGCGCCGCCGGCGGGGCGCAGTTCATCCGCATGCCCGCGCCCTTGAGGTAGCCCCGGCGGATCTTGCCGGCGTTGATGGCTGCGGCCACCCGCTTGTCGCGGCGCTCGGCGCCCGACAGCTTGCGCACCCAGCCCCGGAACGGCAGGACGCTGCGGGTCTCATCCTCGACCGCGCCGACGACGGCGTCGCCGGCCGCCTGCCTGAGCTTCTGGCCCCGGGTGCGCGTGTCGGGCGGTCGCGGCTCGTCGAGGTCCGGCCCCAGCGCCGCGTCCAGCCGCCCGACCTCGGCGGCGATCGGCTCGCAGCGCGTCATGCCGTCCATGGCGTAGGGGCTGGCGAACGCGCGTTTCAACACGTCTGGAATGTCGACGTGCTTGAGGTTCAGGTCGTCGAGCGGGGCGGTGACGGCATCGCGCAGGTTCGGCCGCGTCTGGGTCGAGCCCCGATCCTGGCGCGGGTCCGGCTTGCCGTCCTCCTGCGCCAGGGCGGGCCCGGCGAGACCAAGACTCAGGGCGGCGATCAGGCTCAGGCGGCGCATGGGGGTCCATAGTCGATTCCGCGCCGCGGCGGAATTGTGACCCGGGACCTGGTGCGCCGCCTGAGCCTTCGGTCCCGGCCTAGGGTTTCACCAGCCCCACCATCGACGCCGTCGCCGAGGCGATCATGTCGTTGACCGCGACGCTGTAGACCTTGGCGTCGTTGAGGCTGGCGGTGAAGTTGAACTGGAAGTCCGCGCCCGGGGCGAAGATGCCGCCCAGTCGGCTGGTGCCGGTGACGCTGAAGAAGTCGCCATCGCTGACCATCGGCGAGGCGAGACGAACGACGACGTCGCCGTCCTTGGCCGGGGCCGGCTTGTTGAAGGCGACCTTCTGCCATTTCGGATTGCCGGTCGGGGTGCGGAAGGCGATGCGCGTCTGGTCGGGGACCAGGCTGAGCTGGGCGGAGGCCGAACCCTCGCCGGTCGTGACGATCCGCGCACCGAGCGCGCGCTTGCGGTCGGCGTGGGCCTCGCCGATGTTCACGACGTAGAAGGCCTTGACCACATTGGCGTTGAGCGCTTTCGCCAGCTTCACTTCCAGCCCGGGCAACTTCCAGATGCCGGCGATGGTGGTGGCGCTGGGACCGCCCGGCGTGATGCTCTTGCCGCCCATGCTGCTGGCCCAGCCGATGTAGCTCTTGGGCTGTTCGAACAAGCCGCCCTCCAGGCCGTAAGGCAGATAGGGGGACAGGCCTGACGGGCTGACCAGCGTCATGTCGCCGAGGCCGTTGCCGAACCGCGTGTAGTTAGGAAGCCCGGCCAGTTTGGTGATCTCGCCATAGGCGGCGCTGGCCTTCACCTCCGCTTCCGGCACGACCTCGTAGCCGGCGGCGGTGAGTTCAGCCTTGAGCTGACGATAAGCATCCTCGGCGATCTGCGCCTGCAGCGCCGGGTCCATGTCCGGCAGGGCCAGTACGGCGCGCGCCGACGACTTGTCGGCGAGCATGCCGCTGCCGGCGAGGCGCTCTCCGGCCACCGAGGCCTGGAACGACACCACGACGCTGCTGATGGCCACCCGTCGGGTCGCCGAAAGGCCGGCGGCGGTGCTGTCGGTGAAGGCGGCCACGGGCGCCGGCGTCTGCGCTGTCGCGGACGGCAGAGACAGCCCGCCGAGGCTGAAGGCGATGATGGCAAGGGCCGCCAGACTGGATTTCGTGGGGGTGGAGCGCACTGCCTTGCCTCGATCCGGAAAATCGTTGTTTTCTTTTGTTGGGGACCGGGTTCACACGGCGCGGCCTCCGACCTTGCCCCCTGAAAGGGGGGTTCCGCACTCGAGCTCAGGTGGACACCGCTCCCCTTTCCCTGCCGCCGCGGAACCCCCTACAGTCAAAAGCACAGACCGGCACACGCCCGGCATGGGAGGCACAGTGACCACGACAACCCGCCGCTGGGTGCTCGCGCGCCATGTCGAGGGCGCGCCGCGTCCGGAGGATTTCGCGCTGGAGACGCTGGCGCTGCCGGCGCTGGACGACGGCAAGTTCATCGCCCGGGTGATCCTCAGCTCGGTCGACCCCGGCACCCGCTCACGGCTGTCCGGCGGCGACAGCTATGCCGGAGCCATGAAGATCGGCGAGGGCATAGACGGCTTCTGCGTGGCGCAGGTCGTGGAGAGCAGGAACCCCAACTACGCCCCCGGCGACCTGATCGCGGCCGGCGGCGGCTGGCGCGAGCACTTCGTGTCCGACGGCCGGGGCTTCATCCAGAAGATCACCGACAGGCGCGTAGCCCTGGGCTGCTGGATCGGCATTCTGGGCGTGCCAGGCCTTACCGCCTGGTTCGGCATGCACCGCGTGGCGCAGGCGAAGGAAGGCGAGACCCTGCTGGTCACCTCCGCCGCCGGCCCGGTCGGCGCCACGGCAGGCCAGATCGGCAAGAAGCTGGGCATGCGCGTGGTCGGCATCGCCGGCGGCCCGAAGAAATGCGCCTGGCTGAAGGACGAGGCGGGCTTCGACGCGGTCATCGACTACAAGGCCGAGCCCGACCTGACCGCCGCCATCAAGGCGGCCTGCCCGGGCGGCGTCGACGTCCTGTTCGACAACGTCGGCAACGAGATGGTCGACCGCGTCCTGCCGCTGATGAAGCTGCGTGGCCGGGTGGTCGTGTCCGGTCAGGTGGCCGACTACAATGTGCCGGTCGAGCAGCGCCATGGCCTGAAGCACACCGACGTCTTCATCACCCACCGCGTCCGCATGGAGGGGCTGGTGGTGTTCGACGACATCCGCCAGTTCGCCGCCGCCCAGAGTCAGATGGCCGACTGGATCGCCGACGGCTCCCTGAAGTTCGCCATCGAGGAGTTCGACGGCCTGGAGTCCGCCGCCGAGGCCTTCTGCGGCCTGTTCCGGGGCGAGAACTTCGGCCGCCGTCTGGTGCGTGTCAGCGAGGATCCCGCAGCATGAAGTTCGAGGACTACCAGCGCTTCACCTTCCGCCGCGACGGCAAGATCCTGGTCTGCAGCTTCAGCGGCAACGCCGTGAACGCCGTCGACGCCCGCATGCACGACGAGCTGGCCGAGCTGTTCGTCGACCTGCAGCATGACGAGGACAGCGACCTGATCGTGCTGACCGGCGAGAACCGCGCCTTCTGCGCCGGCGGCGACTTCGACTGGTTCGACGAGCAGATCAACGATCCCCGGAAGTTCCGCGCCATCGCCTACGACGCCAAGCGGATCGTCAGCGGCCTGCTCGACCTGGAAAAGCCGATCATCGCCCGGCTGAACGGCGCGGCGGCGGGCCTGGGCGCCACCATCGCCCTGCTCTGCGACGTCATCATCGCCGACGAGGGCGCCAAGATCGGCGATCCGCATGTGAAGGTGGGCCTGGTGGCCGGCGACGGCGGGGCGATCATCTGGCCGCAGCTGATCGGCTTCGCCCGCGCCAAGGAGCTGCTGATGACCGGTGACCTGCTGACGGCGACGGAAGCGGCCGGCATGGGCCTGATCAACTACGCCGTCCCGACCGACCAGCTCGACGCCAAGGTCGCCGAGATCGCCGGCAAGATCCTGGGCAACCCGCGCTGGGCCGTGCGCTGGACCAAGATGACGGCCAACATCACCCTCAAGCAGATCATGGTCAGCACTTCCGACGCGGCCGTGGCCTACGAGAGCCTCAGCAACATGACCGCCGACCGCAAGGAGGCCGTCGCCGCCTTCCGCGAGCGCCGGCCGATGAATTTGACGGGGGAATAGAGGTTGGCACGCATTCATTGCGTCCTTCGCGACGCTCGCCTGAGGCTCGCTCCTCAGGATGACGAAGGTAGGTGGGATGCAAAAATGCTCGTCATGCTGAGGAGCGCGGAGCGCGTCGCGAAGCACGCAAGGCCTGTCAGCGCATGAGCCTTCCCCCCGAACCCTCCCACGTCGCCGAGCTCCGCTCCATCCTCCAGCGGTTCATCGCCGAGAAGGCGCCGCGCGAGAAGCGGCGGGAGTGGGACCGCACCCACACCTTCCCGCGTGACCTGTTCAGGCAGCTGGCGGACCTGGGCCTCTGCGGCCTGACGGTGCCGGAGGAGTACGGCGGCACGGGTCCCGACATCCTGGCCGCCGTCGCCGCCATCGAGGAGCTGTGCCGGGCCGGGTCGTTCCTGGCCGGACCGTTCATCCAGTGCGCCTTCTACGGCGGCATGAACATCCTCGAGAACGGCTCGGCCGAGCAGAAGGCGGAGCTCCTGCCCCGGCTGGCGAAGGGCGAGCTGATCTTCGCCTATGGCCTGTCCGAGCCCGACGTCGGCGGCGACCTGTCGCAGGTGTCCACCCGCGCCCGCCGCGAGGGCGACGAGATCGTCGTCACCGGGGCCAAGCGCTGGTGCACCGGCGCGGACTTCGCTGACTACATCTACTGCCTCGTCCGCTCGGACCCCGACGCCCCGGCCCGCAGCGGCCTGTCCTTCCTGTTGATCCCGACCAACGCGCCGGGCGTGACCATCACCCCCATCGACCACGTGAACCTGCGCTACACCCTGTCGTCCGACGTCCATTTCGACGAGGTCCGCCTGCCCCTGTCGGCCATCGTCGGCGGGCCGGAGAAGTGGAACCAGGGCTGGAAGATGCTGGCCGGCCGGGCGCTGGACATCGAGAAGCTGGAGATCAGCGCCTGCGCCTTCGGCATCGCCCAGGCGGCGATGGAGGAGGCCTGGGCCTACAGCCAGGAGCGGGTGCAGTTCGGCAAGCCGATCGCGGCCCACCAGGCGGTGCGTCACGCGCTGGTCGACGCCCGCACGAAGCTGGAGGCCTGCCGCCTGATGCTGTGGAACGCCGCGCGCCTGGCGCACGAGGGCCAGCCCTGCGCCGTCGAGACCAGCATGGCCAAGCTGTTCATCGCCGAGGCCGGGGTCGAGATCGCCCTGGCCTGCCAGCGGGTCATGGGCGCCTACGCCATGTCCGCCGACTACGATATCGAGCGCAACGTGCGCGACCTGCTGGGCATGCCGATCGTCGGCGGCTCATCGAACATGCAGCGCAACAACCTCGCCGCCCTTTGGAAACTCCCCGCATGACGTTCAACGCCGTCGCCGCCGCCACCTCCCTGGCCCTGGAGGTCGCCCGCCGCGCCAACGAGATCGAGGCCGGCCGCCGGCTGCCCGCCGACCTGGCGCGCAAGTTCGCCGGCGCCGGCCTGTTCCGCATGCTGCTGCCGGCGAGCCTGGACGGCCACGAGACCATCCCGACCGACGTCGCCCAGGCCATCGAGATCATCGCCCAGAACGACGCCTCGGCCGGCTGGTGCCTGATGATCGGCGCCACCACCGCCTCGATGGCCAACCGGCTGGAGCCGGAGATGGCCCGCGAGGTGTTCGGCGCGCCGGAGGTGATCTCCGCCGGCGTCTTCGCCCCGATGGGCAAGGCGATCGACGAGGTCGACCACTGGCGCGTCACTGGCCGCTGGCAGTGGGGCAGCGGCGCGCAGAACGCCAACTGGATCGCCGGCGGCGCGATGATCATGGGCCCGGAAGGCCCGATGCTCGACGCTGACGGCCAGCCGATCCACCGCATGATGATCTTCCGCGCCGACGAGGTGGAGCTGATCGACACCTGGCGCACCTCGGGCCTGTGCGGCACCGGCAGCCTCGACTTCGCGGTCAAGGACGTCCGCGTGCCCAAGGACCGCTCCGTCGCCCTGCACAGCGACCGCACCCGGGTCGAGACGCCGCTGGCGAAGTACCCGGTGTTCGGCATGCTGGCGCTGGGCGTCACCGCCGTGGCCTTGGGCAACGCCCGCGGCGCGCTGCTGACGGCGGGCAACATGGCGCTGCAGAAGAAGCAGCAGGGCTCGCAGCGGACCCTGGCCGAACGCGGTGTGACGCAGCAGGACTACGCCCGCGCCGTGGCGTCGCTGTCGGCGGCCCGCGCCCACTACTACGAATGCATCTCGGTGATCTGGGCGGCGTTGCAGGCCGGGCAGGACGCGACGCTGGAGCAGCGGGCCCGCCTTCGCCTGGCCTGCGCGCACGCCACGCATGTGTCGGCCGATGTCTGCAAGGTCGCCTACGACATGCTGGGCGGCTCGGCGGTCTACCTGGACAACGACCTGCAGCGCCGCTTCCGCGACGCCAATGTCATCACCCACCACATCATGGTGGCGGCCCCGATCTTCGAGCTGGCCGGCCGCGTCCTGCTGGGCCAGCCGACCCGCGATGCGCTGATCTGACGATAGGGGACAGTTTAAGGCGCCCCTGGAGGGACACCTTAAACTGTCCCCGACAGCCTCCACGCAACCGTTAACGCCGCACGGCGTTCTGCCACCGTGTCGGGAGGGGTCCCCCCGCGCGGGCGTCGAAAGGTTCCGGGAGACCGATCCTCGTTCCGCATCCTTGAGAGGAACGGAACACCATGAAGAACCATCTTATCGCCGCCGCAACGGCCAGCGTGATCGCCTTGGCGGCCGGATCGGCCCTCGCCCAGTCGGCTCCGCCGGACTGGGCGACCTACCAGGCCCAGCAGCGGGAATACCAGCGCCAGCAGAGCGACTACCAGGACCGCCGCGAGGACTACGCCGACCAGCGCCGGGCCTATGAGGCCAAGCGCGAGCAGTACCTGCGCGACCAGGCCGCCTATGACCGGCGCTACGGCCGCGGCGCCTATGTCCGGCAGTACGGCGAATGGCGCTACGACGCCCCCTACGCGGGCGGCTACGGCCGTGACATGGGCTATAACGACGCCTACGCCCCCTACCGCGACAATCCCTGCGAGAAGCGGCGCGACAACCGCACCGTCGCCGGCGCCCTGATCGGGGCCCTGGCCGGCGCGGCGATCGGCTCCAACGTGGCCGCCACCGACGTGCAGACCGAAGGCGCTGTGCTCGGCGCCCTGGTCGGGGCCGGCGTGGGCGGCAGCATCGGCCGCGAGACGGCCAACTGCGACAGGACGGGCTACTACTGGAGCCGCAACCAGACCATCTCCTACCGCGAGGCCGGCTATGGGCGCGGTCAGCGCAGCGGTCGCTACGCCTACAACACCTACAGCCGTCGTGGCTGCCGCCTGGCCGCCGCCCCGACCGAATGGGGCGGCCGCACCGAGTACCGCTATGTCCGCGTCTGCCCCGACAGCCGTGGCCGCTACCGCATCACAAGGTAGGGAGTAGGGGACAGTTTAAGGTGTCCCTTGGGACACCTTAAACTGTCCCCGAAGCCGCCACATAGGCGTCCACCGCCGCGATGTGCTTCGCCTTCTCCGCCTCGGTCAGGAACGAGCCGCTGAAGCTGTTCTTGGCCAGCGTCACCAGGTCAGCGCGCGTCAGGCCTACCGCCTCCGCGGTAAGGATGTAGTTCTCGGCCAGATAGCCGCCGAAATAGGCCGGGTCGTCACTGTTGCAGGTGGCCTTGAGCCCCAGGTCCAGCATCCGCTTCATCGGATGGTCCTTCAGGTCCTTCACCACGCACAGGCTCAGGTTCGACAGCGGGCAGACGGTCAGGGTGATGCCCATGTCCACGAGCCGCCGGGTCAGCGCCGGATCCTCCAGCGCCCGGTTGCCGTGGTCGATGCGGTCGACGCCGAGGATGTCCAGCGCCTCGTACACATAGGCCGGCGGGCCCTCCTCGCCGGCGTGGGCGTTGATCAGCAGGCCCCGCTCGCGGCAGGCCTTCATGACATTGGCGAACTTCGACGGCGGATGGCCGACCTCGCCGCTGTCCAGGCCGACGCCGACGAAGCGGTCGAGGTAGGGCTCGGCCTGTTTCAGCGTCTCGAACGCCGCCTCTTCGGAGAGATGCCGCAGGAAGCTCATGATCAGCTTGCTGCTGATCCCCAGCTCATCCTGCGCCTGGGCCATCCCGGCCAGGATGCCGTCGGCGGCGACGCTGAAGGGCAGGCCCCGGTCGGTGTGGGTCTGGGGGTCGTAGAAGATCTCGGCATGCACCCCGCCGTCGGCGTGCAGCCGCCGGAAGTAGGCGATCGTCAGGTCCTGGAAGTCTGCTTCCGTCTGCAGCACGCCGGCGCCCTGGTAGTAGATGTCCAGGAAGTCCTGCAGGTTGGAGAAGGCGTAGGCCGCGCGGATCGCCTCGACGCTGTCGAAGGGCAGGGCGATGCGGTTGCGCTGCGCCAGGTCGAACATCAACTCGGGTTCGAGGCTGCCCTCGATGTGCAGATGCAGTTCGGCCTTGGGCAGGCCGCGGATGAAGGTCGCCAGATCGGTGCTCATGGGCCCTATCACACGGCGCGACGGGCGGTTGGTCAAGCGCCCGTCAGGACGCCGGGCGGCGCGGGATCAACAGTTCATGTATAGAAAAGACATTGTTCCGCTACCGTCCGGTAATGTCGGATAGTCGACGCAATTGGAGCGTCTGATCCTGATTGAAAGTATTATGCATGTCCGCGTGGGCGCTAATGTGTAATATGGGCATATTGGCGGCGCGTGCTTACAAATCGCGGCGACAGGGAGACTGTTCAAGCTCCCGTCCCATCCGAAACTGGAACCAGGCCTTGAGGACTTTCTCCTTCTACATCCATGATCAACGTTACTCGGTGCCGACGTTGCAGATCGTCACCGTACGCGACGAGGCGCGGGCTCGTGAGCTGGCGCAACAGCGGCTGGACGAGGGTGAGCATCACCTGGCCGTCGAGGTCGTCGAGGGCCAGACCGAGCTGTTCCGGCTGGCGCGCCAGCCCGCCTGACGCCCCTCTTGCCAGCCGAAAAACCCGAGCGCAGTATCCTCGCTCAAAGGCTCCTTGCCGGCGAACCCGGCACAGGGGCCTTTTCATTTGGAGGCGCCCCCAAGAGCGCGCAGGGAAGAATGTCCGTCAACAAACAAGGCCATATCCGCCTGACCTCGCATCCGCAGGCAGGCTCCGCCGGCCGTTTCCCCATCACCTGGGGCGCGGCGACCGCCGCCGAGCGCGGCCCGGTGATCGCCAGCCCGAACGCCGGGGCCGACCGCAACGCCATCGGCGCCCATGGCGGCGCCTATTCCATCTACCGCTCGCTGGCCATCGCGTCCGGCGCGCTCAATCCGCTGGTCCGGCCCGATCTGACCGACACCGCGCCGGTGGTCGACATCGGACCATTCGGTCAGTGGGCGGACGAGAAGAAGATCGTCTCCCTCGATCCCTGGGGGCACCGGGTGCAGATCGACTTCGCCGGCCAGATCGCCGAGGGCGTCGACATCCGGCCCAGCATCGCGGTGACCCGCGCCCGCCTGTCCCTGCCCGAGATCGGCCAGGCCATCGACGCCGGCCGGCTGAAGATCGACGGGACCGTGGTCCATGAGAGCCGCGACGTGGCGGTGACCAAGGCCGCGCTCGACCCGGTCTGGTACCTGCCCGGCATCGCCGAGCGGTTCGAGGTCGACGAGACCACCCTGCGCCGCACCCTGTTCGAGCAGACCGGCGGCATGTACCCCGAGCTGGTCACCCGGCCGGACCTCAAGGTCTTCCTGCCCCCGATCGGCGGCATCACGCTGTACATCTTCGGCGACCCGGCCGCGATCGCCGACCCGGCCCGGCGCCTGACCTGTCGCGTCCATGACGAGTGCAACGGCTCCGACGTGTTCGGCTCCGACATCTGCACCTGCCGGCCCTACCTGACCCACGGCATCGAGGAGGCCATCCTCGAGGCCCAGAACGGCGGCGCCGGCCTGATCGTCTACAATCGCAAGGAAGGCCGGGCGCTGGGCGAGGTGACCAAGTTCCTCGTCTACAACGCCCGCAAGCGCCAGCCCGGCGGCGACCAGGCGGCCACCTACTTCGAGCGCACCGAATGCGTGGCCGGCGTCCAGGACGCCCGCTTCCAGCAGCTGATGCCCGACGTCCTGCACTGGCTGGGCATCAAACGCATCGACCGCTTCGTCTCGATGTCCAACATGAAGCACGACGCCCTGGTCGAGGGCGGTATCGAGATCGGCGAGCGCGTGCCCATTCCCGCCTGGCTGGTCCCCGACGACGCCAGCGTGGAGATGGAGGCCAAGAAGGCCGCCGGCTACTTCACGCCCGACGGCGCGCCGACGCCCGAAGACCTGAAAAAGGTGGTGGGGCGCGACCTTGGCGAGTTCTGATTGCTCCGCCGGGGACTGGTTCCGGCGGTCTGAAGTCCCAGTCATCCTGAGCAGCCGCGAAGCGGCGTGTCGAAGGACGCACGGCCTCACTGCGTGGTTCGACACGCATCCTGCGGGTGCTGCTCACCATGACTAGCAAAAGCAGCGTCGCCGTATCGCTGCTGTCGGCAAGCGCCGTCCGTGAACGCGCCCACGAGATGCTGGCCATCGCCGTCGCGGACGGCCTGCCGGATTGGCGGGTGGACCTCGACCGCCTGCCGCATACGGCCGACGTCGTGGCCGCCGTCATCCGCGACCAGTACCCGACGCTGAACGTGCCCTTCCACGCCCGCTGGCGGCACTTCCATGTCCGCGGCCGCGACCTGTGGCAGGAGCTGGGCGAGGAAGCCTTCTGGCCCGACCGCGCCGCGCGGGCCCGGGCGGCCTTCGACCTCTGCATCACCTCGGTGCTGCTCGACGCCGGTTCAGGGCCGGGCTGGCGCTATCTCGACGGCCCGACCGGGTCGACGAGCGCCCGCTCGGAGGGGCTGGGAATCGCCTCCCTGCGGCTGTTCCAATCGGGCGCGCTGTCGTCGCGGACCGATGATCCGTTCCGCGCCGACGCGCTCGCCGGCTTCGAGGCCGCTGCGCTGGCCAAGGCCTTCCAGGTCACCGACGACAACCCGCTGGTCGGGCTCGAAGGCCGCGCCGCCCTGCTGCGCCGGCTGGGCGAGGCCGTCGGCCGGCCGGGCGATCTCTACGACGTCATGGCCGCGCGCGCGGTGGAGGGACGCCTGCCGGCGCCGGTGATCCTGGAGGTGCTGCTCGAGCGCCTCGGCCCGATCTGGCAGGACCGCCTGACCCTGGACGGCGTGCCGCTCGGCGACGTCTGGCGCCACCCGGCCATCAAGCGCGACGACGCCACCGACGGCCTGGTCCCCATTCACAAGCTGTCGCAATGGCTGGCCTACAGCCTGATCGAGCCGCTGATCGAGGCGGGCATCGAGGTCGTCGACATCGACGGTCTGACGGGCCTGGCCGAATACCGCAACGGCGGCCTGTTCATCGACGACGGCGTGCTGGTCCTCAAGGACCCCGCCGACATGGACCGCACCCACGCGGTCGGCGATCCGCTGGTCGTCGGCTGGCGGTCGCTGACCGTCGCTCTGCTCGACCTCATCGCGCCGATGGTGCGGGAGCGGCTGGGCGTGGCCGCTGACGCGTTTCCGCTGGCCCGGGTGCTGGAGGGCGGCACCTGGGCGGCCGGCCGACGGCTGGCGGCCCAGCGGCGCGAGGGCGGCGGCCCGCCCCTCACAATCACCAGCGACGGAACGGTATTCTGATGACCAAGGGCTACTCCGGCGTCACCGTCGTCGATCACCCGCTGGTGCAGCACAAGCTGACCCGGCTGCGCGACCGCGAGACCTCCACCAAGACCTTCCGCGAGCTGATGCGGGAGATCTCGACCCTGCTCTGCTACGAGGTCACCCGCGACCTGGCCCTGACCGACCGGCCGGTCGAGACGCCGCTGGAGACGACGACCGCGCCGGAGATCGCCGGCAAGAAGCTGGTCTTCGCCCCGATCCTGCGGGCCGGGGAGGGGATGCTGGAGGGCATGCTGACCCTGGTCCCCTCGGCCCGCGTGGCGCACATCGGCCTCTACCGCGATCCGGGCACCAGGGCGGCGGTCGAGTACTATCTCAAGGTTCCCGAGACCCTGGCCGAGCGCCAGGTCATCGTCATGAACCCGCTGCTGGCCACCGGCGTCACCGCCCGCGCCGCCATCGACCGCCTCAAGGAAGAGGGCGCCCGCGACCTACGCTTCGTCTGCGTCCTGACCTGCCCCGAAGGCATCGAGGCCCTGCGCGGCGACCACCCTGACGTAGCGATCTGGACCGCGGGCATCGATCGCGGGCTGGACGAGCGCGGGTACATCCTGCCGGGGCTGGGGGACGCGGGGGACCGGCTGTACGGAACCAGATAATCCTCTCCCAAGAGGGAGAGGATTGAGGTGGGGCGGCCTCGTCGCTATCCCTTTCCCATGACCGCGCCCCACGAAACCCTCCTCACCGCCACGCCCGCCGAGGGCGTCCTCCTCGTCACGCTCAATCGTCCGGACTCCGGCAATTCGCTGTCGACGCTGATGGCGGAGGAACTGCTCGCCCTGTTGACCGGCCTGGGCGCCGACCCCGGCGCCGTCCGCGCGGTGGTCCTGACCGGCGCCGGCAACAAGATCTTCTGCGCCGGGGCGGACCTCAAGGAGCGGGACGGCATGACCGACGCCCAGTGGGTCGCCCAGCACCGGCTGTTCGAGGCCATGCGCGACGCGCTGGTCGCCCTGCCGGTCCCGGTGATCTGCGCGGTGAACGGCGCGGCCTACGGCGGCGGGGCGGAGATCGCGCTGAACTGCGACTTCATCTACGCCGCCGACGGCGCCCGGCTGGCGCTGCCGGAGGTCAAGCTGGGCATCATGCCGGGACTTGGCGGCGCGCCGAACCTGGTCCGCGCGGCCGGCGAGCGCCGGGCCCGCGAGGTGCTGCTGACAGGCGATCCCTTCACCGCCGCCGAGGGCCTGGCCTGGGGGGTGGTCAACCGCGTCTGCGCCGCCGACGAACTGGTCGCCGCCGCCATCGAAACCGCCCGCAGAATCGCCGCCAACGCCCCGCTGTCGGTGCGCAACATCCGCCGCGTGGTCCGCGACACCGCCGTGCTGACCGGAGCCGAGGCCATCGCCGTCGAACTGGCCGCCTACGACGAACTCACCCCCACCGACGACCGCCGCGAGGGCGTCGCGGCCTGGGGGGAGAAGCGCAAGGCGGAGTGGCGGGGGCGGTAGAGTCTCTTTCCCCCGTTTTCCCGGCGAAGGCCGGGATCCACGACACGCCCCGAGCCCTTGCCCCGCATGGGCCCCGGCCTTCGCCGGGGAGACGGAGATAGGGGGATAGAACACAATCTATCCCCCACCCCTCCGGCCGCCTGCATACTCAGCAAGTCCCCGT
>JASJPM010000015.1:0-89320 GCA_031426695.1 Caulobacter sp.
TGAAACAGAATGGGCTGCAAGAACGCGCCTGAGGCCTTCTGTCCGCTTGCTTGAGACCGCCCGGCTGATAGCCTTGCTACGATGAGTCAGGTCGTTCTTCTTTCGGCGGGCAAGCGCGAGCAGACCAAGCTCGCCAACCGCCGCGCCATTCTCGACGCCGCGCGCGAGGTCTTCGCCGAGCTCGGCTACGAGTCGGCGACGGTGCGCGACATCATTCGACGCACCGGCCTCGCCTCCGGCACCTTCTACAACTACTTCCGGTCGCTGGATGAGGTGTTCGAGGCGCTGGCCGACGACGGCGCCGCCCGCTTCCGGCCGATCCTGCGCGCCTGCTGGGAAGCTTCGAACACCTTCGAGGGCTATCTGCGCGCCGCCATCCAGGCCTATTTCGACTTCATGGCCGACGAGCACGAGGCCTGGCACGCCCACCGGCCGGCCGGCGAGAAACACCCGCAGATGCGGCTGCAGACGCCGGAGATGGAGCGGGTGTTCGAGGAGGTGCGCGACGCCTTCCTGCAGGCCATGGAGCACGACGCCGCACCGCGCGTCGACGCCGACTACCTGGCCGCCGCCTGCATCGCCGTGGCCCGGCAGGTCGGCGACAAGATGCTCGAGCGCCGGCCCGTCGACACGGCCGCCGCCGCGGACTTCGCGGTCAGGCTGATCATGGGCGGCATTCCCGCCTTGCCCCGCCTTTCGACCTGAACCGGAGATCACCATGGCCGATCCCGCGGTCCAGAAGGCGATCCTGAAGTTCCTGCTGTCGCTGCCGACGCCCGTGTTGCGGGCGATGTCGGGCGGCGGCGTGGTCTATCAGGGCGGCCGCACCTTGGATCCCCGCTTCCAGTTCCTGACCGCCGGGGCGCGCCGCATGCCACCGATGTCGTCCCTGACGCCGGAGGAAGCGCGCGCGGCCAGCGCCGGCGGACTGGCGGCCATGGCCGGCAAGCCCGAGCCGGGCGTCCGCATCGAGCACCTGAGCATGGAGGGCCCGGGTGGCCCGCTGAAGCTGCGCGCCTATCGCCCGGCCGAACAGGACCCGGCCGCGCCGCTGATGGTCTTCGCCCACTTCGGCGGCGGGGTGATCGGCGATCTGGAGACCAGCGACGTCTTCTGCCAGATCCTGGCCCGCATCGCCCGCTGCGCGGTGCTGTCGGTCGACTACCGCCTGGCGCCGGAGACGCGCTTCCCGGGCGGGCTGGAGGACGTGCTGGCCGCCTACCGCTGGGGCCGCGACAACGCCGCCCGCTTCGGCGCGCCCGACGGCGTGGCCGCGATCGGCGGCGACTCGATGGGCGGCAACTTCGCCGCCATCGTCGCCCAGGAGATGAAGCGCGCCGGAGAGCCGCAGCCGGCCCTGCAGCTGCTGATCTATCCGGCCGTCGACGTGGCCAGCGAAACCCAGTCGATGACCACCTTCAGCGACGCCTATCCGCTGTCGCGCGACACCATGAACTGGTTCATGGCCCACTACATGGCCCCGGACGCCGACCCGGCCGACCCGCGCCTGTCGCCGATCAAGACGCAGGACCTGTCGGGCCTGGCGCCGGCGATCGTGGCCACCGCCGGGTTCGACCCGCTGGTCGACCAGGGCGAATGCTACGCCAAGCGGCTCAAGGACGCCGGCGTGCCGGTGATCTACCGCTGCTACGACAGCCTGGCCCACGGCTTCACCGCCTTCACCGGCGCCATTCCCACCGCCGACACCGCCTGCCGCGAGATCGCCGGCTTCGTGCGCCAAGCGTACGAGGGAATGCTCTCGTAGTCTCCCTCCCCGCATGGGGAGGGTGGATCCTGCGAAGCCGAAGGCGAAGCAGGAGACGGGTGGGGAGCCGGTCGCGCGCGGTCAGCGCCGACCTTCAAGCACCTTTGCCCCACCCGCTCCCTTCGGGAGCACCCTCCCCATGCGGGGAGGGAGAAGCGGGATGACTCCCCCAACGTAATCACTCCAGAATCCAGCCAACCGAGGGAGAACAACCATGCGCGCGCTGGTCGTCGAAGAGCTGGGCGAACTCTACGCCGGGACCCATGTCCGCGAGGTTCCGACGCCCACCGCCGGTCCGGGCCAGGTGCTGGTCCGCGTCCGCGCCGCCAGCGTCAACTTTCCCGACCTGCTGATGACGAAGGGGGAGTACCAGTTCAAGCCGCCGCTGCCGTTCACGCCGGGCCTGGACCTGTCGGGCGAGATCGCGGCCCTGGGCGAGGGCGTCACCGGCTGGAGCGTCGGCGATGCGGTGGTCGGCGGGGCCAAGACCGGCGGATTCGCCGAGTACGCGGTGATTGATCCCCGCGGGCTGAAGCCCAAGCCGGCGCGGCTGAGCTTCGGCCAGGCCGCCGCCTACGGGGCCGCCTATCTGACCGCCTATGTCGCGCTGGTCCGGCGGGCCCGGGTCGAGCCGGGCGAGTGGGTGCTGGTCCATGGCGCGGCCGGCGGCGTGGGCCTGGCCTGCGTCGACCTGGCCAAGGCGCTGGGCTGCCGGGTGATCGCCGCCTCGGCCTCGGACGAGAAGCTGGCCATCGTCGCGTCGGAGTACGCGCCCGACGCTGTCGTCAACGTCACCGGCGGCTTCCGCGAGAAGGTCAAGGAGATCACCGGCGGGCGCGGGGCGGATGTCATCTATGACCCGGTCGGCGGCGACATCTTCGATGAGAGCACCCGCTGCATCGCCTTCGACGGCCGGCTGCTGGTCATCGGCTTCACCTCGGGCCGCATCCCGACCGTCTCGGTCAACATGCCGCTGATCAAGGGCTTCTCGGTGATGGGCGTGCGGGCCGGCGAGTACGGCCGCCAGTTCCCCGAGCGCGGCCGCGAGAACGCGCAGGCCGTCTGGCGCATGGCCGACGAGGGTGTCATCAAGCCGCGCGTGCACGCCGAACTGCCGCTGGACCGCTGGCGCGAGGCCTTCGACCTGCTGGCCGACCGCCAGGTGGTCGGCAAGGCGATCATCCGGCCTGATCTGTAAGGGCTTGGGTTGACTCAGGTCTGCCCTTCCCGTATCTCCCCCCGCTCACCGCGACGGGCCCCGCCTGGCGCGCCTAGACCTTTAGAATTCGGAGCCTTCCCGTGAGCAAGCGGACCTTTCAGCCCTCGCGTCTCGTGCGCAAGCGCCGTCACGGCTTCCGGCTGCGGATGTCGACCAAGAACGGCGCCAAGATCGTCGCCCGTCGCCGCGCCAAGGGCCGCAAGCGCCTGACCGCCTAGTATCGGACAGGCGCGTCCCCATCTGCGTCTGATCGACGGGACCGGGACGATGCTGGACCAGAAGCCGACAATCGAACGCATGCGCAAGCGGCCGGAGTTTCTCCTGGCCGCTCAAGCGCGTTTCCGGTCCCACGGCGCGGTAGTCATCCAGCGCCGCGACCGCGCCGACGGCGACCCCCTGATCCGCTCCGGCTTCACGGCCACCAAGCGGGTCGGCGGATCGGTGGTGCGCAACCGCTGCAAGCGCCGTCTGCGCGAGGCGGCGCGGGCGCTGCTGCCCCTCCACGGCGTCCCCGGCAGCGACTATGTGTTCATCGCGCGGGGCGGCACGGCGGCCCGGCCCTGGGACCGTCTCCTTGACGATGTGAAAAGCGCGCTGATAAGGCTCGCGACCGATCCCGACACCGTGCCCGCGCCATCCGGCGTCGCCTCAGATCCCTCCCGTTCCGGTTAGTCCGCTTCATGCAACAGAACGACACCCGCAACACGTTCGTGTTCGTCGTCATCGCCGTCATCCTGCTGACGGCGTACCAGTTCCTCGTGCTGGACCCGGCCAACAAGAAGCGGCTGGCCGAACAGCGGGCCAAGGTGGTCGCCGAACAGACCGCCACCGCGCCCGGCGCGCCCGCCGCCCCGGTGATCGTATCGCGTGAGGTCGCCGCCGCCGCCAGCCCGCGCGTCCAGGTCGACACCCCGACCCTGAAGGGCTCGATCCGCCTGCAGGGCGCGCGCCTGGACGACCTCTACCTCAAGGGCTACCGCGAAACCCTGGCCAAGGGCTCGCCGCTGGTCGAGCTGTTCCGCCCCGAGGGCACGGCCCACGCCTTCTTCACCGACATCGGCTGGGTCGGCCAGAACCTGCCGGGCCTGCCGACCAACCAGTCGGTCTGGACCCTGACCAAGGGCGACGTGCTGTCGCCGGGCAAGCCGATCGAGCTGACCTACGCCGGCGCCAACGGCCTGACCTTCACCCGGGTGATGTCGGTCGACGACCGCTTCATGTTCACCGTCACCGACACCGTGCGCAACACCACCGGCGCGGCGGTGCAGGTCGCGCCCTACGCCTCGATCCTGCGCCAGGGTCTGGCGCCGCACCTGGGCCGCGGCCAGAACGTCCACGAGGGCGCCGTCGGCATCCTGTCGGACGACGGCAAGGGCCGCGAGCTGCGCCTGCTGAAGTTCAAGCCCTGGCTCAAGAAGGGCCAGGAAGCCGCCGGCCGCGCCGCCTCCTCGGGCGACGCCGCCAAGCGCATCGCCGCCAGCTACACCTCCGACGGCGGCTGGCTGGGCATCACCGACATGTACTGGCTGGCGGCGGTCGTGCCCGACCAGGACGAGAAGATCGTCGCCCAGTTCGCGGCGCCCCGGATCGGCGACGTCGACTCCTACAACGCCAACTACGCCGGCAGCCTGCACACCATCGCGCCGGGCGGGACGATCAGCGAGACCACCCGCGTCTACGCCGGCGCCAAGGTCGTCCAGGACCTGCAGGCCTACGAGAAGGGCAAGACCGGCGGCCAGCCGATCCCCGACCTCGACAAGGCCGTCGACTGGGGAATGCTGTGGTTCTTCACCCGGCCGTTCTTCCAGGCGCTCGAGTTCATCTTCGGCCTGGTCGGCAACTTCGGCGTCGCCATCCTGGCGGTGACGCTGTTCGTGCGGGTGCTGCTCTTCCCGCTGGCGCAGAAGAGCTACGAGTCGATGACGCGGATGAAGAAGCTCCAGAAGCCGATGGAGGAGCTGCGCGCCCGCTACAAGGACGACCCGACCAAGATGCAGCAGGAGACCATGGCGCTGTATCAGCGGGAGAAGGTCAATCCGGTCGCCGGCTGCCTGCCCATCCTGCTGCAGATCCCGATCTTCCTGGCCTTCTACAAGGTGCTGTCGGTGACCATCGAGATGCGTCACGCGCCCTTCTACGGCTACATCCGCGACCTGTCGGCGCCGGACCCCTACACGATCCTGAACCTGTTCGGCCTGATCCCCTGGGACGTCGCCTCGACGCCGTTCATCGGGGGCGTGGCCGCCCTGGTGCACCTGGGCTTCCTGCCGCTGCTCTACGGCTTCACCATGTGGCTGACGACGGCGATGAACCCGCCGGCCCCCGATCCCATGCAGCAGCGCATCTTCCAGCTGATGCCGATCATGTTCACCTTCATCATGGCCGGCTTCCCGGCGGGCCTGCTGCTGTACTGGACCTTCTCGAACGTGTTCTCGATCTTCCAGCAGTACATCAACATGCGGAAGTTCGGCGTCGACAACCCGATCGACGACTTCATCGCCAAGGTCCGCGGCCAGCCGAAGGCGGCGACTTGACCGCGTCCTTCACCGACGAGGAGCTGGAGGCCGCCCGGGTCCTCTTCGCCCATCCGGTCGCCTTCATGATGGGGGCGGTGGCGATGGACGGCCTGCCCGGGCCGGAGCTGCCGGAGGTGGCCTTCGCCGGTCGCTCCAACGTCGGCAAGTCGAGCCTGATCAACGCCCTGGTCGGCCAGAAGTACCTGGCCCGCGCCTCCAACGAGCCGGGCCGGACGCGGGAGATCAACTTCTTCAACCTCGACGACCAGCTGCGGCTGGTCGATCTGCCCGGCTACGGCTTCGCGCGGGTGTCGCGCGGCGTGGCCAACAAGTTCCAGGACCTGGGCCGGGCCTATCTGCGCGGCCGGCCGAACCTGAAGCGCGTGTATCTGCTGATCGACGCCCGCCACGGCCTCAAGGCGGTCGACACCGAGGCGCTGGACGCGCTGGACACGGCGGCGGTCAGCTACCAGATCGTGCTGACCAAGTCCGACAAGCTGAAGGCCGAAGAGGTCGAGGCCGTCGTCGCCCGCACCCAGGACGCCATCCGCAAGCGCCCGGCCTCGTTCCCGCGCGTGCTGGCGACCTCGGCCGAAAAGGGCACGGGCATCCCGGAGCTGCGCGCCGAGGCCAAGGCGGCGTGTGAGGTTTAGTTACTGCGTGCTTCGACACGCGCCTGCGGCGCTGCTCAGCATGACTATGGAGGGCAGTCTTCCTTCTCAGTCATCCTGAGCAGCCGCGCAGCGGCGTGTCGAAGGACGCACGGCCTCGCCGCTTCGAAGCTGATGGGGACACGCACTGAAGTGCATGTCCCCGGCCAAGACCCCTACCGCCGCACCACCACACCGCCCTTCATCACGAAGCTGACCTTCTCCAGCACCGTCACGTCGACCAGCGGATCGCCGCGCACGGCGATCAGGTCGCCCCAGCGGCCGGCCGAGACCTGGCCGACATCGCCGGGCATCCCCAGCGCCTCGGCGGCGTTGATCGTGGCCGCCTGGATCGCCTGCAGCGGCGTGGCGCAGTAGCGGACCATCACCGCGAACTGCCGCGCGTTGTCGCCGTGCGGATAGATGCCGGCGTCGGTGGAGTAGATCTGCTTCACCCCGGCCTTGATCGCCTTGCAGAAGTTCTGCCGCTGGGCCTCGCCGATGGCGGCGTCCTTGGCGATCTCGCTGTCGCGGACGCCGTTCTTCTTGCCTTCGGACTGGGTGTAGTCGGTGTTGTAGATGTCCATGCCGAACCAGGATCCGGCCTTGAGGGCCAGCTTGATGCCCTCGTCGTCGACCAGGCTGGCGTGCTCGATGGTGTCGACCCCGCCCAGGATGGCGGCGCGGATGCCTTCCGGTCCGTGGGCGTGGGCGGCGACCTTCAGGCCCAGCATGTGGGCCTCCTCGACGATGGCGCGGATCTCGTCGACCGCCATCTGCTGGACCCCGACGCCGTCGTTGGAGAACACCCCGCCGGTGGCGCAGATCTTGATCACCCGGGCCCCGTACTTGTGCATCAGCCGCACCATCTTGCGGCCCTCGTCGGGCCCGTCGGCGACGGCCGGCGAGAAGGACTGCTCCGACGGCGGCAGGTAGGTGCTGTCGCAGTGACCGCCGGTGGCGCCGATGGAATAGGCGGCCGGCACGATGCGCGGGCCGGCGAAGAATCCCTCGTCGATGGCCTGCATCAACCCCACGTCGGCATAGAAGTCGGAGCCGACGTTGCGCACGGTCGTGAAGCCGGCGTTCAGGGTCGCGGTGGCGTTGGCCGAGCCGATGATCGCCCAGAAGCTGTCGGTGAACCGCAGGCCCGTGTAGCCGCCGTAGAGCGGGCTGGAGGACAGGTGCACATGGGTGTCGATCAGGCCGGGCAGCAGGGTCTGGCCGGGCAGATCGACCTGCTCGGCGCCGGCCGGAACGGTCATGGCGGCAGCCGGTCCGACGGCGGTGATGCGGCCGTCGGTGATCACCACCATCGGGCTCTCGATGTACTTGCCCGTCGAGACGTCCAGCAGCCGCTGGGCGGTCACCACCACGGTCTTGGCCTGCGCCCCTCCGGCGAGCAATGAAACGGTCAGCGCGATGGCGGCGGTCAGACGCATGAGAATCCCCCTGTTCAGGCGAACAGCTTAGCCGGGGTTCGAGCGGCGAGAACAGAGCGTCCGCAGGTTTCGGCGACTCGCGGACGCCGGCGCCCGATCCGGGGCAGGCGCCGTCCCGGTCTAAACCCTCCCGCAACGGTTGCGGCGTAGGTTTTCCCCCGACCAGAAGGGTTGGGGACCTGGCAGCCGTGCAGATTGATGTCGTCAGACCGTGGGAGCTGACCGCCCACGCCGTGGAGCGGTGGGTGGCGCTGCAGGCGGCTGATCCGGGGCTGGAGACGCCCTTCCTGTCGCCATACTGGCCCAGGGCCGTGGCGCGGGCCCAGGGGCCGTCCACGGGCGATCGGGGCGTGCGGGTGGCGGTGCTGGGCGGCATGGCCGACCCGAAGGGCTTCCTGGCGGCGCGGATCGGTCCGTTCGCCGCCATGCCGGCCGGCGCGCCGATGTGCGACTATCAGGGACTGGTCGCCGAGCCCGGCCTGACCGTCGACCCGCGCGAGATCGTCCAGGCCCTGGGCGTCGGCCGTCTCGACTTCAGCCACATGCTGGAGGGCCAGGCCGCTTTCACGTCCCACATCAAGGGCGCCGAGACCTCGCGCATCATCGACGTCTCCGGCGGCTACGCGGCCTATGAGGCCGAGCGCCGGGCGGCGGGGGTCTCCGCCCTCAAGGACATCGACAAGAAGCGCCGCAAGGTCGAGCGCGAGATCGGGCCGGTGCGGTTCACCGCCTTCTCCCGGTCGAAGGGCGACTTCGACCAGCTGGTCGCCTGGAAGCAGCGGGCCTGGCGCGAAACCGGCCAGACCGACCTGTTCGCCGCCGGCTGGCCGCTGCGGCTGGTGCGCCAGTTGTTCGCCAGCCGCGACCCGGACTTCGGCGGCGTGCTGTTCACCCTGCACATCGGCGATACGCTGGCCGCGGCCCAGCTCGACATCCGGGGCGGCGCGACCGTGCACAGCTGGATCATCGGCCACGACAGCGCCTTTGACCGCTATTCCCCCGGCATGATGCTGTTCCAGGACATCCTGCGCTGGATGGACGACGTCCCCTACAGCCGCCTCGACCTGGGCGCCGGGGACTATCGCTTCAAGCGGGAACTGGCCAACCGGAGCGTCGAGGTCAGCCACGGCTTCGTCGGCGGCCTGTCGGCGGCGGCGATGCTGCGCGAGGCGGCCTATGGCCTGCGCCGGGTGGCCGAGACCCTGCCGCTGGGACCGGTTTCGGAGCTGCCCGGCAAAGCCATGCGCAGGCTGGACCTGCTTAGGGGTTTGCGCTGAGCCTCCGGGCCCCTTAAGCGTCTGCGGCGATGACCCTGACCCTAGACGACATCAAGGCGGCCGCCGGCCGGCTGGCCGGCCATATCGAGCGCACGCCGCTGCGCCATTCCCGCACCCTGTCGGAGATCACCGGCGCGGAGGTGTGGGTCAAGTTCGAGAACCTGCAGTTCACGGCGGCCTACAAGGAGCGCGGCGCGCTCAACAAGCTGCTGCTGCTCACCGACGAACAGCGCCGGCTGGGCGTGATCGCCGCCAGCGCCGGCAACCATGCCCAGGGGCTGGCCTATCACGGCGCCCGGCTGGGCGTGCCGGTGACCATCGTCATGCCGCGCGGCACCCCGTTCGTGAAGGTGCAGCACACCAAGGGCCACGGCGCCGAGGTGGTCATCGAGGGCGACACCTATGACGACGCCAACGCCTTCGCCCAGAAGCTGCGCGACGAGCGCGGCCTGACCTTCGTCCACCCGTTCGACGACCTGGACGTCATCGCCGGACAGGGCACCATCGCGCTGGAGATGCTCGAGGATCAGCCGGACCTGGAGGTCCTGCCGGTGCCGATCGGCGGCGGCGGCCTGATCAGCGGCGTGGCCACGGCGGCCAAGGCGCTGAAGCCCGATATCCGGATCATCGGCTGCGAGCCGGCCATGTACCCCTCCTTCACCGCCAAGATGCGCGGCATGAACGCCGAGGCCGGCGGCCAGACCATCGCCGAGGGCATCGCGGTCAAGGTGGTGGGGGTGAACACCTACGCCATCGCCCGGCCGCTGATCGACGACGTGCTGCTGCTGGAAGAGCCCTATATCGAGCGGGCGGTAGCGCTGTACTGCAACGTCGAGAAGACCATCGCCGAGGGGGCCGGCGCCGCCTCGCTGGCCGCGCTGCTGGCCTATCCCGAGCGGTTCCGCGGCAAGAAGTGCGGCCTGATCCTGTGCGGCGGCAACATCGACACCCGCCTGCTGGCCAGCGTTCTGACCCGCGAGCTGGTGCGGGCCCAGCGGCTCGTCAGCCTGCGGATCATCGGCGACGACCGCCCGGGCCTGCTGGCCACCGTCAGCCGGGTGATCGGCGAGATGGGCGGCAACATCATCGAGGTGGCCCACAACCGCCTGGCCCTGGACGTGCCGGCCAAGGGCGCGGAGTTCGACATCATGATCGAGACCCGCGACGCTCAGCACACCCAGGAGATCATGGACGAGCTGCGCGCGTGCGGGTATCCGCCGCGTGCGGTCTAGGAGTTCAAGAAGCAATGTTCCGTCGCACCCTCATCGTCGCCGCCCTCGCCGGCCTGGTCCTGGCCGGCTGCCACAGGAAGCCGGACCCGGCCCTGCTGGAGGCCAGCGCGGCCAACGCCCAGGCCTTCATCGACAAGACCGCCAAGGAAGAGGGCGTCCAGAAGCTGCCGTCGGGCGTGCTCTACAGGGTCGAGAAATCCGGCCCGGCCGGCGGCCGCTCGCCCGGTCCGCGCGATGACGTGAAGGTCCACTACGAGGGCAAGCTGGTCTCCGGCGAAGTGTTCGACAGCTCCTACGACAAGGGCGCGCCGGCGGTGATGAACCTGGCCGGCCTGATCCCGGCCTGGACCGAGGCGCTGCAGAAGATGAAGCCGGGCGACACCTGGATGCTCTACGTCCCGCCCGAGCTCGGCTACGGCGAAAACGGCGCCGGCGGCGTCATCCCGCCCAACGCGGTGCTGATCTTCAAGATCGAACTGATCGACAGCCTGCCCAGCAGCGGGCCTGCGCTGGGGTAGGGCCCTGACGGCGGCCGTGTCCAATTGGGCCTTCGAGGCCGCGCTCGCCCGCTTTTGCGAAAGCCGTGGTGAGTGTCCTGATGAAGACTGGGATCTCGTCATGGGAGCCTTCCAGTCCGGTCAACGGCTGGATACCCTTACTGAGATGCTCGATCCACGGAGCGACCGCGTCGGGTCGGGCGCATTCGTACTTTCCGAGATGAGCATAAAGCACGGCTTGCCGCTGCTGGAACACGGCTTCGCGCTGCTGACCCATGAGGATCGCTGGGTGCGCTATCACGCGTACCAGGCCGTCATCTACTTCCTCAGCCGAACCGATCCGCTGCGCCGGGCAGCCGTCAATGAAGCCATGCTCAGCGACGCCGACCCGCTTGTCAGGCAGATGGTGGGCGATCTTTGGGAAGCCTGCTACGCACCCCGGTAGAGGCCCGCGAGCTGCGGGGGACACGCACCGAAGTGCACGTCCCCACCAGCACCTAGTCCGTGAACACCACCGTCTTGCGGCCGTTCAGCAGCACCCGGTCCTCCAGCGACCAGCGCAGGGCGCGGGCCAGCACGCGGCGTTCGATGTCGCGGCCCTTGCGGATCAGGTCCTCGGGGGTGTCGCGGTGGCTGATGCGTTCAACGTCCTGCTCGATGATCGGGCCCTCGTCGAGGTCGGCGGTGACGAAGTGGGCGCTGGCCCCGATCACCTTCACGCCGCGCGCGTGGGCCTGGTGATAGGGCCTGGCGCCCTTGAAGCCCGGCAGGAACGAGTGGTGGATGTTGATGCAGCGGCCTTCCAGCTTGGCCGCCAGGCCGTCGGACAGGATCTGCATGTAGCGGGCGAGCACGACCAGATCGGCGCCGCTGTCGCGGATCAGCGCCCACACCTGGGCCTCCTGCTCGAGCTTGGTGTCCTTGCTGACCGGCAGGTGATGGAACGGCAGGCCGGTCAGGTCGACCCGGCGATAGGTCTCCGCCGGATGGTTTGAGATCACCCCGGCGATCTCCATGTCCAGCTCGCCGATGCGCCAGCGATACAGGAGGTCCGACAGGCAGTGGTCGGATTGGCTGGCCAGGATCATGACCTTCTTGCGCACCGCCGGGTCACGCAGGCTCCAGCGCATGGCGAAGGTCGTGGCGATGGCCTCGAACTGCTCGCGCAGGTCAGTGGCCGTGTGGCCATCCGGCGCGAACACCACCCGCATGAAGAACCTGCCGGTCTCGGCGTCGTCGTACTGTTGCGCGTCGAGGATGTTGCAGTCCCGCTCGGCCAAGAAGGCGGACACGGCCGCCACGATGCCGCGGCGGTCGGGACAGGACAGGGTGAGGATGAGGCCTTGGGTCGACATGAGGGGTTGGCAGATACGGGCTGAGGCCGTTTGGGGCAAGGGCTTGCGCGCTACCGTCGTTTCATTCGCGCCACGGGCAAGTTTTCACCGATCCTCTCCCTCTTGGGAGAGGGGGACCGCCCGGAGGGGGGGTGGAGCGGGATACGCTGAGGCAGGCCGTGGAAGGCACTGTCGGATTTCGGTCCCTCCATCGCCACCCGATCAACCCGAGCGCTTCCCGCTCCACCATGCTTCGCATGGTCCCCCTCTCCCAAGAGGGAGAGGAACCGCGTAGGTAAACCCCATGCCCTCCCCCGCAGACGCCCTCACCGCCCGCGCCATCGAGATCCTCAGGTCCCTGGTTTCGTTCGACACCACCTCGCGCGGGTCGAACCTGGCGCTGATCGACTGGGTGGAGGCTTATCTCAGGAGCCACGGGGTCGCGTCGCGCCGCATCACCAACCACGACGGCGACAAGTCCAACCTGCTGGCCAGCGTTGGGCCGGCCGTGGTGGGCGGCGTGGTTCTCTCGGGCCATACCGACGTGGTGCCGGTGGACGGTCAGCCGTGGACGAGCGAGCCGTTCACGCTCACCGATCGCGACGGCAAGCTCTACGGGCGCGGCACGGCCGACATGAAGGGGTTCATCGCCCTGGCGCTGGCCGCCGTCCCCGGCTTCGCCGCCGTGAAGCGGCCGGTGCATCTGGCCCTGTCCTATGACGAGGAGACCGGCTGCTTCGGGGCGCCGGACATGATCGCGGTCATCGCCCGCGAGCTGCCGCGCCCGGCGCTGGTCGTGGTCGGCGAGCCGTCCGGCATGGCGCCGGTCAGCGGCCACAAGGGCGCGGCCTTCTTCCGCGTGGTGGTCACCGGCCGCGAGGCCCACTCCAGCCAGCCGCACCTGGGCGTCTCGGCCAACATGGCGGCGGCGGAACTGATCGCGGCGCTGACGGCGCTGGCGGCGGACCTCGATGCGAGAGCCGACCCGGCCTCGCCGTTCGAACCCAAGGGCTCCACTCTGACCATCGGCCGGATCGACGGCGGCACGGCGGCCAACATCCTGGCCCGACGCTGCGAGATCGTCTTCGACCTGCGCTGCGCGCCGGGCCAGCGGGCGCTGGATCTGCTGGACGGGTTCCGGGCGCAGGTGGCCGATCTGGACGCCCGGCTCAAGGCCCGTGATCCGGACGCTTCGGCCCTGTTCGAGGTGATCGCCGACGTGCCGCCGATGGCGCCGGAAGCCGACGGCGCGGCCGAGGCCTTCGTGAGGGGCCTGACCGGCGACAACAGCCCGATGCGCGTCGTGCCCTTCGCCGCCGAGGGCGGCCAGTTCCAGGGGGCCGGCTTCTCGACCGTCATCTGCGGCCCCGGCTTCATCGAGCAGGCCCACCAGCCCGACGAGTATGTCGAGCTCGAGCAGATGCGGCGCGGCGCGGCGTTCATGCTGCGGCTAGCGGCGGCGTTGGCTGATTAGAATCGGGCAGGCGTCCTGCGTGCTTCGACACGCGCCTTTGGCGCTGCTCAGCATGACTGGATTTGTAGGCGTTCTTTCCAAGTCATCCTGAGCAGCCGCGAAGCGGCGTGTCGAAGGACGCAGGGCTCAAGCGGTGTTCATGGGTCCTCGGGACAAGCCCGAGGATGACGGAGTTTAGGGCGCCCGCAACCGCCCCACCGCCCAGCCGGCCGCGTCCCGCACCACCGGATCGGCATCGTCCAGCAATCGCTCCGCCGCCGGCAGCAGCGTCGCGTCCCCGCTGTTGCCCACCGCGTAGAGCACATTGCGCACGAACTGGTCGCGGCCGATGCGGCGGATCGGGCTGCGGCGGAACAGGGCCAGGAAGCCGGCCTCGTCCAGCGCGGCGAGGGAGGCCAGCGACGGCGATCGAAGCTCGTCCCGCGCCTGCAGCTGCGCCTGGCGGGACGTCTCGGCGAACTTGTTCCAGGGGCAGACCGCCAGGCAGTCGTCGCAGCCGTAGATGCGGTTGCCCATGGCGGCGCGGAATTCCTCCGGCACGGGCCCCTGGTGCTCGATGGTCAGGTAGGAGATGCAGCGCCGGGCATCGAGCCGGTAGGGCGCGGGGAAGGCCTTGGTCGGGCAGATGTCGAGGCAGGCGCTGCAGGAGCCGCAGCGATCGATCTCCGCCGCGTCAGGCTCGATCTCGACCGACGACAGCACCGCGCCCAGGAACAGCCAGCTGCCCAGCTCGCGGGAGACCAGGTTGGTGTGCTTGCCCTGCCAGCCGAGGCCGGCCCGCTGGGCCAGCGGCTTCTCCATCAGCGGGGCGGTGTCGACGAACACCTTCACCTCGCCGCCGAACTTCGCCTTCATCCAGCCGGCGAGGTTCTTGAGCCTGCCCTTGATCAGCGGGTGGTAGTCGTCGCCCTGGGCATAGGCGGAGATGGCGGCGCGGGAGCGGTCCTTCAGAGCCTCCAGCGGATCCGTGTCGGGGCCGTAGTTCATGCCCAGCATGACGGCCGTGCGGGCCTCCGGCCACATGCCCGTGGGGTGGGCGCGCCGCTCGAGCGTCTCCTCCATCCAGGCCATCTGGCCGTGCAGGCCCTCGGCGACGAAGGCGCGCAGGCGGTCGCCAGACGGCCAGGGGTCGGAGGCGGACGCGAAGCCGACGACGTCGAAGCCCAGGCTCCTGGCCCGCTGGATAATCCGCGGCTTGGGGTCGTCAGAAATCAAGGTCGTGATAGTGCGGCGCCGGCGCCAGGCCCGGCCAGCGGTCGGCCAGGAGCGGGCGGAAGCAGGGACGGGACTTGATCTTCATGTACCACGTCCGGGCCGCCGGCACGTCGTTCCAGGGCACGTCGCCGAAGTAGTCGATCACCGACAGGTGCGCCGCCGCCGCCATGTCGGCCAGCGAGAGGCGCCGTCCGGCCAGCCAGTCGCGGGTGGTCAGCAAGAGCTCGATGTACTTGAGGTGATGGCGCAGCGCCTCCCGCCCGGCGCGGATGTTGGCCAGGGCCGGGGCGCCAAGGCCCAGCAGCCGCTTTTCCATCTTCTCGTGCAGCAGGTAGCCGGAGACCTCGGAGTCGAACTTGCGGTCGAACCACTGCAGCAGGCGACGCGCCTCGGCCCGCTCGGCCGGGTCGCGGCCCAGCAGCGGCGGCTCGGGATTCTGTTCCTCGAGATGCTCCAGGATGGCGCGGGTCTCGCAGATGACCACCTCGCCCCCGGGGCCGCGCTCGATCAGCACCGGCGGCACGCCGGAGGGGTTGAGCGCCGCGAAATCCTCCGGCTGCTCCCACCAGCGGACCTGCACCTCCGTGAACGACAGGCGCTTCTCGCCCAGCGCCAGCCGCACCTGCCGCGAGGCGGGGTCGAGCGGGAAGTGATGCAGGATGCGTTCGACGCTCATGGCGGGTCCGGTAATACAGGCGCGCAGCTAGAGCATAGTCACGTTAAGGGCGCGTTTACCGCGCTCGGAGCGCGTCAGGCGGACGTGTACGCGGCTCGGCCGCCCGGACGCGCGCGCAACCCTAATGCGTGACCTCGGCGAAGGCTCCGCCGTGAGGCTCAGCCCGGCCTCGCGGGTCCGGATGGATGATGATGTCCGCCGTCGGAAAGGCGGTCAGCACGCGGTTCTCGGCGGCAACCATGGCGTCGTGCGCCGCCACAAGGGTCAGGCCCGGATCGAGGTCGGCGTGCATCTGGATATGGATGTAGGGACCCGAGGCGCGGGTGCGCAGCTGGTGCACGCCCTGGATCGCCGAATCTTCCGTCATCAAGGCCACGATCCGTTGACGGGCTTCATCGTCGAGCTCGTGATCCATCAGCTGGCCGGCCGCCTCGCGGAACACGCCGATGGCGCCCCAGACCAGCCAGGCGGCGACGACCAGTCCGGCGGCGGCGTCCAACCAGTAGAGGCCCAGTAGGCTGGCGCCGGCGATGCCGAGGATGGCGGCGACGTTGGAGGCCAGGTCGGCGGCGTAGTGGGCGCGGTCGCCGTGGACGGCCACCGACTGGGCCTGCTTCAGCGCCCGGCCCTGGGCCGCGACCAGCGCCAGGGTCAGGACGATCGACAGCGCCATGACCGCCATGGCCCAGCCGCCCGCGTGGATCGGCCGGGGGTCGAGCAGGCCGGCGATCGCCTCGCGCCCGACCAGGGCGGCGGAGGCGAAGACCAGTCCCCCCTGCATCAGGCTGGCGAAGGCTTCGGCCTTGCCGTGGCCAAAGCGGTGCTCGGCGTCGGGCGGGCTGGCGGCGAAGCGCACCGCGAACAGGGTGATCAGCGAGGCCAACAGGTCCAGGCCGGAGTCGGCCAGCGAGGCCAGCAGCGCCACCGATCCGCTGGCCAGCCAGGCGGCGGTCTTGGCCGCCACCAGCACCAGCGCCACGGTCACAGACAGCTGCGTCACCCGGCGGGTGACGGCGGTGGCCTCGGCGAGGGTCAGGGGGGCGGGTTCGGTCGACATGGCCAAGGTTTAGCAAGCGCCGGACTCCGACCCCAGCGCGAACGACTCTCGCTTTAATCCCCTCCCTCTTGGGAGAGGGGGGCCATCCGAAGGATGGTGGAGCGGGAGGCGCGGCGGTGCGACGTTTGACCGCCGATAGCCGACGTGTGGGCCGGTTGGCGTCCGGTGGCGCATCCCTCTCCACCACGCTCCGCGTGGTCCCCCTCCCCCAACTGGGGGAGGATCAAGCCTACGCCGCCCGCCGCGGCGCGGGTCCGATATAGACCGACTGCGGCCGGATCAGGCGGCCGCCGGCCAGCTGTTCGCGGGCGTGGGCCAGCCAGCCGGCGACGCGACCCATGGCGAAGACGCCGGTGAAGGCGGCGGGTGGGAAGGCCAGGGCCTCCAGCAGCAGGGCGGTGTAGAATTCGACATTGGTCTGCAGCGACCGGTCCGGCTTGCGCTCGCGCAGGATGTCGAGGGCGGCGCGCTCCACCGCCTCGGCGAAGGCCAGACGCCCCGGCGCGACATTGGAGCCCTGGGTCAGGCGCCGCACCGCCCCCTTCAGCGCGTCGGCGCGCGGGTCGCGAACCTTGTAGATGCGATGGCCAAAGCCCATCAGCCGCTCGCCGCTGTCCAGCGCCTGCTCCACCCAGGCGCGGGCGTGGCCGGGCGTGCCGATGGCGTCCAGCATCTCGATCACCGGGCCCGGCGCGCCGCCGTGCAGCGGCCCCTTGAGCGCCGAGACGCCGCCCAGCACCGCCGAGGTCAGACCCGCGCGCGTCGAGGCGATCACCCGGGCGGCGAAGGTCGAGGCGTTCAGGCCATGGTCGCTGACCGTGACCAGGTAGGCGTCGAGTGCGCGGGCTTCCTCGGCCGTCGGCGCCGCGCCGCGCAGCATGCGCAGGATGTCGGCGCTGTGGGCCAGGGTCGCGTCGGGCGCCACGGGGGCCAGCCCCTGTCCCGCCCGGACCACGGCGGGGATGAACACCGCCGGCGCCGCCAACAGCCGCAGCGCGGTCGGCAGGTCGTCGCCGTCCGGCAGGCGGGCGGTCAGGGCGCGCATGGCCTCGACCGGGTCCAGCTTCAGCAGGCCGGCGTCCAGCGCGGCGACCTGGTCGAAGACCTCGACCCGCGCGGCGCCCAGCGCCGGGCCAACATCGGCGGGCAGGCCCTCGTAAAAGCCGTCGAACAGCAGGTGGACGACGTCCTCGAAGGTCGCCGATCCGGCCAGGTCGTCGAGGGACCGGCCGCGGATCACCAGCCGCCCGGCCAGACCGTCCACCTCCGACAGGACCGTCTCCGCGGCCACCACATTCTCCAGACCATCAGACATCCGGATCTCCTTTCTCTCCATCTTTCACAGCGACAAATCGGCCCGGATCGTGATATCGTCAATCTTGATCAATATAATCAATGTAAAGCGATGCAGCGCGACTGGCTGACGGCGGAAGAGGCGATGGCGCAGTTGGGGATCCGGTCCCAGACCCTGTACGCCTATGTCAGCCGGGGGCGGATCGAGGCACGGCCCGATCCCGACGATCCGCGCCGCAGCCGCTATCGCCTCGCCGACGTCGGCCGGCTGGCCGAGCGCAAGCGGCGAGGCCGCAAGGCCGCGGAGGTGGCGGCCGGCGCCATCGCCTGGGGCGAGCCGGTCCTCGACTCGGCCATCACCACCATCGCCCACGGGCGGCTGTTCTACCGGGGCCGCGACGCCGTCGATCTGGCCGAACACGCCTCGCTGGAGGCGGTGGCGCGGCTGCTGCGCGGCGGCGATGGCGCGGCGCTGAAGGGGACGGTCCGGACGCCGCCGCCGGGCGCGGACTCCATCCGGGCGCGGCTGTTCACAGCCCTGTCGGCGCGGGCCGGGATCGACCCGCCGGCCCGGGGCCGCGCGCCGCTGGCCCTGGCGGTCGAGGCGGCGGGGCTGCTCGACCTGGTCGCCGACGCGGCGGCCGGGCGGATCGAGCACGGCCAGATCCATCTGCGCCTGGCCCAGGCCTGGGACCGTCCCGAGGCGGCCGAAGCCCTGCGTCGGGCGCTGGTGCTGCTGGCCGACCATGAGCTGAACGCCTCGACCTTCGCGGCCCGGGTGACCGCCTCGACCGGCGCGTCGCTGGCCGCCTCTGCTCTGGCGGGTCTGGCTGCGCTGTCAGGGCCGTTGCATGGCGGCATCGCCGGACGGGTGCGCAACCTGGTCGAGGAGAGCGGCCGGATCGGGCCGCAGGCCGCCGTGGCCGGACGCATCGCCCGGGCCGGGCCGATCCCGGGCTTCGGTCACCCGCTGTACCCGGAGGGGGATCCCCGCGCGGCGGCGCTGATGGCGGCCTTCGACCTGCCGCCGGCCTACGGCGCCTTGAAACGGGCCGTCGAAGATGTGACCGGCGAGGCGGCGAACATTGATTTCCTGCTGACCGCCTTGGCCGAGCGGTTTGATCTGCCGCAGGACGCCCCGTTCGCGCTGTTCGCCGTGGCGCGCACGGCCGGGTGGCTGGCCCATGCCGTCGAGCAGGTCCAGACCGGCGCGCTGATCCGGCCGAGGGCGCGGTACGTGGGTCCGCGCCCGGAGTAGCGGACCACTCGGGCATGGCCCTTGGCTTTCCCCGCGCGGTCGTGATGGAACGATCGGGCCGATCGCCCTTTCCATGAGCATGGAGGATGCCATGGAAAAGCCCGACGCCGCCGAGCGGCGCGACGATCTCGATCACATGAACCGCCCCCGTCTGACGCCGCGGCCCGATGGCGGCGGGGGAATGGACGAGCCGATGGCGGACGCGCTGAAGCGGGGCGACGACGAGCGACCCGAGACGGCCGCCGAGAATCCGGAACACGCCGTTCCGCTCACCGAAAGTGAGCGAGCGCCCCACGAGTCCCTGTCGAACCTGATCCCGACGCCGTCCGCAGGGCCGCCCGAGGGCGAGGGGCAGGTCACCCCGCCGATCGCGCCTTAGGAATAGCTGACGGCGAAGCCGGAAGCGGCCCCCGCCCTACGCCCGCTCGAACGCCGCCTCTTCGGCCGCCAGGGGCTGGTCGATGCGACCGACCATCTCCTTGGGACAGACCTGCCAGAAATGGTCGCGCATGCGGTCCCAGTCATTGAGCAGCCCGGCGGCGAAGGCCGAGCCGGTCTCGTGGGCGTGTTCGCGGATCAGCCGCTTCAGCTGCTCCTCCCAGTGGGGCGAGGCCAGGCGCTGGATCACCACGCTGTCGGGATTGACCTGGGCCTCGAACCGGCCGGCGAGGTCCAGGACATAGGCCATGCCGCCGGTCATGCCGGCCGCGAAGTTGCCGCCCACCGGGCCCAGGATCACCGCCGTCCCGCCGGTCATGTATTCCAGCCCATTGGCGCCGCAGCCCTCGACCACGGTCACGGCGCCGGAGTTGCGGACCGCGAACCGCTCGCCAGCCTGGCCCGCGGCGAACAGCTTGCCGTCGGTCGCACCGTACAGGCAGGTGTTGCCAATGATGGCGTTGCTCTCGGGCGCCAGAAGGTGCGGCGAGGGCTTCACCACGATGGTCGCGCCCGACAGGCCCTTGCCGACGTAGTCGTTGGCCTCGCCGGTCAGCACGATCCTCAGACCCCGGACGGAAAAGGCGCCGAGGCTCTGGCCGGCCGAGCCCTTCAACTCGACGGTCAGGTGTCCGGACGGCAGGGCGCTCATCCCGAACTTGCGGGTGATGTGGCTGGAGACGCGCGCCCCGATGGCCCGGGCGGTGTTCCGCACCGTGTAGGTCAGCTGCATCTTCTCGCCGCGCTGCAGGAAGGGGGCGGCGTCGCGGACGATCTGGGCGTCCAAGGTGTCGGGCACCTCGTTGCGACCCTCGACCGTGCAGTAGGGCTTGTTCTGGCCTGGGTCGGCCCGGACCAGCAGCGGGTTGAGGTCGAGGTCGTCGAGATGCTCGCCGCCACGCGACACCTGGGTCAGCAGATCCGTGCGGCCGACAATGTCCTGCAGCGAGCGGAAGCCCAGCTGGCTGAGGATCTCGCGCACCTCCTCGGCGATGAAGGTGAACAGGTTCACCACCTTGTCCGGCGTGCCGGTGAAGCGGGCGCGCAGGGCCTCGTCCTGGGTGCAGACCCCCACCGGGCAGGTGTTGGAATGACACTGGCGGACCATGATGCAGCCCATGGCGATCAGGCTGGCGGTGCCGATGCCAAACTCCTCGGCGCCCAGCATGGCGGCGATGACCACGTCGCGGCCGGTGCGGATTCCGCCATCCGTCCGTAGACGAACGGAATGGCGCAGGTTGTTGAGCGTCAGGACCTGGTTGGCCTCCGACAGGCCCATCTCCCACGGCGAGCCGGCGTACTTGATCGAGGTCTGCGGGCTGGCGCCGGTGCCGCCGACATTGCCGGAGATCAGGATGGTGTCGGCCTTGGCCTTGGCTACCCCGGCGGCGATGGCGCCGATGCCGGTCATCGAGACCAGCTTCACCGTCACTCGCGCATCCGGGTTGATCTGCTTGAGGTCGTAGATGAGCTGGGCCAGATCCTCGATCGAGTAGATGTCGTGGTGCGGCGGCGGGCTGATCAGCATCACGCCGGGCGTGGCGTGGCGCAGCCGGGCGATCATCTCGGTGACCTTGAAGCCGGGCAGCTGGCCGCCCTCGCCGGGCTTGGCGCCCTGGGCGACCTTGATCTCGATCTCGCGGCACTCGTTCAGGTACTCGGCGGTGACGCCGAACCGGCCCGAGGCGATCTGCTTGACGGCGCTGTTGGGGTTGTCGCCGTTCGGCAGCGGCCGGTAGCGGGCGCGGTCCTCGCCGCCCTCGCCGCTGACGCTCTTGGCCCCGATGCGGTTCATGGCGATGTTCAGCGCGCCATGGGCCTCCGGGCTCAGGGCGCCCAGGCTCATGCCGGGCGTCAGGAAGCGCTTGCGGATCTCGTTGACGCTCTCGACCTCGTCGGCGCTGATCGGCGCGCGGTCGCTGCGCCAGGCCAGCAGGTCGCGCAGCTGGATCTGCGGCAGCTGCCCCATGCCCTCGGAGAAGCGCTTGTAGCTCTCGTAGTCGCCGGTGTTGCAGGCGTGCTGCAGCGTATGCATCAGCCGGGCGTCGAAGGCGTGCGCCTCGCCCTTGCGGCGGGCCTTGTAGAAGCCGCCGACCGGCAGGGCGACGAAGGCGGGGTCCCAGGCGCGGCGGTGCAGGTCGACGGCGCGGCTCTCGAGACCGGCCAGGCCGATGCCGGAGATGCGCGACGGCATGCCCGGGAAGAACTCGGCGACCAGTGAGCGGGAGAGGCCGACGGCCTCGAAGTTGTAGCCGCCGCGATAGGACGAGATGACCGCGATGCCCATCTTGGAGATGATCTTAAGCAGGCCCTGCTCGATCGAGGTCTTGTAGTTGACGCAGACCTGGCGGAGCGAGACCTCGCCCAGCAGGCCGCGGTCGAGGCGGTCCTGGAAGCTCTCCTGGGCCAGCCAGGCGTTGACCGCCGTAGCCCCGACCCCGACCAGAACCGCGAAGTAGTGGGTGTCCATGCACTCGGCCGAGCGCACGATGATCGAGACGTAGGACCGCAGGCCCTTGCCGACGAGGTGGGCGTGGACGCCGCCGGTGGCCAGGATCATCGGCATGGCGACACGATCGGGGGCGATGGCCTCATCGGTCAGGATGATGGTCGAGCAGCCGCGCAGGGCGGCGTCCTCGGCCTCGGACCGGATGCGGTCGAGGTTGGCTCGCAGCGCGTCGCCGGGACGGGCCTCCGGCGCCGGGATCGGCATGGTGCAGTCGATGACGGCGAGGTTCTTGTCGCCGATGTAGCCGAGGATCCGCTGGTACATGCCGGTGGTCAGCACCGGGCTTTCGGCGACATAGACGTCGGTCTGGGCCTCGTCCTCGGCCAGGATGTTGCCGAGGTTCTTGAAGCGGGTCTTCAGGCTCATCACCCCGGTCTCGCGGAGCGGGTCGATCGGCGGGTTGGTCACCTGGCTGAAGTTCTGGCGGAAGAAGTGGCTGAGCGGCCGGTAGCCGTCGCTGAGCACGGCCAGCGGCGTGTCGTCGCCCATCGAGCCGATGGCTTCCTTGCCGTCCTCGACCATGGGCGCCAGGACCATCTCCAGGTCCTCAAGCGTCATGCCGGCGGCGGCCTGACGGCGGACCAGGTCCTCGCCGGCCAGCAGGCGGGGCTCGGGGCCCGGGCCGATGGTGGCCTCCAGGTCGACCATGTTGCCCAGCCATTCGGTATAGGGATGCTGGGCGGCGAGGCGGTCGACAATGGCCTCCTCGTCATAGAGGCGACCCTCGACCAGATCGATGGCGATCATGCGTCCGGGCGAGATGTTCAGCTTACGGACGATTCGGCTCTCGGCGACGCCGCACATGCCCGCCTCCGAGCCCATGATCACCAGGCCATCGTCGGTGTAGGCGACGCGCAGCGGGCGCAGGCCGTTGCGGTCCTTGCCCGCCACCACCCATCGGCCGTCGGTGGCGCAGATGGCGGCCGGGCCGTCCCACGGCTCCATGACCGCGTTGCAGTAGCTGTAGAGCGCCCGGTGCTCTGGCTTCATCTGGGCGTCGGACTTGGTGGCCCAGGCCTCCGGCACCAGCAGGGCCTTGGCCATCGGCGCGTCGCGGCCGGCGCGGACCAGGATCTCGAAGGTGTTGTCCAGCGCCGCCGAGTCCGAGCCGCTGGGCTGGATGACCGGCTTCACGTCGTCGCCGAACTCGCCGAACGCCTGGGCGGCCATGCGGATCTCATGGCTCTTCATCCAGTTGGCGTTGCCCTTGAAGGTGTTGATCTCGCCGTTGTGGGCCAGCATCCGGAACGGCTGGGCCAGCCGCCACTGGGGGAAGGTGTTGGTCGAGTAGCGCTGGTGGAAGATCGCCGTCGCCGCCGCGAACCGCTCGTCCTGCAGGTCAGGGTAGAAGGTGTCGATGCTCTCGGCCAGGAACATGCCCTTGTAGATCAGCGACCGGGCCGACAGGGAGCAGATGTAGAACTCGTTGATCGCCGAGGCGGCGACGCGCTTCTCGATCCGCTTGCGGCACAGGTAGAGGGCGCGCTCCAGCGCCTCGCCCTCCATGCCGGGCGGCGGCGAGAGCATGATCTGCTCGATCTCGGGCCGGGTGGCGTTGGCCTTCTCGCCGATCACCGAGGTGTTCACCGGCACCTGCCGCCAGCCGTAGATGTAGAAGCCGAAGCGCAGGGCCTCGCTCTCGACGATGGTGCGGGCCGCCTCCTGGGCGCCCAGATCCGTGCGCGGCAGGAAGACCTGGCCCACGGCGATCGGGCCGGGACGCAGCTTGTGGCCGGTGTTCTTCACCTGGTTGATGAAGAAGTCCTGGGGCACCGACAGCAGGATGCCGGCCCCGTCGCCCGTCTTGCCGTCGGCGTCCACCGCGCCCCGGTGCCAGACGGCTTTCAGCGCCTTGATGGCCAGTTCAACCACCTCGCGGCGCGGCTTGCCGTCGATGGCGCAGACCAGGCCGACGCCGCAGTTGTCGCGCTCCGACGACGGATCGTAGGCGTGACCGTCGATCAGCAGCTTGCGGTTGGCGAGATAACGATCGAGTTCGAGGCTCATGGCGGTCACTCCGCCGCGACCAGGGCCGGGGCGTCGGCCTTGGTCAGCAGGTAGCGGTGGATGGAGTCGGCGGCGTCGCGGCCGTCGCGGATGGCCCAGACGACCAGCGAGGCGCCGCGGGCGATGTCGCCGGCGGCGAACACGCCGTCGAGACTGGCGGCCTGGGTGCGGCGGTCGATCTTCACCGTGCCCCAGCGGCTGACCGCCAGGTCGGGCGCGGACAGCGTGGCCGGCAGGTCTTCAGGATCGAAGCCCAGCGCCTTGATGACCAGCTGGGCCGGCAGGTCGAACTCCGACCCGTCGACCGGTTCCGGCGAACGGCGGCCGGAGCTGTCGGGCGGGCCCAGCCGCATGCGGACGGCGCGCACGGCGCTGACCGCCTCGGCGTCGCCCAGCAAGGCGCGGGGGGCGGCGAGCCATTCGAAGACCACCCCCTCTTCCTCGGCGTTGGCCACCTCGCGCAGCGAGCCGGGCATGTTGTCCTTGTCCCGGCGATACAGGCAGGTGACCGAGCGGGCGCCCTGGCGGACGGCGGTGCGGACGCAGTCCATGGCCGTGTCGCCGCCGCCGATGACGACGACGTCCTTGCCGTCGGCGTTCAGGACCCCGGAGTCGTACTCCGGCACGTCGTCGCCCATGCCCTTGCGGTTGGAGGCGATCAGGTAGTCGAGGGCCGCCACGACGCCGCCGGAGCCGACCCCGGGGATCTCCAGGTCGCGGGCCGCGTAGACGCCGTTGGCCAACAGCACCGCGTCGTGGCGTTCGCGCAGCTGCGGCAGGGTCGCGTCGCGGCCGACCTCGAAGTTCAGCCGGAAGACGACGCCGCCCTCGGCAAGACGCTGCGTGCGGCGCTCGACGACGTCCTTCTCCAGCTTGAAGCCGGGAATGCCATAGATTAGCAGGCCGCCGGCGCGATCGTGACGGTCATAGACGGTGACGGCATAGCCCTGCTCGCGCAGCATCTCGGCGGCGGCGAGGCCCGCCGGGCCGGCGCCGACGACACCGACCGACTGGCCGCGCTCGGCCAGGGGCTCAAGCGGCTTCACCCAGCCCTCTTCCCAGGCCTTGTCGCTGAGGTAGCGCTCGACCGCGCCGATGGTCACCGTGCCGTGACCCGACTGCTCGATAACGCAATTGCCTTCACACAGCCGGTCCTGCGGACAGATGCGGCCGCAGATCTCCGGCATGTTGTTGGTCGCCTGCGACAGGCCGTAGGCTTCCTCGATGCGTCCGGCGGCCGTCAGACGCAGCCAGTCGGGGATGTTGTTGTGCAGCGGACAGTGGGTCTGGCAGAAGGGGACGCCGCACTGTGAACAGCGCGAGGCCTGCTCGGCGGCCTTGGCGTCGATGAAGTCGGCATAGATTTCGAGGAAGTCGTGGCTCCGCCCCCCGGCTTCCCGCTTCTCGGGAGTCCGGCGCTCGATGGTCGTGAACTTCAGCATCCGCTCGGCCATGCCGCGCTCCCGCCGTGTTGGAGATGAACCCTGCGTCAAGCGGTTCATAAGGGCTCGACCCACCACGAAGAATGCATCGGTCTCGTTAGTTGACCAATATTCGCCACGTCATCGGGCTGGCGCCGCCCGCCGCGCAGCCCGTTCCCTATTTATGGTCCCGATAGTGGACCACTATGAGATCCCGGAGTTTTCGTGAACAGCTTTCTCGCCGCCATCATCCTCGGCCTCGTCGAGGGGCTGACCGAATTCATCCCGGTGTCCTCGACCGGCCACCTGCTGCTGACCAAGATGGCGCTGGGGCTGACCGACCCTTCCTGGGACAGCTTCATCGTGCTGATCCAGCTGGGCGCGATCCTGGCCGTGGTGGCGCTCTACTTCACCCGACTGTGGAAGGTGCTGATCGGCCTGCCGACCGATCCGGCGGCCCGCCGGTTCGCGCTCAGCGTGCTGGTCGCCTTCCTGCCGGCCGTGTTCCTGGGCTTCCTGCTCTACGACTTCATCAAGACCGTGCTGTTCGGCAGTCCGGAGATCATCTGCTGGTCGCTGCTGATCGGCGGCTTTGGCCTGCTGGCGCTGGATCGCTGGAGCCCGGCGCCGCGGCACGACGACGCCATGAAGCTGCCGCTGGCGACCGCGCTGGGCGTGGGACTGATGCAGTGCCTGTCGATGATCCCTGGCGTGTCCCGCTCGGGCGCGACCATCGTCGGCGGCGTGCTGCTGGGCGTCGACAAGCGCGCGGCGGCCGAGTTCAGCTTCTTCCTGGCCATCCCGACCATGATGGGCGCGTTCGCCAAGGACTTCTGGGAAAGCCGCGAGAGCCTGATGGTCGGCGACCACCTGCCGCTGCTGGCGGTCGGGTTCGTCGTGTCGTTCCTGTCCGGCCTGGTGGTGGTGAAGGTGCTGCTCGACTTCGTCAGCAAGCGCGGCCTGTCGCCGTTCGGCTGGTGGCGGATCGTGGTCGGCGGCCTGGGCCTGGCGTGGATTTATCTGGCCTAGGCAGGTCGGGGGACACGCACTGAAGTGCATATCCCCAGCCGCCTAGATCGCGCCTTCCGGCGTCGCGGCGTACTGGCCGCCCTTGCGGTAGCGGTACAGGTAGGACGGGACGATCGCCTCGACCGCGCGGGGCTCGATGCCCAGCTCGGCCAGGCCGGCCGCGCCGTCGGACACCACGTTGTCGGCGCGCAGGTTCTCGACCTGGTCGCTGGTCAGCTGCGGCGGAATGATCGGAACCGCCGCCTGGAGATCGCCGATGACGCCCAGGATCTTCGCCGCGAACCACGGCACCGGGACCAGCAGGCGTGACCGTCCGGTCTCCCGGAGGATGAAGGCCAGCAGATCGCGGAAGCTGTAGACCGTCGGGCCGCCCAGTTCGTAGGTGCGTCCGGCGGCGGCCGGATCGCCCAGCACCTTGGCCACGGCGGCGGCGACGTCGCCGACATACACCGGCTGGAAACGGGTGTGGCCGCCGCCGATCAGCGGCAGGGCCGGCGAGAAGGTCGTCAGGCCGGCGAAGCGGTTGAAGAAGGCGTCCTCGGCCCCGAAGATGATCGACGGGCGCAGAATCACCGCCGACGGAAGGGCGGCGCGCACGGCGGCCTCGCCGGCGGCCTTGGTGCGGGCGTACTTGGCGGGCGAGTCCGCATCGGCGCCGATGGCCGACATCTGGACGAACTGGCTGACGCCCCGGCGCGCGGCGGCCTGGGCGATGGCCCCGGCGGCTTCGACGTGCAGGGTCGCAAAGTCCTGGCGGCCGGTCTCGTAGAGCACCCCGACCAGATTCACGCAGGCCTCGGCCCCGTCCAGCGCGCGATCCACCGAGGCGGCGTCGCGGATATTGGCCTGCACGACCTCGATCTGGCCGACGTCGCCGAGCATCCGCAGGCGGTATCCGCGGCCGACGTTGCGGGCCGCGACGCGGACGCGCCAGCCCTGTTTCGCCAGCGAGCGGACGACCTGGCGACCGACAAAGCCGGTGCCTCCAAAGACGGTGACGAGCCCACGCATGTTGCGGCCTTTGAAACCCAGTGAGAATGCGCCCGGATAGACGTTACGGCCCCGGTGCGCAATGCGGCGTTGACGGCCCCGACCGGGCGCCCTAAGAGGCACGCCTTCGCGCCGGTCGGGCTTCCCGATTGGTCAGCGAGCCCAGGTGGCGGAATTGGTAGACGCGCTGGCTTCAGGTGCCAGTGGCTTAACGGCCGTGGAGGTTCGAGTCCTCTCCTGGGCACCACCCTCCTCTTCTATATGTTAGTTAGAACGAGTGAGGAGTGGTCCGACTTGGCCAATCATCTGCATGAAGGCGATATCCCGGCGGGCCTGTTCGCGGGCGTGACGTCGGTGGCGGTCGATTCGGAGACCATGGGCCTGTCCCTGACGCGGGACATGCTCTGCGTCGTGCAGATTTCGGCCGGCGACGGCGACGCCCATATCGTGCGGATGAACCGACCCGCCTACGACTGTCCGAACCTCAAGGCCCTGCTGACCGACCCGGCGGTGCTGAAGATCTTCCACTTCGGCCGCTTTGATATCGCCATGTTCGAACGCCATCTTGGGGTCGAGACCACCCCTGTCTGGTGCACCAAGATCGGCTCCAAGCTCGCCCGAACCTATACGGACCGCCATGGCCTCAAGGACGTGGTCAAGGAGCTCGTCGGCGTCGACCTCAGCAAGGCCCAGCAGAGCAGCGACTGGGGCGCGGCCGTCCTGTCGCCCGAGCAGCTGGCCTATGCCGCCTCCGACGTGCTGCATCTGCACGGGGTGAAGGCGAAGCTGGAGACAATGATCGCCCGGGAGGGCCGCACGGCGCTCGCCCAGGCCTGCTTCGACTTCCTGCCCGTCCGCGCCCGGTTGGACCTGGCCGGCTGGGAAGAGACCGACATCTTCGCCCACAGCTGATCCCGTGACCGACGCCGCCCATCCCGCCCAGCCGACCGACCACCGCGAGGCGGCCTTCGCCCGCTGGCGGGCGCGGGAGCGGCTGATCGCGCGGATGCGGGTGGGACTGCCGGCGGTGATGGCGGGGATCGTCCTGGGCCTGGTGGGCTGGGTGGTCGCCAGCACGCTGCAGGCGCCCAAGCCGGTCCGTATCGAGGACCCGATCATCCGCATGGTCGGCGCCCGGTTCCAGGGGCGCACCGAGGACGGCCGCAGCTTCCTGATCGGCGCGCAGCAGGCGGTCCGCGATGAGCGCGAAGCCAACAGCGTCGCCTTGATCGAACCGATCATGGTGGTGGGGGCCGAGACCCCGACGCCGCAACGGATCATGGCCCGCAAGGGCACCTATGACGAAAAGACCCGACTTCTGCGGCTGACCGGCGACGTGCGCATCGACGACGGCGCCGGCAACCGGGTGGCCACCAACGATACGGTCATCGACACCCGCACCGGCCTGGCGGTCGGGCAGCAGGGCATCGAGAGCGACGGCCCGGTCGGACAGGTCTCGGCCGACAGCTACACGGTCAAGGACAAGGGCGACCGCATCGAGTTTCAAGGCAGGGTTCGCACGCGCGTGAATCCGGAATAAGAACGGACATGGTCATGTCGAAGTCGCGCCGCCTCGGCGTCAGCGGAAAATTCGGGTTGGCGGGCGTCATCGCCTCGGCCACGCTTCTGGTCGCCGGCGGCGCCGCCGCGCAGCTGGACCCACGCGCGCCGATCGACATCACGGCCGACGCCTCCGAAACGATCCAGAGCCAGTGTCAGTCGAGCTGGTCGGGCGCGGTCGAGGCGCTGCAGGGGCGCACGCGGCTGCGGGCCGATCAGGTCACCCTCTATTCGGCGAAGAAGGCCGACGGCTGCGGCGCCAGCGAGCGGATGGAGGCCCGAGGCCAGGTCTACTTCGTGACCCCCGAGCGCACCGTCCGCGCCGACAACGCGCTGTATGTCTTCACGACCGAGACCATTACCCTGACCGGCGGCGTCATCGTTGTTCAGGGCAAGAGCGTGGTTCGCGGCGATCGCATGGTCATCAACACGCGCACCGGGCAGGCCAACATGACCTCCACCACCACCGGCCGGAACAAGCCCGGCCGGGTGCGGGGCGTGTTCTATCCCAACGACACGGCGTCGCGCTAACGTGGCCGCCACGCTCGACCAGCCTTCCGACGCGGGCCTGGTCGTCGAGGGTCTGACCAAGACCTTCGGCGAACGTCAGGTCGTGCGCGGCGTCAGCCTGACGCTGGCCCGGGGCGAGGTCGTCGGCCTGCTGGGCCCCAACGGCGCCGGCAAGACCACCTGCTTCTACATGATCACCGGCCTGATCCCGGTCGACCAGGGCTCGATCTCGCTCGACGGGCGCGACATCACCGCCCTGCCGATGTACCAGCGCGCCCGCATGGGCCTGGGCTATCTGCCGCAGGAGGCCTCGATCTTCCGCGGCATGACGGTCGAGGAAAACGTCCTGGCCGTCGTCGAAATGCGCGAGAGCGACCCGGTGAAGGCGAGGGCGACGACCGCCGCCCTGCTCGAGGAACTGCATATCGGCCACCTGAAGGCTTCGCCGGCGGTTTCGCTGTCGGGCGGCGAGCGGCGGCGGGTGGAAATCGCCCGCGCCCTGGCCAGCGAGCCCAGCTTCATGCTGCTGGACGAACCCTTCGCCGGTATCGACCCCCTGGCCATCGCCGACATCCGCGAGGTCATCGGCTACCTGAAAGGCCGGGGCATCGGCATCCTGATCACCGACCACAACGTCCGCGAGACGCTCGACATCATCGACCGCGCCTCGATCATCCACGCCGGCGAGGTGCTGTTCGAGGGCGCGCCGCAGGAGATCGTCGACAACCCCGACGTCCGCCGCGTTTACCTGGGCGACCGGTTCTAGGGCGCACCCCTACCGTCATCCTCGCGACGAGCGGGGGGATAGCAGAGGTTGGAGGGTGCGACCGCGCGGCGCTGCAATTAGCGTGCCGCTTAAGGGCCACGTTAACCCTCCGCGTCCGATCCTGACCCCCTGTTCGATTTCAACGACTGGGGGAAGCGCGTGGCGCTCGGTCCAAGACTGGAGCTGAGACAAGGCCAGAGCCTTGTGATCACGCCGCAGCTGCAGCAGGCGATCAAGCTGCTGCAACTGACCAACCTTGAGCTGGAGGCCTATGTCGAGGCCGAGCTCGAGCGCAATCCGCTGTTGCAGCGTGACGAGCGCGATTCCGATCCCGAGCCCGAACCGGTCAAGGCCGAGACGCCGACCGCCGACTATTCCGTCGACTCCGTGCCCGACAGCGCGGCTCACGCCGACATGGACGCCGGGCCGACCGATCTGTCCCCCGGCGAGCGCGACAGCGGCGATGGCGACGGGGGCGGCGATGCGGGCCAGGCCGGCGGCCAGGTCGACTGGTCGCGGGCCGGCAGCGGCGGCTCCTTCGAGGGCGACGACGACATGGAGGGGCGGCTCACCCGGGCCAAGACCCTGAGCGAACACCTGCACGACCAGCTGGCCGTGGCGCGGCTGAGCGAGGCCGATCGGGTCGTCGCCGCGGTGCTGATCGACGCGGTCGACGACGGCGGCTACCTGCGCGCCGACCTCGAGGAAATCTCGCTTCGCCTCGGCTGTGACCAGGCCCTGACCGAAAAGGTGCTGGGCGTGCTGCAGGGCTTCGAGCCGACCGGCGTCTTCGCCCGCGACGTGCGCGAATGCCTGGCGCTGCAGCTGAAGGATCGCAACCGGCTGGATCCGGCCATGGAGGCGCTGCTCGACAATCTTGAGCTGCTGGCCCGCCGGGACCTGGGCGCGCTGCGCAAGGCCTGCGGCGTCGACGACGATGATATCCGCGAGATGATCGCCGAACTGAAGGCCCTGACGCCCCGCCCGGGCGCGGCGTTCGGCGGCGAGCCATCCCAGCCGGTGACGCCCGACGTGTTCGTGCGCGAGGGCGCAGGCGGCATGTGGCTGGTCGAGCTGAACACCGACACCCTGCCCCGCGTGCTGGTCGACAAGCGCTACCACGCCCGGATTTCCGGCGGCGCGCGCAGCGACGCCGACAAGACCTTCGTCTCCGACTGCCTGGCCAGCGCCAACTGGCTGGTGAAGAGTCTGGACCAGCGGGCCCGAACCATCCTGAAGGTGTCCAGCGAGATCGTCCGCCAGCAGGACGGCTTCCTGGCCTACGGTGTCGAGCACCTGCGGCCGCTGAACCTGAAGACCGTGGCCGACGCTATCGGCATGCACGAGAGCACCGTCAGCCGGGTGACCTCGAACAAGTACATCGCCACCCCGCGCGGCATGTTCGAGCTGAAGTTCTTCTTCACCTCCTCGATCGCCTCCTCGTCCGGCGGCGAGGCCCACTCGGCCGAAAGCGTGCGCCACAAGATCCGCCAGCTGATCGACGCCGAAAACGCCGACACCGACGTCCATTCCGACGACGCCATCGTCGACATCCTGAAAGAGGCCGGCGTGGATATCGCCCGCCGGACAGTGGCCAAGTATCGCGAGGCGATGCGCATCCCCTCGTCGGTCGAACGACGCCGGATGTTGCGGGCGGCGGTCTGATTTCCCACCTCGTGCGTTAGGACCGGAGTGTCCGGAGCCCACCATGGAAACGTCCGAGCGCCGGCTGCCGCTGTCGGTGATCCTGCTCGACATCTGCGACGACCCTGATCCCACGGTCACGGTCGGCGAAATCGTGCATCGGTTCGGCCGGCGCGCGTTCGGGGCGCTGCTGTTCTTCTTCTCGGCCCCCAACTGGCTGCCGCTGCCGCCCGGCTCGTCGACCTTCCTGGCGCTGCCGCTGGTGCTGCTGACGCCGCAGGTGGCCTATGGCGTCCAGGGACCGTGGCTGCCGCGCTTCATCGACGACCGGGAGATGAAGCGGCCCGAGCTGGCCAGGGGGCTTCGCAAGCTGGTGAGGCCGCTGCGGCGGATCGAGACCGTGTCGCGCCCGCGGCTGCTCTGGATGTTCGGTCCGGTCGGCGACCGGCTGATCGGCCTGACCTGCTTCCTGCTGTCGCTGGTGCTGCTGCTCCCCATCCCGCTGGGCAACATGGCGCCGGCCGCCGCCATCGCCATGTTTGGCCTGGCCATGGTGCAGCGGGACGGCGTCCTGGCCGTGATTGGCTATGCGATCACGGCCGTCAGCGCGGCGCTTCTGGTCATCGGCGGGGGCGCCGCGTTCATCGTATTGCGGGCGTTTATCAACTGGCTGGCGATCACCTGAACAACGGCGCTCACGAAACGGCGAGCGCCCCGGGGAACGCTTGACACCTATTGCGGTCAGGCGCGTTCTTGTCGGTATGCAAGTGCACGTCTCCGGCAAACACGTCGACGTCGGTGAAGCCCTGCGAGTGCGGGTTTCCGACGAACTGAACTCCACCATCGGCAAGTATTTCGACCGCGGCGGCGCCGCGGATGTCGTGGTGACAAAGGATGGCTACGAGTTCCGGGTGGACTGCGCCGTCACCCTCGCCTCCGGGCAGCATCTGCAGAGCCACGGGCTCGGCGTAGACGCCCACGCGGCGTTCGACGCGGCCCTTGGCAAGATCGCCACCCGCGTCCGACGCTACAAGAACCGCCTGCGCAGCCATACGCCCCAGGCCACGGCCCGGCAGGCGGAGACGGCGGCGGCCTTCGTGCTGAAGTCCCCGGACGACGACGAGACCGACGACTGGCAATCCGACGGTCACGCGCCGCCGGCCGCCATGGTCATCGCCGAGACCGAGGAGGTCCTCAAGACGATGACCGTTTCGATGGCGGTCATGGAGCTGGACTTGACCGAATCCCGCACAATCGTGTTTAGGAACGCCGCCCACGGCGGTTTGTCCGTGGTGTATCGCCGGCCTGATGGAAATATCGGCTGGATCGATCCCGAGCGGACCAAGTCACACAACGGCAATGGAAAGCGGGCAAACGCCTGAACGGCGACGCCCGCTTCCCGTGAGCCGTCCCGAAGATTGCGAGCGTAAGGCGTCATGAATATCGGAGACCTGCTGGAGCCGCGCGCGATCTCACCGCGCACGGGGGGCGGCAGCAAGCGGCAGGTTCTGTCGGCGATCGCCGATGTCGCGGCCCGCAACTACGGGCTCGACGCCGAGGTCGTGCTTGATGCGCTGCTCGAACGCGAGGCGGCCGGATCCACCGGCGTGGGCCACGGCGTGGCGCTGCCGCACGCGCGATTGGCGGGCCTGGACCGCATGCGCGGCGTCTTTCTGCGACTGGATCAGCCGACCGGCTTCGAGTCGGTGGACGACCAGCCGGTCGATCTGGTGTTCGCGCTGTTCGCGCCGCTCGAGAACAACACCGAGCATCTCCGCGCCCTGGCGCGGGTCTCCCGCCTGCTTCGGCAGGGCGAACTGCGCCAGCAGCTGCGCCAGGCGCGGACGCCCGATGCGATCCTGTCGCTGCTGGCGCGCGAGGCCCAGCCGTCGGCGGCCTGACGCCCGTCTAGTGAACCGAAACCGGCGCCAGTTCGTGCGCCAGGGCGGCGGCCACGGCGGAGTCGCGGTCGGACATCACGGCCAGGCGCTCGCCGTCGGCGCGGTGGACCGCATACAGGGTCTGAGCCGGATCGAGGGTGAAGCCCTGCAGGTGGGCCGTGGGCGTCTCGGCGATCACCTGGGCGGCGCTCACCGGGCGCACATAGACCAAGTCAGGCGCGCCGAGCGCCGCGAAGGCTTCCTTCGTCATCAGTATCTGGGGCGTCATAGGACCACCTCCTTCATTTACTCAACGCGGTCGCGCGCCGCCGGTTCAGCCGGGCGCGGCCTTTAGGGGGACGGGGGTGTCAGTCCGCCGTCCGGATCGGGATGCGCTTGACCAGCCGTTCGGGCTCGGGCCGGGCCAGATCGATGTGCAGCAGGCCGTGCTCGAGCACGGCCGCGTCCACCACCATGCCGTCGGCCAGAACGAACGCCCGGACAAAGCCGCGCGCCGCGATGCCGCGGTGGAGGAAGGCGCGATCCCCCGTCTCGGCCGCCTCGCCGCGCCGTCCGGAGACGGTCAGCTGGTTGCCCTCGACGGTGATCTCAAGCTGGTCGGGGGCGAAGCCGGCCACCGCCAGGGTGATGCGGACGCCGCCGTCCTCGCGGGCCTCGACATTGTAGGGGGGGTAGCTCTCGCCGGCGGCCTTGGCCGCCCGCTCGATCAGCGCCCGGGTGTGGTCGAAGCCCAGCAGGAAGGGGCTGTCGAAAAGCAGGGGTCGTGTCGTCATCTTTACCGTCGGAGTCCTCGTCCAAGCGACTCACCGCGCCCGCCGGCCCCCGAAGGGCGCCGACCGCGCGGCCTGTATCCAAGGTGGAGATTGGCCGCTTCCGCCGCAAGAGCGGGGGCGACGGCAGCGCGGTTCCTCAGGCCTCGCTACAGAACCGCGACCCTGAGACGCCCGCTCCCCAGGGGTTGAAATTTTCCCCATTCAACGTTAACCCTAAGGCATTCGGGAAGAAAATTCCTTCGGTCGTCGGAGGACTGCATCTTTCTGCCAATCGGCCGCAACGTCGGCCCTCGCGCCACAGGCTGTCGCGAGACCCGAGTCCCCGCCTCGAGACGGAGACCGGACCCAACGTCGATAGGGAAACGCACCATGGCCATGGCCATTAATGACTTCGAGACCGTCGAGGGCGGGACACGCGACCGCCTGTCCCGGGCGCTGGCTGTCGCCGGCGCGATCTATGGCCTGATGGCCGCCATCACCGGCGCGGTGGCCATCGCCGGCGTGTTCGGCCTGGCCGGCCTGTCCGTCGACCCCGCGTCGGTGGCGCCGGCCCAACTGCTCGGCCTGCCCTGGAGCCTGGCCGCCGGCGCCGCGGGCGGCGAGCCCGTGGCCAGCGTGCTGGTCACCCTGGGCGCCCTGGCGGCGAACCTTGCGGTGCTTCTGGTGGGGTCGCGGCTGGTCCGCGGACGGACGAGCCGGGCCTAGAGCCTGATCGTCAGGGCCTGAAATGGCAAAGGCCGCCCGGTTTACCGGGCGGCCTTTGTTGGTGGAGCTAAGCGGAGTCGAACCGCTGACCTCTTGAATGCCATTCAAGCGCTCTACCAGCTGAGCTATAGCCCCGAAAAGTCCGGGTTCTTGCGACCGGTTGCCCGGCGGCGAGGGCGCGACTTCTATGCCGTGATCCCTCGCCGATCAAGGCCCCGCGACGGTATTTTTTGCGGGGCCTCTCCGGAGCCTAAGTCTAGCGGTCGTCGGTGTCGTCTTCGCCCGGCAGACCGTCGATTTCGTCCTCGGGGAAATCGTCCTCGTCCTCGTCCTCGAGGAAGGGCACATCCTCGTCGGCGTCGTCGGCGAGATCCTCGTCCACGGCGAAGTCGACGCCCAGGTCGTCGGCGGCGGGCGCCGGCGTCGCGCCTTCGGCGTCGGCGTCGTCGTCGTCGGTCTCGATCGGCTCGACCGCGGCTTCGTCGTCGATTTCCGGAGTCTGGTCGGGCTCTTCCTCGAAGCCGTCGGCGTCGGGGTCGGGCGTCTTGACCTCCTTCTCGGGCTCATCCTCGTAGTCCGGCGTCGACGACCGGGCGCGGACGCGGCGATTACGCAGCGCCTCTTCCGGGTCGAAGGTCTCGCCACACTTGGGACAGGCGGCCGGGCGACGGCCAAGATCGTAGAATTTGGACGAACAGGTGGGGCAGATCTGTTTTGCGCCCAGTTCGGGATTTGCCAAGGGGCGATATCCTCTGAAGGGTCTTGCGAAAGCGGCGGCTCCCTTGCCACGCGGCGGGGGCGCTGTCAAAAGCAAAACCCCTTGTTTCCCCCGACCTTTCCCGGAGTTTCGCCCGGCATGACCACCGCCGTGCTTACGGCCCGCCCCGGCGCGGCGCTGCGGGGATGCATTCGCGTCCCCGGCGACAAGTCGATTTCCCACCGCGCCCTGATCCTCGGCGCCCTCGCGACCGGCCGCACGACAGTGACCGGACTGCTTGAGGGCGAGGATGTGCTGGCGACCGCCCGCGCCATGCAGGCCTTCGGTGCGCAGGTCGTGCGCACCGGCGAAGGCGCCTGGACCATCGACGGCCAGGGCGGCTTTTCCGAGCCCGCCGACGTCATCGACTGCGGCAACGCCGGCACCGGCGTTCGGCTGATCATGGGAGCGGCGGCGGCCTTTGCGATCAGCGCCACCTTCACCGGCGACAGCTCGCTGCGGAAGCGGCCGATGGGCCGGGTGCTGGAGCCGCTCGGCCGGATGGGCGCGACCTGGATCGCCCGAGAGGGAGACCGCCTGCCGCTGACGCTTCGCGGCGGAGGGCTTTCCGCCCTGACCTACACCCTTCCGATGGCCTCGGCCCAGGTGAAGTCGGCGGTGCTGCTGGCCGGCCTCGGCGCGGACGGCCCGGTCGAGGTGACCGAGCCCGAGCCGACGCGTGACCACACCGAGCGCATGCTGCGGGCCTTCGGCGCGCAGCTGAGCGTCGCCGATCATAACGACCGACGGGTCGTTACGCTGCAGCCCGGCGCCAGGCTGACCGGCAGCCCTGTCGCGGTGCCGGCCGACCCCTCCAGCGCCGCCTTCCCGATCGTGGCCGCTCTGATCACCCCCGGCTCGGAGGTCACCGTCGAGGGCGTGATGCTCAATCCGCTGCGCACCGGCCTGTTCGACACCCTGCGCGAGATGGGCGCGGACCTGAGCATCACGAACCGCCGGGACGCCAGCGGCGAGGAGGTCGGCGACATCACCGCCCGGCACTCGGCGCTGAACGGCGTGGTCGTGCCGCCGGGTCGCGCGCCCAGCATGATCGACGAGTATCCGATCCTGGCCGTCGCCGCCGCCTTCGCCACCGGCGATACCGTGATGCGCGGCGTCGGGGAGATGCGGGTCAAGGAAAGCGACCGCATCGCGCTGATGGCCGCCGGCCTGGAAGCCTGCGGCGTCGACGTGGAGGAGGAGCCGGAAGGCTTCATCGTCCACGGGACCGGTCAGGCGCCGCGCGGCGGCGCGCTGGTCGAGACCCACGGCGACCACCGCATCGCCATGAGCCACCTGATCCTGGGTCTGGCCGCCCGCGAGCCGGTGCGCGTCGACGAGCCGGGCATGATCGCCACCAGCTTCCCGACCTTCGCCGGCCTGATGCGCGGGCTGGGCGGCGATATCGCGGAGGGCTGAGGCTTGGGGTTCGTCATCGCCGTCGACGGCCCGGCAGCCTCGGGCAAGGGCACCATCGCCGTGAAGCTGGGGGCCCTCTACGGCTTCCCGGTGCTCGACTCCGGGCTGCTCTACCGCGCCGTCGGGGTGAAGGTGCTGGAGCGCGGCCAGGATCTGGGCGACGCGGATGCGGCGCTGGCGGCGGCCCTGACCCTCGACCCGGCCGAACTGGAGCGGCCGGAGGTTCGCACCCGCGCCGCCGGCGAAGCCGCCAGCCGGGTGGCGGTCTACACCCCGGTTCGGCAGGCGCTGCGCGAGTTCCAGCAGGCCTTCGCGGCCCGCGAGCCGGGCGCGGTCATCGACGGCCGCGACATCGGCACGGTCATCGCCCCCCACGCCCCGGCCAAGCTCTATGTCACCGCCACGCCGGAGGTGCGCGCGCAGCGCCGCTGGAAGCAGCTGACCGGCCAGGGCGAGGCGGTCACCTTCGAGGAGATCCTCGCCGACATCCGGGTGCGGGACGAACGCGACAGCGCCCGCGCCGACTCGCCGATGACCATGGCGGCGGACGCGGTCTTGCTCGACACCACCGAAATGACTATAGACGCGGCCTTCGATGCGGCCCGCCGCATCGTCGAGACGGCGCGCAGCCGGTGGGAAACCGCCAAGGGCTAATCCAACGCGCCGGACCTCGATGGCCGCGGGCGCAAAATCTCCAGAAAACCCAGGAACGCCCGGACTCCGTGGCAATCCCGCCCATGGCGCGTTCCGCAAGCAGAAATGACCTGAACACCTATGGCCGACGATCTCAGCCTCAACCCCACCCGCGACGACTTCGAAGCCCTTCTCAATGACTCCATGGGCGGCGCCGGCGGCGATTTCGCCGAAGGCACCGTCATCAAGGGTCTCGTCGTCGGGATCGAAAAGGACTTCGCCATTGTCGACGTCGGTCTGAAGACCGAAGGCCGCATCCTGATCAAGGAATTCGGCGTCGACGAGAACGGCAAGCCCACGCTGAAGATCGGCGACACGGTCGAAGTCTTCCTCGAGCGCCTCGAGAACGCCCTGGGCGAAGCGGTCCTGAGCCGTGAAAAGGCCAAGCGCGAAGAAGCCTGGACCCGCCTGGAAGTCGTGTTCGCCGATGGCCAGCCGGTCATGGGTTCGATCGTCGGCCGCGTGAAGGGCGGCTTCACCGTCGACCTCGGCGGCGCCAGCGCCTTCCTGCCGGGCTCGCAGGTCGATATCCGTCCGGTCCGCGACGTCGGTCCGCTGATGGGCAAGGAACAGCCCTTCGCCATCCTCAAGATGGACCGTCCGCGCGGCAACATCGTCGTGTCGCGTCGCGCCATCCTGGAAGAAGCCCGCGCCGAACAGCGCACCGAGCTGGTCAGCCAGCTGCTCGAGGGCGAAGTCCGCGAAGGCGTGGTCAAGAACATCACCGACTACGGCGCGTTCGTGGACCTGGGCGGCATCGACGGCCTGCTGCACGTCACCGACATGAGCTGGAAGCGCGTCTCGCATCCCTCGCAAGTGCTCGCCGTCGGCGACACGGTGAAGGTGCAGATCATCAAGATCAACCCGGACACCCAGCGCATCAGCCTCGGCATGAAGCAGCTGCAGTCCGATCCCTGGGACGGCGTCGAAGCCAAGTACCCGGTCGGCGCCAAGTACACCGGCCGCATCACCAACATCACCGACTACGGCGCGTTTGTTGAGCTGGAAGCCGGCGTTGAAGGCCTGGTGCACGTCTCGGAAATGTCCTGGACCAAGAAGAACGTCCACCCGGGCAAGATCGTCTCCACCTCGCAGGAAGTGGACGTCATCGTCCTGGACGTCGACAGCTCCAAGCGCCGCGTTTCGCTCGGCCTGAAGCAGGCCGCGGCCAACCCCTGGGAAGCCTTCCTGTCCACGCACCCGATCGGCTCGACCGTCGAGGGCGAAGTCAAGAACGCCACCGAGTTCGGCCTGTTTGTCGGCCTCGACGGCGACATCGACGGCATGGTCCACCTCTCCGACCTGGACTGGAACGTCCCGGGCGAAGAAGCCATGGCCAAGTTCAAGAAGGGCGACATCGTCAAGGCCAAGGTCCTGGACGTCGACGTCGAGAAGGAACGCATCAGCCTGGGCGTCAAGCAACTGGCCGGCGATCCGATGACCGGCGACACCTTCCGCAAGGGCCAGATCGTCACTGTGACCGTCACGGAAATCACCACCGGCGGCATCGAAGTGAAGTTCGGTGAAGACGAAGCCCCGATGACGGCCTTCATCCGCAAGTCGGACCTGTCGCGTGATCGCAACGAACAGCGCCCCGAGCGTTTCGCCGTCGGCGATCGCATGGACGCGCAGATCACGAACATCGACAAGGCCGCCCGTCGGGTGTCCGTCTCGGTCAAGTCGCTGGAAATGGCCGAAGAGAAGGAAGCCATCGAACAGTTCGGGTCCTCGGACTCGGGCGCCTCGCTGGGCGACATCCTCGGCGCGGCCCTGCGCGAGCGGGCCTCGAAGGACTAGCTTCACGCCTCACGGCTGAAGGTGGATGCGGCGGCCGGGGACACCCCCGGCCGCCGTTTTCGCATGGGATCGGCGGCGCCCGCGGCCTGGGCGTTAACGATGGTTGACCAGTTCGGCGCCGACAACCTCTTGAAGACTCAGGAATGATTGGGCAAAGGTCGGGCCGCCGACGCCCGGGGGGCCCCATGATCAAGTCCGAGCTCATCGCCAGGCTCGCCCACGAGAACCCGCACCTGACCCAACGCGACATCGAGCGCGTGGTCGGCGTGATCCTCGACCGCATGACGCAGGCCCTCGAGGGCGGCGGCCGTGTCGAGCTCCGGGGCTTTGGCGCCTTTTCCGTCCGCTCCCGCCCGGCCCGCGCCGGCCGCAATCCGCGCACCGGCGAGCCGGTCTCGGTGAAGGGCAAGCATGTGCCGTTCTTCAAGAGCGGCAAGGAACTGCGCGAGCGCCTCAACGCCGACTGAGCTTGACCTCCCGGTCGGGTGCAGACGGTTGGTCCGCGCATCACAAGCAGGAGCCCGCCATGAGCGTCGCCAAGGAATTCCGTGAATTCATCGCCCGCGGCAATGTCGTCGATCTCGCCGTCGGCGTGATCATCGGCGGCGCCTTCGGGGCCATCGTGAAGAGTCTCGTCGACAACGTCGTCATGCCGCCGATCGGCCTGCTGATGGGCGGCGTCGATTTCTCAAAGCTGGAGTTGGTCTGGCGGCGGGACGATCCGACCACCGAGGCGGTGGAGACGGTGGTCAGCAGCTACGGCCTGCTGCTCAACGCCGGCATCCAGTTCCTGATCGTCGCCGTCGTCGTGTTCCTGATGGTCAAGGCGATCAACAGCCTGCGCCGCCAGCAGGCCGCCGATCCTGCGCCGGCAGAGCCCGCGCCCACCCCCTCGGAAGCCCTGCTGATCGAGATCCGCGACCTGTTGAAGGCGCAGGCCTCGGCGGCCGCCGCGCCCGAGCCGAAGCTCACGCCCGTCGCGGCGAAGAAGACGCCGCCGCGCAAGTCCACGTGACGGCCGGGGCCAAGATCTGCGGCCTGTCGACGCCGGAGTCGGTCAAGGCCGCCGTCGACGGCAAGGCGGCCTTCATCGGCTTCCTGTTCTTCGAGAAGAGCCCGCGCAACATCGCGCCGGACGCCGCCGCGCGGCTGGTCCCGCCGGCCCGGGCGGCGAACGTGCCGGCCGTCGCCGTGACGGTCGACCCCGACGACGCGCTGCTGGACCAGCTGATGGCCACGTTGCGCCCGGAGTTCATCCAGCTGCACGGAAGGGAGACGCCATCCCGCGCGCGGGAAATCGGCCAGCGCACCGGCGCCGGGATCATCAAGGTCCTGCACGTCTCGACCCCGTCTGACCTTGACGCCGCCCGCGCCTTCGAGAGCGTCGTCGACCACCTGATGTTCGAGGCCAGGCCGCCGGAGGGGTCGGACCGGCCCGGCGGCGTCGGCGCGACGTTCGACTGGACGATGCTGGCTGGACGTCGCTTCGCGCGGCCCTACCTCCTGGCGGGAGGCCTGGACCCCTGGAACGTAGCCGAAGCCCTGCAACAGTCTGGCGCGCCGCTGGTGGACGTTTCCTCTGGCGTGGAGCGCGGGCCGGGGATAAAGGACCCGCTCCTGATTTCGGCCTTTCTTGAAGCGGTTCGCCGCGCCTGAAGCTTCTGGATCCATGAACGCCCCAGCCAAACCCAACGACTGGTCCGCCCTTCCGGACGAACGCGGCCGGTTCGGCGATTTCGGGGGACGTTATGTTCCCGAGACGCTGATGCCGCTGGTGCTGGAGCTGGGGCAGGCCTACGCCACGGCCAAGGCCGATCCCGCCTACCAGGCCGAGCTGACCGCCTTCCACAAGGACTACACCGGCCGGCCGAGCCCCCTGTATTTCGCCGAGCGCCTGACCGAGCATTTCGGCGGGGCGCGCATCTGGTTCAAGCGCGACGAGCTGAACCACACCGGCTCGCACAAGATCAACAACGCCCTCGGCCAGATCATGCTGGCCCGCCGCATGGGCAAGACCCGCATCATCGCCGAGACCGGGGCCGGCCAGCACGGCGTGGCCACCGCCACCGTCTGCGCCCGCTTCGGCCTGCCCTGTGTCGTCTACATGGGCGCCCTGGATGTCGAGCGGCAGAAGCCCAACGTCTTCCGCATGAACCTGCTGGGGGCCGAGGTGCGGCCCGTCACCTCCGGGACCGGCACGCTCAAGGACGCCATGAATGAGGCGATGCGCGACTGGGTGACCAATGTCGCCGACACCTACTATCTGATCGGCACGGCCGCCGGCCCGCACCCCTACCCGGCCATGGTCCGTGATTTCCAGAGCATCATCGGGATCGAGGCCCGGGCCCAGATCCTCGAGGCCGAGGGCCGGCTGCCCGACGCCCTGGTCGCCTGCATCGGCGGCGGCAGCAACGCCATCGGCCTGTTCCACCCCTTCCTGGCCGACGAGAGCGTGCGCATGGTCGGGGTCGAGGCGGCAGGCCGCGGTATCGAGACCGGCCTGCACGCCGCCTCGCTGACCGGCGGGCGGCCCGGCGTCCTGCACGGCAACAAGACCTACCTGTTGCAGGACGACGACGGCCAGATCATCGACGCCCATTCGATCTCGGCCGGCCTGGACTACCCGGGCATCGGGCCGGAGCACAGCTTCCTGCACGAGGCGGGCCGGGCCCAGTACCTGTCGGCGACCGACGACGAGGCGCTGGCCGCCTTCAAGCTCTGCGCCGAACTGGAAGGCATCATCCCCGCGCTCGAACCGGCCCACGCCTTGGCCCGGGTCGGCGACCTGGCCCGCGAGCTGGGCAAGGACGGGATCATCGTGATGAACATGTGCGGACGGGGCGACAAGGACATCTTCACCGTCGCCGAAGCGCTTGGACGCAAGCTTTGACCAAAGATCGTATCGACCGGCGTTTCGCGGCCCTCTCCGCCGAGGGTCGCGCCGCTTTTGTCGCCTACATGGTGGCCGGGGATCCGGGCCTGGAGATCTCGCAGGCCATTCTCGACGGCCTGCCGGGCGCCGGCGCCGACCTGATCGAGGTGGGCTTTCCCTTTTCCGACCCGATGGCCGAGGGGCCGTCGATCCAGCTCGGCTCCCAGCGGGCGCTGAAGGCCGGCATGACCCTGCAGGGCACGCTGGATATGGTCACCGCCTTCCGCGCGAACGACCAGGACACCCCGATCATCCTGATGGGCTACCTGAACCCGGTGCTGAACCGAGGTTTCGAGCGGTTCGCCGCCGACGCGGCGGCGGCCGGGGTCGACGGCCTGATCGTCGTCGACTGTCCGCCGGAGGAATCCGATCCTCTGGCCGACGCGCTCGACGCCAATGGCGTGGCGCTGATCCGGCTGGCCACCCCCACGACCGATGACAAGCGTCTGCCGGCCGTCATGCGGCGCACCTCGGGCTTCGTCTACTACGTCTCCGTGGCCGGGGTGACCGGCGTGAAGGAGGCCGACGCCGACGCGGTGGCGCAGCCTGTGCAACGACTGCGCGCGGCCTCGGGCCTGCCGGTCGCCGTGGGATTTGGCATCCGGACCCCGGAACGGGCGGCGGAAGTGGCGCGCGTGGCCGACGCGGCGGTGGTCGGATCGGCCCTCGTCGATGAAATCGCGGGCGCCCTGGCGGCGGGATCGAACGAAAACGTGACTGAAAGAGTGCTTTCCAAGGCGTCCGCTCTGGCTAAGGCTGTGCGCTCGGCGCGAGTCAGGGACGCTTGAAGCGATGGCCATGGCTGACCCAAGGAACGACAAACCCACGCGGGGCGGCGCGCGCGAACGCCAGGGCTGGCTGTCGCGCATCGCCCCCGGCGTGCGCGGGGCCTTCGTCAAGCGCGAGACGCCCGAGAATCTCTGGGTAAAGTGCCCCGATACCGGGGAGATGATCTATCGTCCCGACCTGGAGGCCGCCTGGTGGGTGACCCCCGCCGGACGCCACATGCGGATCGGGCCGGAGCTGCGCTTCCGCTACACCTTCGATGACGGCGCCTTCGAGAGCCTGCCGACCCCCTCGGTGGTCGAGGACCCACTGAAGTTCAGTGACGGCAAGCCCTACAAGGACCGCCTGGCCGCCGCCCGCAAGGCGACCGGCGAGCAGGACGCGGTGGCCCTGGCCGCCGGCGCCATCGGCGGCACGCCCGCCGTGGTCATGGTCCAGGACTTTGCCTTCATGGGCGGCTCGCTGGGCATGGCGGCCGGTGAAGCCTTCATCGCCGGGGCCCGTGCAGCCATCGACCGTCAGTCCCCGTTCGTCGCCTTCACCGCCGCTGGCGGCGCGCGGATGCAGGAGGGGACCCTGTCCCTGATGCAGATGGCCCGCAGCACCCTGGCGATCCAGGAGCTGAAGGCGGCCCGCCTGCCCTACATCGTGGTGCTGACCGACCCGACGACCGGCGGGGTGACCGCCAGCTACGCCATGCTGGGCGACATCCACCTGGCCGAGCCGGGCGCCCTGATCGGCTTCGCCGGCCAGCGCGTCATCGAGCAGACCATCCGCGAGACCCTGCCGCCGGGCTTCCAGCGCGCCGAGTTCCTGGTCGAAAAGGGCATGGTCGACCGCGTGACGCCGCGCCATGAACTGCCGATGGTGCTGGGCTCGATCCTCAAGACCCTGATGATGGGCCGCGATGGGTTGAAGGCGGCTTAGTCGCTGCGTGGTTCGACACGCGCTTCGCGCTGCTCACCATGACGGGGTTCGTAGCGCTTCAGATTACGTCATCCTGAGCAGCGCTCGCAGAGCGCGTGTCGAAGGACGCACATGAGCGACCACCTCCGAGCCCATGACGCCGCCCTTGAGCGTTTGCGCGCCCTGCACCCCAAGCTGATCGACCTGTCGCTGGGCCGCATGCGGCGGCTGTGCGCGGCGCTGGGCGATCCGCAGCGGCGGTTGCCGCCGGTGGTCCATGTGGCCGGGACCAACGGCAAGGGCTCGACCGTCGCCGTTCTACGCGCCATCGGCGAGGCGGCGGGCCTGAGGGTCCATGTCTTCACCTCGCCGCATCTGGTCCGCTTTTCCGAGCGCATCCGGCTGGCCGGGACCCTGATCACCGACGCGCACCTGGCCGCCGTGCTGGAGCATGTCGAGGCGGCCAACGCCGGCGAGCCGATCACCTTCTTCGAGATCACCACGGCCGCGGCGCTGCAGGCCTTCAGCGAGGTCGACGCTGACCTCTGCCTGCTGGAGGTCGGCCTGGGTGGGTCGCTGGACGCCACCAACGTCATCGAGCGACCGGCCGTCAGCGTCATCGCGCCGGTCGACCACGACCACCACGAGTTCCTCGGCAATGACCTCGCGAGCATCGCCGGCGAGAAGGCGGGGATCATCAAGCCGGGCGTCCCGGTCGTCGTAGGCCGCCAGTCGCCGGAAGCCTTCGCGGTGATCGAGGCCCGCGCCAGGGCTCTGGGCGCGCCGCCGCTGGCGCTGGGCGTCGACTTCGACGGCTGGCTGGAGCGCGGCCGGCTGTGCGTGCAGCTGGAGGACCGGCTGCTGGACCTGCCCGCCCCGGCCCTGCCGGGCGTCCACCAGGTCGACAACGCCACGCTGGCGGCCGTCGCCGCGCTGCAGCTGCGCGAGGCGCGGATCGACGAGGACGCCATCGGCCGGGGCGTCGCCTCCGCCGTCTGGCCGGCCCGGATGCAGCGGCTGACGGCCGGGCCGCTGGCGGCGATGGCCAGGGCGCGCGGCGCCGACCTGTGGCTGGACGGCGGCCATAACCCGCATGCGGCCCGGGCGCTGGCCCGGCTGCTCGGCGACATGGCCGCCCGCGACGGCCGGCCCGTGGCGCTGGTCTGCGGCCTGCTGGCCAACAAGGACGCCGAGGGCTTTTTCAGCGCCTTCGCGGGCCTGGCCCCGTCGGTGCATGTCGTCGGCTTCGAAGCGGACGCCGCCAGCCCGACGGATCGGCTGGTCGCGGCGGCGCGGGGCTTTGACCTGAACGCCCAGGCCCATGCGGACGTCACCGCCGGGCTCGCCGCCGCCCTGGCCGCCGAGGGGCCGCCGCCGCACATCGTGATCTGCGGCTCGCTCTACCTGGCCGGCGAGGTGCTGGCGCTGGACGAGGCGACCTGGCCGCGGTGAGGTCATTGCGTCCTTCGACACGGCCCTTCGGGCCTGCTCAGGATGACATAGCAAGAAGGCTTCCCTCCAAAGTCATGCTGAGCAGCGCTCGAAGAGCGCGTGTCGAAGCACGCACGAACGCAGAACGGCCGCCGGGTCGCCCCGACGGCCGTTCCATGAGAGACCGGGTATCCGGATCAGGCGGTCTTACGCCGCCTGGACGCCGGATTCGGAGAGCCATTCCAGGATCTTCTGCTTGGGCATGGCGCCGACCTTCATCGAGGCCATCTGGCCGCCGCGGAACAGCATCATGGTCGGAATGCCGCGCACGCCGTAGCGCGAGGGCGTGGTCGGGCTGTCCTCGATGTTCACCTTGGCGATGGTGACGTGGTCAGCAAGTTCCTCGGCGATCTGCTCCAGGGCCGGGGCGATCTGCTTGCAGGGGCCGCACCACTCGGCCCAGAAGTCCACGAGCACGGGCTTTTCAGCCTGCAGGACATCACGTTCGAAAGTCTCGTCGGTCACAGCAACGGTGCTCATGACTATGTCTCCCTGGTCGGGGGACTAAAGCGGCCCCTCGGCTTCAATCCACGATGTAGGCTCCCGGCCCCTCCCCATCAATGGGCGCCGGGAAGAGCGGCGAGGGTGCGGGTCACGATGTTTTCTGGAACCGGCATCAGGCGCGGTCCATCGGTCCAGACCAGGGCCGCCTCCACGCGCCGGCCGGGGAACACCTCCTCCAGCACGGCGACATAGACCGACATCTGGATCAGGTAGGCCGGATCGGCGTCGGCGATATCAGCGGGGGCCGGGCGATTGGTCTTGTAGTCGACGACCAGCACCCGGTCGGGCGTAACCAGAAGGCGGTCGACCCGCCCCGAGACAGCGAGGGCGGGCGGCAGGCGGGCGGAGGTCCCGCCGATGGCCGCCTCGGCCCGCGAGCCGGGGCCAAAGACGTCGGCGAAGCGGGGATCGTCCAGCACGCCGAAGGCGGCGGCCAGCATCTCGCGGCGCTGCGGCGCGGTCAGGTCGCGCTCGCGGTCCAGAAGCTTCGTGGCGGCGTCCCGGCGGTCGGCGGGGGGCACGTCGGGCAACAGCTGCAGCAGCCGGTGGATCAGTTCGCCCCGGCGGTAGCGTCCCAGGCCCTCGACCCGGGCCAGCGGCGAGGGCGATGGCCCGAAAGTCTGGTCGGCCAGCTGCGAGGGCGAGGCGTAGCGACGGGCCGGCGGCTCGACCGGCGCGGCGCCCCGCGCCCAGTCGGGCAGGGCCGAGGCGAGGCGACCGGTGGCGGCCCGGGGCGGCAGGCGGTCGGGATCGGGGCCGAACCGCCGGAAGCCGTAGCCGTCCACCTCGACGTCCCGAACATTGTCGGCCACCGCCGGATGGGCGAAGGCCTGGCGCATGGCCGCGTACCAGCCGCCGACCTTGTCGTCCGACGTGGTCGAGCCGACCCGGCCGCAGAGCACCAGCCGGTCGCGGGCCCGGGTCAGGCCGACATAGAGCAGGCGCCAGGCCTCCTCCTCCTCGCGGTCGGCGCGGAACTGGCGGGCCAGGGCGCTGGCCTCGCAGTCGTCATCCTTGCGCGCGCTCCACAGGAACCCGCCGTCCTGTGTCTCCAGCAGCGGTGTGCCGCGCGCGGTCCGGGTCACCGTGGTCTCCGGCAGGAAGACGATCGGCGCCTCCAGGCCCTTGGAGCCGTGGGCGGTCATCACCCGCACCTCATCCCCGGCGCCCTCCATCTCGCGCTTCACGGCGATGTCGAGACCGGCGAAGGCGTGGGCGAGGGACTCCAGGTCACGAACGCCCTGCGCCTCGGCCGACAGGGTGCGGGCCAGGAACTCGTCCAGCACGTCGCCCGCCTCCGACCCCAGCCGGGTCAGCATGCGGGCGCGCATCGAGCGCCCGTCCGGCCCGTTCAGGCCGAGCACCCGGGTGAACAGGTCGAGCGGCGAGCGGGTCCTGGCCAGGTCCCGGGCCGTGTCGAGGAAGGCCAGCGCCGCGGTCCAGGCCGGATGCTCCCCCGCCCGGCGTCGCAGCACGGTCCACAGGCTGTCGGGTTTGCGTCCCCGGGCGAGGGCGTAGATGTCGTCGTCGACCAGGCCGCAGAACGGGCTTTTCAGCAGGCCGGCCAGGGTCAGGTCGTCGTCGGGGAACTGGATGAACCGCGCCAGGGCCATCAGGTCGTCGAAGGCGATGTGGGCCGACAGGGTCAGCCGGTCGGCGCCGGCCACCGGCACGCCGCTCCGCTTGAGCTCGCGGATGATCTCCTCGAACAGCACCTTGCGGCGGCGGACCAGCACCAGCACGTCGCCGTAGCCGGCGGGGCGCCAACTGCGGGTCTCCTTGTCGAAGACCGCGTCCCCGCGTTCGACCAGCGCCTTGACCTCGGCGGCGATTCGCCGGGCCAGCCGGCGATTGGCCGAGGTCTCCGCCTCCTCGTCCAGCGGCGCGTCCCAGGCCTCACGGTCCTCGCCCCGCTCGTCGCGGTCGAGCGGCCAGAGGTCGACGCAGCCGGCGTGGTCGGCGCGGAAGGGCTCGTGCTTGACGACATCCTGGTCGCGCGGCGGCGGCACGCCCTTGCGAGTGTCCGGCGCGATGAACAGGGTGTCGACGAAGGTCAGGATCTGCGGCGTCGACCGGTAGGAGACCAGCAGCGGCACGCCGTAGGCGGGTTGCCCGGCGGCGGCGATGTCGCTGATGTAGCGCTGGGTCTCGGTGATGAGCCGATCCGGATCGGCGCCCTGGAAGCTGTAGATCGACTGTTTCTCGTCGCCGACCACGAACAGGGTGCGATCGGCCGCACCCTGCTGGCGAAGGCCGGCGCCGGCCCAGAACTCGCCGGTCAGCCGCCGGACGATGTCCCATTGCTCGGGCGCGGTGTCCTGGGCCTCGTCGACGAGGATGTGGTCGATGCCGCCGTCCAGCTTGTAGAGCACCCAGGCCGCGTCCGGCCGCTCGGCCACAAGCTGGCGGGTGCGGCTGACCAGATCGGCGAAATCGAGCGACCCGCGCTGGTCCTTGGCCTGGCGGTACGCCTCGGCGTAGGCGCTGGCCATGGCGAGCACCTGGACGGTGGCCTCGGCGACCCTGGCCGACCGCAGGTCGGCACGGACCTTCTCTAGCCGGTCCTGCTCGGTCAGCAGGGCCATGCGGATGTCCTCGCGGGATTTCAGCGTCTTGGTCGTGGCGAAGTGTTTGACCGGCGTGCCTTCTCCCTTCTCGGTGAAAAGGGCGAGCAGGGCGTCGCCGATGGATTCGACGGACCGGAGACTCCTGGCGCACTTGCCGTCTGTAATGCCGCCGGCCTCCAGGACCTGTGCAGCTTCCTCGTAGAGTCGGCGGTTGAGGGCGGCGAAGGCGGCCTCGGCGATCGCTTCCGGGCTGGTCGGCGCCCCGAAGCCGCAGATCTCCCAGACGTGCCCCTGCATGCCCTCGTAGCCGCCGCAGCGCTCAACGTAGGCGGCGATGGCGTCGCGCCGGTGCTCGAAGTCGGAGAACAGCTTGTTGAAGGTCTCGAAGTCGAGGGCGATGGCCAGCCGCGCATAGGCGTCGGCCAGCGGCCCCTCGATGTCGAGGGCGTAGCGCGCCACGTCGGCCCGCGCCTCGGCCGCGATCAGGGCCGAGGCCTGGTCGTCCATGACCTTGAAGGTCGGCGACACGCCGGCTTCCAGCGGGAACCGGCGCAGCAGCTTCTCGCAGAAGGCGTGGATGGTCTGGATCTTCAGCCCGCCCGGCGTCTCCAGCGCCTTGGCGAACAGGGTGCGGGCGCGGGACAGGCCAAGCGCGTCGCGGGGGGCGTCCTCGCCCTCCAGCCGCGCCAGTTCCCGGGTCAGCTCAGCATCCTCCATGACCGACCAGCCGCCGAGCACGTCGAACAGCCGGCGCTGCATCTCGGCGGCGGCGGCCTTGGTGTAGGTCACGCAGAGGATGGCCGCGGGCCTGACGTCGCCGAGCAGCAGCCGGGCCACGCGGTCGATCAGGGTCTTGGTCTTGCCCGAGCCGGCATTGGCGGTGACGAAGGCGTTGACCGCCGGATCGGCGGCCCGGCGCTGGTGGGGATCGTGCAGGCTCATTCGCCGGCCTCCCCTTCGCCGCCGGTGGACCATTCGAACACCCGCGCCAGGTGGTCGTGATCGCCGGCCCAGGTCTTCACGAACTGCGGGGCGGTGCGCGACAGGTAGCCCCGGGCCGGGTCCTGATAGAGGGCCAGCAGCTTCAGCACGCCCTCATAGGCCTCGGCCGCGGCGGTGGCGCTCTCGTCGCCGGCTTTCCCGCGGATGATCACCTCGCCCGGCGGCATGCGGCCGGTGACCTTCAGATAGGTGAGATCCCCCGCCTCGGGCAGCAGGCCCTCGAAGCCGCCGGCGGTCAGGATGGCCATGGTCAGCGTCAGCTGCGGCGAGAAGCCGGTGCTGATCTGCTTGGCGGAAGGGGCCCCGCCGGTCTTGAAGTCCAGCACATGGCCCTGGCCCTCGGGTGTGATCTCGATGCGGTCGGCCTTGGCGGTCAGGGTGATGGTCCGGCCCTCGACCGGCAGCGGCAGGCGGCCCTCGCGCTCGACATGGATCGCCCGGCCGTCGGCGCGGCGGCTGCGCTCCAGCTGCGTCGCCCACTGTGCCGTCTCGCGGGCCAGAGCCCGCTCACGCGCCAGGGCGGACCTGGGCAGGCCCTGGGCGACCAGGGCATCGAGGTAGAGCCGCTCGAAGACCGCGGGGGAGTCGGCCGGTTCGCCGTCCGCCCAGGCCTCGGCGAACCGCTCGAAGGCGGTGTGGATGGCGGTGCCCCGGGCCTTGGACTCCACCGGCTCGTCGGGCCGGTCGAGGCGGTACAGCCGCAGGATGTCGCGGGCCCAGACGCCGTAGGGGTCGCGGGTCAGGGCCTCGATGCGGGTGACCGCGAAGCGGTCCGGGCGATCCTCGACCGGCGGCCTGGGATTGGGCCGGGGATAGGGCGCGTAGGCGCCGGGCGCGTCCAGGGCGCGGGCCCAGTCCAGCAGTTCCGGCCGGCCGGGCAGCTTGACGCCCGCGCCGCGCGCCAGGGTCCGCAGGCGCCAGAGCCAGCGGGATTCCACGGCGGGCGAGCCCTCCCGGCGCTGGCTGTGCACCAGGGTCACCTCCGGCGCGCAGGCGGCCTGGGCGAAATCGTGGGCGGTCAGGCCCAGCCGCCGCTCGGGCGAGGGCAGGCCCAGCCGCTCGCGCATGGGCCGGGACAGGAAGGGATCGATCGGCGCGCCGCGCGGCCAGACGCCGTCCTCGAGCCCCGCCAGCACCAGCCGGTCGGCCCGCAGCAGCCGCGCCTCCAGGGCGCCCAGGATGCGCAGGCGCGGATGCACCCCGCCCGACCGCAGGGTCTCGCCGTCCAGCAGCATGGCCAGCAGGTCGACGAAGTTGCGCGGCGAGACCGGCGGCAAGGCGGCGCCGTCCTCGATCAGCCCGGCCAGCAGGGTGGCGGCGCATTCGCCGTCGGCGCCGTTCCAGACGCCCGGTCCGCCCAGCGCCTCCAGCGCCAGGGTCAGCCCCCGCGCCGCCTCGTCGACGGCGGCCTCGCCGTCGGCAAAGGCCAGGGCGAGGATGTCCAGCGCGCCGAGCAGGTCGTCGGCCAGGGCCACGACCTCGGGGTCGTCCAGCCGGGCCATGAGGCCGTCGCGATCGCCGGGTCTCGCGCCGCGCAGGCCGGCCCGTTCCAGCCGCGCCGACGTCTGCGCCAGGTCTTCCGGCATCCGGTCCAGCACCGTCAGCGGATGCTTCAGGATCGCCAGCATCAGAACCGGCGACAGGGGATCCACGACCTGGTCGGCGACCAGCCGCGCCAGCACCGCGATCGGAAAGCCGGCCAGCGGCGTCCCGGCCGAGGAGTCGGCGATGACCCCGAACCGCGCCAGGCGGGCGCTGACCCGTCGGGCCAGGGCCAGATCGGGCGTGACCAGGGCGCAGGTCCGCTCGGGGTCCTCCAGCGTCTCGCGCAGCAGCAGGGCGCAGACGTCGGCGGCCTCCTCCTCGTGCCGCGTGGCGATCACCGACAGTCCTGACAGCCCCTCGGCGAGGGGATCGACGCCGTCGGCCGCCCCTTGGTCGCGCAGGCTGTCGAGCACATCGCGCCAGTCGGCGGTGGCCTCGGCCGGACGGAGCGCCTCGTTGATCACCCGCCGGCGCCAGCGGCCGCGACTGTCGGCGTCGGGCAGCCAGGGCGTCACCCCGCCACGACCGACCCCGGCATGGACCTCGAGCAGGCGCTTCATGGCGGCCTGCGGGTGCTGGTCCTCGACCTTGAGCCAGGCGTCGTCGGCCAGACCCTCGTCGAGCCCCGGGAGCACCACGGCGCCGCGCGGGGCCTCGGCGACGGCGACCAGCAGGCGGGCGGTGGCCGGCGCCGTGCCGGTCGAGCCGGCGGCGACCAGCGGGTGGGCCGGCGGATGGCGGGTCCACTGGTCGGTCAGGGCGTCCAGCAGCCGCACCCGGCGTTCGGCGACATCGATCAGGCCGCGCTCCGCCAGCCAGGTCGGCCAGGCCTCCAGCGCGATCCGCAGCAGGCCGGTCGACCGTTGCCAGTGGGCGGCCATCTCCAGCTCGACCAGGCTGTCGAGCCGATCGAGCGGTCGCCTGACCTCCTCGATCTGCAGATCGTCGAGAAAGCGGGCCAGGGCGTCGGCCATCTCCAGCGCCCCGGCGGCGTCGAGGCGGCGGCCGATCTTGCCGTCGCGCGCCACCAGCCGCGCCAGCTCGAAACGTCGCGTGCGCGGGTCGACGGCGGGCGGGATATCCAGCGACAGGTCTCCGGGTTCGAACGGCGGTTCGCCCTCGTCGAGGTCGCCGATGGCGCGGATCTGCGGCAGCAGGGTCGCCCGACCGCCGACCGCGCCGACGAAGGCCTCGGCCAGCACCCTCGCCCCGCGCCGGGTGGGGACCAGCACAACGGCCTCGGCCAGGGCCTCGGGGTCGGGCAGGGCGGCGACCAGTCCGGTCGCGAGATCGTCGAGGAAGGACCGGTGGGCCGGGATCGAGAACCAGCGGGGGGCCGGACGCTCGAAGGGGCCGGTCATCCGGCGGCCAGCCTTGTCTCGGCGGCGTCGCGGGCCCCGGGGTCTCCGACGTGCATCCACAAACCTTTAGGCGCCACGCCGTGGACCCGGCCAGCCTGCGTGAGCCGCTTCCAGATCGGCAGCAGCCCGAACGGGCCGTCCGGGCCGTCGGCGACCACCGACGGCTTGCAGATGTGGACGCCGACATAGACCAGCGGGGCCTGCTCGCCGGCGTCCTTGAAGCGCACCTCGCCGGCCGGCGACAGGAACAGGTCGCCGGTGGCGTGGAATCCCATCGACTCCGCCGTCGAGGCGGTCAGAAGGCAGACATCCATCCGCGCCGGATCCCAGGCGGCGGCCACGGCCTCGAGCGCCCGGTCGTCGTCGTTGATCCAGACGGAGTCGATGTTGGCGACCCAGAACGGCGTGTCCGGCAACAGATGCAGCGCGTGCCTGATGCCGCCGCCGGTCTCCAGCGGCTCGGCCCGCTCGTCGGATATGATGATGCGCGGCATCACGCCGGTGGCGTCGCGCGCCCGAAGGTGAGCCTCGAGCCGATCGGCGAAGGCGTGGACGTTGACCACCGCCGTCTCGACGCCGACCTGGGCCAGGCGGTCGAGCATGTGGTCGATCAGAACCCGCCCCCCGACCTCGACCAGGGCCTTGGGCCGGTCGTCGGTCAGCGGACGCATGCGGGTGCCCAGGCCCGCGGCCAGCACCATGGCGACCTTGGGCCCGCTCACGACCGCGCCTCCGCCGGCACATGCCGGTCGAACCAGGCCTTCATACCGGCCATGGCCGGATCGGCCAGGCAGCTGTCGAGATAGCCCCAGAGACGCGGCAGGAAGGCCTCGTAGCGGGGCTTGCCGTCACGGACCACCAGCCGGGCGAAGATGCCGATGATGCGGGCCACGTTCAGCGCGCCCAGCGCATGGTAGTCGGCCATCACGGTCGCGCGGTCGAGGTCCGGATGGGCGGCGAAGTAGCGGTCGAGGGCGCGGGCCTCCAGCGCCGGCGAGACGTCGCGCCGGGCGTCGTGCAGCAGCATGGAGAGGTCCCAGACCCGGTGGGCCTTCACCGCGTCCTGGAAATCGATCAGCCCGACACGGGCGGGACCTTCGCGCGACGGCAGCCAGAGCAGGTTCTCGGCGTGATAGTCGCGGTGGCAGAATACCTGCGCCAGCGCCTCGCCCCGGGCCCGGATCGGCGCCCACAGCGCCTCCCATTCGGCCAGGGCCGCCGCGTCGGGCGAAAAGGCCGGGCGCAGCCTGGGCAGCCAGTCCGGGAACAGCGCCTGGGCGTAGCGCAGCGCCAGGTCGTCGTAGGTCAGCAGCGGCCAGGCGACGCCATCGTGCTCCAGCGTCTCCGGTGGCGGGGCGGCGTGCAGCGCGACCAGCGCGTCGATGGCGGCGTCGTAGAGCTGCGCCTCGTCGGCGGCCCCGGCGGCGATTTCGGCGGCGTAGAGGCCGTCGCCGAGGTCCTCCAGCACCGCCAGCCCGGCCTCGGCGTCGAACGCGAGGACCCGCGGCGCCGACAGGCCTATGGCGCACAGGTGGCCGGCGCAGGCGGCGAAAGCGTCCACGCGGCCGGCGGCCAGGCGGTAGATGGCGTTGGGCCCCAGCGCCTCGCGCTCGGCGGGCGTGGCGTCCGGCGGGCAGGCCGGACTCTCGGCCTTCGGCGGCTGGTCCATGAAGATCAGGCTGCCGCCGGCGGGCGGATGGAGCCGCTCGTAGGCGCGGGTCGAGGCGTCGCCGCTCAGCGGCTGGCGACGGGCGTCGCCGTAGCCGTGCCGGGCCAGGAAAGCGGCCTTGAGGGTCTCACGATCAGAACTCAAGCGCGCGTCCTTCCCAGGCTCCGTGGGCCGAGAGGCGCGCGCGGCGCCCCTCCCCGTCGAAGGCGATCTCTATATCGAGTCGGTCCGGCGGCAGGGCGCCTTCCAGCCGCTGCGGCCATTCGATGATGACCGCGCCCTCGTCCAGCGCTTCGTCCAGGCCGATCTCCCACGCCTCGTCCGGGCTGGTCAGGCGGTAGAGATCGAAGTGGGCCAGCGGGAAGGCCGCCCCTTCGTAGAACTGGACGAGGGTGAAGGTCGGGCTGGGCACATCCTCGTCCGGCGTCGTCAGGGCGCGGACCAAGGCCCGGGCCAGGGTCGACTTGCCGGCGCCGAGAGGCCCGGTCAGGCAGACGGCCTCGCCGGTGCGCAGCGCGCGGGCCACGGCCTCGCCCAGCCGCGCGGTGGCGGCATCGTCCGCCAGGGCGAGCGTCGCGGGCGGGATCATGCGAAGGGCGTATCGGGTGAAGCGGGCAGCACCCGTTCGACATAGGCCTTCAGCGCCGCGCTGGCGACCGCCGCGTCCGGCGGCAGACGGTCCGGCGTCACCGGCTCGCCGACCACGATCCGGAAGCGGCGGCCGGTCTTGTTCAGCAGCTCATGGAACAGGGTGACATCGCGCAACTCGGGCGAGAAACGGTCGAAGAAGTGGAACATCGCCGCCCAGGGCCCGGCGACGTGCAGCGGGACGACCGGCGCGGCGTACCGGGCCGCCACCGACAGGGCGGTCGGCATCCACTCCGGATCGACCAGCACGCCGTCGGGTCCGCGCCGGGCCAGCTTGCCGGCCGGGAAGACCATCAGGGTCCGTTCGGCCTCCATCGCGTCCTTCGTCATGGCCAGGGTCAGGCGGGTGCGGTCGCGGCTGCGCTTGGCGGGCACCCATTCGACGGGGATCAGGGTCTCGTCGAAGCGGGGGCAGACCCGGTGAGCGTCGGAGTTGGCGTAGAAGACGATGTCGGGGCGGGCGGCCTTCAGCGCGTCATAGACCGCGATGCCGTCGGCGATCCCCGTGGGATGATTGGCCACCACGATGCAGCGCCCGCCGGCGGGCAGGCGCTCCAGCCCGGTGACCTCGACCTCCAGGGCCAGCAGGTCCGAGACGAAGTCCAGCGCCTGGCGCCCGCCCATCACCGAGATGGCGTCGGCCATGGTCCGGGCCTTGCGATAGTCGAGCAGGCGGTAGAGCGGCGGGCGGACCAGCGGCCACAGCGGCGAGGCCGACAGCTTCGGCGCCCGCTCCTCGATGAGCACGTCGACGATATGCGCCGCCCGCGAGGCGGCGGCGTCCTGCGTCGAGACTGTCACGGCGTCGGCCATGACCCGAGACTAGTAGCGCCCGGCGCGCGCGCAAAGCGGCCTAGTCGGAACAGTCCGAAAGGCATAGAACGCCGGCCTCAACTCGCCTCCGGGAGATCGCCATGCGGGACATCCGCCATTTCGTGAACGGTTCGTCCTTCGAGGGCGCCTCGGGCCGCTTCGGCGACGTGTTCAACCCCAACACCGGCGAGATCCAGGCCCGCGTGCAGCTGGCGACGGCCGGCGAGCTGGACCTCGCGGTCCAGGCGGCGCTGAAGGCCTTCCCCGCCTGGTCGGCGACCAATCCCCAGCGCCGGGCGCGGGTGATGTTCGAGTTCAAGCGCCTGGTCGAGGCCAACATGCAGGACCTGGCCGAGATGCTGTCGGCCGAGCACGGCAAGGTCATCGCCGACAGCAAGGGCGACATCCAGCGCGGCCTGGAGGTGATCGAGTTCGCCTGCGGCATCCCCCATGTGCTGAAGGGCGAGTACACCGAGGGCGCGGGCCCCGGCATCGACGTCTATTCCATGCGCCAGCCGCTGGGCGTGGTGGCCGGAATCACCCCGTTCAACTTCCCGGCGATGATCCCGATGTGGATGTTCGGGGTGGCCATCGCGGTGGGCAATACCTTCATTCTGAAGCCGTCGGAGAAGGACCCGACGGTCCCCGTCCGGCTGGCCGAGCTGATGATGGAGGCCGGCGCGCCGGAGGGCGTGCTGAACGTCGTGCACGGCGACAAGACCGCCGTCGACGCCATCCTGCAGCATCCGGACATCAAGGCCGTCAGCTTCGTCGGCAGCAGCGACATCGCCCACTACGTCTATTCGCAGGGCACGCTGCACAACAAGCGGGTCCAGGCGATGGGCGGGGCCAAGAACCACGGCATCGTCATGCCCGACGCCGACCTCGACCAGGTGGTCAAGGACCTGTCGGGCGCGGCCTTCGGCTCGGCCGGCGAGCGCTGTATGGCGCTGCCCGTCGTGGTGCCGGTCGGCAAGGCGGTGGCCGACGAACTGCGTGAGCGGATGGTCGCCGAGATCGACACCCTCAAGGTGGGCCTCTCCAACGATACCGACGCCCAGTACGGCCCGGTGGTCTCCGCCGCCCATCGCCAGAAGATCGCCGACTACATCCAGATCGGGAAGGACGAAGGCGCCGAGCTGGTCGTCGACGGCCGCGACTTCAAGCTGCAGGGCTACGAGAAGGGCTTCTTCATCGGCCCGAGCTTCTTCGACGGCGTGAAGCCCGGCATGAAGACCTATCACGAGGAAATCTTCGGCCCGGTGCTGCAGATGGTCCGCGCCGACAGCTTCGAGGAGGCGGTCGAACTTCCCAGCAAGCACCAGTACGGCAACGGGGTGGCCATCTTCACCCGCAACGGCCGCACCGCCCGCGAGTTCGCCAGCCGCGTCCAGGTCGGCATGGTCGGGATCAACGTGCCGATCCCGGTGCCGGTCGCCTACCACACCTTCGGCGGTTGGAAGCGCTCGGCGTTCGGCGACACCAACCAGCACGGCATGGAAGGCGTGAAGTTCTGGACCAAGGTCAAGACCATCACCGCCCGCTGGCCCGAGGGCGAGGTCGGGGATTCGAGCTTCGTCATCCCGACGATGAAGTAGGAACGGCGATCCTCCCTGCCGCAGGCGGGGAGGGGGTCCGCGCGGAGCGTGGTGGAGGGGGCTGCGCGGCCGTCAATGATTGGCGCCGTCGCAGCCCTCTTCTGTTTCCCCGGCGCCGCCCCCTCCGACCTCGCTCCGCGAGGCCACCTCCCCCTCGCTTCGCTCCGGGGAGGACTATGAATCGACGATCAGCGCCCGCGTCACCCCGTCCAGCACGAACCGCCCGGCCGGCGTGGCGCGCAGTCGCTCTTGATCCTCGGCCAGCAGCCCCTGGCCGACCAGATCACCGACCACGCCGCTGTCCGGCCCCAGCCCCAGCGCCGCCAGCTCGCCCCAGGCCACGCCCTCGAAGGTGCGCAGGCCCATCAGGATCCGCTCCTCGGCGGCCTCGACCGGGGTGAGCGCCTCGGCCTCGAACCCGGTTCCGGCGTCAGCGACCGCACGGATGTAGTCCGCCACGCCCGACGCCGCCGTCGTCGCGGTTCGCACGCCGCCCAGCGTCAGCCGGCCATGCGCGCCTGGGCCCGCGCCGACATAGTCCTGGCCGCGCCAGTAGACGAGGTTGTGCCGCGACCGCGCCGCCTCGCCCCGGGCGTGGTTGGAGACCTCGTAGGCCTCGAACCCGGCGGCCTGGAGCATGGTCTGGGTCATGTCGTAGAGGGCCGAACCGGTTTCGTCGTCCGGCGGGACGAAGGTCCCGCGCCGCACCGCCCGGTCGAAGGCCGTGCCCGCCTCGATGGTCAGCTGGTAGGGCGAGACGTGCTCGGCGCCCAGGTCAATGACCGCCGCCAGCTGCTCGCGCCAGGCTGGCGGCGTCTGGCCCGGCAGCGCGTAGATCAGATCCACCGAGAGGCGCGGGAAGGTGGCCGCCGCCACGTCCGCCGCCCGCCGCGCCTGCGCCGCGTCGTGATTGCGGCCGAGGAACTTCAACGCCGCGTCGTCGAAGGACTGCAGGCCCAGCGAGAGGCGGTTGACGCCCGCCTCGCGGAAGGCGGCGAAGCGCCCGGCCTCGGCGTCGGTGGGGTTGGCCTCCAGCGACACCTCGATTTCGCCGTCCGGCGCCCAGAGCGTCTTCGCCGTCTGGATGATCCGCGCCGCCCAGGCCGGCTCCATCAGCGAGGGGGTGCCGCCGCCGAGGAAGATCGACACCAGTCGCCGGTCGCCGGTCAGCGCGCGCTGGGCCGTCAGGTCGGCGATGATGGCGTCCGCCAGCGTCGCCTGCTCGATCTGCCCCCGGTCGCGGACAACGTTGAAGTCGCAGTAGGGGCAGATCCGCGCGCAGTAGGGCCAGTGGACGTAGACGCCCAGCGGCTGGTCGGCGCTCAAAACAGCGCGGCCTTGAGCTTCGCGAACGCCACCGCGCGGTGGCTGATGGCGTCCTTGGCGGCCGGGTCCATCTCGCCGAAGGTCTGGTCGTAGCTAGTGGGCACGAAGATCGGGTCATAGCCGAAGCCCTGGGTCCCGCGGCCCGGGAAGGCCAGGTCGCCGCGCACGATCCCCTCGACCACCACCGACGGCCCGTCCGGCCAGGCGACGGCCAGGGCGCTGGTGAACCAGGCGGAGCGGTCGTCCGAGCCGGTCTCGCTCAGCCTTTCCTCGACCTTGGCCATGGCCTCGGAAAAGTCCTTCGACGGCCCGGCCCAGCGGGCGGAGAAGATGCCGGGCGCGCCGTCCAGCGCCGTGACCGACAGGCCGCTGTCGTCGGCGATGGCGATCTTCCCCGAAAGGTCTGCGGCGTGGCGGGCCTTGAGCAGCGCATTGCCGACGAAGGTGCTCTCGGTTTCGTCCGGCTCGGGGATGTTCAGCTCGCCCGCCGACAGGATGGTGAAGCGGCCGTCCAGCAGGGCGACCAGTTCCTTCGCCTTGCCCGGATTGTGGGTGGCGGCGACCAGGGTGGTTCCGGGGGCGAGCAGCAGCGGCATGGCGGGGATCCTCTCCCCGTCTTCCTCGCCCCGAACGCCCGCCCGCGCAAGGCCAGGCGTTTATGCTGCGGTGCATTACGCTGATGTAATGATGTTACGCAAGTTTAATATCGATAAACGATAATTCCTTTGATTGAAGATCGATGATTGGGTACATAGATGACGTGGACGGGCCGCAAGGGGCTGCCCACCGGGTGAGGAAAGGTCCTCATTCGTGTTGCACTGCACAACGGAGACACAACATGTCCGCGCAAAAGATGACCAACCTGGTCGACACCATCGCGATGACCCTGGTCAACGCCGCTCTTCTGGTCGCTCTGCCGATTTCGGCGGTGCTGTTCGTGACCAACTCGATCTGATCGGGCTCTCTTTCATGAGGGCCCCGGTCAGGGCATTCTCGCCGCCCGCCTGAGGGCCGGCTTCTCCCGAGGGATCCCGCAGGGTTCCTTCCGGTGAAGCCGGCCCCCCGGAGGGGTGCCCGGAAATCACAGCCACGGGCGAGCGGCCTGCCGCCGCCCGTATCTGTCGTCCGCGCGGGGTGGACGGAACGACCGGCGCGACAAGCTCCGGAATTGGGGGAGTTGCGCCATGCGCGCCTTGGGACCTGGCTCGGTATCGAGCTTCCTGAAGACCGTCCTGGACGTCGTCTATTTCGCCATCATCGCGATGCTGGCGCTGGTGACCCTGGGCGTGATCGCCGGTCTGCTGGCCATCAGCTTCGTGCCCGACCTCTTTCGCGAGGTCGCCGACCGCCTGAAGATCGAGGGCGACGTCACGCCAGGCAAGCTGGCGGCGCTGGGCGCCACCTTCGCGGTCTACGGCATGCTCTACCTGGGCGCCCTGATCGCCATCCTCAGCCGCCTGCGCAAGGTGTTCGCCACCCTGACGGCCGGCGACCCGTTCGAGCCGGAGAATATTCCGCGGCTGAGGCTGATCGGCTTCGTGCTGGCCGGCATGGAGCTGGCCCGCTACGCGCTGAATGCGCTGCTGCTGGCCATCGCCCCGGCCCTGAGCTGGGAGATCGACGGCTTCAACATCACCGTCTGGTTCTCGGTGCTGGTCGTCTTCGTGCTGGCCGAGGTCTTCCGCGAGGGCGCGCGCCTTCGTCGCGAAGCCGAGCTCACCATCTAGCGTCAGGGAGCGCCTGTCATGGCCATCAAGGTCACCCTCGACCGGATCCTGCTGGAGCGGCGCATGTCGCTGACCGAGCTGGCCGACCGCGTCGGCGTCACCATCGCCAACCTGTCGATCCTGAAGACCGGCAAGGCCCGCGCGATCCGCTTCTCCACCCTCGACGCCCTCTGCCGGGAGCTGCAATGCCAGCCCGGCGACATCGTCATCTTCGAACCCGGCGGCGGCTCGGGCATGGAAGAGGATGAGGAGGACGAGGCGTACGCCGGGGCTTAAGCGCCTTCCCTCAAATTGGGCATCCGTCATGGCCCGACTTGTTCGGGCCACCTATGAACACCGGAAATGCAGGAAGAGGCGCGACTGATCGGCCGCGCCTCATCTTGTCTGCTCACCACGCATGGGTGGCCCGAACAAGTCGGGCCATGACGCGGAGTATTGAGGGGGGCCTACCCGCCCACCGCCGCCCGCTGCAGCAGGAACAGCTCGCCGATGCCCTTTTCGGCCAGGCCGTAGAGGGCCTCGAACTCGGCGCGGGTGAAGCCGCGCTTTTCGCCGGTGGCCTGGATCTCGACGATGTCGCCCACGCCGGTCAGCACGAAGTTCGAATCCGCCTCGGCCGAGGAATCCTCCTCGTAGTCGAGGTCGAGCACCGGCAGGTTGTTGAACACGCCGCAGGACACCGCCGCCACCTGGTCCAGGATCGGGTCGGTCTTGATGACGCCCTCGTCGAGCAGGTATTTCGTGGCCAGCCGCAGCGCGACCCAGGCGCCGGTGATCGAGGCGGTGCGGGTGCCGCCGTCGGCCTGGACCACGTCGCAGTCGATCTGGATCTGGCGCTCGCCCAGCGCCTTCATGTCGACCACGGCGCGCAGGCTGCGGCCGATCAGGCGCTGGATTTCCTGCGTCCGGCCCGACTGTTTGCCCTGGGCGGCCTCGCGGCGACCGCGGGTGTGGGTGGCGCGCGGCAGCATGCCGTACTCGGCCGTGACCCAGCCGGCGCCCTTGCCGCGCATCCAGCCGGGGACGCCCTCGTCGACGCTGGCGGTGACCAGCACCTTGGTGTGGCCAAAGGTCACCAGGCACGAGCCCTCGGCGTAGCGGTTGACCCCGGTTTCGAGGGTCACGACCCGCATCTGGTCGTGGGCGCGTTCTGACGGTCGCATCATCTGTCTCTTCAAAGCGTTGCGCGGCTTGCGCGCGGGCAGGGGCTGCCTATCCTATCGGGGGAAGGGTCGTCCACGGCCCTTGAAGTGAACCTCATGTCCTCGATCCTCACCGGCGGCCTCGCGCCGACCCCGACCCTGACCGACCTGGATGAGCGCGCCCGCGACATCTTCCGGCGCGTGGTGGAGGCTTATCTGGAGACCGGCGAGCCGATCGGCTCGCGCACCCTGTCGCGCGGCGGCATCCAGCTGTCGCCGGCCTCGATCCGCAACACCCTGCAGGACCTGGCCCAGCTGGGACTGCTCGATTCGCCGCACAGCAGCGCCGGCCGGCTGCCGACCCATGCGGGCCTGCGGCTGTTCGTCGACGGCCTGCTGGAAGTGGGCGACGTCGGCGAGGCGGAGAAGCGCGAGATCGACGCCCGGCTGTCGGTGCGCGGCCGCAGCTTCGAGGACGCCCTCAACGAGGCCAGCGGCATCCTGTCGGGCCTGGCCGGCGGGGCCGGCATCGTCGTCAGCCCGGTGCGCGAGGCCGGGGTCAAGCATGTGGAGTTCGTGGCCCTGGGCCCCGACCAGGCGCTGGCGGTCATGGTCTTCGACGACGGCCAGGTCGAGAACCGGCTGATGCGGCTGGCCCCCGGCCTGACGCCCTCGGCCCTGCTGGAGGCGTCCAGCTTCCTCGGCGCCCGGCTGAAGGGCCGGACCCTGACCGAGACCCGCAGCGAGATGCGGGCCGAGCTGGACCGCGCCCGCCGCGAGCTGAACGAGACCGCCGCCCGGCTGGTCGAGGACGGCCTGGCCGCCTGGGGCGGCGGCGAGGACGCCGACCGCTCGCTGATCGTGCGCGGCCGCGCCAACCTGCTGGGCGACGCGAACGCCGTGGAGGACCTGGAGAAGGTCCGCCGCCTGTTCGACGACCTGGAACAGAAGGAGCAGCTGATCGGTTTGCTCGATGACGTCCGCGACGCCCAGGGGGTGCGGATCTTCATCGGCGCGGAAACGCGACTTTTCTCGCTTTCGGGTTCCGCCCTGATCGCGGCGCCCTATATGTCGGGCCGACAGAAGGTGCTGGGCGCGATCGGTGTGATCGGGCCGGCGCGTTTGAACTATGCCCGGGTGATCCCGCTGGTGGACTACACCGCGCGGGTGCTCGGCCGAATGCTGGACGGATGAAGAGATGAGTGACCAGGAGACCCCGGCCAACGGCCATGACGAGGACCTCGAGACCATCGAGGCGGCGCTCGACGCCGACATCGAGGCGCTGAAGGTCGAGAACGCCGCGCTGAAGGAACAGGTGCTGCGCTACGCGGCCGAGGCCGACAACACCCGCCGCCGGGCCGAGCGCGAGCAGAACGACGCCCGCGCCTACGCCATCCAGAAGTTCGCCCGCGACCTGTTCGGCGTCGCCGACCACCTGACCGCCGCCACCACTCACGCGCCGCGCGACAGCGACGACCAGATGGTGAAGAACTTCGTCGTCGGCGTCGACATGACCTTCAAGGAGCTGATGAGCGCCTTCGAGCGCAACGGCCTCAAGAAGCTGGCCCCGGAAAAGGGCGGCAAGTTCGACCCGCACCAGCACCAGGCGATGATGGAGCAACCGGCCGGCGACGGCGTGCCTCCCGGCGCGGTGATCAAGACCCTGCAGGCCGGCTACGAGCTGCAGGGCCGCATCGTCCGACCGGCCATGGTCGTGGTCGCGGCCAAGGGCCCGGCCCAGCCGGCCGCCGACACGCCGGCCTCCAACCCCTACGCCGCCGAGGGCGACGCCAGCGGCGGGGCCGTGGATACGAAGGCCTGATACCCACTGCCGTCATCCTCGCGCTCGTCGCGAGGACCCATGCGTGGTGAGATTGACAGGAAGGGCGCGGCGCGATCCGCGCCCTTCTTGCCGTCCGTCGTGTTCATGGGTCGTCGGAACAAGTCCGACGATGACGGAGAAGAGAGCGCAACCGTACCGGAGTCGCCCCCTGCCCCCTTCCGCGAGCCGCTGATTACGCTAATGTCGCAAGTCCCCTTGAAGGCGAACCGGCGGGGGCCTCGACGATTCGCCCGCACTTCCTGACTTCGGACGAGACATGAAGCTTACCATCGAGCGGACGGCGCTGCTGAAGGCCCTCGGGCATGTGCAGAGCGTCGTCGAGCGGCGCAACACCATTCCGATCCTCTCCAACGTCCTGTTGACGGCGGAGCGCGAGCAGGTGGGCTTCTCGGCCACCGACCTGGACATGGAGATCATCGACCAGGGCGTGGCCCAGGTCGATGTACCCGGCCAGATCACCGCCCCGGCCCATACGCTGTACGAGATCGTCCGCAAGCTGCCGGAGGGGGCGGACGTCTCGCTGTCCTTCACCGGCGACGACCCCCGGCTGCAGGTCCAGGCCGGCCGTTCGAAGTTCAACCTGCCGGTGCTGCCGGCCGGCGACTTCCCGGTGATGAGCTCCGACGGCCTGTCGGCCCGCATTCCGGTCGACGCCAATGACCTGGCTCGGTTGATCGACAAGACCCGTTTCGCCATCTCCACCGAGGAGACGCGCTACTATCTGAACGGCCTGTACGTGCACACCGTGGTCGAGAACGGCCAGGCGATGCTGCGCTGCGTGGCCACCGACGGCCACCGCCTGGCCCTGGCCGAGATGCCGGCCCCCGAGGGCGCGGCCGGCCAGCCCGGCGTGATCATTCCGCGCAAGACCATCAACGAGGTCCGCCGCCTGCTCGACGACGCCGGCGAGAGCGTCGACTTCCAGGTCAGCGCCCAGAAGGTGCGCTTCGAGTTCGGCCAGGCCGCCGCCCTGACCTCCAAGGTCATCGACGGGTCGTTCCCCGACTACATGCGGGTCATCCCGCGCGACAACGCCAAGATCATGCTGGTCGACAATACCCTGTTCGCCCAGGCCGTCGACCGCGTCGCCACCATCTCGGCCGAGAAGAGCCGCTCGGTGAAGATGGCCGTCGAGCCCGGCCGCATGACCCTGACCGTGCGCAACATGGAAGCCGGCCAGGGTGTCGAGGAGCTGGAGATCGACTACGACGGCGACAGCTTCGAGATCGGCTTCAACGCCCGCTACCTGCTGGACGTCACCGGCCAGATCGGCGGCGAGATCGCCGAGTTCCGCTTCGCCGACCCGGCGTCCCCGACGCTGGTCCTGGATCCGACCGACGCCGGCGTGAAGTACGTCCTGATGCCGCTGCGGGTGTGATTGGGACAGACACCACGGTGTCTGTCCCTGAGGTCGCGTGATTGACCGCCCTGCTCCACGAAGTCTGGGAATCGACGGACGACAACGGCCGCTGGCTGCCGGTGTGCATGCTCGCCGGACCTGACGGCGACGAGCTCCGCTCGCAGCTGGATATCGACGCCCGGCTGGTGACGACCTTCGAGGCCCACTCGCCGTTCGAGGCGATGACCATCTTCCATCGCCTGATGGAGCTGGGACCCTATCGCGGCGTGAGCAACGACGAGCGGCGGGCCTACCCGGAAGAAGCGCTGATGCGGCAGTTCCGGGGCTAGGGACTGACGCCGCAGGTGTCTGTCCCTACCGCCGCCTCACCCCTTCGCCGCCGCCTCCAGCGGCGCGAAGTCGAGCTTGACCAGCTTCAGCATCTGCTCGGTCACGCGCTTGACCACCGCCGGGTCGGGATCGCTCATCAGCTCGCCCAGCCGCCTGGGCGCGATCTGCCAGCTGAGGCCCCAGCGGTCCTTCAGCCAGCCGCATTCCTCGACGCTGCCGCCCTCTTTCAGGGCGTCCCACAGCCGGTCGAGCTCCTGCTGCGTATCGACCTCGACCATGATCGAGAAGCTGTGGTTGAACGGGTCCAGCGGCCCGGCCTCGATGGCCATGTAGCGTTGGTCGCCGAGGGTGAACTCGGTGATGGCGACGCTGCCCGCCGGCCCGGCCGGGCTCTCGCCCATGACCGCCGTCGTCCTGATGATTTTCGAGCCGGGAATCAGCGATGTGTAGAGCGCCAGAGCGGCGGCCATGTCCTTCTCGAACCACAGATGCTGGGTGACTCGCATGGGGTCGTCCTCCTTCGGTCCTTTGTTCCAAGGACGGGCGAGGCGCGGGCGTTCCGACATCGCCTCACTTCCCTTCTCCCCTCGCGGGAGAAGGTGGCCTCCGAAGGAGGTCGGATGAGGGGGCTCCCGGATGGTGGCCGCCGCCCGCCCTGTCCCGACCGGCCGGGGTCCCCCTCATCCGTCGGCTTTCGCCGACACCTTCTCCCGCAAGGGGAGAAGGATTCCAGGGGTCGGCCGTGCTAGTCACCCACCCATGCGCTCCGTCATCACCAACCTGACCCTGACCGACTTCCGCTCCTATGAGCGGGCGGAGCTGTCGCCGGACGGGGCGAGCGTCTGCCTGTGGGGGCCGAACGGGGCCGGGAAGACCAACCTGCTGGAGGCGATCAGCCTGCTGTCGCCGGGGCGAGGCCTGCGCGGCTCGCCGATCGCCGAGGTCGGGCGGCGAATGCCGGGCGAGAAGACCGGCCGGGCCTGGGCGGTGTCGGCGCTGGTCTGGGACGACGATGACGCGGTGCGGATCGGCACCGGGGTCGAGCAGCCCGGCGCGGCGCGGCGCATCGTGCGCATCGAGGGCGACACGGTCCCGCCCGGCAGGCTGGCTGACCACATCCGGCCGATCTGGCTGACCCCGGCCCAGGACCGGCTGTTCCTGGAGGCCGCCGGCGATCGCCGCCGCTTCTTCGACCGGCTGGTGTTCGCCGCCGAGCCCAAACACGCCGCCCACGCCGCCGCCTATGACAAGGCCATGCGCGAGCGGATGCGGCTGCTGACCGACGCCGGAGAAAGCGGGACCGAGCCGGATCCGGTCTGGCTGTCGGCGCTGGAGGCGCGGTTGGCCGAGTCCGGGGCGCTTATGGCGGAGGCCCGGGCCCGGACGCTGGCGGTGCTGCAGTCGGAGATCGACGATCGGGGCGACCGGCCCTTCCCGCAGGCGGTGCTGAGCCTGACCGGCGAGTGGGAACAGCTGGCGGCGAGCGGCCTCGACTTCGCTGATATCGAGGCCCGGCTGGCCGCCGCCCTGGCCGCCGCGCGGGCCCGGGACGGAGCGGCGGGACGGGCCCTGACCGGTCCGCACCGGGGCGATCTGGCGGTGGTTCACGCCGAAAAGGACCGCCCGGCCGCCGAATGTTCGACCGGCGAGCAGAAAGCCTTGATTCTGAACCTCGTTCTGGCCCAGGCGGCGCGACTTTCCCGTGCAGAATCAGCGCCAAGCCCTATATTGTTACTCGACGAAGTCGCCGCGCATCTGGACCCGCTCCGCCGGGCCGCGCTGGCCGACGAAATCGCGGCGCTCGACCTCCAGGCCTTCCTGACTGGAACCGACGAGTCGCTGTTCGACCCCTTCAAGGGTCGGGCCCTCGGCGTCCGTGTGGAGCCGTCCGGCCTGACCGTTCTGGACCGATAGATGACCGACCAAATCGACGACGCTTCCGAGCCGCAGCACAACGGCGAATACGACGCCGACTCCATCAAGGTGCTCAAGGGCCTGGACGCGGTGCGCAAGCGCCCCGGCATGTACATCGGCGACACCGATGACGGCAGCGGCCTGCACCACATGGTCTACGAAGTCGTCGACAACGCCATCGACGAGGCGTTGGCCGGCCACGCGACCAAGGTCGAGGTGATCCTCAACGCCGACGGCTCCTGCACCGTCACCGACGACGGCCGTGGCATTCCGGTGGACATGCACGAGGGCGAGGGCGTCAGCGCCGCCGAGGTCATCATGACCCAGCTGCACGCCGGCGGTAAGTTCGACCAGAACAGCTACAAGGTCTCCGGCGGCCTGCACGGCGTGGGCGTGTCGGTGGTCAACGCGCTCAGCGACTGGCTGGAGCTGAAGATCTTCCGCAATGGCAAGGCGCACCAGATGCGCTTCGAGCGCGGCGACGCGGTCTCGTCGCTGAAGATCACCGGCGACGCCCCGATCCGCGGCGAGGGCGACAGCCGCGAGGGCAAGCCCCTGACCGGCACCCAGGTCACCTTCTTCCCCTCGACCACGACCTTCGCCTTCATCGAGTTCGACCGGAAGACGCTGGAGCACCGCCTGCGCGAGCTGGCCTTCCTCAACAGCGGCGTGACCATCCACTTCCGCGACCTGCGCGACGCCGAGCCGTGGGAAGAGATCCTGCACTACGAGGGCGGCATCGAGGCCTTCGTCCGCCACCTGGACAAGGCCAAGACGGCGCTGATCAAGGCGCCGATCGTCATCCGCGGCGCCCGCGAGAAGGTCGAGATCGACCTCTCCCTGGAGTGGAACGACAGCTACCACGAGCACATGCTGTGCTTCACCAACAACATCCCGCAGAAGGACGGCGGCACCCACCTGTCGGCGTTCCGCGCGGCGCTGACCCGGGTCATCACCAACTATGCCGAGAGCTCCGGCATGGCCAAGAAGGAGAAGATCTCGGTCACCGGCGAGGACGCCCGCGAGGGCCTGACCTGCGTGCTTTCGGTCAAGGTGCCGGATCCCAAGTTCAGCTCCCAGACCAAGGACAAGCTGGTCTCCTCCGAGGTGCGGCCGGCCGTCGAGGGCCTGGTCCAGGAAGGGCTGGCGACCTGGTTCGAGGAACACCCTGTCGAGGCCAAGGCCATCGTCGGCAAGATCGCCGAGGCCGCCTCGGCCCGGGAAGCGGCCCGCAAAGCCCGCGAGCTGACCCGGCGCAAGAGCGCGCTCGACATCACCAGCCTGCCCGGCAAGCTGGCCGACTGTTCCGAACGCGACCCGGCCAAGTCCGAACTGTTCATCGTCGAGGGTGACAGCGCCGGCGGCTCGGCCAAGCAGGCCCGCAACCGCGACAACCAGGCCATCCTGCCCCTGCGCGGCAAGATCCTGAACGTCGAACGGGCCCGGTTCGACAAGATGCTGTCGTCCGAACAGGTCGGCACCCTGATCATGGCGCTGGGCGCCGGCATCGGGCGTGACGAGTTCAACATCGAGAAGATGCGCTACCACCGCATCGTCATCATGACCGACGCCGACGTCGACGGCGCCCACATCCGCACGCTGCTGCTGACCTTCTTCTACCGGCAGATGCCGGAGGTGATCGAGCGCGGCTACCTCTACATCGCCCAGCCGCCGCTCTACAAAGCCACCAAGGGCAAGTCCTCACGTTACCTGAAGGACGATCCCGAGATGGAGACCTTCCTGATCGACGAGGGCGTCGACGGGGCGGAGCTGGACCTGTCGACCGGCGAGCGGATGACCGGCCAGGACCTGCTGGCCCTGGTCAACCTGGCCCGCACGGCCAAGGCCAACATCGACCGCCTGTCGGCCCGGGCGCCGGCCTTCGCCATCGAGCAGTCGGCCCTGGCCGGCCTGATGAGCGAGACCCCCGATCCCCAGGCGGCCGCGGAGCGTCTGAACCTCTACGCCGAGGAGGGCGACGGTCCCTGGTCCGGCGCGCGCGGCGAGACCGGCTTCGTGTTCAGCCGCATCAAGCGCAGCGTGTCCGAGAAGATCGTGCTGGAGGACGCCCTGCTGCAGGCCGCCGACGCGCGGCGCCTGTCCGAGCGCGCCGCCGCCCTGGCCGAGGTCTTCGCCGGGCCGGCCGTGTTCCGCCGCAAGGACAAGAGCACCACCGTGCGCGGCCCGCTCGACCTGTTCAGCGCGGTCATGGACGCCGGCCGCAAGGGCCTGGCCATCCAGCGCTACAAGGGTCTGGGCGAGATGAACCCCGAACAGCTGTGGGAAACCACCCTGGACTCGGAGGCCCGCACCCTGCTGCAGGTCCGCGTCAACCACGCCGACGACGCCGACGACATGTTCAGCCGTCTGATGGGCGACCTGGTCGAGCCGCGCCGCGAGTTCATCCAGGAAAACGCGCTGGACGCTGCAGTGGACGTGTAGACCTTCGTCGGCGTCCAGTAGGCGGCGCTTTCAACACCCCGACCTTGAGCCGGCCAAAGGTGCGGGAGCCTGCGGAAGTCAAATCTTCCTATGGTTGCGTGATATGTCTGGTTGCCCCATAGTGGCGCCCTGCATAGGGGGACCACGGTCATGATCTCGCGTCGGACGGCCCTGACACTCATCAGCTCGGGCGGGACACTCGTCTTCGCCGGCGTCGCGCCGGGCGCGGGCGCCCTGGCCGCGCCGCTGCCTGTCCGGAAGAACATCGCCACCCTGCAGCTCGACGGTCCGGAACTGACGGCGCTGCGCGACGGCGTGGCCATTCTGAAGGCCCGGACGGCCGGTCAGGGGCCCACCTGGACGGATTTGGCCAACATCCACGGCACCGACCGCGGGTTCAACAAGTGCCCTCACGGCAACTGGTACTTCCTGCCCTGGCACCGGGCCTACGTCACAATGTACGAACGAATGATCCGGGCGGTGACGGGCTATGCCGCCTTCGCGATGCCCTACTGGGATTGGACGGCCAACCGCACGCCGCCACAGGCCTTTTCCGACCCGACCTACAAGGGCCGGCCGAACCCGCTGTACGACGCCAGCCGGAACAACAGCCTCTCACTGCCTGACAACATCGTCGGGCCGGCGGTCATGCAGCAGATCTTCGGCGAAACCAACTATGAGCTGTTCGGCACGTCCCGGCCGCAGGGCCAGAACAACCTCGCCCAGAGCTGGATCACCACCCGCACCGGCATCCAGGGAACTCTCGAGGCGACGCCGCACAACAACGTCCACATGATGCTGGGCGGATGGATGCCGACGGCACGGTCGCCGATGGATCCGATCTTTCAGATGCACCACGGCAACATCGACCACATCTGGTGGCTGTGGAACGGCATGGGCCGGCAGAACACGTCCGATCCGCTGTGGCGGGACATGGTCTTCCAGGACAACTACCTGGCCCCCGACGGCTCCTGGTATTCATCCAGCCCGGCGGCCGTGCAGAACATCGCCAACCTCGGCTACAGCTATGGCCCGGGCCCGCTGAGAGCGGCCAGCTCCCGGCTGCAGGTCGCCGACCTGCGCCTGCAGGCGGTGTTTGAACGGGGATCGGCGTCGGCGGCGACCGACCTGGGCGTCCGCGCGCTCGGCGCTCGGGCCATGACCGGCGGGGGCGACTTCGAGTTCGCCGTCCCTACCGGCTCCCCGACATTGAAGCAGACCTTCTCCGCGCTCGGCGGCGCCGCGCGCCCGACCGCCGCCCAGGCCCTGCTCGGCTCGCGGGTGGTGGCCTTCATTCGCGGCCTGACCCCGCCGTCGGACGATGTGCAGGTCAAGGTGTTCGTCGACTCCGCCGGCGGCCCGGAACAGAAGGGCCTGGGCGACGCCGGCTACGTGACCACCATCGGCTTCTTCGGCGCGGGCGCCCATGCCGGTCATGACGGCGCCGGCGGCGTCGCCGTCTCCTCGGACATCACCCAGGCCCTGCGCGACCTGCAGGGCGCGGGCCTTTCGACCGGCAGCGACGAGATCCGCCTGCGCCTTGAGCCTGTGGACAGCAAGACCGGTGCGCCCGCACCACAGGCCGCTGCCCACGCCACGGTCGAAATCGTCATCGTTTGACCACAGGGCGCGCGCAGGTTGCAGCCGATATGTCCCTGCGTCGCGCCCTCCCCATTCTGGCCGCCCTCTCCGTCCTCGGCGCCTGCGCGCCGGCGCGGGCCCAAACCGTCGCCCTGGTTGGCCGACCGGCCCTGGCCGCCGCCGCGATCGAGGACTCGCCCCACTGCGCCGCCGACTATGTGGTGGTGACCGTCACCGCCTTCAGCCCGGCGGCCGACGGCCGGCCTGTCCAGCTGGTGTTCGCGCTGGTCGGCCCCCGGGGCGAGACGGAGCTGGGCCGTCCGTCGATATTTCCCCATGCACCCTTCTCGGAGGTGGCGCACGACCCCGCCCAGCGGTTCGGCTTCCGCATCGACCGCGCCGCCGTCGGCGACGGCCCGTTCACGGTCAGGATGACCCTCAATCCTGTCTCGGGCGGCGGAGCCGGCGCCTCGGCCAGCCTGGGTCAGGTCCACCTGAAAGCCGCGCCCGGCGAGGACTGCTGAGGCTCAGGTGTTGGCTCGGACCACCTTCAGCACCGCCTCGCCGTAACGCTCCAGCTTGGAGGCGCCCACGCCGTTGGCCAGCATCAGGTCGCCGGCCGAGCGGGGGCGCAGGCGGGCGATGTCCTGCAGGGTGCGGTCGGCGAAGATGACGTAGGGCGGCACATGCTGCTCATGGGCCTCGTCGCGCCGCCAGGCGCGCAGCGCTTCGAACAGCACCGCCGCATCGCCGGTCAGCTCGTCGCCCTCGCTCTTGCCGCGCTTGCGGGTGGAGGACCGGCCGATCCGGCCCGAGGCGTCGGCGCCCTCGGGCGGGGTGCGCACCGCGATCTTGCGCTCGCCCCGGTAGGTCGCCTTGACCCCCTCGGCGTCGCCCAACCCGATCAACGGCCGGCCGTCGTTGGGATCCTCGCGCAACAGACCCTCGAACAGCAGCTGGTCGATCAGGTCGCGCCAGCCGGCCGCGCTGAACTCCTTGCCGATGCCCCAGGTCGACAGCGCCGCTTCCGACTCCGACACGTCCTTTGTCTTGCCCAGCAGGTGGTCGACCAGCCGCCCGCGCCCGAAGCGTCCACCCAGCCGGTGGACGGCGGCCAGCGCCTTCTGGGCCGCGACGGTGGCGTCGATCGAGGCCGGCGGGCTGACACAGATGTCGCACTGCCCGCAGCGGGCGACGCCCTCCTCTCCGAAGTAGCGGCGCACGGCGGCGGCGCGACAGGCCGTGCCGTCGAGCATGTTGTAGAGCTGGCGCACCTTGCGGTTCTGGACGCCGCGCACCTCTTCGGTGAACTCGCGCCCCTCGATCCGCCGGAAGGCCCAGGCCATGTCCGCCGAGCCGTAGAGGGTGATGCCCTCGGCCGGCTGGCCGTCGCGCCCGGCGCGGCCGATCTCCTGCCAGTAGGCCTCGATCGAGGCGGGCGGATCAGCGTGGATCACGAAGCGAACGTCCGGCTTGTCGATCCCCATGCCGAAGGCGATGGTCGCCACCATCACGGCGGCGTCGGCCTCGAGGAACTTCTCCAGCCGCTGCGAGCGGACCGTCTTGTCGAGGCCGGCGTGGTAGGCGAGCGCCGGCACGCCGACCTGGACCAGCCGGTCGGCCAGCTTCTCGGTGCCCTCGCGGGAGCCGGCGTAAATGACGCCGGAGCGACCGGGCCTGGCCAGCACCAGCTCCTCGACCCGCGCATGGCCCTGGCCGCGCTTGCGCTCGGCCGACAGGATCAGCTCGGGCCGGGCGAAGCTGTCGACGAACTCGGCGGCGTCCCCGAGCCGCAGTTCGTTGCGGATGTCCTCGCGGGTTCTGGCGTCGGCGGTGGCGGTGACGGCCAGCCTGGGGACATCCGGGAAGACGTCCGCCAGCCGCCCGAGCATCCGGTACTCCGGCCGGAAGTCGTGGCCCCACTGGCTGACGCAGTGGGCCTCGTCGATGGCGATCAGGGCCAGCGGAACCTTCGACAGCCGGTTCAGCATGGCCGGCTGGGCCAGGCCCTCGGGCGACAGATAGAGCAGGTCCAGCTCGCCGGCGTCGATGCGCCGCCAGATGTCCTGGCGCTGGTCCATGTCGGCGCTGGAATCGAGCCGCTCGGCGGCGACGCCAGACTGTTTCATCGCCTCGACCTGGTCGGCCATCAGCGCGATCAGCGGTGATACGACGAGACCCAGGCCGGGGCGGATCAGGCTGGGGATCTGGTAGCAGAGGCTCTTGCCGCCGCCGGTCGGCAGGACGGCCATGGCGCTGCGCCCGGCCAGCACCTCGGTGATGACCTCGCCCTGCAGGCCGCGAAATTCCGCATGGCCGAAGACGCGGCGCAGAATCTCGCGGGCGGGCTGAAGGGAATCGGTCACAGGGCGGTTATGGCGAGCGTCGCCCGCCTTGCTAACCCCCTGATCGCGCGGCTGCACGAAACCTCCACATCGACGGCCTTTACCGCCGCGAAAACGTCGCGTTCATATGTCGTCAATCATCATGGGGCCTGACAGGCGCGGCGCGGGACATCGCGTCTCTCGAGATCCGGACAAGCGAAGAGACTATGGCTAATCCACAGGGCGCGCGGCGCACGCCGCTACAGGCGTTCACCTACTGGGGCGCGGTGATCGGCGTCTGGGGCCTGATCTTCGTCGTGGCTTTCTTCGCCATGTTCGCCACCGACCTGCCGGACGTCTCCAAGCTCAACGACGTCACGCGCCAGCCGTCGATTTCCTACCTGGACCGGTCGGGCGCCTTGATCGCCGTGCGCGGCAGCCAGTACGCGCCGCCCGTCGACCTGGACAAGCTGCCGGACTACGTCCCCAAGGCCTTCATCGCCATCGAGGACCGGCGCTTCTACTACCACCCCGGCTTCGACCCGGTCGGCATCAGCCGCGCGGCGGTCAAGAACCTCTCTTGCATGTGCGTGGCGGCCGGCGGCTCGACCATCACCCAGCAGCTGGCCCGCAACCTGTTCCTGACCCTGGACCAGAACTGGCGGCGCAAGGCGCAGGAGCTGATCCTGTCGCTGTGGCTGGAGATGAAGTTCACCAAGAAGGAGATCCTGGCCCTCTACCTGAACCGGGTCTACTTCGGGGCCGGCGCCTACGGCATCGAGGCCGCCGCCCAGCGCTACTTCAACAAGCCCGCCTCGAAGCTGACCATCGGCGAGGCGGCGCTGCTGGCCGGGATGATGAAGGGGCCCTCGCGCTACAGCCCCGTCACCGCCACCGGCCGGGCCGAACGCCGCGCCAACATCGTGCTCGACGAGATGGTGCGGACCAAGGCCATCACCGCCGAGCAACGGGCCGAGGCGATCCGCACCCCCGTGCGGGTCTCCTCCGTGCTGGCCAACCAGCGGGCGCAGTATTTCACCGACTGGGTCGACGGACAGGTCCGCGCCCTGGTCGGCGAGCCGACCGAGGATCTGATCGTCGAGACCACCCTGGACCTGCCGATCCAGGCGGCGGCCGAGGCGGCGGTCCGCACCGGCGTCGCCGGCGGCAAGACCCAGGGCGTCGAACAGGCCGCGCTGGTGGCCATCGATGGCGAAGGCCGGGTCCGGGCCTATGTCGGCGGCGCCAACTACGGCGAGAGCCAGTTCGACCGGGCCACCACCGCCCGCCGCCAGGCCGGCTCGGCCTTCAAGCCGTTCGTCTATCTGGCCGCCATGGAGGCGGGCCGCACGCCGTCCGTCATGGTCGCCGACGAGCCGGTCCGCATCGGCTCGTGGGAGCCGCGCAACTACACCGGCCGGTACCTGGGCGCGATCACCCTGCAGACCGCGCTGGCCCAATCGGTGAACACCGTCGCCGCCCGGCTGGCCAACGAGGTCGGCACTGGCAACGTCGCCGCTGCCGCCAGACGCTTGGGGATAGCCTCGAAGATCCAGCTCGACCCGTCCATGGCGCTCGGGGCCGTCGAGGTCAGCCCGCTGGAGATGGCCCAGGCCTATGCGCCGTTCTCCAACGGCGGCTTCCTGGCGCGCGGCTACGGCATCCAGCGGATTCGCACCGCCGGCGGCAAGGTGCTGTACGACCACAACCTCGAGCAACGCGCCCGCCGCTCGGTGATCGGCTCGCCGGCCCTGCAGTACATGAACCAGATGATGCGCGACGTGGTGGTCACCGGCACGGGTAAGCGCGCCCGGGTCGCCGGCTATGACATCGCCGGCAAGACCGGCACGACCAGCGACTACCGCGACGCCTGGTTCGTCGGCTACACCGGCGGCTTCGTCACCGCCGTCTGGACCGGCAAGGACGACAACAAGCCGATGAAGGGCGTCACTGGCGGCGGCGCTCCGGCCGGCATCTGGCGCGGCTTCATGGCCCAGGCCCTGCCCCGACTCCGGGCCCAGGCCATCCCGGGCGGCTACGCCCCGGCGCCCGCCCAGGAGCCGGATGCGATCGGCGACCTGCTGTCCAACCTCGGCCTTGGCGGCGGCGATGAGCCCGCGGCGCCGGCGCCGGGCCCCGAGCAGAAGGCTCCCGCGCCGCGACTGCCGGAAGAAGTGCCGTACTGAGGGAGTAGCGCCCCTCATCCGTCATCCTCGCGCTCGTCGCGAGGACCCATGCGTGATGAGCTGAACCCGATGAGCGCGGACCAATCCGCGCCCTCCCTCCGCCGCCCGTGTTCATGGGTCCTCGGAACAAGTCCGAGGATGACGGCGGTGATCGCGCTATCCCCGCCCGAAGGCGTGCAGGCGGGCGCCTTCGCGGCGCAGCCAGTCGCGGTGCGGCGCGTGATCCCCGACCAGGCCGTGGACCAGCGCCCAGAAACGCGGACCGTGGTTGGCCTCGATCAGGTGGGCGCATTCGTGGGCGGCGACGTAGTCGGCCACCGTGGCGGGCGCGAGCGCCAGTCGCCAGCTGTAGCGGATCGACGCCGCGGCCCGCGGGCTGGCCGGACGGCAGGACCCCCAGCGGCCGCGCGTGTCGGTGATCGCCACCTTCGGCATGGGTCGGTCCAACCGGGCGACGTAGGCCTGGGTCCGCTCGGTGAGCCAGCGGCGCGCCTCGACCTTGATCAGACGAAGGATCCTGTCGCCGAACGCGGCGTCGTCCGGGGCGGTGATCCGGGCAGGCGCCTCGCCCGACGGCGGCGTGAACCGCGCGCGGCCGGGGCTGGCGACCAGATCGCAGGGCGCGCCGAACAGGGTGATGGTCATGCCGGGCGTCAGCGCCTGGCCCGACGGCAGGTCGGCCAGCTGGCCGGCGATCCAGTCGGCCTTCTCGCGGGCGAAGGCTACCGCCTCCGGCAGGCGGCGCGCCGAGGGGGCGGTGGCGACGACCTCGCGCTTGATGCGGTCGATGCGCAGACTGACGCGGCGGGCGCGGGCGTTCACCGACAGCCGCACGGGGTGCCCGTCGGCTTCGATGCGATCACCGTGGGACAACCCCGATCCGCCGAACAGCTTCATGGCCTTCAGATAAGCCCGCCGCCGCCGGCCGGAAAGTCCCGTTTTAGAAGTCCGGGTCGCAGTGCCGGATGAAGGCCGAGACCTTGGGGAAGATTTCCTCGCGGAAGCGGCGGCCGTTGAACACCCCGTAGTGGCCGACGCCTTCCTGGACGTGGTCCAGCTTCATGTCGGCGGGGATGTTGGGGCAGAGCTCGTGCGCGGCCTGGGTCTGGCCGATGCCGGAGATGTCGTCCAGCTCGCCTTCGACCGTCATCAGGCCGATGTCGGTGATGGCCGCCGGCCTCACCAGCCGGTCGCGGTGCAGCAGTTCGCCCTTGGGCAGGGCGTAGTCCTGGAACACCTTGTCGATGGTCTGGAGGTAGAACTCCTCGGTCAGGTCCATCACCGCCAGGTACTCGTCGTAGAAGGCGCGGTGCTTGTCGGCGCTGTCGCCGTCGCCGCTGACCAGATGGTCGAAGTAGCGGCGGTGGGCGTCCTTGTGGCGCTCCATGTTCATCGACATGAAGCTGGCCAGCTGCACGAAGCCCGGATAGACGCGCCGGCCCACGCCCGGATAGGGCGCCGGCACGGTGTAGATCATGTTCGACTCGAACCAGGTGAAGGGCCGCTCCTCGGCCAGCTTGTTGGTCACGGTCGGCGAGTGGCGGGCGTCGATCGGCGAGCCCATGAAGGTCATGGTCCGCGGCCGACGGGGGTCGTTGTCCTCGGCCATCAGCGCGACGGCGGCGAGCACGGGCGGCCCGGGCTGGCAGACCGCCACGACGTGGGCGCGGTGGCCCAGCGCCCGCAGCATCTGCTGGATGTGATCGATGTAGTCGTCGAAGTCGAACCGGCCCTCGAGCATCGGCACGTCGCGGGCGTTCTTCCAGTCGGTGATGAACACCGCGTGGTCCGGCGCGAAGGCCTCGACCGTGCCGCGCAGAAGCGTGGCGTAGTGGCCCGACATCGGCGCGACGATCAGGACCGCGGGGTCGAGCTGGAGCTTACCGGCGTGGCGCATGTCGGCCATGTCGCGGTCGAACTGCACCAGGCGGCACCAGGGGCTTTCCCAGACCACGGTCTGGCGCACCCGCACCGGGTGTCCGTTCACCTGGATCTCGTCGATATGCCAGTCCGGCTTGCCGTAGCGCCGGGTGACGTTCTCATAGAGGTCGGCGCCGGCGGAGAGGCTGCGGCCAAACGTCGAGTTGCGGGCGGGATTGAGCGGCGAAGACCACCAGTCGCGCGTCAGGCGCGCCGCGGCGCGCATAGGGGTGGCCGCGTAGTAAGCCGCTTCGTGCAGGGCGTAGAGCATCGAACCTCGGTCTTTGTGCAGCGCAGCATAACACGAGGCGCCTTAACGAAGTCCAGTTCGATTCGCGCCCGCGCGATCAATCGCCGCGCAGGGCCTTGCGGATTTCCTCGGCCAGCTGGTCAGGCGTCATGCCGTAGGCGAGAACCTTCCGGAACCGGCCCTTCGGATCCATCACATACATCGCGGTGGAATGGTTCACGAGGTAGTCGGGACCGTCGCCGGCCTTCTCATGGAACACACGGTAGGCCTTGGCCGCGGCGTTGGTCTGCTCCAGGGTTCCGGTGAGGCCGAGCGTGCCCTGCGGCGGACGCTGGGCCTCCAGCCAGGCGCGGACCTTGGCTGGGGTGTCGCGTTCGGGATCCACCGAGATGAACACCAGGCGGACATCCTCGCCCTTGGCGCCCAGCTGGTCGTGCGCGGCGGTCAGCGCCTGCAGCGTGCCGGGACAGACGTCGGGGCAGTAGGTGAAGCCGAAGAACACCACGCTCCATTTGCCCTTGAGGACGCTTTCGTCGACCGGGCGGCCCGTCTGGTCGACCAGCTGGAACGGTCCGCCGACCGCGCCGGCCTGGGCGGCCTGATCGTCGAACACGCCGGCCCGCCAGGCCAGGGCGCCGGCGATGAAGATCCCCACGATGCAGGCGATGAGGAGGAAGACGCGTTGACGGGTCACAAGGCTCTCCGTGAGGGCTCGCCATCGGTCGCGAATTGGGGACAGACTGGCGGCATGGCGCTGACACCAGACCCGGCGACGGCCGCCGACCTGAAGCTCGGCCTCGATAGGACGGGGCGCCCCGCCGCGCAAGGGTGGGACGCGCTCTGGCCGACCGGGGTGCCCCGTCGCGGCCGGCTGCGGGTCCGCACCCTCACATCGCTGCGCTGGCTGGCCGTGGCGGGCCAGACGATCACCGTCGTCATCGTCGGCTTCGTCATGGACCTTCCCGTGCCGTTCGCCGCCTGCTTCGGCCTGATCGCGCTGTCGGCCTGGCTGAACGTGCTGGTCGGACTGGCGACCTCGGGACAGCGGCTGGCGACCGACAACGAAGCGGCCGCCCATATCGCGTTCGACATCCTGCAGCTGTCGGGCATGCTCTATCTGACCGGCGGCATTCTCAATCCGTTCTCGCTGCTGCTGATCGGGCCGGCCGTTCTGGCGGCGGCCAGCCTGCCGGCGCGCCATGTGGTGGCGCTCTGCCTGCTCGCCATCCTGGCCTGCACGGCGCTCGCGATCCAGGCGGTGCCGTTGCCGGCGCCGCAGGCCGAGCCGTTCGATCCACCGCTGACCAACCGCATTGGGGCGGTGACCGCGCGTATCCTGGGGATCGCCTTCTGCGCCGGCTACGCCTGGCAGGCCGCGCGGGAGGCCGCCCGCATGGAGCTGGCGCTGGACACCGCCCATACGGTCCTGGCCCGCGAGCAACGGCTGTCGGCCCTGGGCGCCCTGGCGGCGGCGGCGGCGCACGAGCTGGGAACGCCGCTGGCGACCATGACCATCGTCGCCAAGGAGATGGCGCGCGAGGCCCCGCCCGGGCCGCTGCGGGAGGACGCCGAGCTGCTGATGGTCCAGGCGGCCCGGTGCCGGGACATCCTGAGCGGCCTGACGCGGGCCCCGGAGGCCGGCGATTCGGTCCATGAGCGGATGAGCCTGCTGCAGATGGTGCAGGAGGCCATCGAGCCCCATGCCCGGGGCCCCGACGTCCGGGTCGAGGCGGTGGTGTCCGGCCCGCCGGACGAGCCGCCGCCGGACATCTGGCGGCTGCCGGAGGTGCTTCACGCCCTGACCGCCTTCGTCGAGAACGCCGTCGACTTCGCCCGCTCCGAGATCCTGGTCACCGCCCGGTTCGATGCGCGGCACATCGCCATCGAGGTGCGGGACGACGGGCCGGGCTTCGCGCCGGAGGTGCTGGCCAAGCTGGGCGAACCCTATGTAACCAGTCGTCCGGGTGCGGAGGCGATGCGCAGCGGCCATGTGGGGATGGGCCTGGGTTTCTTCATCGCCAAGACCCTGCTGGAACGAACCGGCGCCGCCGTGGATTTCCGCAATGGACGTGGCGGCGGGGCGGTGGTCACGGCCCGCTGGCCGCGGGCGGCGATCGAGGCGCCAAATGACCCAGATGCGTTCTCGGGACTTGATGCCACCCCCGTGACCGCGACACAATGACGCGCGCCGTTTTCAACCGCGACGCGACGTCGATCCGGAGTTGATCCATGACCGATATTGCCGATGTCGTCGCCGGGCTGGCTGATCGCAGCCTGCTGGTGCTTGACGACGACGCGGCGCTGCGAACGCGGCTCGGCCGGGCGCTGGAGCAGCGCGGGTTCGAGGTGCGGCTGGCCGGCAGCGTGTCCGAGGCGCTGGAGGCGGTCCGGGCCTCGCCGCCGGCCCACGCCGTGCTCGACATGCGGCTGGACGACGGCACCGGCCTGCGGATCGTCCAGGCCATCCGCGACGCCCGGCCGGAGGCTCGGGTCGTGATGCTGACCGGATACGGCAACATCGCCACCGCCGTCGCCGCCGTGAAGGCCGGCGCCGTCGACTACCTGGCCAAGCCGGCCGACGCCGACGACGTGGCCCGCGCCCTGCTCGCCATCGGCGGCGCCGCCGCGGCGCCGCCCGAGAACCCGATGAGCGCCGACCGCGTGCGGTGGGAGCATATCCAGCGCGTCTACGAGCTGTGCGGCCACAATGTCTCCGAAACCGCCCGCCGCCTGTCGATGCACCGTCGGACCCTGCAGCGCATCCTGGCCAAGCGCGCGCCGCGGTAGCGTTCTCTACAGGTTACCGTCGAAACGCCGCCAGCCGCGCGAAGGCCAGGGTTAGCGCCTTGCGCCGCGCCGCGACCAGCGGCGTGAACGGGGCGTCCCGCACCACCGCCCCGCCAAAGCCGTCGGCGACGATCAGCCCGGGCTCGGCCGGCAACAGGTCGACCGGAAAATGCGGCGCGACCGCGAAGTAGAAGGCGTCACAGTACGGCGCGTACTCGCCCCACTTGCGGTCGGTCAGATAGTCCTCGGCGCTGGACTTCACCTCGACGATGACGATCTCGCCCTTGGGCCCCAGCGCCATCAGGTCCGCCCGCCGCCCGTTGGGCAGACAGACCTCCGCCAGCGGCGCATAGGCCATCTCGACCAACAACCGCGCCGCGCCGCGCGTGACCGCGAGCGTGGTGTCGGGTCGTGTGACCGTGACAAGGGTGAGCGCGATGGTGTCCACGCTCGACATTTATGTTCGGGTTTTGTTCGGGGTCAACCGCCAACGGCAGCGTTGCGACTTCCACCACCGTTGTTACGCTCCGACCGGATCGGAGTGGTGGATGGTCGTTCTCTGGTACTGCAGCCTTGTCCTCGTGGGTGGCTTCACGATGTACGCCGCCTACAATGACGTGCCGCCCCTCTATGCGATCGGGGCGATGCTGGTCTGGATGGTTCTCTCGTTCGTCCTGTTTCGCTGCCCGAAGTGCGGCTTGCCGGGTCTGCTCGGCTATGAAGCGGGGAGCGCGATTCCCTATTCCCCTCGATTGCCCGGCGCGACCTGCGCGCGGTGCGAAGCCGAACTCTAGCAACCCCTACCCCTGCGCCGGAAACTCCAGCTGCTGCCGGTACCCCAGCGCCCTGATCCGGCTCACCGCCGCCGCCCGGGCCGCCTCGCTCATCGTCGCGCGGCGGGACAGCAGCCAGACGTAGTTGCCGCCCGGGGTGGCCATGATCGCCCAGGCGCCGTCGGGGGCGGTGTCGAGGACCCAGTACTCCTGCTTCTTCACGCCGCCGAGGAAGACCATCTCGAACTTCGCGTTGCGGCTGCCCGGCAGGACGCGGCCCTTTGTGGAAAACACCTTCGCCGGCCCGTTGGCGGAGCCCTTGCGGCAGACCTGGCGGACGGCGAACTCGCCGGTCGTGGCGATGAAGGCGACCTCGCCTTGCCCGCCGATCGGGGTGAACTCGCTGCGCGGGGCCTGGCAGTCGCGCTGGCCCAGGTTCGGCACCCGGGCGATCTCGTACCAGCGGCCGCTGTAGAACGACGGCGCGACCGCGCGCGCCGGGGGCGGCGCGGCGGCGGAGGCCGCGGAGGCGACGGCCAGCAGGGCCGCGGCGATGATGGCGGATGTCGGTCTCATGAGCGTGACCTTCTAACCGAAGGCTGGAAAACGCGAAACGCCCCGCCGCGGTTGCGACGGGGCGTTCGGTTGGTACGGGTGAACCGCGCGCCTACTCGGCGGCGATGCTGACCGGCTTGTGCTCACGATCCTTGAAGTTGATCGCCTGCAGGTAACGGATGCCGTCCTCGGCGATGTCGTCGCCGACCATGCGGTCGCCTTCCATCTTCAGCTCTTCGAGGTCGACATACATGCCGTAGAAGGCCTTGGTGCGGTCGGTGATGATGCCGGCGTTGAGCAGAGTCTTGACCAGCACGCGGAAGATGTTGGTCTGTTCCTTCATGCTCTCGCGACGGATGTCGTCGGTCATGATCTGGGCGAACTCGGCGATGACCTTGTCGGGGTCGAGGCCGAAGCTCTCGTACAGGTCACGCTGCTGGTTGGGGCCGACCAGGTTGAACAGCACGGCCTGGAAGCAGTGGGCCGCCCAGTCCTCGATCACCGCATGTTCTTCAGGGCTCAGCTTGGGGATCGTGCGATCGGCCCAGATTTTCCCGAACTTGTGGTGGAAGGCCTCGTCGGTCATGACCAGCTGCATCAGCTTCTTGCCGACCGGGTCATTGAGCTTGTTGTAGAAGGTCGCGAAGGCGCCCATGGCCAGGCCCTCGACCAGCATCTGCATGCCGATGATCTTCTTGTAGACCTCCGGCGCGCCAATGATCTCGACCAGCAGGGCCTTCAGGGTCGGGCCGCACTCGACCGGACGGCCCCAGCGCGCCTTGACGTACTTGGCGAAGGCCGTGACGTGGCGGGCTTCCTCGCGGGTCTGGTTGGCGGCGTATTCCTGCGCGCCCTGGTCCTTCAGCACGTGGCAGAGGCTGGCCGACAGGTTCAGCGCGCCCTGCTCGCCGTGCAGGATCGAGGAGAAACTGCGCAGCGTGGACTCGTTGATGAAGCGGATGCGGGTCTTGGGGTCCGACAGGTGGTTGGACACGTAGTCGGTGGACAGCGCCACGACCATGTCCTCAGGCACGATGGCCTGGTTTTCCATGTCGAAGGGCTCGTCGAAGTCGATGTATTCCTTGTCCAGCGGATCCCAGAAGTGGTCGTGGGTCGCCGAGATGATCTTGTCGAAGGCCGTCGAACGGTTGCCGTAGCGGTCGAGTTCGAGCATCGACTCGAAATCGTCCGGCGCCACGGCGTCATACATGGCGTCCTTGGTGATGTTCTTGTCGCTCATCGCGAACTCCTCCGGCCTCATGGGAAAGCGGGGCCCGTTGGTCGGACCTCTCGCACAATGTAAACACTGTCCACTTGGCGCGACGCCAGGTCAACCGGAAAGTGACGGGGGCGTCATCTTCTGAACGGGAATTAACCTTCGGCCTCGGCCGCGCCCTCAAGCTCCCTGAGCAGGGCCGGGTCGCGGCGGGCGCGTTCGACCAGCGCGTCGCAGTCGTCGCGCTCCTCCATCTCCAACTGGTCCAGCAGGCGGGGCAGGCGCTCGGCGGCGTCCTCCAGCGTCGCGGCGTCGGCGTCCAGCACCGTGCGGACAACGGCGACCACATGCTTGCAGCGCAGGCGGTTCTCCTCGAAGTCCTTGCAGGTGCAGCGGCCGTCGGAGCCGTCGGCGGCGCTGACCTCGACCACGTAGGCGATGCCCTGCTCGCCCAGCACATGGGCCAGGGCGCCGGCCGGACTGACGTCCACCAGGCTGACCCAGCCCTTGTCGGCATAGTTCTCGCCGCGCTTCACCCGGGCCTCGGGCATGTCGCGGGTGACGGCGTCGTAGTCGAAGGCGGGGGCGTGCATGGGCGGCTCTTCAGCGGGCGGAGGTCGAGCTAGCAGATTCGTTCATGCTTTGTCTTCGATGCGGTCGATGTCGTCGTCGGAGAGGCCGAAGTGATGGCCGATCTCGTGCACCAGCACATGGGCGACCAGCTCCTCGAGCGTCACGTCGCCGCGCTCCGCCCATTCGTCGAGGATCGGGCGGCGGTAGAGGAAGATCATCGGTGGCGGCGTGGCCTCGAAGACCGACCGTCGCGACAGGTCGACCCCCTGGTAGAGGCCGGTCAGCTCGAAGGCGTCCTCTATGCCCATCTCGCCCAGCACCTCGTCATCGGCGAAGTCGCTGACCCGGACGATGGCCTCGGCCGCCAGGCCGCGGAACGGTTCGGGAAGGTCGCCGAACGCCCGCTCGGCCAGGGCTGCGAAGTCGTCGAGGGAGGGCGCCGGGCCGAAACTGCGAGTCATCGGGTTAACATGGCGCCGGGGCCGACGGTTCGCCAGTCGCCGGGGCCTCCCGCCTTGTCTATCTTGGCCGGAAGATGATTCGGGCTGGATTCTAATGACGCAGATGGACCTGATCGTCGCGGCGGCGGCCGGCGCGGTCTGTCTGGCCCTTTGCGCGGCCCTCTGGAGCCTTGCCCAGAAGCGGGCGATGGACCGACGGCTGCGCCGGCTGCAGGACAGGCTTGAGATCGCCCAGCTGGGCGCCGAGTCCGCGCAGGCCTCGGCCGAGGCCTTCGACAGCGCGCTGCTGGTGGTCGACGACGGCCGCGCCCATCTGGCGTCCGGGGACGAAAGCCTGGCCGCCTGCGGCGCCGCCCTGGCGCTGGAGACCGTCGAGCCGCAGGGCGTGGTCAACGCCCTGATGCGGGCCGATCCCGATCACGCCGCGCGGCTGCGGGCCCTGTTCGAACGTGGCGAGGCCTGCGCCTTCGAGGTTCGCGGACCGAAGGGCGCGGTGTCCGTCGAGGGCCGCGCCGCCGGGGTGCTGGCCTGGCTGCGCCTGACCGCCTCGGCGGAGGAGGAAGCGGCGCTGCCCAGCGCCGCGCGACTGGCCGCCTTCCTCGACGCCTCCGCCGACCCGGCCTGGATCGCCTCGGCCGACGGCGCCGTGCAGTGGGCCAACAGGGCCTGGTTGGACGCCGTTGGCGCGACCACGGCCCAGGACGCGGCCGCCCGGGGCCTGTCGCTGGACAAGGGCGCGGACATGCTGGCCGCCGAGGCGGCCAACCTGGGCGAACGCCGAGAGGCGATGCGCTGGGTGTCTCTGGGCGGTCGCCGCCGGGCCATGAAGCTGGTCGCCCAGCCGCTGGAGGGCGGCGGCGTCGGTGTGCGAACCACCGACGTCACCCAGGCCGAGGAGACCCAGGACGCCTTCAAGCGCCACGTCGAGGCGCATGACGAGACGCTGAACCACATCGCCGAAGCGGTCGCCATCTTCGGCGCCACCCGCCGGCTGGTGTTCCACAACGCCGCCTTCGCCCAGCTGTGGGGCCTGGAGCCCGCCTGGCTGTCCGAACGGCCGACCCACGGCGAGATCCTCGACCGGCTGCGCCAGCGCCAGCGGCTGCCGGAGACCTCCGAGTACGCCAAATGGAAGGCCGCCGAGCTGGCGCGCTACGAGACGCTCGGCCGCCAGCCCGACGATCTGTGGATGCTGCCCGACGGCCGGACGCTGCGGCTGGTCCGCCAGCCGCACCCGATGGGCGGCCTGTTGCTGCTGTTCTCCGACATCACCGACGACCTGAAGCTGAAGGCCCAGTACAACGCCCAGCTGAAGGTCCAGCAGGCGACGCTGGACAAGCTGAACGACGCCGTCGTGGTGTTCGGCTCCGACGGGCGGCTGCGCCTGCACAACGAGGCCTTCGAGCGCTTCTGGAACGTCAGCGCCGCCGACATGGAGGCCGCCGGCGATTTCGAGCGCGTCGTCGAGATCTGCGTGCCGCGCCTGCACGACATGGCCTTCTGGCGCGACCTGAAGGGCCGGGTCGCCGACCCTGATCCGGAAGCGCGGGCGCCGACCTCCGGCGAGAACCGGACGTCCGACGGCAAGATCGTCTCCTGGCAGTCGCGGCCTCTGCCCGACGGCGCGACGCTGATCGCCTTCGCCGACATCACCGACGCCCGCCGGCTGGAGGGGGCCCTGGCCGACCGCGAGCAGGCGCTGGACAGCGCCGAGCGGCTGAAGCGGGAGTTCGTCGGCAACGTCTCCTACGAGCTGCGCACGCCGCTGACGACGATCATCGGCTACTCCGAACTGCTCGACCGCATGGGCGACGCCATCCCCGAGCGCGGCCGCTCGCACCTGACCTCGGTGCGGCAGGCGGCGACCCAGCTGGGCCGATCGATCGACGACGTGCTCGACATCGCCGCCATCGACGCCGGCGAGATGGCTCTGGAGATGGGCGACGTCCATGTCGATGTGCTGATGACCGACACGGCCGAGCGCTGGACCCAGCCGGCCGGGGCCCAGAGGGTCGAGCTGGCGCTGGAGATCGGCGAGGACATCGGGCTGATCCGGGGCGACACCCGGCGGCTGACCCAGACCCTGGATCATCTGGTCGAGAACGCGCTGCGCCAGACGCCGCCGGAAGGCCGGGTGACGCTGTCGGCGGTGCGGGCGGCGGGCGAGGTGCGGCTGTCGGTGACCAACACCGGGCGCGGCGTGCCCTTCCATGTGCAGGCCCACATCTTTGACCGCTTCGTCGGCCGCGAACGCGGCGGACCGGGCCTGGGCCTGGCCCTGGTCAAGGCGCTGGTCGAGCTGCACGGCGGCTGGGTGGCGCTGGAGAGCGAACCCAACCAGGGTGCCACCTTCACCTGTCACCTGCCCGAGGCTGCCCTGGTGGTCAGCGGCCAGCGGGAGCTGGGATTCTAGGCCATAGCCTCGACCACGGTCCGCTCGACGGGCGCGGGATTTTCGCTGTCCCCGAACGCTTCCGCCACACGGCCCGGCGCGCCATAGACCGCGATCGAGGACGACGGCCCGCCGCCGGTATGTCCGGCCAGCACCCGGCCGCCACCGGTGGGGATCATCAGACCCAGGCCGTAGCCCGCCGCGGTCCAGGGCCGGTCGCCCAACGGAACGTCGAGCGATCTCGACCGCATCATCTCGGCCAGCAGCGCCGACGACAGCAGGCGACCCGACAGCAGGCCGTCGAGCAGCCGCGCCGCCTCGCCCGGCGCTCCGGCGAGCAGGCCGTGATAGACCCAGCCGGGCTGGTAACCGTCGGCGAGGCCCGGCAGCGCGGCGGCCTGTTCGCGAGTCTCGACGAGGAAGGCCTCGACGCCCAGCGGCGCGAATACGAGGGCGCGCAGCGCCTCGCCCAGCGGCGCGCCCGTGGCGGCTTCGATCCGTTCGCGAACGATCAGGTAGCCGATGTTGGAATAGGCCCAGCCTTGCCCGGCCTCGAACACCCGGCGGTCGCCGACCCGGCGGCGCAGCTTGGCGGCCGTCCAGGGCTCATCCCCGGCGGCCACGGCCGCGTGATAGTCGGGCAGGCCGCCGTAGTCGGCATGGCCGGCGGTGTGCTGGAGCAGGCCGCGCAGACTGTCGCCGGTCGCGCGATCGGTTGTGTCGAGGTCGAGACGGCCCTGATCGACCAGCCGCAGCGCGGCAGCCGCCAGGACGGTCTTGCCGAAGCTCCACCAGGGAACGGGCGCGCCGCCGGAGCCGCCGGAGACGATCCGGCCCTGCTCGACGACGGCGACGCTTAGGCTCAGTGCTGGCTTTCCGGCAGGCGGACGATCAGGCCGTCCAGCTCGTCGGTGACCTTGATCTGGCAGGACAGGCGGCTGTTGGGCTCGACGTTCTCGGCGAAGTCGAGCATCGACTCCTCCATGGCCGACTTCTCGCCGGTCTTTCCCTCGAAAGCGGGGTCGACATAGACGTGACAGGTGGCGCAGGCGCAGGCCCCGCCGCAGTCGGCGTCGATGCCCGGGACGTTGTTCTTGATCGCACCTTCCATGACGGACAGGCCGGTCTTCACGTCGACCGTATGCTCGGCGCCGCTATGCTCGATGTAGGTGATCTTGGCCATACGCTCCCTTGACGCCTCTTCTTTCTTGGTAACCGCCGTTCAGGCGGCGACCTCTTTCATGGAAACTGTCGTGTCCGCAAGCCTCTCGCGCGAGACGGCCTTGCGGTTGCCGATGAGCTGCTTGCCCATCATGAACTCGGGCGGGGTGTTGACCGCCTCGACCGCCTGGATCTGGTCGCCCTTGAGGTGGAAGACCGCGAATTTCGCCGTGGCCGGATCGCCGCGCACCAGGATGGTGTCGGCGTCGAACGGCATGCCGGCGATCTGGAGCTTGAGGTCGAACTGGTCGGACCAGAACCAGGGAACCTCCGGCGTCAGCGGCGGCTTGCCGGCGATGACCCCGGCCGCGACCTTGGCCTGCTCCAGCGCGTTGGGCACGCTCTCCAGCCGGAACATGCGGTCGTAGAGCGGCAGCGGCCGGTGGGTGACGTCGCCGATGGCGAAGATGTCTGGGTCGGCGGTGCGGGCGTCGAGGTCGACGACGATGCCGTTCACACAGTCCAGGCCCGCGTCCTTCGCCAGATCGTCGTTGGGGATGGCCCCGATGCCGACCAGGGCGGCGTCGCAGGCCACGGCCCGGCCATCGGCCAGCCGCACGCGGCGGATCTGGCCGTCCTCGCCCTCGAAGGCCGAAATCTCGACGCCGAGCTCGAAGGTCACGCCCCGGGCCTGGTGGTAGGCGGTGAAGAAGTCCGACAGCTGCTGGCAGGCGACCCGCGCGAGAATGCGCTTTTCGCGCTCCAGCACCATGGCGTGGGCGCCCAGCGCCCGGGCCGAGGCGGCCGCTTCCAGCCCGACATAGCCGCCGCCGATGATGGCCAGCTTGCGATCCGGGCCCAGCGCCGCCTTCAGCTGCTCGGCGTCGGCGGCGGTGCGCAGTTCGAGCACGCCCTTCAGGTCGGCGCCGGGAATCGGCAGCTTGCGGGCCCGCGCGCCGGTGGCGAACACCAGAATGTCGTAGGCGATCGTCTCGCCGGTCGACAGCGTCACCGACTTCGCGCCGCGGTTCACACTGACGGCGCGCACGCCCAGCTTCAGGTCGCAGCCGTTGTCGGCGTACCAGGACGGCTCCTTCAGCGCCAAACTGTCGGCGTCGGCCTCGCCCTTCAGCCAGGCCTTGCTGAGCGGCGGGCGCTGATACGGGCCGATCGGCTCCTCGCCGATCAGCACGATCGGACCCTCATGGCCAGCCTGGCGCAGAAAGGCCGCCATCGCGCCGCCCGCATGGCCGGCGCCAAGGATCACGACCTTAGCCTTGAGATCAGACACCCAGGTACTCCCCGAACTTCGCGTGGAAAATGACGGCCGCGTCACTTTTTTGCAAGCGGCGGTCGGCCCGCCGGATCATTTTGTCTCAGCCCGGATGGCTCAGCCAGAACCAGCCATAGA
>JASJPM010000016.1:0-76560 GCA_031426695.1 Caulobacter sp.
CAGTGTGGCTGATCATCCTCTCAGACCAGCTACTGATCGTCGCCTTGGTGAGCCATTACCTCACCAACTAGCTAATCAGACGCGGGCCGCTCTAATGGCGATAAATCTTTCCCCCGAAGGGCACATTCGGTATTAGCTCAAGTTTCCCTGAGTTGTTCCGAACCAAAAGGCACGTTCCCACGTGTTACTCACCCGTCCGCCACTATCCCGAAGGATCGTTCGACTTGCATGTGTTAGGCCTGCCGCCAGCGTTCGCTCTGAGCCAGGATCAAACTCTCAGGTTGAGTTGACCGCTAACCCATCATTTGATCCAGGGCGGGCAGCCCCGGATCGCGTTCTGGTGTTTGCATAGTATCTTGACGAGTTCCCATTCACATTGGCCGACCGCCGAAGCGTTCGACCGATATTCATGGTGTCTTTCAAGAGACCGCAATTGTCAGCGTATCGAGGACAGACTTGCTCTGTCCGCAGCACGCCGCCGCCTGCGTTTCTCTTTCCAAATCAACGATGTCAAAGACCCGATCGGATGGTTCCGACCCCACCGTTTAACGCCCGGTGGCGGCGAGGAGCGGCGTATCTAGTCGCTCCAGTTTTCCGTGTCAACCGACTTCTTTCGAAGCGTTCCGGTTTCTTCGGACCCCGCTGATCCGGCGGACCGGAGAAGCGGGAGCGGCGTCTCTAAGGAAACCGCTGAACCAAGTCAACCAGTTCTTTTGAGAAGAACCGATTTTCTTGCCCCGGTATTTCCGAAGAACTCTTCGGCCTTTCCAGGAAGCGGCGTCTCTACTGAAACACCTTTTTCAAGTCAACCGGTTCTACTTAAAAAGTAGCGCCCGTCTTCTTGAAGAGCCGGCTCGAAAACTTCCGAACCGGTGGGGAGCGGCGCTTCTAGGCGAAGCAGCGATCCTCCGTCAACCGCTCTTTTCTGCTTTCGCCAACTCGGGGCCGAAGGCCTGTCGTAGGGCGCAAACAGGGTGAAGGGCCGCTGAGGAGCTTCCCTCTTGGTTCCATCACCGAGTCGATTGAGGCTGCGGAAACTAGCGGCTGGCCCTGCGAAAATCAAGAGCCTTTCGGCTCCAGATCCGCGCCGGCTGGCCGTGGCCCCGAGCGAGGTGCGGCGTATATCCGCCCGGCTCGGACGCTGGCAAGCCCTGTCGCGCGCTTTTATCTGAAACAGCGTTCCCTGATCTTCGGAGTCCCGTCCAGGATCACTCTATAGACAGATGACGGCGCCATCCCCTTGCGCCCCGCCTCCCCGCCCTGCGATGACGACCAGAGGGAGACAAAGAAGAGCATGCTTTCGCACAAGGCCCGCTACGCACTGCGCGCGCTCGTCGCGCTGGCGCGCGAGAACGGCGAGCAGAAAACCGCGTCGGACCTTGCCGTGGCGGCCGACGCGCCGCGAAAGTTTCTGGAGGCGATTCTTCTGGAGCTGTCGCGCAGGGGCCTTGTTCGCAGCCGGCGCGGGAAGTTCGGCGGTTATGTCCTGGCGCGGCCGGCCGATTCCATAACCTTCGCCGAGGTGATCCGGGTGATCGACGGCCCCCTGGCGCTGGCGCCCTGCGTAAGCCGGACCGCCTTCCGCAAGTGTGACGATTGCCCCGACCTGTCCACCTGCTCCCTACGAGAAGCATTGTTGCGCGCGCGAGACGCGACGTCCGATGTGCTTGACCGCTACAGTCTGGCGGACGCCGCAAAGGCCGGCGCCGCGGAAATCCCGTCGGATCCGACTCAGCCGGCGGCGATATAGGCCTTCAGGCCGTCGGCCTCGGCCTCGACCTCGCTGATCTTGTGCTTCACCAGATCGCCAATCGATACGATTCCGGCGAGTCGGCCGTCGCGCAGCACAGGCAGATGCCGGATCCGCCGATCGGTCATTCGGGTCAGGAGCGAGTCGACGGTCTCCTCCGGCGTCGCGAAGACCACGTCCCGGGTCATGCAGATGCTCACCGGCTTGCCCAGGGCTCCGGCCCCGTCTTCCGCCACCATTCTGACGATGTCGCGCTCGGAAACGATGCCGACGACGCTTTCGGCGTCGACGACAATCATCGCGCCAACCTTGCGCGAGTGCAGCAGGGCCGCCACCGCACCGACCGTCTCGCCGGGGCCTGCTGTAAAGACAAGGTCTCCCTTGCCCCTCAGGATCTGTGAAACGAGCACGCTTTCTCCTCCCTCACTTTTCCTCTTATGCGGAAGCGTCTCGCAATACGGGCCGGGAATCAATGAACTCCAGGTCACGTCGTCGTGGAGCACCCGGCAAGGCCTGCCCGGCCGGAGGGGGAATTCCCCCCATTCCGGCGGCAAACCCGCGGCGCCACAGGCCCGCGCCGACGGCCGCCCCCCTTCCTTAACCAAATCGCATGAGGTTCGCGGTCAGGATGTAGGCTGTCCTGTTTTGGCACGACCATTGCTTGCCTGCAGGCGCGTCTGTTTATCCGTACGGAGTTCCTGCCATGGTCGCGCACCTTCTAAAGACGGTCGTCGTCGCCGTTGTGACCGGCCTTGGCCTGACCACGGCCGCCCAGGCCCAGACAATGACGACCAACTCAGCCTCGATGAACGCTGGCTACGGTCGCGCCCCGGGCGAGGAGAACCGTCTGACCGACTTCGGTGGACGCGATGCGAACGGCAACCGTCTGATCGTCGATGGCGTGATCCAGACCGGTGAGGATCAAAGCGTCTTCGCCCGCACGGGCGGCGGCGTCTCGGGCAGCATGTCGGGCGTCGGCGCTCTCGGCGGCTCTTCCACGGCCATTGGCAACAACCTCGTGGTCGTGACCCAGGGCAGCTGGAACACGGTCATCGTCAATTCCAGCCAGACCAATAACGGCAATGTCTCCGCCGGCTCGAGCACGAGCGGCGGAGTCGGGGGCAACTGATGACCATCCTGTCCGGAACCAGGGCCGGCGCCGCCCTTTCCGCCTGCGCCCTAGCCCTTTCGGCCTGCGCGACCCCGGTCGCCGGACCAAGCGGCCTCTATGCCAAGCCGATCGGCACGGCGCCGGTGACCTCCAACCCGACGCCCTACTCCCTGGCGCTGGTCTGCATCGGTCAGTACGCACGGCAATACAATCTGAGGGCGCCGCGTATCGCGATCGGCCGCATCGGCGACTACACCGGCAAGGAAGAAGCTGACGGCTCCGGGCGCAAGCTGACCCAGGGCGCCTCGCTGATGGCCATGAGCGCCTTCGCCAAGGCCGGCATGCCGATGGTCGAGCGGTTCGACACCTCGGTGACCGAGCTGGAGCTCAAATACACCAACAACAAGCTGATCGGCGACGGGCCCACGCCCAGCGCGGAAGGTCCGTCCGAGCCGCGCAAGATCTACTCGGGCCAGATGCCGGGGTCCGACTTCCACGTCGTGGGCGGCATTACCGAGCTGAACTACAACATCCGGTCGACCGGCATGGACGCCGCCGCCGGCGACACCGACTCGGACGGGCTCAAGGGCACCTTCCGCAACCGCATCTTCGTGATGAATATCGCCATGGATTTGCGGCTGGTGAACAGCCGCACGCTCGAGGTCGTCGACGTCATCTCCTACCAGAAGCAGATCGTCGGTCGCGAGATCGGCATCGGCCTCTTCGACTTCCTGAACGGGAACGTCTTCGACGTCTCGGCCGGATCCGGCGCTCTGGAGCCGCTGCAGCTGGGCGTCCGCGCCCTGGTGGAGCGGGCGGTCGTGGAAATGTCGGCCAACCTCTACGGCATGCCCGGCCCGCAATCCTGCCTGACCAGCGACCCATTGGGCGGCGGCACGTTCGGCGTCACCGGCGGCTTTACGCCCGCGTACAACAACCTGGGGACCAACAATGCCTCGACCCGCGAAGAACCGTCTCGCTGGAGCGATCGCCGTGATCCCGATGCTGGTGGCCTGCGCGGCCGGTACTAGCCACGCCCAGGACGCCACGGTCCTCAACAATCAGATCCAGCTGGGCGACATCTTCTCGAACCAGACCCTGAATGTAGTCGAGGTCGAGGACGGCGTCGGCGCGGAGACGACCGCGACCGGCAACAGCGTACTGGCCGGCGCCGAAGGCGTCGACATGGCCATCACCTCCAACCAGACCATGGCCGCCTCGGCGCGGGCCGTGACGACCGTCAACGTTTCCGACGGCCTTGGCGAGGCGTCGCAGGTCAACACCAGCGCTGCGGGCAACAGCGCCGACGCCTCGATCACCCAGGCGACGATGACCGGCGTGCTCTCGCAGATCGCCACCTTCTCGCCCGATGTGACCGCGCAGGGCTATGTGGAGGCCGAGACGGCGTCGGCGGGCGACCTGGGCGTCGCCACCACGGCGATGTCGAACACCGCGTCCCTGGGCCTCACCAACGGCTCAGCCGGCGTGCGGGTGAACCAGACCAGCGCCGCCGACGTGCTCGCCGACGGTGGTGCGGTTGTTCAGTATGTTTCGGGGACCGCCGATGTGTCAGGCGTCGCCGCCGGCAACAACGTCGGCCTCGTCGGCACAGACAGCTCCGCCGCGCGCATCGCCGTCAGCCAGAGCAACACCGGCGACCTGGTGCAGGCCAGCCAGTTCACCGCCTACGGCAACGCTCAGACGGCGACCACCAGCGCCACGGCCGGGGGCAACATCGTCGGCGCCGTGAATGAAGGCCCCCTGCTCGACGTGGCCACGAACCAGTTCAATGAAGCCTATGTCCGCGCCCAGGCCGAGGGCAGCGCCTGGCAGTTCGGCGTCGGGTCCGCGACCGCCTACGCGGTCGGTAACTCCACCCTGGCCGGAAACACCGGCGAGGCGGTCGTGCTGGACAACATCCAGCTCAACACCGGCGGCGGCGTCGAGGCGATCGCCGGCTTCTCGGGCCAGGAGGGCTACGACAGCTACAGCCGCGCCACGGCCGTCGGCAACGACGCGACGGCCTACAGCTGTTCAAGTTGCTCGGGATCCATGAGCATCGGCAACGCCCAGACCAACAGCGCCGATGTCGGGGCGACCTCGACAACGACCGTCAACGGAGCAGGTCGGCTGATCAACAGCACCTCGACCGCGATCGGCAACAACGCCAGCTTCTACGTCACCCAGCCGGGCAACTAGGCCAGCAAGCCTCGCATCAGGCCGATCGCCGCGCAGGCGACGATCACCAGCACGACGTTGGCCTTGAACCGCATCAGGGCCAGGCCGGCCGCGACAGACAGCAACGCCGTAAGCGGGTCAAGGGAAGCCAGGTCCGGCAGCGACAGCCGAGATCCCCATGGCGTCGAGAAGGTTTCGACGCGGGCGAACAGCACGTGGATCGCGAACCACAGCGCCAGGCTGGCGATAACGCCGAGGACCGCCGCCATGACCGCCGCCAGCACGCCGCGCGCCGCCCGGCTGCGACGCAGGTTCTCCGAGTAGGGCGCGCCGGCGAAGATGAAGAGAAAGCTGGGCGCGAACGTCTGCCATAGCGCCATGCCAGCTCCGGCCAAGGCCCAGCCGGGACTGCCGCCCTGCCCCCAACCAGCCATGAAGCCGACGAACTGGTTGACCAGCACCAAGGGTCCCGGCGTCGTTTCGGCCAACCCCAGCCCGTCGACCATCTGACGCGCCTCGAGCCAGCCGTGGGTCTCTACGGCCTGCTGTTGCAGCCAGGCCAGCAGCGCGTAGGCGCCGCCGAAGCTGGTCGCGGCCAGCGTGGCGAAGACGCCGCCAAGCTGCGTCAACCAGTGTCCGCGCCCCAGCAGGACCGCCGAGGCTGCCAGAGGAGCCAGCCACAGCGTTGACCAGACCACGACAGTGATCGCCAGATCCCGCTTCCGGGGCGACGCGGCGACCGGACCGGGGTCCAGACCCTGGCTCCCGGGCCGCCGCATCAGGCCAAGGACCGCCGCGGCCAGGATAACCACCGGGAACGGCGAGCCGAACAAGGCCAGGGCGACGAAGGCGGCCATTGCGACAACCAGATCGGCGCGCCCCTTGAGAGCCCGCTTTCCTACGCGCGTCAGCGCCTCGACAACCAAGGCCAGGACGGCTGCCTTGACCCCTGTCAGGGCTGCGGCGACCAACGGCGTTTCACCGTGCGACGCATATAGCCATGACAGCGCCAGCACGACGCCCGCGCCGGGAAGGACAAACAACACGCCGGCGATCAGCCCGCCCACCACGCCGCGCAGCGTCCAGCCGACGTAGGTGGCTAGCTGTTGCGCTTCAGGCCCCGGCAACAGAGTGCAGAAGCTGAGGGCGTGAAGGTAACGCGCCTCGTCGATCCAGCGCTTCTCGTCGACGAACACCCGATGCATCAGCGCGATCTGACCAGCCGGTCCCCCGAAACCCAGGCAGCCGATCCGGAGCGAGGTCAGGAAGAGATCCCGCAGCGACGGGCCTTCTGGCGTCCGCGCCGGCGTCGAATCCATCCGTGCCTCCAAACATGGAAACTCAGACGGTGCTTGGGCCAGAGCCTGTCCGGGAGACCGTTTCACCCCGGGGCGCCAAGCTACCAGCGAGTCAGGGCGTGAACAACGCGGCGAACAGGTCGCGACGCCCGGCCTCCGCCCCGCCCCGAAGCGGCCTTGCCTTCGCCGCTGGGCCCGGCGAATGTGAACGCCAACGCTCTTGAAGAGTTTCCGAGACCCATCACCACATGATCCGTTTCACCCGGCCGGCACTCGCCGCCGTGATGGTCCTGTCCCTCGCCGCCTGCGCGGGCCTCAAGGATCGCCTTCCTGACCTGCCTCGCCTGCCCTCGTTCGGGGCCGACAAGGCCACGCCGACCGAGCCGGTCGCGCCCGTAGCCGGGCGGCCGGCTCCCGGGACTTGGCCGCAGGCGACCTCCGACATCGAGGCCGATCCGGGTGTTCGCTTCGGCGTGCTGCCGAACGGCATGCGCTACGCCCTGGTCAAGAACGCGACGCCGCCCGGACAGGCGTCGCTCCGCCTTCGCTTCGATGCCGGCTCCCTCATGGAATCTGACACGCAGCTCGGCCTCGCCCACTTCCTTGAGCACATGGCCTTCAACGGCTCGAAGGGCATCCCCGAGGGCGAGATGGTGAAGATGCTGGAGCGGCAGGGCCTGGCCTTCGGCGCCGACACCAATGCCTCAACGGACTTCGAGGAAACGATCTACAAGCTGGACCTGCCGCAGACCGACGACGCCACCGTCGATCTGTCCCTGAAGGTGCTTCGCGAGACCGCCAGTGAACTGCTCATCGATGAGGCGGCCGTGGACCGTGAGCGCGGCGTCGTGCTGTCAGAGGAACGCAATCGCGACAGCCCGGGCTGGCGGGTGTTCAAGGCCCGCCTGCGCTTCATCCTGAAGGGCCAGCGTCCGCCCGAGCGGTTCCCGATCGGTACTGTGGAGGTCCTGAAGAGCGCGCCCCGTTCGGAGATCGCCGCCTTCTACGACGCCTACTACCGCCCCGAGCGCGCCACCTTCGTGGCGGTCGGCGACTTCGATCTCGACGCCATGGAAGCCAGGATCAAGGCGACCTTCGGCGACTGGAGAAACTCGCACTCCGACGGGGCAGAGCCGGCGATGGGACCGGTCGCCAAACGCGATCTCGAGACGATGATCGTCGTCGAGCCCGGCTCTTCGACGACATTGCAGATCGGCTGGACGACGCCGGCAGACCTGTCCGCGGATTCGGTTGCCAAGCGTCGCCGGCAGTGGACCGAGCAATTGGGCTTTGCGGTTCTCAACCGCCGTCTGGAGGCGATCGCCCGCGGCGGAGAGGCGCCCTTCCTCAGCGCCGGGGGCTTTTCGGGCAACCAGGTGAAGGCCGCCAAGGTCACCACCCTGGCCGTCACAGCCCGTCCCGGCGCCTGGAAGGCCGCCCTGACCGCCGTCGAGCAGGAGCAGCGCCGGGCTGTTCTCTTCGGCGTTCGTCAGGACGAGCTCGACAGGGAGATCGAGGAGTACCGCCAGGCTCTGAAATCCCGCGCCGCCGCGGCCGCCACGCGCCGGACACCCGCACTCGCCAACGAGCTGGTGGGCACGTTGACGGACCGGGACGTCATCACCAGTCCCGCCCAGGATCTGGCGCTGTTCGAAGCCGTGACGAAGGACCTGAAGGCCTCCGCTGTCTCGGAGGCGCTGAAGGCGACCTTCTCCGGCGGCGGCCCGCTCGTCTTCGTGGCGACCCCGACTCCGATCGAAGGCGGCGAGCGCGCCGTCGCCCAGGCTTTCGAAACATCCCGGAAAACGGCTGTGGTCGCGCCCACCGCTCCTCGCCAGATGGCCTGGCCCTACGAGTCGTTCGGCTCCATCGGCAAGGTCGCCGAGCAGCGCGACATCACCGACCTGGATTCGGTCTTCGTCCGCTTCGAGAACGGCGTCCGCCTGACCGTCAAGCCGACGAAGTACCGTGACGACCAGGTGCTAGTGAAGGTGCGGATCGGCGATGGTCTGCTGACCCAGCCTGGCGACCGCCAGTCAATGTACTGGGCGGGGTCGGCGGTGATCGAGGGCGGTCTGGCGAAGATCAGCGCGGAGGACATGGAGCGGGTGCTCGCCTCCCGCGTCTACGGCGCCCGCTTCGGCATCGAGGATGACGCCTACGCCCTGTCGGGCGCCACTCGCCCGGAAGACCTCGCGGTGCAGATGCAGGTTCTCGCCGCCTACGCCAGCGAGCCGGGCTGGCGGCCGGAAGCCTTCCAGCGCGCCCGCACCTACGCCGGCACGCTTTCGGAACAGTGGCAGGCGACGGACAACGGCGTATTCAGCCGCGACCTCGCCGGTCTGCTGCACAACGGCGACCGCCGCTGGACCTGGCCGACAGCGGAGGATATCGCCGCCAGCCGTCCCGAGGACCTGAAAGCCGCGCTCGCAGGATCCCTGACGACTGGCTCGATCGAGGTTGTGATCGTCGGCGACATCACTGTCGAGAAGGCCATTGAGGCGGTGGCGGCCACGTTCGGCGCCCTGCCGCCCAGGCCTGATCAGCGCGCGGCGCCCTCCGGTTCGGTCGGCTTCCCCGCGCCGGTGACAGCGCCGGTGATCCTGACCCACAAGGGGCGGGAGGACCAGTCCGTGGCCTATATCGCCTGGCGGACGGACGACTTTTACGCGGACGTGCAACAGGCCCGGAACGCCGCCCTGCTCGGGGACGTGATCGACCTGAGGCTGACCGAGGAGCTTCGCGAGAACCAGGGCGCGACCTACTCTCCCTCCGTCGGCTGGAACGCCAGCGACGTCTGGACCGGCTGGGGCTACCTGTCGGCGCGGGTGGAGATCCCGCCGGCGCTGATCGACGGCTTCTATCGCGATGTGAACAAGATCGCCGCCGACCTTCGCGACAAGCCCCCCACCGCCGACGAGATGGATCGCGCTCGCAAGCCCCGGCTGGAGCGGCTCATCAAATCGCGCGAGACCAATGACTACTGGCTGGAGGAGCTGGCCGGCGCCCAGACCGATCCGCGCCGCCTGGCGGCCACCCGTTCGGTGATGGCCGGCTACGAGCGGATCACGCCGCAGGATATCCAGGCCGCAGCGCGACGCTACCTGACGCCGGACCGGGCCTGGATGCTCATCGTCCGGCCGGAGGGCAAGCCCGCCCCAGGAGCGGCCCAGTGAACGGCCGGGCCCTTCGAGCCGCCGGCCTCGTCGCGGCGGGACTGATCGCCGTCGCCGCGCCGGCGCTGGCGCTGGCGCTGGCGCAGGAGGCGCCCGAGCGCGAGCTGCAGATGCTGGGGCGCTGCGCCCTGGCGACCAGCGTCTACCGCTCGCTCATGCCGCCCGCGCCGACGCCGTTGATCGTCACCGACGAGGACAAGGCCCTCTATGAGCGGATGAAGCAGGTCGATCCCCTGCTGCGGGCCCGCGCCGACACCGTGGCGGCGTCCGTTGATCCCGCCGTCAGCGCCGCCATCGGCGAGGAGCTCAAGGCCCAGTACCGGGCCCAGATGGCGCCGCCGGACGGCCCCCGCAAGACCCCGCGCGAGGCGCTCGACCTCTACGCCCCGATCCTGGAGGCCTGCATCGTCCGGGCGGACATGCTGCCGAAGGACTAGGCCTAGTAGACGACCCCGCCGACGCCGCCGTCGAGGCTCATGGTGAAGCTCGAGGCGGTCGATTCGGTGACCACCTCCTCGCGGTAGGCCGTGTACTTCTCGACCGTCAGGATGGTCAGAACCTTCATGCCGGCCCCGAAGCGGCGGAGCAGGCTGCGCTCGTTGCACTCACGGGCCGGGGCCTGCGGACGGCAGGCCAGCTGGCCGCCCTCGGCGCCGGTTCCGCGCGTGCGGTACAGGGCCTCGCCCTTGGCGCAGATCATCGTCTGGCCGCCGTCGAACGAGATGCGCTCGGCGAACTCGGCGATGGTGATCTGCATGCGCGTGCCGGCGATGCAGCGGTAGAGCTCGCCGTCATAGGCATCCTGGATGTCCCGGTCGGGAAACACCTGGGCGGCGGGATGGGGAATGTCGCGGTCGTCGAGGCAGAAGGCCCGGATGACGACGCGGCGCGTCTTGGTGCGGGTGGCCTCGTAGGCGACCTGCCGCGTGCGGCGCAGGCCCTGGACGTCCAGGCCCTGGATCACGCCGGTGGCGCTGGGCGGGGCGTAGTAGCCGCCGCCACCTCCGCCACCGCCATAGTAGGCGGTCGCGCCGGCCCCTGCCCCGCTGACGGCGACAGCCACGGCGCTGCTGTTGACGATGACGTTGGTGCGGTTGCCGCTGGTGCAGCAGCCCGGAGGGCTGGGCGGCCGCGGCGGCGGCGCCGGCGGCGTGCAGCAGGGCGGCGGCGCAGGGGGCGTGCAGCAGGGGGGCGGCGGCGGCGGCACGCAGCATTTCGCCGCCGCGTCCTGGCCGGGCATCGCCGAGGAGGCCAGCCACAGCACCGCGCCGCCGGCCAGTCCGAGCCACCAGTTTCGAGGCGCCATGGTCCAAATCCTCAACAAAATCCGCACGCGCCCACATGCAAGAAGCACGCCGAAGCGGGCTTTCGCGTCCCGAAAGGGGACATTGCGAACCTGGCCCGGACCTTCCCTGCAACCCCCATGCGACCGTCGGGGGTCGCGCCAAGGACGGCAGGACCATGGTCCATCCCAACACGGAACGATTGACGGAGTATTGGCGGTCCCGTCGGGGCGAGGCCGGGCTGCCCGCCCGCGCCGACATCGACCCGATGGCGTTCCACCAGCTTCTGCCCCAGACCTTCATCGTCGGACGCACGGCCCAGGGCCTGTATCCGTTCCGTCTGGTCGGTGGAATGATCGCCGACCTGCACCAGAGCGACCTGCGCGGTCGGTGCCTGCTGGAGCTCTGGCGGACAAGCGACCGCTGGCAGCTGAAGTCGGCGCTGGAGTTCGCCCGCCGCCGTCCCGAGCCCGTCGTCGTCAACGCCGACGTGCTGGCCGACGGCGTGCCGCCGCTGGGCATGGAAATCCTGTTCGCGCCGCTGGCCGGGCCGACCGGCGAGGTCGACCGGTTCCTTGGCCACATGCAGCCGGCCGCGCCGCTGATGCGCCTGCTGGGCCGCCCGGCCCGGGCCCTCGCCATCGCCGCCATCGCCCGCTCCGACGACGGCGCAGAGGCGCCGTCGCTGAAGCTGGCCGCCGTCGACGGCCGCCGGATCGCCTAACGATTCGGCGGGACGCTCAAGCGGCCGCTGAAGTGTCTCCAGTGTCTTGCCGCGCTCATCACCGCGCTTGGGGTCTGGGGCCGACCACCCGCGACAGGGGGATGGATGCGGGCCTGAGGGGCTCTCCGCGCCGCCTGGCCCCCATGGCGTGCGGCCCATAGAGGCGACGTCAACGCCTTGCGGCGCTTGCCCTGACGGCGATCCGGCGATGGGGTTCAGGCCCTGCATTCCAGCAGTATGGCGCCGGCGAAGCGGGTGGGGATAAACGGCGCGTTCATCGCCGACGGCAATGTCCCGCAAAGGGGCGAAATGTCTCGCTTTGTCTCCAGAGTATATGTCTCCGGAGTCTCGCTTTCGGGGCATTCACCCCCTATCCCGTTTCCCGGCGACCCGAAGGGCGGCGCGGAGCGCCAATGCCGGGGTCCATAGACGCTTGGCCTTCGGGCCCCTGCGTGCTTCGACACGCGCTCTTCGAGCGCTGCTCAGCATGACTATGGGGGGAAGCCTTCCATCACAGTCATCCTGAGCAGCCGCGCAGCGGCGTGTCGGGGCCTGCCCTCGGGCCGGCTGAAGGCCGGTCCCGGGGGGACGCACGGCGACCGCGGCGTCCATGGGCGGCCAGAACACGTCGGGCCATGACGGAGTTGGGGGCGCGCCGGGAAGACGGGTTCTTGGGACCTACCCGCTCGCCGCGTCCAGCAGCTTCATATGCCGGGCGTCCAGCGTCAGGCGGGCCGCGCCCATCAGTTCCTCGAGCTGCTCAAGGCTGGTGGCGCTGGCGATGGGCGCCGCCACGGCGGGCCGCGCCATCACCCAGGCCAGGGCGACCTGGGCCGGCGTGGCGCCGAGCTGGGCCGAGACCGCGTCAAGCGCCGCCAGGACCGCCTGGCCCCGCTGGCTCTCCAGAAGCGCTTTCGACCTCGGACCGCGCGGGCTCTTCCCCAGGTCGGCCGCCGACCGGTACTTGCCGGTCAGGAAGCCGTTGGCCAGGCCGTAGTAGCTGATGATCGCCACGTCCTGCTCGACGCACAGCTGCTGCAGCGGCCCCTCGATGGCGCGGTCGACCAGGTTGTAGGCCGGCTGCAGCGTGTCGTAGCGCGGCAGACCCTGATCAGCGGCGATCTTCAGCGCCGAGCCCAACCGGGCGGCGTCGAAGTTGCTGGCGCCGACGGCCCGCACCTTCCCGGCCTTGACCAGCCGGCCGAAGGCCTCGGCCGTCTCGTCCTGCGGCGTGTCGGCGTCGTCGCGGTGGGATTGGTAGAGGTCGATGTAGTCGGTCTGCAGCCGCTTCAGCGAGCCCTCGCAGGCCGCGACGATGTTGGCCGCCGACAGGCCCGGCTGGGCCGGCCACATGCCGACCTTGGTGGCGATGAGCACGTCGTCCCGCCGGCCCCGCGCCTTCAGCCAGGTCCCGATCACCGTCTCCGATTCGCCGCCGGTGTGGCCCGGAACCCAGCCTGAATAGACGTCCGCCGTGTCGATGGCGTTGAAGCCGCCGGCCACGAAGGCGTCGAGGATGGCGTGCGAGGTCGTCTCGTCCGCCGTCCAGCCGAAGACGTTGCCGCCCAGCATGAGCGGAGCGATGGACAGGCCGCTGCGGCCGAGGGGGCGGTGGGTCATGGGCGTCCTTTCCGTTCTCCCCATGCGGGAGAAGGTGGCCTGCGAAGCAGGTCGGATGAGGGGGCTTCCGGAACTATACGACTGACGGGCTGAGGGAGGGCAAGGCCAACCGCCGTGCGCCCCCTCATCCGTCAGCCTTCGGCTGCCACCTTCTCCCGCAAGGGGAGAAGGAAACCGGTCAAGCCGCCCGCACCGCATCGCCGTCGAACACCGGGGCGTCCTGCGGGGCCAGGAAGGGCTTGCCGCGCAGCAGGTCGCTGATCTTCTCGGCGATCATCATGGTCGGGGCGTTGGTGTTGCCGCCGATCAGGGTGGGCATGACCGAGGCGTCGACGACGCGCAGGCCCTCGATGCCCTGGACCCGCAGGTCGCCGTCGACCACGGCCATGGCGTCGCCCGCCGCGCCCATGCGGCAGGTGCCGACCGGGTGGTAGATGGTCTCGGCGTTGGCGCGGATCCAGGCGTCGATCTCGGCGTCCGTCTTCACGTCCTTGCCCGGCGAGTACTCGCTGGTGCGGTAAGGGTCGAGCGCCGACTGGCTGGCCACGTCGCGGGCGATCCGGACGCCTTCGCGAACGGCGCGACGGTCCTCGTCGGTGGCCAGGTAGTTGGCGAAGATGGTGGGATCATCGGTCGGATCGGCCGAGCGCAGGCCGGTGCGGCCGCGGCTCTCGGGCCGCAGCTGGCAGACGTGGAAGGTGAAGCCGTCCTTGCCGACGCTGACCTTGCCATGGTCCTGCATGATGGCCAGCACGGTGTGGAACTGCAGGTCGGGGCGGTCCAGATCGGGGCGGGAGCGCAGGAAGGCGCCCGATTCCAGCATCTGCTGGCGACCGCTGCCCTGCTTGAAGAGCAGGTAGTTGAGACCGGTGGCCAGGGTCTTGAGGCCCTTGGTCATCGAATAGGCGGTGATCGGCTGCGGGCATTCCCAGGACAGGCAGACGTCCAGGTGGTCCTGCAGGTTGGCGCCGACGCCCTTCAGCTCATGCTGCACCTTGATGCCGTGCGGCGTCAGGTCGTCCGGCGCGCCGATGCCCGACAGCTGCAGGATCTGCGGCGACTGGACGGCGCCGGCGCTGACCAGCACCTCGCCGTCGGCGTGGGCGGTCTTGACCTCGGTCCCGACGATATATTCGACGCCGATGGCCTTGCTGTTCTGCAGCAGGATACGGCTGGTCCGGGCGCCGGTGACGCAGGTCAGGTTCGGGCGGTTGAGGGCCGGGTAGAGGTAGGCCTTGGCCGCGCTCCAGCGTTCGCCGTCCTTGACGGTCAGCTGGTACGGACCCCAACCTTCCTGCTGGAAGCCGTTGAAATCCTTGGTGGTCAGGTATCCGGCCTGGGCGCCCGCGTCGATCGCGGCCTTGTAGATCGGATTGGGGGTCGAGGCGTGGCTGACGTGCAGCGGACCGTCGCCGCCGTGCCAGGGATCGGCCCCGGTATCGAGGCCTTCCGACCGCTTGAAGTAGGGCAGCACGTCGGCGTAGCCCCAGCCGGCCAGGCCCATCTGGCGCCACTGGTCGTAGTCGCGGGCATGGCCGCGGATGTAGATCATGCCGTTGATCGAGGACGAACCGCCCCAGCCCTTGCCGCGCGGCCACCAGAGCTTGCGGTCGTTGAGGTTCGGCTCCTCCTCGGTCCAGAAGCCCCAGTTGTAGTCGCCCTTGGCCTTGATCAGGCTGCCGACCCCGGCCGGCATCTTCACCAGGATGGACTTGTCCTTGCCGCCGGCTTCCAGCAGCAGGACCTTGGTGGTCCCGTCCTCGGTCAGGCGGTTGGCCAGCACGCAGCCGGCCGAGCCGGCGCCGATGATGATGTAGTCGTAGCGGTCGGCCACAGCCGTCTCCCCGGTAGATTATCGTTGTTAAGGGAACAGTGACGCCGGCGTCAGGTTTGGGCAAGCCCCAACCCCGCCCTTCCCCCCTCCGGGTGGACGGGGAATACTGCCGCCATGTTCGACCGACGCCAGATCGTCATCGGCGGGGCGCTGGCCGCCGCCATTCCGGGAGCCGCCATGGCCGAGATGCAAGACAAGTACGGCCTGTTCGGCAAGCTGATCGCCGCGCCGGGCAAGCGCGACGAGCTGATCGGCTACCTGGGCGAGGGCACCGGCCAGATGCCGGGCAACATTCTTTATGTTCTGTCCACCTCGGCGACCGAGCCCGACGCGGTGTGGATCTACGAGGTCTGGGAGACAAAACAGCACCACGCCGACTCGCTGAAGCTGCCGTCCGTCCAGGCCGCCATCGCCAAGGCGAGGCCCATCATCGCCGGCTTCGGCCCGGAGCGATTCGAGATGACGCCGGTGGGCGGGGTGGGGATTTAGGCGGGGGAGTGGGTGGGCGAGCTGTCCCCGATTTCTGAATGGGTCGGGGACTGGATATCATGTCCCCTGTGGGGACACGATATCCAGTCCCCAATGGTCCCCCTCCTTGACTTTCCCATGCTGCACTGCCACATGAGCCTCCTGCGCAGCGATCTCGCCGCGCCATCGGCCCTGCCCGGCCGCGTAAGGCGCCACCTCGGCGCTCCCCGGGCCTTCCGCCGACCGACCCCATAGCGACGCCATTACGCGGGGCGTCTCCCAACGAGACCCCGCTTCCGACCGCCGGCCCGCAAGGCCGCGCGGACCTGGTCGCATACGAAAGAGACCTATGTCCAACTTCGCTTCGCTTGGCCTCGCCAAGCCGCTGCTCACGGCGCTGGCCGCTGAGGGCTACACCACCCCCACCCCCATCCAGGCCCAGGCCATCCCGCTGGTGATGGAAGGCAAGGATCTGCTCGGCATCGCCCAGACGGGCACCGGCAAGACCGCCGCCTTCGCCCTGCCGATCCTGCACCGCCTGGCCGCCGATAAGAAGCCGGCCCCGCGCCGCGGTTGCCGCTGCCTGGTCCTGTCGCCCACCCGTGAACTGGCCACCCAGATCGCCGACAGCTTCCGCGCCTACGGCGCCGGTATGGGGCTGTCGGTCGCCGTCGTGTTCGGCGGCGTCAAGTACGGCCCGCAGGTCCGCGCCCTGGCCGCCGGCGTCGACATCCTGGTCGCCACGCCCGGCCGCCTGATCGACCACATCAACGAGAAGGTCGCCAACCTGTCGGAGGTCGAGGTCTTCGTGCTCGACGAGGCCGACCAGATGCTCGACATGGGCTTCGTGGTGCCGATCCGCCGCATCGTGAAGGGCCTGCCGCAGAAGCGTCAGAACCTGTTCTTCTCCGCCACCATGCCCTCGGAGATCGAGAAGCTGGCCGGCGAGCTGCTGAAGACGCCGTCCAAGGTGTCGGTGACGCCGCAGGCCACGACCGTCGAGAAGATCGACCAGAAGGTCCTGTTCATCGAGACCGCCCGCAAGCGCGCGCTGCTCGCCGAACTATTCGATGACACCGCGTTCAAGCGCGTGCTGGTCTTCACCCGCACCAAGCGCGGCGCCGACCGCGTCGCCAAGGGCCTGACCGCCATCGGCATCGAGGCCGCCTCGATCCACGGCGACAAGAGCCAGGGCCAGCGCGAGCGCGCCCTCGCCTCCTTCAAGGCCGGCGAGACCCGCGCCCTGGTGGCCACCGACATCGCCGCCCGCGGCATCGACGTCGACGGCATCAGCCACGTCATCCAGTACGAGCTGCCCAACGTGCCGGAAGCCTATGTCCACCGGATCGGCCGCACGGCCCGCGCCGGCGCCGGCGGCTCGGCCATCTCGCTGGTGGCCGACGACGAGCGCAACCTGCTGCGCGACATCCAGAAGGTGACCCGTCAGACGGTCCCGGCCTGGGATCGCCGCAACGACAAGGTGCTGGGCCAGGCCCAGGCGGCCATGCAGGCCATCGAGCCCGAGAAGCCGCATCGCGACCCGCGCGCGGCCAACGGCCGGGGCGCCGGCGGCGGCCGCAACGGCCAGCAGAACCGCAACGCCAAGCCCCAGGCCCTCGACGCCAGCGGCAAGGCCCAGCCCGAGCGCGGCCAGCGCGCCCGTCACCGTCCGGCGGGTTATGACCCCCTGGCGGCCGTCACCAGCCTGATCGGCGCCGCCGGCGAGGCCGCGCCCAAGCGCAAGAAGACCCGCAGCCGCAACCGTGGTCGCGGCAGCGGCGCGGGCGGCGGCCAGACGGCCAGCGCCTCGTAGGAACGACAAAGGGCGGCCCCGGCAACGGAGCCGCCCTTTTTCTCATCGACTGTCAGGGACAGACACCGCAGGTGTCTGTCCCGATGCCTACCGGCCCTTCCACTGCGGCGCGCGCTTCTGGGCGAACGCCATGGGGCCTTCGCGGAAGTCCTCCGACTGGAAGAGCGCGGCGACGGCCGGCATCTTGAACTGGCCGCCGATGGCGTCGGCGAGCGGCATTTCCAGGCCCTGAAGCACCGCCTGTTTGGAGGCGCGAATCGACATCGGACTGCATTCGCCGATCAGGCCGGCCCACTTCTTGGCCTCGGTCATCAGGTCGGCGGCCGGGACCACGGCGTTGACGAAGCCCAGTTCCTTGCCCTCGGCGGCGCTGACGCGGCGGGCGGTGAGGATCATGCCCATCGCCTGCTTCAGCCCGATCTGGCGCGGCAGGCGGTGCAGACCGCCGGCCAGGGCGGCGAGGCCCACCTTGGGTTCGGGCAGCGCGAACACCGCGCCCTCCGACGCGATGATCAGGTCGCAGGCCAGGGCGATCTCGAAGCCGCCGCCCATGGCCACGCCGTTGACCGCCGCGATCAGCGGCTTGTCGAGGTCGAAGCGGCTGGTCAGGCCGGCGAAGCCCGACGGCGGGCTGCCCATCTTGCCGCCCATGGCCTGGTGCTTGAGGTCGTTGCCGGCCGAGAAGGCGCGCTCGCCCGCGCCGGTGACGATGCCGACCCACTGGTCCGGATCGGCGGCGAAGGCGTTGAACGCCTCGTCCAGCTCGAAATGCATCGGCGAATGGAGGGCGTTCATCACCTCCGGCCGGTTCAGGGTGAAGATGGTGACCGGCCCCTCGCGGTCGACCGTGATAAATTCGTAGGCCATGGAAGCGTCTCCCTCGTTTCGATCAGAGGAGCCGCCCTTCCCCGGCGTCCGTCAACGCCTTGCGTCCTTCGCGACGCTCGCCGAGAGCTCGCTCCTCAGGATGACGAATTCTGTGGAACGCAAACCACCTTCGTCATGCTGAGGAGCGGCGCAGCCGCGTCGCGAAGCACGCGCCCCCTAACCCTCCACCGTCATCTCGCGGCGGTAGCGCTGCCAGTTCTGGACATAGTGCATGGCCGAGCCGATCAGGGCCGCGGCCTGGGCCTCGCCGAGCTCGCGGACCACCTTGCCGGGCGCGCCCATGACCAGGCTGTTGTCGGGGATCTCCTTGCCCTCGGGAATCAGCGCCCCGGCCCCGATCAGGCAGCCGCGGCCGATCTTCGCGCCGTTGAGCACGATCGAGCCGATGCCGACCAGGCTGCCGTCGCCGATGGTGCAGCCGTGAAGCATAACCATGTGACCAACCGTCACGTTCGCCCCGATCAGCAGCGGACTGCCGTGGTCGGCGTGAAGCACAGATCCGTCCTGGATGTTGCTGTTCTCGCCAACCGTAATGGTGTCGGTGTCGCCTCTAGCCGTGGCGCCCCACCAGATGCTCGCGTTCTTCTTCAGAATCACGTTTCCCATCACGGCCGCCGTCGGCGCGATCCAGTATTCGTCTTCCGAAGGCAGCGTGGGCCTTAAGGCGCCCAAAGCATACACAGTCATAGCCTCGCCTCGTATATTTGTCGTGACGGCTTGATTAACCGCTCAGAAACCAAGTTAGCATCAATCTTGTCAGGCGATTCGAGCGGGTCTCGACCCTCTCAAATCCTGCACGGACGACTTTCCGTCCGTGGTCTCCTGACAACGGAGAACCGGGTGTCGCGTTTGGTGTCCAGACGTCCATGGGCGTCTTCAGTCCCGCGAAGTGCAAGCGAGCCTCCCGGCCGCCTGTGCGTCATCCGCTCCGCTTTCCTGTCCCAAGGGCGCGCCGTTCCGGCGACGCCCTTTTTTCTTGCCCCAATGGAGGCTTCCCGATGACCAAGCGAGCCCTGAAGCGGACCGTGCGTGAAGGTGCATTCGATCACGCCCAGTTCCAGGATGACGGCGGCAAGGTGCGCCGCCTGCCCGTCGGGAACGGCTGGTCGCCGCTCGGCCGGGACGAGGATCGCGAGCAGGGGTACCTCAAGACAATAAAACCAAAATCGGAGGGGCAGTCAGAGCTCATCGCGGCCATCGACGCCAAGAACCTGGTCATGGCGCTCGGCCCGGCAGGCACCGGCAAGACCTATCTGGCCATCGCCAAGGCGGTCGAGGCGCTCGAGGCGGGCAAGGTGGCCAAGATCGTCCTCAGCCGCCCGGCGGTCGAGGCCGGCGAATCGATCGGCTATCTGCCCGGCGACATGGAGGACAAGCTCGCCCCCTACCTGCGGCCGCTCTACGACGCCCTGTCGGACCGCCTCTCCATGAAGCGGGTGCGGGCCCTGATCGCCGAGGGGGCCATCGAGATCGCCCCGGTCGGCTACATGCGCGGCCGCACGCTGAACAACGCCTTCGTGGTCATCGACGAGGCCCAGAACTGCACCTACGGCCAGCTGAAGATGCTGCTGACCCGGCTGGGCTGGCACTCGACCATGGTGGTGACGGGCGACCCCAACCAGTCGGACCTGCTGACCGGGCTCTCGGGCCTCGGCGACGTCGCCGACCGCTTCGAGGCGGTGCCCAACATCGCTGTCGTCCGCCTGGCCGACGTCGACATCGTCCGCCACCCGCTGGTCGCGGAGATGCTGGGGGTTCTGTGACAATAGGGACTGCTTCGCGAAGCGTAGCTGTCCCCGACCCTTGGGTCCCGCCCCGTCGGGGACAGCTACCGGCTATCGCCGGAAGCAGTCCCCGGCTCCAGCCACCCGCGGTACAGCACGATCATGCCGGTCAGCGGGTGGCCGATCTCGACGTCGAAGTGAAAACGGCCGTCCGCGATTTCCTCGTGGGCGGCCGTTGTCGGTGAAAGCCACAGCGGCAACGGCACGCCGAAGACGCTGAACCGGCGGACGACCAGGCTCATGCGCCCGTCCTGCGTGGTCGGCGCCATGGCGACGGCCAGCGGTCCGAAGCGTTCGACGACCAGATGCTCAGACCGCCCCCGCCCCGGCGCCTGCAAGCTAGAGAAGGCTTTGCCGCCGAAGGTGCGGGTCCAGAGCTCGGCATTGCCCCGCCGTTCGAAGCGCACGCTGACCGGCACATCGTCGCCGGCGGCGGGAAAGCCGATCACGGCTCCGACGAGACGCGCGAGCAGGCCCTTGCCTCGTCTGACCGAGGCCCGCCCTTCCACGTTCAGCGTCCCGACCCGCAGGTCGTGCACCGCCCGCCAGGCGTCGGGCATGGCGTCAAAGGCGCCGGCCATCACCTGACGATAGACCGGCTCCGGCCCCGCGATCTCCTCGCGGACGCCGGTGCGGATGGCGCGGCGGGCGAAGGCGACCTCGAAGTCGGCCAACTCCAGGTCCGCGACGGACGCCTGCGCGCCAGGCTCGGGCCGCCGGCCGTCGAGCATCTTGCGGATCAGCGCCTCGGCGGCCATCGACGGAATGAACGGCCCGTCGTCCCCCTCGGCGACCAGGTGCCAGGACCGCCGGATCTCTCGTCCCCGCGCGTCCTCGCCGACGGCGGCCACGACCATGCCGCCGCGATGCTCGCCCCAGCGCAGACGGTTGATGGCCCAATGAAACAGCGACGCCAGCGGCGCCAGGGTCGGGATCACCCGCCAGCGCACCAGCAGCGCCATGCCATTCAGCATCCGCTGCAGGATCTCCGGCGTCGTTCCCGCCCCGAACCAGACGTCGCGCAGGCCCGGCAGCAGCTCCGGCAGGGTGCGCAGGTCCGGCGTGTCGACCAGCGAGAAGCGCAGGTTGCGCAGCGGCGTCGCGCCCGGCGGCGCGATCGTCACCCGTCGGGTCTCGACCAGGGCGAAGGCCCGCGCCTTGCGCCCACCCCGCACCAGAGCAACCGGCTTGCCCGCATAGCCCGCGATACCCTGGACCACGCTGAGCCCCATCCCGGACCAGGGCGTCGGCGCGATGCCGGCCGACACGGAGCGCACGACCGACCAGCCGTCCGTCAGCCGGCGGACCACCGCCGAGGTCAAGGCGGGGCAGGTGCTTACGCCCGACCGCACGAAGACGCCCGCCGCCTTTGCCCGCGCGTCCAGCGCACCGATGCCCGCCACGAATTCGGAACCGTCCGCCAGGTCGATGTAGGGCACGCCGGCGGCGATGCAGGCCTCCGCCACCCGGTAGGGTCGCTCGCCATAGGCCTGGAACGGCCCGCTGGCGTCGACCACGAGGTCAGCCCTGGCTTGCGCCAGCTGCGCGGCCAGATCGCCGTCGCGGTCGAAGCGGAACGGGATCAGCACCGCGTCCGAGCGCAGCGTGCCGATCAGCTGCTTCGCCCTGGCCTCCGACCGCCCGGCCAGCAGCAGCACCACGCGCCATTCATTTGCCAGCAGTCGCGCCAGGCGGCCGCCGAACGTCCCGTAGCCGCCGATGACCAGGACCCTCACGCGCGGGGTGTCTGGCTGAGATGATGGGGAGAAACCCAGGCGATCAACATGCCGGGAAATTCGGCGGGGCCGCCGCCAAGGTCAAGCGAGGCGTATGCTTCCTGCGTGCTTCGACACGCGCCTTCGGCGCTGCTCAGCATGACTATGGTGGAAGTCTTCCTTGTTCAGTCATCCTGACCAGCCGCGAAGCGGCGTGTCGAAGGACGCAGTGAGGCCGTACGTCCTTCGCGACGCGCCCTTTGGGCGCTCCTCAGGATGACGAAGGTTGTGGGCGGACCACCAGACTTCGTCAGGGTGAGGAGCGCGAAGCGCGTCGCGAACCCCGCAAGGCCCCTCAGCCCGAAAAGGACGAAGCCCCTACTCCAGGTCTTCCGCCAGGATGGCCATTTCGAACAGGAAGGAGCCGGGCTCGTCCTCGTCTTCGTAGATGACGCCGATGAACTCGCTCTTCAGCTCGACCTCGGCCGAATCCTTCTGCTTGCGGGCCTTCACCGCGAAGTGCGGATTGCCGAAGGTGCGCTTCAGGTGCGCTTCGATCTGCTTGATGTGCTTTTCGTCCACGGCGTGGCTCCTGGTCACTGGGGCGCCGGGGCGCTTTCGGCGCGAACCTACTGCGCTCGCCCCGGGAGGCAAGACAAAAGCCGCGTGATAGCGGACGCGTCAGATGACGTAGTCGTAGACCGCCTCGGCCAGGGTGTGGTCCATCGTGCGCGCCGGCTCTTCGCAGGTCGGGCAGTTGACCAGCCGGGCGGGGACCCCCGCCGCCGTGCAGTGGGGCGGAACGGGCTTGAGGACGACCGAGCCGGAGGCGACCTTGGCGTACTCGCCGATCTCGATGTTGCCGAGCACCTTGGCGCCGGCGCCCAGCAGGACGCCCCGGCCGATCTTGGGGTGACGGTCGCCGCGCTCGGCGCCTGTGCCGCCCAGGGTGACGCCGTGCAGCATGGAGACGTCGTCGCCGACCACCGCGGTCTCGCCGATGACGATGCCGGTGCCATGATCGAGGAACACGCCCGAGCCGATGCGGGCGTTGGGATGGATGTCGACCTGGTAGACCTCGCTGCCCCGGCTCTGCAGGTAGAAGGCCAGGGTGTCGCGGCTGTGGGTCCAGAGCCAGTGCGCCACGCGGTGGTTCTGCAGCGCCTGGAAGCCCTTGAAGAACAGGAACGGCTGGACGTAGCCCTTGCAGGCGGGGTCGCGCTCGAACACGGCCTTGAGGTCGGCTTCGGCGGCGACGATCAGCGAGGGATCAGCCTCATAGGCTTCCTCGGCGATTTCGCGGGCGCTCATGGCCCGCAGCTCCTGGTCGGCGATCTTGCGGGCGAACTGGTAGGACAGCGCTTCAGCCATGCTGTCGTGGGACAGGATCACGGCGTTCAGCAGGCTGGCCAGGGTCGGCTCGTCGCGTGCGGCGCGCTCGGCTTCGTTGCGCAGGCCGGCCCAGACGGGCGGAGGACCGGCGGTGACCACTTCGAACTGTCTGGGCATATCCGCCCTCCCGTTTTCGCGTCGGCCCTATAGCACAGGTCGCCGACGTCGCCGAATTTCGCCCTGCCTGGCGATATGGGGGCGATAACGGGGTTCGCCAAGGGGCGGTTGCCGGGGGCGGCTATCCGCCATAGGTGTTGCTCATGCGCGCCCTTCAGGTTCTCGCCCTCATCGCCGCCGTCTCCGCGCCCAGCCTGGCGCTGGCGCAGGCGGACCGTCCCCTGACCCGAGACAGCCTTGTCGCCGCGATCAAGTCCGAACGCGCCTGGTGCGCCGGCTGGCGCGAGGCCGACCAGAGCTGCGAGGAGGTCGTGTTCCTGGACGCGATCGAGGGCGCCGTCAGCCAGACCCGCCGGTACCGGATCTACGAAGGCAGCGACTTCGAGATGGTCGTCCGCAACACGGCGAAGTTCGACGGCGGCAAGCTCTGCTGGACCTATCGCTTCGTCGAGATGGACATCGCCTTCCTGGAGGCCGGCGCCCGGGCCCCGAAGGAGCAGGCCGCCGCCATGATGATGGTGATGCGCGAAACGATGGCCGACCTTGAGGGCAAGGTCGCCTGCGAGACCTTCTCCCGCGACGAGGCGACCGGAGAGATCGCCGCCGCCGCCACGCTGGATGGCGAACGCGCGCCCGAGTACGACAGCCGCTTCCGGTTGCTGGCCCCGGACGCCCGCGTCAAGCTGCGCGGCGTGTTCGAGGACACGCCGGATCCCACCACAACCTGAGTTCGAGGCCAGCGTGACCCACGGCGTTCCGCAGTCCCCGGCGTTCGGAGACCCCCTGCCCCTGGCGGCCGCGCCACAGGTGCTGGCCTTCCTGGCCCGTCGGCGCTCGGCCTCGGCGCTGGCCCTTCGCGCGCCAGGTCCGACGCCGGATGAGCTGTCCGACCTGCTGACGATCGCCGCCCGGGTTCCGGACCACGGCAAGTTGGCGCCCTGGCGCTTCGTTATCCTGGAGGGCGCGGGCAAGGACGCCTATGCGGCGCGGCTCGAAGCCCTGGCGGCCGCCCGGCCAGACGCGGCCAAGCTGATGGCCAAGCTGGGCAAGCTGCGGACCCCGCCTCTGGGCGTCGCGGTCATTTCGCGGACCACGGCAGGCGAGATTCCCGAATGGGAGCAGCTGCTGTCGGCCGGCGCCGTCTGCACCACCCTGACCTACGCCGCCCTGGCCATGGGCTACGGCGCCAACTGGATCACCGACTGGTATGCCTATGACGTCGAGGCCCGGGCCGTGCTCGGGCTGGCCGAGGACGAGCGGGTCGCCGGTTTCATCTTCTTGGGAACCGCCGCCGAGGCGCCGCAGGAGCGGGTCCGCCCCGACGTGGCGGCGTTGACGACGCGGTTCGCGCCCTAGCACCGGCCGCTCCAGACTGATACCCACGCAGCGTTGAGTGGAGCGTCCCGATGCGTCTTTCTGTTGTCTGTCTCGCGGCCCTCCTGCTGCCGGCGCCCTTGGCATTTGCTCAGCCGGCGCCGCCGCCGATGGACGAGGTCGGCCTCAGCTGGCGCAGGGCCCCGCGGATCTATGACATGACACGGTTCTACCCGGTCAGGGCCAAGGCCAAGGGCTATCGCAAGGGCCTGGCCGTGGTCGACTGCACCTCCGACGCACGTGGCGACCTGGACTGCGTTGTCGCGCGCGAGGACCCGCACGACGGCCTGTTCGGCGATGCGGCGCTGAAGGTCATGCGCCCGGCGACCGTGGTCGCCATCGACGGCGGCTCGCCGGAAGGGCGCAAGTTCCGGTTCACCTTCAAGTTCGGCGCCTGGCCGCAGTCGGCCATGCCGGCCTTCATGCGTCTGGACCAGCACGGCCTGGCCTGGGTCGATACGCCGCCGGTCATGGACTACTGGAGCGGGACGGGCGTCGGGAAAGACGGAGCTCTTTCGGTCCTCCTCGACTGTGTCGCAGACCCGGAGGGCAAGCTCGCCTGTGCCGTCGCTGACGACTCAGCCGCCGATCGCAACTATGTCGATGCGGTGCTGAAGGCGATGAGCAGAGCGAAGGTGCGCACGCTGGACGGCTCATCCCCGGCGGGAAAGACCTTCACGCACCGCATAACGATGTCGCTGGACTAACCCCGCCCGCGATAGGGCGCGACGCCCTGGTCGGGCAGCCACAGGCCCTCCGGCGCCGGGCCGCTCTGCCAGAAGACGTCGATCGGGATGCCGCCGCGCGGATACCAGTAGCCGCCGATCCGCAGCCACTTTGGCTGCGCGACCTCGACGATCCGGCGGCCGATGGCCACCGTGCAGTCCTCGTGGAAGGCGCCGTGGTTGCGGAAGGCGCCCAGATACAGCTTCAGCGACTTCGACTCGATCAGCCAGTCGCCCGGCGCGTAGTCGATGACCAGGTGGGCGAAGTCCGGCTGGCCGGTGACCGGGCACAGCGAGGTGAACTCGGGCGCGGTGAAGCGGGCCAGGTACAGGGTGTCGGCCTGCGGGTTGGGCACGCGCTCGAGCACGGCGTCCTCGGGGCGGGCCGGCGCGTCGACGATGCGGCCCAGCTGGGTCAGGTGATCGGTCATGGCCGCGATTTAGTCCCCCCTCCCCCTCGCGACAAGCGCGTCCGCGCCGGTGTAGGGAGAACCAAAGCAAGGGAGAGAGACATGTCCGGCAAGGATTTCGACGGCTACGTGGTGGTGGTGACCGGCGGCTCGACGGGCCTGGGCCGGGCGATCGCGGTCGAGACGGCCAGCCGCGGCGCCGCGGTGGTGGTGATCAACTACGCCTCCAGCCAGGCCGAGGCCGAGGAAACCGGCCGGCTGTGCGAGGCGCAGGGCGCCAAGGCGGTGCTGATCCAGGGCGACGTCGGCGAGGACGCCGACTGCCGGAAGATCGCGGCTGCCGCCGAGCCGTTCGGCCGCATCGACGCGCTGTTCAACAACGCCGGCGTCACCAAGTTCGCGCCCAACCACGGCGACCTGGACGCCGTTGACGCCGACGACTTCCTGCGTCTCTACAGGGTCAATGTCGTCGGGGCCTTCCAGATGGTCCGCGCGGCCCGCGCGTTGCTCGAGGCGGCGCCGCAGCCGGGGGCGGTGGTCAACACCGCCTCGATCGCCGGGGTGACCGGCATCGGCTCTTCGGTGCCCTACGCCGCCTCCAAGGGTGCGATGAACACCATGACGCTGTCGCTGGCCCGCGGGCTGGCGCCCAACATCCGCGTCAACGCCATCTGCCCGGGCTTCATCGACACGCCCTGGTTCGGCAAGGCGATGGCTGACGACACCGTATCTCGCATGCGCGAAGGCGTGATCCGGTCCACTCCGCTGAAAGCCGCCTCGACGGCCGAGGATATCGCCGGCGCCGCCGTGTTCCTGGCCTCGCCGGCGTCGCGTCACGTGACGGGCGAAACCTTGCTGGTAGACGCCGGGACCCACCTGGGCTTCGCCACGATGTCGATGCGCTGACTCCGCGCCAGCGGCGCGGGACTCAGGCTCCCCGAGGGTTCCGCACCGCAGCATTCCGTAGCGAAAGCTCGCCGTTGAGCGCTCAAAAACCGTGCAGCGGAGCCTTCCGGCGCCCAGGATTCACCCACCGCGCGCCCTCCGCCGCCTCCTGAGCGCGCGGTCGTTAGGGGGTTTCCGGACCTTAACCCAATGTCGGAGTCGCTCGACGTCGCACGACGGGGGCGACGCTGGCGCGGCCACGATCCGTCCGGCGCTAACAACAAGGGGATAGCGATGAAAGCTCTTAAACTGGCCATCTGCGCCGCCACGGCGTCTCTCGCCCTCGGCGGGGCGGCTTACGCCCAGGACGTTTCGTTCAACGTCGGCGTGGCTTCCGACTACGTGTTCCGCGGCGTGTCGCAGACCGACGAAAGCCCGCAGATCTTCGGCGGCGTCGACTACGGCAACGGCATCTTCTACGCTGGCGCCTGGGCCTCGAACGTCGACTTCTATGACTCGACCGACGCCGAGATCGACGTCTACGCCGGCATCAAGCCGACCGCCGGTCCGGTGACCTTCGACCTGGCCGCTATCTACTACGGCTACCTGAACGAGCCGGGCGGCGCGGATTACGCCTACTGGGAATTCAAGGGCGCCGCCTCGGTTCCGGCCGGCCCCGCCACGCTCGGCGCCGCCGTCTACTACTCGCCGGAGTTCTTCGGCGGCATCGGCTCGGCCGTCTACTATGAAGTCAACGGCAGCGTTTCGCCCGCCGAGAAGTGGACGCTGGGCGCCGCCATCGGCACCCAGACCTTCGACGCCGGCGGCGACTACTCGACCTGGAACGTCGGCGTCGGCTACGCCTTCAACGACACCCTCTCGGCCGACCTGCGCTACCACGACAACGACCTGGCCTGCGGCACGATCTGCGACAGCCGCGTGACCCTGTCCCTGAAGGCCGTCCTGCCCTAGCCGCGACAACCCCTTCGAAAATCGAGGCCCGTCGCGAGGTTCGCGGCGGGCCTTTTTCGTTTCCCAGTGTGGAGACATCCGGCCTGACCGACCTGGTCTCACGGTTTGACCGGCCTGCGCCTGGTAGGGACGGTGGGACTCGAACCCACACGCCTCGCGGCTGCGGATTTTAAGTCCGCTGCGTCTACCATTCCGCCACGTCCCCAGACCGGTCCGGTCTAGCGCCCGGCGACCGTCGGCGGCAACCGATTGCTGCCGAACGCGCCGCGCCTAACGGCCGACGCCCTCGCGCGGCACCGTGGCCCCGCGCTGTTCCGACAGCAGCCTGGCCGACGCATCCCGCATGCGGTCGCGCTCGGCCACCGTCATGCAGACCTTCTGGGGCCGGTTGCTGCCCACGACATGCTCGCGGACGCAGACGATGCGGTCCGGGTCATCCTTGGCCGGCTTGGGCTTGGCGGCCGCCGGAGCGGTGTCGGCGGGAGCGCCGGCATCGACGGCGGCGCCGGCGGGCATGGCCGCCGCCGCCAGGGCGGTCAGGGCCAAGGCGAACATCACTCTACGCATACGGCTTCCTTTCGAGAGCGCCGAATTTCAGGTTGCCGCAGTGTGAACCGGTCCGGTCAGGCGGTGTCAAGGTGCGTGACATTGGCGATCCCCGCCGCGCGGAGCGCCGCCTCCAGTTCGATCAGCGTGGCGGCCAGTTCCTCGGGATCACGCCCCCGGACCACCAGATTGGAGCCATAGCCTTCGCCGGAGAAGAACGGATAGCTGCCCAGGGACAGGGTGGGATGGGCCTTGGCGACAGCCTCCAGCGGCGCGGCGATGACGCCCTCGCCCGAGCCGTCGACACGGACCGTGCGCGAGATCGTCACCGCCCCGCCCTTTAGCCGGGGGCCGACGTCTTCGAGCATGCCGCGCATGATCGACGGCACGCCGGCCAGCACGAAGACGTTGCCGATCTGGAAGCCGGGCGGGCCCTGCACCGGGTTCTTCACCAGGCTGCCGCCCTCCGGCACCCGCGCCATTCGGCGGCGAGCGGCGTTGAGCTCGCCCTGCCAGCGCGACTGCATCATCTCGATGATCTCGGGATGCTCGTACAGCGCCACGCCGAACGCCTTGGCCACGCAGTCGGCGGTGATGTCGTCGTGGGTCGGGCCGATGCCGCCGGTGGTGATCAGGTAGTCGTAACGCTCGCGCAGATGGTTCACCGTCGCGACGATCTCGCCCTCGACATCGCCGACCACCCGGGCCTCGGCCACGTCAATCCCGTGAACGCCCAGGTAGCGGGCGATGGCGTTGAGGTTGGTGTCCTGGGTCCGCCCCGACAGGATCTCGTCGCCGATGATCAGGACGCCCGCGGTGACGCGATCTTGGGTCATGGGTAACTCCATCTGTCCCGCGCCTGCGGCGACCCGGGTGTTTTATCGAAGGGCGCGGCGCTGTCAGGACAAAAAAGTCAGGGGCCGCACTTCGCCGGGAAGACCGGAAACGGTAATCCCGGACCATGCAGTTCCCCGCCCCGCTCAGCCACGGCGTCCTGGTCAGCCGCTACAAGCGGTTCTTCGCCGATGTTACGCTCGACAGCGGCGAGGAGATCACCGCCCACTGCCCAAATCCCGGCGCCATGCTGGGCGTCAACACGCCGGGGCTGGGCGTCTGGCTGTCGAAGTCGGACGATCCCAAGCGCAAGCTGGCCCACACCCTGGAGATGGTGGAGACCGCGGGCGGCTGCCTGGCCGGCGTCAACACCATGCTGCCCAACCGCCTCGTCGCCGAGGCTCTGGCCGCGGGCGCCATTCCCGAGCTGACCGGCTACGAAGTTCACCGGCGCGAGGTGAAGTACGGCCAGGCCAGCCGCGTCGACTTCCTGCTGGAGACGGGAACCGGCGAGCGCTGCTGGCTGGAGATCAAGAACTGCCACCTCTCGCGCACCCCGCCGCTGGCCGAGTTCCCCGACTGCGTGGCGGCGCGCTCGACGAAGCATCTGGGCGAGCTGGAGGCCATGGTCCGGGCCGGCGACCGGGCCGTGGCGTTGTTCGTGGTCCAGCGCACCGACTGCGACGCCTTCAGCGCCTGCCATGACCTAGATCCCGCCTTCGCGACGGCGCTGGAGCGGGTGGCGGACGCGGGGGTCGAGGTGCTGGTCTACGGGTGCGAGATGAGTCCGGCGGCGATCAGGATCGCGCGGCGGATGGACTGGCGGCGTTAACCGCGCTCGGGAAACCGCGTCTTCACGCAACTCGCCCAAGCTATGGCGTCCTTTCGCCACGTCCGTTCCCATGACCCTTCTCGACTTCCTCGCCTGTCGTTGGCCCGGCGTGTCCGCCTTCCTAGGCATCGTCTGGGCGTTCGGCTGGTTCGACCTCAGATTCCGGGGCGCCGAGCGCCCGGCTCTGGTCTCAGGCCTGCTGGCCGTCACGTTCACGGTCACTGCGATCTGGCTCTGGCGGCAGGAGCCCATGTTCTTTGGCAGCCGATGGGTGGCGCTGGCGCCCATCCTCTGCTGGGTAGGGCTCGTGCGCCTGGCGGGGTTGCGCCGTCTCCGCCGACTTCGAGGTCCTCGACGCCTTGGGTGACCAGAGCCGGGACTAGACAGCCGGCCCCGTCGGCATAACCTCGGTCGGACAGGCGTCTGTCAGGCTGGCGTCGGGCGACTGTCGGCCCGCTGTCGGGTTGCTGGCGTGGCGACCAAACGCGGCCGGGATGAGCGTCGGGGCGACCACCGACGAGGGGAACGTGAACATGCTGATCCAGAAGCTGCGGCTGCAACGAGGCTGGTCCCAGGAGCAGCTGGCCGAGGTCTCGGGGCTCAGCGTGCGCACGGTCCAGCGACTGGAGCGCGGCCAGCCCGGCAGCCTCGAGTCGATGAACGCTCTCGCGGCGGTTTTCGAGATCGATCTCGATCGCCTCAAGGAGCCCGCCATGGACACGCCCCGATCCGACCTGCCGCCCGACGAAGCCCTGGCCCTCGCGCACGTTCGCAAGGTGAAGGCCTTCTACGTCAACCTGACCACCTACGTGGTCGTCATCTCCGGCCTCGCCGCCATCAACCTGATCGGCTTTCCGCAGTACCTGTGGTTCGTCTGGCCGGCGCTCGGCTGGGGCCTCGGCATCGCGTCCCAGGCCCTCGCCGTCTTCGGCGCCGTGCCGTTCCTGAACGGCGACTGGGAGCGGCGGCAGGTGGAGAAGTATCTCGGCCGCAAGCTGTAGGACCGAATGCGCGGGTCGGCGTGACAGGCCGGCCCGAAGCGGCAATAATACCGTCATGACGCACGCCGCAAGCCTGTCGAATTCGTCCGGCCCCTTCGGGGACGCGCGGCTTCGCCTGGGCTGACGCCCGCGAAATCGACCCGCGACCCCGCCGCTTCGGACGGGTCGCGATGAAACCTCTCCGACGGCTTCAACCTTCGGAGACATCCATGACCCCCCCGCCCGAACCGCCCTGGTTTCCCATCCGCACCGAACGGCTGCTGCTGCGTGAACTGCGCGCCGACGACCATGACGACATGCACGCCTACGCCTCGGACCCGGACACCGTCCGGTTCATGGTGTGGGGGCCCAACACGCCGGAGGTCACCCGCGAGCGAATGGCCTTCGTGCTCGACCAGCAGACCCGCTGGCCGCGCGACACGGTCGACCTGGCGGTCGAGCTGGTCGCCGCGCGGCGGATGATCGGCTCGATCAGCCTGCGGCTCGACGGCCGGGGCGGCGCCGAATTCGGATACGCCTACGGCTCGCCCTGGTGGCGCAAGGGCTACGGCTTCGAGGCCGCGCAAGCCCTGGCGACGGTCGCCTTCGGGACGCTCGGCCTGCATCGGCTGCAGGCCACCTGCGACGTGCGCAACGCCGGCTCGATCGGCGTGCTGGAAAAGCTCGGCATGCGCCGGGAGGGCACACTGCTGCGCAACCAGCGGGTCCGCGACGGGTGGCGGGACACCCACATCTATGGCCTGCTGGCCGACGAATGGAGGGCGCGATGACCGACGGGTGGGATCAGTCCGCGGACGCTTGGGTCGCCAGCCTTGGCGAGGCCGGCGACTTCAGCCGGCGGCACGTGCTCGACGGGCCGATGACGGCGCGGGTTGCGGCGCTGGGGCCGGTCCGGGCGCTGGACGTCGGCTGCGGCGAGGGGCGGTTCTGCCGGATCCTGCGGGGGATGGGCGCCACGCCGACCGGCGTCGATCCCACCGTTGCGCTCATCGAGCGGGCCCGCGCGCTCGACCCGGACGGCGACTACCGCGTCGGCCGGGCCGAGGCGCTGGACTTCGCGGACGGCGAATTCGACCTGGTGGTCAGCTATCTCAGCCTGATCGACATCCCCGACATCCGCGCGGCCATCCCGCAGATGGCGCGGGTGCTCAAACCCGGCGGAACGCTGCTGATCGCCAACCTGACCAGCTTCAACACCGCCGGGCTCGGCGAGGGCCTCGGCTCCTCCTGGACGCCGGACGGCGCCTACCGCTTCAGCCTCGACGGCTACCTCGACGAGCGGCCGCAGTGGGTCGAATGGAGCGGCATCCGCATCGTCAACCACCATCGGCCGCTGCAGACCTACATGTCCCTGTTGCTTGAGCAGGGCCTGACCCTGACCTGGTTCGCCGAACCCGCCCCGACCGGCGGCGACCCGGCCCTGGTCGACCGCTATCGCCGCGCGCCGTGGTCGATGGTGATGGAGTGGCGCAAGTGAAGCCGACGGATTTCGAGGCGCTGACTGATCCGGCGCGAGGCTCAGGACCGATGGACCGGCAGGGGCTGAGAACTCTGGCCGTCGTCCTTCCGGCCCTCCTGTGCGCCGTGATCGGCGCGCTCATCTGGTTTACAGCGGCGAAGGTCGAGGACGCCCGGCCACGCGTCGTCGCCGCGCTGTCAGAACGCGGACTGGAGGACGCGGACGTCCGACATTCCGTAGGCAGATGTGGGAAGGGCGAGGTTGGCTTCCGTTGGAAGACACCCTCCGCCAGGGGGACGGCCTGCGTGAGCGGATCGAGCGTGCAGGTCATGGACGCGACGCGACGCGAGGGGTGATCCCAGCGCCCCGTTGAACTTCCGTGCTATAGACGCGACATAAGCGCTTCACCCGCTCCCTTCGGCGGGTCGAGAAGGACGAGTTGATGAGCACGATGGACAGCGTCTCGGACGCGGAATACCGCACCGGGGCGATCCGGATTCACGGGGCCGAGGGCTTCGAGGGCATGCGCAAGGCCGGCCGGCTGGCCGCCGAATGCCTGGACATGCTGATTCCGCACGTCGTGCCCGGCGTGACCACCGAGCATCTGGACAATCTGGCCCGCGAGTTCGTGCTCGACCACGGCGCCCTGCCCGCCTGCCTCGGGTACAAGGGCTACATGCACACCGTCTGCATCTCGACCAACCATGTGGTCTGCCACGGCATTCCCAGCGAGCGGCCGCTGCGCGAGGGCGACATCGCCAACATCGACGTCACTGTCATCGTCGACGGCTGGCACGGCGACACCAGCCGCATGTACGGCGTGGGCGAGGTCTCGCCCCGCGCCCGCCGGCTGGTCGACGTGACCTACGAGGGCATGGCGCGCGGTCTGGCGGCCATCAAGCCGGGGAACACCTTCGGCGACATCGGCCACGCCATCCAAAAGTACGTCGAGGCGCAGCGCTGCAGCGTCGTGCGCGACTTCTGCGGCCACGGCCTGGGCAAGGTCTTCCACGACAGCCCCAACGTCCTGCACTTCGGCCGCCCGGGCGAGGGCCCGGTGCTGAAGGAAGGCATGTTCTTCACCGTCGAGCCGATGGTGAACCTGGGCAAGCCGCAGGTGAAGGTGCTGAGCGACGGCTGGACGGCGGTCACCCGCGACAAGTCCCTGTCGGCCCAGTGCGAGCACAGCTGCGGCGTGACGGCCGACGGCGTGGAGCTGTTCACCGCCTCGCCGGCCGGGCTGTTCCAGCCGGCGATCGCGGGCAGCTGACCAGACCTGCGTGCTTCGCGACGCCGGCCTGAGGGCCGGCTCCTCAGTATGACGAAGTTTATGGAAGCGTCTCAGAGCTCGTCATCCTGAGGAGCGAGCGCTTCGCGAGCGTCGCGAAGGACGCATTGCGCAACCCTCGCGCGCCCGGCATCATGATGCTCGCAATGGGCATCTGCGGGCCGCCATGCCGGATTCATCCCCCCAGCCACACCAGCTCGGCCACCGCGAACGCCTGCGCGAGCGGGCGCTGAAGAGTCTGGACGCGGTGCCGGACTACGAGCTGCTCGAGCTGTTCCTGTTCCGCACCTTCCCGCGCGGCGACATCAAGCCGATCGCCAAGGCGCTGCTGACGCGGTTCGGGTCGCTGGGGGCGGTCGCCACCGCCTCGGTCGAGGACCTGCGCACGGTGCCGGGCGTGGGGGAACAGGCGGCTCTGGACCTGCGGCTGCTGGGCGAGGCGACGCTGCGGGTCGGCCGCGAGACGATCCGCAAACGCACGGTGATCGGCTCCTGGAGCGCGCTGCTGGCCTATGTGAAGGTCGCCCTGGCCCACGAGCCCCGCGAGCAGTTCCGGGTGCTCTTCCTGGACCAGTCGAGTGCGTTTTGCAAAACTTTCTCGGCATGGGGCGGACGCGGAAAGTTAGGCCCAAAATCGGCATTTCACGAGAATATTGCAGCTAAATCGCGCCTCTGATATAAATAGAGACGTGGCGAAAGTCATATTCCTTACGATGATTTGTGTGGGAAAGGGCGCGATTCTTAGTTGAGTCGCGCCCTTTCTTTTGTTCGTCGCTAAATATTCGATGAACGATCCGCAATGGATTCTACCACAAGGCTTCGATAGAGAGGCCATTTCCTCAAAGGCAGGCTTCATCTACGTCGTCACCAATCTGGCGACGGGCCGAATGTATATCGGAAAGAAATACACATGGGCCAAGCGAGGCAAGAAACTCGTTCAGTCGAATTGGCCAGCCTATTGGGGAAGCTCTGAATCACTTCTCTTGGATATTCGCGCCCTCGGGAGGGCGAATTTCGAGCGTAGAATCCTCGCTCTACATGAGACTCGCACCCATACCGACTTCGCCGAAGAGCGTGAACTTTTCGTTCGAAACGCCCTACACGCGACCTTCTCTGACGGGTCGCCGATCTATTACAATCGGCACATTGGCGGTCGTTGGTTCAAATCTAAGTTGTTCCGCCCATAGAAGGCCCGCCAGAGCCCTCAGGAAGCTCACTCACGGGCGTTTATCTCAATCTGGTATCTAACGAAGCAAATGGCAAAACGCCCGTCAGCGGGCCTCCTGGAGCGTTTATCGGCCTTGCGCTAAATACGGGATGAAAGCCCGACCTATCGCCGTCATCAAATGGCTGGCCCGATTTTTCAACATCCTTGAGCCGGACGTTCCGTATCCGGTCCTCTCGATTTCGAAGCTCTCGATGTGGGCGACCCTCGGCCTGACCATCTTCATGGCGATCCAGAACCCGTCGTCGGCTGAACTCGCGGCAGCGTTGGGCGCGCAAGTCGCGGCGACCGCGAATTATGGATTCCGTCGATGGGTCCAGATGCGGACGCGCAAAGGGTCCTACGGCCAGAAAGCGGACAAGTCCAAATCCGGTGAAGCCGCGTCAACGACTGACGACCAGACTTGACGAAGGGTTTCGAAATCGAGCGGGTCTTCATCGCTCGCGCGGCGCGCCATCGAGGCCACGAGGGCGGCAGTATCCAAATCTGAATTCGGCTTGATCGCGATCCGCGCATGGCGGCAGGCAATGTGATGCATGATCAGGGTCGCGTCGGGGACGTTGGTCCATTCGAGACCCGTCAGCCGGGCCGTCACGAGGAACCGCTCAACAGCCGCGTCGAGACCGATCATATCGTTGCCGGTCTTCTCTTTGATCAGATTGTTAAAATCGTGCCACCCCTGACCGAACCGGTTCCCGCCGATTTTCCCGCCAGTTTGCGGCGGGCCGTCAGGTCGGCGCGCGCGCGGGCCACCGTGTCAGCGTCTACAATGCGGGGATAGAAATCGTGAATGACCCTCCCGTTGAACATGCCAACGGTAGGCCGGAAGTCGCCCTCAACAATCGCGCTTTTGAGATATTGCCGGACGGTCGTCCGCGACCAAGCCGGGACACCGCTACGATATTTCTTCGCCTCCCCAAACGCTGGCATGTCGGGGCGGTCGTTGAGCATTTTTACAATCGTGTTGACGCCTATTCCGTCCGCCGACCACCGATAGATCGCGCGGATGATGTCGGCCTTGGCTTCATCGACGATCCACCCGTTGCAGGATGGATTTCGGGTCAGCCACCGGGGCGGCAACCCGGCGAGGTTGGTCCACTTCCCTTCTTTGGCCTCTGCCAATTTCCACAGACGATTTTTCGACCGCCGGGTCTGATCAGATTTGTCGGCTGACGATTGGTGACTGACGCCGAATTTGATGGCGGTTTGCAGGAAGTCGCCAAGCGATGGGTTCGACTTGAATACGTCTCGTGTGTCGGCCAACGCGATTTCGACACCGTGGCCGGTGACCTCGTTTACCCACGCCATCGCCTCATCGACCGGGCGGCGCGATAGGCGCGAGAGGTTATCCGCGATGAGCACCGTCCCGCGCGGGAACTCGCCGTTACGGAGACGCGCGAGGAACTTCCCCAAGTCGGCATCGGGCCGAAGATGTTCGCCCTTGAAGGCGGATAGGCCGGGGTCGGTAAGAATCTCGACGACTTGCCAGCCGCGCGCCTCGGCTAACGCCTGACAACGCTCAAGTTGCGCTTCAAGGGTTTGGGCGGACCCGTCGCCCTGTTCGTCCGAACTGTATCGCCGATAGACAATGGCTTGCATGGCGCTGCCCTATAGGAGTTTTGCGGATAGCACTCAACATGGACCGCAAGAACCAGCTGATCCTCGACGAGATCCAGAACCGCGGCACCGTCGACCACGCGCCGGTCTACGCCCGCGAGGTGATGCGCCGGGCGCTGGAGCTGTCGGCCAGTTCGGTGATCCTGGTCCACAACCACCCCAGCGGCGATCCCACGCCGAGCGGCGCCGACATCACCATGACCCGCGAGGTCGTCGACGCCGGCCGGGCGCTGAAGATCAGCGTCCACGACCATCTGGTCGTCGGCCGCGAGGGCGTGGCCAGCTTCAAGGCGCTGGGGCTGTTCCGGTGAGGGGAACAAGCCTACAATCAGATCCAATCACAACGATTGGAACCGCCATGACCAGCCGCGTCCTGACCGCTCACGTTCCGACCGACCTCGCGGACAAGGTCGACGAAGCCGCCGCCCGCCTCGACCGGTCGCGCGCCTGGATCGTCAAGCAGGCGCTGACCGCCTGGCTCGACCGGGAGGAGCGACGCCACCAGATGACGCTCGACGCGCTGGCGCAGGTCGATGCCGGCGAAACCGTGGACCATGAAGTCGTGATGGAATGGGCCAACAGGTTCATCGCCAGGCAGGGTGAGCCACAGCCCGGATGAAGGTGCGCTGGACACGCGACGGGTTTGCCGATCTTGAGCGCGTCGGTGCGTTTCTGGAGTCGCGCAGTTCCGCCTGTCGGAACACCCCCGGATAGGGATGCGTCTCGAAGCTTATCTGCCCCGCGAGGTCCGACGCCTGATCGTCGGCGATTACGAGGTTCGCTACGAGATCGCCTACGACGTCGTCAGCATCCTGCGGATCCACCACGTCCTGGAGGATCGAGAGGTCAGCGCTACGCCCCCGCAGCCTGCCGCTTCCACGCCCACGCCCAGCCCCGCCAGCCCAGCAGCGCCGCGACGATGGCGCCGTAGATAAGCGGCGGCTGGTGGTCGGCCTTCACCAGCATGTAGTAGTGGATCACGCCCAGCGGCACGATCAGGTAGGTCAGTCGGTGCAGCCTGCGCCAGCGGACCGGTCCCAGCCTGCGCAGCGCCCGGTTGGTCGAGGTCACCGCCAGCGGGACCAGCAGCACGAAGGCCGCCATGCCGACGGTGATGAACGGCCGCTTGAGGATATCCTTGCCGATCGCGGCCCAGTCGAACCACTGGTCGGTGACGACGTAGTTGGTCAGGTGCAGCAGCACATAGGCAAAGGCGAACAGACCGATGGTCCGCCGGAAGCGGATCAGCCGAGGCTGTTTCAGGATCCTGGCCGCCGGCGTGATCGCCAGCCCGACGATCAGCAGCCGCAGGCCCCAGACCCCCAGCTCGCGGATCAGCTTGTCGATGGGGTTGGCGCCCAGTTCGTTGCTGAACCCGCGCCAGGCCAGCCAGAGCAACGGAGCCAGGCAGGCCAGCCAGACGAGGCCGTAGACGACGCGGTCCAGCGCCTTGCGATCCATCAGAAGTTCTTCTTCAGGTCCATGCCGCGGTACATCCCGGCTACCTGCTCGCCGTAGCCGTTGAACATCAGGGTCTCGCGCCGGCGGAACTCGCCGATCCGCCGCTCGGTGGCCTGGGGCCAGCGCGGATGATCCACGGTCGGATTGACGTTGGACCAGAAGCCGTACTCCTGCGGGGCGCTGTCGTTCCAGGCCGTGCGCGGCTGCTTCTCGACGAAACTGATGCGGACCACGCTCTTGATGCTCTTGAAGCCGTACTTCCAGGGTACGACCAGCCGCATCGGCGCGCCGTTCTGAGCGGGCAGGCTCTCGCCGTAGAGGCCGACGGCCATGATGGTCAGCGGGTGCATGGCCTCGTCGATGCGCAGGCCCTCGCGGTAGGGCCAGTCGAGCACCGCGCGGCGCTGGCCGGGCATCTCGGACGGCCGGTGCAGGGTCTCGAAGGCGACGAACTTCGCCTTGCTGGTCGGCTCGTACTTCTTCAGCAGGTCGGCGAGCGGAACGCCCAGCCACGGGATGACCATCGACCAGCCCTCGACGCAGCGCAGGCGGTAGATGCGCTGCTGCAGCGGGTTGCCGCGCAGGACATCGCCGATGTCGTAAGTCCCCGGCTTGTTGCAGTGACCGTCGATCTTCACCGTCCAGGGCGAGGTCGTCAGCGACCCGGCGTTGCGGGCCGGGTCCTCCTTGTCGAGGCCGAACTCATAGAAGTTGTTGTAGCCGGTGATCTCGGCCCGGCTGTTGGGCGGCTCCTTGGTCGAATAGGGACTGGCGATGCCCTTGAGGCCGGTCGCCGCCTGGGCGCTGGCGGTCGCCCCGCCCGCCACGGCGAGGCCGCCGCCGATCAGGCCGCCCATGAACTCCCGGCGTCGCAGGTAGACGTCCCTGGGCGTGACGTCGTTCTCGGTCAGCTCGTCGCCGTGGCGGATCAGCATGCTCGTCTCCATCAGGCCCCGTCGGGGCTACGCCACCCGGGAGCCTGTGGATCACGACGTCAGGATCACGGACCAGTCAATTGGCCGGCGCCGGGACGTGATCGTCAGGCCGCCGCTTCCCACTCCAGGAACTCCGGCGTCGCCAGCAGAGCGTCGCGATAGGCCGCCGCCTTGCCGTCCACGTCGCCATGCGCCGCCAGGTCGACGCCGTAGGTCCGGAACCGCGTGGCCACCGGGGTGTAGAAGGCGTCGGCGATGGTCCAGTGACCGAACAGGAACGGGCCGCCCGATCGCGCCAGGCACGCGTTCCAGACGCTGACGATCCGGCGCACATTGGCCTGGACGCCGTCGGACAGCGCGGCCGTGGTCAGCAGTCCCAGATCCATCGGACATTCGCGACGCAGGTCGCCAAAGCCGCTGTGCATCTCGGCCGTCACCGACCGGGCCAGCGCGCGCGCGGCGGCGTCCGCCGGCCACAGCCCGGCCTGCGGGAACCGCTCGGCGAGGTATTCGCAGATGGCCAGCGAATCCCAGATGACCAGCCCGTCCGCCTTCAGCACCGGGACCAGTCCCGACGGCGAGTGCTTGAGGATCTCCGCCGTCGAGGTCTCGACCTCGCGCAGCTGGACCAGGGTCTCGGTGAACGGCGCGCCGGTGCGCTTCAGGGCCAGCCACGGCCGCAGCGACCAGGTGGACCACCTCTTGGTGCCGACAACGATTTCCACCCGCTACTCCCCGGTATGATGTGACGCCCTGTTGACGCCTCCCCCTAACCTGCACGTAAGGTGAGGCCAACAAATAGAACAAGTGTTTGAGGAAGCCGCCCATGACCGACGCCGCAGCCCCGGCGCCGACCCAGGCCCAGTTGGCCGCATCCGCGGACGACGGACCGGGTATCGAACCCCTCAGCACAGGTTTCCGGCGCTATGCGCTGTGGACCCTGATGATCATCTACACGCTGAACTTCCTGGACCGGCAGATCGTCAACATCCTGGCGGAACCGATCAAGAAGGACCTGCATCTGGCCGACTGGCAGCTGGGCATGATGACCGGCCTGGCCTTCGCGCTGTTCTACACCGTTCTGGGCATCCCGATCGCCCGCAAGGCCGAGACCTCCAATCGCCCGATGATCATCGGCGGCGCCCTGGCGGTCTGGAGCGGCTTCACCATGGTCTGCGGCCTGGCCAACAACTTCTGGCAGCTGGTGCTGGCGCGGATCGGCGTGGGCATCGGGGAGGCTGGCTGCACCCCGCCGGCCCATTCGCTGATCACCGACTATGTGCCCAAGGAAAAGCGCGCCTCGGCCATCGCCTTCTATTCGATCGGCACGCCGCTCGGCAGCCTGATCGGCATGGCCATGGGCGGCCTGATCGCCGACGCCTACGGCTGGCGGGCGGCCTTCTTCGTGGCCGGCGCGCCGGGAATCCTCTTCGCCTTCCTGACCTTCTTCACCCTGCCCGAGCCGCGCAAGAAGCTGACCGCCATCATGGCCGCCAAGGCCACCGCGACCATTCCGCTTCGGCAGGCCTTGCGGGTTCTGGCCTCGAAGAAAACCTTCTGGCTGATCGCCTTCGCGGCGGCCATAAAGGCCTTCATCGGCTACGGCCACGCCCCGTTCACCGCCAGCTTCTTCTTCCGCAGCCATGCGGGCCAGATCGCCGACCTGTCGGCCTGGATCACCAGTGTCACCGGCTTTTCCATCGGCCCGATCGGCACGGTCGGCGTCGCCCTCAGCGTCGTCAGCGGCACGGCCGGCGTGCTCGGCGTCTGGCTGGGCGGCGTGATCGCCGACAAGCTGGGCGCCCGGGACCTGCGGGCCTATGTGATCGTCCCGGCCATCGCCTCGCTGATCACCATCCCGATCTACATCACTGCCGTCTCTGTCCCCAGCGCCACGGTGGCGCTGATCCTGCTGGCCTTGCCGGCCATCATCGGCTCGCTCTGGTACGGCCCGGTCTACGCGACCGCCCAGAGCATCGTGCAGCCGCAGATGCGGGCGACCTGCGCAGCCGTCCTGCTGTTCATCATCAACCTCGTCGGGCTGGGCCTCGGCCCGCTCTTCGTCGGCCTCCTCAGCGACATTTTCGCCGGCGGCTTCCTGCAGCAGACCGCCCTGACCGCCGCCGACTGCGGCAAGGCCATGCTGGAGATCAACAAGGCCGCCTGTGGCGTGGCCCAGGCTGAAGGCCTGCGTTGGGCCCTGATCGTCTCCATGGGCTTCAACGTGCTGGCCTTCGCCCTCTTCTGGATGGCCCGCAAGACCATCCGCGAGGAAATGGTCAGCTAGATCCGAACGAAATTCGCCGCTGGCGTCCTGCGCCGGCGGCGTCCTACTTTGCGCCCCGACCATCGGGGGAAGGACGAACTCATGACCGATTCCACGGCGCCCGCCGCCGCGCCGCATCCCGGCTTCGGGACCAAACCGTATCGCGCCTACGTCCTTGCCCTCCTGCTGGTCGTCTACACCTTCAACTTCATCGACCGGGTGGTGATCTCCATCATCCAGGAGCCGATCAAGCTGCAGTTCGGGCTGACCGACTTCCAGCTCGGCCTGCTCGGCGGACCGGCCTTCGCGGTGCTCTACACCCTGCTGGGCATTCCGATCGCCCGGCTGGCTGAAAAGAAGAACAGGATGACCATCCTGTCCATCTGCGTGGCCCTGTGGAGCCTGGCGACCGCGGCCTGCGGCTTCGCCACCTCCTTCGCCACCCTGTTCGCGGCCCGGGTCGGCGTCAGCATCGGCGAGGCCGGCTGCACGCCGCCGGCGCAATCAGTGATCAGCGACTACTTCCCGGCCGACAAGCGGGCCACGGCGATCTCGATCTACGCCCTGGGTGTTCCCGTCGGTTCGATGCTGGCGGCCATCGGCGGCGGCTATATCGCGACCTATCTCGGCTGGCGCGAGGCCTTCTGGCTGCTCGGCTTCCCGGGCCTGCTGCTGGCCATCCTCGTCAAGCTCACTGTCAAGGAGCCGCCGCGCTCCGGCGTCGTGGAAGGTGTGGCGACGCCGACCTTCCTCGAGGCCTTCGCGGTGCTGTCGAAGAAGGCGACCTTCTGGCACGTCTCGCTGGGCTCGGCTGTGGCCTCGTTTGTCGGCTACGGCGTCGGCCAGTACCTCAGCTCCTTCCTGATCCGCACCCACGACCTGACCATCCTGCAGGCCTCGCAGCTGACCGGCGTGGTTCTGGGAGCGGCCGCCGCCTTCGGGACCTTCTTCGCCGGCTGGCTGGCCGACCGGGTGGTCAAGCGTCACCCCAACGCCCTGGCCTGGCTGCCGGCGCTCGGCTTCTTCATCGCCACGCCCTTCTACCTGGTCGGCTATATGTCGCCGAGCCTGTGGGTCGGCGTGCCGTTCATGGTGGTCGGGGCGATCACCCACTACTTCTACCTCGGCTGCATGTACGCCTCGATCCAGGGCGTCGCGCCGCCGCGCATGCGGGCCACCGCCACCGCCGTGCTGCTCTTCATCGTCAACATCCTGGGCTATGGCCTCGGCCCGCCCGTCATCGGCGCCCTGAGCGACTTCCTGGCCAACACCAGCCTGCAGCAGTTCGCGCTGACCACCGCCGACTGCGGCCGAGGCATCCTGGAGGCCAACAAGGCCAACTGCGCCGTCGGCCAGGAGTTCGGCCTGCGCTGGGCGATCTTCATCGGCCTGTTCGGCTACCTCTGGGCCGGGGCGCACTTCCTGTTCGCCTGGAAGACGCTCCGCAAGGACTGGGTCGGCTAGGAAAGCTTGTAGCGGTTGACAGGATCATGCGCGGGTATCACTAGCCCGCGCATGATCCCTCGCTACGCACGCCCCGAAGCCGTCGCCATCTGGTCCAACGAGACCAAGTACAAGATCTGGTTCGAGATCGAGGCCCACGCCGCCGACGCCATGGCCGAGCTGGGCGTGATCCCCAAGCTGGCCGCCAAGGCCATCTGGGACGGCGGCCGCGACGCCGTCTGGGACAGCGACCGCATCGACGAGATCGAGCGCACCACCAAACACGACGTCATCGCCTTCCTGACCCACGTCTCCGAAGTGGTCGGACCGGAAGCCCGCTTCCTGCACCAGGGCATGACCAGCAGCGACGTGCTCGACACCTGCCTGTCGGTGCAGATGGCGCGGGTCACCGACCTGCTCATGGAAGACGTCGACCTGGTGCTGGCCGCGCTGAAGCGCCGGGCCTTCGAGCACAAACTGACGCCCTGCACCGGCCGCAGCCACGGCATCCACGCCGAGCCGACGACCTTCGGCCTGAAGCTGGCCGGCCACTATGCCGAGTTCATGCGGGCCAAGGAGCGGCTGGCCATGGCCCGCTTCGAGATCGCCACCTGCGCCATCAGCGGCGCCGTCGGCACCTTCGCCAACGTCGATCCGCGGGTCGAAGAACACGTTGCGAAGAAGATGGGCCTGGCGGTCGAGCCGGTCTCGACCCAGGTCATCCCGCGTGACCGCCACGCCGCCTGGTTCGCCGCCCTGGCCGTGGTCGCCTCCTCGATCGAGCGGCTGGCCGTCGAGATCCGCCACCTGCAGCGCACCGAGGTGCTGGAGGCCGAGGAGCCCTTCGACCCCGGCCAGAAGGGCAGCTCGGCCATGCCCCACAAGCGCAACCCGATCCTGACCGAGAACCTGACGGGCCTGGCCCGTCTGGTCCGCTCGGCCGTCGTGCCGGCGCTGGAAAACGTCGCCCTCTGGCACGAGCGCGACATCAGCCATTCGTCGGTCGAGCGCGGCATCGCGCCGGACGCCAGCATCCACCTGGACTTCGCGCTGCGCCGCCTGGCCGGCGTGGTCGAGCGGCTGGTGATCTATCCGGACAACATGCTCAGGAACCTCGACCGCCTCGGCGGGCTGGTCCACAGCCAGCGGGTCATGCTGGCCCTGACCCATAAGGACGTCAGCCGCGAGGAGGCCTACGCGGCCGTGCAGTCCAACGCCATGAAGGTCTGGCGCGGCGAGGGGAAATTCATCGATTTCCTGAAGGCCGACCCGTTCGTCAGCGCCAACATGACGCCGGCCGAGCTCGATGACCTGTTCGACAACGGCTACCACTTCAAGCACGTCGACACGATCTTCGCCCGGGTGTTCGGGGAACAGGCCAACGCGTAAGCGCAGCTTCCCGCCGGTCGTCGCGGCCGACACCCGGCTGCTGGTCCTGGGCAGCCTGCCGGGCGAAGCCTCGCTGGCGGCCGGCCGCTACTACGCCCATCCCCGCAACGCCTTCTGGCGGCTGATGGGCGAGGTGATCGGCGAATCGCTCGAGTCGCTGACCTACGAAGACCGCCTGGCGACCCTCCTGCGTCATCGGGTCGGGCTTTGGGACGTGGTCGGCGAAGCCATCCGCCCAGGCAGCCTGGACACTGCCATCCGCGAGGCGGTCCACAACGATCTTGGAACGCTTGTCGAGGGCTTGCCGGACCTGCGCGCGGTGGCCTTCAACGGCGGCGCGGCGGCGAAGGCCGGCGCCCGGCTGCTGAACGGAGTCGCCGGGCGTATCGCGCTTGTGCCGCTGCCGTCTTCAAGCCCGGCGCTGACGCAGCCCTTCACGGACAAGGCGGCAGCGTGGAGCGTGCTGCGCGAGACGATCAGCTAGCTCGACCGACCGCTGCGAGGCCGGCAAAGGTCCTAGGACCCGGTCTTGATCTGCTCGCGGGCCTGGGCCAGCAGTTCGTCCATCTTCATGCGCACGTCGCTCTCGCGCATCTCGACGCCCGAACCCTTCAGGTCCTCGAACACCTTGCGCAGGACATCGTCGTCGCCCGGCTGTTCAAAGTCGGACTTCACGACGGCGCGGACGTATTCTTCGGTGGACTCCAGGCCCATCAGACCGGCCGCCCACTCACCCAGCAGACGGTTGCGGCGGGCCGCGGCCTTGAAGTCCTGCTCGGCGTCGAGGGCGAACTTCTTCTCAAAGCCCTTCTCGCGGTCGTCGAACGTGCTCATGTAAACTCCGGTAGGTGACGGGCGCCCTGATATCCCCTTGCGGACCGCACCGCAATCGCGCGTGCCGTCCTATGCGCGCATCGCCGGGGCCGGCGCGCGCTTTGTTTGCGCCGGCGGCCCTGTTCAGGTAGGTTCCCGCGGACTTTCAGCTACAGCCGCTCCGAGTCGTCCAGGCGCGCGCAGGCTTCTCGGCCCGCGCGCGATTTTCGTTCCCGGGCCGGCTGCCGCGACCCCCATGGGGAATCCCACGACCATGACGACCCGCCGCAAGAAGATCTACGAAGGCAAGGCCAAGATCCTCTACGAGGGCCCCGAGCCCGGCACCCTGATCCAGTACTTCAAGGACGACGCCACCGCCTTCAACGCCCAGAAGAAGGCCGTGCTCGAGGGCAAGGGCGTCATCAACAATCGCATCAGCGAGTTCGTGATGATGCGGCTGGGCGCGATCGGCGTGCACAACCACTTCATCCGCCGCCTGAACCTGCGCGAGCAGTTGATCAAGGAAGTCGAGATCGTCCCGCTCGAGGTGATCTGCCGCAACATCGCGGCCGGCAGCCTGTCCACGCGGCTGGGTCTGGAAGAGGGCACGCCCCTGCCCCGCTCGATCATCGAGTTCTGCTACAAGGACGACAAGCTGGGCGACCCGCTGGTCACCGAGGAGCATATCACCGCGTTCAACTGGGCCTCGACCCAGGAGATCGACGACATCATGGCCATGACCCTGCGCATCAACGACTTCCTGACCGGGATGTTCGGCGCGGTCGGCATCACCCTCGTCGATTTCAAGGTCGAGTTCGGCCGCGTCTGGGAGGGCGACTTCGCCCGCATCATCCTGGCCGACGAGATCAGCCCCGACAGCTGCCGCCTGTGGGACAGCGCGACCAACGAGAAGCTGGACAAGGACCGCTTCCGCCGCGACCTGGGCGACGTCATAGAGAGCTATACCGAGGTGGCCCGCCGCCTCGGCATCATGAAGGAAATGCCGACCGTGATCCGCGGCGGCCTGCACTAGACCCGAACAGACGAGTTCACGACCCGATGAAAGCCACCGTCCACGTCTTCCTCAAGCCCGGCGTCCTCGATGTTCAGGGCAAGGCCGTCGAGAGCGCCCTTCACGGCCTGGGATGGGCCGATGTGAAGAACGTCCGCGTCGGCCGGGAGATCACCTTCGACGTCGGCGCGACCGACAAGGCCGCGGCCGAGGCCGAGGTCAAGGCGATGTGCGACAAGCTGCTCGCCAACACCGTCATCGAAGGCTACCGGATCGAGGTCGGCTGATATGAAAGCCGCCGTCATCGTCTTCCCCGGATCCAACTGCGACCGGGACTGCGCCGTCGCCGTCGAGCGCTCGACCGGCGCCAAGGTCGAGATGGTCTGGCACAAGGACACCGCCTTGCCGGACGGTCTGGATCTGATCGTGCTGCCGGGCGGCTTTTCCTATGGCGACTACCTGCGCTGCGGGGCCATGGCCGCGCTGTCGCCGGTGATGAAGGAAGTGATCGCGGCGGCCAACCGGGGCGTGGCCACGGTCGGCATCTGCAACGGCTTCCAGATCCTGTGCGAGGCGGGCCTGCTGCCCGGCGCCCTGCTGCGCAACGAGGGGCTCAAGTACGTCTGCAAGCCGGTCGCGCTGGAAGTCACCAACGCCCAGACCCGCTTCACGGCCGGCTATCAGGGCCGCCGCGAGGTGATGATGACCATCGGCAACGGCGAGGGGAACTTCTTCGCCGACAAGGAAACCCTGGCCCGCATCGAGGGCGAGGGGCAGGTGGTGTTCCGCTATGTCGACAATCCCAACGGCTCGGTCGCCGATATCGCCGGCATCATCAACGATGGCGGCAACGTGCTGGGCCTGATGCCCCACCCCGACCGGGCGTTCGAGGTCGAACTCGGCTCAGCCGACGGCGCCATCCTCTTCCAGAGCGCTCTGGCCAGCGCCTGAGGCGCGGGGGAGCGGTCAAGACGAAGGGGCCGGCGCTTGCGCGTCCGGCCCCTTTTTCCTTCAACGACCGATCAGATCACCGACCGCTCGTCGATCAGGCCCTGAAGGACGGTCAGGCGCCCTTGCGGTCCGCGTCCGGCGCGGCCTTGTCGGCCTGATCCGGAGCCGGCGCGTTCTTGTCGCGCTCGCCGCCCTGCTGCTGCTGCTGATCCGGAGCCGGGCGCTGCGGATTGTTGGGCTGCTGCTGCGGAGCGTTCTGGTTCGGGGTCTGGTTGTTTTGGTCAGCCATGGAGGTCTCCCTTTACGCGCGCCGCCGGGGTTGGGGGAACGTGAGCGGCACAGGAGGAGAACGACCTGGGCGGACGGCTGTTCCGGGCGCCGCCATCACGCCTGCGAGAGCGCCGCGGCGGCTTCCCGACGCTCAGCCGGCTCGGGTGATGGCCGCGATGGGCACGACCGGATCCAGCATCTGGCCCTGCATGCCGAACTCGGCGCCCTTGGTCGGAGAGATCGGCGACTGGTGCAGCGCCTTGACCACATCAAGCCCCTCGACCACCTGGCCGAACACCGCATAGCCGGCGTTGTCGCCCGGCTGGCCGGGGGCCGCATCCAGGCCGTTGGACATGTCGCCCAGGCAGATGAAGAACTCGCAGGTCGCCGATCCCGGCGCTTCCCGGGCCAGGGAGATGGCGCCGTTCTTGTGCGACAGGCCCGTCTGGTTGGTCGGCTCGTGCGCAATCGGCGGCAACATCTTCTTGCCACGCCCGTTCAGCCCGCCCTGCAGCAGCCCCACGCTGGGCATGCCCGCGAACCGGATCGCCCGGTAGAAGTTGGCGCCCTCCAGCCGGCTCTCCTCGACATAGCGCAGGAAGTTGCCGGCGGTGATCGGGGCCTTGGCGGTGTTCAGCTCGACCACGAAGGCGCCCTGCGGCGTGTCGAAGCGGATTCGGGGCAAAGGCGACGGCGGAACGGGCGCCGCAGGGGCTTGCCCGAACGCCGATGCGCCGGCGCCGGCAACCGAAAGGCCCGCGAGCCCGCCAAGAACCTGTCTGCGATGCTTATTCATGTGACGAAGACTGCCTCGCCCGTCCTGACATTTCGAGCGGAATCCGCTAACAGCCCGTCATGACCGCCTCCCCCGCGAAGACCATGGCCGAAACGGCCGTCGAGTTCGGCCTCAAGCCGGACGAATACGCCGTCATCCTCACGCGTCTGAACCGCGAGCCCAATCTCGTGGAACTGGGCGTGTTCTCGGTGATGTGGAGCGAGCACTGCTCGTACAAATCCAGTCGCAAGCACCTGGGCAAATTCCCGACCACGGGACCGCGGGTGATCTGCGGCCCGGGCGAGAACGCCGGCGTCATCGACATCGGCGACGGCCAGGCCTGCATCTTCAAGATGGAGAGCCACAACCACCCCAGCTACATCGAGCCCTACCAGGGCGCGGCGACCGGCGTGGGCGGCATCATGCGCGACGTCTTCACCATGGGCGCCCGGCCGGTGGCCCTGCTGAACGCGCTGCGCTTCGGCGATCCCAGCCATCCGAAGACGAAACGTCTGGTCAGCGGCGTGGTGGCGGGCATCGCCGGCTACGGCAACTGCGTGGGCGTGCCCACCGTGGCGGGCGAGACCAACTTCCACCGCGGCTATGACGGCAACATCCTGGTCAACGCCATGTGCGTGGGCCTGGCCGACGCCGACAAGATCTTCTACTCGGCCGCGCCGGGCGCGGGCCTGGCGGTGGTCTACTTCGGCTCCAAGACCGGCCGCGACGGCATCCATGGCGCGACCATGGCCAGCGCCGAGTTCGACGAGGACAGCGACGAGAAGCGCCCCACAGTGCAGGTCGGCGATCCCTTCGCCGAAAAGCTGCTGATCGAGGCGACGCTGGAGCTGATGAAGACCGGCGCCGTCGCCGCCATCCAGGACATGGGCGCGGCCGGCCTGACCTCCTCCTCGGTCGAGATGGCCGGCAAGGGCGAGGTCGGCATCGAGCTCGACCTCGACATGGTGCCGCAGCGCGAAGAGGGCATGACCGCCTACGAGATGATGCTGTCGGAAAGCCAGGAGCGGATGCTGGCCATCCTCAAGCCGGGCCGCGAGCACGAAGGCCACGCCATCTTCGAGAAGTGGGGCCTGGACGCCGCCGTCATCGGCTGGACCACCGACACCGGCCACATCGTGCTCAAGCACAAGGGCGAGGTGGTCTGCGACATCCCGCTGGCCCCGCTGTCCGAGGACGCGCCGCTCTACGACCGTCCCTGGACCGAGCCGGTCAAGCACCCGCGCCTCGATCCCGGCCAGGTCCCCGCCCCGACCGACTGGGAAGCCGCCGTGCTCAAGGTCATCGGCTGCCCGGACATGGCCTCCAAACGCTGGCTCTGGGAGCAGTACGACCGCCACGTCATGGCCGACACCCTGGAGGACAGCGCCACCGGCGCCGACGCCGGCATCGTTCGCGTCCACGGCACCCGCAAGGCGCTGGCGGTGACCAGCGACTGCACGCCTCGCTATGTCCAGAACGACCCCTACGAGGGTGGCAAGCAGGCCGTGGCCGAGGCCTGGCGCAACCTGACCAGTGTCGGCGCCGAGCCCATCGCCATCACCGACAACCTCAACTTCGGCAACCCCGAGCGGCCTGAGATCATGGGCCAGATCGTGCGCGCCATCGACGGCATGGCCGAGGCCTGCCGCGTCCTGGACTTCCCGGTCGTGAGCGGCAACGTCAGCCTCTACAACGAGACCAACGGCGCCGCGATCCCGCCCACCCCGACGGTGGGCGGCGTCGGCCTGCTGACCGAATACAGTCACCGGGCCGATTTCGCGGGGATGAAAGCCGGCGATACCCTGGTCCTCATCGGCTCCAACGCCGGGGAACTGGGCGCGTCGATCTATCTGCGCGAGGTGCTCGGCCGCGAGGACGGCGCCCCGCCGCCGGTCGATCTGGCTCTGGAACGGGCGACGGGCGACTTCGTGCGCGGACTGATCCGGTCCGGGCAGGTGAAGGTCGTCCATGACCTGTCCGACGGCGGCCTGGTCGTCGCGGCGGCCGACATGGCGCTGGCCAGCGGCGTCGGCCTGACGCTGGACGCGACCAGCCCCGGCAACGCTCATCCGTTCCTGTTCGGCGAGGACCAGGCCCGCTATCTGATCGCCACGGACGCGCCGGAGCCCCTGCTCAAGGCCGCCGCGGACGCCGGCCTGCACGCCAGCGTCGCCGGTCAGGCCGGTGGCGAGGCCTTCGCCTCCAGGGACCTGTTCAGCATCCCGCTGGCGAAGCTACGGTCGGCGCACGAGGACTGGATGCCGGGGTATATGGGGTAGCCAGCATTCCTCTCCCACTTGGGGGAGGGGGACCATGCGGAGCATGGTGGAGAGGGAAGCGCGCCGGCCACGGATTGGTGCGGAACGACAACCGCGCCTTCTCGACGGCCCCCAGCGTATCCCGCTCCACCACCCTTCGGGTGGTCCCCCTCTCCAAACAGGGAGAGGATCAGCGGATGGTTTCTTCAAACCGCTCCAGCGCGAACTTCGCGAAGGCCATCATGTTGCCGGCGCGGTCACCGTCGCCGGTCTCCAGCGTGAACGACGCCTCTACGGGGCCGACGATGCCGACGCAGGTGTGCCCCGCCGCGTCGCCGTAGGGGTTGCCCTCGGGTCCCGCCGCGCCGGTCTCGCACAGACCCCAGGTTCCGCGCAGCTTCTCCCGGATGACGCCCGCCATGAACAGCGCATAGGGCTCGGTCGAGGAACGGATACCCTTTGGCATCGTCTCACGGGTGATGCCCAGCAGGCCGCGCGCAACGTTGGGCGTGTAGGTGATCGACGAGCCCTGGTACCAGACGCTGGCCTTGGGCACCGCCAGCAGGGCGGCCGAGACCAGCCCGCCGGAGGACGACTCGGAGACCGCGACGCTCTCGCCACGTTCGACCAGCCGGGCGGCGATCCGCTCGGCGATGGGGATGAGGGTCTGCATGGGGTGGGTCTCCGGAGCCTTCGCCATCTTTTGTTGGCGTTTGGCGGCCCCGTCCAGCATCCAGTTCCCGCATCCTTGCGTAGAGATGGGCGTTGCTCCACTCCCACACGGAGAGTCCCCATGTCCTCGCACCTGCGGCTCGGCCTCATCGGCTGCGCCCTGATCTCCGGCCTGTCCGCCTGCGCCACCGCGCCGACACCCGACGCCGGCTATCTCAGCCGCTATGACAACCTCGGCGGTCGGGGTGACGGCCTGCGCGCCAGCGTGCGGGAATGGGCCGATCCGGAGGCGCTGCGGACCGTCTCAGCGGTGCGCCTGCAGCCGACGGCGTTCCTCGACGGCGCGGACGCCTCCCGGGCCCTGACTCCCGCGGAACAACGCGGTCTGCTCCGCGAGATCGATGCGCAGCTTTGCTTCGAGCTGTCGGAGCGCTTCGCGATCGCCGGTCCGGGCGCGCCCGCCGATGCCGAGGTGCGGTCGGCGGTGACCTGGTTCCTGCCCACCGGACGCGCCGCCTCGGCGGCCTCCGCCGCAGCGGCCTTCTTCATTCCCGGGCCCATCGATCTGCGCGCTCCCGGCACGCTGGGGGCGCTCGGCGCCGAGGCGGAAATGACGACGCCCGACGGCCGGCAGATCGCGGCGATCGCCTGGGCGCGTCAGGCCAACGCCATCGGGACGGACGCGCCCTCGTTGATCAAGACCGGGGACGCCCTTCAGTTCGCCGAACCCTTCGCTGACGACGCCGCAAGGGTGATGACGCCGACCCCCGCCCCGGACATCGCGCGCTTCGAGCCCGGACAGGACCCCTGCCGCGCCTACGGCCCGCGCATCCGGGCCGGCTCGTTCGTCACCAAGGTGATCACAAACCTCTACGTCCCGCAGTCCACGGAGGCGCCGCCGGAGCCGGCCGGTTCGACCGGTACGGCGGAAGAGCCCTAGCGGGCCGGCGCGGTGTCCAGCTGCGCGTCGAACAGCCGGGCCGCGGCGATGACCGTCTCGACCGCCTTGACGAAGAAGGCCTGCGGCACGGTCGCGAAGTCGTCGGTCGGCTTGTGGTACTCGGGATGGTCCTCGACCCCGAAGTAGACCCAGGGGATCCCCGCCTTGGCGAACACGCCGTGGTCGGACTGGTAGGTCCAGTTGTCGAAGCTGTCGTCAGGGCCCGTATCGTGGCCGAGCTTCAGGCTGACCGGCGCGGTCGGGACCAGCGCCTCCAGCCGGGCCCTGACCCAGGGGTTGGGCGATCCGCCGGAGGCATAGAGCTCGCCCTTGGCGTTCTTGGCCAGCATGTCGAAGTTGATGTTCAGCGCGATCGCCTCCGCCGCAACAGGCGGTGATTCGAGGAAGGCCCGGGCGCCGCGCAGGCCGCCCTCCTCCGCGTCCAGCGCGACGATCAGCACCGTGTGTTTCGGCGGCGCAGCCTTGAAGGCCTCGGCCACGGCCAGCAGGCCAGCCACGCCCGAGGCGTTATCGTCCGCGCCGTTGTAGATCTGGCCGTCGTTGACGCCGAGGTGGTCGTAATGGGCGGTGATCACCATCACCTTGCCGCCGGGCGTGGAGCCTTCGATCCGGGCGATCAGGTTGACGCCCCGCATCTCGGCCCCGTCCTTGCGCTTGAAGACGAAGGCCTGCTCGACCGGGACCAGGCCGATCTCGCGCATCCGGCCCAGGATGTAGGCGCGCGCCTTCTCTCCGCCGGGCGAGCCGACCAGGCGACCCTCCATGTCATCGGCTGACAGGATGCGGACGTCCTCGACGGCGCGGTCGCCGGGCGCGGCGGCTACCGGAGACGCCAGCAGCGCGACGGCGGACAGGGCGAGCAGGAAACGGCGCATGGGCCCTCCGGAAATCTGTCCCTGCTGAGTGCCCGCCGGGAGGCTTCCGCGCAAGCCGCGTCATGCGCCGTTCAGGTGCGCCGGGTCAGGGTGGCGCCATGAACCGCATCGTCCTCGCCGCCGCCCTCACCCTGGCCATCGCCGCGCCCGCCGCGGCGCAGTCGCCGACGCGCGGCGGGCCCGCCCCCGAGACCTGCGCGGTCAGCGTCCGCTTCGGCAGCTACGCCATGGGTATCGACCAGCGATCCTTCGAGCGCGTGCAGCGCTATGTCGCCTCGCACCGGCGCCTCGTCGCCCGCAGCAGCGTCCAGACCTGGGGGCGCGAGGGCGAGCGCACGGTCTGCATCACCACCACCTCCCGCCGCGCCACGGCTCAGGTATTCAGCGACATCCGCTCCATCATCCGCAAGCGGGCCGAGCGCGGGCCGACGGAGGTCCAGGCCGTGACCGGTCAGGTCTGGAACAGCCATCCCGGCCCGCCGAGGTAACCCGTACCGCTTTTTCGACTTCCCTTTTTCCCGCCCGCCCGGTCATCATGCCGGCAACGAGAAAAGAACGGGAGCGAGACATGGACGCGCAGTCGCAGTGGACTGGACTGGACGCCGACCGCCTGGAGCGGATCACCGGCCACATTGAGCGGAACTACATCGCCACCGGCAAGATCGCCGGGTGCCAGGTGCAGGTCACCCGCCACGGCCACACCGCCTATGCGAAGAGCTTCGGCCACCGCGACCGCGAGCGCTCCACGCCCTGGAGCGACGACACCATCGTCCGCATCTATTCGATGACCAAGCCGATCACCTCGGTGGCGCTGATGACCCTGTTCGAGCAGGGCCGGTTCCAGCTGGATGACCCGGTCAGCCGCTTCGTGCCGGAGTGGAAGAAGCACCGCGTCTGGGTTTCCGGCGAAGGCGCCAACATGGTCACCGAGGCTCCGAATCGTCCGGTCACCTTCCGGGACATGCTCTGCCACACCGGCGGCCTGACCTATGGTTCGATGCTGGCCCACCTCACCGGCCTGCCGATCGAGCATCCGGTCGACAAGGCCTATGACGAGATCGGCGTGCGCCGGGGCGAGGGCGAGACGCTGGACGACTTCCTGGCCAAGCTCGGAGAGATCCCGCTGCGCTACCAGCCGGGCGAGCGCTGGATGTACAGCCTGGCCACCGACGTCTGCGGCGCCCTGGTCGAGCGGGTCAGCGGCGTGCCGTTCGACCAGTATCTGCGCGAGGTGATCTTCGAGCCCCTGGGCATGACGGACACCGCCTTCCATGTGCCGGCCGCCAAGGCCGACCGCTTCGCCGCCAACTACAGCCGCATGCCCGACAAGAGCCTGCGGCTGTCGGACGATCCGACCAAGAGCCCCTATCTGCGCGACCCGACCTTCAAGTCGGGCGGCGGCGGTCTGGTCGGCACGATGGCGGACTACGTCCGCTTCGCCGAGATGCTGTGTCGGGGCGGCGAGCTGGACGGCGCCCGCATCCTGGGCCCGCGGACGCTGGACCTGATGACCCACAACCACCTCAAGGGCGGCGTCGACCTGACCGAGATGGCCATCGGCAGCTTCTCGGAGACCGCCAACGCCGGCATCGGCTTTGGCCTGGGCTTCGCGATGACCATCGACCAGACGGCCACGGGCGGGCTGTCCAGCGGCGACTACTACTGGGGCGGCGCGGCCTCGACCATCTTCTGGGTCGACCCCGTCGAGGACCTGACGGTCGTGTTCATGACCCAGCTGATGCCGTCAGCCAGCTTCGACTTCCGGGGCCAGCTCAAGAGCCTGGTCTACTCCGCCATCGTCGACTGACGGCTCATCGGCCGGCCTCGCGGATCCAGCGCGCCTCGTCGAGCGGATCGACGAAGGAGCGGCTGGCCGCGACGGCATTGCGCAGGGCGGCCTCGTCGGCGGGGAGACAGCCGCCGCCCTCCATGGTCAGGCCCGGGAACGGGGCCTTGGTGACGGCGTCGGACAGGGTCTCCTCGCCGCCCGTCGGCTTCTCCGGCGCGGGTCCGCAGAGCGCCGGCCAGAACCGGTAACGGATGATCCGTCCGCGGGCGTCGAGTTCAACCGGCTCGAGGCCGGCATAGAAGCTGATCTGCTTGCCCTCGGCGTCGGTGATGGTGACCTGCCAGACGCGCGGCGTCCCGGAGGTCAGCAACGCGAACACCTTGCCGTCGGTGTCGGACGCCTTTCCGCCCTCCGGGAAGGTCAGCTCCCCGTCGCGGTAGATCATCCAGTCGGCGCAATCTGGCCAGCGACGAACGGGCTTTCGCGTATCGACCTTGCAGTCGCCGCTGTCGGCCAGCCACAGGCCGTTGCGCAGGTCCGGCGGCGCGGCGTCCCCAGCGTCGAACATCGGCGTGGGGGTCACGACCATGTTGCAGCCGCCCAGCAGCGTCAGCGCGGCCAGAACGAAAACGATCCTGCGAACCATGGCCCACTCCATCGAGACGATCACGCGTCCGTGAACATTGCGCCTCAATGCGCCGCCCGACAAGCGAACCGACGTGCGGATCAGCCGTTGTTAAGCTTTCTCGGGCATTGAACCTGTTCAGACCCGTGGAGAAGCCACACCGTGCCGATGCCCGCCGCCGATCTCGAAAGCCGCCTGCGCGCGGCGTTTCCGGACTCCGAGATCGTGATCACGGACCTGGCCGGCGACGGCGACCACTACAAGGCGCGCATCGTCTCCCCCGCCTTCAAGGGCCTGACCCGCGTGCGCCAGCACCAGCTGGTGAACAAGGCCCTGGCCGATGTTCTGGGCGGCGCCCTGCACGCCCTGGCGCTCGAAACCGCCGCGCCGACGGACTGAGTCCCAGATGCGGTATCGCTCCTTCGGCAAGTCCGGCCAGGTCGTTTCAGCCGTATCGGTGCTCCTGGACGGACGAACCCATCGCTCGGCCAGGGAATGGCGCGACCTCGTCCGACTGTCCCTGGACTGCGGAATCAACGGCTTCGAGATCGCCGGCGACAGCCCGTCGGTCCTGGAAGGCGCCGCCGAAGGTCTGTCCGAGGTCGAGCGCGAACTGCTGTTCGTCACCTGGCGTCCGGCGTCCTTCACCATGGATCCGGCCAACACGGTCGAGGCCTTCGTCGCCCGCCTGGGTCTGGAGTATCTCGACCTCATGGCCTTCGACGGCCCGCCGCCGCCCCTCGACACGCTCCGCGGCACCCGGCGGGTCCGGGCCTATGGCCTCGCCGGCCAGGACGTCGAAAGCGACCTGCTGCTCACGGGCGGATCGTTCGACGCGCTGTCGGCGCCCTACAGCCCCGCCTCGGGCTGGAAGGAGCGCAACCGGATCAAGGCCGCCGCCGCCAGGGACATGGCGGTCGTCGCCCACTCCATCTGCCCCGAGCACATTCTCCCCAAGCCCGAGGGCATGCTGAAGAAGTCGCTGTTCCGGGACCGGGCCAATCCGCTGGCCGGCGCCGGCGGCTATCGCTTCCTCGACAACACACCGGGCTGGACGGCCGAGGAGCTCTGCCTCGCCTATGTGCTGACCGAGCCGTCCGTGACCACCGTGCGGTTCGAGGTCGACCGGCCCGAACGCCTCGAGCGACTGGCCGCGATCGCCGAGAAGGATCTGCCCACCGGCGTGGCCGCCCAGATCGAGATGGCGCGCTTCTCGGTCGCATCGGCTTGACCCGGAGCGTCGGCATCCCTAGCTGATAGGCTTGTTCCCCAAGGCCCAGAGGCTCCTGCCGTGACCGACGCCGCCGTCGCCAACCCCGCCCATGACTGGATCGCCAACACCCTGGCGACGAACCCGGTGGTTCTGTTCATGAAGGGCGAGCCCGAGCAGCCCCGCTGCGGCTTCTCCGCCCAGGTCGTGCAGATCCTCGATCACCTCGGCGTCGACTTTGTCGGCGTCGACGTGCTGCAGAGCGAAGCGCTGCGCGACGGCATCAAGAGCTACAGCGACTGGCCGACCATTCCGCAGCTCTATGTGAAGGGCGAATTCGTCGGGGGCTGCGACATCGTGCGCGAGATGTTTCAGGCCAGCGAGCTGAAGCCGTTCCTCGAGGAACAGGGCGTCCTGCAGGCCTGAGCCTCCGGACCCCGGGCATGAGCAGGCTTTTCGAACCGCCTGAAGGCCGGCAGGTCTTCACGCGGACTTTCACGCCCGTCCCCGCCGACATCGACGCCAACGGCCATGTGAACAACGTGGTCTATCTGGGCTGGGTGCAGGACATCGCCATCGCCCACTGGGACAGCCGCGCGCCCGCCGAGGAGGCGACAAAGTGGGCCTGGATCGTGGTCCGGCACGAGGTCGACTACCGTCGTTCACTGCTGCTGGGCGAGACCGCGCACGCCCGGACCTGGGTCGGCGAACGCCGCGGCCCGCGCTTCGACCGATATGTCCGCATCGACGGGCCTGACGGCGAGATGTGCGCCCAGACCCGGTCCGAATGGGTGCTGATCGACGCGGCCACCAAACGTCCCGCCCGGGTGCCGGTGTGGATGGAAGAGATGTTCAGTTGAACATCCCGGGCACGCTCCAGCGATTGTACCGACGCTGGCGAGTCCTTCAGTACATGGGACTGACACGCGGAGGTTGGGTCGCCCTTTCCATGAATCGACGCGCGGAAGCCATCGGCATTCTGACGGCGATGGCGCCCTTCGTACCCCTGATGATCTCGGATGAGCTGGGCCTGGATCGTGGCTGGCCCTGGTATCTATGGGCTGTCATCGCCGCAGGGTGGGGCGTCGCCTGCGTTGGCCTGATGCTGCGCAACGCGGCGCATGACGTTGGAGTCGTCTGGAGGCGCTATCGCAAGGCCCGGATACGGGCTCGGATCGCTACCGTCGCTGGTCCGACAGCGGATTGACCACCGCCACGGCCGCGCCCTTCGGCAGGCCCAGCTCATCGAACCCGAACGTCAGGTCGACCGGCCGGGCGACGGCCTTGCAGGCGTCGATCTTCTTGCGTCCGAACGCCACCGCGAAGCGGTTGGCCTTGCGCTCCACGAACCATGCGAAGTCAGCCTTGGTCGTGCAGCCGTTGGACATCACCCGGATGGTCAGGCTGCCCTCCGCGACGCTGGCGGCGATCACCGGCTCCAGCTCGACCATCCCGGCGTCCGGCGACGAATAGACCGCCGTCGTGGCGCAGCCGGTCAGCAGCAGGGTTCCGAGCAGGAGCAGGTGGCGACGGTTCATGCGCCCACTTCGCCACAGTCCGGACCATAGCAAAAGGGCCCGGAGATCGCTCTCCGGGCCCTTCGCATGGGTTTCGAGGTCGGCGGCGTCTTACGACGCGTAGAATTCGACCACGAGGTTCGGTTCCATCTTCACCGGGTACGGCACTTCGGCCAGTTCCGGCGCGCGGACGAACGTGGCCGACATGGCCCGGGCGTCGACGGTGATGTAGTCGGGGGTGTCGCGCTCGCCCGAGCTCAGGGCTTCAAGCACCAGAGCCATGTTGCGCGACTTTTCGCGGACGGTGACGACGTCGCCGGCCTTCACGCGGTAGGAGGCGATGTTGACGCGCTTGCCGTTCACCAGCACGTGGCCGTGGTTGACGAACTGGCGGGCGGCGAACACGGTCGGCACGAACTTGGAGCGGTAGACCACCGCGTCCAGACGGGCTTCCAGCAGGCCGATCAGGTTTTCCGAGGTGTTGCCCTTGCGGCGCGCGGCCTCGGTGTAGGTGCGGGCGAACTGCTTTTCAGTCAGGTTGCCGTAGTAGCCCTTCAGCTTCTGCTTGGCGCGCAGCTGCAGGCCGAAATCGGAGATCTTCTGCTTGCGGCGCTGGCCGTGCTGGCCGGGGCCGTAGGAGCGCGAATTGACCGGGGACTTCGGACGACCCCAGATGTTTTCGCCCATCCGGCGGTCGATTTTGTACTTGGCGCTATGGCGCTTGGACATAGTGTCTCTTTCACATCGACGCGGGCCGGCTCCTCCAGGATGGAGGTGCGATCTCAACGGCGGCTACGCATCACCCGTCATGTGTTTCCGCGCCGACGGCGAACCGGCGGCGTTTGGAAGGCGCGCTTATGATCGAGGGGACCCGGTGAGTCAATGTTCCGTCCGCCGCCGGTTCACCGCCGCAGCTTGGCCGCGTGCCAGGCCAGGTGGTCGGCGATGAAGCTGGCGATGAAGAAGTAGCTGTGGTCGTAGCCGGGCTGGCGACGGACGGTCAGCTTCTGGCCGACCTTCGCGGCGGCCTCTTCCAGCAGCTCCGGCTTGAGCTGGTTTTCGAGGAACCCGTCGGCCAGCCCCTGCTCGACCAGGATGTCGTCGAAGCGCCCCCTGGCCACGCCGGCCTCGATCAGCAGCGCCGCGTCGTGGTCGCGCCACTGGCGCTCATCGTCGCCCAGGTAACCGGCGAAGGCCTTGCGGCCCCAGTCGCAGCGGGTCGGCGAGCAGATCGGCGAGAAGGCCGAGACGCTGCGGAACAGGTCCGGATGGCGCAGGGCGAGCGTCAGCGCCCCATGGCCGCCCATGGAATGGCCGCTGATCCCGCGCCGGGCCGCATCGACCGGGAAGTTGGCGCCGACCACCTCCAGCAGATCGCGGGTGACGTAGGTCTCCATGCTGAAGTGCGGCGCCCAGGGCCTTTGCGTGGCATCGACGTAGAAGCCGGCGCCCTGGCCGAAGTCATACGCCTCGTCATCGGCCACGCCCTCGCCGCGCGGACTGGTGTCCGGCGCCAGGATGGCCAGACCCAGGTCCGACGCCGGGCCATAGGCGCCGGCCTTGGTGGTGAAGTTGTCCTCGGTGCAGGTCAGGCCAGACAGCCAGACGACCAGCGGAAACGGCCCCTCCCCGTCCGGCAGGAACAGCGAGAACCGCATCGGCACGCCCGTCGCGGCGCTGTCGTGCCGACAGATGCGCAGGGTCCCGCCGAAGGCGCGGTGTGTGGAGAGGATTTCGAGGGTCACCTAGAACACCACCACTGACCGGATGCTCTCGCCGGCGTGCATCAGATCGAACGCCTTGTTGATGTCCTCGAGGCCGAAGGTGTGGGTGATCATCGGGTCGATCTCGATCTTGCCGTCCATGTACCAGTCGACGATCTTTGGCGTGTCGGTGCGGCCGCGGGCGCCGCCGAAGGCCGTGCCGCGCCAGACCCGGCCGGTGACCAGCTGGAACGGGCGGGTGGCGATCTCCTGGCCGGCCTCGGCCACGCCGATGATGATGCTCTCGCCCCAGCCGCGGTGGCAGGCCTCCAGCGCCTGGCGCATGACCGTGACGTTGCCGGTGGCGTCGAAGGTATAGTCCGCCCCGCCGTCGGTCAGCGCGACCAGATGCGGGACGATGTCGCCCTCGATGGTCTTGGGGTTGACGAAGTGGGTCATGCCGAAGCGGCGGCCCCATGCCTCGCGATCCGGGTTGATGTCGACGCCGATGATCATGCCGGCGCCGACCATCTTCAGGCCCTGGATGACGTTCAGCCCGATGCCGCCCAGGCCAAAGACGATACAGTTGGCGCCCGCCTCGACCTTGGCGGTGTTGACCACCGCGCCGACGCCCGTGGTCACGCCGCAGCCGATGTAGCAGGCCTTGTCGAACGGGGCGTCCTTGCGGATCTTGGCCAGCGCGATCTCCGGCAGCACCGTGTGGTTGGCGAACGTCGAGCAGCCCATGTAGTGGGCGATCTGCTGGCCCTTGTAGCTGAAGCGGCTGGTGCCGTCCGGCATCTGGCCCTTGCCCTGGGTGGCGCGGATGGCCGTGCAGAGGTTGGTCTTGCGCGACAGGCAGCTTTTGCACTGGCGACATTCGGGCGTGTAGAGCGGGATCACGTGATCGCCCGGGACCACGCTGGTCACCCCCGCGCCCACCTCCAGCACCACGCCGGCCCCCTCGTGGCCCAGGATCGAGGGGAAGATGCCCTCGCTGTCGAGGCCGTCCAGCGTATAGGCGTCGGTGTGGCAGATCCCCGTCGCCTTGATCTCGACCAGCACCTCGCCGGCCCGCGGCCCCTCCAGGTCGACCTCGACAATCTCCAGCGGCTGTTTGGCGGCGAACGCGACGGCGGCGCGGGTCTTCATCGGGCGACTCCTTCAGTTGGGCGCGGCGACTATAGCGAGTCCGGGCGGCGCGTCATGGGGCGGACACGGCTTCGCTGCCTCAACGGACCTGGGCCCGAACAGGTTGGGGAGGACGGCGGAGCGCCACGGCTCCCGTCCGGGACCGTGGGGGTAGTTGGTTGTGTTTCGACGAGAACCTGACGCGCTCCGCCGCGGAGAGGCTTCGAGGGCTGAGCGCAATGGGCATTGTCCTCCCGCTCGCTTTCGCCTCGCCGGGGCTTCTACCTCCCGGCGCCCTGGCCGTTCCTCACGGCCAGGCCCGGCGGGCGGGGATCAACCGACGATCCCCGGACCCCGTGGTTCTTGCCCCGGCGAGCCTTGGGAGCAGGCCAGGGTCCACGGGCAAATCCCGCGTCTCCGCATCCCATGTCGCCGTATCGGGCCGGATCCGTACGCCCTCCCCCGCGACGGGGACGGTCCAAGGATAGGGGCGGTGAAGCTGAGGGGGATAGAATTGAGTTATCCCCCCATCTTCGTCTCCCCGGCGAAGGCCGGGGTCCATACGGGGCAAGGGCTCGGGGCCTGTCATGGATCCCGGCCTTCGCCGGGAAAACGGGGGAAAGAGGGCCGTGGCGCATCCCGCTCCCCCTGCTCCGCAGCCCCTCTCCCAAAAGGGAGAGGACAGAAGACGCTAAACCTCAACCACCGCCGGTAGTCGATACCGCCCGTCCAGCAGCTCCGCTCGCGGCAGGTAGCCCCGCATGAACAGCGCGAACGGGCCGGCGGGGGCGGGCAGCCAGTTGCTCTCGCGGTCGGGGTGCGGCGGTTCGTGGCCGATCCACAGGTCCAGCGAGCCGTCGGCGTTCCACGTCAGGCCCGGCGTGCGGTCGCCGATGGCGTAACGGCCCAGCGGATTGTCGGTGAAGTAGAACTGCCCCTCCGGCGTGATCTCGTACATCGACAGCGACCAGAAGCTGTTCACCGGGATCTGGCGATCTGCGGGCAGGTGCAGACGCCAGTTACGGGTCCCGTCGAAGGCCCCGCCGCCGCCCGGCGCGCCGGCCCGCAGGTAGGTGGCCTCGGCCAGCGGCAGCGCCGCCAACCCGCCCAGCGCGACCACGGCGCGGAAGTGATAGTCCTGCCCGAAGTCGCCGAGCTTGCTGGCCGGATAGGCCCAGCCCTCGATGAAGTTGGAGCCCGACAGGCCGCCGCCGCCGCGCGCCGCCTTGCGGGCCTCCTCGACCCCGGCCTCGATCTGGGCGGCCTCCGCCTCGCTGAAGCGGGCCGCGTCAAAGGTCCCCTGTCCCAGGCCCAGCGGGGCGATCCGCTTCAGCACGGCGCCGTCGGTGGCCGGCGGAGGGTTGAGCGCCATCAGCGCGTCGGCGCTGGCGAAATAGTCGGCCCAGCCGTCGCGGCGTTTGGCGTATTCCGGCGCCGGCGTCGCCTGAGGCCCCTGGGCGGAGAAGCCGCCCTGGACCATGGCGGCGGCGTCCAGATCGTGCGGACCATCGACCAGGATGCGGGCCAGGGCCCAGACGTGGCGCGTGGGCGCGCGGACGATGTTGCGTCCCTCGGCCGCCTCGGTCGGCCCGACCAGGGTGTAGACGCCGCCGTCGTTGCCCGTCGTGCGCGTGCCCAGCACCGCGAAGCTGTTGGACCAGGCGTCCATCAGCTGCAGCGAGACATAGCGGTCGCCGGACGGCGGGATGGTCAAGGTGACCGGCCCGTTGCTGAGATCGATCTGGCAGGTGGCGTAGAGGGTGTCGTTGTTGGGCGTGGTCACCGCCCGCGCCTTGTGGTCGGCCAGCCGGCGCATCATGCCGAAGCTGTTGAGCGGCGTGCCGACCGCCTGGCCGACGCTGCGGATCGCCGCGATCTCGATCAGCGGCAGGGTGTAGAGCCAGGCCTCGCGGGCGGCGGCGCGCAGATCGGTCATGGTCAGGCCTTCTCGATAGCGGGCAGGCGCCAACGACCGTCGAGCACCTCTGCCCGCGGAAGATACAGGCGCATGGTCAGGCTGAACGGCCCGGTCTTCGGGGCCGGCAGCCAGTTGGCGGAGCGATCGCCGCCCGGGTCGGTACGGGAGATCCAGACGTCCAGCGAGCCGTCGGCGTTGCGCTTCGGCCCCCGTGTGCGGTCGCCGATCGTGTAGCGGTTCAACGGATTGTCGGTGAAGAACTGCTGTCCGTCGGGCATCACCTCGTACATCGACAGCGACCAGAAGGCGTCCAGCGGCAGCTTGGCCGGCAGGGTCAGGCGCCAGGCCGCGTCGCCGGTGAACAGGCCGTCGGTCTCGCCTTCGGCCCGCATGTACATCGCCTCCGCCACCGGCAGGGCGCCCAGGCCCAGCAGGGCGACCACCGCGCGGTACAGATAATCCTGGTCGTAGTCGCCCAGGTTGGCGCGGGTGTAGCTCCAGCCGCCGACAAAGGTCTGACGCGCCTTGGCCAGACGGGCGATCGTCGCGGCCTGGGCGGCGCCGGCACTGGCCTCGGCGCTGTCCGGCCTGAAGGCCTCGAACCGGCTCAGCATACGTCGGTCGGTGGCGGGCGGCGGATCGGACTCGAGCAGGCGACGCAGGCTGGCGAAATACTCGGCCGCCGACGCGGTGCGCTCGGCATAGGCCGGGGTCGGATCGGCCGCCGGACCGCTGAGCTTGAAGCCGTCCTGGAGGGCGTGCGTCGCGGGCAGGTCCGGTCCGCCATCGGTCAACAGGCGCAGCAGAAGCCAGGCGTGCGGGGTGGCCGAGCGCACCACGCCCGGACCGCTGCCCGGCTGGCCCGGCCCGACGATGGTGAAGGTCCCGCCGCCGGCCCCGACGGTCCGGGTCCCCAGCACGGCGTTGTTGTTGGTGTACATGTCCATCAGCGCCACCGACCAATAGCGGTCGACGGCCGGGACCGAGAGGGTCACCGGCCCCTTGGTCAGATCCAGCCAGCCGAACGAATAGAGGGTGTCGTTGTTGGGAGTCGTCACCGACCGGAAACTGTGGTCGGCCAGAACCCGGGTGTGGGTGAACTGGTTGATCTTCGCCCCGGCCTTCAGATGCCGGGCCCGGGTGGTGGCCATCTCGATCAGCGGCAGGCCGTAGAGCCACAGGTCGCGCGCGTCGGTCGCCTCGTCTGCCAGCGCCTCGCCGGGGCGCAGCGCCAGGCCCGTCATCCCCAGAGCCGCCAGGGCCGAGAACAGTTCCCGCCGGTTCATCGTGACCTCCCCGGGGATTCTAAATGTTACCCCTTGGTCTCATTTGAGCGTGAAGCCTTCTGTCGCGCAAGCTTTTCCAGCACCCGGCCGCGCCCCTTCGACAGGGCGGTGACCACGCCGCGCCAGGTGCGGACCTCCTGGTCGGTCAGGCGGGCCCGGCCCAGCGCGACGCGCAGGTTGCGAACCATCGACGGCCGCTTCTCGGGCGGATGGAAGAAGCCGGCGTCATCCAGCTCGGCTTCAAGCTGTTCGTAGAGGCCGACCACGGTCTCCATGTCGGCGGGCTCGTCGATGTTCTGGGCGAAGGCCTCGCGCGGGCGATCGGCGACGCCCATCCGCCACTCATAGGCGTTGAGCGCCACGGCCTGGGCCAGGTTCAGCGACCGGAACCGCTCGTCCACCGGGATGGTTACGATGGCATGGCAAAGCGCGATATCGCCGGTCTCCAGTCCCGCCCGTTCCCCGCCGAACAGCAGGCCGACCCGGTGACCCCGGGCGACGGACCTATGGAGCTCGCCCGCGGCCTCGCGGGGGGTGAGCACCGGCATCTGGGTTTCCCGGGGCCGGGCGGTGGTGGCGTAGACCAGCCGCAGGTCGGCGACCGCCGCCTCCAGCCGCTCATAGACCTTCGCGCCGTCCAGCGGCCAGTCGGCGCCCGAGGCGCTGGCCCAGGCCCGCTCCTGGGGCCAGCCGTCGCGCGGCCGGACCAGCCGCAGCTCCGCCAGGCCGAAGTTGGCCATGACGCGCGCGACCGCGCCGATGTTCTCGGCCAGCTGCGGTTCGTTGAGGATGACGACGGGAGGAGCGCTCTGCATGAGCGCTTGATAAGCCTTTCCCCCGTCGGCGGGAAAGGGCGGTATGAAGGCGGCATGCGCCGTCGCTCCTTCCTTGCCGCCCTCGGACTCCTTCCCACGGCGGCCCTCGCCGCCTGCGACGAGGCTCGCCCCGGCGGCGGGGCGAAGACGCCGGTGATCGACGCGGCGATCCTCGACGAGGAGATCTCCGCCGTCGCCGAGCGCGCCCAGCCCGGTATTCTCGAGGTCGCCGTCCAGAACCTGGAAGGCGGCGAGATGTGGGCCTGGAACGGCTCTCGCGCCTACCCGATGCAGAGCGTGTTCAAGGCGCCGCTGGGCGCCGCCGTCCTGGCGGAGGTGGACGCGGGCCGGCTGCGCCTCAACGACCAGATCACGCTCGTCGAGAAGGACATCTCCCCGCCGCTCAGCGCCATCGGCGCGGCCTGGCCCGCCGCCGCGACCTACACCGTCGGCGAACTGCTCGTCGCCGCTGTCGGCCAGAGCGACAACACCGCCGCCGACGTGCTGATGAAGCGGATCGGCGGCCCGGGCGCCGTGACCGCCTGGCTGCGGGACAAGGGCGTCCTGGAGATCCGCGTCGACCGCTATGAGCGGGAGCTGCAGATGGAGGCCAGCGGCATGGACTCCTTCCGCATCGCCTGGAAGGACTGGCCGGCCTTCAAGGCGGCGCGCGACGCCCAGCCGGAGGCGCGTCGGCGCGAGGCGATGGCGCGCTACCTCGCCGATCCGCGTGACACGACCACGGCCACGGGGATGCTGACCTTCCTGGGCAAGCTGTCGAAGGGCGAACTGCTGGGACCGCGCTCGACCATACGGCTGCTGCGGATCATGACCGAGAGCACGACCGGCGCGAACCGTCTCAAGGCCGGCCTGCCGCCGGGCGCCACGCTGGCCCACAAGACCGGGACCTCGGCGACCGACCTGGGCGTGACCGCCGTGACCAACGACGTCGGCCTGCTGACCCTCAAGGACGGACGCCGCTATTCGGTGGCGGTGTTCCTCGCCGCCTCGCCGCAGGACGAGGCCGCGCGAGAGGGCGCCATCGCCGACGTCATGCGCGCGATCGCCAAGGCGGTCGGCTAGCCGTTGATGATCGCCGCTTCAAAGGCCGGAACCTCGGCTGCGGCGGCCAGGGCGGCGACCAGCTGGGCCGGACGCAGGGGCTTGGCGATGTGCAGGTCGGCGCCGGCGGCATGCGCGGCCTCGACATGCTCATCCATGGCGTTGGCGGTCAGCATGATGATCAGCGCCCGGGGGCGACCTTCGGCGGCCTCGCGCTCGCGGATGGCGCGGGTCGCAGTCAGGCCGTCCATGACCGGCATCTGCATGTCCATCAGCACCGCGTCGAAGCGGCCGGCGGTCCAGGCGGCGACCGCTTCCTCGCCGTTGCCGACGATGGTCAGGTCGATCCCGAACGGATCCAGAATGATCTGCACGACCTTCTGGTTGGTCGGATGATCCTCGGCCATCAGGACCTTCATGCCCTTGAGGACCTGGACGTCGACCACGGGCGCGGCGCGCTCCTCGCGCGGCGCGACGGCGCGCGGCAACGGCAGCCGCACGGTGAACTGGGCCCCCTCGCCCGGCTGGCCGGCGGCCTCGATCTCGCCCCCCATCATCGTGGTCAGCGCCGCGCAGATCGAAAGACCGAGCCCCGTGCCGCCGAAGCGGCGGGTGATCGAGTCGTCGGCCTGCTCGAACCGCCGGAACAGGCGCTCGCGGACCGTCTCGTCAAAGCCGACGCCGGTATCGGCGATGACAAACCGCAGGTGCTCGCCGTCACGGTCGACGTTCAGCCTGACGCCGCCCTGCTCGGTGAACTTCACCGCGTTGGCCAGCAGGTTGGACAGGATCTGCGCGATCCGGCCGCTGTCGCCCAGCCAGACGCCCTTCGCCGGCTCGGCGATGGCCCAGGTCAGGGTCAGGCCCTTGGTTTCGGCCGCGGCGCGGTGCAGGTCGGCCATGGCCGCCACCGTCTCGGTCAGGTCGAACGGGGCCGGTGACAGGCGGAACTGCCCGGCCTCGATCTTGGACACGTCCAGCACGTCACTGAGCACCTGGTCCAGCAGCCGGCCCGAGGACGACACCAGGTTGGCCAGCTCCCGGCGGCGGCCCTGGTCTTCGGTGTCCGCCAGCTGGTCGGTCAGGGCGATCACGCCGTTGAGCGGGGTGCGCAGCTCATGGCTCATGTTGGCGAGGAAGGTGGACTTGGCCTTGTTGGCGCGCTCGAGCTCGGCCGTGCGGACCGCCACGCGCTCCTCGAGCGAGCGCAGCAGGTCGTCGTTCCGCCGCCGCTGGCCCTGAAGCATGCGCGCCAGGGCGCCGATCTCGTCGCGGCGTTTTTCGACCGCGTCCGCCGCGGCCTCGCCCCCGCCCTGCGCCTGGGTCAGACCTTCCAGCGGGGCGACCACCTCCCGGCGGATGATGCGATAGAGCAGCGCCGCCTGGATGATGATGCCGAGCAGGCCGAACAGCAGGACCCAGGACGCCGTCCGCGCCGCCGCCCAGGCGATGTCCGACGTCGGCATGGTCATCACGAAGTACCAGTCCGGCTCCTTCAGCAGGCCGTAGGCGATGACCTTGCCGTCGCGTTCGAACGCCCCGGCCGGACCGCCGCTGCGGCGGATGTCCCGCACAAGACCCTTGATGTCGCGTCGGGCCTCCTGGGCGGAAAGCTCCCTGGGCGAGACGATGCCCCGCGAGCCCATGCCGGGCGCCGCGATCAGCTGGCCGTCGCCGGAGACGATGACGTTCTCCCCGCCCGGGATGGCGTCCTCGATGGCCTCCATCAGGTAGCTGTCCAGTGTGATCGTGGTGCCCCAGGAGGCGACGTGCCGGCCGTCGACGTCGATCGGCGTCATGCAGCCGGTGGTCAGGGTCTTGCCGGTCGGATCGCTGAGCAGCTTGCGCAGCTTGGTGCAGCGCATGACGCGTCCCGGATTGTTCCGGGGGAGCATGATCTCCGCCATTTCCTCGTGCTGGAAGGAAAAGTCGGCCGGCGCCGCCTTGCGATAGTAGGACAGGCGGTCATCGCGATCGGGCCCGAACATGACCAGCCGGTTGTCCGTCGTGAACATGTAGAAGTTGTCGTAGCGCGACCGCTGCGCCTCGCCGACCATCGCCGCGACCTGCAGGGTGGCGACGAAGAAGGCCTTCTCGTCCCGGGTGACGTTCTCGCCGTTCGCGATGAAGGCGCCCATCCCGTACACGTAGCCGCCGTCGCTGCTCAGGCGGCCATCGAACAGCGACGGCGCCGAACGCCGCGTGCCGTCGGCCTGCAGCGGGAACAGCTGATCGAACCGGGCGTCCAGACCGGGGCCCTTCACCCGGTCGATCCGCCGCATCAGGGCGTCGGTGGCGTCGGCGTGAACCTTGACCAGCTCCGAGAACAGCCGGTCCTCGGCGGCGGTCCGCTCCTGGACATAGACCTGCAGGCTCGCCACCTGGCGCTCCATCGAGGAGCGCTGGACGAAGGCGAAGGTCGCCGCCGAGGCGAGACCCGTCACGACGATCGACAGCACCACCACGATGGACAGCAGCTTGCGCGCCAGCGGCTTTTCGACGGTCGTCATTGTGCGGGCGGCCTTCTCATGGCCTCACAGGGTTAGCCGCGATCCCTGAACAGGCCGTTGATTTGGCGAATGGATTCCCATCCGCGACAATCGGTCTTCTCGCTGCGCCCCGCAGCGGCTATAGCCGTCCCGCTCGCGCGCCCCGCCCGGCCCTGTGCGCCGTGCGGCATCGGACGCGCCCCAACGGAGACCCTTCCCCCATGGCCAAGATCAAGGTCGCCAATCCCGTCGTCGACATGGACGGCGACGAGATGACCCGCATCATCTGGAAGCTCATCAAGGACAAGCTGATCTTCCCCTATCTCGACCTCGAGCTCGACTACTACGATCTGTCGGTCGAGAACCGCGACGCCACCAACGACCAGGTGACCATCGACGCGGCCGAGGCCACCAAGAAGCACGGCGTCGCCGTCAAGTGCGCGACCATCACGCCGGACGAGCAGCGGGTCGAGGAGTTCGGCCTCAAGAAGATGTGGAAGTCGCCCAACGGCACCATCCGCAACATCCTGGGCGGCGTGATCTTCCGCGAGCCGATCATCTGCCAGAACGTGCCCCGCCTGGTGCCCGGCTGGACCCAGCCGATCATCGTCGGCCGCCACGCTTTCGGCGACCAGTACAAGGCCACCGACTTCCTGTTCCCGGGCAAGGGCAAGCTGTCGATCAAGTTCGTCGGCGAGGACGGCAAGGTCATCGAGCACGAGATATTCGACGCCCCGTCGGCCGGCGTGGCCATGGGCATGTACAACCTCGACGACTCGATCCGCGACTTCGCCCGCGCCTCGTTCGCCTATGGCCTGAGCCGCAAGTACCCGGTCTACCTCTCCACGAAGAACACCATCCTCAAGGCCTATGACGGGCGCTTCAAGGACATCTTCCAGGAGATCTTCGACGCCGAGTACGCCGCGCAGTTCAAGGAACTGGGCCTGACCTACGAGCACCGGCTGATCGACGACATGGTCGCCTCGGCGCTGAAGTGGTCGGGCGGCTACGTCTGGGCCTGCAAGAACTACGACGGCGACGTGCAGTCCGACATCGTCGCCCAGGGCTTCGGCTCGCTGGGCCTGATGACCTCGGTGCTGCTGACCCCGGACGGCAAGATCGTCGAGGCCGAGGCCGCCCACGGCACCGTCACCCGCCACTACCGCCAGCACCAGAAGGGCCAGTCGACCTCGACCAACTCGATCGCCTCGATCTTCGCCTGGACCCGGGGCCTGGCGCACCGCGCCAAGCTGGACGACAACGCCGAGCTGATGAAGTTCTCCCTGACCCTGGAGAAGGTCTGCGTCGACACCGTCGAGGCCGGCTTCATGACCAAGGACCTGGCGCTTCTGGTCGGCGACCAGCAGGGCTGGCTGACCACCGAGGGCTTCCTCGACAAGGTCGACGAGAACCTGAAGATCGCCATGGGCGTCTGAAGCGTCGGGGACAGGTTCCGCGCAGCGGTACGTGTCCCCGCCCTGACGACATTCGAAGACTGAAGGAGGGCGGACAATGGCGAAGATCAGGGTCCGCCCTCTTTCCGTGTCGGACCGCGCCGCCTGGGACCGGCTGTGGGCCGGCTACCTGGCCTTCTACGAGAGCGCGCTCGATCCGGCGGTCAGCGAGACGACCTGGACGCGCCTTCTGGACCCGGCCTTCCCGATCTTCGGCCTGGTCGCCGTCGATGAGGCCGATGCGCCCGTGGGCCTGACCCACTACGTGCTGCACCCGGCCACCTGGGCGGTCGGCCCCTACTGCTACCTCGAGGACCTGTTCGTCGACCCGGCGTTGCGCGCCGGCGGCGTGGGACGGGCGCTGATCGAGGCGGTCTACGCCGCCGCCGACGCGGCAGGCGCGGCGCGGGTCTACTGGCTAACCCACGAGACCAACGCCGGCGCCCGGGTGCTCTACGACCGCGTGGCGAAGGCCAGCGGGTTTATCCAGTACCGGCGGTAGGCTCCTCCCGCGCCTGAACGCCGCGCCCACTCACCTGCCATCCGTCATGGCCCGGCTCGTCCGGGCCATGACGCCGGGAGGGAGCAGTGACGCCTGCCCGGAAGGCCCGCGCCAGCGAAACGGGCGCAGCCTTCTATCGAGGCTACTCGTGCTCGCCATCGTGACGGCGGCTTGAGAAGCCCCTGAACAGATCAGGTCTCACCGTAGCTGCCGTGTAGGTCGCAGCGGTAATCGCCACTGCCGAAATCAACACGGCGTGGCCAATGATGCTAGCCGCCATGACCGTATAGCTGCCAATCGCAATGCTGAAGCTTACGGCCCACATGAAGCCGAGAGCCTGAAGGACATAGTGTCGTATCGCGATGTCCTTGATATTACGCAGCGGGCTGACTTGGTGATTGAACAAATAATTCCACACCGATGTGATTGCGCGTTTCATTGATGACCCCGAATGTTAATTGCGAAAGAAAATCCGTAAGCGATCTGTCGAGAATCCCGTCTCGCATTCACTTGAATTCCAGCGCGCTACAGGAGTGGTACGCCGGGAAAGCCGGGCCGGATCATCGAGTGCTTTCCGAATTGGTCGCCGAAGGGGGACACTCACGCATTTGCACGCGAGCGCCTGCGTGTCCCCCTCGGGACAGAAACGGGGACACTGGACAGAAACAGCGGTAGCTGCCGCAGGCCCTGTCCGCCGCCCCGCGGCGCTCTAAGTCCCGGCGCCGGGGGACCTGACGGCGACCTCCGCCCGATAGCCTTGAGGACAGAGCCGATGTCGACCCCAGTCAGACCCCCTGCCCCCTCTCCGGTCCTGTTCTACGGCCGGCTCGGGCTGATCCCCTTCCTGGCGCCGGCGCCAGCGGCCTGGCTCTGGCCGGACCTCGCGTCGGCGGCCGGAGCCGTCCTGGCGGTCTACGCGGCGCTGATCCTGTCCTTTCTGGGCGGAGCGCGGTGGGGCCTGGCGGTGGCGGCGCCGCGGATCGACGGGCGGATCGTGTCGCTGGCCATGCTGCCCAGCCTGGCGGGCCTGGCCCTGCTGATGTTGCCGGAGGCCTGGCGCGGCTGGCAGCTGGCGGGCCTGGCCGCCGCCCACGCCCTGCAGGGACTGTGGGACCTGCGGGCGACGACGGTTCCGACCTGGTACGCGAGCCTGAGGGGCCAGCTCACCCTGGCCGCCCTCGCCGGCCTGGCGATGGGCGTCGCCGCTTTCGGCTTCTAGCCGCCGGCCAGCATCCGGTCGGCCAGGGCGGTCCCGGAGTCCCAGGCGCACTCGACGCGCGGACCAATCAGCCAGTCGCCGCAGCAGCCCAGGCCCGTTGCGTCCGACCACAGGGCGACGTCGCTCCCGGCGGCCGAGCGGGCATAGCGCCAGCGGTGGGCGGAGACCGCGACCGGCGCGGGCAGCGGTCCGCCCGCCGCCTCCGCGAGGGCCGCCAGCAGGGCCGCGCTGACGGCCTCGGCCGGATCCTCGAGATGATCGCGCGACCAGTCGGGACTGCCCTGCAGCACCCAGGCCTCGATCGGACCGCGCCCGGGCTTGGACCCGTTGCGCGCGGCCCAGCCGAGCGGCCCGGCGTCGCGCAGCACGTCGGGCAAGGGGTCCAGCCGCCGGTCGAACGCCGCCATCACCGTCCAGCAGGGCTGGCTGACCGACGCCGCCGCCGCCGCCGCCAGCGCCGGCTCATGATCCCGCAGCAGGACCGCCGCCTGCTCGGCGGGCACGGCCAGCACAACCGCGTCGAACCGCTCGCCCGGGCCCTCGCCCGTGGGCAGGCGCCAGCCCGCCCCGTCCCGCACCAGCGCCTCGACCTGCGAACCCCACGCCACGGCCTGGCCGGCCGCCAGCGCCCGCACCGGGGCGTTCATGCCCGGCACCCCGACCCAGGCCTCCGGACCGGCGGCGGGCCAGGGCGCCGCGACGCCGTCCGCCGCCCATTGCGCGACCAGGGACCGGAAGGACGCGCCGCGGACGGTGAAATACTGGGCCCCGTGGTCGAAGGCGGCCTCGCCCAGCGGCGTCGCGATCCGCCGCACCGACATCCGGCCGCCGGGGCCGCGCGCCTTGTCGAACAGCGCCGCCGCGACCCCGCCCTCGCCCAGCCGCGCGCCGCAGGCCAGGCCCGCAAGGCCGGCGCCGATGATGGCGACTCGCTGGCCGGTCAGGGGCATGGGGATATCCTCGGGTCTGATGGAGGCGGGCGTAAGACCTGCGCCATCTAGCGCGGCCGCCCGCGCGGGAAACCGCGAGCTAAACGGGGACACCCACTCATTTGCGAGCAAATGAATGGGTGTCCCCGTTCCCGACGCTGATTGCTGCGTCGTCCGCCCAACGCGCCAGAAGCAGGCCAGTACGTTCGATGGCGGCCTGCGTGCCAAGTTCTTGTTCTAGACGAGTGCAAATGTCCGCAATGGGCAGTGGTTCAACCAATGCAGCGAAAATCTCGGCCTCATCGGGATCCAGCACACGAAAACAGGGAAGCCAGTTGCTTCGCCAAACCAGGATGTCGACAGGCGCTAAGGCAGGCTTCGCAAGTGGCGGTTTCTTGGCGCGCGACAAAGCTGACCAGATTGCCGCGGCGTTGCTATGGTGGCGCAAAACTCGCCCTCCTGACGCATGGACCAGACCAGCGAGCTCCCAATCAAGCTGGGCGAACATCGCGCGGGTCAACGGCGGCTTGTCGGCAGCGGTCAGGGCGTCGTCGAGCGCCAGTTCCAGCCGAACGAGATCAGCCGTTACAGTGTCATCGGGAAACAGCGCCTCCACTTCGGCAGCGAAGGTTTTTGGGTAGGCGTCAATCGTCCAGTCGGTTGGCGGCTGCGCCATGATGTGGCGACGAGCAGCGGCCTCGAATCTGGGCCTGCCGAGCCATGCTAGCGTGTGGGGAAAAACGACCTCCAGACACTGCAGCAACTGCATTCGATAGTTGTTGAGATAGACATCCAGTCCCGGCCGCGCACTTTCGCCAAACCGGGCGGCGAAGTCAGGGTTTCCGGTTTCGAGCCATTTTCGCATGGCCTCCTGGAGGCTTGCCAGGTTCATGGTCGCGATCCCCGCCCGGCCGCTTTCGCTGCCCGCGCGCGCGCGATTGCGAGCTCATCGAGCAGGGCGTCAATCGGGGGAATATTGTCGTCGCGTTCGATCATGACCGCGACAGGCCCCGCTCGGGTCATCGCAGTCTCGAAAAGGTCCCAGACATTGTCGCACACGGGCTGATCGTGCGTGTCGACCAGAAGGTGCTCGCCCGCCGTATGTCCGGCGATATGGATCTGGCGTACGCTTTCCATGGGAAAACCAGCGATATAGTCCGCTTGATCAAAACCCAGGTTGCGGGCGGTTACATATATATTGTTGACATCAAGCAGCAGACCGCAGCCCGTTCGGACAGACAGTTCGCCGAGAAATTCCCACTCGGGCATCTCGGACTCAGGAAAACCGAGGTAAGCGGACGGATTCTCCAACAGGATCTGTCGCCCGAGTATGTCCTGCGCCTCGAGCACGTGGCAGATAACGGCACTCAGAGCCTCCCGAGTGAACGGCAGGGGCAAGAGTTCGTGCGAACTGAAGCCTGGCGCCCGGGTCCAGCACAAATGATCCGAAACGAACAGCGGATCGATTACATCGATCAGGTCGCGCAACCGCCGCACATAGTCCCTATCGAGACCAGTCGCTGAGCCTACCGACAAAGAAACACCATGCAGGGCGACGGGGCACTTCGCCCGCACATCCAGCAAGGTCGCAAGCGGACTTCCCCCGGGGAACATGAAGTTTTCCGAAATCACCTCGACAAAATCGAGCTTCACGTTTCCCGAAAGAACGTCGTCAAAATGCGGTTTGCGCAAACCAAGTCCGAACAGCGGCATGGCTGAGACCTGCACGCAGGCAACCAAGTCGCTTACTTGTTGGTAGGTGGCTTGGTCTTGCCGCCTTCCTTTTCGCAAGTGCCCTTGGCGACATACTTCCATTCATAAGGATCATTGTTGACCTTCGCTTGGCCAGCGCAGCTGTGAACCCCTTTAGCATCCGCACAGTCATTTTGGCCCGCTTTGGCAATGCCATAGCACTTTTCTTTGTCGCCAGCAGCCAGAGCGGGAGGCGTGCTGAGAGCCACAGCAACAGCCATTGCGGCGAGAGCGATAGTCCGTTCAGCTTTATGGCACACGTTAAGGACCCCTCCTTTGATAACATCTCTCTGTAAATTCAGATCAAAGGTTCAAACAGAATTTCTGTCAAGTATTATCCGGCGTTGACTGCCGTGTTCGTCGCCAGAACATTTGACGAAGATCGCGGCACAAGACAGCGGAGAGAAAACGGGAGATAAAACAGGGACACACCTTTTATGGATAGTCGAATACCTCCAGTGTATAGTAAAAGCCAGCCCCGGATCGCTGCTTAGCAATAGACCGTGAGTGTCCCCGCTTCCCGTTTCGGGAGTGACACTCCCGAGACATATATTCTGGAGACAAGGCGGGACATTTCGCCCCTTTCGGAGACATCGGGCGGTTCGGCCCGGCGCCGACTTGTCCCCCTCGGCCGGATCGGCCGTAGACTGCGCCCATGACGCCCGTTCAGCCCGCCCCTGCCGCGCCCGCGCGCCCCTTCACCGGCGCCGGGGGCGCGCCGCGCGGGGCGTCAGTCCCCGCGACGGCGGTGTTCGGCGCGTTCCGCCGAACCACCCGCAACAGTGATGAAGACACCGGCGACAACCTGATCGCGAAAAAAGATGAGGCCGGCGAAAGAGAACATATTGCGAACAGGAACAAACCGTGCACATCATGCCTGCGTTCGGCGAGGGCCGCTTCCGCAATCCGGCGGGAGCACGCAGGCGGGACCAGAATCGGAATAAGGATGCGCACTCCCATGAACCAGGCGGCTTTGAGACTCGTGACACGCGACGAAGGTGACAAGCAGCGCGCTCTTGAAGCGGCGCTCTCCCAGATTGACCGCGCCTTCGGCAAGGGCTCGGTGATGCGGCTCGGCTCCAAGAGCAAGATCGAGGTCGAAGCGGTCTCGACCGGGTCGCTCGGGCTGGACATCGCGCTGGGCATCGGCGGCCTTCCCAAGGGGCGGATCGTCGAGATCTACGGCCCGGAAAGCTCGGGCAAGACGACGCTGGCCCTGCACGTGGTGGCTGAGGTCCAGAAGGCCGGCGGCACCGCCGCCTTCGTCGACGCCGAACACGCGCTCGATCCCCAGTACGCCCGTAAGCTGGGCGTGAACCTGGACGAGCTGCTGGTCTCGCAGCCGGACACCGGCGAGCAGGCGCTGGAGATCACCGACACCCTGGTGCGCTCCAACGCCGTCGACATCATCGTCATCGACTCCGTGGCGGCCCTGACGCCGCGCGCCGAGATCGAGGGCGAGATGGGCGACAGCCTGCCCGGCCTGCAGGCCCGTCTGATGAGCCAGGCGCTGCGCAAGCTGACCGCCTCGATCTCCAAGGCCGGGACCCTGGTGATCTTCATCAACCAGATCCGCATGAAGATCGGCGTGATGTACGGCAGCCCGGAGACCACCACCGGCGGCAACGCGCTGAAGTTCTACGCCTCGGTCCGCCTCGACATCCGCCGCACCGGCTCGATCAAGGTCCGCGACGAGATCCTCGGCAACAACGTCCGGGTGAAGGTGGTCAAGAACAAGGTCGCCCCGCCGTTCCGCGAGGTCGAGTTCGACATCATGTACGGCGAAGGCATCTCCAAGCTGGGCGAGATCATCGACCTGGGCGTCAAGGCCGGGGTCATCGACAAGGCCGGCTCCTGGTTCTCCTACGGCGACCAGCGCATCGGCCAGGGCCGCGATAACGTCCGCGAGTTCCTCAAGGGCAATCCGGACATCGCCGCCAGCATCGAGAAGGCTGTCCGCGCCAAGTCCGAGAAGATCGAGGAAGAGCTGCTGGTCGGCGGCCCCGAGGGCGACGAAGCCGAAGAGGGCGAACCCTAGCCCCTGGGCGGGGACATGATCCGCGCAGCGGTTCGTGTCCTCGCTCCGGCCAGCCCCTCCACGGAACCCCGTCGGGACGCCGCCTCGTGTCGGCCCACCCGCCCAAGACGCCGGCGCGAACCCCGCACGGCGACCCGACGGCAAGGACGCCTCAGCTCTCTCACGGAGCGGGGCGTCCTTTCTTCGTTGGGGCAGGCGGCGGGCGAAGCCTCCGGCCCCCTGCGTGGCGGACCGGTTGCAGCGCGGGGACGCCAGCGGGCCGCCGCCCTGCGTGCAGAGACCGCACCCGACGCCTCTCGGCCGCCGGGCGAGCCTTTTCCTTTGGGATTTGGCCGGGGCGCGGCTATGGAACCGGCCTTGCGAGTGTTAACCGGCCCAGGGCCTCGCGCCCGGCCCAGACAGCGACAACTGACCGGACCATGAAGAGCCTCAACGATATCCGCGGCGCGTTCCTCGACTATTTCGGCAAGACCGGCCACACGGTCATGCCCTCGGCCCCGCTGGTGCCGCAGAACGATCCGACGCTGCTGTTCGTCAACGCCGGCATGGTGCCGTTCAAGAACGTCTTCACCGGCGCCGAGACCCCGGCCTCGCCCCGCGCGGCCAGCTCGCAGAAGTGCGTGCGGGCCGGCGGCAAGCACAACGACCTGGACAACGTCGGCTACACCGCCCGCCACCACACCTTCTTCGAGATGCTGGGCAATTTCAGCTTCGGCGACTA
>JASJPM010000017.1:0-126136 GCA_031426695.1 Caulobacter sp.
CGCCTCCGCCTCCGCCGCCGCCGCCGCCTCCGCCTCCGCCTACACCTGTGTCGGACACCCGGCCCTTCTGGCCCTATCCGACAGTGACCTATCCCGGCGTGACGCCCACGGCGGGCCATGAGCTGGTGGTGGTCGACACCGGCGGCGTGCGAATGCCGGCGTATGACGTGGCTGCCGTCCAGCCTCCGGTGGAGGACATGGTCGAGGCTCCGCCAGTCCGGCGGCCGCCGCCGCCGCCGCCGCCCGTCCCGGTCTATCCGCCCAAGCAGGATCGCAATTGACCGTGCACCGGGCTCACGCCCTCCGACAATGCGCGGCGGTCGCCAGCCTTGTGTTCGGGCTGGGCCTGGCCGGGAACAGCCTGGCGGACGTGGGTCCCGACAACGGCGGCCCAGGCAGGGTCGCCGACGCCTCGACCGCCACGGGACAGGTCACGGCCTGGGTCCTTGAGACGGCCGACAATCAGGGGCTGCCGTTCCTGATCATCGACAAGATCAACGCCCGGGTTCTGGCCTTCGACCGTGAAGGTCGGCTGCTCGGGACCGCTCCAGTTCTGCTTGGCCTGGCGCGTGGGGACATCTCGCCCCCCGGCATCGGCGACCGTCCCCTTGCCGGCATCACGCCGCAGGAGCGCATCACGCCGGCGGGACGCTTCCTCGCCTCGATCGGCCAGAACCTCGGGGGCAAGAGCATCCTGTGGATCGACTACGCAGCGGCGCTGTCACTGCATCCGGTCATCACCACCCGGGCCGCGGACCGTCGTCTTCAGCGCCTCGCAACGGATACCGCGCTCGACAACCGGATCTCCTACGGGTGCATCAATGTGCCCGGGACTTTCTACGAGGAGGTTGTCCGGCGCTCGTTCAACGGCTCGGCCGGGGTCGTCTATATCCTGCCGGAATCGCTGTCGCTGCCGGAGGTGTTTTTCCGTCAGTCCGGCGTGGTCGAACCTGCGTCGGCGGCGGGGGGCGCCCACCCGTCCCCCGGCCTCTGATCCCCGCCGGCCGGGTGAGATGGCGGGGCGGGCGTGCATTGCCAGGTCCCGACCCCGGGGCGCATGGTGCCAAGCGCCCGCGTTCACCGGCGTGTCTCTGGAGACCCGCCATGGCTGCCCGTCCCGCCTTTGTCCTGTCCGCCCCGACCGTGCCCGTCTTCGTCATCGCCGTGGTGCTGGCGCTGGCCGCGCTGATCGCCCACTTCGGCGGCGTGGCCATCCCCTGGGTCAGCGGCCATGTGGTCGAGACCCTGACCGCCGCCTTCGCGGTGCTGACCGCCGGCGTGGTCTTCCGCGGGCTCTAGAGGGGTCTACCCCGGCACAACAATGTACCCGGCCCGGGGGAAGTGCACGTGCACGGTCCCGACGGCGTCGTGGTTGCGGGCCAGCACCACCCGCTCGCGGTTGGCGGCGACCAGGGTTCCGCTGACCGGATCGCGGCCGTAGTCGTCGGCCATGACCACCACGGGGGCGCCGGGGCTGAGGCCCAGCGGGTCGGCGGCGTCGTGGGCCGGAGCGGGGGCGGGCGAGGCGGCCTTCGCCAGCGCCAGGGCCTCGGCGGCGGGCATCTCGCTGCGCGCGCCGTGTCCGATGGCGCGGACGCGGGCCGACCAGTCGCCGAAATGGACGAAGCCGGCCGTCAGCGGGCCCGAGGCGCCGGGCAGGGCGTTGTCAAGGAACCAGACGTTCATCCAGGCGGCGATGTCGGCCAGGCCGGGTGTGTCGCCGTTCAGCCAGCCGGTTCCCGAGGCGGCCAGCTGGTCCTCGATCCAGCCGGCGTGGGCGCGCCACTGGCCCTTCAGCGGGCCGCCGGCGGCCTTCATGGCCGCGACGTCGAACGGCCGGCCCGACATCGCCTCGCGGTCCTTGATGAAGTCGGCCGGGACGTGGTCGCCCAGCACGCCGAAGATGATCGGCACCGTGGCCTGGAAGAACAGCCGATCGGCCCACAGGTTGATCGCCCAGTCGAGGCCCCCGCGCACCGCCGCCGGCGCCGGCCAGCGGCGCTCGATCTCGGCCAGGATCACCTGGGTGTCGCAATAGACGTCGGCCCCGATCTGCAGCGACGGCGTGCGGCGATAGCCGCCGGTCAGCGGCAGATAGTCCGGCTTGGGCATCAGGCTGGGGATCTCCACCGACCGCCAGGTCAGGCCCTTGAGCCCGAACGTCAGCCGCACCTTCTCCGAGAAGGGCGAGGCGTCGAAGTGGTGCAGGATCGGCGTGTCGGACATGGCGGGGCTCCCTTGACCGGCCATCGGGCCCCGGCGCCGCTGGGGACGTCTACGAGAAAGCACTTTACAATCCAAAGTGAACTGCATAGAAGCGGATCAACGCAATCCAGCCGGCCGGGAGGGCCCCGCGATGACCGACGACAAGATGCAGACCCTGAAGGACGACATCGCCTTCATGAAGGCCCTGGCTCGCGAGGGCGGCAGCACGCCGCTGCTGTTCGGCGGGATCATGGTCAGCGCCGGCGTGATCTTCGGCGCCGGGGCGGTGGGCCATTGGGCGATCGCCTCGGGCCTGCTGGACCTTCCGCCCGTCTACATCATGGCCAACTGGATCGTGGCGGGGGTGGTGTTCGGGCTGGCGCTGGCGGTGTTCCTGAGCCGGGCGCGCGGGCGGCCGGGAGTCAGCGCGGGGGTCAACAAGGCGACCGGCGCGGCCTGGTCGGCGGTCGGCTTCGCCATCTTCACCTGCTGGCTGGGCATGACCGCCATCGGGATGGTCACCGGCGACTGGGCGGTGATGAACGTCTTCCCGGTGCTGATCCTGGCGCTGTACGGCGCGGCCTGGTTCATCGCCGGGGTGCTGACCGGCAAGGGCTGGATCAAGCTCGTGGCGCTGGCGTCCTTCGCCGCCGCCGTGGGTCTGGGGGGCCTGGCCGGCCACCCGCTGCAGATGCTCGGCTACGCCGCCGCCCTGGCGCTGGTCACCATCCCGCCGGGCCTGATCCTGATGCGTCAGGAACCGACAGACATCGTCTGAGGGGGACGCCGCGTCATGGAAGGCTTCGACATCGACCACATCGACGAGGTGATCCACGGCCGGGTTAGGCTGGGTGTGATGGCCTATCTGTCCGGCGCCGGATCGGCCGACTTCAACACCCTCAAGACCCGGCTGCAGGCCACTGACGGCAACCTCTCGGCCCACCTGCGCAAGCTGGAGGACGCCGGCTTCGTCCGGGTCGAGAAGGCGTTCGTCAACCGCAAGCCGCTGACCACCCTGACCCTGACCGACGCCGGCCGGACGGCCTTCGCCGCCTACCTCGACGCCATCGGCAAGCTGGTCGAGGGACGGTGAGGGCGGGAGCGAGCGGAGGGGCGGGGTTGCGTCCGCCGCGCCGCGCCCTAGCTTGCCGGGCATGATGAGCCGACGGATCGGACTGACCACCCTGGCGGCGAGCCTGGCTTCGGCCTGCTCGCCGCTGAGCCTGTTCGCCACCCTCACGCCCAAGGATCCCGCCCGCCGCGAGGCGCGGGGCCTGGCCTACGGCGAGGGCGAGCGGCGGCGGCTGGACATCTACGCCCCGGCGGTCAGCGGCACGGCGCCGGTGGCGATGTTCTTCTACGGCGGCTCCTGGGACTCCGGTCGGCGCGAGGACTACGGCTGGGTCGGCCGGGCCCTGGCCGCCCAGGGCTTCGTGACCGTGGTGCCGGACTACCGGCTTTGGCCGCAGGTGCGCTTTCCCGACTTCGTCGAGGACTGCGCCGCCGCCGCGCGCTGGACCGTCGACAACATCGCCCGGCACGGCGGCGATGCGTCCCGGCTGGTGCTGGTCGGCCATTCGGCCGGCGCCTACAACGCCGCCATGCTGGCGCTGGACCGGCGCTGGCTGGGCCGGGCCGGGGTGACGGGGAGCCCGGTGCGGGCCTTCGCCGGCCTGTCGGGGCCCTACGATTTCCTGCCGCTGGACGGTCCGGTCACCCGCCGCACCTTCGGCGAGGCCCAGGACCTGGAGGCGACCCAGCCGACCCGCTTCGTCGGGCCCGGGGCTCCGGCCGCCTTCCTGGCCACCGGCGACGCCGACACCACCGTCCGTCCGCGCAACACCCGCAAACTGGCCGCCGCCCTGCGCGCGGCGGGCGCGCCGGTCGAGGAGCGCCACTATCCCGGGCTCAACCACGCCGACACGGTGCTGGCGCTCTCCCGACCCCTGCGCGGCAAGGCGCCCCTGCTGGCCGAAATGACCGGTTTCCTGAAGGCCGCCCTCTAGCGACGGGCCGGTCGGCGCCTACCTAGGGCCATGCGTCTGAACCAGATCACCGCCTCCGCCCGCGATCTCGCCGCCTCGACGGCCTTCTACCAGGCCCTGGGCCTGAAGCTGATCGTCCGCTCCGACCACTATGTGCGCTTCGAGTGCCCGGACGCCGACGGCGGCGAGCCGGCCACCTTCTCGCTGCACCTCGACCCGCAGGCGAGCGGGGTGCGCCAGACGACGGTCTACTTCGAGGAGGACGACCTGGACGCCACGGTCGAGCGGCTGAAGGGGCGGGGGCTGGTCTTCGACAGCGATCCCGTCGACCAGCGCTGGCTGTGGCGCGAGGCCTACCTGCGCGACCCGACCGGCAATGTCATCTGCCTCTACAGCGCGCCGAAGACGCGGCGGTTTCCGCCGTGGCGGCTGGAGGGGTAGGGGGCCGTCAGTCCTCCCCCACCCAGCCGTATTTGAGGATCACCGACAGGGTCCAGGGGTCCTTGCCCCGCGACTGGACGTCGTCCAGCCGCCAGCGGCCGTCGATCCGTTCCCAGTAGAAGGCGAGGATCTCGTCGCGATCCATGTTGCGGAAGCGGGCGATGACGATCCGGCGGCCGTCGTTACCGATCACCGGCTCGCCGCCGAACGAGAAGCCCGACAGTTCGGCGTCCTGGGCGTTGACCCAGAAATCGAAGTCCACCCGCCCGACTTCGCCCCCGGCGTCGCGGCGCATGTCGGCCCACAGCGCGGCCAGGTGCGGGGTGTACAGGGCGTCCGGCGTCTCCCACGGCTGACGGTTCGCGAGACGGTCGTAGACGCTGGCGACATAGACCTCCGGCTCGTCGTCCAGCGACTGGGCCCGGGCCCCCAGCGGCAGGCTGATCAGCAGCGCGATGAGCATCAGAAGGCGCATGTCGGTCCCTTTCCGGCGTCGCCGGCGCGATAACGGTGAAATATGGCATGCGGCATTCCCGACCCCTTTGCCAATGATTCCAGCAGGTTGACGCGCACGTAAGGAAGGCCTTCCGCGGCCCTGCTGCGGCGACATGCTGCAGCGCAATTGAAACGGCGTTTCGGAGACGCTATATCCGCTGCCTCCCAAGGGCGGCCTTTGTTTGTGCGGCGCCGCGATCACTCCGACGATCGAAGGTAGTAACCCGATGCTGCTGACCATGATGAAGGCCAAGCTGCACCGCGCCACGGTGACCCAGGCCGATCTCGACTATGAAGGTTCGATCGCCATCGACCGCGATCTGCTCGACGCGTCCGGCATCCTGCCGCACGAGCAGGTGGATGTGCTCAACATCACCAACGGCGCCCGCTTCACCACCTACGCCATCGAGGCCCCGCGCGGGTCGAAGGTGATCGGCGTCAACGGCGCCGCCGCCCGCCTGGTGCAGAAGGGCGACAAGGTCATCGTGGTGACCTACTGCCAGATGCCGGCCGAGGAAGCCCGCAACTACAATCCGGCCGTGGTCCTGCTGGACGACGCCAACGAGCCCAAGCGCGCGGCCTGAATTTTCAGCCGAAGACTGTTGAGCAAGGCGGGCATGCGGCGCATGCTCGCTCGATGACCCGCGCGCTCCTGACCAGCCTTTCCGCCCTGGCCCTGCTGACCGCCTGCAACCAGGCTCCCAAGGGGACCGACGTCAATCAGCTCGACGCCGCCGTCAGCGACGCGGTGGGCGACCCCAACACCTGCGTGCTGCTGGTCGAGAAGGGCTCAGGCAAGGTCGTCTACCGCTATGGCACCTACGCCAACTGCAGCCGCGTGCTGCCGGCCTGCACCGACCCGGCCGCGACCCTGACCGCCGACGCGCTGGGCAAGCTGGCCGCCGCCGGCGACGTGCGCACCATCAGCTGCGACAGCGGCCCGGCCGGCGAGAACCGCGTCGCCTGGGCGACCGGTCCGGTCCCGAAGACCCCCGCCTCGAAGTCCGGCGACCTCGCCTACGCCGCGCTGATGGAGGGCCCCGGCGTCCTGCCGGGCCGCGAGATCGCCATCCGCCTTGAAGCGGCGCTGGCCAAGGGCGGGATGTAGGCGCCGAGCTTTTGGTCCGCGCCGCCCCGTGCTAACCGGCGGGGGCGCTTCGGGGGCCCGTAGCTCAATGGTTAGAGCCGACCGCTCATAACGGTCTGGTTGGGGGTTCGAGTCCCTCCGGGCCTACCACCCCTGTTCAAGCTTTCGCTGTCGCGTCGCCAACCGGCCTTAAAGCTGCGGTTCATGTCGGATACGCCACACAGGCCGCGACGGGGACGTTCGAACCCCGCACTGGAGAAACACCTTATGAAAGCCCTCTTCCGCGCCGCCGCTGTCTCGGCCCTGCTCGTCGCCGGAACCGTCGGATTCGCCGGGGTCGCCTCGGCCCAGACCGTTCCGGCCAGCGCCGCCGACACGGTCTTCCGCGCCACGACGATCAACCTCTCGGCCTATGGCGAGGTCCGCCAGCGTCCCGACCAGGCGACGATCAGCCTGGGCGTGACCACCGAGGCGCCGACGGCGGCCGAGGCCATGCGCCTGAACGCCGTGAAGATGAACCAGGTCATCGCGGCCCTGAAGAAGGGCGGCATCGCCGACCGCGACATCCAGACCAGCGGCCTCAGCCTCAATCCGCAGTACGTCTACGTCGAGAACCAGGCGCCGCGCCTCTCCGGCTACCAGGCGTCCAACACCGTGACCGTGGTGGTCCGGGACCTGACCAGGCTGGGCCAGGCCGTCGACGCCACCGTCAACGCCGGCGCCACCAACGTCGGCGGCATCAGCTTTGGCCTGCAGGACGCCTCGGCGGCCGAGGACGCGGCGCGGCTCGAGGCGGCCAAGGCGCTGCAGGCCCGGGCCGAGCTCTACGCCCGCGCCATGGGCTATCGCGTCGCCCGGCTGGTGACCTTCAGCGAGGGCGGCGGCTACAGCGCCCCGCCGCCGATGCCCGTCTACGCCATGGCGCGCATGGACAAGGCCGAGTCGACCCCGGTCGAGGCCGGCGAGCTGAAGGTGCGCATCGACGTCTCGGCGACCTTCGAACTGGTCCGCTAGCCACTGGCAAGGTCTCCCCCGCGATCGCGGGGGAGGCCTTCGCCGCGCCCCGCGGGTCTTGACGAGGCGGCGCCCCGCCGGGCGTAGTTCCCCCGTGGAACCACGGCCCCGGAGAGGCAGGCATGGCCCGGACCGCCGCTCTGCTCCTTGTCTGCGCCGCGCTGCTCGGCGCCCCGTCGATGGCGACGGCGCGTGAGGACGAGCGCCCGTTCGCCGGCGAGTACATGAACGAGCTGGGCGACTATCTGATTGTCGACTGCGGCGGCCCGGAGACCTGCGAATACACCCTGGTGAGGGATGATCGCCTGCGCAGGCTGGTCGAACGCTACGGCGACGACGTCGGCCATATCGCCTTCACCGGCGTGATCGTCGAGGCCTGCCGCGACTGGCGCTCGACCCGCTACGCCTGCTCGACCTCGAAGGACGGCAAGGCCGTGGCCATCCTCTGGTGGACGGACTCCAAGCCGGTGGATTGAGGGCCTAAACCCCCGCCGCCTCGCACACATGCGCCCACTCCGCCTCGGTCACCGGCTGCACCGACAGCCGGAACGAGGTGACCAGCGACATCGCCGCCAGGGCGGGGTCGGCCTTGGCCTGGGCCAGGGTGAAGGGCCGGGGCAGGGGCTCCACCGCCTTGATGTCGACGCAGACGAACCGCGCGCTCTCGTCGGTCGGGTCGGGGTAGTGCTCGCGGATCACTTCGGCGATCCCGACGATCTCTTTGCCGGCCTGCGAGTGGTAGAAGAAGCAGCGGTCGCCCGTCTTCATGGCTATCAGGTTCAGCTTGGCGGTGTGGTTGCGCACCCCGGTCCAGGGTTCCCCCTTGGCGCCGGTGGCGATCAGATCGTCCCAGCCGAATACGTCGGGTTCCGATTTCAGCAGCCAGAAGGCCATGCGCGCGCTCCGGTCCGGATTCGCGTCGACGCTAGCAGGGCTCGGCGCGGCGGCCTATATCGCCCTCACCATGGCCGAAGCCTTCAATGACCTGACCCTCTCCGCCGACCGCGAGGCCCGCTACGCCGAGGTCGCGGCCGAGATCGCCTCGGTGCTCGACGGCGAGCCGAACCTGACCGCGCGTATGGCCACCGTGGCCTCGATGCTGGCCGCCAGCTTCGACCACTACTTCTGGACCGGCTTCTATGTCGTCGATCCAGACAAGGGCGATGAGCTGGTCGTCGGTCCCTACCAGGGCACGCTCGGCTGCCTGCGCATCGCCTTCGGCCGCGGCGTCTGCGGCGCGGCGGCGGCCACCGGCCAGACCCAGCTGGTCCCCGACGTCCACGCCTTCCCCGGCCACATCGCCTGCGACAGCCGCTCGCAGAGCGAGGTCGTGGTCCCGGTGTTCGGCACGGACGGCAAGCTGATCGCGGTGCTGGACGTGGACAGCGACCAGCCCGCCGCGTTCGACGCGGTGGATGCGCGCTGGCTGGAGCGGATTTTGGCGGCGACGTTTGGCTGAGAGGCGTTGCGTGGTTCGCGACGCTCGCCCGAGAGCTCGCTCCTCACCATGACGAGCTTTGTTGGATGGCGAGGCTCTGTGCAGCCCACTCCCCCTCGTCATCCTGAGGAGCGGCGCAGCCGCGTCGCGAAGGACGCAGTGAGCGGGGGCGGTTAACCGTCCCTATGCGCTTCTCCTGCAAACTCCGCTCCCATGATCCCCGCCGTCTCCATCGTCATCCCCACGCAGCGCCGACCCGGCGGACTGGCCGCGGCCATGGCGTCGGCGCTGGCGCAGGCCGGGGTGGATCCGGCGACCGTCGAGCTGGTGGTGGCCGACAACGACCAGGTCCCCTCGGCCCGGGAGGCGGTCGAGGCGGCCGCCAAGGCCGCGCCGTTTCCGGTAGCCTACGTCCATGAGCCGGCCGCCGGCGTCGCCAATGTGCGCAACACCGCGCTGACGGTCGCCCGGGGCGGTCTGATCGCCTTCCTCGACGACGACCAGGAGGCGCCGGAGGGTTGGCTGGCCGCGCTGCTCGCCGTGCAGGCCGCCACCAGCGCCGACGTCGTCTTCGGCCCCGTCCACGCCCGCGCGCCGGAGACCGTCACCGAGCACCGCGCCTATTTCGAGCGCTTCTTCTCGCGGCTGGACGACAGCGCCGAGGGGCTGATCGATCACTTCTACGGCTGCGGCAACAGCCTGATCCTTCGCGCCGCCCTGCCGGCGCATCGGCCGTTCGCGGTCGAGCGCAACCAGATCGGCGGCGAGGACGACCTGCTGTTCGGCAACCTGCAGGCGGGCGGCGCGCGCTTCGCCTGGGCGCCCGGGGCCTGGGTGTGGGAGGACCCGGGTCCGGCCCGGCTGACCCTGTGCTACACGCTGGCGCGGGCGTTCGGCTACGGCCAGGGGCCGACCGAGCACTGCTGGTCCGCCACGCCGCGCGACCTGCCTGGCGTCGTCAAATGGATGCTGGTCGGCCTGGCCCAGACCGCCGTGTTCGGGCCGCTCGCCCTGGCCAAATGGGCGATGCGCCGCCCGGACCGCGCCGCCGCCCTGGACCGCGCCGCCCGCGGGCTGGGCAAGACCTTCTGGTGGGGCCCGTTCCGGCTGAACTTCTACGGCCGCACGGCCTGAGAGCGCTTGCCCCCGCCCCCCTCGCGATCCAGATAGGGGGCATGAGCGGTCAGCACACCTTTGTTCCCGGCGGCGATCCGGCCGGCGACGCCCGCGCCCTGCGCGACGCGTTCGGCTGTTTCACCACGGGGGTGACGGTGGTCACCACCCTGGACGGCGAGCGGCCGGTCGGCTTCACCGCCAACAGCTTCACCTCCGTTTCGCTCGACCCGCCGCTGGCGCTGGTCTCCATCGGGCTCAACGCGTCCTGCCTGCCGGCGCTGCAGACCAGCGGCCGGTTCGTCGTGAACGTGCTGCACGTCGACCAGGAGGCCGTGGCCCGCCAGTTCACGCGCAAGGACGGCGACCGCTTCGAGGGTCTGGAGACCCAGGTCTGGGACACCGGCGTGCCGGCCCTGTCCGGCTGCATGGCCAACTTCGAGTGCGAGACGCACCACAGCTTCGACGCCGGCGACCACCGGGTGTTCGTCGGCCGGATCCTGCGGGTGTTCCACGACGCCGACCATGAGCCGCTGGTCTATCTGCGCGGCGGCTATCGGAGGGTGCACACCGACGCCCCGTCCGACGAGGTCGGCCACGGCACGCCGGCGGGCGGTCGCGCGCTCTAGAGTCCCTCGAGGCTCTTCATCCAGGCGATGATGTCGGCGATCTGCTCGGGGGCGTACTCGTATTCCGGCATGGCCGGGTGTCCGGACAGGATGCCCTCGGCCAGGGCCTCCTCCAGCGTGTCCAGCGGATACCTGTCGTGCAGGGTGCGGAACGGCGGCGCCGGGCTGAAATCACTCGAGCCGGTCGCCTCGACGGCGTGGCAGCCGCCGCAGTCGCGCTGGACCAGGGCGTGGCCGCGCTCGGCGGAAGGAACGACGGCGGGGGCCGCGGCCGGGGGCGTTTCCTCTCCGGCGGCCGGCGCGGCCGGCTGGCGCGCCATGCCGAGGACGGCGACCACGGCGACCATGGTCAACATGACGGCGGGAAGGGGGGCGCGCATGACGGACTCCGTTTGTTGACGGGAGTCATGCGCGCTGTCGGCCCCGCGGGGAAGGGGGGATGACTCCCCGTTGCGGGTAGTCTACCGCCCCCAGTCCCGCACGAAGCGGTCGAGCAGGCGCACCCCGAAGCCCGCCGAGCCGGCCGGCTTCCAGTCGTTCGGGCCGCCATAGGCGACGCCGGCGATGTCGAGGTGCGCCCAGGGGATGTCGCGGCTGATGAACTCGCCGATGAACCAGGCGCCCGTGCCGGCCCCGGGGCCGTCGCCGCTGTTCTTGATGTCGGCGATGGTCGAGCTGGTGTCCTTGGCGTAGCTGGGGTGCAGCGGCAGGCGCCACAGAGGCTCGCCCGCGGCCGCGCCGGCGGCGGCCAGCCTGTCGGCCAGATCGTCATGGCGGCTGAACAGCCCGGCGTAGTCGTCGCCCAGCGCCCCGACCACCGCGCCGGTCAGGGTGGCGATGTCGACCACCACGGCCGGTTTGAGCGAGCGCTCGGTCCAGGACAGGGCGTCGGCCAGCACCAGTCGGCCCTCGGCGTCGGTGTTAATCACCTCGATGGTCTTGCCGTTCATGGCGGTCAGCACGTCGCCGGGGCGGATGGCGGCGCCGTCGGGCATGTTCTCGGCCAGGGCGGCGACGGCGACGACGTCGACCGGGGCCGCCGACCTTGACAGCGACAGCACCGTGGCGACCACGGCGGCGGCGCCGGACATGTCCATCTTCATGTTGCCCATGTTGGAGCCCGGCTTGATCGAGATGCCGCCGCTGTCGAAGGTGATGCCCTTGCCGGCCAGCACCACCGGCCCGCCGGCCGGGGCGCCGGCCCCCTTGTAGCGGACGACCAGCAGCCGGGGTGGCCGGGCCGAGCCGGCGCCGACCCCGGTCAGGGCGCCCATGCCCAGCTTCTGCATGGCCGGGACGTCGAGCACCTCGATGCTCACGCCCGGCGCGCCGGCGAAGGCGGCGCGGGCGCGGTCGACGAAGCTCTCGGGATAGACGGCGTTGGCCGGCTCGTTGGACAGGTCCCGGGCCCACTCCATGGCCTCGACCAGCGGCAGGCCGCGGGTCTTGTAGAGGGCGGCGGCCGCGTCGGCGACGCCGGGGTCGGTGATGAGGGTGACCGGCGCGGGCGCGACCGCCTTTCGGTCGGTGGCGTAGAGGTCGGAGCGGTATTCGCCCAGGCCAAAGCCCGTGGCCAGCTCGGAGAGGGAGGCCGCGTCCATGTCCGGGGCCAGCACGGTGACGATCGCCGGCTCCCCGGCCAGGGCCCGGCCGGCCACGGCGCCGGCCATCTGGACGTCGGCGGCGGACGGCGTCTCGCCCAGGCCCAGCAGCAGGATCTGGTCGAAGCCGCCGATGCCGCGCAGCGTCAGGGTCTTGCGGGCTCCGTAGCCGAAGTCGGCGGCCGTGGCGGCGCGGGCGATGGCGGCGCGGTGCTCGGAAGGCAGGCTGGCGGCGCGGGCGGCGGCCTGGTCGGCGCTGGAGGCCGGGATGACCAGCAGGCCGCCGAACGCGATGGCCGTCGAGGTGAAGGCGACCGGGCGGCGCGGCGTGGCCTGGGCCTTGGCGGGCGAGGTCTTGGCGGCGGGCGCGGCGGCGGGGGCGGCGAAGGCGGCGGGCGCGGCGACGAGCGCGGCGGCCAGGCCGGCCACGACGGCGGTGCGGATCAGGGACAAGGCAGACTCCGGATTCTGTGACTTGAAAGCACTATCCGATTGGCTCGCCGCCCAGGACAAGCGCGCGGCGGTCTTCATTGCGCGGAATTAACCTTTGGCCGCCGGGTCGTCTTGGCCTTTGAACGCCGTCCGGATCTGCGCCATGGTTGAACGATAACAAGGAAACGCCGCATGCTCCGCCCCTCCGCCGCCGCGCTCGCCGCGCTGACGCTCGCCGCCTGCAACGGGGCGGCCGAGCTGCCGTCCGAGGCCACCTATGGCCCGTCTCCGACGCTGACCGCGCCCGATCCCAACGGCCCGATCCCGACCCTGAACCCGGCCAAGGCGGTCGGCTGGCCGGCGGACGGCAAGCCTACCGCCCCGGCCGGAATGACGGTGACCCGCTTCGCCGAGGGCCTGGACCATCCGCGCTGGCTCTACCTGCTGCCCAACGGCGACGTGCTGGTGGCCGAGAGCAACAGCCCGCCGCGCGAGGAAAAGGGCCTGACCGCCTGGGTGGCGAAGATGATGATGAAGCGGGCCGGGGCCGGGGTGCCCAGCGCCAACCGTGTCACCCTGCTGCGCGACGCCGACGGCGACGGCGTGGCCGAGGTGAAGACCCCGCTGCTGACGGGCCTCAACTCGCCGTTCGGCATGGCCCTGATCGGGGAGTGGCTGTACGTGGCCAATACCGACGCGGTGCTGCGCTGGCGCTACGTCGCCGGCGGCCCGGCGCCCACCGGCCCCGGCGAGAAGGTCGTCGATCTGCCGGCCGGCGAGCCCAACGGCCACTGGACCAGGAACCTGCTGGCCAGCGCCGACGGCACGAAGCTCTACATCTCCGTCGGCTCCCACTCCAACCTGGCCGAGGGCGGCATCGACAAGGAAGTGAACCGGGCCGGCATTCTGGAGCTCGACCTGGCCACCGGCGCCGTGCGGCAGTTCGCGAGCGGTCTGCGCAACCCGGTCGGCCTGGCCTGGGAGCCGACCGGCGGCGCGCTGTGGACGGCGGTCAACGAGCGCGACATGCTCGGCCACGACCTGGTGCCCGACTACATGACCAGCGTGAAGGACGGCGGCTTCTACGGCTGGCCCTACAGCTACTTCGGCCAGAATGTCGACGACCGCATGCAGCCGCAGAACCCGGACCTGGTGGCGAAAGCCATCGTCCCCGACTACGCGCTGGGCGCCCACACCGCCTCGCTGGGCCTGACCTTCTACCCGGCCGGCGGATCACTGGGCGCGGCGTACGCGGGCGGGGCCTTCATCGGCCAGCACGGCTCGTGGAACCGCAAGCCGGTCAGCGGCTACAAGGTGGTCTTCGTGCCCTTCGCCGCCGGCAAGCCGTCCGGCAAGGCCCAGGACTTCCTGACCGGCTTCCTCGACGCCAGGGGCCAGGCGCTCGGCCGTCCCGTCGGCGTGATCCCCGACAGCAAGGGCGCGCTGCTGGTGGCCGATGATGTGGGGAACATCATCTGGCGGGTGGCGAAGTAGAGGCGGGACGGCTTTGCGTGGTTCGCGACGCCGGCCCAAGAGCCGGCTCCTCACCATGACGAAGGTGGGTAGCGTTCCACTGAGCTCGTCATCCTGAGGAGCGAGCTCTCGGGCGAGCGTCGCGAAGGACGCACCAAAGAAAACGCCCTCCCCGTTGCCGGAGAGGGCGTTTCCGTTCGTTCGCGTCTAACCGCCCTACAGCGCTTCGACGATCGTCACGTTGGCCAGGCCGCCGCCTTCGCACATGGTCTGCAGGCCGTAGCGCTTGCCGTTCTTGCGCAGGGCGTGGATCAGGGTGCTCATCAGCTTGGTGCCCGAGCCGCCCAGCGGGTGGCCCAGCGCGATGGCGCCGCCGTTGACGTTCAGCTTCGACGGATCGGCGTCGTTGCCCTGCAGCCAGGCCAGCGGCACCGGCGCGAAGGCTTCGTTCACTTCGTACAGGTCGATCTCGTTGATCGACATGCCGGCCCGCTTGAGGGCCTTCTGGGTCGCGAACACCGGCTCTTCCAGCATGACGACGGGGTCGCCGGCGGTGACGGTCATGTGGTGGATGCGGGCCAGCGGGGCGACGCCCAGGGCCTTGAGGCCGCGCTCGTTGACCACCATCACGCCCGAGGCGCCGTCGCAGATCTGGCTGGAGGTCGCGGCGGTCACGGTGCCGCCCTCGACCAGCAGCTTCACGCCGCGGATGCCCTCGAGGCTGGCCTCGAAGCGGATGCCCTCGTCGATCGCGTGGATCTCCTTGGTGCCGTCGGCCAGGGTGATCTCGACGGCGATGATCTCGCTGTCGAAGGCGCCGGCCTTGGTGGCGGCGATGGCCTTCTGGTGGCTGGCGAAGCCGAAGGCGTCGAGGTCGTCCTTGGAGAAGCCGTACTTCTTGGAGATCATTTCGGCGCCGGCGAACTGGCTGAACTGGATGCCGGGATAACGCGCCTGGATCTGCGGGCTCATGTAGGTGCCCATGCCGGCCTTGGCGGCCAGGACCGAGGGGCTGCCCATCGGCACGCGGCTCATGCTCTCGACGCCGGCGGCGATGACCACGTCCATCTGGCCGCTCATCACGGTGGCGGCGGCGAAGTGCAGCGCCTGTTGCGAAGAGCCGCACTGGCGGTCGACGCTGGTGGCCGGCACGCTTTCGGGCAGGCCCGAGGCCAGCACCGCGTTGCGGGCGATGTTGACGGCCTGTTCGCCGCCCTGGCCCACGCAGCCCATGATCACGTCCTCGATCAGGGCCGGGTCGGCCTTGGTCTGGGCGACCAGCGACTTGAGCACTTCACCGGCCAGATCGGCGGGGTGCCATCCGGCCAGACGGCTGCCCTTGCGGCCACCGGCGGTGCGTCCCGCCGCTACGATATAGGCTTCGCCCATGGGGTCTCTCCCTGAGAGGTTTTCGTTTACGTTCGCGGCAATCTACTCATCCGGACGTGCGCGTCGAGTATGACCTTGCGTCACATATATAGGCGCTCGTGCGGAGGGGCGCGCCAGTCCTCCCCGGCTCGCCGGGGAGGGGGACCATGCGGAGCATGGTGGAGGGGTAGCGCCGCCGCCGGCCATCCGGGGACATGTACCTCCTCGGTACGTGTCCCCGTCCGCTCCCACCGCTCTCCCCAAACACCCCGCTCATCCTCGCGGAAGCGAGGGGATTGTCGCACCCTAAGGGCGTGCTACAGAGCCGAGATGTTCTTAAGATTGAGTGGGCGAAGTCGTGGCCAAAGCCCAGGGCGCCGCTGACATCTACCTTCGCAAAGGTGCGCTGCTCGTGGTCGCGGCCTCCCTGGTGGACGGCGCGCGCCCGGATGAGCGCGGTGTCTGGACCGGCCTGACGACCGATGACTTCGACGCCGCCTGCCGGCTGCAAGGCGCGGATGCGCCCGACAGCGCGCTCGGCGCGGACCTGCGCTTCGCGCTCGTCGAGAGCCGCATCGGTGTCCCGGCGCCGGAGGCGTGGGCGACCAAGGGCATGGGCGGAGAAAAGCCGGAGCTGGACGCCCGGCTGGCCGCCGCGTTCGGTCTCCCGGGTCCGGCGAAGCTCTATGCAGGCATGCTGTCCTGCTTCGCCTCATGGTCACTTGGGGAAGTGTTGCTGATCCCAACGAAACGACGGCGCGGCGGGCGCTTCGAGGGGTTCCAGCCCGCGTGGCAGGACCAGCATCCCGACGTGATCGTTCCGTTTGCTGCGTCCGATGCTGAGCTCGGCGCCGCGATCCGTGTGTGCCTTCGAAACTGCCTCTGACGGCGTGAGCCGGGCGGGAGTGGGCGGTTCGTGGCCCTTCCTGCAGGAAGAGACCGCCCCGTCGATCTCATGGCCGCCAGCGTGCCGGACGGGCCAGGTCCGTCAAGGACAGCGCTTCGCGCTGCCGCGCCGCGGCGGGCCGCTGGCCCGTCCTTGACCGACCTGACCCGCCCGGCGAAGGCTCGGCATGAGATTGAGGGGGTGGTGGGCCAAGTTGCGAAAAAACAACTCTTGGTGGTGTGATTGCTGTAATGTGCAGCCATGTCTCAGCCTCAAACCGTCCATCAACTTGACAGTGATCGACCGCGCACTTCGATCGCTGACGATCGCCTCGGGTTCGAGGCCTTCGCGCGAGCTGTGGCTCGAAGTCTTCACGGTCTAGCTCCTGTCGATGGCTTTGTAGCTGCGATCCACGGTGCGTGGGGTAGTGGTAAGACCAGTGCCGTGAACATGACGCTTGAGGCCCTTGAACAGCTTGGAGGTGAGCCGACACTTATTGTCCGCTTTAATCCTTGGTGGTTCTCGGGGCAGGAGAACCTGATTGGTGCCTTCTTTTCCGAAGTCACTGCCAGCCTCTCGGGCCGCATCTCTGAGAGTGTTGTGGACGGCTTCAAAGCTGTAGCGCGAAAATCTGGAGCCGCAAAAGAGCTGCTGGGGGCGGGTCTTTCACTGCTGCCTGGTGGTGCCGTCCTGAAGTTGCTCGCTGATGCTGGAATTGGTCTGGCTGTGGACTGGGCAGACGACGAGCTTAGCTTGGATGAGCGTCGGCAGAAGCTCCGAGATGCGCTCAAGAATGAGGGCAAGCGCATTCTTGTCGTGATCGACGACGTCGATCGGCTTCCTGCTGATGAAGCGCGGCAAATCTTCCGCCTCGTTAAGTCAGTCGCTGACCTTCCAAACGTCGTCTACCTTCTGGTCTTTGATCGAGAAATTGCGCGGCGCGCACTCGCCCAAGAAGCCGACGCATCAGGCCCGGAATGGCTAGAGAAGATCGTCCAGGCTTCGTTTGACCTGCCACCACCTCATGAGCGGGATCTCCAAGACCTCTTCCTGCAGCAACTCTCCCAGATTGTTGGAAACAGTCCGCCGATTGACCCGGGGCGCTGGCCGGACGTTTTTCATAAGGCGGTTGCCCCTTGGCTTAGGACGCCTCGTGACGCCGCTAGGCTTTCCAACGCTGTGGCTGTGGTCTGGCCGGTCGTCAGCGACGAGGTCGATCTTGGCGATCTCGTCGCTATCGAGACGCTTCGGCTTTTCGAGCCGAAGATCTACGATTTAATCCGGTGCAACCCGAGCGAAGTGACTGGTCTGCGGTCGGAAGGTCTAGGCAGGCACGAATCTCCCGAGTTCGCTGAATCGTTGCTGGCCGCGACGCCCAGAGGGGTGATCGTGAAGAGGGCGCTGACCACGCTGTTTCCTCGCCTCCAGGGCGTTTGGTCAAACCACGGCTACGCTTCCGGATTTCTTGACATATGGGATCGAGCGCGACGCGTTTGTTCGGCCCGTCGATTTGCTGTGAGCGATCTGCGTGCTGAGCACGGACGCGAGGATGAAGCTGAAGGTGTCCCGGAAGCTGATCGACTGGTTGATGCTTCCGAGCTGGTCAGAATTGAAGAGGCTATCAAGCGCCGCTTCGCGGCAGACGCGGCCTCCGGGGCTTTGCTAAACCGGCCGGACTTGACCACGCTTCTCCACCGCTGGCTGACGCACGCCGACGAGGGTGTGGTGAGAACCTGGACGGCGAAGCAGGTCGAGACAGATGCTGGAGCGCTTGCCCTTGCTGCGGCCGCGACCCGCATCACCAAGTCCCAGGCGTTTGATAGTTACGCGCTTGTTGAAAGCCCGAACGTCCATCGAGATTCACTCTCAAAGATCGTGGATGTCGATCGGCTAGTCGTTCGCCTTGACGAAATCTTCGATGGCGAAGGCCGCGACGGATCAAGCAAGCGGTTGGTGGAGAGATTTAGAGAGGGCTTGGCTGCTCGCAATTGATGCCCCCCTAGACCCCCATCACCACCGTATTCTTCACCTCCTCCAGCACCGCATAGGTCCGCGTCTCGCGGACGCCCGGCAGGTTCACCAGGGTCTCGCCCAGGAACGCGCGATAGGCCGCCATGTCCGACACCCGCGCCTTGATCAGGTAGTCGAAGCCGCCGGCGACCATGTGGCACTCCAAGATCTCCGGCGTTCTCCGCACCGTGGCGGCGAACTTCTCGAAGGTGTCGGCGGTGGTGCGGTCCAGCTGAATCTCGACAAAGATCATCAGGGCGCGGTCGATCTTCTCCGGGTCGAGCAGGGCGGCGAAGCCGGTGATGAAGCCGCGCTCGCGCAGGCGGCGGAAGCGGTCGTGGCAGGCGGCGGGAGACAGGCCGACGGCGGCGGCCAGATCCTGGTTGGTGATCCGGCCGTCGGCCTGCAGCACGCGCAGGAGGCGACGGTCGGTCTCGTCCAGCGTATGAAGATTGTTCGGTGGATGCGGGTTCATGCGTGGAAAGCTACGGCCGAAGCGCGAAGATACCAAGCACATTTGGCGCAGTTGCGGGCATAACCGGCGTATCTTCAGCCCCCCTCCGCCAACACGGTCGCCGCCCGCCATGCGCAAGCCCTCGCCCCTCGTCGCGGCCCGCGCCGCCATCGCGCCGCTGTACCGCGCGCCAGAGCCCGTGCGGCTCGCCGCCCTGATCCCCGACGCCCGGCTCGATGAGGCGACGCGCGGCCGTGTGGAGGCGCAGGCGAAGCTGCTGCTGGCCGACCTGCGCAAGGCCGGGACCGAGGGCTGGGTCGAGCAGTTCCTGCAGGAATACAGCCTGACCACCGACGAGGGCGTGGCCCTGCTGTCGCTGGCCGAGGCCTATCTGCGCGTGCCCGACCCGCTGACCGCCGCCGACCTGGTGCGCGACAAGCTGGGCCGCGCCGACTGGAGCGCCCACCGCGGGGCCTCGGACTCGGTGCTGGTCAACTCCGCCACGCTCGGCCTGATCCTGGCGCGCGGGCTGATGGACGACGAGGCCGGCGCCCTGAAGAAGCTGGTCGGGCGGCTGGGCGAGCCGGCCATCCTGAAAGCCGTGGCCACGGCCATGCAGATGATGGGCGAGGCCTTCGTGCTGGGCCGCACCATCGAGGAGGCGCTCAAGCGCGCCGACCGACGGGGCTCGGTGGCCTTCCGGCACAGCTTCGACATGCTGGGCGAGGCGGCGAAGACCGCCGCCGACGCCGACCGCTACCTGAAGGCCTATATCGACGCCATCGAGGTGATCGGCCGGTCCGAGGGCGGGAAGGGCGACATGCACGCCCGCGACTCGATCTCGGTGAAGCTGTCGGCCATCCACCCGCGCTACGAGACGGCCAAGGACGCCCGCGCGGTGCCCGAGCTGATCGAGCGCACCCTGCGGCTGGCGCGGCTGGCCAAGCTGCACGGCATCGGCCTGACCATCGACGCCGAGGAGGCCGAGCGGCTGGAGATGAGTCTCGACATCATCGCCGCCGTCGCCGCCGACCCGGACCTGACCGGCTGGGACGGCCTGGGCATGGCGGTGCAGGCCTATCAGCGCCGCGCGCCGGCGGTGATCGCCTGGGTCAACGCCCTGGGCCTGCAGACCGGCCGGCGCATCACCGTGCGGCTGGTCAAGGGCGCCTACTGGGACAGCGAGATCAAGCGCGGCCAGGAGCGCGGCCTGGCCGACTATCCGGTCTTCACCCGCAAGGCGGCGACCGACGTGTCGTATCTGGCCTGCGCCAAGGCCATGCTGGCCTCGCCCGGCATCTATCCCGCCTTCGCCACCCACAACGCCCTGACCGTGGCGACCATCCTGGACTGGGCCGGCGAGCGGCGGGACTTCGAGTTCCAGCGCCTGCACGGCATGGGCGCGGGCCTCTATGAACGGCTGATCGCCGAGCAGGGCGTGGCGGCGCGGGTCTATGCGCCGGTCGGCGGCTACCGCGACCTGCTGGCCTATCTCGTGCGCCGCCTGCTCGAGAACGGGGCCAACACCAGCTTCGTCCACCAGATCGCCGACGAGAGCGTCTCCGACGACGAGCTGCTCGCCGACCCCGTCGCCCTCGTCGAGGCCGCCGGCCTCCAGCCGCACAGCAGGATCCCCAGCCCCATGGCCCTCTACGCCCCCGAACGCGTCAATTCCGCCGGCCTCGACCTGACCGACCGCGCCGTCCTGGACGGCCTGACCGCCGCGATGGCCAAGGTGTGGGCCGCGTCGCGCAAGGCCGCGCCGCTGATCGGCGGCAAGGCCGTGGGCGGCGCCGGCAAACCGGTGACCGATCCGGCCGACACGCGCCGCGTGGTCGGGCAGGTGGTCGAGGCCGGCCTCGCCGACGTCGACCGCGCCCTTTCGCTGGCGCACGCGGCGCAGCCCGCCTGGGCCGCCACGCCGGTCGTGCAGCGGGCCGCCGTGCTCGACCGTATGGCCGACCTGATGGAGCGCGACCGCGTCCAGCTGATGGCGCTCTGCGTGCGCGAAGCCGGCAAGTCGATCCCCGACGCCCTGTCCGAAGTGCGCGAGGCGGTCGACTTCTGCCGCTACTACGCCGCCCGGGCCCGCGAGACCTTCGTCCCCGTGGCCCTGCCCGGGCCGACCGGCGAGCGCAACGAGCTGGTCCTGGCCGGCCGGGGCGTGATCGCCGCCATCAGCCCGTGGAACTTCCCGCTGGCCATCTTCCTGGGCCAGGTCACCGCCGCCCTGGTGGCCGGCAACGCCGTGGTCGCCAAGCCGGCGCCGCAGACGCCGCTGATCGCCGACGCGGCCGCCCGGCTGCTGCTCGAGGCCGGCCTGCCCGCCGACGTGCTGGCCATGGTCCCGGGCGGCCCGGAGGTCGGCCAGGCGCTGACCGCCGACGTCCGCGTGATGGGCGTGGTCTTCACCGGCTCGACCGGCACGGCGCGCAGGATCGCCCGCACCCTGCTCGAGGACGAGGCCCGCCCGCTCGTCCCGCTGATCGCCGAGACCGGGGGGCTGAACGCCATGATCGTCGACTCCACCGCCCTGCCCGAGCAGGTGGTCAATGACGTGGTGATCTCCGCCTTCCAGAGCGCCGGCCAGCGCTGCTCGGCCCTGCGGCTGCTCTGCCTGCAGGAGGATATCGCGGGTAAGGTGCTGGAGATGCTGACCGGCGCGATGGCGCAGCTGACGATCGGCGATCCCGGCGACATCGCCACCGACATCGGCCCGGTGATCGACGCCGCCGCCCGCGACGGCCTGAACGCCCATATCGAGGCGCATCGGGCGAAGATCCTGCACCAGCTGCCGCTGCCGGCCGCCTGCGCGAACGGGACCTTCGTCGCTCCGACCGTGATCCGGCTGGACCGCGTCGAAGACCTGACGAAGGAGGTGTTCGGCCCGGTCCTGCATGTGACGACCTGGAAGGCCGGCGAGCTCGGCCCGCTGGTCGACCGCATCAACGCCTCCGGCTACGGCCTGACCATGGGCCTGCACAGCCGCATCGGCGAGGCGGCCGACATCGTTCGCGGCAAGGCGAAGGTGGGCAACCTCTACGTCAACCGCTCGATGATCGGCGCCGTGGTCGGGGTGCAGCCGTTCGGCGGCGAGGGCCTCAGCGGCACCGGCCCCAAGGCCGGCGGCCCGCACTACCTCGCCCGGTTCGCGGTCGAGCGGACGGTGTCGGTGGACACCACCTCGGCCGGCGGCAACGCGACGTTGCTGAGCCTGGAGGACTGATCCAGGCGCGGCAACGCCCCCGGAGCGGGAGTCTCCGGGGGCGCGCCGTACGGCCTGTGTGGTCTAGGGGGGCTAGTTGAACAGGCCGAACATCACCGAGGCGATGATGCCGGTGGCGATCGCGGTCATGACCACGTCATCGCCGACCCGACGGTACTCGTAGCCGCGGGGCGGAGCCGCCAGGCGATAGGCCCGGTAGTCGACGGCGTAGGCCCGGCCGCGGTAGGCGGCGGGCAGACGCTCGCCACGACGCCAGTCGCGGGCCTGGTAGCCGCGCGGGTGGTAATAGCGGCCGCCGTCATAGCGGCGCGCGGCGCGGCGCTCGTAGCGGGTCTCGCGGCGGTCGTCGCGACGGTCGTAACGGCTGTCACGACGGTCATCGCGACGCTCGTAGCGGTCGTCCCGGCGGTCTTCGCGCATGTCCCGGCGGTCTTCGCGCACGTCACGGCGGTCGTCCCGACGGTCATCGCGCGCGTCGCGGCGGTCGTAGCGTTCCTCGGCCCGGGGGGCGGCGCGATCGTCGCGATCGTAGGGACGGCCGTAGGACTGGGCGCTGGCGGCGCCGGCGCTGGCCAGAACGCTGAGGGCGATGGCCGCGGTCAGAAGCTTCTTCATGGAGGCTCTCCTGGGTGGCGGCCCCACCGGACTATCCCGTGAACGCCGTCGTTGGAGGGGTTTATGGGCCTCGCTGCTTGAGCCGAACCTGAACCGGTCTGGTCACCTGCCGTTCATCGGCGTCAGCCGCCGATCACGCAGCCGCTCAGGACGACGACCGTGGCCGACAGCGCCGCGATGGCCAGGCAATCCGCCGGCGCCAGCGGCGCGGACTCGCCGCCCTCCTGCCAGGCCAGATGGCGTTCGCGGGCGATCATGAACAGCGGGAAGGCGACACTGATCGCCAGCGCGAAGCCCAGCAGGATGTAGGCCCAGACGAAGCGAATGCCGAGCCGGCGGGCCTCGAGCACCATGAAGGTCATCGCCGCCAGCGACAGCATCAGCAGGTCGATGGTCACGGTCCGGCTCGCCGGGTTGACCTGGGTGTCGACCATGAACCGGACGGCCGCGGCGCCGACGCCCGCGAGACTTTCCGCCGAGCGGAAATGACCTAGAATCCCGGCTGACACCGCGATGAGCGCGATCGTCGCCACCAGGCCGTAGAACAGACACAGGTACTGACGGTTACGGGCCATCGGCTCCGGGTCCTGGGGGCGGGATTCGAAAGGCCGGATCACATCCCCTTGAGACCCGGTTGCTTTTACATAGTGTCACTCTGTAAATAGCGGTGCTGTGTCGGCGCTGTCCAGCGTCCAGGAGTTCGCCATGCCGCGACGATCCGCCACGGACGCCGCCCGCACGCGAGAGGGCATCGCCGCCGCCGCCCGCGCGGCCTTCGCCGTGGACGGCTATGCGGGCGCCTCGACCGCCCGCATCGCCCGCGCCGCCGGGGTCAGCGAGGGGGCGCTGTTCCACCACTTCCGGACCAAGGCGGCGCTGTTCCGCGAGGTGTTCGTGGCCATCGAGGCCGAGCTCGACGCCCATGTCCGCGCCGCGTCGCGAGACGGGGCGCCGATGGAGGCCTTCCTCGCCGGCTGCCGGGCGGCGATGACGTTCGGCGCCCGGACCGACTACCAGCGGGTGGTGCTGATCGACGGCCCGACCGTGTTGGGCGACGCGGAATGGCGCAAGGTCGACGCCCAGATCGGTCTGGCGACGCTGACCAGCGGGCTGCGTAACCTGGCCGGCCGCGACAACCTCTCGCTCGCGGCGGCGCGGCCGCTGTCTGTGCTGGTCATGGGGGCGTTGAACGAGATGATCTTCGCCCTGGCCCGCAAGGAGGAGGGGGTCGAGCTGGAGGCCTGCCTCGACGCCCTGGCCCGGATGCTGTCCCCCTGGATGGATGGCCAGGGGGACAGATCCCCTACAGAGGCAGGGTCTTCCGGGTGAGCAGGTGGAAGCGCAGGCACATCGCCGCCGCCGCCACCGCCAGTCCGAAGGCCAGCCCGATCCAGACGCCCAGGCCCTCCATCTTCAGGTAGACCCCGAGCAGGATGCAGACCGGCGCCCCGGCCAGCCAGTAGGCCCCGCCGGCCAGCAGCATCGGCATGCGGGCGTCCTTCAGCCCGCGCAGGCACATGGCCCCGACCACCTGCAGCGCGTCGACCAGCTGGAACGCCGCCGCCACCTTCAGGAACAGCGCCGTCAGGGCGATGACCCGCAGGCTGTGCTCGTCCCGGCCGGCGATGTAGAGCCCGGCGATCCATTCGCCGTTCAGGAACATCAGCACCCCGAACAGGCTGATCAGCCCGGCGCCGACGGCCATGGCCGTGAAGCCGGCCCGCCGCGCGCCCTCGCGGTCGCCCGCCCCGGCGAACCGTCCGACCCGCACCGTCGTGGCCATGGCCACGCCGAGCGGGATCATGAAGGTCACCGAGGCGAAGTTCAGCGCCACGCCGTGCGCGGCCAGCGGCGCCGCCCCGAACGTGCCGACCACCAGGGTCATGGCGTTGAACAGCATGGCCTCGAACAGGATGGTGACCCCGATCGGGATGCCGAGCATCATGATCTCGCGCAGCTTGCGCAGGACCGGCCGGCCGAAGCGGCGCAGGATCCGGTAGGCGCGCAGCGTCGGCGTCAGGCGCACCACGACCAGCATGGCCAGGAACGACCAGATCGCCGACAGCGACGTCGCCAGTCCCGCTCCGACCAGCCCCATCTTCGGCAGGCCCAGCTCGCCGAAGATCAGCGCCCAGGCCAGTAGGCCGTTGAACAGGATCGACGACAGCATCACCCACAGCGCCGCGTTGGGCCGGTTCAGGGCCGTGGCGAAGTTGCGCAGCACCTGGAAGCCGAACGAGAAGGGCAGGCCGATGCAGAGCACGGCCGTGAACTGTCCCGCGCCCATGGCCAGCACTGGATCCTGTCCCAGATGGTCGAGAATCCAGCGGCTGGACAGCAGGATCGGCATCAGCGGGATCGACAGCAGGATGGCGCTCCACAGGCCCATGCGGACCACATGACGGACGCCGACCTTCTCCTTCGGCCGGGCGCCGATCATCTGGGCGACCATCGGCGAGACCGCCGAGGCCGGGCCGCTGCCGACCAGCCAGCAGAAATAGTAGACCGTGTTGCCGATCAGCGCCGCCGCCAGCGCCTGGGTCGATAGCCGGCCCAGCAGCACGGTGTCGGTGGCGAGGATGGCCATCTGCGCCAGCTGGGTGAAGATCAGCGGGCCGGACAGGACCAGCAGTTCGCGCGCCTCCACGACGAAGCGGTCGCGGCGCGCGCTGCGACTGGTCTCGGGGGCGGGGGCCGCGCGGACGGCGGCGGAAATGTTCATCTCGTCGATCATCGATCGGACTTTCTTGTGTCCGGGCCCGATGCGGGGAGGTGGAAATGAAAAACCCTCCGGAGCATCAGGCTCGGGAGGGTCGGAAGGCCTTGAACCCGCGGTGGGGTCTAGGCGGCTTGTTCCTCGCGAGCAGGGTCGGCGCAACGACCGCCATCAACGGCGGACGGGAGCGTCCGGCAGTCAATGAAGGTGGCGACGGTCATGGTTCGAGGGCTCGCGGAAACAGGTCCGATCGGACCGGTGGAGCGATCGAGGTACGCTCGCCGAACGCGGGTGTCAACTCGCGGGCGGGCGATGGCGGGTTAACTGCCCCGGGCCCGCCGCACCGTGACGCTTTCGCCGCCGACGCCCCAGTTGTCGGTGTCGACCTCGTCGATGACCACGACAGTGGTAGCCGGGTTCTTGCCCAGGACATCGACCAGCAGCTGCGTCGCGCCGGCGATCAGGGCCTGCTTCTGCTCGGCCGTGGCGCCTTCGCGGGTGATCTTGATGTTCACGTAGGGCATGTCAGGCTCCAGGCGTCTCAGCGCAAAAGGGTGAAGGTCTGGCCGCCGGTCCAGGGCGCCGCCTTGGGCGCCGGCCCGGCCAGGGCCTCGAAGGCGGCGACGAAGTCCTCGTCCTTGATCAGGTCCGGCGACTGGTAGCTGACGAACATCAGGCCGGTGATCAGGGCGTCGAGCACGATCACGAACTGTCCGGCCGGCATCGGCAGCTCGCCGGGTGGCAGGATGCGGACAAAGCCCTCGGCCATGGCCTGGTAGGCGGACGCCTGCTGGATCGCCGTGCGGGCCCGGGCCTGCGGATTGGTCAGCAGATAGAGCTGGAAGGCCGCCGCGCCGGCCGCCATCGGGGCGCGCCGCCGGGCCTCGGCCGCCACGGCCAGGCCCAGGATGCGCATCTGGGTGCGGAACGACTCGCCGGGGCGGAAGTCGGCGCTGACCGGCCGCAGCTGACTGTCGACCACGGCCAGGAACAGCTCCTCGCGGCTCTTGAAGTTGCCGTGGAAGGCGCCGCGGGTCATGCCGGCCCGGGCGCAGATCTCGTCGAGCGAGGCGCGGTCGAAGCCCTTCTCCGCGATGACGCCCGCGGCGGCCTCGATCAGCGCCGCGCGCGTGCGCTGGCGCTTGTCGCCCTTGGGCGCGCCCCTGCCGCCAGCCATGTCCCACCCCGTTCAATACCTCACGGTATTTGATACGGGTTCGGACAAAACGCCAAGTCAGGCCAGCGGCCAGAAGAACGAGATCAGCAACGGGCCGATCAGCAGCACCATCAGGCTCAGCGGCGCGCCGAGCCTGGGATAGTCGGCGAATCGATAGCCGCCAGGGGCCATGACCATCGTATTGCACTGGTGGCCGATGGGGGTGAGGAAGTCGCAGGCCGCGCCGACGGCCACCGCCATCAGGAAGGCGTCGGGCCGAAAGCCCAGCTTGCCGGCCAGGGTGGCGCCGATCGGGGCCATGATCAGCACCGTCGCCGCGTTGTTGAGGAACGGCGTCACGATCATCGCCGCCAGCATGACCCCGCCGATGGCGACGATGCCGGGCAGGTCGCCGAACGCCCCCGACAGCCAGCCGGCGATGAGGTCGGAGCCGCCGGTCCGCTGGATCGCGTCGCTGACCGGGATCAGGGCGGCGATCAGCACCAGCAGCGGCCCGTCCAGCGCCCCGTAGGCCTCGCGCATGCGCAGGCCCCCGATGAGGACGATGATCACCGCCGCCCCGAAGAAGGCGACGGCGACCGGGACGAGCTGAAAGGCGACCATCACCATGGCCAGGGTCAGCACGATGGCGGGGGCGAACAGCCGCCGGGGACCGCCCAGCCGCACGTCCCGCTCGATCAGCGGCAGGCAGCCCAGCGCCTGCAGGGCGGCGGGGATGTTCCGCTCGCCGCCCTGCAGCAACAGGATGTCGCCGGCCCGGAAGCGCAGGCTGCGCAGGTGCTGGGTCATCCGGTAGCCGGCGCGGCTGACGCCCAGCACGTTGACGCCCAGCTCGGTGTGGATCTGCGCCCCCTGGGCCGAGCGGCCGATCAGCGGCGAGTCGGGACCGACCACGGCCTCGACGGCGCGGACCTCCTCGGTCGGCTCCTCCATGGTGACCGGATGGTCCTTGCGGGTCAGCGACAGTTTGGCCCGCTGCACGAAGGCGTTCAGGGCCTGCTGCTCGCCTTCGAGCAGCAGGATGTCGCCCGGCTTGAGCACGGTGTTGAGGTGCGGCGAGGGCCTTCGGCGGCCGTCCCGCAGCATGCCCATCACCACCGCGCCGTCCTCGGCCATGGCGAGCAGCCGTCCGAGGCGCATCTTGCCGAAGCTCCAGTCGTCGGGGATCGAGGCCTCGGTCAGGTAGAGCTTGGCCGACAGGGCGGCGTCCAGGTTCAGGGTCCCGGACCGCTCCTTGGGCAGCAGCCGATAGCCGAAGGCCAGGAAGGCCAGCGACAGGCCGGTGATGACCAGGCCGACGGGCGCGAAGTCGTACATGCCGAACGGCTCGCCCAGGATCTGCTGGCGTACCTCCGAGACGATGATGTTGGGCGCGGTGCCGACCAGGGTGACCAGCCCGCCGATCATCGCCCCGAACGCCATCGGCATCAGCAGCCGCGAGGGCGCCGTGCCGGTCTTGCGCGCCACCTGCTGGGCGACCGGCAGCATGATGGCCAGGGCGCCGACGTTCTTGGTGGCCATCGACAGCAGGGTGACCACGGCGGTGAGCACCGGGACCTGGCTGCGCTCGGTCTTCAGCAACGGCAGAATCCGGCGCAGCACCAGCTCGACGATGCCGGACCGCGCGAAGGCGGCGCTGACGATCAGGGCGCAGGCGATGATCACCGTGACGTCGTTGCGGAAACCGTCGAAGGCGCGCTCGGCCGGGACCACGCCGATCGCCAGCCCCGCGAGCAGGGCGGTCACCGCGACCAGGTCATAGCGGAACCGCCCCCAGACGAAGGCGACGATGGTCAGTCCCACCAGCCCGAAGGCCAGTCCCTGCTGCAGTGTCATGGCTATCCCCGACGGTCCGGGTGCGGAACGCCGCGCCGCAACATTGGCTGCATGGAGCCCATCAGAGGGGCTCCGCGGCGGCGCCGACTGTCCCCGGCGGCGTTTTTTCTGTATGGGCGGGCCCGACATGACCCGTCCGCCCCACACCCTTTCGGTCGCCCCGATGATGGACTGGACCGACCGGCACTGCCGGGCGTTTCACCGGGTCCTGACGCGGCGGGCGCTGCTCTATACCGAGATGGTCACCACCGGGGCGGTGATCCACGGCGATCGCGAGCGTCTGCTGGGCTATGACCCGGTCGAGCATCCGGTAGCGCTGCAGCTTGGCGGGTCGGAGCCGGCGGATCTGGCCGCCTCGGCCCGTATCGGCGAGGACCTCGGCTACGACGAGATCAACCTCAACGTCGGCTGCCCGTCGGACCGGGTGCAGAGCGGCCGGTTCGGCGCCTGTCTGATGCGCGAGCCGGCGCTGGTCGCCGACTGCATGGCGGCGATGATCGCGGCGGTGCAGGTTCCGGTGACCGTGAAGTGCCGCATCGGGGTCGACGACCAGGACCCCGAGCAGAGCCTGTTCGCGCTGGTCGACCTGTCGGCGAAGGCCGGGGTGAGCACCTTCGTCGTCCACGCCCGCAAGGCCTGGCTGCAGGGGCTGTCGCCCAAGGAAAACCGGGACATCCCGCCGCTCGACTACCCGCTGGTCCTGCGGCTCAAGCGCGAACGGCCGAACCTGACCATCATCCTCAACGGCGGCGTGCCGGACCTGGACGCGGCGGAGGCGCATATCGCCGACGGGGCCGATGGCGTCATGCTGGGCCGCGCCGCCTACCACGAGCCCGGCTTGCTGGGCCAGGTCGACCGCCGACTGTTCGGCGAGGCCGTCGCCGACGTCGATCCGTTCGAAGCGGTGGAGGCCTACAAGCCGTATCTGTCGGCCCGCCTCGCCGAGGGCTGGCGGCTGGCGTCCATGACGCGGCACATGCTGGGCCTGTTCCACGCCATGCCCGGCGGCCGCATCTGGCGCCGCATCCTGACGGTGGAAGGCAACAAGCCCGGCGCCGGGCTGGAGATCGTCGACGCGGCGCTGGCGGCGGTGCGCGAGGCGTTCGAACGGCGGCGCGACGCGGCCTAAGGCTTCAGGATCAGCGAGGTCCGCGTCGCCTCGAAGGACTGCAGCTTGCCCAGATAGCTCATGCCCAGCAGCGAGGTGTGCAGGCCGCGCTCGATGACCAGGGCCTCGACATTGTCGACCCGGGCTCCGGCGATGGAAATCGAGCGCAGCTGTACGGCGGCGGCCTTCACCTTGCCCTCGGCGGTGATCACGTCATAGCGGTAGTCGAGCCCGGCCGGGTTGTAGCCCAGTCGTCGGGCGTCGTCGGCGGTCAGGGCCACGGCGGTGGCGCCGGTGTCGACCAGGAAGCGGACCACCTTGCCGTCGACCATCGCCTCGGCCCAGTAGTGGCCGTCGGCGCTCTTGGTGACCTGGGCGGTCGTGGCCGGCCGGGCCGGGGCGCTGATCGCCGCCTCGGCGCGCAGCACCGGCATGGCGGCCTGGGCGCCGTCGTCCAGGCTGGCGACCGTGCGCGCCGCCCCGATGGCCGACAACGCCGCGATACAGCCGATCGCCAGCACCCTGATCATCACAGACACTCCGCCTTCTGGCTTTGCCGGAGGGCGGGTCACGCCCCTTCGCCGCGCACAGTAGGGTGGCTGGGTTTGCAACGCGTGAACGGGGGTAGGGATTGGGTAAGGGTGTATCGTTGCGTGGTTCGCGACGCCGGCCCGAGAGCCGGCTCCTCACCATGACGAACCCAGTGGAGCTCACCAACGTTCGTCATCCTGAGGAGCGAGCTCTTGGGCGAGCGTCACGAAGGACGCACTATACCAGCCCCAGCTTCTCCGGCCGGATCCTCGACCGGCGCTCCGGCAGCTCGGCCATCAGTCGGACGCGTTCGTCCTCGGCCAGGCGGGACCAGCCGCCGATCTCCATCAGGGTGCGGTAGCAGCCGAGGCAGAGACTGCTTTCCGGATCGACGATGCAGACCTTGATGCAGGGTGTGACGATGGCCTTTGGCGGTCCGGGGGGCGGGGCGGCGGGCAGGGTCAACGCGAGGCTCCGTCCGGGATGGCGTAGGCGACCGTGGCCTTGGCGGCGGCGCGGCCCGGGCCCTCGGTCCACATCAGCACGTCGCAGGTGCCGATCCGGCGGCCCAGCCGCAGCATCGTCGCCTCGGCATGCAGGTCGCCCGGCGCGCAGGGGCGCAGGAAGTGGATGGTCAGGCTGGTGGTCACCGCCATGGCCACCTCGCCGATGTGGGCGAGGATCAGGGCGTAGGCGGCGGTGTCGGCCATGGCCATCAGCGTCGGGCCCGAGATCACCCCGCCTGGCCGCAGGTTGCGGCTGGCCGTCGCCTGGACCAGCTCCACCCGTCCGGGCGCCGCCGTCGTGACCCGCGGCATCGCCGCCGGGTCGGCCTCCGGGAAGGCGCGCGCCAGGAAGGCGTTCAGCGCGGCGGCGTCCATGCGCAGGGTCGTCTCGCCGGTCGCGGTGTCCTTGGTCATCGCGTCAGCATCGCGATCCGCGGCCAGCGTTTCAAGTCTTACCGGAAAGTCATGTTTTCGTCATGATTTCGTCACCACCATTACAGAACTGTAAGATATGAACGCTGTGTAATTATTGGAGTCTGTCAGGTATTTAATTTGTGAATACAGATCGCTTGCAGCATCTTGATCTCGCACCAATCAGGGAGATGGAGCGACCCCCATGCGTATCATCACTGCCGCCGTTATCGCCGCGACCGCCGTGTCCGGCCTCACCGCCACCGCCGCCTTCGCCGCCGAAGGCCGCCTCAGCGATTCCCAGTTCATCAAGGCCGCGCGCTGCGCCGGTCTGGCCGGCGCCGACGCCGGGAAGTTCGACGCCCTGGTCAAGGCCAACAAGCGCGGCCGGGCCGACTTCGTCATCGACAAGGCGATGACCGCCAGGTCCGACGCCGCCCGCCAGGTCCGCTCGGCCCGCGAAGGCGGCCAGGCCGAGATCGCGGCCGAGCTGGCCGGGGTCTGCGCCAGCCTCGCGGCCTGACCGACCACCGACACTACTGATCGAGCACCCAGTAGCCTTGACGCCTCGTCCCTCGGGACGGGGCGTTCTTTTTTTGCATGGAGCCCCTTGGCGAACGAGACGTCAGCTTTACGTTGACGCTCGCGTCATCTTTCCAAACAACTGTTCTGTCGCTATGGTCCGCGCCGACTTAAAATGGCCCCTCCAGAGGCCGCGCCGGGAGCCCTACATGAACCTCGAATTCTCCGCCGAAGACAACGCGTTCCGCGCGGAGGTCCGCGCCTTCATCGAGCAGAACTACCCCGAGCACCTGCGCGGCAAGCAGGACGAGGGCGACGACCTGACCAAGGAAGACTACCTGTCCTGGCACAAGGTCCTGGCCAAGAAGGGCTGGGTCGCGCCGTCGTGGCCCCAGGCCCTGGGTGGCACCAACTGGACCTCGACCCAGAAGTACATCTGGTCCGAAGAGCTGGCCCGCGCCGACGCGCTGCCGGTCCTGCCGTTCGGCGTGGTGATGGTCGCCCCGGTGATCTACACCTTCGGCACCCCGGAGCAGAAGGAACGCTTCCTGCCGAAGATCTACAACGGCGAGGAATGGTGGTGCCAGGGCTACAGCGAGCCGGGCGCCGGCTCCGACCTGGCGAGCCTCAAGACCAAGGCCGAGCGCTTCACCGGCGATGACGGCAAGGAATACTATCTGGTCAACGGCCAGAAGACCTGGACCACCCTGGCCCAGCACGCCGACTGGGGCTTCTTCCTGGTCCGCACCGATCCGACAGCGAAGATTCAGGAAGGCATCTCCTTCCTGCTGATCGACATGAAGAGCCCGGGCATCGAGGTCCGCCGGATCACGACGCTGGAAGGCGGCCACGAGGTCAACGAAGTCTGGCTCGAGAACGTCAAGGTGCCGGTCGAGAACCGCGTCTATGAAGAGAACAAGGGCTGGACCTGCGCCAAGTTCCTGCTCGCTCACGAGCGCAGCGGCATCGCCGGCGTAGCCCGCTCCAAGCGCGGCGTCGAGAAGATCCGCAAAATGGCCGCCGCCGAACTGAACGATGACGGCACGCCGCTGATCCAGGACGCCTCCTTCAAGCGCAAGGTCGCCGAGCTGGAGATCGACCTGACGGCGCTGGAGTTCACCGAACTGCGCACCCTGGCCGCCGAGAGCGCCGGCAAGGGCCCCGGCCCGGAATCCTCGCTGCTCAAGATCAAGGGCACCGAGATCCAGCAGCGCCTGACCGAGCTGGCGCTGGAAGCCTCCGGCCACTACGCCTCGCCCTACCTGCGCGACGCCGGCGACAACGCCCGCATCGGCCCGGAGTACGCCGTCGGCCGCGCCGGCGCCTACTTCAACACCCGCAAGACCTCGATCTACGGCGGGTCCAACGAGATCCAGCGCAACATCATCGCCAAGATGGTGCTGGGCCTCTAATCTCGCCGCATAACCAAGAACACGCTCGCCAAGAAACGCTCGTCAGGGACGCCCCATGGATTTCAACTTCACCGAAGAACAGTCGATGCTGCGCGACACGGTCGCCAGCTACCTCCAGGACAACTACGACTTCGACAAGCGCCGCAAGGCGATCTCGTCGGACGCCGGCCGTGATCCGGCCGTCTGGTCGGCCTTCGCCAACGAGCTGGGCATCCTGGGCGCGCCGTTCTCGGAAGACCTGGGCGGCCTTGGCGGCGACGCGATCGAAAACATGATCGTCATGGAAGAGTTCGGCAAGGCGCTGGTCGTCGAGCCCTACCTCGGCACCGTGGTGATCGGCGGCGGCTTCCTGAAGCACAGCGGCCACGCCGGCGCGGCGGACCTGATCGGCTCGATCATCGAGGGCAAGACCATCTTCGCCTTCGCCTACGCCGAGCCGCAGGCCCGCTACACCTGGCAGGACCTGAAGACGACCGCCAAGAAGGACGGCGCGGGCTATGTGATCAACGGCCACAAGGCCGTGGTCGTCGGCGCGCCCTGGGCCACCCACCTGATCGTCACCGCCCGCACCGGCGGCGGCCAGCGTGAGGAAAGCGGCGTCTCGGTGTTCATCGTCGAGAAGAACGCCAAGGGCGTCACCACCCGCGACTACCCCACGGTCGACGGCCAGCGCGCCTCGGAAGTCTATTTCGAGAACGTCTCGGTCGGCGCTGACGCCCTGATCGGCGCGGAGGGCGCCGCCCTGCCGCTGGTCAACAAGGTCATCGACGAAGCCACCGCCGCCCTGTGCGCCGAGGCCGTCGGCGCCATGCGCCAGCTGCACACCGGCACCCTGGAGTACGCCAAGCAGCGCAAGCAGTTCGGCACCGCCATCGCCAACTTCCAGGTGCTGCAGCACCGGATGGTCGACATGTTCATGAACGTCGAACAGTCGGTCTCGATGACCTACATGGCCACCATCAAGGTCACCGACGACGCCGAGCGCGCCAAGGCCGTCTCCGCCGCCAAGGTGCAGATCGGCAAGGCCTGCAAGTTCGTCGGCCAGAACGCCATCCAGATCCACGGCGGCATGGGCATGACCGACGAACTGGCCATCGGCCACTACTTCAAGCGCGCCACGATGATCGAGGGCCTGTTCGGCTCGGTCGACCATCACCTGCGCCGCTACGAGACCCTGTCCTTCGGCAAGGCGGCCTAAAGTCGCCACCGGACAGGACTGCCTGGGAGGCGGGGTCGCAAGACCCCGCCTTTTTCTTTGGCGCGGGAATGCGGCGTCTGCACCGCAATCACACGCGCGGTCATGGTGCGCGCCTCGCCAGGGCAACTCCTTCGGATGTCGGACGTTGAGGCTCGGCCACGAAAGAATACACCCATGATCAAGCTGCTCAGCCTCTCCACCGCTCTGATGCTCACGCTCAGCGTCCAGCCCGCTCTTGCGCAGGGTCAAGGCGGGGACAAGCCCGGCAAGGACAAGGACCGCGGAGGTCAACAGGAGCAAGGCTCCAAGGACCGCCCCGGCAAGGATCATCCGGGCAAGGGTGGCGGCAAGGACAAGGACGTGGGCCCCGGCGACAGGGACCAGCGCCCGGATCAGCGGGTCGCCCGCGACGACACGCCCGGGCGCGACGGCAATGGCGGCAGATACCGGAGCGACGGCCAGGCCGCAGCGTCCGTTCCCTACCGGGACTACGGCATGATGCGGGGCTGTCCCCCGGGCCTTGCCAAGAAGAACAACGGCTGCCTCCCTCCCGGCCAGGCGAAGAAGGTACAGCACCGCCATGACTACCGCTGGGGCGATCCCCGCGTCGGCTACGTGCATCGCTATGACGACGGCTACCAGTACCGCTACGACCGGCAAGGCGCGCTGCTCGGTTATGCGCCCGCCCTCGGCGGGGCGCTTTCGGCGGGGCGGCTCTGGCCGACCCAGTACCGCTATGATCCCGCTTCGCGCCAACAGGTCGACTACTATGGGCTGAGCCCGGCCTACGATTACCGGTACGCGGACGGCGCGATCTACGGCGTTGATCGCAACACCTCGAAGATCCAGCAGGTGGTCGCGCTGCTGACCGGTCAATCGGCGACCGTGGGTCAAAGGATGCCCAGCGGCTACGACGTCTACAATGTGCCCTACGCCTATCGGAACCAGTACGCCGACACACCCACGGCCGCCTACCGCTACAACGACGGCGCGGTCTACCAGGTGGATCCGAAGACGCAGCTGATCGCGGCGGTCCTTCCGCTGCTGGCCAAAGCCCTGTGAGCGGGATCATGACGATGCGAACCCTGACGCGCTGCACGCTGGCGGCCCTCGCCGCGGTCGCGCTCGCGGGCTGCGGGGACGGGGCAGGCAAGGCCGGGGCGGAGAAGTCCGCCGCCGGCGCGCCGGCCGAGGTGTCGAACAAGACGCTGGCGGCGACGCTCCAGGCCGACCGCGCGCATGGCGGCCTGGCGAAGGTGCTCACCAACTCGGGCCTGGAGGCGGCGCTTGCGGGGGTAGGCCCCTACACCGTGCTCGCTCCTCCGGACTCGGCTTTGACCGTCCCGGCGGGCGGGGATCTCACCGATCCGGCGATGAAGGCCGAGGGGGCGGCGCTCATGCGCGCCCACATCCTGCCCGGAGCCATCACACGCGCCGACATCGCCGCGGCTGTCGACGGGGCCGCAGGAAAGGGCGTGCAGATGCGCACCATGGGCGGGGGGATGCTGACGTTCACGCGCAACGGCCAGGACCTCGTAGCCACGGCTCCAGACGGCGCCAGCGCGCGCCTGGCGGGAAGGGAAATCCTGGTGAGCAACGGCGTCCTGCAGCCCATCGAAGGTCTGTTGGTCAAACCGAGCGCTGCGGCGGAGTAGGCCCTGGTCTTCTGCGGCGATCGCCTGCGATCATCCCCCGCGCGCCGCTATTTCCGCGCCTTGGCCATCGCCGCCACGATGTCCGCCTTGCAGGCCCGGCGGACGAGGCCGTCCCACAGCGGCAGGCTCAGCACCACGGCGGTTCCGCCCTGAAGGCGGCGCCGGCCGTGCTGGACTGGCTCGGATCGCTGGGAAAGACCGGGTAGCGCCGGAGTGGCCCTTCCCTTGCCGCGGGCCGTAGCTATACCGGACCCGACCGGGAGCCCGCCGCACGATGAGACAGGACCGACCGACCCGCCATCGGGAGCCGCCGCCGGTGTCCCTGCGCGAGTTCACCGCCTGCGCGCTGTTCGCGGCGGTGCTGATCGCGGCAGCCATGCTCTACAGCTGTCTGCCGGCTGCCGTTTCGGTGCTGGCCCAGGGCGCGAGTGGCGAGGTCAGCGATCGTGACATGACCGTCTTCTTCGTGACCTACGCCATCCTGGTGATCGGGCCGCTGGCCGGCTGGAGCCTGTGGGGTATGGGCCGCAACGCCATGGCCCTGGCCGCGCTGGCGCCGTTCGGGCTGGCCGTCGCCGCCCTGGCGCCGATGGCGGCGTTCTGAGTCGCCGAAGCGCCTAGGCGCCCAGCGCCTCGCGCTTTTCTTCCAGGCCCAGCCACTCTTCCTCGGCGGCGGCCAGCTCGGCGCGGGCCTTGTCGGCGGCCTTCATGGTCCGGTCGAAGCGAACGCGATCGCGGGCATAGAGGTTGGGGTCGGCCAGTTCGGCGTCCAGTCTGGCGATCTGGACGGGCAGGGTCGCGATCAGGCCTTCCAGCTCCTCGAGCCGGCGCTGGTCCTTGTAGGTGAGCTTGGCGGCCTTCTTCGTCTCGCCGCGCGGCGTCTGGACGGCCTTGGCGCCGCCGGGGTTGCGATCTTCGAAGAAGCCCGGGTTCTGGCCCATGAAGTCGGTCCAGCCGCCCGGGGTCTCGACCACCCGGCCCCGGCCGTCCAGCGCGATGGTCGAGGTGGCGAGGCGGTCGATGAAGTCGCGGTCGTGGCTGACCAGGATCAGGGTGCCGTCGAAGTCGGCCAGCAGGTCCTCGAGCAGGTCCAGCGTCTCCATGTCCAGATCGTTGGTCGGCTCGTCCAGCACCAGCAGGTTGGCCGGCCGGGCCAGCGCCCGGGCCAGCAGCAGGCGGTTGCGCTCGCCGCCGGAAAGGCTGGAGACCGGTTGCCGTAACTGTTTGTCCTGGAAGAGGAATTCTTTGGCGTAGCCGGCCACGTGGCGGGGCATGCCGCGGACCATGATCTGGTCGCCGCCGCCGTCGGTCAGCACGTCCCAGAGGGTCTGACCCTCCTTCAGGTCGCCGCGCGCCTGGTCGATGTAGGCGACCTCCAGCCCGGTCCCCAGCTTCACCTCGCCGGCGTCCGGCTTCAGCTCGCCGAGCAGCAGCTTGACCAGGGTGGTCTTGCCGGCCCCGTTGGGACCGACCAGGGCGACCCGGTCGCCGCGCTGGATGCGGGTCGAAAAGCCGCTGACGATGACCCGTTCGCCGAAGGCCTTGCTGAGGCCCTTGGCCTCGGCGACCCGCTTGCCGGAGGTGTCGCCGGCGGCCAGGCCCATGCTCAGGCTGCCCCGGGCTTCCTTCAGCACCGTGGCCTTCTGCTCACGCATGGCGACCAGCCGGCGGCGGCGGCCTTCGTTGCGGGCCCGGCGGCCGGTCACGCCGCGGGCCATCCAGTGCTGCTCGCGCTCGATGGCCTTGTTCAGGCGGCGGAACTCGTCGGCCTCGGCCTCGAGCATCTGCTCGGACCACTCGTCGAAGTACTCGAAGCCCTTGTCCAGCCGGCGGACCTTGCGGCTTTCCAGCCAGAAGCAGCGCCGGGTGACCCGGCCCAGGAAGGCGCGGTCGTGGCTGACGATCAGGGCGGCGGCCCGGCAGGAGGACAGCTTGTCCTCCAGGGTCTGGATGGCGAAGATGTCCAGGTGGTTGGTCGGCTCGTCCAGCAGCAGCACGTCCGGCTGCTCGGCGAAGGCCCGGGCCAGCGCCACGCGGCGGATCTCGCCGCCGGAGAGGCCCTTGGTCGACTTGGCCGGGTCCAGCCCGAAGGCCATCAGCTCGGCCTCGGCCTCGTAGTGGGTGGCGCCGCCGGCTTCGACGTGGTCCTGCAGGGTGTCGCCGACGATCACCGGCTCCTGCGGCACGACCACGATCCGCGCCCCGGGCGTCATGAAGCGGTCGCCGGCGTCGGCCTCGATGGCCCCGGTCAGGATCTTCATCAGCGTCGACTTGCCCGCCCCGTTGCGCCCGACCAGCGACGCCTTGACCCCCGGCTCGATGGCCAGGTCCACGCCGTCGAACAGCATGGTGGCGCCGTCGGCGAGGCGGACGTCTTTGAGGGCGAGGATCGGGGCGGCCATGGGGGGAGGATGCTGCGGTGCGAAGGGAAAGGGGGACGGGGAGGGGTCTATCCCCCTTTTTCCTTCCCATTCAAAGCGCATTCCGCCCCCGAGCGCGGCGGGCGGGATCGCTACCCCTCGTAAGGCTCGTCCCCACGGTCCAGGTTCAGCTCCCAGGCCATGTGGTCCAGCGCGTCCTCGGGCTCGGCGAGGGTGTCCTCGTTGATGGTCAGGCTGCGGATCGAGACGCCGGCCTTGTGCGTGCTCTCCGGATCGCCGGTGACCAGCGGGTGCCAGGCGGGCAGGGGCTTGCCCTCGTGCAGCCGGCGATAGGCGCAGCTGCGTGGCATCCAGGCCAGCTGCTCGATGTTGCCCGGGGTCAGTTTGATACAGTCCGGAACATGTTTCTTGCGATTGGCGTAGTCGACGCACCGGCACAGGTCGCCGTCGAACAGCTTGCAATGCACGCCCGTAGGGATGACCGCGCCGGTATCTTCATCCTCGAAGCGAACCAGGCAGCAAAGGCCGCAGCCGTCGCATAGGCTTTCCCACTCGGCGGGACTCATCTCGCGGAGAGTCTTCGTCTCCCAGAAGGGTTTGCACGGCATGACCCTTGCGTCCTAAACCCGTTGTAGCCGTAACCCAAGCCGCGTCTGGATCATTTTGAGCGACGACTGGTCCCTTCCGCCGTACCGTTTCAACCCGGAGTCCGAGGAGACGCCGGAGCCTGAAGCCGCGCCGGAGGCGCCGGCGAAGGGCAAGGCGGCCAGGCCGCCAAAGGCTTCGAAGCCTCCCAGGGCGCCGAAAGAACCCCGGCCGCCGAAGGTCGCCGCGCCAAAGGTGTTCGGCCGCGCCACCAGACCCAAGCCGGCCAAGCCGTCCCGCCCCCCCCGCGAGCCGGGCGAGGGTTTCCGCTGGCCGGTGCTGTACGAGTGGGCGCTGTCGCCGAAGCTGCGCTGGGTCTGGCTGACCCTGCTGGTCCTATTCCTGATCGGGGTGGCGACCGCCGCCGCCGGCAGCATCTACATCTGGCGCAAGTACCTGACCGACGTGCCGCCGCTGCCGGCGCGCGAGGCATTGTTCGCCATCAACCGGGCGCCCGGAATCCGCTTTCAGGACAAGGACGGCCAGCAGATCGCCGTGCGCGGTCCCCGCTACGGCGAGCGGATCACGCTCGATCAGCTGCCCGAATATGTGCCCGAAGCCTTCCTGGCGGCGGAAGACAAGCGCTTCTACAAGCACGGCGCCCTCGACTTCCAGGGCATCGCCCGCGCGGCCTGGATCAACTGGCGAGCCGGCCGGATCGTGCAGGGCGGCTCGACCATCACCCAGCAGATCGCCAAGGGCCTGTTCCTGACCCCGGACCAGACGCTCAAGCGCAAGCTGCAGGAGGCGGTCATGGCCACCCGCCTGCAGAAAATCCTGACCAAGGACGAGGTGCTCGAGCTCTACCTCAACCGCATCTTTTTCGGGGCCAACACCTACGGCATCGACGGCGCCTCCCGCGCCTACTTCGGCAAGCCGGCCAGCCGGATGACCCTGGCCGAGGCGGCGCTGCTGGCCTCGCTGCCCAAGGCGCCGTCCCGCCTGGCGCTGACGAAGAACATGGGCGAGGCGCTGAAGCGCCAGCGCCTGATCCTGGGCAACATGCTCGAAGAGCGCTGGATCACCCGCGAGCAGTACGAGGCGGCCCTGGAGAACACCCCGGTGCTGGCCCCCGGAGCCGTGCAGGACGAGGGCGACCTTGGCTACATCCTCGACTACGCCACCACCGAGGCGGTGAAGATCGCCGGCGAGAACAGTCCCGACCTGATCGTGCGCCTGACCATCGACTCGCGGCTGCAGGCGGCGGGCTCGAAGTTCGTCCGCGAGGCGCTGAAGACCGACGGCGCCAAGGCCGGCGCCAAACAGGCGGCGCTGCTGGCCATGACCCCCGACGGCGCCATCCGGGCCATGGTCGGCGGCACCGACTTCGACGAGACCCCGTTCAACCGCGCCACCCAGGCCCGCCGCCAGCCCGGCTCGACCTTCAAGCCCTTCGTCTACGCCGCCGCTGTCGAGCGCGGCGTGCTGCCCACCGACACCCGCGTCGACGGGCCGGTCAAGCTGGGCGACTGGGAGCCGGAAAACTACGGCGGCGGCTACGCCGGCACCGTGACCATCGCCGACGCCCTGGCCAAGTCGATCAACACCGTGGCGGTCAAGCTGGGCCAGGAAGTCGGGGTCGACGCCATCGGCGAGCTGGCCCGCCGCTTCGGCCTGACCAGCATTCCGCCCAGGCCCGATCTGGCCGTGACCCTGGGCGCCAAGGAAGTCAGCCTGCTGGAGCTGGTCGGCGGCTTCCAGGTGTTCCAGCTCGGCGGTCAGCGCCGCCCGACCTACATCATCGAGAGCATCACCACGGTCGCCGGCGAGCCGCTGTTCACCCATTCGGAGACCGCCGGATCGCCAGTCTACGACATCGCCAACGCCTCGATGATGGTGAAGATGATGAAGGGCGTCATGGAGCGCGGCACCGGCACGCGGGCCGCCTTCGGCCGGCCGGCGGCGGGCAAGACCGGCACCAGCCAGAACTGGCGCGACGCCTGGTTCGTCGGCTTCACGCCCGATTTCATCGCCGGCGTCTGGGTCGGCAACGACGACGACAAGCCGATGAACAGGGTCGCCGGCGGGGGCATTCCCTCGACCATCTGGCGGCGGTTCATGATGGAGGCCCACGTCGGCAAGGAGGCCCGCGACTTCGACTGGCTGCTGCCCGACCCGATCCCGGAAACCGAGGACGATCCGCGCAACCCGTTCTACGGCGAGCTGGCCAGCGACTTCGCCCGGGCCGCGGACGGACTGGAGTCCCAGGCGGGCGACGTTCCGGCCGCCCCGGTCGACCCCGAAGCCCCCGGCGCGCCCGGCGTTCCGGGCGAGCCCGGACGTCCGGATCCGGCCGCGCCCCCCGCCCCGCGCCGCCCCGCGCCGCAGATCCCGGCGAGTGAGGTCATCCCCTACTGACGGCTCGCCCCGTCAGATAGGGGGATAGATCGTGGTCTATCCTCTCGCTGTCCCTATGAAACCGTTGCGGTTTCATAGGCTTGCATCTTTCTCGCGACATTCGATCCGCGCGGCGCGGTGGTCCCCTATGGTTTGGGCATCACCCGGAAAAGCGGAAGGAGCGGCGCAGATGTTCGAACGCGTTGAGCGGACGCTCGCCCAGGTCGTCGAGGATTGCCTAGACGTCCTGAAGACCCTTCCCCAGCCGGAAACCGAAGCCCAGGTCCAGCAGCGGCTGCGCACCGCCGTGGGGTTCGCCCGCGCGATGCAGGCCATTCGCAAGGCGACCGGCGGCGACGACGGCGGCGGCGCGCCGCGGGAAGACGACGAGGATGGCGACATGGAAGACCCCGCAGATCCGGAAGCCCTGGAAAGAAAGCACCGGACTATCGACGAGGGACTGGCTCGAATGGCAGCACACCTGGTCGCCCGCGATGCGGCTGCTGCTGTACACGCCCGACAAGGCGGAGGTCGCCAGTCGCAGCTGGAGAATGAGAGCCAACCCCGAGCAGCTTGAACCCAGCCGCGACTGGACGACCTGGCTGGCGCTGGGCGGCCGCGGCTCGGGCAAGACCTGGCTGGGCGCCGGTTGGGTGGTCGAACAGGCGCTCGACGGCCGGCGCATCGCCCTGCTGGGCGCCAGCCACCACGACGTCCGTGAGGTGATGATCGAGGGGCCTTCCGGCATCCGCCAGCATTCGCCCTACTGTTTCCGCCCGCGCTTCGAGAAGACCCGGCGCCGGGTGCTGTGGCCCAACGGCGCCGAGGCGCACGTCTTTTCGGCCGAGGATGTCGAGAGCCTGCGGGGGCCGCAGTTCGAGGTCGCCTGGGCCGACGAGTTCTGCGCCTGGCCGCGCCCGGCCGAAGCCATAGCCATGCTGCGCTTCGGCCTGCGACTGGGGGAGGATCCCAGATTTCTGATCACGACCACGCCCAAGCCGATCAAGGCCCTGCGTGACCTGATCGCCGAAAAGCACACGGTGCGCAGCAACCTGCCCACCGTCACCAACGCCCACAATCTGGCCCCGGGCTTCCTGACCCATCTGGAGGGCCTCTATGGCGGCACCCGGCTGGCGGCGCAGGAACTGGAAGGTCTGGTCGTCGAGGGTGAGGGCGCCCTCTGGCGCGCCGAGGATCTGGCCCGCTGCCGGGGCGCCCGGCCGCCGGACTTTGACCGCGTGGTCGTGGCCGTCGACCCGCCGGCCACGGCGGGCGGCGACGCCTGTGGCATCGTCGCGGCCGGCCGGCTGGGCGACCGCGCCTTCGTGCTGGCCGACGAGACGGTGCAGGGCCTGACGCCGCGAGGCTGGGCCCTGCGCGTCGTCGAGCTGGCCCGCGAGCTTGGGGCCTCCGCGATTGTCGCGGAAGGCAACCAGGGCGGCGACATGGTGCGAAGCGTGCTGGCCGGGGCCGACCCGCCCTGCCCGGTGCGCATGGTCCACGCCCGCTACAGCAAGCGCGCCCGGGCCGAACCGGTGGCGGCCCTCTACGAACAGGGCCGGGTCGTCCATTGCGGGGCCTTCCCGGCCCTGGAGGAGGAGCTGATGGCCCTGGGCTACGGCGCCCGCGAAAGCCCCGACCGGGCCGACGCGCTGGTCTGGGCGCTGACAGACCTGATGCTCGGCCCGGCCTGGCGGGAGCCGCGGGTGCGGGTGCTGTAGGGGTGCGTCCTTCGCGACGCTCGCCCAAGAGCTCGCTCCTCAGGATGACGAATGTGAGTGGAGCCCCCCTGAATTCGTCATCCTGAGGAGCCCTTCACAGAAGGGCGTCGCGAAGGACGCAAGGCCTCAATCCAGTTCGTCTTCCGGGTCAGGATACCGAAGGCTCGGATGCAGCCTGTCGTGCTGCTTCTGCGGTGACCGGCTTCGCGACGCGAGCGCCTTCAACCGCGTCGGATCGCCCATCACCAGCGCCTCCTTCTTGGCGCGGCTCCACCCCTTCAGGTGGCGCTCAGCCTCGATGGCCTCGTGGACGAACGGAAACTCCTCGCACCAGACCACCTCGATCGGCAGGCGCGTGGACATGTAGCCAGCGAACGTACCGGCGCGGTGCTGCGCGATGCGCTGATCAAGATCCGTGGTGCAGCCGACGTAGAACGAGCCGTCGGCGCACCGCAGCATGTAGGCCCAGGCCGCCATTGCCCATCCCTCGTGCGTCCTTCGCGACGCCCTCCTTTGGAGGGCTCCTCAAGATGACGAACTTTGTTGATTGCACAACATCAGGTTGAAACCCATGCCCCTCTTCCCCCGCCTTCGCGCCCGCGCGGCGCCGGAGGCCAAGGCGTCGCGGACGGCGGCGCTGGTGGCCTTCACCAGCCATGGCCGGCCGGTCTGGACGCCGCGCGACTACGAGAGCCTGGCCCGCGAGGGGTTCGCGAAGAACCCGGTGGCCTACCGCTGCGTGCGGATGATCGCCGAGGCGGCGGCCTCGGTGCCGCTGACCGTCTTCGCCGCCGGCAAGCGGGCCGATGACCATCCGCTGCGGGCGCTGCTCGACCGGCCCAATCCCGAGCAGGGCGGGCCGGACCTGCTGGAGGCCTTCTTCGGCGCCCTGCAGGTCAGCGGCAACGGTTACCTGGAAGCGGCGGGCGATGGTCCCGGCGAGCTCTGGGCCCTGCGCCCCGACCGGCTGAAGGTGATCCCCGGCGACCAGGGTTGGCCGGCGGCCTATGAGTACGGCGTCGCCGGGCGCAGCGTGCGCATCGGCCGCGACGCCGACGGCTGGCTGCCGCTGCTGCACCTGAAGCTGTTCAACCCGGCCGATGACCACTACGGGGCCAGCCCGCTGGAGGCGGCGGCCTTCGCCATCGACGTCCACAACGCCAGCGGCGCCTGGAACAAGGCGCTGCTCGACAACGCCGCCCGGCCCAGCGGGGCGCTGGTCTATTCCAACCCCGACGCCGGCGACCGGCTGACCGCCGAGCAGTTCGACAGCCTCAAGGCCGAGCTGGAAACGCGCGCCGGACCCGCCGCCGCCGGCCGGCCGATGCTGCTGGAAGGCGGTCTCGACTGGAAGCCGATGTCGCTGTCGCCGGCCGAGATGGACTTCATCGCGGGCAAACACGCCGCCGCCCGTGAGATCGCCCTGGCCTTCGGCGTGCCGCCGCAACTGCTCGGCATCCCGGGCGACAACACCTACGCCAACTACCGCGAGGCCAACGGCGCCTTCTGGCGACACACCGTGGTCCCGCTGGCCGAACGCCTGGCCCGGGCCCTGACCGGCTGGCTGGCGGCGCGCTATCCGGGGGTGAGGATCGCCTGCGACCTGGACGGTGTGCCGGCGTTGTCGGCCGAGCGCGACGCCCTGTGGGCGCGGCTGGAGGCGGCGACGTTTCTCACGCCGGACGAGCGGAGAAGGCTGGCGGGGTTGGCGGGCTGAAGCGCCCTGCGTCCTTCGCGACGCTCGCAAGAGGCTCGCTCCTCAGGATGACGAAGTCAGTGGAACCCAAACAGTTTCGTCATGGTGAGGAGCGCGCGCAGCGTGCGTCACGAACCACGCAATGCGCACGTCCAGGCATGTCCCGGAGCACCCCATGACCACCCCCCGCTTCCGCCTCGACCGCCAGGTGACGCTGGCGGTCATCGTCACCCTCGCCATACAGGCGGCGGGCGGTCTGCTGTGGGCCGGGCGGGCCTCGGCGCGGATCGACGAGCTGGAGCGCCGCGCCGAGGGCCAGGGCCCGACCACCGAGCGGCTGGCCCGGGTCGAGGAACAGATCGCCGGCCTGCGCTTGACGCTGGAGCGGCTCGAACGACGGCTGGAGAGTGGAGAGCTGTGATGGAAACGCAGATCAGCGGCTACGCCTCCCTCTTCTGGACGCGTGACCTGAACGATGACGTGACCGCGGCGGGGGCGTTCGGCGCCTCGCTGGCGAAGACCGGCGCCAGTGGCGTGAAGATGCTGTGCCAGCACGACGCCGACCGGCCCGTCGGGGTCTGGGACGAGGTCGTCGAGGACGCGCGCGGCCTTTTTGTACGGGGTCGTATATTTGACGCCACGCCGGAGGGCCGCATGTGCGCGGCCCTGGTCCGGGCGGGCGCGATGGACGGCCTGTCGATCGGCTTCCGGACCACCAAGGCCCGGCCCGACGAGAGCGGCCGGCTGCGGGTGCTGACCGAAGTGGACCTGTGGGAGGTCTCGATCGTGACCTTCCCGATGCTGCCGGGCGCCCGGATCGACACTGTTTCCCTTCTCCCTCGGGAGAAGGTGGCCGCGTGAGCGGCCGGATGAGGGGGCGTCGCCTCCTCTGCATCCCCGGGTCGGCCGCGGTGGCGTGACCCCTCAACCGTCCTGCTCAGCCGCTGCGCGGCGACGCAGGACACCTTCTCCCGCTAGGGGAGAAGGAAGCCTGGAGACCCCATGAAAGAGACCAAACACGCGGCGGCGGATCCCGCCGCGCGCGCCGCCATGCATGAAGTCATGGCCGCGTTCGAGGCCTTCAAGGCCGCCAACGACGAACGTCTGAACGCGCTGGAGACCAAGCGGGGCGACGCCCTGCTGGAGGAGAAGGTGGCGCGGATCGACGCCACCCTGCAGGCGGCGCAGGGCCGGCTCGACCGGGCCCTGACCGACGGCCGCCGTCCGGCGCTGTCCGATGGCGGTCGCGTCGTCGTCGCCGACGAGCGCAAGCAGGCCTGGGACGGCTACCTCAAGACCGGCCAGAGCTCGGCGATGATCCTCGAGGCCAAGGGCCTGAGCGAGGGCGTGCCCACCGCCGGCGGCTATGTCGCCCCGCCCGAGACCGAGCGGATGATCGAGCGGCGGCTGCAGATGTCCTCGCCGATGCGCGACATCGCCACGGTGCGCACCATCGGGGCCGGCGTGTTCCGCAAGCCGGTCTCCACCGCCGGCATCGAGAGCGGCTGGGCAGCCGAGACCGACGCGCGGCCGGAGACCGATCCCCCCGTGCTGGCCCTGCTGGAGTTCCCGGCCGCCGACCTCTACGCCAGCCCGGCGGCGACCCAGGCCCTGCTCGACGACGCCTTCGTCAACCTCGACGAATGGCTGGCCGCCGAGTGCGAGGACGCCTTCGCGGCCCAGGAGACCGACGCCTTCGTCAACGGCGACGGAACCAACAAGCCCAAGGGCTTCCTGAGCTACACCAAGGTCGCCGACGCCGCCCAGGCCTGGGGCGAGATCGGCTTCGTGCTCTCGGGCGCGGCCGGCGGCTTTCACGCCACTGACCCGGTCGACCGCATCATCGACCTGATCTATGCGCCCAAGGCCCAGTATCGCGCCAACGGGCGGTTCGTGCTCAACCGGCGCACGGCGGCCCAGATCCGCAAGTTCAAGGACGCCGACGGCAACTACATCTGGTCGCCGGCCACGGCGCCGGGGGCTCCGGCCACGCTGCTGGGCTATCCGGTGACCGAGATCGAGACCATGCCCGATGTCGGGGCCGGCGCCTTCGCCATGGCCTTCGGCGACTTCGCCAAGGGCTACCTGATCGTCGACCGGGCCGGCATCCGCGTGCTGCGCGACCCCTACAGCGCCAAGCCCTACGTGCTGTTCTACACCACCAAGCGCGTCGGCGGCGGCGTCCAGAACTTCGACGCCATCAAGCTGATGAAGTTCGCGGCCAGCTAGGACCGCCGCACGAGTCTCCCTCCCCCTTGTGGGGAGGGTGGACCGGCGAGCCGCAGGCGAGACGAGACGGGTGGGGCAAGCAGCGATCCTCACCTGACTCTGAAGGCGGCCACCTGCTTGCCCCACCTTGGCCTGCTGCGCAGGCCTGTCCCTCCCCACAAGGGGGAGGGAGGAGAAACCCCCATGCCCCCCATCACCCTGGCCGAGGCCAAGGCGTTCCTGCGCGTCACCGACGCCGCCGAGGACGCGCTGATCCAGCTGCTGATCGACGCGGCGACCGAGCGCGTCGAACTCGCCGTCGGCATGGCGCTGACCGATCCGGCCCCGGCCCCGCTGCGGCTGGCCATCCTGATGCTGGTCGCCCACGGCCACGAGTATCGCGAGGGCGAGATTCCCGCCGCGCTCGTCGAGCCCTGGCTGGCCCCGTACCGGAGCGCCCGGCTGTGACCATCGCGTCCCTGCGCACCCTGGCGGTGCTGGAAACCCTGTCGCAGGCCGAGACCGTGTTCGGCGGCCGCTCGCGGACCTGGACCGAGGTCGCCGCCGTCTGGGTCGACCTGCGGCCCGCCGGTCATCGTGAAGCCGGCGACGGCGCCGCGCGGCCGATCCTGACGGAGACCGCCGAGGCCGAGGCCCGCAGCGGCGTCGCCGCCCGTGGCATGCGGCTGAAGGCCGGGGGCGAGCCCTGGCGGATCGTCGCGGTGCAGCCCGGCCGGCCGCGGCCCGGCCGCATGATCCTCAAGCTGGAAAGAGCCTGGCCATGAGCCCCGACCTGGCGCTGCACAAGGCGCTGCTCGACCATCTGCGCGGCGACGCAGCGGTCAAGGCCCTGCTGGGCGATCCGGCCCGCGTCCATGACGCGCCGCCTGAGGCGCCCGTCTATCCCTATGTCGCGCTCGGCCGCGCCGAGACCCGGCCGTGGGGCGGCCTGGACGGGGAGGGGATCGAGCACCTGCTGACCCTGACCTGCGTCTCCCGCTTCGACGGCGCCGAGGAGGTCAAGGCGGTGATCGCCGCCCTGCGCACGGCCCTGCACGGCGCCGCGCCGACCCTGGACGGCCACCGGCTGGTCAACCTGCGCGTCACCTACGCCGACGTCTTCCGCGCCCCCGGCTGGCGGCCGCTCTACGGCGTGCTGCGGATCCGGGCGGTGACGGAAGCGAACTAGAGGAGACACCCCATGACCGCCCAACGCGGAAAAGACATCCTGCTCAAGATCGGCGACGGCGAAGACCCCGAGGGCTTCGTCACCGTCGCCGGCCTGCGGGCGCGGACCATCTCGCTGAACGCGCGCGCCGTCGACGCCACGGACGGCGACAGCGCCGGCCGCTGGCGCGAGCTGCTGGCCGGGGCCGGGGTGAAACAGGCCAGCGTCAGCGGGGCCGGCATCTTCCGCGACGCCGCCAGCGACGCGATGATCCGCGAGGCCTTCTTCGCGCAGTCGGCGCGGACCTGGCGGCTGATCATCCCCGATTTCGGCCAGCTGCAGGGGCCGTTCCTGCTCGCGGCGCTGGAGTACGCCGGCGAGCACGAGGGCGAGGCCACCTGGGCCCTGACCCTGGCCTCGGCCGGTGAGATCGCCTTCGAGGCGCTGGCGTGATCGCCGCCAACGCCGCGCGGGGCGAGGTGGTCGTCACCCTGGCCGGAACGCCGCGCCGCCTCTGCCTGACGCTGGGCGCGCTGGCGGAGCTGGAGACCGCCTTCGCCGTCGACGGCTTCGCGGCGTTGGCCGAGCGTCTGCGGACGCTGTCGGCGCGGGACCTGGCGGTCGTGCTGGCCGCCCTGCTGCGCGGCGGCGGCGAGGACGCGGTGGATGTCTCGACCATCGAGTTTCGCGAGGCGACGCAGGCCGTGGCCGCGGCCTTCACGGCGGCGGCGCGATGACGCCCTGGCCGGGCCTGCTGCGGCTGGCCGCGCTGCGCTTCGGCATCGCGCCGGACGCGTTCTGGCGGCTGTCGCTGGCCGAGTGGCGGGCGCTGGTCGACGAGCCCGCTGACACCCTCAATCGCGCGGCGCTGGACGCCCTGGTCCGCGCCTGGCCGGACGGATGATCCCATGACCTTCGAAGAAGACGGCCTTGGCGGCCTGCCGCGCCAGACGGCCGAAGCGGCCGCGGCGCTGGAGGCCCTCAAGGCGCCTGCCGCGCGGGCCGCCGCCTCCATCGACGAGGCCTTCGAGCGGGCTGGCGAAAGCCTGGCGCGGTCGCTCGGCCGGGCGGCGGCGGACGGCGAGGTGTCGCTGGCGGAGCTGGCCCAGGCGGTGCTGGCGGCGATCAACGCAGCTTCGCGCGCCGGAACCGGCGGGGGCCTCGCCCAGGCGCTGACGGCGGCGCTCGGCGGGGCTTTCAGCGGCGCGCGGGCCGCCGGCGGGCCGGTGACGTCCGGCGGCGCCTATCTGGTCGGCGAGCGGGGGGCGGAGGTGTTCCGCCCCGCGTCGACGGGCTCTGTCGAGCCGGCCGCCGGCGGCCTGACCGTCAATGTGACGGTGCAGGGCGAGGGCGGCGCACCGTCGCTGCTGCGGTCGGAGGCGCAGATCGCCCAGGCCCTGGCGCGGGCCGTCAGCCTGGGCGCCCGCCGACTGTGATCAGAGCGAGGGCGCCGGCGGCGGGCCGTAGCGGTTCGGGCCCGGCTCGCCCAGGGCCACGCCCTGCCAGATCAGGAAACCGATCCCGATGAACAGGGCGCCGAGCAGCAGCAGCGCCGATCCGGCGACCGCGCTCAGCACGGCGGCGATGACTGTCTCGTCGCTGGCGCCGGAGATCGACGAGGCGACCGCGGCGCCGGCGATGGCGATGACCGCGCCGATCGGCATCACGATGCTGAGGGTGACGGGAATGGCCGACAGCCATCCGGACTTGCCCATGTCGTGGAAGCGCTTCGAGCAGACGCAGATCCAGCAGTAGACCGTGACCAGCGACAGGAACGGCACCCAGAACAGCAGCGTGTTCGCGCCGATCAGCACCAGCCAGCCGATCCAGTAGGCCTGTCGGCCGATCCGGCCGTTCGGCGAGAAGAACAGTTTCGTCCAGTCCATCGCAACCCCCGAATTCCCCAGTGACGCGAGGTCACACGGGCCGGCGGCCGACGTCAACATACGGATGGTTCATGTCATTCCATGAAGTGCGCCTGCCCGCGCGGCTGGCGTTCGGCTCCACGGGCGGCGTCGAGCGGCGCACCGAGGTCGTCACCCTGACCAGCGGATTCGAACGACGCGCCACCCCCTGGGCCCACGGTCGCCGTCGCTACCTGATCGGCGCCGGCGTGCGGTCGCTCGACGATGCGGCCGTCCTCATCGCCTTCTTCGAGGCGCGACGCGGGCGGTTGTACGGCTTCCGGTTCAAGGACTTCGCCGACTTCAAGTCCGGTCTGCCGTCAGCGGCGATTTCGCCGTTGGATCAAACGCTTGGCGTAGGCGCTGGTGACCGCGTCTCGTTCCCGCTGATCAAGCGCTACGGCGACTTTGAACGTCCTATCCGCAAGCCGGTCGAAGGCAGCGTGCGGGTGGCGGTGGATGGCGTCGAGACCGGCGCGGTCACGGTCGACGCCGCGACCGGGGTCGTGACCTTCGCCGCGCCGCCGGCCGACGGCGCCGTTGTGACCGCCGGCTTCGCCTTCGACACCCCCGTGCGCTTCGACACCGACCGCATCGACGTAACCCTCGAGGGCTTCGAGGCCGGTCGCGTGGTCGCCGCGCCGCTCATCGAGATCAGGGTCTGACCATGAGAGCCGTTCCCGCCGCGCTGGTCGCCCGGATCGAGTCCGGCGCCGCCACCCTCTGCCATGTCTGGCGTCTCACCCGGCCCGACGGCGCCGTCAGCGGCTTCACCGATCATGATCGCGATCTCCTGCACGACGGTCTGGTCTGCGTGGCCGGCGCCGGCTGGACGGGGGGTGTTGCCGGCTCGGGCCTTGGGGGCGGAGAGGCCGGCGCCATGGTCGCGGCTGGCGTGCTCGCCGCCGAGGGGCTGGATCCGATAGATCTCGCCGCCGGTCTGTATGACGGCGCGAGGGTGGAATGCCGGCGGGTCGACTGGACCGCGCCTGACCTGTTCGTCTCCCTGTGGACCGCCCGGATCAGCCGCGTGCGGCGCGAGGGCGAGGCTTTCACCGCCGACCTGGAAGGGCCGCTGGCCCAGCTCGAGCGGGTGGCGGGCCGCAGCTTTGGCCGGCTCTGCGACGCCAATCTGGGCGATGATCGCTGCGGGGTGGCGGCCGGTCATCCGGCCATCGTCGAAGGCTGCGACAAGCGGTTCGAGACCTGTTCAGCGCGCTTTGACAACGCGCTGTACTTCCGGGGCTTTCCATCCATTCCCGGCAACGACTTCCTCAGCCGCTGGCCGGCTCGGGGCGAGCGTCATGACGGGAGCAGCCGTCGTGGATAGGGCGGAGATCGTCGCCGCCGCCCGGGGCTGGCTCGGTACGCCCTACCGCCACCAAGGGTCCGTGAAGGGCGTCGGCTGCGACTGCCTGGGCCTGGTGCGCGGGGTCTGGCGCGAGCTGTACGGCGAGGAGCCGGAGGCCGCGCCGCCCTACCGCCCCGACTGGGCCGAGACCGGGGCGGCCGAAACCCTGCTGGCCGCGGCCGGCCGGCATCTGGTTCCAGCGCCGCCGGGCGCCGTCCGGCCGGGCGACGTGCTGCTGTTCCGCATGAGCCCGGGCGCCTGCGTCAAGCACTGCGCCATCGTCTCGCAGCAGCGCCCGGGCGATCCGGAGCCGCGCATCATCCATGCCTACTGGGGGCGCGCGGTCGTCGAAAGCTGGCTGGGCCCCTGGTGGCGCCGACGGCTGGCCGCGGCCTTCGCCTTCCCCAACACGAGCGACGAAGATCCATGGCCCAACTGATCCTCACCGGTATTGGCCGGGCCCTGGGCGGCAGTGTCCTGGCCACGCTGGGCGGCCTGGTTGGCCGGGCGGTCGACCAGTATGCCGTCGCCTCGCTTCGGGCCCCGCGTCAGGCCGGGCCGCGCCTGCGCGAGCTGCAGATCATGTCGGCGGCCGAGGGCGCGCCGGTCGCGGCGGTGTTCGGCCGGGCCCGCGTGCCGGGCCAGGTCATCTGGGCCGCCCGCTTCCGCGAGAAGCGCATCGAGCGTCAGGCCGGCGGCGGCAAGGGCGGGCCCAAAGTCGTCGAGTATCGTTACAGCCTGTCGTTCGCCGTGGCGCTCTGCGAGGGGCCGGTCGACGGCATCGGCAGGGTCTGGGCCGACGGCAAGGCCATGGACCTGACCGGCGTCGCCATGCGCCTGCATCGCGGAACCGAGGACCAGACCCCCGATCCGTTGATCGAGGCCATCGAGGGCGTCGCGCCGGCCTATCGCGGCTGCGCCTATGTGGTCTTCGAGGACCTGCCGCTGGAGCCGTTCGGCAACCGCATGCCGCAGCTGTCGTTCGAGGTGCTCCGCCGGCCGCGCGGCGGCGGGCTTGCGCTCGAGGACCGGCTGACCGGCGTCTGCCTGATCCCCGGGGCCGGCGAGTTCGCCTATGCGACCCAGGCGATCCAGCGCCGCGACGGCCTGACCCGGTTCAGCGCCGAGAACGTCAACAATGTCGAGGGGCGGCCCGACCTGCTCGTCTCGCTGGACCAGCTGCAGGCGCAGCTGCCGAACCTGGAGGCCGTCACCCTGGTCGTCGCCTGGTTCGGGACCAGCCTGGACGCCGGCGACTGCACCTTCCGGCCCGGCGTGGAGCAGGCGTCCAAGTCGACCCCTGGCATGACCTGGCGGGCCGGCGGCGTGGGGCGCGGCTCGGCGCATCTGGTCAGCCGGATCGACGGCGCGCCCGCCTACGGCGGCACACCGGCCGACGCCAGCGTCGTCCAGGCCATCGCCGAACTGAAGGCGCGCGGGCTGAAGGTCACCCTCTGTCCGTTCATCCTGATGGACTGCGACGGCTTCCCGTGGCGCGGCAGGATCAGTGGAGAAGCGGCTGACGTTCCACCGCTTTTCGGATCGGCGTCTCCGTCCGACATCGTTATCGATGGCGACCAGATCGACCATGACTGCGCCGACTGGGGCCTGCGCCGCATGGTGTTGCATCAGGCGCGGCTGGCCCAGCTGGCGGGCGGGGTCGACAGCTTCCTGATCGGCTCGGAGCTGCGCGGGATCACCACCATCCGCGACGGCGTCGGCGCCTATCCGGCGGTCGACGCCCTGCGCGCGCTGGCCGCCGACTGCCGCGCCATCCTCGGGCCGGGGACCGCCATCGGCTACGCCGCCGACTGGACGGAATACTTCGGCCACCAGCCGGCGGACGGGTCGGGCGACGTCGCCTTCCATCTCGATCCGCTGTGGGCGGACGAGGCCATCGACTTCGTGGGGATCGACTTCTATCTGCCGCTGGCCGACTGGCGGGGCGAGCCGGACTTCAACGCCATCCCGGTGGCGGGCGGCGAGGGCTTCGACTGGTTCTACGCGACGCCGGAGGACCGTGACGCCGGCCTGCGCACGTCGATCACCGACGGGGCTTACGGCGAGCCCTGGGTGTTCCGGCCCAAGGACCTGGTCGGCTGGTGGAGCCATGCCCATCATGATCGCCCGGGCGGCGTCCGCGACGCGACGCCCACCGCCTGGATCCCCCGCTCCAAGCCGATCCGCCTGATCGAGTTCGGCTGTCCGGCCGTCGACAAGGGGGCCAACTCCCCCAATCTGTTCATCGACCCCAAGAGCAGCGAGAGCGCGCTGCCGCCGTTCTCCACCGGCCTGCGGGACGACCACGCTCAGCGCCGGACGCTGGAGGCGGTCCTGGCCCACTTCGACGATCCGGCCGCCAATCCGGTCTCGCCCCTTTATGGCGGTCCTATGGTCGCGGCCATGGGCGCCTGGTGCTGGGACGCCCGGCCCTACCCGGACTTTCCGGCGCGCTCGGCGGTTTGGGCGGACGGACCGAACTGGGCGCTCGGCCACTGGCTGAACGGGCGTCTGGGCGCCGCGCCGCTGGCTGACCTGATCGTGGAGCTGGGCCTGCGCGCGGGGGTCACGATCGATCCGGGCGATGTCGGCGGCGTGGTCACGGGCTACATTGTTGATCAACCCGCATCGCTGCGAGACGCGCTCGAGCCGCTGGCCGGGGCCTTCGCTTTCGACCTGGCGGAGCGCGGCGGCCAGGTGACCCTGATCGCGCGTGACGGTCCCCTGGTGATGACCTTCGCCGAAGACGACCTGGCGCTGCCGGAAGATCGTCCGGCTCAAAGGGTTTCTCGCACCCTTGGAGCGCCGAGCGACGTGGTGCGTCTGCGGTATATCGACGAGACGGCCGAGTATCGGATCGGCGGCGCCACGGTGCGCCGTGATCCGGCCGGCGCCGGCGATGTCGCCCAGGCGGACCTGCCGATGGTGCTGACCATGGCGCGAGCCGAGCGTATAGGGCGACGCCTGCTGGCGCGGACCGCCGCGGCGGTCGAGGACGCCGAGATCGGCCTCTCGCCGCTCGACGCCCTGCGGCTTGAACCGGGCGACCGCGTGCAGCTGCCCGGCGATGACCGGATATGGCGGGTTGAGCGGATCGATCTGGACGAACAGCCTCGCGCCGCCCTGACGCTGGTCGAACCGGCCGCGGCAGGCGAAGGCGGCGAGGGCGACTGGACCCAGCCGCCGCCCCTGGAGCCGGCCGCGCCGCCAATTCTGCATGTGCTCGACCTGCCAGCGCTGCCCGGGGCCGAGACCGACAACCGGCCGCTGGTCGCCGCCGCGGTCGAGCCCTGGCGCGCGCTCGACGTCCATGCCGGCGCCGGGGTCGAGGCCCTCAGCGTTCGGGCCCGCATCGACCAGCCGGCCGCGGTCGGCGAGACTCTGCACGATCTGCCCGCCGGTCCCCTGCACAGGGTTGACCCGGGCGGCCGGCTGACGGTGCGCGTTGAGGGCGCGACGCTGGAGAGCCGCCCCATGGCCGCAGTGCTGACCGGCGCCAACGCGCTGGCGGTGCGGAGCGCGGCCGGTGAATGGGAGATCATCCAGTTCCTGGCAGCCGCGCCCGTGGCGGCCGACGTCTGGACCCTGTCGGGCCTGCTGCGTGGACAGGCCGGCTCCGACCCGGCCATGGCGGCGCTGACGCCGGCCGGCGCGCCTGTCGTCCTGCTGGGTGAAGGCCTGGCGCGGGCGGACATGGCGCTGTCCGAGCGTGGTCTGCCGATGATCTGGCGCGCCGCGCCGGCCGGCGGCCCACCGGGCGGGGTGGCGATGACCCAGGTCGAGACCGTCTGGCGTGGCCTGGCCGATCGTCCCTGGAGCCCCTGCCACCTGAAGCGGACCGATCAGCCTGGCGGCGATATCCTGTTCAGCTGGATCCGCCGCGCCCGCCTTGCCGGCGACAGGCTGGACGGCGATCCGCCACTGTCCGAGGAACGGGAAGCCTATCGACTGGAGATTCTGGACGGCGCGGCGGTCGTGCGAACGGTCGCGTGTGACGTCCCCGCCTTCGTCTGGACCCCGACGATGCAGTCGTCGGACTTCCCGGGCGGCGTCCCTGCCAAGGTGACCATCCGTGTGGCGCAATTGTCAGCGGTGTTCGGCCCGGGCGCGACAACCACCCGCAGCCTGTAGCGCCGAAGGCCGGGACGCTCTATCTGATGCGGCGTAGAATCCGCTGCGAGGGGCCTTTGGCGCGCGATCCGTATCTTGAACTCGGTGTACCGCGGACGGCGACCTCGGATGAGATCCGAAAAGCCTTCCGCAAACTCGCCAAGCAGTTCCACCCCGACGCGAACCCCGGCGACGCGAGCGCCGAGGAGCGGTTCAAGCGCGTGTCCGGCGCCTTCGACATCGTCGGCGACGAGGACAAGCGCAAGAAGTTCGATCGCGGCGAGATCGACGCCGACGGCCGTGAGCAGCATCCCGGCTTCGGCGGCGGCAGTCCGTTCGGGCCCGGCGGCGCCTCCGGCGGTCGCTATCGTCCCGGCCCCGGCAGTCCCGGCTTCGAGGGCGTCGACATCAACGACATCCTGGGCGAGGCGTTCGGACGCGGCGGGCGAGGCGGCTTCGGCGGCTTCGGCGGCGGGGCCGGGGGCTTTGGCGGCGGCAAGGGCGCCGACCTGCGCGCCCACCTCGACATCGACATCGAGGAGGCCATCCGCGGCGGCAAGAAGCGGATCGCCTTCTCCGACGGCCGAACCCTGGAAGTGAACATTCCCAAGGGCGCCCAGGAGGGCCAGACCCTGCGCCTCAAGGGGCAGGGGGCCCAGGGCCGGACCGGGCCCGGCGACGCGCTGATCGAGATCGGCTTCAAGCCGCACCCGATCTATCGCCGCGAGGGCGATGCGCTGCACATGGATCTGCCGGTGTCCGTGCCCGACGCCGTGCTGGGCGGCAAGGTCGAGGCGCCGACGCCCGACGGGCCGGTGAACGTCTCGGTGCCCAAGGGCGCCAACAGCGGCGCGTTGCTGCGGCTCAAGGGGCGGGGCTTCGTCAATCCCAAGGGCCAGCGGGGCGATCTGGTCGCGCGGCTGATCGTCACCCTGCCCGAGGTCGCCGATCCGGCGCTCGAGAAGTTCGCCGAACAGTGGCGCAAGGAGCGGCCCTACTCGCCCCGCAAGCGATAGCAGGGCCTCCGTGCGTGACACGCTGTCGCGGGGGCTCCATAAATCCTCCATTCAGCCGGCATTCAGCGTTGGCGCTCTAGACCGTCGGGCATGAACCGCTTCGTCGCCCTCTTCGCAGCTGCCCTGATCAGCGCCGGCGTCCCCGCCGTCGCCGAGGCGCAGAGCCGTGGACGGCCTTCCGACTGCCCCGGCGGGGCGATCGGCAAGGCCTGCCGCGAGGCCCTGCGCGACCAGCGGGACGATGGCCCGTCCTCGCGCGGGCGGCCGCCCGGTCGCGGCGACGACGAGGACCGCTCGCGGCCGCCGGGCCGCGGCGGCAACTCCCTGGGCGACGGCTGGAGCCCGCGTGAGAGCGAGGCCCGCGAGGGCGTGCGCGGCGGACGGCTGGTGCCCCTGGAGACCGTGATCCGCAACATAGCTCGCTCCAATCCCGGCCAGCTGCTCGACGCGGGCCTGGAAAACCGCGGCGGTCGACCGGTCTACCGGGTCCGCTGGCAGACCAACGACGGCCGCCGCATCGACTTCATCGTCGACGCCGCCACCGGCCAGATCATCGGAAGGAACTAGGCCCCGCATGCGTATCCTGCTGGTCGAGGACGATCCGGATCTGTCGCGTCAGCTCAAGCTGGCGCTCGGCGACGCCGGCTATGCCGTGGACCATGCCGCCGACGGCGAGGAAGCCCACTACCTGGGCGAGGCAGAACCCTACGACGCGGTGATCCTCGACCTGGGCCTGCCCAAGATCGACGGCGTGTCGGTGCTGGAGCGCTGGCGGCGCGAGAACATCGCCATGCCGGTGCTGATCCTGACCGCGCGCGACAACTGGAGCCAGAAGGTCGCCGGGTTCGACGCCGGAGCCGACGACTACCTGACCAAGCCCTTCCATACCGAGGAGCTGCTGGCCCGGCTGCGCGCGCTGCTGCGGCGGTCGGCCGGCCACGCCACGCCAAACCTGGCCTGCGGCGGTCTGCGCCTGGATCCCCGCTCGGCCCGGGCCAGCGTCAACGGCGAGCCGCTGCGCCTGACCTCGCTTGAGTACCGGCTGCTGCACTACATGATCATGCACCAGGGCCGGGTGATCAGCCGCACCGAGCTGGTCGAGCACCTGTACGACCAGGACTTCGACCGCGATTCCAACACCATCGAGGTCTTCATCGGCCGGGTGCGCAAGAAAATCGGCCCGGACCGCATCGAGACCGTGCGCGGCCTCGGCTACCGCCTGACCCCGCTCGAGGGTGAGGCGACCGAGTGAAACGACCCCGCCTGCCCGGTCTGAGCCGCCGCTCGCTGGTCGGGCGGCTGGTTCTGCTGGCCGCGGGCTGGAGCGTCATCGTCCTGATCGTCACCGGCGTGGCCCTGACCGCCTTCTTCCAGCAGGCGGCGCTGCGGCGCTTCGACCTCGGTCTGGTCGATCTGACCCAGGGCCTCAACGCCGGGATCAGCATCGAGGACGGCAAGGTCATCGCGCCGCCGCTGACCGACACCCGGGCCCTGCGGGTCTATTCCGGCCGCTACTGGCAGCTGGCCGAGCATGCGCCGTCGGGCAAGGTGCGGCTGATCGTCCGGTCCCGCTCGCTGTTCGACCGGGACCTGAAGATCCCCGAGGCGGTCGTGGCCGAGGTGGCGGCCAATCCCGGACAGCAGATCTTCTACGAAACCGAGGGGCCCCTCGGCCAGCCGCTGCGCGCCAGCGCCATGCAGGTGACCATCGGCGACCGCGTCGCGCCCGTCATCATCATGGCCGCCGAGGACCGTTCGCCCGTCGACCGCGAGGCGCAGCGGTTCGCGCTGCTGACCGCCGGCGCGCTGATCGTCCTGGGCGGCGGCATCCTGGCCGGCGTTTTCCTGCAGGTGCGGATCGGCCTGCAGCCGCTGTTCCAGCTGCGCCGCGAGGTCGCCGATGTGCGCAAGGGCAAGGCCGAGCGGATCGAAGGGGAATATCCCAGCGAACTCAATCCGCTGGCCACCGAGCTGAACGCGCTGGTCGCCCACAACCAGGATGTGGTCGAGCGCCAGCGCACCCATGTCGGCAACCTCGCGCACGCCCTGAAGACGCCGATCTCGGTGATGCTGACCGAGGCCGTCCAGCAGCCGGGCCAGCTGGCCGATGTCGTCACCCGCCAGACCGACGCCATGCGGGGTCATGTCGAACACCATCTCCGCCGCGCCCGCGCCGCCGCCCGGTCGCAGTCGCATGGCGAACGCACGCTGGTGGAGCCGGTCATCGACGAACTGGCCGTCACGCTGGAGCGGATCTTCCAGGACAAGGGGGTCGAGATCGACTGGCGCTGTCCCGACGAGCTTTGCTTCCGCGGCGAGAAGCAGGACCTGATGGAGATCGTCGGCAACGTGATCGAGAACGCCGGCAAGTGGTGCAAGGCCAGGGTGCGTGTGAACGCCGCGCCCACCGGCGCCGAGGTGATGACCGTCACGGTCGAGGACGACGGCCCCGGCCTGCCGGCCGACCGGCGGGAGGACGCGCTCAAGCGCGGGGCCCGTCTGGACGAGAGCGCACCGGGCTCGGGCCTCGGCCTGGCGATCGTTGACGAGCTGGCGCGGGCCTACGGTGGCGCGCTGACCCTGGGCGACTCGCCGATGGGCGGCCTGAAGGTCGAGATCACCCTGCCGCGGGCGGAAACCTGAAAGCACGGTTTCAGCCGCCGTTAACCCCGTTCGGCGCAAGGATTGGCGCGGGAGCGCCTGGCTTCCCGCCGAGCACGGTTGACCGCATTGTCGCCTGACAAGATCGCGATGTTGAAGGGGCTTCTCGCCGCGTCGCCGGATGACGTGGTGCGTGGTCTCGAGCGCGCCGTGTGCAAGGAAGGCTCGAGCGGATCGCTGGCCGCCATCGGCGCGATGATCGAGTCCGAAGTGGCGCTGCGCTCGGTGCGCGCCCATGTCCTGGCGCCGGTGAAGGGGCTGTTCCGCGCCCGCCACGCCGACGGCCGCACGGCCTTTCCTGTCCCGGCGCTCTCGCTGCTCTGGAAGGCGCTCTCGGCGGACAAGCCCGACTGGGTCAAGCAGGCCCAGGACGCCTGCTACTACATCGATCCCGACGAGCCCTCGCCGCAGATCTTCGACGTGCTGTGCGGCCGCGCGGCCAGCGGCCTGCGCGCGGCTGACCGGCCCGAGTACCTCGACGTCATGACCATGCTCGAGGCGGACCGGCGAGGCTCGACCCAGACCTTGATCCTGGCCCTCGACCTGGCGCCGGTCGTCCGGCCCCCGCTTCTGAAGCTGACCGACTGGCTTCAGCGCATGACCGACGACCGCCGGGCCAGCGCCCGCATCGCCTACAAGGACGCCGGCGCGGCCGGCGAGGGCGGCGGTCCGCTGATGTTCGAGATGCTGGCCGGGCATCTGAAGCATCCCTGCCAGATCCTGCGCGTGGTTTCTGCGATCATGGATCACCCGGGCGAGCGCTACCTGGCCGCCTCCGAACTGGCGGCATTTGGCGAGCGCGCGATCGACGCCATCGACACGCAGGTGACCCTGGTGAAGAGCCTGCGACCAGGCACAGGCGTCGGCGCGGCGGAGCGGGCCGGTCAGGCCGTGCAGGAGGCGGTGGAGACGATCACCGAGCTCGACCAATCGGTCCAGCTCTATCGGGACGGCCCCTGGGGACAGCGGGTCGTCAAGCTGAAGCAGGCCCTGGCCTCGACCGTCGAGCAGCGCCTCTTCGAGATCGAGGAGGCCGTGGGCCTGGCCCTGCCGATGCAGAAGCTGCGCTACTCGGCGCGACTGGTCTCGACCGTGCCCAAGCTGGACGAGCCGCCCAGCGACGGCGCTCTTGAGCTTGCCATTGGCCTGCTGACCTTCTCGGAGGCGGTGCGCGGGTGCGCCAACGAGGGCGGCTTCGCCGGCGCCCGCGGCAAGGTGCACGAGACCGTCGGCATCCGTATCGACCGCTATGTCGAGGATGTGCTGGAGCAGATCCGCCTGGGCGACGCCATCGACCTCCATCGCGCCCACGAGTTCCTCGATGTCGCCGCGCAGCTGATGAGCCTGGTGCGGGACCGCAAGGCCGGCGGGGTGGTGCGTCGTCGCGCCGCAGCCGCCTGACCCTCTCGCTATCGCGCGCGCGATCCGCTAACACCCGGCCATGTTCGCATTCTGGATCGCGGCGGCGGCCCTTTCAGCAGCCGTGGGCTGGCTGATACTCAGCGCCTCGCGCGCGGCGACGCTGCGCGTTTCCGGCGACGACCCCACCGTCGCCGTTCACCGCCGCCAGCTTGACGAGATCGATGACCTTGCCGCCCGAGGTCTGCTGCCCGAGGGCGAGGTCCGCGCGGCCCGCGCCGAGGCCGGGCGACGTCTTCTGGCCGCCGCCGACACCGCCATCGCGCCCGAGAGTGGCGCCGGCCATCGGCTGGCCCTCGCCGCCGCCGTGGTCGCGCCCCTGCTGGCCCTGGGCGCCTATTTCGTCGTCGGCGCGCCCGACCAGAAGGATCAGCCGTACGCCGCCCGCCTGGCGGAGTGGCGGTCGGGCGACCTCGAGCGTCTCGACATGCCCCGTCTGGCGGCGATCCTGCGGGCCATCACGCTCGAGCGGCCGAACGACGCCGAGGCCTACTACAAGCTCGCCTCCGTCGAGCTGGGGCAGGGCGACGCCATCGCCGCGGGTACAGCCTTGCGCCGCGCCGTGCAGATCGCGCCTGATCGGGCCGACCTTTGGGCGCTGCTCGGCGAATCGTTCGTGGTCCAGGCCGAAGGACGGGTCGATGGCGACGCCCGCACCGCCTTCAGCGAGGCCCTGAAGCGCGATCCGACCAGCGTCAGCGCCCGCTATTTCCTGGCGCGGGCCGAGATCCAGGACGGCCGGGTCGCCGAGGGCCTGGCAGGCTGGCGGGCGCTGCTGGCGGCCCTGCCGTCGACCGGGTCATCCGAGCAGGCTGTCCGCGCCGCCCTGACCGCGGAGATCGCTGCGGTGGAGAAGGCCGGCGCCCTGCCGACGGCGACGCCGGCCCCGCAGCCCCAATCCGGAATTCCCGACGACGCGGCGATCCGCGGCATGGTCGAGGGCCTCGCGGCGCGCCTCGAAACACAGCCCGACGACCCCGAGGGCTGGGTGCGGCTCGTCCGCGCCTGGAGCGTGCTCGGCGAGACCGCCAAACGCGACGCCGCCCTTTCCCGGGCGCGTCAGCTCTTCAAGGACAATCCCCAGGTGCTTCAGGCGCTCGACCAGGCGGCGGAGGCTCCGCGATGAGCTTCTGGCCGAAATCCCGCACCGCGAGACGGCGGCTGACCATCCTGCTGGCGATCGCGCCGGTTCTGGTCCTGGCCGTCGGCCTGACCATGTGGGGCCTGCGGGGCTCCATCTCCCTCTTCTACACCCCGGCCCAGGCGCGGGAGGCCAAGGTCGCGCCCGGTCGCGCCGTTCAGCTGGGCGGGCTGGTCGAGGTGGGCAGCGTGCGCAAGTTCCCGGACGGCCGGGTCGAGTTCTCGGTGACCGACAACACAGCGTCGGCGAAGATCAGCTACCAGGGCGACCTGCCGGACCTGTTCCGCGAGGGGCAGGGCATCGTGGCCGAGGGCGCGTTCGACGCGTCCGGCCTGTTCGTCGCCCAACGCGTGCTGGCCAAGCACGACGAGCAGTACATGCCGAAGGAAGTCGCCGACGCCATCAAGGAGCAGGGCGAGTGGCGCGGCGACGGAGCGAAGGGCGCCTATGACCGCTGAACTGGGCGCCTTCGCCCTGACGCTGGGCCTGGCCCTGTCGGTGGTCCAGACGGCGCTGGGCCTGGCCGGCGCCCGTCGACCGGCGCTGGCCGGCGCGGCGAGCGGCGCGTCCCTGGGCGCCTTCCTCTGCATCGCCGCGGCATTTGCGGCCCTGATGGTCGCCTTCGTGACCTCGGACTTCTCGGTCGCCAACGTCGCCGCCAACTCCAACACCGCCAAGCCGATGCTCTACAAGGTGGCCGGCGCCTGGGGCAGCCACGAGGGCTCGATGCTGCTCTGGTGCATGGCGCTGACCGGCTACGGCGCCGCCGTGGCCGGCTTTGGGCGCGACCTGCCGCTGGCGCTGCGCAGCCGGGTGATCGGCGTGCAGGGCGCGCTGGGCGTCCTGTTCCTGGCCTATACGGTGTTCGCGTCCAACCCGCTGGCCAGGCTGCTTGACCCGCCGGTCGAGGGGCGGTCGCTCAATCCCCTGCTGCAGGACCCGGCGCTCGTCTTCCATCCGCCGTTCCTCTACCTGGGTTACGTCGGCTTCTCGGTGGTCTTCTCCTTCGCCATCGCCGCCCTGATCGGCGGCCGGATCGACGCGGCCTGGGCGCGCTGGGTGCGGCCCTGGACGTTGGCGGCCTGGAGCATGCTGACGGTCGGCATCACGCTCGGCGCCTTCTGGGCCTACTACGAGCTCGGCTGGGGCGGCTGGTGGTTCTGGGATCCGGTCGAGAACGCCTCCTTCATGCCCTGGCTGATCGGCACGGCGCTGCTGCATTCCGCCGTCGTCACCGAGAAGCGCGGAGCCCTGTCCGGCTGGACCCTGTTCCTGGCGCTGGCGGCCTTCACCTTCTCCATGCTTGGCGCCTTCCTGGTCCGCTCCGGCGTGCTGACCAGCGTCCACGCCTTCGCCGTGGACCCGACGCGCGGCGCGCTGCTGCTGGCCATTCTCGGCGTCGCCGCCGGCGCGGGTTTCGCGCTGTTCGCCTGGCGGGCCCCCGCGCTGCAGCCCGGCGGCCTGTTCGCCCCGGTCAGCCGCGAGAGCCTGATCGTCCTCAACAACATCATCCTGACGGCGGCCACGGCGACCGTGCTGCTGGGCACCCTCTATCCGCTGATCCGCGAAGCGATGGACGGCGACGCCGTTTCCGTCGGACCGCCCTACTTCAACCTGACCTTCACGCCGCTGATGGCGGTAGCCTTCCTGATCCTGCCGTTCGGGCCGCTGACCGCCTGGAAGCGGGGCGACCTGCGGGCGGGCGGGCAGCGACTGATGCTGGCGGCGGCCGCTGCGATCGTCTTCGGCCTGGCGACCTACGCCCTGGTCAATCCACGCAAGGCTCTGGCGGCGGCCGGCGTGGCCCTGGGCTTCTGGCTCATCTTCGGTGTCCTGGCCGAGGTCGCCGAGCGCACCCGCGCCTTCCGCGCGCCGGCGGCCGAAACCTGGCGGCGGCTGGTCGGCCTGCCGCGCGGCGCCTGGGGCATGACCCTGGCGCACCTGGGGCTGGGCGTGTTCACCCTCGGCGCCGTGTTCGAGACCACCTGGAAGGTCGAGGCCGCCGAGGCCCTGTCCCTGGGCGGCCGCATTGAGGTCGGCGCCTATTCCCTGACGCTGGACAGCGTCCGGACCGGCGAGGGCCCCAACTACATCGCCGAGCGCGGGCGGATCACCGTCTCGCGCGCCGGAGATGTGGTCTGCCAGGCCCAGCCCGAACGCCGCTTCTACCCGACCGGAAAGCAGACCACCTCCGAAGTGGCGCTGTGCAATCGCGGCCTGGATCAGGTCTATATCGTTCTGGGCGAGCGGCGGGCGGGCGAGGGCGGGCGCCCGGCCTGGCTGGTTCGCGCCTACTTCAACCCCTGGGTCCAGCTCATCTTCCTGGGACCGCTGCTGATGGCCGTGGGCGGACTGGTGTCGCTGTCCGACCGCAGGCTCCGCCTCGCGGCGGGGAGGAAGGCCGCATGAAGCGCGTCCTGGTCGTCATCGCCGCCGCCCTGTGCATGGCCGCCGCCTCCGATCCGACCGAGCGGCTGCCCGATCCGGCGCAGGAAGCGAGGGCGCGGGAGATCTTCCAGGAGGTGCGCTGCCTCGTCTGCCAGAACGAGTCGATCAACGATTCGGACGCCGAACTCGCCCGCGACCTTCGCCGTGTGGTGCGCGAACAGGTCGCCGCCGGGCGCGACGATGCGCAGGTGAAGGCCTTTCTGACCGATCGCTATGGCGAGTACGTGCTTCTGAAGCCGGCCTTCAGCCTCGGCAACGCGGCGCTTTGGCTGGGCCCCTTCCTGGCGGTGCTCGCCGGGCTGGCCTTCCTGGCGTTGCGCGTCCGGCGCCGCGACCTATCTGAAGCTTTGACCGTGGACGAGGAAGCGCGACTTGCGCGGCTGCTCGAAGACCGCGAGGCTTGATCCCGTTGCGTCGGCGCGCCCTAGAAACGCCACGGTGCATGACGGAAAGATAACTTGAGAGCCGCGGGGCTCTTTGGCATCGAACCAAGTATCTCAGATCCCGCATCGTCGGGGACAGGAACGGAACACAGATGGTCGCGAAGAAGACCGGGTTTTTTGTTGGTGCGGTGGCTGGCGCGGGCGTAGCCGCGGCGGCTCTGGCGGGCGTCGGCCTGCGCATGTCTCCCGCCGAGGCCGCGCCGCCTCCGGCGGTGATCAGGACCGCCTCCACCGGTCCGATGATGTTCGCGCCCCCGCCGGGCGCGCCGATGTCCTTCGCCGACATCTTCGAGAAGGTCTCGCCGGCGGTCGTGTCCATCGACGTCAGCACCCGCGTTGACGCCCGCACCCTGCGTTTCCCCGGCCTTCCGTTCAACTTCGGTCCGCAGGGCCGCAATGAAGACCGCAACGGCGGCTCCGGCGAAGAAGGCGAGGGCGAAGGCCAGGGCGAAGAGGGGTCCGAAGGCCTGCGTCCGCGGCAGCAGTCGTCCGGTTCCGGCTTCTTCATCAGCGCCGACGGCTACATCGTGACCAACAACCACGTGGTCGAGGGCGCCGACGAGATCAACGTCACCCTCAAGGATGGCCGTGAGCTGAAGGCGACCGTCGTCGGCCGCGACGAGAACACCGACCTGGCGGTGATCAAGGTCCAGGGGACCGGCTTCACCTTCGTCAGCTTCGAGACCACGGCCAAGCCGCGCGTCGGCGACTGGGTCATCGCGGTAGGCAACCCGTTCGGCCTGGGCGGTACGGCCACGGCCGGCATCGTCTCCGCCTACGGTCGGAACCTGAACGACGACTCCTCGCAGTTCGTCGACTACCTCCAGATCGACGCGCCCATCAACCGGGGCAACTCGGGTGGTCCGACGTTCGACCTGTTCGGCCGGGTGATCGGCGTCAACAGCGCCATCTTCTCGCCGACCGGCGGCTCGGTGGGCATCGGCTTCGCGATCCCCGCCGACACGGCCGAGGGCATCACCAAGCAGCTGATCGCCAACGGCAAGGTCGTGCGCGGCTACATCGGCGCCCAGATCCAGAACTTCACGCCCGAGATGGCTGACTCGCTCGACTTGTCGGGCACCAAGGGCGCTTTCGTGGCCCAGGTCACGCCGGGCGGGCCCGCCGACAAGGCCGGCGTGCTGCGCGACGACATCGTGCTTTCGGTCAATGGAGTCGCCATCGATTCCTCGACGGCCCTGACCCGTCAGGTCGCCCGCGTTGGCGCCGGCGAGAACCTGCGACTGGAGATCATTCGCGGCGGCAAGAAGCGCTTCATCGACGTTCGGTCCGGCGTGCGTCCGTCCAATCAGCAACTCGCCGACGTCACCGGCGGAAGCGGTGATGACGAGTCCGACGCCGGCAAGGACAGCAAGCCCGGCAAGGCCGCGCCGGCGCGGGTCAATGTGCTCGGCATGGGCGTCATCCCGCTCGATGCCGCCGCCCGCACCCGCTACAGCATCGCCGCCGACGTCAAGGGCGTCGTGGTCGAGTCCGTCCGCGGCGACTCCGACGCCGCCGAGAAGGGTCTGGCCCAGGGCATCGTCATCACCTCGGTGAACCTCAAGCCGATCTCCACGGCGGCCGACCTGACAGCGGCGGTGGAGGCGGCGAAGAAGGCCGGTCGTCCGACCGTGCTGCTGGGCTTCGCCAATCGCCGCGGCCAGACCGGCGTGGTGCCGGTGAAGGTCAACTAGGCTGGCCAAGGCCCGCCCGATCCGCCGCTCTGTTGTGGGCGGCGGATCAAGCTAGAGTAGCGGTGGCTGGCGCCGAATCGGCGTCGGCCACCTGTCTGTCGGAGGGGCCGATATGCGCATTCTGATCATCGAGGACGACGTCGAGGCGGCCGAGGCCATGGTCCGGGGTCTCAGCGACAACGGCTATGACTGCACCCATGCCGCCGATGGCGAGCTGGGTCTGGCTGCCGCGCAGAAGCGCGACTTCGATGTGCTGATCGTCGACCGGATGATGCCCAAGCTGAACGGCGTCCAGGTGGTCGAGACCCTGCGGCGCGAGGGCGACGCCACCCCCGTGCTGTTCCTGTCGGCCCTGGGCGAGGTCGGTGACCGCGTCGACGGCCTCAAGGCCGGCGCCGACGACTATCTGGTCAAGCCGTACGCCTTCCCGGAACTGATCGCGCGGGTCGAGGCCCTGTCCCGCCGCCGCGAGACGGGGGCGGTCGCGACGACCCTCAAGGTCGGCGATCTCGAAATGAACCTCATCGCCCGCACCGTGCACCGGGGCGAGACGGAGATCGACCTGCAGCCGCGCGAATTCCAGCTGCTGGAATTCATGATGCGGCACGCCGGCCAGTCGGTGACCCGCACCATGCTGCTCGAGAAGGTCTGGGAGTACCACTTCGACCCCCAGACCAACGTCATCGACGTCCACATCTCGCGGCTCCGCTCGAAGATCGACAAGGGCTTTGATCGCCAGATGCTGCAGACCGTGCGCGGCGCCGGCTACCGGCTCGACCCCTAGGACCTCGCGCCCATGCGCCTGCCGCGCATCTTTCGCACGACCACCTTCCGGATGACGCTGCTCTTCCTGGCGGTGTTCGCCATGTCGGCGGCGGCCTTCCTCTTCTACGCGTGGTTCGCCACGGCCGGCGAGGTGACCCGCCGCGCCGACGCCGAGATCACCCGCGAGATGAACTCGCTCGAGGCCGTCTATCGCCGGGGCGGGGCGGTGGCGCTGAATCAGGCGCTGATCGAACGGGCCGGCGGCGAGCGACCGTTCCTCTACCTTCTGCTCGACAAGGACGGGAAGCGGATGACCGGCTCGATCGCCGAGTCGCCCGTCGACGAGGCGGGTCCCGGCGAGACCTGGGCCAGCTTCTCGGTCACCGACATCGACATGGATGGCGGCGAGGTCAAACGGCCGGCGCGCGGGCTGCAGGAGCAGCTCGAGGGCGGCGAGATCCTCTTCGTCGGGGCCGACGTGGGCGAGTCGCGCGGCTTTGTCAGCGGCATCGTCAACGCCCTGTGGGGCGCGGGCGCGCTGGTCATCGTGCTCGGGCTGGCCGGGGGCGCCATCGTCAGCCGCAACGTCAGCCGCCACATGGCGGGCCTCACCGACACCGTAGCGGCCGTACGCGGCGGCGACCTCAAGGCCCGGGCGCAGATCCGGGGAGTCCAGGACGAGTATGACGAGCTGGCCGAGGGCCTGAACGAGATGCTCGACCGGCTGGAGCGCTCGATGGGCGGTCTTCGCCATGCCGGCGACGCCATCGCCCATGACCTGCGCTCGCCGCTGACCCGGCTGCGCGCCCGCATGGAAGCGGCCCTGATCGAGGTCGAGGCCGGCAAGGGCGACCCCAAGCAGGCCCTGGTTCAGGCGCTCGACGACGCCGACGGCGTGCTCAACACCTTCAACGCCGTACTGGCCATCGCCCGGCTGCAGGCCGCGGGCGAGGCGCCGGACCAGACCTGTTTCGACCCTGGCCAGCTGGCCGCCGACATCGCCGAGCTCTACGAGCCGCTTTGCGAGGACAAGGGGCTCGATTTCCGGGCCGAACTGACCCCGCAGCTGACCGTCAGGGCCGCCCGCTCGATCCTGACCCAGGCCCTGACCAACATCATCGACAACGCCATCAAGTACACGCCGCCGGGCGGGGCGGTGACCCTGCGCGTGCGCCGCCGCTCGTCCGGCGAGATCGAGTTCTCCGTCACCGACACCGGCCCCGGCGTGCCCGAGGAGCACCGCGCCCGGGTGGTCCAGCGCTTCGTGCGCCTGGAGAACAGCCGCAGCGAGCCGGGCAGCGGCCTTGGCCTGTCGCTCGTGGCGGCGGTGGCCGAGGCGCATGGCGGTCGGCTGGAGCTGGACGAGGGGCCGGGCGAGTACAACGGCTCGGGCCCGGGGCTGCGGGTTGCGCTGGTCCTGCCGAGGGTGGAGTAGGCTTCGGCCGATCGCACGCGGCTGGTCGCCGATGTTGGAAGAGGGCAGTCTTGGGGCATGACTCGCCTCGCCGAACGCCTCACCCCCTGCGGCCCCGTCATCGACGCCAAGGCCGCCGAGCGCACGCGGGAGATCCTGACCGAGAAGCTCGCCGACGCGCCGACGCTTGGGGCCGCCTGGCCGGCGCTCGCGCCGGTGTTCGGGGCCTCGCCCTATCTGTCCGGTCTGGCGCGGCGGCGGCCCAGGGCCCTGCTGCAGACGCTGGACAGCGATCCGGCTGAACGGCTGGCCGGCATCCTTGCCGATACCGAGGCGGCCGGCCGCGAACCGGACAGCGACGAAGCCCGCAAACGCCTGCGCGAGCTGAAGGCTGATCTTCACCTCCTGACGGCCCTGGCTGACCTTGGCGGCGTCTGGGACCTGGACCAGGTCACCGGCGCCCTGGCCCGCTTCGCCGACGCCGCGTTGCATGCGGCCGTGGCCCTGGTGGCGCGAGACGAAGTCGAGCGCGGGCGGCTGGTCGCCGTCGCCGACGGTCCGGCCGGCCCGATTCCCGGGCTGATGATCATCGCCATGGGCAAGCATGGCGCGTTCGAGCTGAACTACTCCAGCGACATCGACATCACCTTCTTCTACGAGCCCGAGCGGCTGCCGCTGGCCGAGGGCGTCGAGCCCGGCGACGAGGCGGTGCGCATCGCCCAGGGCGTCTCCCGCGCCATGCAGGACCGCACGGCCGACGGCTACGTCTTCCGCGTCGATCTGCGGCTGCGGCCCGATCCGTCCTCGACGCGACCGGCGGTGCCGTCGGCGGCGGCGTTCACCTACTACGAGTCCGTGGGCCAGAACTGGGAGCGGGCGGCCTTCATCAAGGCGCGGGCGGCGGCGGGCGACATCCCGGCGGGCGAAGCCTTCCTGTCCGAGTTGCAGCCCTTCATCTGGCGGCGCAACCTCGACTGGGGCGCCATCTCCGACATCCATTCGATCAAGCGCCAGATCCACGCCTGGAAGGTCGACGAGCGGATGACCGCCAAGGGCGCCGATCTCAAGCTCGGCCGGGGCGGCATCCGCGAGATCGAGTTCTTCGTCCAGACCCAGCAACTGATCCTGGGCGGGCGGCATCCGGAGCTGCGGTCGAACCGTACGCTTGACGCCCTCCAGGCCCTGTCCGCCGCCGGCCACGTCGCGCCTGACGCCGCGAGTGAACTGGCCCGGGCCTACGTTGACCTGCGGGCGCTCGAGCATCGCGCCCAGATGCTGGGCGACGACCAGACCCACAAGCTTCCGGAGTCCGATGCGGAGCGCAAGCGGGTGGCGGCCCTGTGGGGCCACGACAACCTGCGCGCCTTTGACGGCGTCGTCGGCAAGATGCTGAAGGCCGTCAACGCTCGCTATGGCGAGCTGTTCAAGGGCGAGGAGGAGCTGTCGTCGCGCTTCGGCAGTCTGGTTTTCACCGGTGTCGAGGATGACCCCGAGACGCTGGCGACGCTGAAGCGGATGGGCTTCTCCAACCCGCCGCAGGTCTCCCAGACCATCCGCGGCTGGCACCACGGCCGGATCGGCGCGACCCGCACCGAGCGGGGGCGCGAGCTGTTCACCCGCATGGCGCCCCGCCTGCTCGACGCGGCCCAGGCCACCGGTGCGCCGGACGTGGCCTTCAACCGCTTCGCCGACTTCTTCGGGGCGCTTTCGTCGGGCGTGCAGGTGCAGTCGCTGTTCCTGGCCCAGCCCCGGCTGTTCGAGCTTGTCGTCCAGGTGATGGCCTTCGCGCCGCAGCTGGCCCAGACCCTGGCGCGGCGGCCGGCGGCGCTCGACGCGCTGCTCGATCCCGCCTTTTTCGATCCGGTGGAGACTCAGCAGGGCGAGACCGCCCTCAGCTTCGCCTTCAGACGGGCTGACGGCTTCGAGGCGGCGATGGACGCGGCGCGGCGCGTGCACCGTGAGCAGGCCTTCCGCATCGGCGTCCAGGTGATGAGCGGCACGGCCAGCGCCCAGGCGGCCGGCGCCGCCTTCGCCGATCTGGCCGACCTCTGCATCCGCGGGCTGGCGGACGCGGCGCTGACCGAGACGGTGCGCCAGGGCGGGGCGTTCGACGGCGACGTCGCGGTCGTCGCGCTGGGCAAGTGCGGCGGGCGCGAGATGACGGCGCGGTCCGACCTCGACCTGATGACCCTGTACCGGGCGAGGGATGCGGCGGAGCTGTCGCAGACCAAGGGCTGGAGCGCCGACACCTTCTACGCCCGCTTCACCCAGCGGCTGATCGCCGCCCTGTCGGTTCCGACGGGGGAGGGCGGCCTCTACGAGGTCGACATGCAGCTGCGTCCGACCGGCAGCAAGGGCCCGGTCGCGGTCTCCATGCGCGCCTTCGACGACTACTATGATCGCGAGGCCGAGACCTGGGAGATGCTGGCTCTGACCCGGGCGCGGGTCGTCTGGTCGTCCTCCGAGCTGTTCGCCACAGAGGCCGAAGCGGCGGTCGATCGCGCCCTGCGCCGTCGCCGCGACCCCGCCCGCACGGCGGCGGACGTACGCGAGATGCGCGCGCTGATGGCCCGGGAGCGCCCCCCCTCCGGCGACTGGGACCTGAAGCTGTCGGAGGGCGGCCTGGTCGACATCGAGTTCGCCGCCCAGTTCCTGCAGATCATCCATGCCGGGCAGGGCGGCCCGCTGGCGCAGAACACCGGCGACGCGCTGGCGGCCATCGGCGCGGCGGGCCTCGCGCCGGCGACGTCACTCGAGGAGTTGGCCTCCGCCTGGCGGCTGCAGCAGGACCTGTCGCAGCTGCTGAAGCTGGCGCTCGACGACCGCGCCGACCCGGACCAGGAGCCAAAAGCGCTACAGGCGTTGCTGGCGCGGGCGGGCGGCGCCCGTGACCTGAAGGGGTTGCGCAAGCGCCTCGCGGCGGCGCGCAAGGCGGCCCATGCGGCCTATGAGGCGGTGGTGTCGGCTTAGGACCTGCGGGGCCCGAATCCGTCGGGCCATGACGCCTGATGATCTACAGCCGAGCGGCGGCGTCCGTCGCCCGGATCAGCCCATCGATGATGCCCGGCTCGGTCGAGGCGTGGCCGGCGTCCCAGACGATGTCGAACTTCGCCTCCGGCCAGGTCTTGTGGAGCGCCCAGGCGCTTTCCAGCGGGGTGACCACGTCGAAGCGGCCCTGCACGATCCAGCCCGGAATCTTGCGGATTTTGTCGACGTTCTTCAGCACCCAGCCGTCCTCGTTGAAGAAGCCGCGATTGGCGAAGAAGTGGCATTCGATGCGGGCGAAGGCGATGGCGAAGTCGACCTCGTTGAACTTCGGAGGCCGCGCCTCGGGGCCGCGGATCGAAATGGTGTCGCCTTCCCACTGGCTCCAGGCGGCGGCGGCCTCGGCCTGGACCTTGCGGTCCGTATGCGTGAGGCGGCGATGGTAGGCGGTGATCATGTCACTGCGCTCGCCGGCCGGGATCGGCGCCTTGAACCGCTCCCAGGCGTCGGGGAACAGGTAGCTGGCGCCGTCCTGGTAGAACCACTTCAACTCGCGCTGGGTGAGCAGGAAGATGCCGCGCAGCACCAGGCCGGACACGCGCTCGGGATGGGTGATGGCGTAGGCCAGGGCCAGGGTGGACCCCCAACTGCCGCCGAACACCGTCCAGGTCTCGACGCCCAGATGCTTGCGCAGCCGCTCGATGTCCTCGATCAGTGACCAGGTGGTGTTGTCCTCAAGGCTGGCGTTGGGCCGGCTCTTGCCGCAGCCGCGCTGGTCGAACAGCACGGTCCGCCATCTGTCGTGGTCGAAGAACCGCCGCATGGTCGGATTGATCGCTCCGCCGGGCCCGCCGTGCAGCACCAGGGCGGCCTTGCCCTTCGGGTTGCCGCACTCCTCGTAATAAATCTCGTGCGGCCCGCCGGTGGCCAGCCAGCCGAAATTGTAGGGGTCGATCTCCGGATACAGGCCCCGGCGAGCTGAGGTCTGTCCGACGGCGGGCGCATAGGCTGAACGGTCCATGGGGTCGTTCTACCGCCGGGCCGGGGCAGGGGCCAATGACAAAGCGTTTCGAATGGGGTCCCGAGGGAATGGAACTGTAGCTAGAGAAGCTCTGTCGTTCGGCGCTCTACCTCGGCCACGATCTCATCGACGCGATCAGCAGCCTTTAGGAGTGTGGAGACCAATTCCTTCCCACCCCAGTTCGGGATCGTATTCGAGAACGTCAGGCTGAGGCGAGGTTGGAAGCCAACATTGTGGGCTTGTTCAACCGGAGCACTGACAAGAACCCTCTCTGATCCCGGTCCGGCAAGGCCTCCTGCTGACATCGTCACGCCTTGGGGGCCGAAATCCCAGCGCAGCTCAAAGGTCCGCTCCCCCACAGGAGTAATGCTGGTTGGTGGTCCGCCGATATAGACTTCGGCGTTGGCGTTGATTTCAGCGTGAATGAGATACCGATGCGTCTTCCTGTTTCGAACGTGATTGAGCGCTGAGAGATTGTCATCACCCCCTGGGTAAGGGCGACATTCGGCGATGTAGTTCTTGATCTTTTCGTGGATCGCGCTGTCCCGGGAGAGTCGCTTCAAGAGCTTCTCTTCGGTCTCCTGGAAATGAAATGCGGAGCTCGCAGCTTCGGTGCCGGTCAGCGTTTCGACGCTCGCGTGGATTGCATGGTCTAGCGCCGAGTAGAGCGAAGTTACGGCGTGGAAGAGGATGAGGGTGCAGCTCGTTGGGGCTGACTGCAGCAGCTTCGCTTTATGCAGCACTCTGCCGCGTGTGTAGTCGTTGACGGTTTGAATCTCAAAATCGACTCCCTGCTTCAACGAAGTCGTGACGGCCTTCAGATCGTCGATCTGCTTTCGAGCGTCGGCGGCGAGGAGTTTCGGGCTATCGAACAGAGACATCGCTTGAATGTCGGTGGCGATGTCGTTCAGCGCAACTATTTCGTGTGCGTTTTCTGCAAGGCCTCAAAGCGGAAACCGTCGGCCCAGCCAGTCGAGCATGATCCGGTTGACCTCCTCGGGCTGCTCCTGCTGGGTCCAGTGGCCGGAGTCCTTCACCAGCCGCTTCTCCAGGTCGGGGATCAGCGCCTCCATGCCGTCGGCGGCCGACGGCGGCAGGACCGCGTCCTTCTCGGCCATGATCATCAGGCTGGGCTGATGGACGCGGTGCTCGAGGCCCTTCGAGGCGTGCCAGTTGCGGGTGAAGTTGCGGTACCAGTTGATGCCGCCGGTGAAGCCGGTGCGCTCGAACGTCTCGACGAAGGCCTCGAACTCCTCGTCGGTGAGCAGAGGCGGGCGCGGGTCGCCGGCGGCGTCGTAGACCTCCAGCATGTCGACCAGGGCGAACAGGCTGGGATCGCCGGGCTTGCGCTCGGTGGCGAAGCCGGCGCCCGTCTCCGGCGGCGCGCCGGGCATGTCGAGCGGCCGTTTCATGAACAGGTTCATGGTCTTGCGGACGTCGCGGTCGAGCACCGCGTCGGCCTCGCCCGGCGTCTGGAAGTGGACGATGTACATCCGCTCGCCCAGCCGGCTGCGCATGATCTCGATCGGGTCCAGCGGCGCGCGCTCGTTGAACGGCGTGTTCAGCCCGATCACCCCGGCGACCCGGTCGGGATGGCGGATGGCCATGTACCAGACGACGAAGCCGCCCCAGTCGTGGCCGACGAAGATCGCCTTCTTGATTCCCTTGTGATCGAGCAGCGCGACCAGGTCGGCGCAGAGGTTTTCCAGCGCGTAGCTCTCCACCTCGGCGGGGGCGTCGGTCAGGCCGTAGCCGCGCTGGTCTGGCGCGATCACCCAGCGGCCTGCGTCCGACATCGCCTTGATCTGGTGGCGCCAGGAGAAGGCCAACTCCGGAAAGCCGTGGCAGAAGACCAGGGGTGTGCCTTCGCCCTCCGGACCGGCCTCGTAGTAGGCCATGCGGATGCCGTTGACGTCGGCGTAGCGGACGGGCGGCATCATGGTCTGGATGGCGGACATGGCGTTCCCCTCAATGTTTTGCCGCCACGGTGAACGGTGATCGCCGGGGAAGGCAAGAGGGACGGAGGTGCTTTCCCCGTGACCCGGCGCGCTCTAAACACGTCCCCATCTTGAGCCAGTCCTCCGACATCCCCGCCCGCCCGCCCGCCACGCCTTGGGGGCTGGTTCTTCTGCTCGGCGCCCTGACGGCGTTCGCGCCGATGTCGATCGACATGTATCTGCCGGCGCTGCCGCAGATCGGTCGGGCCTTGCAGGCGACGCCCGAGGCCACGCAGCTGACGCTGTCGACCTTCCTGCTCGGCATGGCCATCGGCCAGTTCCTGTACGGCCCGGCCTCGGACCGGTTCGGACGGCGCACGCCGATCCTGGTCGGCATCGCCGTCTACGTGGCGGCCTCGATCTGGTGCGCCCTGACCACCTCCATCGAAGGCCTGCAGCTGGCCCGCTTCGTCCAGGCGCTGGGCGGCTGCGCCGGAGCCGTGGTCGCCCGCGCCGTGGTTCGCGACCAGTTCAACCACACCGAGACGGCCCGGGTGCTGTCCCTGCTGACCCTGGTGATGGGCATCGCGCCTATCGTCGCGCCGGCGCTCGGCGGCTGGGTCCTGCTGGTCGCGGACTGGCGGATGATCTTCTGGGTGCTGGCGCTGTTCGGCCTGGCCTGCGGCGCGGCCGTCTTCCTGCGGCTCAAGGAGTCCCGCTCCGAGGAGACAGCCGCCCAGGCCCGTTCGGAGAGCCCGGCGCGGGCCTTCGCCGCCCTGCTGCGCGAGCGCCGCCTGCTCGGCTACGCCGCCGGCGGCGCGCTGAACGGCGCGGTGCTGTTCACCTACATCTCCAGTTCCTCGGAGCTGGTCATCACCACCTACGGCCACACGCCCCAGGCCTTCGGCTGGATTTTCGGCGTCAACGCGGTGGGGGTGATCGGGGCCAGCCAGGTCAACCGCATGCTGCTGCGGCGGCTGTCGCCCGACGACGTGCTGCGCCGCGCCAGCCTGGCGGCCATCGGCTTTGGACTGCTGCTGACGGTCATGGCGGCGACGGGGCTGGGCGGCCAGTGGACGGTTCTGCCGCTGCTGTTCTGCTGCCTGGCCAGCTATGGCCTGATGGCCGGCAACACCATGGCCGGGGCGCTCAGCGTCGATCCCCGCCGCGCCGGCTCGATCTCGGCCCTGATGGGCGGCCTGTCCTTCGGGGCGGGCGCCTTGGCGTCCTGGGCCGGCGGAGCCCTGCATGACGGCACCGCCCTGCCGATGGCCGGCGTCATGCTGGGCTGCCTGCTCGGGTCGGCCGTCGCACTGTGGTTCCTGGCGTTGCCGCGGAAGCCTCAGCCCTCGATCTGATCCACCTTTCGCGCCGACCAGACCATCACCGCCCAGCCGGCCAGGAACAGCAGCCCGCCCACCGGCGTCACCGCCCCCAGCCAGCGCGGCGCGCCCAGCGCCATGGCGTAGAGCGATCCCGAGAACAGCACGATCCCGGCCAGGAAGAAGGCCGGGGCATGCCGTGCGCCGCGTGCGCCGACGTTCATGAAGGTGGCGCAGGCCAGCGTCGCCATGGTGTGCATGAACTGGTAGCTGGCCCCGGTCTTCAGCCAGTCCTTCGCCTGCGGGTCAGCGATCCCGTGGGCCGCGAACGCCCCGATGGCGACCGCCAGAAAGCCGCTGATCGCGCCCAGGGTCATCCAGGTTCGCCGGTTCCAGATCACGCTTCCCCTCCGTCACGGTTGCCTAGTCAGGTTGTCATCGTTCACTTTAGCGGCCTGTAGGCTTGAAACGCTCGCGTGAGAAGCGTCGGCGATACGGGAGGAACCAGCATGGCGCTTACCAAGGGCGACGATTTCCCCATCCACCAGACCGCCGAGCCGATCGCCTATTCGGGCACGGACCGGAACTTCTACGACCGCTATTTCTTCAACGGCTACCACCCGGTCGAGGGCGACGACTTCTTCGCCGTGGCCTTCGGCGTCTATCCGCACCTGAACGTCGCCGACGCCTCCTTCGTGGTGGTCCGCAACGGGGTCGAGGTCGCGCTGCACGCCAGCCGCTGGCTCGGCGACCGCATGGACCTGACCGTCGGGCCTGTGAGGATCGAGATTCTCGAGCCGCTGCAGAAGCTCAAGGTCACCGTCGACTCGCCCGAGCACGGGCTGAAGGGCGAGGTGATCTTCGACGGTCGCGCCTTCCCGATCGAGGAGCCGCGCTTCGTCCGCCGCCAGGGCACCCGGACCTTCATGGACTACACCCGCCTGACCCAGAACGGCCGCTACACCGGCTGGATCGAGCTGGACGGCGAGCGGCGCTCCATCGACGGCTTCGTCGGCACCCGCGACCGCTCCTGGGGCGTGCGCCCGGTCGGCGCCCGCGACAGCCAGGACGTCGTCCCCCAGCAGCCGCCGCAGTTCTACTGGCTGTGGTCGCCCAGCAGCTTCGAGGACGGCAGTTTCTTCTTCCACAGCAACGAGGACGGCGTCGGCCGCGCCTGGAACACCCGCGCCGTCTGGTGCAAGGACGGCGACGGCGAGGACGACTTCGAGCACATGAACGGCGAGGCCGACGTCCGCTGGAAGCAGGGCACGCGCCACGCCCAGTCGGCCGTCATCAAGCTGACCGACGACTTCGGCAGGCCGGCCGGGACGGTCGAGTTCGACCCGATCTATGAGTTCCAGATGATGGGGCTGGGCTACACCCATCCCAAATGGAGCCACGGCCTGCTGCATGGCGAGCTGACGGTCGAGCGCGAGGACATCGTGCTGGCGCAGGTCAATCCGCAGCTGCCGCACAACCTGCACGTCCAGGCGCTGTCCCACGTCACCTTCATCGACGCGGCCGGCAAGGTGCGCAAGGGCAGGGGCGTGCTGGAGCAACTGGTCATGGGCCCGCACGCGCCGTCGGGCTTCAAGGCGATCCTGGATTTCGCCGAGTGAGCCTGCAGACCCAGCTTGAGGCTTACCTCACCCGGACGCTCGGCGCGCCGGCGGTGGTTACCGACCTGTCGCGCATTCCCGGCGGAGCCAGCCGCGAGACCTACCGCTTCGACGTCGAGGTCGGCGGTGAGTTCAAGCGCCTGATCCTGCGCCGCGACCCGGTCGGCAGCCTGATCGACACCGACCGGCGGCTGGAGTTCCTGGCCTTTCGCTCCTTCTTCGGCGGCGGCCTGCCGGTGCCCGAGGCGGTGGCGTTGGAAGAGGAGGGGGCCGAACTCGAGCGCCCGTTCTTCATCATGGGCCGCATCGACGGCGGCAAGGCCCAGAGCCCGTTCAGCATGCCGCCCTATGGCGAGCATGCCGAGACCATCGGAGAGCAGTTCTACAGCCACCTGGGCGCCATCGCCGCCGCCGATCCGGCGACGCTGCCGATCGCGCAGGTCGCGCCGATCCCGTCGCCGGACGGCTGCTGGAAGAAGGAGCTCGACTACTGGGAGGGCGTGATCAACGAGGATGAGCAGCACCCACAGCCAATCGTCCGAGCCTGCATCCGCCGCCTGCGCGCCAATCCGCCGCCGCCGGCCCAGAAGCTGTCGGTGGTCCACGGCGACTACCGGACCGGCAACTTCATGCACGACGGGGCGGGGAAGATCATCGCCCTGCTCGACTGGGAGATGGCCCACATCGGCGACCCGCTCGAGGACCTCGGCTGGGCGATGGAGCCGCTGTGGTGCTACGGCGAGACCGACCGGGTCTCCGGCATGGTCCCGAAGGCGCAGGCGATCGCGATCTGGGAAAAGGTCAGCGGCCTGACCGTCGATGCCGCCGCCTTCGCCTGGTGGGAACTGTTCGCCTCGGTCAAGGGCCAGGCCATCTGGACCTCGGCGGCGAAGGAGTACCGCGCCGGCGGGTTCAAGGATCCGGTGCTGGGCCTGTCGGGCTGGTACACGGCCCGCCGCCAGGACGTGATCCTCGCTGAACGGCTCGCCGCCCTGGAGGCGCTGTCATGACCCCTACCGTCCCCGAACTGCTGATGGGCAACTTCCTGGCCATGATGGACCCGCCGCCGGCGGAGTCAGCGGGCGACTACATGCAGGCCAGGATCGGCGTCACCGGCATGATCTCGCTGCTCTGCGCCCAGGAGGCCGAGCGCGGCATCGAGGCGCGCGCCTGGGAGAACACCGCCATCCGCGCGCTGCTGGCGGCGTCAGCCGCGCGCTACGGCGAGCGCTTCGCGGAGGCGGCCGTCGGGGTCGACACGGACCTGTCTCTGGCGGCCATGGACCGCGCCAACGCGGCGCTGCGCACGGCGCTGATCGAGCTGCATATCGCGGTCGAGGATGCGCGCGACGCCGCGCTCGATACGCAGATCCGCGCCCTCTACGTGAAGATGGCTGACGCCCGGCGGCTGGACCTGCCGCCGATGCCGGCGAGCTGAGCTACATCCGGCCGACCTGGAAGGTCGTGCAGCTCGGCGCCCCGCCGACGTTGCCTTCGAGCACCAGGGCGCCGTTGGCCTGGCGCTTCACCAGCCCGGCGAGATTGACCATGCCGTAGTTCAGGGGTTGCTGGATCCAGCGCTCGCCCTGCAGCACGATCTGTCCCTGGTCGTTCAGGCGACCGGTCACCGTGAACTCACCGTCGGGCACGGTCAGGTTCGAGCCGCCCTGCCATTTGACGCTGCTGAAGAAAAAGCGGCCCCGGACGTAGCCGTCCGTATCGCCGTCCAGCGTCAACCGCAGGAAGGTCATGCCCTGGGCGCAGGTGTACCCGCCCTCGAACGTGCCATCGAGGATGTTGGCGTCGGCCGCGGCGGCGGGGGTGGCGAGAAGCGCGGCGGCGGCGGCGAGGCTGATCAGGCGCATGCGAGGTCCTCCAGGATCGACCCGCAGGTTGGGCGCGACGCCGGCCGCCCGCGACCAACGAAAGGGGGGGATGCTTGCCGATCCCCGGCCGGTGGCGTGCGCAAGTGCATCCCGCCCTCGACTCTGCTAGCGCAGGCCATGCCTCGCGCCCTCCAGCTCGGCCTGTTCTACTGCGCAGTGTTCATCGGCACGGGCGTCAGCCTGCCCTACATGCCGCTGTGGTTCAAAGCCCATGGCCTGAGCGGGGCGCAGATCGGGCTGATCCTGGCGGCGCCGATGCTGGCGCGGATCGTCGTGACGCCGGCCATGGCCGTCTGGGCCGACGGCTTCATCCTGCGGCGATCGCCGATCATCCTATTCGGCCTCGCGGCGGGCCTGTTCTACGCCCTGATCGGCGTGACCCAGGGCTTCTGGATCTGGCTGGCCTGCTGGGTGGCGGCGGCGTCCTGCCTGTCGACGGTCCTCCCGCTGGCCGATGTGCTGGCGATGAAGCGGGCCCGTATCGAGGGCTTCAACTACGGCCACGCCCGCGGTCTCGGATCGGTGGCCTTCGTCGCCGCCAATGTCGGCATGGGCGCGCTTCTGGCCTGGGTGCGGCCGGATCTGATCCTTGTCTGGACGGCCGTGGCGGCCGTCGGCGCGGGTCTGGCCGCCCGTTTCCTGCTGCCGCCCGACCGGGTGCACGAGGGGGGCGAGCGCCCCGGACGACGAGACCGCTGGCGCGGCATTTCGGACCTGGTCCGCAACCGGCCGTTCATGCTGGCGGTGGTCGCGACCGGGCTGATCCAGGCCACCCACGCCTTCTACTACGCCTTCTCGGCCATCCTCTGGACCGCCCAGGGCCTGCCCAAGGCGACCATCGGCCTGCTTTGGGCGACGGGTGTGGCGGTCGAGGTGGCCTTCATGTGGTTCCTCGAACCCTGGCGCCGTCGGATCGGACCCGAGCGGCTGGTGATCATCGGCGGGATCGCGGCGGTGGTGCGCTGGGCGGCCTACGCCGCCTCGCCGCCGCTGTGGCTGCTGTTTCCGCTGCAGGGCTTGCACGCGCTCAGCTTCGCGGCCGTGTTCATGGCCAGCCTGCAGCTCATCGAACGGTCAGCGCCGACCCACTCCGCCTCCGCCGCCCAGACGATCAGCTCGGCCTTCTCCGGCGGCCTGGTCATTGGCTTGGCCACCCTGGCGAGCGGCCCGCTCTATGACGCCGTCGGACCGCGCGGCTATCTGGCGATGAGCGGCCTGGCCCTGGTCGGCCTGGTCTTCGCCCTGCGGCTGCTGCGCGCTGGACGCGCCCCCGCCTGACAGCGGACGCGCCCGAACATGACCAAAACTTCATCCGCCGGCCGATTGCGAACGCTGTTCGGCGAGGGCATACACGGATGGCGCGACTTCGGGGGAGGACCCGTTGCAGATCATCGCCGAGTTCCTGATGGCCGCCGCAGTGTGGATCGCCGCCGTGGTGCTGTCGCAGTTCGGCGTCCAGGTCGATCTGTCGCGCGACCCCCCGCCCACGGTCGAGCGGGTCGCCGGGCGCGACCCCGCCGCCCAGCCCGCCAGACCCGCCGCAATCCCCTGTCCGGACACCGTTCCGACCTCCGGGAAGGCCCTTCGGCACGCCGTCTGAGCCGCCTGCGTCGCTTCGTCCGTCCCCACACGTTAACGAAACCTTTCAAGCCCCTTTGCGCGCGCGAGTTTCGCCGGTAGGTTTCACCTCGTGCGCGAGGTGACGGGGCTGACACCACGCGCGGAAATCTTTGGCATCGGTCCCGGGCAGGATTCACTCCGCGTATGACGTCCAGGAAGACCAGCGCCCCCTTCGACTTTTCGCGCATGTCCGACGCTGAGCGGACCGCGCCTGAGCCAAGGCTGGAAACGCACGGCGGCGAAGCCGCGCCCGAGGCGCCGCCCGAGGCCGAGCTGGACATCGTCAGGGCGCCGGCGGTCGAGATGGCCTCGCCCGAGTCGACCTCGCCGCCGCCGGCCCGGCCGGTCGCCCCCCATGCCGAGCCGCCGCTCACCCCCGCGGTGATCGGTTCGACGCCGCGCCTGGCCAAGGAGCCCTCCGGCTGGCCGGTGTGGGTCGTCGCGCTGTTCGTCTGCGCCCTGTGGGCCGCCGCGCCGGTCGCCTTCGCGCTGGGCTGGCGTGTCCGCGTCGCCCCGCTGGACAACGACCCGGTGGCGCTCGCCCTGTTCGGCATCCTGGCGGTGGGCCCGGCGGCGCTGGTGCTGGTGGCCGCCTACTTCGTGCGCCAGGGCCAGAAGCTGGCCAATGAGGTCCGGCGCATGCAGGACCTGTCGCAGCGGATGCTCGCGCCCGCCGCCATGGCGGCCATCGAGACCGGCTCGGCCGTGGAGTCCGTGCGGCTGCAGATCGACAGCGCCGCAGGCGCCGCCCATGAGGCGCGCGAGACGATGCTCGCCCTGCGTCAGGCCCTGGCCGAGGAGACCGAGCGCCTGACCGAGGCCGCCGCGATCTCGGCCCGCACCGCGGCGGACCTTTCGATCACGCTCGGCTCCGAACGCGAGCAGCTGAACGAACTGAGCGGCCTGCTCGACGCCCGCTCCACAGCCGTGGCCGACTCCATCACCCAGCAGGCGCGGATGGTGGCCGAGGCCTCCGATCTCGCAGAGACGCAGCTTCGCGAGGCCGAGGCCGCCCTGGCCGCCCGCGCCGCCGACCTGGCCGCCGCGGCGGGCGAGGCCAGCGACGCCGCCCGCGTGGCCGGCGAGGATCTGGCTCGCCAGGTGGCGCGTCTGGAGACCGCCGGCGTCGGCGTCGGCGACCAGATGCGAACCGTGGAAGAGGGCCTGACGCAGCAGCGCGCCGCCCTGGTCACCGTCGCCCACGCCCTGCGCTCCGACCAGGAAGACTTCGCCGCCATGGCGGAAAGCCGCTCGGCGCAACTGGCCGAGTTCATGGTCCAGGCCACCGAGGGCGCCACCAACGTCGGCGAGCATGCCGCCCGGGGCGCCGAGGCGCTGCGCGCCCTGATCAACGAAACCGCCGAGCGCTTCTCACAGTTGACCGAGCAGGCCAAGGCCGAGCGCGAGGCGCTGGGCGAGGAGGCCGCCGACGTGGTCGGCAAGGTCGGCGAGGCCGCGGCGCGCGAACGGGCGCTGCTGACGTCCGACATGCAGGTGTCGATCGACCGCCTGGCCCAGGCCGCCCACGACGCCCGGCATGCCGCCGAGGCGCACGCCGACGCCGCCCAGGCGCGGGTGGATCAGCTCAGCGAGGCGGCCTTCTCGGCCCACCAGAAGGCCGACGGCATCTTCGAGGCTCGCCTCAAGGACGCCCGCGATCTTATCGAGCAGTCGGCGCAGATGGTCGAACAGGCCGGCGCCGCCACCGCCCAGCGACTGGAGCAGGGCGCACAGGTGGCCCGGGGCGCCCTGGCGGACCTTGAGCGCCTGCTGGACGAAGTCGACAAGCGGGCGTCGCAGCTGCCTGAGATGGCCAAGGGCCGTGTCGAGGAGGTCCGCGTCTCGGTCGAGCAGAGCATGGACGACCTGATGGCCGCCGCCCGCCGCGCCGCCGACGAGACCCAGACCATCGACGCCGCCTTCCAGGAGCGGGTGCGCCGCAACTACGACATGCTCAGCGAGGCCGTGAAGGTGATGGGCGTGGTCGCCGGCTCAGCGGGAGCCGCCGCGCCGGCCCTGTCCGCGGGCTCACGGTCGTCTCGCGCCGCGCCGCCGCCGGCCGTCGAGCGTCCGGCGGCCGACGAGCCGCGCACCACCCGTCTCAAGCTGACCCCGACCGCCACGGACGAGGAGTTCCGCAGCGTGTTCGACACCGCCGGCGGACGCGGTCCCGCGACCGCGCCGGCCGGCGAGGGGCCCGATGGGCCCTGGAGCTGGCGAGACCTGCTGACCTCGATCGACGGCGACGAGAGCGACTCCGAGTCCCTTGCCGACCGCATGGCGGCCGAGATCGCCGGCATGGGCATCGACCCCGCCGCCCTGCTGCCGCGCGGCCGGATCGACGAGATCGCCATGGCCGTGCAGACCCGCGACGCCCACGGCGCTCGCGAGATCGTCCGCCGCCTGGCGCCCGCCGCAATCCGCCGTCTGGTTCGCCGCCTGTTCTCGGACGCCGCTATGCGCGGCCAGAGCGACCGGTTCCTGCAGCGCTTCGGCGGCATGATCGAGGAGGCGGCCGAACGCGACCGTGGCGGTCTGCTGGTCGCCACCCTGCTGGCCTCCGACGGCGGCCGGGCCTGGCTGCTGCTCGACGCCGCGGCGGGTGATCTTGGATAACTTGCGACAGGCCGTCTGACACCGGTGTCATCGCTCTGTACCGAAGGGCGCCGTTGATCTAGAAGTTGGTCATGGCAAACCCGCTGTCGCTACGCATTCCCATGTCCGGATCCGGGCAGACGAGCCGCCACGTCCGCGCCAACGTCAAGCTGATGGACACCCTCCTTGATGAGGCGATCCGCTACCTCGACGGCGACGAGGCCGGCGATCTGGTCGCCGCCGCGCGCCGGGCGGCGTCCAAGGACGACTCCCGGCCGCACCTGGACTTCCTGTTCAGCGCCGTGAAGGCCGACGAGGCCATGCTGCTGGCCCGGGCCTTCACCTGCCACTCGATGCTGGCCAACATCGGCGAGGATGTCGCCGGCCGCCGCCGCGACGCCGAGGCCGAAAGCCGCGCCGGCGCCGCCCACACCGTCGCCGGCGCCCTGGAGGCGCTCGGCCTCGGCCCGGACGCCCTGGACAACCTGGACATCGTGCCGGTGCTGACCGCCCACCCGACCGAGGTGCGCCGTCGGGCGCTGGTCGATCGTGAGGCAGAGATCGCGCGCCTGATGGCCCTGCGCCGGCACAGCCTGCCGCCCGATCTCGACGCCCGCATCCGCGAGGGCCTGTTCCGCGAGATCGCGCTGCTCTGGCGCACGCGCCTGCACCGTCCGGTGAAGATCACCGTCGCCGACGAGATCCGCAACGCGCTGTCGATCGTGCGCACCTCGATCCTGCCGGCGATGGTCGACCTCTACGAAAGCTGGACCGAGGGTCTGGCCAGGGGCGCGGACGTGCCGCCGATCCTGCGCATGGGCAGCTGGCTGGGCGGCGACCGCGACGGCCATCCCGGCGTCACCGGCGACACCCTTCGCCTGGCGCTGAAGTCCCAGGCCCGGGTGATCCTCGACTTCTACGCGGGCGAGGTGCGCAAGCTCTGGGGCGATCTGGCCATCTCGGATGTCTACACCGGCGCCTCCGAGGCGTTGCTGGCGCTGGCGCGGTCCTCGGACGACCAGTCGCCGCATCGGGCGGACGAGCCGTACCGCCTGGCGCTTGAGTTCATCTTCGACCGGCTGTCGGCGACGTCCCAGAAGCTGGCGGGGCATCCGGTCTCCTATGCGCTCGGCCCGTCGACCGAGGGCGCCTACGACAGCCCCGCCCAGTTCGTCGCCGATCTGGAGACCGTGCGCACATCGCTGTCGGCCCAGGGCGGCGCGCGACTGGTCGGCAGCCGGATGACAACGCTGCTGGAGGTGGCCCGCGCCTGCGGCTTCCACCTGATGGCCATCGACATGCGCCAGAACGCCGACGTCCACGAGCGGGTCGTCGCCGAGCTGATCCAGCGGTCGGGCCAGGACATCGACTACCTGGCGCTCGACGAGGAGGCCAAGATCGCCTTCCTGCTGGCCGAGATGACCCACCAGCGGCCGCTGCGCTCGCCTTTCGCCGACTACAGCGAGGAGACGACGCGGGAACTGGCCACCATCGATGCCGCCGCCGAGGCGGTGAAGCACTACGGCCCGGGCGTGATCGGCGCCTATGTCGTCTCCAAGACCGCGACCCTGTCGGACATTCTCGAACCGCTGGTCCTGCTGGCCCAGTCGGGTCTGGCCTGGGGCGGCGCCGCGCCGCGCGCGGCGGTGCGGATCTCGCCGCTGTTCGAGACCATCGAGGACCTCGACCACGGCCCGGCCATCCTGCGCCGCTGGCTGGAGCTGCCGCTCACCCGCTCGCTCCTCGGCGAGGCGCCGGTGCAGGAGGTGATGGTCGGCTATTCGGACTCCAACAAGGACGGCGGCTATGTCGCCTCGCGCCGGGGCGTGGCCCGCGCGGCCTCCGCCCTGGCGGCCGAGTGTGACCGGCACGGCGTCGGCCTGCGCATCTTCCACGGCCGGGGCGGCTCGGTCGGCCGGGGCGGGGGCCCCGCCGCCGAGGCGGTGCTGGCCCAGCCTCCCGGCACCGTCCAGGGCCGCCTGCGGATGACCGAGCAGGGCGAGATGATCGCCCGGCGCTACGGCGACCAGGTCACCGCCCGCCGCAATCTCGAGAGCCTGACCGCCGCGGTGCTGACCTCGACGCGCCAGACGCCCGATCCCGAACCGTCCGACGCCTCGAAGACGGCCATGGACGCGCTGGCCGCCGGCTCGTTCGCCGCCTACCGGTCGCTGGTCTACGAGACCCCCGGCTTCACCGACTTCTTCTGGTCGGCGACGCCGATCGGCGAGATCGTCCAGCTCAACATCGGCAGCCGGCCCGCCTCGCGCACCGCCAGCCGGCGGATCGAGGACCTCCGGGCCATTCCCTGGGTGTTCAGCTGGTCGCAGGCGCGCTTCATGCTGCCCGGCTGGTACGGTTTCGCCGGCGGCGTCGAGCGGGCGGGCCTGACGGTCCCGCAACTGGCCGACCTCAGCGACGAGTACGACTTCTTCGCCGCCTTGCTGTCGAACATGGAGCTTGCCCTGGCGCAGAGCGACATGGCCATCGCCGCGCGCTACGCGGCGCTGGCCGCCGACGTGCCGGGCGCCGAGGCGATCATGGACACGATCCGCCGCGAGCATGACCGGGCCATAGATCTGGCCCTGTCGATCCGGGGCGGCCGCAAGCTGCTCGACGACCGACCGGACCTCGCCGAATCCGTCGAGCTGGCCGCCGCCGCCGTCGATCCGCTCAACCACCTGCAGCTCGAACTGCTCTCCCGCCGCCGCAAGGGCGACGAGGACGAGCAGCTGCGGCTGGCCATCCAGCTGACCGTCGCGGGCGTGGCGGCGGGACTGCGGAACACGGGGTAGGGACAGACACCTCAGGTGTCTGTCCCTGAGGCATCTTCCCCTTCCGCGTCTCCTCCCTTACTGCATCTCCCCAACAATCGTTTGAAGGGGACGCGCTGCCATGGCTCTCGACGCCGAAACCCGGGACCAATTCATCGACACGCTGCGGCGGTTCGTGAGCGAGCAGCTCCGCCCGCTAGAGGCCCAGGTGGCCGCCGACGACCAGGTGCCCGAGAGTGTCATCCAGCAGATGCGCGAGCTGGGCTTGTTCGGCATCTCCATACCCGAGGAGTACGGCGGCCTCGATCTCTCCATGGAAGACGAATGCCTGGTGGTGTTCGAGCTGGGCCGCGCCAGCCCGGCCTTCCGGTCGGAGATCGGCACCAACGTCGGGATCGGCAGCCAGGGGCTGGTGATGTTCGGCACCGACGAGCAGAAGGCCAAATGGCTGCCCGGCATCGCCTCTGGCGAGACGGTGACCAGCTTCGCCCTGACCGAGCCGGAGGCCGGCTCCGACAGCGCCGCGGTGCAGACCCGCGCCACGCTGGACGGCAACGAGTACGTCCTCAACGGCTCCAAGCGCTACATCACCAACGCCGGCAAGGCCGGGCTGTTCACGGTGATGGCCCGCACCAACCCGGACGTGAAGGGCGGCGGCGGCGTCTCTGCCTTCGTGGTCCCGGCGGACCTTCCCGGCATCACCGTCGGCAAGCCCGAGAAGAAGATGGGCCAGCACGGCGCCCAGATCCACGACATCACCTTCGACAACGTCCGGGTGCCGGCCTGGAACCGTCTGGGCGGCGAGGGCGAGGGCTTCAAGGTCGCCATGCAGGTGCTCGACAAGGGCCGACTGCACATCGCCGCCCTCTGCGTCGGGGTTGCGGAAAGGCTCATAGCCGACAGCGTCGCCTACGCCGGCGAGCGCAAGCAGTTTGGCCAGGCCCTGGCCCAGTTCCAGCTGATCCAGGGCATGATCGCCGACATGAAGACCGAGGCCATGGCCGCCCGCGCCCTGGTCCTGGAGGGCGCCCGCAAGCGCGACGCCGGCCAGAACATCGTGCTGGAAGCCGCGGCGGCCAAATACTTCGCCTCCGAGATGGTCGGCCGGGTCGCAGACAAGGCCGTGCAGATCTTCGGCGGCGCCGGCTACGTCGCCGACTACGGCATCGAGCGCCTCTACCGCGACGTCCGCATCTTCCGGATCTACGAGGGCACCAGCCAGGTCCAGCAGATCGTCATCGCCCGCGAGACGATGAAGCGCGGCGGCTAGGGCAGGTCGCCGCCGTAGAGGGCGATCGCCCAGTCGGGGAGATCGCCCGCGACCTCGACGGCCTGGCCCTCGACGAAGCTGATCTGACGCCGGGGCGGTTCGCCCAGCCTGCTGTTGTCGAATACGAACGCGCGGTCCGCCTTCAGAACCGCTTCCCGGATGAGCGGCTGGTTGCGCTCATAGCGCGCCCGGATGCGATCCTCCGGGGCTGGATGGCCACCCTGTGAGACACGCCCCGAGACGCGTTCGACCGCAACGTCGGCGTCACGGACGTTCAGGTGGTAGACGGCGATCTGATAGCCGAGCGCCTTGGCCTGCTCGATCAGTGCGAGTTTGGAGGGATGGGAGAAGGTGCTTTCCACGACCAGGCTCTCGCCCGCTCGCATCAGCACTTGCCGTCGTTCTTCAGCGAGACGCTGGCCCTCGGCGCTCTCGGTCTCGGTGACGGCGGCATGGCCGAAGGTCTCAAGAGCAAGGCGGTCGGCGTTGACAAAGGCGGCGTCCGTAAGCCGGCTCAGCACCTGTTCGTAGAATGTCGTCTTGCCTGCGCCATTGGGACCGGCGATCACGTGCAGCGTCGGCGGCGCCTTTGCCAAGGAGGCGGCCTATCTCAGGCTGCTCGGCCATGCTTGGCGCGCACGCGCACCAGCTTGCCCTTCTTGTCGAGTCCGACCGCGCCCGGTCTGACGCCGATCTCATGGTAGGCGTCGACGATGTCTTGGGGCGGTGTGTCGAACCAGGCGCTCATGTTGTCGAACACCGCGCCCTGCTCCTGAACCGAGAGGGTTTCGAGTTTTACCTTGCCTTCCAGGGTCTGCCGCACGCGCTCCCCGGGGATGCCCGGCGCGCCCTCCAGAGCCCGGCCGATGCGCGCCCAGTGTTCGATCTGTCCGGCGACCGAGCGGTTGAACAGCTCCGCCTCGCGGCGGGCGTCTTCGACGAAGGCGTCCGGGAACTTCACGGATGCGAACTTGCGAGCGGTCATGGCTAGCCTCAGATCCTGGTGGCAAAATGCCACCCAAGCCGGTCGAATTCAAGACTGGGCCATCGCTGAGGAGTTTTCTAGCGTCGCCTGGCCACAATGAAGGGGCGGGTGTCCTTGCCTTTGGAGGCATGATGCTCGACGTCGACAAGCTCGAAGCCCGCCGCGGCGATGGCCGCCTGCAGCTCACTGGATGTGAAGACCAACACGTTCGGGGCCTTGCCCAGGAAGCGCATGACGGGCAGGGCGGCCACGATCAACGGGTTCATGTCTCCCAGACATGGGGTCTTGGAGATGAACAGGCCGCCGGGCTTCAGCAGGCGATGAACCTGGGCCAAACCATCCCCCAGATCAGGGACCAGATGGACGGCGCTGAACCCCATGACCACGTCGAAGCTTTCGTCAGGGTAGGGCAGGGTTTCGAGTGCGGACTGGACGAACGTGAGCGCACCGGCGGCATTCACCTTACCGTCCGCAGCCTGCTTTTCCCGGGCGATCGCAATCATCTCTCCGGAGATGTCGGAGGCGACCAGCGAGCCTGCGGAAGGGGCCAGCCGAAGGGCGGTCGTGCCGGTGCCACAGCCGAACTCGAGCGCTTTGTCCGAGGGCTTGAGATAGTCGAGGCACCGCGCCAGCGTGCGCTCATAGCCGGCTTCGTCGGCGATCTTGTCCGCCGCGTACTTGCGGGCGATGCGGTCCCAGAAGCGGCTGTCGTCTTGGGTCTTCGACACCTGGATCTCCTTGCAGGTCTCGGGGCGCCTGCCGGCTATCGCCAGAACATGCGTCCCGCTACCGCGAGAACCCCGCCTCGGCGAAGTCCAGCATGCGGACCAGCAGGGCGTCGACCTCGCCCTCGCGGGTCAGGCCGCCGGACAGGACGTGCAGCCGGTCCAGCTCCATGAAGCGGTTCTGGTGGATCATCCCCAGCACGAAGTGCAGCCGCCAGTAGACCTCCTCCGGCGCCAGTTCGGGCCGGGCGGCCAGCAGGGCGTCGGCGAAGCGCTTGAGGTGGGAAACGTCGCTGCCCAGCACCTCGCGAATCTCGGCGGTGCCCTCGCTGCGGGCCCGGATCAGGAACTGCAGCGAGATGCGGCGGTCGTTGGACGGGTCCAGCCAGCGCAGGGGCGGGGCGAACAGGGCGGTCAGGATGTCGCGCACCGGCGGCTTGCCGGCGTTGCGGTCGGTCGCCTCGTGCAGCATCCGCGCCCGCTCGCGGTTCAGCTCCTGGGTGCGGCGCCGGAAGATCTCGAACAGCAGCGAGTCCTTGGACCCGAAGTGATAGTTGACGCTGGCCAGGTTGACGCCGGCCTCGGCGGTGATGTCGCGCACCGAGACGTTCTGGAAGCCGTGCAGCGCGAACAGCCGCTCGGCGGCATTGAACACCAGCTGCTTGGTGGCGGCCTCGGCCTCGGGAGTCTGGGACTCCGCGCCGGGATCGTCGGTGAGACTCAAGGTACTGCCCTTCCGTTCCGTGAGGGGCAGCTTTACGGGCGTTCAATCTGTACGCAAGCGTCAATAAACGCCCGTTCGAATGGCGGCGCGCGATGCTGCATTGCGATGCGGATTTCAGTCCGGATGCCAGTCGGCGATGGACGGCCTGACCCAGGGCGGGAACAGGTCGACCATCGGCTCGTACGTCTCCCGCGCCGCCTTGTGCCGGGCCTTCAGGTCGGTGACGACCTCGGGGTGGAGCGAGGCGACGCTGTAGTTCTCGCCGGGGTCGCGGACGATGTCGAACAGCAGCGGGTAGTTGAAGCGGCCGAGGTTCACGTGCCAGCCCCGAGTGTGGACGCGGGTGACCAGCTTCCAGGCCTGGGTGCGGATCGCAGCCACCTTGGTGTTGTCGAACAGCAGGATCTGCTCATGCGGCGTGGCGGCCCCGTCGAAGATCACCGCCCTGATGTCCTTGCCGTCCAGCTCCAGGTCCGTGGGCAGCTCCGCGCCGGCCAGCGCCGCGAAGGTCGGCAGCAGGTCGAGGTTGCTGGCGATAGCGTTCGTGACCACGCCGGCCGGCACGGTCCCCGGCTGGCGCAGGATGAAGGGCACGCGGTAGCCGCCATCGAAGCCCGACTGGCCCTTGCGCTCGCGGAACGGTCCGGACGAGCCCTCGAACCACGGCCCGTTGTCGGAGGTGAAGATCACCAGGGTGTCGTCCTCGAGCCCCAGCGCCTTCAGCCGGTCGAGCAGCAGGCCGACGTTGCGGTCGATCTCCTCGACGACATCCCCGTACGCCCCGGCCGGCGAGTCCCACGCCGCGTCGTCGTTGCGCACCAGCGGCACATGCGGCGCGGTCAGGGCCAGCAGCACGAAGAAGGGCCGGTCGCGGTTGGCCTCGGCGAAGGCGACCGTCTCGCGGAAGAAGGTCTGGGTCAGCTTGGGGAAATCGACCGGGCTCTCGGTCAGCGGCGCGTCGCCGTCCTTCTCGAAGTACGCCAGCGGCTGCATGTCGTGGCTGTAGGGAAGGCCCTTGAAGACATCGAAGCCGTGGACGTTGGGCGGCCAGTACTGGCCCCGGTGGCCCAGGTGCCACTTGCCGATCAGGGCGCTGGCGTAGCCGGCCGGCTTCAGCGCCTTGGGGATGGTCAGTTCGGAGAGCGGCAGGCCGCGATCCTCCGGCGACTGGATCACCTCGTGCGCCAGATTCATCCGCACCGGATAGCGGCCGGTCAGCAGCCCGGCGCGGGACGGGGTGCAGAGGTTGGCGCTGGCGTAGAAGTCGGTGAACCGCGTCCCCTCCGCCGCCATGCGGTCGAGGTTGGGCGTCCGGATGATCGTCCCGCCGTCGCAGCCGATGTCGCCGTAGCCGAGGTCGTCGGCCATGATGACGATGATGTTCGGCTTACGGGGCATGGGGGGGCTTTCTAGGCCGTGGCGGTGACGATCCAGACGGCGGCGGGCAGCATGACGCCGTCGTGGCCGGCGTGCGGGGCCAGAGCCTCGCGGACGGCGGCGATGATGACCTCGCGCTTGTCGGGGTTCTCGCGCAGCAGCATGCCCAGCGGTCCGACCTTCATGGCGAGCGCCACGGCCTCGTCCAGCGGGTGGCCGCCGACGAAGGCGTCATAGGGCGCGATATCGACGCCGGTGAAGCCGGCGCCGGCCAGGATGGTGCGCACCCGCTCCGGATCGCTGAAGGCGAAGGGGCCTGGCGCGTGCGGATCGGCGGGCGGGGGAAGGGGCGGTACATGCGCCAGGGCGGCGGCCATCGGCACGCGCATCCAGTCATTGAAGCCCAGCGGCCGCCAGCAGACGAAGGCCAGCCGCCCGCCGGGCCTGAGCGCCGTGCGGATGTTGGCGAAGGCTGCTGTCGGATCGGCGAAGAACATCACGCCGAAGCGGGAGAAGACGCCGTCGGCGGCGCCGGCCTCGAAGCCGTGCGTCTGGGCGTCGGCTTCGAGGAAATCGACGTTAGCCATGCCCTCGGCGCGCCGCCGGGCGACCTCCAGCATCGGCCGGGAGATGTCGAGGCCCAGCACCGTTCCGGTCGGTCCGACCTCTCCGGCCAGCTCCAGCGTCGTCTGGCCGCAGCCGCAGCCGATGTCGATCAGCCGCTCGCCGGGGCGCGGCGCCAGGGCGTCGATGGCGGCGTGGCCGAGCGGGGCGATCTGGCGGTCCAGCTTTTCCTGCTGCGCCGCCCAGGTTTCGCCGGCCTGGGCGTTCCAGTAGGCGATCTGGTCGGCGTTGGCCGCCGAGGCGGCGTCAGTGGCCACGGACGAGCTCGCGCATGGCCTTGTCGAGGCCGTCGATGGTCAGCGGGTACATGCGGTCGCCCATCAACTGCTTCATCACCTGGATCGACTGGGTGTAGTCCCAGTGGCGCTCGGCGGTCGGATTGAGCCAGACGGCGCTGTGATAGATCTGGGTCACCCGGTCCATCCAGATGGCGCCCGGCTCCTCGTTCCAGTGCTCCACCGAGCCGCCCGGATAGGTGATCTCGTAGGGGCTCATGGTGGCGTCGCCGACGAAGATCACCTTGTAGTCGGCTGGGAACTTGTGGAGCACGTCCCAGGTGTTCTGCTTCTCGGTCTGGCGACGGCGGTTGTCCTTCCACACGCTCTCGTAGAGGCAGTTGTGGAAGTAGAAGAACTCGAGGTTCTTGAACTCGGTCCGCGCGGCGCTGAACAGCTCCTCGCAGAGCTTGATATGGCTGTCCATCGAGCCGCCGATGTCGAAGAAGATCAGCACCTTGATCTTGTTGCGACGCTCGGCGCGCATCTGGATGTCGAGGTAGCCCTTCTGCGACGTGCCCTTGATGGTGCCGTCCAGGTCCAGCTCGTCCGGCGCGCCCTCGCGGGCGAACTTGCGCAGCCGGCGGAGGGCGACCTTGATGTTGCGGGTGCCCAGTTCGACGCTGTCGTCGAGGTTCTTGTACTCGCGCTTGTCCCAGACCTTCACGGCCTTGCCGTGGCGGCCCTTGTCCTGGCCGATGCGCACGCCTTCAGGATTGTAGCCGTTGGCGCCGTAGGGGCTGGTGCCGCCGGTGCCGATCATCTTGTTGCCGCCCTCGTGGCGCTTCTTCTGCTCCTTGAGGCGCTCCTGCAGGGTCTCCATCAGCTTCTCGAAGCCGCCCATGGCCTCGATCGCCGCCTTCTCCTCGTCGGTCAGGAACTTCTCGGTCAGCAGCTTCAGCCACTCGGCCGGGATATCGCTGGTGACGTCCTCGCCCAGCGACTCCAGGCCCTTGAAGACGTGGCCGAACACGCGGTCGAACTTGTCGAGGTTCTTCTCGTCCTTCACCAGCGCCGAGCGCGACAGGAAGTAGAAGTCCTCCACCGACCGATCGATGACGTCCTTGTCGAGCGCCTCCATCAGCATGAGGTACTCCTTCAGCGACACGGGCACCTTGGCCTCGCGGAGCTCGGTGAAGAAGCGCATGAACATGGTGTGTCTCGGACGGTTTCGAACGGGCGTTTGATAGAGGATGGGGGTTTGAGGGCCGGCTGTCCAGATCAGGAAAGCTGGCCACTGGCGTGGGGCGGCCGCTATTCGCCCTTGGCGTTGCGCTTGGTGACTTCGTCGATCACGAGGGTAAGGGTCATTTCGGCCAGCAGGTCGGCGACGGTGGCCTCGGTGATCGGGCCGGTGACGCGTTGCGCGATGACCCAGTCGCCGATGACGACGGCCGAGGATTTGCTGAAGACTGCCTGGCCGTCCAGCTTCGCCTCCATCCGCGATGTGGCGATCTGAGGCAGGTCCTTGCCCTCCCGCTTGATGCTCACCGCCGTGCCCTCGTAGGCCTTGATGTCTGTGAATCGCTGGCGAATGGCGACGAGCGAGGCCTCGACGATCTGGCGCGCCGTCGGTCGCTGCGGATAGCGGGTCGCATACAGGGTCTGGGTGATGCTGAGCGTCTGGTCGCTGCAACTGACGTCATCGCCGCGTGGAAGGCCGTCGTAGACGTGGATCGATAGCTCTTTGTCGGGGTCGAACTTGCAGACCATGCCGCTGAGCTTGTGGCGCACGGCCGGAACGTTGCTGTCCGTGACGTTCTCGAACAGGTCGCCGACCTTCGCCTTGGCTATGGCGGCGTTGGCGAGGGAGGTCGCCAGGGCGATCTCTTCAGCGGTCGCAACCTTCCTCGGCGGGAGGTCTGCAGCCGTCTCCGCTCCTGGTGCGGGCGCAGCATCCTGGGCCAGGACCACGCCGGGTAGCAGCAACGAGATGGCGATTGCCGCCAGCATGGACCGATACTTCATGGCGTCCCCCAAGACCGGCGGGAGGATCGGTGCAAACCGCAGCGACGTCCAGCCTCACCCCCGCCGCAGGATGAACTCCCGGTCGCGGGTTTCGCCGACGATGAAGTCGTATTCGCCGACCTTTTCGAAGCCCAGCCGGCCGTAGAGCCGCTGCGCCCCGAAATTCTCCGACCAGACCCCGATCCACAGCCGGCGCGGGCCGTCGCGCTCCAGCCAGGCCAGCGTCTCCGCCAGCAGCCGCGAGCCCGTGCCGCCGCCCTGGAAGGCCTTCAGCACATAGAGCCGCTTGAGCTCGCCGCAGGCCGGGGTGACCTCGTCGTGCGGCAGGTCGCAGGGACCGGCCAGCGCATGGCCGACCACCGCGCCGTCCGCCTCGACCAGCCAGGCGGCCTTGTCCGGGTCTTCGAGATCGCGGCGCGACTTCTCCACGGCGTAGGCCGCCTCCAGGAAGTCGACCAGATCCTCCGGCGGATACAGGTGGCCGAAGGTCTCGGTGAAGGTCTCCGCGCCGATGCGGCTGAGGGCCTCGGCGTCGGCGGGCGTGGCGCGGCGGATGGTGAGTGGAGTCATGCGAGCCGATCTACCCCAAACCGTTTTCCCGGCGAAGGCCGGGATCCACGCGACAAGTACCGAGCATGCTCAAGATGGACCTCGGCGTTGGCGCTCCGCGCCGCCCTTCGGGTCGCCGGGGACACGGAGTTGGGTGGGGCCAGGGAGTTGGTTAGAGTGGCATCATGACCATCGCCCTCTACACCCATGCGGCCATGTTCGATCACCGCCCGGGGGCGTCCCACGCCGAGCGGCCGGAGCGGCTGGGCGCCGTGATCGATGCGCTGAACGACGCCACCAACCTCGATCTGGACTCCCGCGAGGCGCCGCTGGCCCAGCACGGCGACCTGCTGCGCGTGCATCCGGAAGGCTTCCTGCAGTCGATCTATGACGCCGGCCGGGCGCCGGGCGTGGTGCAGCTGGATCCGGATACATTTATGGGCCCGGGCAGCCTGCAGGCGGCGCTGCGGGCGGCCGGGGCGGTGACCCAGGCCGTACGCGACGTGGCGGCCGGCGGCGTCGACCGGGCCTTCTGCGCGGTGCGTCCGCCCGGCCACCACGCCGAGCCGGAGGCGGCCATGGGCTTTTGCATGTTCGGCAATGTCGCCGTCGCCGCCCGCGCCGCCCAGGCAGCGGGGCTGGCCCGCATCGCCGTGGTCGACTTCGACGTCCACCACGGTAACGGCACCCAGGCGGCCTTCGAGCACGACCCGACCCTTTTCCTCGCCTCGATCCACCAGCGGCCGCTCTATCCGGGCACCGGCGATCCGTCCGAGACCGGCGTGGGCAACATCGTCAACGGCGTGGTCGGCCCGAACTCGCCGCGCGAGAAGTGGCGCAAGGTCTTCGACCGGCTGATGGAGAGCGTCGACGCCTTCGCGCCCGACCTGATCCTGATCTCCGCCGGCTTCGACGCCCACGCCCGCGACCCGCTGGCCAGCCAGCAGCTGGAGGCCGAGGACTTCGCCTGGGCGACCCGCGCCATTGTCTCGGTGGCCAACCAGCGCGCCGGCGGGCGGGTTGTCTCCTCGCTCGAGGGTGGCTACGACCTCGAGGCGCTCGGCCAGTCGGCCCGGGCGCATGTGCAGGCGTTGCAGGAACCGTGACGGATCGCCCTTTGACGGTCCATCGCTGAAATTCCTGTCCGGGGGAACATGACCGAGGCGATCTTCACCGCCGTGGCCGAGCCGTCCGCCGACAGCGCGCGCGTGGGCCGGGTGACGCTCGTGCGGCACGGCGAACCCGACATCTGCCGAAAGGTGCGGCTCTCGGCGCGGGAGTACGCCGACTGGTGGGCCCACTACGAGACGCGCGGCCTGCTGCCGGGCCAGGCGCCGCCGGACTGTCTGCTGTCTGCCGCCCGCGACGCCGGCGTGATGATTTCCTCCATCCGGCCGCGCGCGGTCGAAACCGCCGGCGCGGTTTGTGACGGACGGGCCTATGCCCGCGACCCGTTGTTCGTCGAGGCGCCGCTGCCGCCGCCGCGCTGGCCGGGCTGGATCCGCCTGTCGCCGCGCGCCTGGGGGTTCATCTCGCGAGTCTGGTGGTGGTTCCTCGATCACCACGAGGGTCAGGAAACCCGGGCCCAGGCCGAACAGCGGGCCGACCAGGCCGCGGCGATGCTCATCGACCTCGCGCGGCAGGGCCAGGATGTGCTGCTGGTCGCCCACGGCTTCTTCAACGGCATGATCGGCGAGGCGCTTCGGCGCCAGGGCTGGCGCTGCACGTTGGACCAGGGTTTCCAGTACTGGTGCGCCCGGCGCTTCGAACGCCCTTAACCGTTCGGGAGAATCCGCCGATTGCTCACCTCGGGCCCCGCGCTTAGGGTGGCCCCACTCTCCTGGAACACGAAATGACCGACGCGCCCGCCACACACCCGGCCATCGCCGCGCTCAGCTTCGAGGAAGCGCTCGCGGAACTGGAAAAGATCGTCCAGCGGCTGGAGTCCGGCTCGGCGCCGCTGGAGGAGTCGATCTCGATCTACGAACGCGGCGCGGCGCTGAAGGCCCATTGCGAGGCGCGGCTGGAGCAGGCGCGGCTGCGCGTCGAGAAGGTCGTGCTCAGCCAGGGCGCCGCCTCCGGCGTCGAGCCGGCCGAGTTCACGTGAGCGGGGCGGCGCGCGAGCTGATCTCGTTCGAGGACTTCGAGCGGGTCGATATCCGGGTGGGCACGGTGCTCAGGGCCGAGCCGTTTCCCGAGGCCCGTAAACCGGCGTACCGGCTGACGGTCGATTTCGGGCCGGATATCGGCGTGAAACGCTCCTCCGCCCAGATCACCAAACACTACGGTCTCGATGAGCTTGCCGGCCGCAAGATCGCGGCGGTCGTCAATTTTCCACCGCGCCAGATCGGTCCGATGATGTCGGAGGTGCTTTGTCTGGGCTTTCCCGACGAAGACGGCGGCGTGGTGCTGGTCGGCGTCGACCGCGACGTGCCGAACGGGGGCAAGCTGTTCTGATGCCGCTGTCCCGCCGGATCGTTGAAGCCGCCGATATCGTCACCGTGGCGCTGGACGCCCTGCTGCCGCGCGGCGAGGGCCCCGAGAGCCGGCTGACCGAGGCGATGCGCTACGCGGCGCTGGGCCCGGGTAAACGCCTGCGGCCGTTCTTCGCCATCGAGACCGGCAAGATGTTCGACCTGCCGGAGCGTCCCGTGCTGCGGGCCGCCTGCGCGCTGGAGTGCATCCACGCCTACAGCCTGGTCCACGACGACCTTCCGGCCATGGACGACGACGACATGCGCCGCGGCCGCCCGACCGTTCACCGCCAGTACGACGAGGCGACCGCCATCCTGGCCGGCGACGCCCTGCAGGCCGCGGCCTTCGAGATCCTGGCGCATCCCGACACCCATCCCGACGCCAATGTCCGCACAGAACTGATCCGCAAGCTGGCCATCGCCTCGGGCGCCCAGGGTATGTGCGGCGGCCAGATGATCGACCTTCTGGGCGTGCGCGACGACCTGGGCGCCGTGGCCCGCATGCAGCGGCTCAAGACCGGCGCCCTGATCGCGCACGCCTTCGAGATTCCGCTGACCATGGCTCATGCCCAGGACGGCGAGCGTCACGCGCTGATGGCCTTCGCCCAGGACCTCGGACTGGCCTACCAGATCGTCGACGACCTGCTCGACGCCGAGGGCGACGCGGAGGAGCTGGGCAAGGCCGCCGGCAAGGACGCGGACAAGGGCAAGGCCAACTACGTCACGCTTCTGGGCATCGACGCGGCCCGCGAACGGGTCGAACTGCTGGCCGACCAGACCCGATCTCATCTGGATCCGTTTGGAAAACGCGCTGAAACCTTACGCCTTTCGGTCGATTTCGTACTGGACCGGCGCTCGTAACCGCGCTGTTGTCGCGGAATTAGTGAATCCACGGAAATTTCATGCCCGAACCCACGCCGTTGCTCGACAAGGTTTTGTCGCCCGCCGACACTCGCGACTTCTCCCTCGCCGAGCTGAAGCAGCTGGCCCAGGAGGTGCGGGCCGAGACGATCGAGTCGGTTTCCGTCACCGGCGGGCACCTGGGCGCGGGCCTCGGCGTGGTCGAGCTGACCGTGGCCCTGCACCACGTCTTCGAGACGCCGAAGGACATCCTGATCTGGGATGTCGGCCACCAGGCCTACCCGCACAAGATTCTGACCGGGCGCCGGGACCGCATGAAGACCCTGCGCCAGGGCGGCGGCCTGTCGGGCTTCACCAAGCGGGCCGAGAGCGAATACGACCCGTTCGGCGCGGCCCACGCGGCGACCTCGATCTCGGCGGCGCTGGGTTTTGCAGCCGCCCGCAACGCCAAGGGCGAGGACAACAAGGTCATCGCCGTGATCGGCGACGGCTCGCTGAGCGCCGGCATGGCCTACGAGGCGATGAACAACGCCGAGGCCCACAAGCAGCTGATCGTCGTGCTGAACGACAACGACATGTCGATCGCGCCGCCGGTCGGCAGCATGAGCGCCTACCTGGCCCGGGTCGTGTCCGGCGGCGGCTACCAGTCGCTGCGCAACCTCGGCAAGAAGGTCGCCCACGCCCTGCCCAAGCCCCTGCAGGAAGCCGCCCGCAAGGCCGAGGAATACACGCGCGGCATGGTCACTGGCGGCACCTTCTTCGAGGAGCTCGGCTTCCACTACATCGGCCCGATCGACGGGCACGACCTGGGCGCCCTGGTGCCGGTGCTGAAGAACGCCCGCGAGATCGACCGCCCGGTGCTGGTCCACGTCGTGACCCAGAAGGGCAAGGGCTACGCCCCGGCCGAGAACGCCGCCGACAAGTACCACGGCGTGGTCAAGTTCAACGTCGTCACCGGCGAACAGGCCAAGGCCGCAGGCGGCCCGCCGCAGTACACCAAGGTCTTCGCCCAGGCGCTGGTCAAGGAGGCGGAGAAGGACGACCGCATCGTCGCCATCACCGCCGCCATGCCGTCCGGCACCGGTCTCGACATCTTCGAGAAGGCCTTCCCCAAGCGGATGTTCGACGTCGGCATCGCCGAGCAGCATGCGGTGACCTTCGCCGCCGGCATGGCCGCCGACGGTATGAAGCCATTCTGCGCCATCTATTCGACCTTCCTGCAGCGCGGCTACGACCAGGTGGTGCACGACGTGGCCATCCAGCGGCTGCCCGTCCGCTTCGCCATGGACCGCGCCGGTCTTGTCGGCGCCGATGGTCCGACCCACGCCGGCAGCTTCGATGTCGGCTTCATGGGCGCGCTGCCGGGCATGATCCTGATGGCCGCCGCCGACGAGATCGAGCTGGCCCGCATGGTGGCCACCGCCGCCGAGATCGACGACCGTCCCAGCGCCTTCCGCTATCCGCGCGGCGAGGGCCTCGGCCTGGAGATGCCGGCCGTCAACGAACCGCTGGAGATCGGCAAGGGCCGCATCGTCCGCGAGGGGACCAGCGTCGCCATCATCTCGTTCGGCACGCGCCTGGGTGAAAGCCTCAAGGCGGCCGACCTGCTCGCCGCCCGGGGCCTGTCGGCCACCGTCGCCGACGCGCGCTTCGCCAAGCCGCTCGACATCGACCTGATCCTGCGCCTGGCGCGGGAGCACGAGGCGATCGTCACGGTGGAAGAGGGGGCCATGGGCGGCTTCGGCGCGTTCGTGCTGCAGGCCCTGGCCGAACACGGCGCTCTGGACCGCGGCCTGAAGATTCGCACGCTGGTGCTGCCGGACGTCTTCCAGGACCAGGACAAGCCCGACCTGATGTACGCCCAGGCCGGCCTCGACGCCGACGGCATCGTCGCCGGCGCGCTGTCGGCGCTGGGACTGGACAATGTCAGTACGGCGGGACGGCGGGCCTAGGCGTTACGCCGGCAGGCCTTGAAGAAGCGCTTCACGTCGGCGCGCTCGCTACCCTGCGCGTCGATCCGGACCGAACGGCCGCGGTCGACCAGCGTCAGATCACCGGTCCGCTGGAAGCGGGCCAGAGGCTTGGCATCCAGCGGGGCGGTGGTCTCGATTAGATGGCCGGCGCCGGGCGAAGCGACGGTTTCGCCGCCAAACCGCGTCGACTGGCTGCCCGAGGCGAGGACAAGGCCGGCTTCCTGCGATCCGCCGAGCAGCGAAATCCGCGCGCGGCCCTCGCCGGCGTCGCAGGTCATCATCAGCACGACATTGTCGGACATCGGGGCGCCGTAGGCCAGTTTGGGCCCCTCGCCGGGGTGGTTCTGGTAGGACCAGGCCAGGCCATCGTTCAGCGTGGCGCGCTGACTGACGCAGCTTCCGAGCGCGACGGCTCCGACAATCCCAACTACGGCCAGAATACGAGACATGGCGCGCTCCCTTCGATGGGGGAACGCGCCATGCGCCGTTAAGGTTCAGAACAGGATCAGAACGGGGAGAAGGCCTCGACCAGACCCTGGCCGGCCGGAGTCTTCTGGACCCGGCTGATGTCGCCCCGGCCGCCGTAGGCGATGCGGGCCTCGGCGATCTGGGTGTGACGGATGGTGTTGGCGGCCGAGATGTCTTCCGGACGAACGATGCCCGAGACGGTCAGCCGGCGGAGTTCGCCATTGGTCATGACCTCCTGCGTGCCCTGGATGATCATGTTGCCGTTGGGCAGCACGCCGGTGACCACCGCCGCGATGGTCAGGCTGATCTTCTCCGACCGCGTCACCGCGCCGGCGCCGGCCTTGTTGCTGGTCGAGCCGGTCTCGATGGCCGCCGACGGATCAAAGCCGCCGGGCAGGATCTTGCCGAGCGAGCTCTCCAGCCCGAACAGGTGGGGAATGCCCATGGTCTGGCCGCTGGTCCGCGAGGTGGTGGTCGAATTCTGGGTCCGGGCCGAGTCGTCGATGTCGATCTGCACGGTCAGGATGTCGCCGACGCGGGCGGCGCGCTGGTCGCCGAAGAAGGTGCGGGCGCCGACCTTCCACAGGGAGTTGGCGTTGGCTGGCTGAGGCTGCTGGGCCATCGGCAGGATGACCTGCTCCTGCGGGATCAGGGCCGCCGGGTAGCCGACGGGCGTGAGTTGCGGTCCGCGCACCGTCTCCGCGACGGTCGAGCAGGCGGCGAGCGGGGCGAAGGCGATGATGGCGAGGGCGGCGAGACGCATGGGGACGATCCTTTAGCGGGCTGCGTACTGGGCAGGGCCGGCGGCTTTCAGCCGCTGCGCCTCGGGGCCGGTGACGGCCTGGCCGGGCGCGGTCGCGACCGCCTCGATGATTTTCTTCGAGACGGGATTTTGCACGTTGAAGGTCTGGCCGACCGCGGCGGCGGACAGGGCCTTGCCCTGAAGGGACAGGGTGATGCCGCCGCTGGACCAGGTGATCTGCACCATTTCGCCGGCCTTGATGACCTGTTGGGCGGCGACGTCGCGCAGCGAGACCGTCGCGCCTTCGCGCAGCGGCCGGCGGGCGGCCATGCCGATGACGGCGTCTGCGTCGCGAGGAGCGTCCGAGGGCGCGCCGGCGGCCTTGGCCCAGACCATGTCCTGCGGCTGGACGATCTCGCCGGCGTTCAGGCTGCGGGCCCAGGCGAGGACCTCGACATTGCCGCGTCCAGCCGGGGCGCTGGCCGCCGCGCCGCCACGGACGACGATCCGGCGCAGGCCGTTGGGATTGCTCCAGTCGAGTCCGGCGCGGCGGGCCATCATCTGGACGGCGCCTGCGTCGAGGACGACAGTCGGGCCGGTGCGGGTGGCCACCAGCATCTCGGCCGCGCCGCCGGCCCCGTCGAACAGGTCGCCCAGGGTCACGCGACCGTCGGAGTCGGCGACGTCGGCCTTCAGGCTCACCGGACCGGCCAGGGCCGGCGAGGCGGCGAGCGTGGCGACGAGCGCCAGGAGGAGGGCGGTCCGCATCAGGTTATGCCTTCACCTGGTTGGCGGCCTGCAGCATCTCGTCGGCGGTGCTGATCACCTTGGAGTTCATCTCGTAGGCCCGCTGGGCCACGATCAGCGCGGTGATTTCGCTGACGGCGTCGACGTTCGAGGCTTCGATGTAGCCCTGCATGATCTGGCCAAAGCCGACCGAGCCGGGCGTGCCGGTCGTCGCGGGGCCGGAGGCGCCGCTTTCCATGTAGAGGTTGTCGCCGATGGCCTCGAGGCCCGCCTCGTTGACGAAGGCGGCCAGTTCGATCGTTCCGGCGACTTCCGGCGTCGGCGAGTCAGCCTTGATCACCTGGACCTGTCCGGTCTTGGAGATCGAGACGTCGACGGCGTCCTGCGGGATCGTGATCGATGGCTGGATCTGGTAGCCATCGTCGGTGACGAGCTGGCCCTGGTCGTTGACCGACAGGTTGCCGGCCCGAGTGTAGGCGGTCTCGCCCGACGGCATCAGCACCTGCAGGAAGCCGCGGCCCTCGATGGCGAGATCGTAGCGGTTGCTGGTCGGGGTGAGGAGGCCCTGGGTCGTGATCCGGTAGGTGCTGCCGGCCTTCACGCCGCCGCCGATCTGGACGCCGGTCGGAACCACGGTGCCCTGGTCGGACGACTGCGCCCCGGCCCGCTCGATGGTCTGGTAGAGCAGATCCTGGAACTCGGCCCGCTGCCGCTTGAAACCAACGGTGTTCATGTTGGCGATGTTGTTCGAGATGACCTCGACGTTCAGCTGCTGGGCCGACATGCCCGTAGCCGCGGTGCGAAGCGCCTGCATCGGTTTCTAAGCTCCCTTACCCGACCCGCCCGAGCCGCTCGACCGAGCGACGGGACAGTTCGGAAGACCCTTCAATGGTCCGGACCATGCTCTCGTAGGCCCGGCTGACTTCGATCATGCGGGTGATCTGCATGATCGGATTGACGTTGCTGCCCTCCAGCATCCCCTGACGCACATTGGCGGCGGTCGAGACCTGGGGTTCGATGTTGGAGGTGTTGCGCAGAAGGTTGTCGCCGTCCTTGGCCAGGCTCGACAGGTCGTCAAAGGCGAAGACGTCGATCTTGCCGATCTGTTCGCCCTTCTGGCTGACCACGCCGTCGGCGGAGATAGCGACCTCGCCGTCCTCGGGATTGACCACGATCTCGCCGCCGTCGCCGAGCACGGCATCTCCGGCCTGGGTGGTCAGCCGACCGTCGGCGCCCAGGGTGAACCGGCCGTCGCGGGTATAGCGTTCGCCGCCGTCAGACTGGACCTTGAAGAAGCCCTGGCCCTCGATGGCCAGATCGAAGGTCGCGCCGGTCCGCCGCAGGGCGCCCTGCGAGAAGTCGCGGATCACGCCGTCGTCGATGACGAACTTCAGCGACTTGGGGCCATCAATCATCCGGGCGCCTTCGGACGGGTCGGTCTTGACCATCGCCATCTCGACCTTGAAGCCGGTCGTGTCGCTGTTGGCGATGTTGTTGGCGATGATGTCCATCTCGCGCCGCAGGGTCATCTGGCGCGACAGGGCGACGTACATCGTGTTGTCCATGGCGGGCCTCCTGTGCTGCGGCGACGACGGGAAATGCGTCGGGCTGTGACAATGCAAGGTCCGGGCCAGCCGAAAAGGCCAATAAAATCAGCAAATAAGACGGTTAACGCCGGCCGCCCGGTCAAAGCTGCCGGGGCGGATTCTGCTCGTCGCGACGGGGGCGGCGGGGCGATCGTCACCGGCCGAACGACGGCGGAGCGTCGATCGCAACGCCTTGCCCGCAAAGGGAATTTCGGCCCGCCGCCGCCGCCGGGCGGCGTGACCTGCCGAGGCGTCCGCTCAGGCGATTTCGGCGATGCGCACATCGCCGCACCTCGGCCGTTAACCACGTTTGGAACCGATCCTTAACCAACGTGAACGCATGAGGGAGCGGTATAGATTCCAAGGAGTCGCGCGCGTGGCTGCAGACAAGGGCAAAGAGGGCGAAGAGGCCGTGGACGCCGACGCCCCCGAAGGCGCGGAAGGCGAAGCGCCGGCCCGGAAGAAGCTGCCCCTGAAACTGGTGATCATCGCCGGTGTCGCGGCGGTGCTCGTGCTGGGCGGCGGCGGGGCCGGGGCCTTCTTCCTGATGAAGCCCAAGCCCGAAGCGGCCGGCGAACACGGCGCCAAGCCGGAGAAAAAGCCTAAGAAGCCCAAGAAGGACGCGCACGGCGCCGAGGCAGGCGCGGCCGTGGTCCGCGAGGGGCCCGACGGCGTGGTGTTCTACACGATGCCGGCCATCGTCGTGAACATGCAGACCGCCGACGGGCGTCCGACGTTCCTGAAGCTGAAGCTGACCTTCGAGCTCGCCGACGCCGAAGCGGTCGACGTGCTCGACCCGAACATGCCGCGTCTGATGGACATGTTTCAGAACTTCCTGCGCGAGCTGCGCCCGGAAGATCTGACCGGCAGCCAGGGCAGCTATCAGCTGCGGGTGGAAATCCTGCGTCGCGTGAACCTGGTCGTCGCCCCCACCAAGGTGAAGGCAGTCCTGATCGAGGAGATGCTGATCAACTAGCGCCCGAAAGGGGGCTGGCGGCGCGTAACGCATGACCCAGGACACCGACGACCAGGCTGCAATGGCCCAGTGGGCCCAGGAGAACGGCGAAGGCGACGCCGGGACCGGCGGCCCCGACTGGGGCGACGGCGGCGCCGACGGCCTGCTCGGCGCCGAGCGCATCCTGAACCAGGACGAGATCGACAGCCTTCTGGGCTTCGACCTCAGCGAGGATGACGCCGCCGATCGCAACGGCATTCGCGCGATCATCAACTCGGCGCTGGTTTCCTACGAGCGGCTGCCGATGCTCGAGATCGTCTTCGACCGGCTGGTCCGGTTGATGACCACGAGCCTGCGCAACTTCACCAGCGACAACGTCGAGGTCAGCCTCGACAACATCTCCTCGATCCGGTTCGGCGACTACCTCAACTCCATCCCGCTGCCGGCCATCCTGTCGGTGTTCCGGGCCGAGGAGCTGGACAACTACGGCCTGCTGACGGTCGACTCCAACCTGATCTACTCCATCGTCGACGTGCTGCTCGGCGGCCGTCGCGGCACGGCGGCCATGCGGATCGAGGGTCGGCCCTACACCACCATCGAGCGGGTTCTGGTCCAGCGCATGGTCGAGGTCGTGCTGCAGGACGCCCAGGCCGCGTTCGAGCCGCTGACGCCGGTCAGCTTCAGCCTGGACCGACTGGAGACCAACCCCCGCTTCGCCGCCATCGCCCGGCCGGCCAACGCCGCCATCCTGGTCAAGCTGCGCATCGACATGGAAGACCGCGGCGGCCGCATCGAGCTGCTGCTGCCCTACGCCACGCTCGAGCCGATCCGGAAGATGCTGCTGCAGCAGTTCATGGGCGAGAAGTTCGGCCGCGACAACATCTGGGAAGGCCACCTGGCGACCGAGCTGTGGACGACGCAGATGGAAGTCCGCGCCGTGCTCGACGAGCAGCAGGTCGGCCTGTCCAAGGTTCTCAACCTCAAGGTCGGCGACACCCTGACGCTGAACGCGACGCCCGACAGCCTCATCGAGCTGCGGGCCGGCACGATCCCGCTGACCCGGGGCCGCATGGGGCGGCGGAATCATCATATCGCCATACGGTGTGAGGCCCCGCTTTCGCCCGCCGCGAAGAAGGCCGTCCAGAAGAGGCTGAAATGAGCGCCGCCGTCATCGGACTGAACCTGCTGCTGGTCGCGCTGCTTGTCGCGGCGCTGGTCTTCGGATGGCGGCTGGAGCGCCGGCTCAAGGCGCTGCGCGACAGTCACGAAGGCTTTGCCCGCGCGGTGGCAGACCTGGACGCGGCCGCGGCCCGGGCCGAACAGGGCCTGGCCGACCTGCGCGCCGCGACCGATGAGGCCGCCGACAGCCTGGCGGGCCGGATCGAAACGGCCAAGGCCCTGGCCGCGCGCCTGGACGAGGGAGTTACCGCTTCCTCAACCCGTCTGGCGGATGATGTGGAGCGGGTCGTTCAGCCTGCGCCCGCGCCGGTGCGTGAGCGCATGGTGTTCACGCGACCCGAACCCGCTGTCACCCCGCGCTCGAAGGCGCGGGTCGACGATGACCTGTTCGATCCCGATCCCGACGCCGGCCGGCTTCGTGCGATCTCCGGAGGCCGCCGATGAAGTCCATGCCCCGCATCCTGCCGCTCGCCGGTGTCGCGGTGGTCGGCGTTCTGGCCGTCAATTTCCTGTCCGGGGCCCGCACGCTGCCGGACATGCTGAGCGGCGCCAAGGCGTTCGCCGAGGAACTGGCGGGAGCCAAGCCCGAGGCAACGCCGGCCGAGAAGGTCGCCGCCGCAAAGCCGGCCGCCGTTTGCGCCCCGACCGCCGCCGAGTTGGCGCGTCAGGCCAACCTCTCCCCGGCCGAACTGCGCATCCTGCAGAATCTCGGCGAACGTCGCGGCCAGCTCGACGAGCGCGAACAGGGTATCGATACGCAGCTGCAGCTGATCGCGGCCGCCGAGGCCAAGCTCGACGCGCGGGTCAAGGCCTTGGCGGCGCTCAAGGGCGACGTGCAGGCGCTGCTCGGCCAGGCCGACGCCCAGCAGGAGGCCGAGGTCGGCCGCCTGGTCGCCGTCTTCTCGGCCATGAAGGCCAAGGACGCCGCCGCGCGGTTCAATCAGCTCGATGAATCCGTTCGCCTGCCCATCGCCGCCAAGATGAAGGAGCGGACGCTGGCCGCCATCCTGGCCCAGATGTCGCCGGCCGAGTCCAAGACGCTGACCGAGAACCTGGCCAAGCGGTTCACCTCGAACAGGGCCCTGGCGGACGCCCGGGCCGCCGTCGCCGCCGATCCGGCCACCGCCACGGCTCCGGCCGCGCCGCGCGCCCAGGCGGCCGCTCCGGCCAAGGCGCCCGCCGCCGCGCCGCCTGCCGCCACGCCCCCTGCCAAGGCGGGGTAGGTGGCGAGCCTTCGCGCCATCCTGCGTTCGGGCGTCGCCGCGGCCTGCATCGTCTCGGTGGCTGCGCCGGCGAGCCTGCCGACGCTTGCCTACGCGGCCGCCTCGCCGCTGGAGGTGCGGACCGCCCAGGCCAAGGACTTTACGCGGATCGAATTCCGCTGGGCCGGCGGCGCGCGCGTGTCCCAGCGCCGCGACGGCCAGACCCTGACGCTGCGCTTCAGCCGCGACGCCAGGCCCGACTTGTCGACCCTGCGGATCATGCCGCCCAAGTGGTTGAAGGGCGCCCAGTCCCGAAGCACGCCGGGCGGTCTGGAGATCGACCTGCTGCTGGCCGACGACGCCGAGGCCAAGGTCGGCTCGGCTGACGGGGCCATCTACGTCAACCTGTTCGCCCGTCCGGCCGCCGCCGATGTCACGCAGGCCGCGCAGACCGCCGCGACCCCGGCGCCGGAACCCGCGCCGCGCGCTCCCCGGCCCAATCCTGTGCCGGCCGGCGGCGTCGTCCGCGCCGTCGCCGAAATCGCCGGTCCGCAGGTCAATCTCCGGTTCGACTGGGCCAATCCCGCCGGAGCCGCCGTGTTTCGTCGTGGCGAGGCGATCTGGATCGTCTTCGACGCCCCCGCGACCCTCGACATCGCCAGGGCGCCGCGCGGCGTGTCCCAGTACTCGAAGATCCAGGCGTTCAAGGGGCGGGACTATTCGGCGATCCGCCTTGTCGCGCCGCGCACGCTGCCGATCGCGGTGGTCGGAGAGGGCGCCAGCTGGACGATCCGGATGGGCCCGGGCCCTCGCGACGAGCCCGGCAAGATCACCGTTCAGCGCGACAGCGAAGCCGCCGAAGCGGCGCTCACCGCCATCGTCGCCGGCGCCACCGCGCCGATCTGGCTCGACGATCCCGCCGTCGGCGACCGGATCGCCGTCGTCACCGCGCTCGCCCCCTCGAAGGGGCTCACCACGCGCCGCGACTATGTCGAGATGGCGCTGTTGCCGACCTTCCAGGGCCTGGCCATCGAGCCCTACGCCACCGACCTGCAGGTGCTGGCCGAGGGAGATCTGGTTCGCATCGGTCGGCCGTCGGGCCTGGCGCTCTCCCCCGCCACCGCGAGCGCCCGGATGGCGGACGCCGCCGACGGCGCGCCCAAGGCGGCGGGCATGCCGGGACTGATCGACGAGACCTGGGCCCGGACCGGTCCGGGCGGCTTCATGCCCCGCTACGCGGCCTTGACCGAGGCCGCGGCCGAGGAAGGCGCCAAGGGCAAGGATGCGCCGACCGAGGCGCGCATGGCCCTGGCCCGCTTCCTGATCGGCGCGGAACTGGCCCACGAAGCCATCGGCGTCCTCAACGCCACCGCCCGCGAGCGCGAGACCATCGCCGGCGAGGCTGAGTTCCGGGGCTTGCGCGGTATCGCCCGCGTCATGGCGGGGCGCGACAAGGAAGCGGAGACCGACTTCGCCAGCCCGGTCCTGGGCGATGATCCCTCCGCCGCTGTCTGGCGCGGTTACCTCGCGGCCCGGAGCGGCCAGTGGTCCGACGCTCGCGGCAAGTTCCAGCAGGGCGCCATCGCCATCGGCCAGTTCTCGCCGGTCTGGAAGGCGCGGTTCCTGCGCGCCGACGCCGAGGCGGCGCTTGAGCTCGGCGACATCGCCGCCTGCCAGCGCCGCATTGACGAGGCGCTGAAGGAGACGCTGCCGTCGGCCGAGCAACTCGCCGTCCGGCTGGTCCAGGCGAAGATGCTCGAGAAGCGTGGAGCCAGGAAGGCCGCGCTCGGTCTCTACAACGCCATCGGTACGGCGCCGCTCGACCAGCTGGCCACCCCCGCGCTCCTCCGAGCGACGGCGCTGAAGCTGGAACTGGGCATGATCACGCCGGTGCAGGCCGCCGAGTCCTACGACGGCCTTCGCTATCGCTGGCGCGGCGGCGCGACCGAGCTCGACACCATCCGTACGCTGGGCCAGCTCTATATCGGGCAGGGGCGCTATCGCGAGGCGCTGGAAGCCTTGCGGTCCGCCGGCACGCGGCTGCCGGACCTGCCGCAGGCCGTTGCGCTGCAGGAAGAGCTCAGCGCGGCCTTCCGCTCCCTCTTCCTGGATGGTCTCGCCGACGGGCTCGAGCCCGTCCAGGCGCTGGCGCTGTTCTACGACTTCAAGGAGCTTACGCCGATCGGCGCCGACGGCGACCTGATGGTGCGCCGGCTGGTCCGGCGGCTCGTCGACGTCGACCTGCTGGGCCAGGCGGCCGAGCTGCTGCGCTATCAGGTCGACAATCGCCTGGACGGGGTGCCCAAGGCCCAGGTTTCCACCGATCTCGCGCTGATCCAGCTGATGGATCGCAAGCCCGAGCAGGCGCTGGCCGCGATCAACAACTCCCGCACCACCGTACTGCCGCCGGCGCTCAACGCCGAGCGCCGGATCATCACGGCCCGGTCGCTGATGGCGCTGGGGCGGCTCGACGCCGCTGAGGAAATTCTCGAGCAGGACGCTACCCCCGAGTCCCGCGAAGTGAAGGCCGAGATCGCCTGGAAGGGCCGCAACTGGGCCGTGGCCGGGGCGCTGTTTGAGGCGGGCCTGGGCGAGCGCTGGAAATCACCGCTGCCTCTGCGTCCGGACGAAGAGGGACGTCTGCTGCGCGCCGGGGTGGCCTACAGCCTGGCCGGCGACGACGTGGCGCTCGGACGACTGCGCGAACGGTTCGACGGCTTCATCGAACAGAGCCGCAATCCCGAAGCCCTGCGCGTGGCCTTCGCCGCCGCCGACGGCGGAACCCTGACCGCCAACGATTTCAGCCGCGCCGTCGCCGACAACGAGGGCTTCTCCGGCTGGGTGGCCCGCATGAAACAGAAGTTCCGCGACAAGCCCTCGCCGACCGGACCCGCGCCAGTGCGGACGGCAGCAGTAGGCGCTGCGCCCGCGGGCTAGGTGCGCGTCGACTGGCTGTCTTGCGTGCTTCGACACGCGCTCTTCGAGCGCTGCTCAGCATGACTTGGAGAGGAAGCCTTCTCCTTCAGTCATCCTGAGCAGCCGCGCAGCGGCGTGTCGAAGGACGCACGGCGTGGCTACCCCCCGCCGCGCTGGAAGCTCTCCACCAGGCTCCCGGCCACCAGCCGCCAGCCGTCGACCAGCACGAAGAAGATCAGTTTGAACGGCAGGCTGACCACGACGGGCGGCAGCATCATCATGCCCATGCTCATCAGCACGCTGGCCACGACAAGGTCGATGACCAGGAACGGGACGAACAGCAGGAAGCCGATTTCGAAGGCGCGCTTCAGTTCGCTGATCATGAAGGCGGGCGTCACCACGCGGATCGGCGTGTCCTGCAGGGTCGCCGGCCGTTCGATCTTCGAAAGCCGCACGAAGAGGGCGAGGTCCTCACGGTCGACCTGACTGAGCATGAAGGCCTTCACCGGATCGCCGGCCGCCTCGAACGCCTCGGTCAGCTCGACCTGCTGGTCGAGCAGCGGTTTGACGCCCTCGTCGTAGGACCGCTGCAGCGTCGGGCCCATCACGATGGCGGTCAGGAACAGCGACAGGCTGATGATCACCGCGTTGGGCGGGCTCTGCTGCAATCCCAGCGCCGTGCGCAGCAGGCTCAGGACCACGACGATCCGCACGAAGCTGGTGGTCATGATGACGATCGACGGCGCCAGCGACAGGACCGTCAGCAGCCCGATCAACTGGACCACGCGCTCGGTCAGGCCGGCGCCGGTGCCCAGGTCGATGTTCACCGCCTGCGCCAGGGCGACGGCCGGGACAATCATGCTGGCGACGAAGGCGACCAGCGAGATCAGCAGCGCCTTCTTCAGGTCTTCGCGGCGGACGTCGAACAGGCTGGTCCAGAGTTTGGCGGCGGCGCGCATCAGGCGGCGATCTCCGGAACTTTGCGGCGCGGGGCAGGGGGTTTCTTGGCGGTGTCCAGCAGCCGGCCTTCGCCCAGCAGCACCAGCTTCTCCTCGCCATCCAGGCTGACCAGGACAAGGCGGCGGGCGGGGTCCAGCATCAGGCTTTCCACCAGGACCAGGCGCCGCTTCTTGCGGACGGGCTGGAAGCGGGCCAGCGCGTCGGGCCCGAACCGCCGCATCGCCACGGCCGCCAGCCCGATCAGGCCTAGCGTGACCAGCAGGGCGAAGACGGCGCGAAAGGCGCCTGCGGCGAGGTCCATGGAAAGCGCACCGGAAAAACGATCCCGACGCTTCTCGCCCCGCAACCCTTAAGGCGCGATTAACCCTGTTTGTTCACCATGATCGGTGATGGATACGTCCCAGATTCCCCTGTTCGCGATGCTTCGCCAGCGGCTCGGCTATCTGGGCGAACGCCAGCGGGTCATCGCCCAGAACGTCGCCAATGCGGACACGCCGGGCTACGCGCCCCGCGATCTCAAGGCGTTCAAGTTCGAAGCTCAACTCCAGTCGCAGCAGCTTGGCCTCAGCATGCAGCCGGCCCAGACCAGCACCGGCCATATGCCGGGCGGCGGCGTCCGGCGTCCGGGCGCGTCCGCCGGCGCCTTCAAGGCCGTCAAGGGCGTGGACAGCGAGACCACGCTGGACGGCAACTCGGTGGTCCTCGAGGACCAGATGATCAAGATGTCGGAGGCGCGGATGCAGTATGACGCCGCCATCGGCTTCTACCAGAAATCCATGGCCCTGCTCCGCATGGCCGCGCGGCCCCCGGGCCGGTAGGAGAGCCCTGAATGGCCGAGATCAAGTCCCAGGCCGACACCGCCATGATGGTCGCGGCGTCGGGCATGCGCGCCCAGCAGGCGCGGATGCGGATCATTGCCGAGAACCTGGCCAACGCCAATTCCACCTCCCGCGTCGCGGGCGGCGATCCCTATCGTCGGCAGGTGCCGATCTTCGAACCCCAGGCCGTGGGCGGAGGCGAGGGCGTGCGCATGAGCCGCGTCGAGCCGGACCGCAAGGCGTTCCGCACGACTTATGATCCCGGCCACCCGGCCGCCAACGCTGAAGGCTATGTGGCGCTTCCGAACGTCGATTCGCTCGTCGAGGCGCTCGACATGAAGGAGGCGCAGCGCGCCTACGAGGCCAACCTCAATGTCATCGAGACCGCGCGCTCCATGGAGATGCGCACCCTCGAACTGCTCAAGCGATAGGCCCGCAACGCCATGATGACGCCGCTCGCCGCCGCCAAGGCCTATGCCGCCACCCAGGGGGGCGCGACCGCTGGTCTGGGCGCCGCCGCGCCGTCCGGGGCGCAAGACTTTGGAGACCTGCTCAAGTCGGTGATGTCCGATGCCATGCAGGCCTCCAAGACCGCCGAGGTCCAGATCGCCAACCAGGTCGCCGGCAAGGCTGAACTCATCGACGTCGTCACGGCCATTTCCTCGGCCGAGGCCAGCCTGGAGACAGTCATGGCCGTCCGCGACCAGGTGATCTCCGCCTACCAGGAGATCATGAGGATGCCGATCTAGGCGCTACCGCCCCCGGACCCCCGCGAACCTGAACGGCGGACAACGACGCGATCAGGTTCGGCTCAGGCCGGGCGGCGCATCTTCACCTTCGACGGTCCCGCTCCCCCGGAATTCCCCGGGTCGGGACGGCCCCGAAGGAGTGAAGACCATGAAGAAGATCCTCGTTGCGACCCTCGCCATCGCCACTCTGGCCGGCGCCGGCGCGGCTGCCGCCCAACCCTACGGCGGCCCGCGCGGCGGCTACGAAGTCGGCTACAGCGGCGGCTACGACCGCTACGACCGCTACGACCGTCGGACCGACTCGCGCGACATCAACCTCCGCCAGCAGGCGCTGCGCCAGCGTCTTGATCGGGGCATCGAAAGAGGTCGTCTGACCCGTCGCGAAGCCGAATCGCTGCGCTACGAGCTTCGCGAGATCAACCGGATGGAGCGCCAGTTCCGCGCGTCGCACGGCCTGAACCCGCGGGAGATCGCCATCCTGGATGTCCGTCTCGACCGGCTTGAGCGCCGCATGCGCGCCGAGATGCGCGACGACCAGCGCTACGGCTACGGCTACGGCGACCGCCGCTACTAGGACCGGCGAAATCCCACACCGTTGAGGAGGGGGCGGCGCGAGCCGCCCCCTCTGTCATTCCGGCTCGACGCCGACGACGCGACGCCCGGCGTCCAGGCGCACCGTCACGGTCGCCGCCACGCCCCCGGCCAGCATGTGCCGGGTGATCCGCTCGAAGTGTTGGATGAACGCCGCGATGGCCTCGCGACGCTCCGCCGGAAGGTCAGCGGGCGCCGCGCCCATCAGGCCGGCCTCCTGCTCGCATCGCCAGTCCAGCACAGTGTCGAAGTCGGGCGCCGCCAGATGCACGATGGCGTCGAAGCGCTCGAAGAAGCGCTGGTAGGGGCCTGCCAGCGCCGCGTTGACCCAACCGCGCCAGATCCTGTCCCGATCCTGCTCCCGCTCAAGCGCATTGACTGGCGCCGCCAACGCCTCGGCGGTCTGCGGCGTCGCCCCCAGGCACCAGCCATCCATCAACACGACCCGGGCTCCGCCGGCATGGGCGACAGGCTCGACGCGGTCGTCCGCCAGCTTGTCGAATCGGGGCAGCCGCGCGGAGCGTCCCGCCAGCAGGTCGTCGAGAACGGCGTTGGCGAGGTCCAGGTCGTGTGTTCCGGGCGGCCCTCTCACCGCCAGCAACGGATGGATCGAGCGGGCCAGCGCCGCCCGTTCCGCCCGCGTCAGGTAGACGTCGTCCAGCGACAGGGCCGCGCCGCCCAACCGGTCCGCCGCCGCCCTGGCCAGAGTCGTCTTTCCCGACCCTTGCGCCCCGGCGATCCCGATCAGCGCCGGCCCCTCGCGGCGGGCGGCGAGCGTGTCGATGAGGGTCAGCAGGGCGGGGTCGATCATGCGCCAGACTTGTCCCGGGCGGGCGGTTCGTAAACCGGCATTAACCATGTTCGGGCGAGTTAGCAGGGTGTTCTCCGCGATTCCCCGTGAGGCTTTCCCATGAACGGTGCCGAAGTGCTCGACATCGGCCGTGACGCCATCTGGCTGACGCTGCAGCTGTCGGCCCCGGTCCTGATCGTCGGCCTGATCGTCGGCGTCGGCATCGGCCTGGTCCAGGCGTTGACCCAGATTCAGGAAGCCACGCTGGTCTATGCTCCGAAGATCGTCGCGATCTTCATCGCCCTGCTGGTCTTCCTGCCGCTCATGGGCGCCCTGATGGGCGGGTTCATGAACCAGATCGCCGCCCGCATCTCGGCCATGTGAGGGCGGGGTGGAGGCCTACGCCACCGCAGCCCAGGTCTACGCCGCCGGTCTCGTCTTCGCGCGAGTCGGGGCCATGGTCATGCTGGTGCCGGGCCTGGGCGACGCCAGCGTGCCGCCGCGCATTCGCCTGTCCTTCGCGCTGTTGATGTCGATGATCCTGACGCCGCTCGTCGCGCCCCAGGTCGTCGTGCCGGCCGCCGTCAGCGGCGTCGCCGCCGAAGTGATCCGCGAGACCCTGATCGGCCTGATGATCGGCGCGGTGCTGCGCATGACGCTCAGCGCCCTGGCCGTCGCCGGCGAGGTGGTGGCGATCCAGACCACCCTGGGCTTCGCCCAGACCGCCAACCCCAGCCAGGCCCAGCCGAGCGCGACGCTGTCGACCTTCCTGAACCTGATCGGCGTCACCCTGGTGATGACGACGGACCTGCATCACCTGTTCTTCGCGGCGATGGTCAACTCCTTCGACCTGTTTCCGTTCAGCCGCACGCCGCCGATCGGCGACGCGGCGACGCTGGCGGTCCAGACGTTCGCCGGTTCCTTCGCCCTGGGATTGCAGCTGGCGGCGCCGGTGGTGGTGTTCTCCATCGTGTTCAACATCGCCACCGGTCTGGTCGGGCGGGTGATGCCGCAGTTCCAGATCTTCTTCGTCGCCTCGCCCCTGGCCGTGATCTTCGGCCTGTCGATCTTCGCCCTCAGTCTCGGGACCATCGGCATGGTCTGGACCGACCGCTTCCGCGACGTGCTGGGGGCGTTCAGCTAGATGGCCGACGAATCCGCCTCCAAGACAGAAGAGCCGACACCCAAGAAGCTCGCCGACGCCCGCAAGAAGGGCGACGTCGCCAAGTCCATGGACATCCCGCAACTGGCCTCACTCGCCGGCGCGTTCGGGGTGATGGCCATTGGCGGCGGCTGGTTCCTGCGTGACATGGCGATGCAGCTGCTGCCCTTCGTCGCCCATCCCGACGAGATCGAGCTGTCGGGTCAGGGCGCCATGCAGGTCGTTGTCCAGGCCGGCCTGGCCGCCGCGCCGCTGACGGTCACAGTCCTGGCCGGCGCCGGCGTCGCCGGGGGCATCGGCTATCTGGCGCAGACCGGCTTCATGCTGACCGGCGAGAAGCTCAAGCCCGAAGCCAAGAAGATCTCGCCGCTGGAGGGCTTCAAGCGCATCTTCGGGGTCGAGGGGCTGGTGCAGTTCCTAAAGTCGGTGCTGAAGATCGCGGTCACCGGCTGGGTGGCCTGGCTCGTCCTCAAGCCCCGGGCCGCCGACCTCAGTGCGCTGGCCAGCATGGAGCCGGCCGCGATGCTGCCGCTGAGCGCAGACCTGATCCGCGCCCTGTTCTATGCAGTGATGACATTCCTCGCCCTCACGGCGGGGCTCGACTGGTTCTGGCAGCGGCAGCGATTCACCCAGCGCATGCGCATGTCCCGCGAGGAGCTGAAAGAAGAGTACAAGCAGTCGGACGGCGATCCGCACGTGAAGGCCAAGCAGAAGCAGATCCGGGCCGAGCGCTCGCGTCGCCGCATGATGCAGAACGTGCCCAACGCCACCGTCGTGATCATGAACCCGACCCACTACGCCGTGGCGCTGCGCTACGAGGCGGGCCAGACCGCCGCGCCGGAGTGTGTCGCCAAGGGCGTCGACGATCTCGCCCTGCGCATCCGGGCCCTGGCCGAGGACAGCGGCGTGGCGGTCATCGAGGACCCGCCGCTGGCCCGCGCCCTGTACGCCGCCGTCGATGTCGACCAGCAGATTCCCGAAGCCCACTTCGAGGCGGTGGCCAAGATCATCGGCTTTGTCATGAGCGCCGCCCAGCGGCGCGCGGGCGCACCGCGCGCCAGACCGCTTTAGCGAGTACCATCCATGCGTGATTCGCCCGGAACCCCGGCTGAGCTGATGGCGGAACCTGCGCCGACCGAGCCGCCTGAGCGGCGCTTCGACCCGCTCGTCTGGGCGGCGGGGGGACTGTTTCTGCTCGCCATCGCCTTCGGAAGCGCGCCCGCGTGGCGCGCCGGACCCGACACGCTCGCCGGATTGCTGCTGCTCGTGGGCCTGGCCGGTGTCGCCCTGCTGGGCCTGATGGCGTTCCGTGGAACGGTCGCTCCCATCGAGATCGAAGACGAAGGCGCGGAAACCTTCATCGAGGCTCTGCCCGAAGCGGCGGCGATGGCCGGCGCCGACGGGCGCATCCTGGCCGCAAACGCGCCCTGGCGCGCCGCGTTCGGGGGGATGCGCCGGCTGCCCCGCAACGGACATGTCGCCCCAGGTCTGTTCGCCGCGCTCGCCAAGGCCCGCAAGGGCGACATCGCCCGGGCGTCGATGAAGGTCGCGCTCGAGACGTGGCCGGTGACGGTCGCGCTGGTGGGGTCGGGCCGTTTCCTGCTCAGACTCGATACCGCCGGCCATGAGCCGCTGCGCCTGACCGCAGCGGAAGCAGCGGCGACAATCCCCGCCGCCGCGCCGCCGCACCGGTCGCGCGGTCCGATGGGTCTTGATCCCCTTGCCGCCGCCTCGCCGTTCGGGGCGGCCATGCTGGAGGGCGAAGAGGTGTTCGGCGCCCGCATCGTCGAGGCCAACCCCGCACTCGCGGAGATGACCTCCGACAAGGCCGTCGCCGGCGCGACCTTCGGCGACCTGATCGACCCGGCTTCGCGCATCGACGCGGGCCTGGGCGCGGCGGAGGGACGGTCGGGCCCGATCGAGGTCCGCCTGGCCCACGATCCGTCCCGCATCGCCCATCTCTACCTGGCGCGCGTCGAGGATCGCCTCACCGCCTATTTGGTTGACGTCACCGAGCAGAAGCAGATCGAGCTGCAGCTGGCCCAGAGCCAGAAGATGCAGGCCATCGGCCAGCTTGCCGCCGGCATCGCCCACGACTTCAACAACCTGCTGACCGCGATCCAGCTGCGCCTGGACGAGCTTCTGGAGCGCCACCCGCTGGGCGATCCCAGCTACGGCGACCTGTCGTCGATCAAGGGCACGGCCGCGCGCGCCGCCGACCTGGTGCGCAAGCTGAAGACCTACAGCCGCCAGGAGACCCTGCAGCGCGAGATCCTCGACCTGGGCGAGACGATCAGCGACTTCGAGGTGCTGCTGCGCCGGCTGCTGCGCGAGAACGTCAAGCTGGATACCGACTACGGCCGTAACCTGCCGCTCGTGAAGGTCGACAAGGGCCAGCTCGAGATCGCGGTGATGAACCTGACGCTGAACGCGCAGGACGCCCTGATCGCCGCCAAGGGCGGAGGCCAGATCCGGCTTCGGACGGCCAGGGTCACCGGTTCCGAAGCCGCTGGGCTGGGTTACGCCGGCGTGCCGGTGGGCGACATGGCGATGATCGAGGTTCGTGATGACGGCCCCGGCATCCCCGCCGACGTGCTGAGCAAGATCTTCGACCCGTTCTTCACCACCAAGCCGGTGGGCGAGGGCACGGGCCTGGGCCTGGCGCAGGTCTACGGCATCGTCAAACAGTCGGACGGCTGGATTCACGTGGAGAGCCCGCCGGGCGAAGGCGCCACCTTCCGCATCTTCCTGCCGATCCAGGCCGCGGCGGCGGTGAAGGCGCCGGTCGCGCCGGTGGCCACCCTGGCTCGGCCGCGCGCGGCGCGGGACCTGTCTGGCGTCGGCCGTATCCTGTTCGTCGAGGACGAGGAGGCGGTGCGCGGCATCGCCGCCAGCCTGCTGCGCAAGCGGGGTTACGAGGTCCTCGAGGCCGGTGACGGCGACGAGGCGCTTGTCCTCTGCGAACAGTATGCCGGCAAGATCGACCTGCTGATCAGCGACGTGATGATGCCCGGCATGGATGGCCCGACGCTTCTGAAGAAGGCGCGTCACCACCTGGGCGATGCGCCGGTGATGTTCATCAGCGGCTATGCCGAGGCGGAGTTCTCCGACCTGCTGGAGGGCGAGACGGGCGTCACCTTCCTGCCCAAGCCGCTGGACATCAAGACGCTCGCCGAGCGGGTCAAGCAGCAGCTCCAGGCCGCCGCGGCCGCCTGAGGCGTTCGGGCGGCGGTCGGGGGCCATTACGCGGAATTAACTGCGCGCCTCGGCCCCGGTGGCCTACCCATCTGGCCAAACGCCAATCCCCGGGAGGGCTTCCCCATGCAAAATCGCCGCGAGTTCCTGTTTGCTGCTTCCGCCGCCGCCGCCATGGCCGCCGCTTCGGCGCCGAAGGGCGCCTTCGCCGCCTCGCTGACCAGCGATCCGGCCGAGGTCGCCAAGCAGAACGCCCTGTTCGACCTTCTGGTCGATCGCCAGTTGCGCCGCTCGCCGGAGACAGCGACCAGCTTGGGCGTCGACAAGGGCGACCGGGCCTGGACCAAGTCGGCACTGTCGGACTTCTCGCTCATCGCCCTCAAGGAGAACGGCGAGCAGGGGGCCCAGGCCCTGGCCGACCTGCGCAAGGTTGATCGCAGCAAGCTGGCCGGGCTGGATGCGGTGAACTACGACACGGTCGAGTTCGTGCTCGCCATCGGCGACGAGTTCACCCGCAAGTTCGACTACAACGGCGCTTACGGCGGCGCGCCCTATGTGATCAGCCAGCTGACCGGGTCGTACCAGCAACTGCCCGACTTCCTCGACAGCCAGCACGTGATCGAAACCAAGGCCGACGCCGACGCCTACATGGCCCGGATGGAAGCGTTCGGCCGTGTGCTCGACCAGGAGGTCGAGGTCGGCCGTCGCGACGCCAGCCTGGGCGTTATCCCGGCCGACTTCACCATCGACAAGGCCCTGGTCCAGTTCAAGGCCATGCTGGGCGTGGCCCCGGACGCCGCCCCGCTGGTGACGTCGGTGGCCCGTCGGACCAAGGAAAAGGGCATCGAGGGCGACTACGCCGGTGAGGCTGCCAAGCTGTACGCCGAGAAGGTCCGCCCGGCGCTCGAACGCCAGGCCGCGCTGCTGACGGAGTGGCGCGCCAAGGCCGTGCATGACGCCGGCGTCTGGCGCCTGCCCAAGGGCGAGGAATATTACCGCACGGCGCTGGAGAGCTACACGACCTCCAGGATCACGCCCGCCGAGGTCCACCAGACCGGCCTCGACATGGTCGCCAGCCTGGGCGCCCAGGCCGACAAGCTGATGCGCAAGGCCGGCTACACCTCCGGCACCGTCGGCGAGCGTTTCCGCCAGATGTACGCCGACCCGAAGCAACATTATCCGAACACGGACGAAGGCAAGGTCGAGCTGATCAAGGACCTGAACAAGAAGGTCGCCGAGATCATGCCCAAGCTGCCGAAGTACTTCGGCCAGCTCCCGAAGGCCCCGCTGGAGATCCGCCGCGTGCCCAAGGCCATCGAGGCCGGCGCCCCGGGCGGCTACTACAACTCCCCCACGCTCGATGGCTCGCGGCCAGGCATCTACTGGATCAACCTGCGGGACAGCGCCGAGCAGCCGCGGTTCACCCTGCCCACCCTGACCTTCCACGAAGCGATCCCGGGCCACCACCTGCAGTTGGCGCTGAACAACGAAGCCGGGGACCTGCCGCTGATCCGCAAGATGATCGGCTTCTCGGGCTACAGCGAGGGCTGGGCTCTCTACGCCGAGGAGCTGGCCGTCGAGATGGGCATGTACGAGGACGACGTGGTGGGCCAGATCGGCATGGTCCACGACGCCATGTTCCGGGCCGTCCGCCTCGTCGTCGACAGCGGCATGCACGACAAGAAATGGAGCCGCGAGCAGGCGGTGAAATACTACGTCGACACGATCGGCGACCAGGAAGCCTCGGCCATCACCGAGATCGAACGCTACGTCGTGTGGCCCGGTCAGGCCTGTAGCTACATGGTCGGCAAGATCGAGTGGATGCGTCTGCGCGCCAAGGCCCGCAAGGCGTTGGGCCGCAAGTTCGACATCCGCAAGTTCCACGACGTGGGCCTGCTGTCGGGCGGCGTGCCGCTGACGGTGCTCGAGAAGGTCATCGACGGCTACATCGCCGGCGCGAAGTAGCGCGGGCAGGGACTCGGCGGCAGGCCGCCGCGTCCCTTACTGCCAGGCGTCGCGGGTTCCGGTCCGCCGCGCGGCCACCGGCGAGGAGGTCGCCGGAACGGCCGCCGCGCGCCGCTCCGGCGCCTCGGGCCGGTCGGACGGGCGGCCGTAGTACCATCCCTGACCGAAGTCGACGCCTGCCGCGCGGACTGCGGCCTCGACCTCCGGCGTCTCGACCATCTCCGCCACTGTCCGCACATCCAGATCGCGGCACAGGTTGACCACGTGGGAGACCACGGCCGCGTCGCGGCCGCCGGCCACCAGCTCGCGGACGTAGCGGCCATCGATCTTGACGATGTCGACCGACAGCCGCTGCAGGTAGGTCAGCGACGCGGCGCCCGCGCCAAAGTCGTCCAGGCAGACCATGGATCCCAGCGCCCGCAGGCGCTGGATGTGCCGATCGGCGACCGTCAGATCGTCGATGGCCGCGCTTTCGGTGATCTCGAACAACAGCCGGCCGCGCAGTCGGTCATCCTTGCGGATCAGCGACTCGACCTCGGCCACGAAGCGGGGGCTGGTGATGGTCAGGCCGGACACGTTCACCGCCAGGCGTTCGGCGCCGCCGCGGTCGGCCTTCAGCCGGCGCACGGTCTGTTCGACGACGGCTTGGTCCAGTTCCTCGATCAGGTCGAATTCCTCGGCCATGCGCACCAGGGCGAACGGGCTGTGGGCGTTCTCGAAGCGCACCAGCACCTCGTGATGGTGCAAGGCGCCGTCGGCCAGAGACACCACGGGCTGGAAGGCCAGGGTGAAGCGGCGCTGGCTCACCGCCGCGCCGAGTTCGCCGGCCCGGGCCAGGGTGCGGCGGACCGAGCGGTTCATCGCCTCCGCCAGGGTGCCCGGCGCGGTGTCCTTGAGGCCATCGGCGATGAAGTCGTCCAGCGCCAGGCCGAGCGCCCGGCCCAGGCGCGCCGGCGAGGTTCCGTCCAGGGACACCGTATGGGCGGCCACGCCGATCTCGCCGTGGTCCCCGTCGCGGACGATGGCCCGCGTGAGCCGACGAACCAGCGATGCCGCATCCTCCCCCTGGCGGCGCAGTAGCGCGAAGCGGTCGGGCGACAGGCGGGCGGCGGCTGCTCCGCCCTCGGATTCCAGCCTCAGGGCTCCGGCGGCGCGGCGCGCCAGCTCCGGATCGGCGGCGTCCAGACCCGCCAGATCGATCATGGCCAGTTCCAGTTGCGCGCCGGTCGCGCGGGCGGCCTCGGTCAGGTCCCTGGCCAGTTGCTCGAAGTCCGTCCGCCGATGCAGGCCGTCCGCCGTTTCGGGCAGGGGCGGCATCGGGCAGGCGGTGAGCGCGCAGGAAACGCGGCCCTCGTTCTGCGGCATGCCCCGGGCGCTCAGCGAGACGGCGCGCTCGGCGCCGGCCAGGCGCACCGGCGCGTAGGCCCGGCGGACGCCGTCGGCGACGCAGATGATCATGGCCTCGACCAGCGCCTGGTCATCGTCGTGAATCAGCGTGCGCCAGTCCTTGCCGACCGGGTCGCCAACGCCCGCGCCGAGCACTGACTGTCCCGCGCCGAGCATCAGGGAGACGCGCTCGTCGGCGCCGATCTCGACAAGCAGGTCGGCGCTCGCGAAGGCCAGACCCAGAAGTCGGCGGGGATCGATGGTCAAGACAGTTCTCCCTGAGGAGTCTGCACTGTCGCCGGTCCCGCTTAAGGCGGAGTTTCCCGGCCCTGCGTCAGGACGCCGCGACAATTCGGGTAAAGGACCCGATGCGCCCACGACGCGAGAAGCCTTGCACCCGGGAACGCCTTCCGGTCTTGATGCCTTCACACCGTTAACGGGCAGGTCCGATGCGTCTCGACCTCTTCAAGATCTTCCTGGTTTCCGTCCTGGCCTTCGCCCTGGCTTTCGCCGCGGCGCCGTGGCTGGCGTTCCGGGCGCTGCAGGACGCGACCGCCGCCGAGGACATCCAGGCGACGGCCGATCTCGTCGACTTCCCGGCGGTTCGCAAAAGCCTGTCCAGCCAGCTGGCCCCGCCGCAGGCGCCGGTCTCGGCGGAGGCGCCGTCGATCTGGACCGACCCGCTTGGCGCGCTGCGGAAGGCGATCGAGCCGATGGCGCCGCCGCCGCCCAAGGTGGATCGTTACCTGACGCTGGAGGGCCTGTCGGCGCTGAGCCGCGGCTATCGTCCCGGCGAGGCTCCGGCGGTTGCGCGGGTGAAGCCGACCTTCAGCGACCGCGTCGAAAAGGTGATCAACGGCCCGCATCCGACCTACGCGTACTTCGGCGTTGATCGGACGCGGATCGCGATCAAGCGCGCCGGCCAGCCGGAGAAGGTGACGACCTTCACCTTCGAGCGGCGGGCGCTGTTCGCCTGGAAGCTGACGCACATCCAGCTGCCGCCCGACGAACGCTAGCGCGCCCCCGGGCGCGATAGTGTTCTTGATTTGTTCCGGAATGTGACATAGCGTCGGTCTCCGTAAACAGGAGGACCCGATGGCGGTCGGCATCAGCTACATCACCCTGGGCGCGAAGGATTTCGACGCCGCTCTGGCCTTCTATGACCGCGTGCTGGCCGCGATCGGCTGGTCGCGGTTCGCGGTGCATGGCGCCTACGCGGGCTACGGTCCCGGCGGCGACGGATCAGGACAGACGGTCTGGCTGTGCAGCCCGTTCGACGGCAGCGCCGCCTCGTTCGGCAACGGAACGATGCTGGCCTTCGGCGCCGACACCCATGCCGAGGTTGACGCCTTCCACGCCGCCGCCATGGCGGCCGGCGCGACGGACGAGGGCGCTCCGGGGCCGCGTCCGCAGTACACCCCCGACTGGTACGCCGCCTATCTGCGCGATCCGACCGGCAACAAGCTGGCGATCGTCTGCACCGCCAGCCAGGGAGCCTCCGCATGAAGGCCATGGTCAGCTACGTCACCATCGGCGCCAACGACATCGACCAGGCTGTCGCCTTCTATGACGCCGTGCTCGGGGCGCTGGGAAACCGGCGCGTCTGGCAGCAGGGAACCTGGGCCGGCTACGGTCCGGAGGGAGACGACCACGGGACGGTCCTGATCTGCTCGCCGTTCAACGAGGAGGTCGCGCGCCCCGGCAACGGCATCATGGTCGGGCTGCATGCCGACAGCCCGGCCCAGGTCGACGCCTTCCACGCGGCGGCCCTGGCCAGCGGCGGCGCCTGCGAGGGGCCGCCCGGACCGCGCGAGACCTACGGCGAGGGCTACTATCTGGCCTATGTCCGGGATCCGACCGGCAACAAGCTGTCGGCCTTCTACCGGCCCGGGTGATCGTCAGCGGTCCCGGCTCGCCCGGAGGCGGCCATCGGGACGATGGTGATGGTCGCCGCCGGCTGCTGACGGATTCCGGCACGGCCGCCGGCTATGTCCGGTCGACGAAAATCAACCTCGGGAGCCATCCATGAAGCGCTGTACCGCCCTGTTCCATCATGGCTGGGCCGACTGGGAGGCCGGGTTCGTCCTGGCGGCGCTGCGCGAGTACTTCGGCTTCACCGTCCGGATCGCCACGCCGGACAGCGTCGAAGCGACCTCGATCGGCGGCGTTCGGGCGGCCGCTGACCTGGCCTTCACGGAGGTCAGGCCGGAGGAGCTGGACGTGCTGCTGGTGATCGGCAGCGAACGCTGGCGCGACGAAACCAACCCCGAGGTCGTCGACCTGCTGCGGCGCGCGAGCGCCGCCGGAAAGCCGATCGGCGCGATCTGCGCCGGGACCCTGGCGGCTGCCCGGGCCGGGCTGCTCGACGGCAGGGCCCACACCAGCAACAGTCGTGATTTCCTCACATCCCACGCCGAGAGCTACGCCGGCGTCGATCGCTACGTCGAGACGCCCCGGGCGGTGCGGGACAACGGCGTGGTCACCGCACCGGGCTCCGCGCCGGGCAGCTTCTCGGTCGAGGTGCTTCGGCTGGTCGCGCCCGATCAGGCTGACGCGATCGACGGCTACGCGGCGATGCTGGCGGCGGAGTACGGACCCCGGCGCGACTGAGGCGGACCTGGGGCGGCCCGATCCCCCAAACGCGCTCTGACGCCGGAGCCTGCCGCTCCGGGTCAGCGGGCCTCGCCCGATCCGGACGGGCTTTAGCCCAGCAGCGCCTTCACGGCGGCGACGCCCTCGGGGGCCTTGCTGTCGTCGGGCGCGCCGCCCTGGGCGAAGTCCGGCTTGCCGCCGGCGCCCTGGCCGCCCATGGCGATCACGGCGGCCTTGGCCAGCTCGGCGGCGCTGAAGCGGCCGACCAGGTCGGGGGCCACGGCCACGGCCACGGCGGCCTTGCCCTCGCTCGTTCCGACCAGCGCCACCACGCCGGCCTGCTTGCGGAACTCCTCGATCAGGCCGCGCAGGTCCTTGCCGCCGACGCCGTCCATGACCCGGCCGATGAAGGCCACGTCGCCGATCTGCTCGGGGCCGGCCTGGGCCGCGCCGCCACCGCCCAGCGCCAGGGCCTTCTTCGCCTCGGCCAGCTGCTTCTCGAGCGTCCGGCGCTGGGCGTCGAGCGCCTCGACGCGCGCGGCCACCTCGGCCACCGGAACCTTGAAGCGGTCGGCCAGATCCTTCGCCACGCCGGCCTGGTCGAGCAGGAAGCGGCGGGCCGCCTCGCCGGTCAGGGCCTCGATGCGGCGGATGCCGGCGGCGATGCCGCTCTCGGACACGATCTTGAACAGCGCGATGTCGCCGGTGCGGCCGACATGGGTGCCGCCGCACAGCTCGACCGAATAGGCCTTGTCCTCGTCGGTTAGCGACCGGCCCAGCGTCAGCACGCGGACCTCGTCGCCGTACTTCTCGCCGAACAGCGCCACGGCGCCGGCCTCGATGGCTTCCTGCGGTTTCATCAGCTTCGTTTCGGCCGGCAGGTTCTGGCGGATCACCGCATTGACCTGCGCCTCAATCCGCTCGAGCTCGTCGGCGGTCAGGGGGCCGCCGTGGCTGAAGTCGAAGCGCATGCGCTCGCCGTCGACCATCTGGCCCTTCTGGGCGACGTGGGCGCCCAGCACATGGTGCAGGGCGGCGTGCACCAGGTGCGCGGCCGAGTGGTTGGAGCGGGTGGTCAGGCGCCGCTCGGGATCGACATGCAGCGCGGCGCGGTCGCCGATTTTCAACGATCCGGCCAAGATCTCCAGGGTGTGGACGAAGAGGTCGCCGGCCTGCTTCTGGGTGTCGAGCACCCGGGCCGAACCGCCGTCCCATTCGACAACGCCGACATCGCCGGCCTGGCCGCCGCTCTCTGCGTAGAAGGGGGTGACGTCGAACACCGCCTGGACGGTCTGGCCGCTGGCGGCCGCCGGCGCCTCGACGCCGTCGACCAGCAGGGCGACCAAGGCGCCGGTCGCGTCGACGCCGTCGTAGCCGGTGAAGGTGGTGGCGCCGACCCGCTCGCGGATCGGGAACCAGGCGGTGGCCGAGGCCTGCTGGCCCGAGCCCGACCAGTTGGCGCGCGCCATCTCGCGTTGCTTCTCCATGGCCGCGTCGAAGCCGTCGGTGTCGACCGTCAGCCCCTTGGCCCGCACCGCGTCCTGGGTCAGGTCGAGCGGGAAGCCGTAGGTGTCATAGAGCTTGAAGGCGACATCGCCGCTCAGCACCGCGCCGGCGGCCAGGCCTTCGGTGGCTTCGTCCAGCAGACCCATGCCGCGGCCCAGCGTCGTGCGGAAGCGCTCCTCCTCCTGGCGCAGGGTCTCGACGATCGAGGCCTGCGCGCGCTTCAGCTCCGGATAGGCGGCGCCCATCTCGCCCACGAGCGTGGGCACGAGGCGGTGCATCAGGGGGTCGGCGGCGCCCAGCAGATGGGCGTGGCGCATGGCCCGGCGCATGATCCGGCGCAGCACATAGCCGCGGCCCTCGTTGGACGGCGTCACGCCGTCGGCGATCAGGAAGGCCGAGGTGCGCAGGTGGTCGGCGATGACCCGGTGCGACGGCGCCCGGTCGCCGACGGCCTTGACGCCGGTCTCGGCCTCGCTGGCCGCGATCAGGGTGCGGAACAGGTCGACGTCATAGTTGTCGTGCTGGCCCTGCAGCACCGCGGCGATGCGCTCCAGCCCCATGCCGGTGTCGATCGAGGGCTTGGGCAGGTTCGTGCGCGTGCCGTCGGCGTGCTGCTCGAACTGCATGAAGACCAGGTTCCAGATCTCGATGAACCGGTCGCCGTCCTCGTCCGGGCTGCCCGGAGGGCCGCCGGCGATCTTGTCGCCATGGTCGAAGAAGATCTCCGAACAGGGGCCGCAGGGGCCGGTGTCGCCCATGGACCAGAAGTTGTCGCTGGTCGGGATGCGGATGATCCGGTCGTCGGAGAGGCCGGCGATCTTCGTCCAGAGCGCGGCGGCCTCGTCATCGGTATGGTAGACGGTGACCAGCAGCTTGTCCTTGGGCAGACCGAAGTCGCGGGTCAGCAGGGTCCAGGCGTGCTCGATCGCCTGGTCCTTGAAGTAGTCGCCGAAGCTGAAATTGCCCAGCATCTCGAAGAAGGTGTGGTGGCGGGCGG